>NZ_JBIAZP010000005.1:0-511893 GCF_042899165.1 Micromonospora sp. NPDC000121
CGCCCCGGGGGGGGGCCCCCCCCGCCCCCCCCCCGGCCCCCCGCCCCCCCCCCCCCGCCCGGCCCCCGGGGGCCCACACCCCCACCACGACGCAGAGCAACCCAGACCCCACCACGACCGCACAGCAACCCACACCCCCGCCACGACCGCACAGCAACCGCCGATCACCCCCCGCGGCCCCACCGCCGGTACTAGCCTCGACAACAGGACCGGGCGTGACGCCTGCGGAGGTGATGCCGGATGGCCGCAGCCACCGACGCGGCCGTGCTGGTCGGGCTCGGCTCGGAGCGCAACCTGCCGGTGGTCAGGCTGGCCGCGCAGGAGGCCGCCGCCCACGGCCACCCGCTGTGCCTGCTGCACGCGTTCAACTGGACGGCCGCGCTGAAGGCCCCGTCGATCGCCGGGCCGCGCGCCGAGGCCGACGAGCTGATCTCCCGGGCCGCCGAGGTCGCCGCCGAGGTCGCGCCGGCGCTGCCGGTCAGCAGTGAGATCGTCGAGGGCGCCGTCGTCGACACCCTGGTCCGCCGGTCGGAGTCGGCGTTCCTGCTCGCCATCGGCGACGCCGGTATGGCGACATGCGGCGACTGCGTGCCGGCCGACGCGCCGGCGGTGCAGCTCGCCGCCCGGGCCGGATGCCCGGTGCTGGTGGCCCGCCGGGATCCGCCGCCGCAGGGCCCGGTGCTGGTGGGGGTGGACGGCTCCGCCAGTTCCCTGGGCGCGCTGGAGTGGGCGTTCGAGTGCGCGGCCCGGCGGGAGTCGCGGCTGCTGGCCGTCCGGGTCGTCGAGCCGGAGGACGGCACCGAGGATTCCGAGTTGCTCGTCGGGTTGGTGGCGCGCAGCGCACGCCGGTTCCCGTCGGTGGCGGCGGAGTGCCACACGATCCGCGGCGACCCCGGCACCGTCCTGGTCGAGCAGTCCCGCTCGGCGCAGGTGGCGCTGGTCGCCGCTCGGGGCGACGAGCCGTGGCGGGGCATGCTCGGCGCGGTGAGCCAGGCGCTGCTCTACCACTCCCCCGCGCCGGTGATCATCGTGCGCGGGCTGATGGAGGCGCCGGTGGACGGGGCGTAACGCCCGCCCGGCGCGGGACCAACGGCCCTGATCCACGCCGGCGTCAACGGCGAAGCTGGGATCGGTCCCGACGAATCCGCGCGCCGAGGATGCAGGATTCCCCTACCCGCGAGAGGCTCATGCAGTATGGACACCGCTCTCGACCTGCACGGCCCCCTGACGCAAGACGAGCTGCGCCGGCTGGACGCCTACTGGCGGGCGGCGAACTACCTGACCGTCGGGCAGATCTACCTGCTGGACAATCCGCTGCTCCGCGAGCCGCTGGCGCCCGAGCACGTCAAGCCGCGGCTGCTCGGCCACTGGGGCACCAGCCCCGGCCTGAACCTGCTCTACGCCCACCTCAACCGGGTGATCGTCGCCCGTGACCTGCGGGCCATGTTCGTGACCGGTCCCGGTCACGGCGGCCCGGCGATCGTCGCGAACACCTGGCTGGAGGGCACCTGGAGCGAGCGGTACCACCACATCGGCCGCGACGAGGCCGGCATGGCCGGGCTGTTCCGCCAGTTCTCCTTCCCCGGCGGCGTCCCGAGCCACGTGGCGGCGGAGGTGCCGGGTTCGATCCACGAGGGCGGCGAGCTGGGGTACGCGCTGAGCCACGCCTACGGCGCGGCGTTCGACAGCCCCGACCTGCTGGTCGCCTGCGTCATCGGGGACGGGGAGGCGGAGACCGGCCCGCTGGCGGGCAGCTGGCTCTCCAACGTGTTCCTCAACCCAGCCCGCGACGGGGCGGTGCTGCCCATCCTGCACCTCAACGGCTACAAGATCGCCGGCCCGACCGTGCTGGACCGGATCCCCGAGGACGACCTGCTGGGCATGATGCGCGGCTTCGGCTACCAGCCGTACGTGGTGGCCGGCGACGACCCGGCAACCGTGCACCAGACGCTCGCCGCCACGCTGGACCGGGCGCTGGACGAGATCGCCGGCATCCAGCGGCGGGCCCGCTCCGGCGGCACCGTCGAGCGTCCCCGCTGGCCGATGATCGTCCTGCGTACGCCGAAGGGCTGGACCGGGCCGCGGGACGTCGACGGCAAGCAGGTGGAGGGCACCTACCGCGCACACCAGGTGCCCCTGTCGGAGGTGCGCAGGAACCCGGAGCACCTGGCCGAGTTGGAGCGCTGGCTGCGCAGCTACCGCCCGGAGGAGCTCTTCGACGCGACCGGCGCGCCGGTGGCCGAGTTGGCCGCGCTGCCCCCGACGGGCGAGCGGCGGATGAGCGCCAATCCGGTCACCAACGGCGGGCTGGTGCTGCGCGACCTGAGGCTGCCGGACTTCCGCGACTACGCCGTCGACGTGCAGCGGCCGGGCGAGACCGTGGCCGGATCCACGGGCGCGCTCGGCCCGTGGATACGCGACGTGATCACCGCCAACCCGGAGACGTTCCGCCTCTTCGGCCCCGACGAGGTCGCCTCGAACCGGCTGGGCGCGGCGTTCGAGGTCACCGACCGGGCCTGGATGGCCGGGAGCGTTCCGGGCGACGACGACCTCTCGCCGGACGGCCGGGTGATGGAGGTCCTCTCCGAGCACCTGTGCCAGGGTTGGTTGGAGGGCTACCTGCTCACCGGCCGGCACGGCATCTTCACCAGCTACGAGGCGTTCATCCACATCGTCGACTCGATGGTCAACCAGCACGCCAAGTGGCTGAAGGTGACCCGGGGCATCCCGTGGCGCGCGCCGGTGGCCTCGCTGAACTACCTGCTGTCGAGCCACGTGTGGCGGCAGGACCACAACGGCTTCTCCCACCAGGACCCGGGCTTCATCGACCACGTGATGAACAAGAAGGCCGAGGTGGTGCGGGTCTACCTGCCGCCGGACGCGAACACCCTGCTCTCCACCATGGATCACTGCCTGCGCAGCCGGCACTACATCAACGTGGTGGTGGCCGGCAAGCAGCCCGCGCCGAACTGGCTGTCGATGGACGAGGCGGTCCAGCACTGCCGGCGCGGCCTCGGGATCTGGGACTGGGCCAGCACGGACGTCGGCAGCGAGCCGGACGTCGTGCTCGCCTGCGCCGGCGACGTGCCGACGCTGGAGACGCTGGCCGCCGCCGACCTGCTGCACAAGCACCTGCCGGAGCTGAAGGTACGGGTGGTCAACGTCGTCGACCTGATGCGCCTGCAGCCGCCGACGGAGCACCCGCACGGGCTGTCGGACAAGGAGTTCGACACGATCTTCACGCAGGACAAGCAGGTCATCTTCGCCTACCACGGCTACCCGTGGTTGATCCACCGGCTCACCTACCGCCGGACCAACCACATCAACCTGCACGTGCGCGGCTACAAGGAGGAGGGCACCACCACCACGCCGTTCGACATGGTGATGCTCAACGACCTGGACCGCTTCCACCTGGTCATCGACGTGATCGACCGGGTGCCGGGGCTGGCCGCCCGCGCCGCCCACCTGCGGCAGGAGATGGTCGACGCGCGCCAGTCCTGCCGGGACTACACCCGCCGGCACGGCGAGGACGACCCCCGGGTCGCGGAGTGGCGCTGGGTCCGCGAGACGGACCCCGGTCTGCGGAGTGGCCAGTGAGCGCGAGGAGTGAGCTCGCGAGCCCCGCAGTCGCGAACGAAAGGCCAGCACCGTGAGCGCGAGGAGTGAGCTCGCGAGCCCCGCAGTCGCGAACGAAAGGTGGACCCGATGAGCGGCGACGAGATCCTGGTCGGCTACGACGGCTCCCCCGACGCCTCCGTCGCGCTGGAGTGGGCACTGGAGGAGGCCGGGCGCAGCGGACGACCGGTGCGGCTGGCGTACGTCTTCGAGTGGGTCACCGTGGCCGGCTGGGTCGGCCCCGGCATCGCCCCGGGCATCTGGCCGGACGAGGCGGCCCGCCGGCAGGTCGAGGAGCTGGTACGCAAGGCGGCGACGGAGGCGGCGGACGCGCACCCGGAGCTGACCGTCACCGGCGAGGTGTTCGACGGGCCGACCGCGGTGGTGCTCCAGGAGCGCTCGGCCCGGGCCGGCCTGCTGGTGCTGGGCACCCGGGGGCACGGCGGTTTCGGCGGGCTGCTCGTCGGCTCGACGGCGGTCGCGGTCACGGCCCACGCGCACTGCCCGGTCGTGGTGGTGCGCGGCGAGGTCGCCGCGGGCGGGCGGACGGGGCAGGTGGTGGTCGGCGTGGACGGCTCGGAGTGCTCGCTGGTGGCGCTCGGCTTCGCGTACGAGCAGGCGGCGGCCCGAGGGCTGCCGCTGCAGGTGCTGCGGGCCTGGCATCCGGGGCCCGGCCAGCGCCCGCCGTCGGGTCCCGAGGCGCGGGAGGCGGCGGCCGTCGACCGGGCCGAATTGGACGAGCCGCTGGCCCGCTGGAGCCGGACCTTCCCCGACGTGCAGGTCGCCGTGCAGGTGGCGGAGGGCAGCCCGGCGTCCCTGCTGGTCGACGCCAGCCGCAACGCGTCCCTGGTGGTGGTCGGCACCCGCGGCCGGGGCGGCTTGAGGGGGATGCTGCTCGGCTCGGTCAGTCAGCAGCTCATCCAGCACGCCCACTGCCCGGTGGCGGTCGTGCGCGAGCGGTGAGCGGAGGGGACCTGATCCGGGCAGCGCCGGGCTAGGGCACGATGGGGAGAAACGGAAAGGTCGTGACGATGAGCCACGAGACGCCGGCGACGGGCCGCCCGCTGACCACCGCCCTCGCGGAGGCTGCCGCGACGGCCGGGCACGCCCCGTCGGTGCACAACAGCCAGCCGTGGCGGTGGCGGGTGCTGCCGGACGCGCTGGAGCTGCGCGTGGTCCGGGATCCCCGGCTGACCGCCACGGACCCGGAGGGCCGGCTGGTGGCGTACAGCTGCGGGGCGGCGCTGCACCACGCGCGGGTGGCGCTGACCGCGGAGGGCTGGACGGCCGTCGTGGAGCGGATGCCCGACCCCGGCGACCCGGACCTGCTGGCCCGCCTGACCGGGTCGGCCCGCGCGCAGGCCGACCCGGAGGCCATGCGCCTGGTGCAGTGCATGCAGGTCCGGCGCACCGACCGGCGCCCGGTCAGCGACGAGCCGGTGCCGACCGCCGCCCTCGGCCAGATCGCCTCGGCGGTCGCCGCCGAGGGCTGCCAGCTCCAGTTCCTCGACCGCGACAACGTCCTGGAGCTGGCCGCCGTCGCCAGCCACGCCGCGTCGGTCGAGTCGGAGGACCCGCAACTTCGTGAGGAGTTGGAGTACTGGACGAGCCGGAGCGGCTCCGGCACCGGCCTGCCGCCGGAGGTGCTGCCCGAGGAGGCGCCGCAGACCACCGTGCCGGCCCGCGACTTCGGCCGCCCCGGCACCCTGCCGGTCGGGCCGGGGCACGACCGGGCCGCCGTGTACGCGCTCCTCCACGGCGACGAGGACGAGCCGGACAGCTGGCTGCGCGCCGGCGAGGCGCTCTCGGCCGCCTGGCTCACGGCCACCCGGCTCGGGGTGTCGGTGGTGCCGCTGAGCGGCGTGGTGGAGGTGGCGGGCACCCGGCAGACGCTGCGCGGGCTGCTGGCCGGCCTCGGCTACCCGTACCTCGTGATGCGGCTGGGGATCGCGGACCCGGCGCACGCCGGCCCGCCGCACACCCCGCGGCTCGAGGTGCGGCAGGTGGTGGACACGTCGGCGGTCCGCTCCGGGGGCGCGTAGCGCGCCCTTCGCCCTCGGTCACCGGGAGATACCATCGCCCGATGGCCGCCAGTGCACCGAACCCCCGGGACGAACCGCACGTGACCCCCTCGCTGGGGTTGAGCCCGCTGTCCCGGGTCCGGCTCGACGAGCTGCTCCAGGAGATGCTGGACCGGGTCGGCGAGGTGGTGACCAGCCGGGAGCGGCTGCGGGCCCTGCTCGACGCGGTGGTCGGCATCGGCACGGACCTGGATCTGCGGAGCACCCTGCAACGCATCGTGGAGGCGGCCTGCGAGCTGGCCGGCGCCCGCTACGGCGCGCTCGGCGTGCTCGGCCACGACCGGATGCTGCACGACTTCGTGACGTACGGCATCGACGCGGAGCTGCACGCCAAGATCGGTGACCTGCCCCACGGGCGGGGCGTGCTCGGCCTGCTCATCGACGACCCGCGCCCGCTGCGGATGCCCGACATCACCCAGCACCCGAGGTCGTACGGGTTCCCGCCGCACCACCCGCCGATGCACAGCTTCCTCGGCGTGCCCGTGCGCATCCGCGACCACGTCTTCGGCAACCTCTACCTGGCCGAGAAGCAGGGCGGCGCGGAGTTCACCGAGGACGACGAGGAGATCGTGGTCGCGCTCGCCGCGGCGGCCGGCGTGGCGATCGAGAACGCCCGCCTCTACGCCCTGGCCCACCGGCGGGAGCGCTGGCTGGCCGCGACCGCCGAGATCACCGGCGTGCTGCTGGGTGAGGTGCGCCGCACCGACGCGTTGGCGCTGGTGGCGCGGCGCGCCCGCGAGGTCGCCGAGGCGGAGGCCACGCTGGTACTGCTCTACGACCCCGACGCCGAGGAGTTCACCGTCGAGGTGGTGGACGGGGCGGACGAGCAGGCCGCCGCGCTGGTCGGCACGGTGCTGCCCGCGGCCGAGACGAGCTTCGCCGCCGCCGTCGTCGAGGGCCGGCACGACCAGGTGGACGACCTGGCCCACGCCGCGCCCTGGCCGGCGCTGCTGAGCACCGGGCCGGCGGTGATCTCCCCGCTGGCCACCGCCGACACCCTGCACGGCGTGCTGGTGATCGCGCACCGCCCCGACCGGCTGCCCGCCGCCAGCGACGACGACCTGGCCCTGCTGGGCAGCTTCGCGGGGCAGGCCGCGCTGGCCATGGAGCGGGCCCGCGGCCAGGAGGAACGGGAGTTGCTGGTGGTCCTGGAGGACCGCGAGCGCATCGCCCGGGACCTGCACGACGTGGTCATCCAGCGGCTCTTCGCCACGGGCCTGCAGTTGCAGAGCGCCGCGCCGATGACGTCGAAGCCGGAGGTCGCCAAGCGGATCAACGCGGCGGTCGACGACCTGGACGCCACGATCAAGGACATCCGCCGCACGATCTTCGAGCTGCGCACCCCGATGAGCGCGGCGCTGCGTACCGAGATCCGCGAGGCGGTCGAGGTGGCCGCCGAGTCGCTCGGCCACCGGCCCCGCCTGGAGCTGACCGGGCCGATCGACAGCGCCGTCCCCGACGCGGTCCGCCCCGACCTCACCGCCGTGCTGCGGGAGGCGCTCTCCAACGCCGTACGCCACGCCCACGCCGACCGCGTGACGGTGTCGGTGCGCGTCGACGCCGGCCAGGTGGCGCTGACCGTCACCGACGACGGGGTGGGCTGCGACCCGGCCGCCGCCCGCGGCGGGCTGGTCAACCTCCGCGAACGCGCCGAACGCCACGGCGGCACCTTCGAGGTACGCCGGGCCGAGCCCCGCGGCACCGAACTGCGCTGGTCCGTCCCCCTGCGCGACTGACGCCCGCCCCGGGCGCCCTCCCCGCCCCGCCCGCGCACTCCCCGCCCTTCCGTCCCCGCGATCTTGCACTTCCCGCCCCGACATACGGGGCAAAATCCCCCATTTCGAGGGCAGAAACTGCAAGATCGACGACGCAGTGGGGAGCGGGCGCGGAGGGTGGGTGCGGGGCGGGTCAGTGGTTCTTGCCGAGGAGGCGGGTGGCGAGGACGGCCGCCTGGGTGCGGCGCTCCAGACCGAGCTTCGCCAGCACGCTGGAGACGTAGTTCTTCACCGTCTTCTCGGCCAGGAACATCTTGCCGGCGATCTCCCGGTTGGTGAGGCCCTCGGCCACGTACTCCAGGATCCGCCGCTCCTGCTCGGTGAGCGACTTCAGCTCGCGGGGCTGCTCGACGCCGCTGCGGATGCGCTCCAGCACCCGGGTGGTGATCGCCGGGTCGAGCAGCGACTGGCCGGCCGCCACCCGGCGCACCGCGTCGACCAGGTCGGTGCCGCGGATCTGCTTCAGCACGTAGCCGGCCGCGCCGGCCATGATCGCCGCGAAGAGCGCCTCGTCGTCCTCGTACGAGGTGAGGATCAGGCCCTTGATCGAGGAGTCCACGGCCCGGACGTCCCGGCACACGTCGATGCCGTTGCCGTCGGGCAGCCGCGCGTCGAGGATCGCCACGTCCGGACGCAGGGCGGGGATGCGGCGTGCCGCCTCCTGGGCCAGGCCGGACTCGCCGACCACCTCGATGTCACCGCTGCTCTGTAGCAGGTCGGCCAGGCCACGGCGGACGACCTCGTGGTCGTCGAGCAGGAACACGCGGATCATCCCTCGTTTGTACCCCCTGCCCGCCGGATTCCGCACGGGCCGAAGGTCCCGATCCTGTGCCGACGGAAGGCGGGTGCCGGCAGCCCGTGGCGGGCCGGCAGCGACGCCGGTCGCGTCACCGCGCGGGCCTGGGCAGCAGGTCCCACCCCGCCGGGGCGCCGCCGCCGGGTCGAAGGTCCCCGAACCGCGCTGACCTGCGGCGAGGGCCGGTCGGGCCCGGCGGGACGGGACGTCCGGCCCTGCCCGCGCCCCGCCCCGCTGACGCACCGTGGTGGTGTACCAGACGCGGACGGCACTACCTGCCACGGAAGGGGCGCGACCATGGACACTGGCTTCACCCTCGAGCAGCTGCGGGCCGCCGCGACCGACGCCGTGCGGGCGCCGTCGCTGCACAACACCCAGCCGTGGCGGTTCCGGCTGCGCGACGGCGGCATCGAGGTGCTGGTCGACCCGGCCCGGCGCCTGCCGGCCACCGACCCGAACGGCTGGGGCGTCCGGATCGCCTGCGGGGCGGCGCTGTTCAACCTGCGGCTCTCCCTGACCGCGGCCGGCGCCCCGGCGACCGTACGGCTGCGCCCCTACCCGGCCGAGCCGGACGTGGTGGCCCGGCTGGTCCCGGACGTGCCGCGCCGCCCCACCCCCGCCGAGCAGGCCCTGCACGCGGCGATCCCCCGCCGGTTCAGCAACCGCGCGCCGTTCTGGCCCGACCCGGTGCCCGCCGACGCCCGCTGGCGGCTGGCCGAGGCCGCCCGCGCCGAGCACTGCTGGCTGGAGCTGCTGATCGGGGTCAGCGCCGTGAACGCGTTCGCCGAGATCGCCCGCAGCGCCCACCGGGTCCTCGAACGGGACCCCGCGTACGTGGCCGAACGCCAGGAGTGGGTGCGCTCCACCCCCGCCCCCGACGGGGTGCCGGCCACGTCCGGCGGCCCCCAGGGCGAGCCGCAGGATCTGCTGCCCTCCCGTGGCTTCGGCGTGCTGAACCGGGCGCCGGGGCGGGACTTCGAGCCGGAGCCGCTGGTCGCGGTGCTCGGCTCGCCCGGCAACACGGCCGTCGACCAGGTCGTCGCCGGGCAGGCGTTGCAGCGGGTGCTGCTGACCGCGACGGATGCGGGGCTGGCGGTGTCGATGCTGTCCCAGCCGATCGAGGTGCCCACCGCTCGGGAGCAGTTGCGGCTGTCGCTGGGGCGGTTCGGCACCCCGCAGATGGTGATGCGCATCGGGTACGGCCAACCGGGCTGGCCGACCCCGCGCCGGCACGTGGACGAGGTGCTGGATCTGCCGGTGGCCCGGGCCTGACCCAAGGTCGAACCAGTGGACGGCCGCCGCCGCGCCGATGGTGTCGAGGCGGGATCAGGCCGGGGCCGGTCTCGTCGCCGACAGCAGCGCCGCCTCCCGGTCCGGGGCCAGGCCGACCGGGGCGCGCTGCGGTCGGCCCGCCCGCGGCGGGACCGTGCCCACCTCCCGCAGCCACGCCCAGGTGTCCGCGACCGTCTCCGCCACCGGGCGGCAGGTCAGCCCGGCCGCGTACGCCTTCTCGACGCCGCGCTCCTGCAGCCAGCGGTACTCGTGCCCGGCCGGGATCCAGGCCGGCAGGTCGTTCCACGGCACCACCCCGGCGGCCAGGATCGGCTCCGGGTCGGTCCACCGCAGCCGGGCGTCGGCGCCGGTGGCCGCGACGCAGGCGTCGAGCAGCTCACCCATGGTCGCGTGCCCCGTGCGGCTCACCACGTTGAACGCCCCGCCCAGCCCCTCCGCGCCCCGGTCCAGCATCCAGCCCGCCAGGTCCCGCACGTCGACGTACTGCAACGGCAGGTCGACCGGGCCCGGCGCCAGCACCTCCCCGCCCCGGGCGATCCGCCCCAGCCACCAGGGCAGCCGGCCGATGTCCTCCCCCGGCCCGAGGATCAGCCCCGCCCGGGCGAGCAGTGCCCGGTCGCCGAACACCTCGCGCACGGCCCGCTCGCCGCCGGCCTTGTTGTGCGCGTAGTCGCCGTCGTCGGCGTCCGACCCGGCGTCGACCACCGGGGCCTCCTCGCCCACCCCGTCGGCGACCGGCGGCGCGTAGACCGAGCCGCTGGAGACGTAGACGTAGCTGCCCACCCGGTCGACCAGTGCGCGAGCGGCGTCCCGCGCCGCCCGGGGCGCGCCGTCCCAGGTGTCGACCACGAGGTCCCACTCGCCGTCCGCCAGCGCCGCCAGGCCGCCGGGCGCGGTCCGGTCACCCCGCAACCGGCGTACGCCCTCCGGCGTCGACCCGTGCAGGCCTCGGTTGAACACCGTCACCGACCAGCCCCGACGCACCCCCTCGGCGACCGTCGCGCCGCCCACGAAACCCGTCCCACCCAACACCAGCAGTCTCATGCGCCCCACTGTGCCGGCTCGGGACGGCCGTCCGGCCCCCTGTTCACGGTGAGCGGATCTGCCCAGGGCAGAAGATCCGCCGGGCGACGGGAAGGGGACCCACAGTGGCGGAGCGCACAGCCCCGCGTACCCCTGGAGAGCACGAAGGCCCGCCACCGGGTGACGGTGACGGGCCTCGTGGATCATTCGGTGGGCGATACTGGGTTTGAACCAGTGACCTCTTCCGTGTCAAGGAAGCGCGCTCCCACTGCGCCAATCGCCCGTAGGCCACCCGGGCCCGGCAGACCGGGCCGGCAGGGGGCGGGATGCGAGCGGACGACGGGATTCGAACCCGCGACCCTCACCTTGGCAAGGTGATGCGCTACCAGCTGCGCTACGTCCGCGTGCCGCCGGTGTTCCCCGGCGACGGAAGGAACTCTACCCGACGACAAGATCGCCCGGCACGCCGCCCCGCCGGTCGCCGCGGGCGGGTCCCACGCGGCCAATGGTTGCGCTGGTCAGCCACGGGGTACTGACCTCCTTCGACAGCACACCACATCCCCTGACCAAGGAGGCTGTCGTGGGTATCGGCACCAGCATCTTCCTGATCGCGCTCGGCGCGATCCTCACCTTCGCGCTCGACGCGAGCCTCGGCGGCATCAACCTCGACATCGTCGGCTGGATCCTGATGGCGGCCGGCGTGCTCGGCCTGATCATGACCACGCTCATCTGGGGACGCCGCCGCCAGGTGGTCAGCACGACCGAGCCGGTGGAGTACCGGCGGGTCGAGGAGCGCCGGGACATCGCCCCGCCGCTCTGACCGACCGCCCGCGCGGCCGACGGAGCTGGACGGTCGCCGGACGCACCGCGACGCACGTGCCGGGCACCCGCGAGGGTGGCCGGCACGTCGACGTCACCGGTCCCACCCGCCGCACGGCCCGATCGCAGCGCCCGGGTGCCGGGCGTCACCCCTCCGCCGCCTCTCCTCGTGACCCTCGCCACCCGGGTACTACCGTCTGGTGTCGTGCGGACGGAGCGGGACGAATCGCGAACGCCCGGGCGACAGCCGTCGCGAGTCCACTCCGAGCGCGCCGAGGCCGTCGTCGCGATGACCCGCCTCGCCGCCGGCCCCGATCCGGTCCGGGCCGTCCTCGACACGCTCGCCCGCCGCTCCACCGCGGCCGCCCTGATCGGCGTGGACGGCTCCCTCCTGACGGTCCGCCCGGGCCGGAACCCGCTCGACCGGAACGTGCTGGGCGTCGCCGCCCGCGCCGTACCCGAACTGCACGAACGCGGCACGCCGGCGGCCGTGCGGGGCGGCGCGGGCGCGCCCACCGTCCACCTGGTCTGTCTCGGCGTCGGGGAGCCCGACGACGGCGCGGGGTGCGACCCCGGCGGCGGAACGGAGCCGGCCCCCTGGCTCGCGGTGGTGGACCCGCTGCCCGGCGACCTGCTCGCCGACGCGGCGCGCGTCCTCGGTCTCTGCTGGCGGCTGGAGCGCTCCGAGCGGGCCCGGCGGCGGGTCGCCGCCGGCGACGTCCGCAGCCGGGAGGCGGTGCTGCACCTGCTGATGGTCGGCGACGTGGCACCGGCCCGGCGCATCGCCGCGGCGCTGCGCCCCCGCCTGCCCGACCTGGTCCGGGTGTGCGTCGTCGAGTGCGCGCCGCGGCGACGCGGCGAGGCGGCCGGGCAGGTGACCCGCGCGTTGAGCGGGCGGGCCTGGGTGGTGCCCTGCCCGGTCCGCTCCCGGCACCTCATCGCGCTGGTGCCGGCCCCGGACCTCGCCGGGCCCGAGGATGCCGGCGAGGCGGACGCGCTGGGCAGGCTCGTCACGGGACGGGTTCCCGGAACCCGGATCGGGGTGAGCGAGCCGGTCCCGCTGCGCCGCACCGCCGCCGGCTACGAGCAGGCGTTCCACGCCCTGGCGGTGGCCCGGAACGGACCGGACGGGCACTGTCGCTTCGACCGGGCGACGGAGCTGCGCGCCCTGCTCGGCGCCGCGGGGCAGGGCTGGGCGCGGACGCTGCTGGCGCCGTGCCTGTCGTACCGGCCGGCCCGGCGGATCGATCCCGACGGGCAGGAACTGCTCGCCACCCTCGGCTCCTGGCTCGCCTTCGACGGCGCGGCCCACCGGCACCTGCGGATCCACCGCAACACCCTGGCCGCCCGGCTGGCGCTGCTGCGCGACCGCCTCGGGCTCGACCTGTCCCGGGTCTCCGACCAGTCGGTCGCGTGGTTGGCCCTGCACCTGCTCGGTGCCGCCGCGACCCCGGAGGACGTGCCGGAGGCGCCGCCCGTGGTCGGTGGTGGCGCGGACGGCGCGTTCGGGCGGGCAGCGGCGGCAGCCGGCAGCTGGTGGGTCGGCCTCGACCGCCTGCTGGCGACCCCCGCCCTGCGCCTCTGGGCGCGCGGCCAGATCGCACCCCTGGAGGCCGACGGGACGCCGGTCGGCCTGGCCACCGTACGCGCGTGGCTGCGCGCCGAGGCGCACCTGCCCGGCACCGCCGCCGCGCTCGGCGTCTCGGTGTCCGCCGTACGCAAGCGCCTCGGCCGGGCCGAGCAGGCGTTGGGGCGTTCCCTGCTGCGCGGGCCGAGCGCCCGGCACGAGCTCTGGCTCGCCCTGCGGACCCTCGACGTGACCGCCGGCGCGGGCCCGGTCGACGACCCGGCCGAATGGCCGCCCGCCTGACCGCGGGCGGCTTCCCGTCTGTGCTCCCCCGAGCGGCGGCGCCGGTCGCGGTCGCTGTGCGGCCCGACACCGCCGCCGCCGTCGCTGTGCGGATCGGTCCTCGCGCCCGACCGGCGGTGCTTCCTACCGTGTGGTGGGAGGCGACGGCGAGGGCGCCACGTCCTGAGCCATACCGGCGATCCGGCGATCCGACGACCGACGTCCGGACGCGCCGCAACGGGGGACGCGTCCGGCCGGCTCCGGGGGGTGCGGCCGCCCTGTCCGCGACGACACCGCGGGCGGGCGGCCGTGGTCGTCCGTGACTCCGGGCGCGCCGTGGGGGATCCGGGCGCGGTCCGGTGACTCCGGGCGCGGTCCGATGACGGTGCGTTCGGGCGGGAAGGATGGCGGCCCACGGCGGCAGCCGCCGGTGCGTGACGAAGGCTCGGCGCAGCGACCGTCCGGGAATGACGAAGGCCCGCCACCGGATGGTGACGGGCCTTCATTCTGGTGGGCGATACTGGGTTTGAACCAGTGACCTCTTCCGTGTCAAGGAAGCGCGCTCCCACTGCGCCAATCGCCCTCGCCTGTTGCCGAGGTGGGGACGGGATTTGAACCCGCGTACACGGCTTTGCAGGCCGTTGCCTCGCCTCTCGGCCACCCCACCGAGGTTGCCCCCGTCATGCGTGGCGGCATCTCCGAGCGGACGACGGGATTCGAACCCGCGACCCTCACCTTGGCAAGGTGATGCGCTACCAGCTGCGCTACGTCCGCGTGTCTCCGGCGTTAACCGGTGACGGGTGAGAACTTTAGCCGAGCCGACGAGCGGTTGCCAAATCGGGGGTGGTTCTCGGCGCGTCCGAGGGTGGCGGGCCGACCCACCCCTAAGTTTCCTAGGAGACTGTCCCGCTTCCTGGAGACGGTCCCGGCCGATCCGCCCGGGCTCGCGCGGAGAGAGCGGGCGGGCCGACTCCGCGACACCGTCGCAACGTGGTCGAACTGTCCGGATTCCGACTCTTGGGAGGGTGAACGGACCGTGATCCGTGACTGCTCGTGTTCAAGCCGATGGGCTACGGTAACGGCGTGACGAGACGTGCGGCCGAAATCCGCCTGGATGCCCTGCTGCGCACGGCCTGTGACGTGATCGTGGAGCGCGGTCTGGCCAACACCCGCACGGCCGACGTGGCGCAGGCCGCCGGGGTGAGTCAGGCGCTGGTCTTCTACCACTTCGCCACGAAGGACCGGCTGCTCGCGCAGGCGTTCGCGTACGCGGTGGAGCAGGACCTGGCCCGCCTGGACGCGGTGATGCGGTCCAGCGCCCCGCCGCTGACCAAGCTGCGCCGGATCGTGAAGCTCTACACGCCGGCCGGCCGGGCGACCTCGTGGGCCATGTGGATCGACGGCTGGGCGGAGTCGCTGCGCACCCCGGAGCTGGAGAAGGTCTCCCGCCGGCTCGACCTGCGCTGGCGGGAGGACCTCGCGACGGTGATCTCGGAAGGCGTCCGCGACGGCACCTTCGAGTGCGCCGACCCGGCCGGCGCCGCGTGGCGGATCAGCGCCGTGATGGACGGCCTGGCGGTGCAGCTCGCGGTGCACGACCGGGTGATCTCCCGCCGCCAGTTCGCCGAGTGGGTCCGCCTGGTCACCGCCCGCGAACTCGGGCTGGACCCGGACCAGCTCGACTGACCCGACCGCCGGAGGGCGGCGCACCGGACCGGCTCCACCGATGTTCGCCGCCAGCGGGCGGTCATCCGGACGGACCAGCTCGACCGATGCCCGCCGGGCGGCAGGGCGGCAGGCCGGACGGGGGCGGCCAATGCGGGCACCTCCGGCCTAAGCCGGCAAAAAGGCTCGGTGTACCGGGCCGCCCGGAACAATCGTCGGCATGGACCCGCTGGAGACGTACCGCCGCAGCCTGGCCGAGTTCACCGACCGGGTGGAGCTGGTCGGCCCCGGGCAGTGGTCGGACCCGACCCCCTGCCCGGACTGGGACGTCCGGGCGCTGGTCAACCACGTCGTCGGCGAGGACCGGTGGAGCGTGCCCCTGCTCGCCGGCCGGACGATCGAGGAGGTCGGCGACCGCTACGACGGCGACCTGCTCGGTCCGGACCCGGTCGAGGCGGCCCGGGAGGCGGCGGCGCAGGCGGAGCTGGCCTTCACCCACCCCGGGGCGCTGGAACGTACCGTCGCGCTCTCCGCCGGCGAGACCCCGGCGGACGAGTACCTGCACCAGCTCATCGCGGAACACCTGGTCCACGCCTGGGACCTGGCCGTGGCGATCGGCGCCGACCCCCGGCTGGACGCCGAAGCGGTCGCCGAGTGCGCCCGCTGGTTCGGCCGGCGGATCGGCGACTACCAGCGGGAGAGGCTGATCCGGTCGGAGGTCGACGTGCCGGCGGAGGCCGACCCGCAGGACCGCCTCGTCGCCGCCTTCGGCCGCGACCCCGACTGGGCGCCGTAACGCCGGCGTCGCGTCCGCCGCCACACCGGCGGCGCCAGCGCGGCGACCGCCATCTTCTCGTGGCGGCGGGCGGGAGCGCGCTGCCGGCGAGCCCGTGGGGCTCCCGGTGCTCGGCCGTCTCCCGCCTCCACGATCGGGGTAGCCGGGGGCGCCTTGAGTAGGCGTGGCCCTTGTTCCCGCCGACCCGGGGCTGATATCCACAGATGCGCATGCGTCACGGCGCTGCGCGGCCGGCGGAGGTCCGGCCATCCCCCGCTCCCACGAGGAGGTCCCGTGGCACAACCGGAGTGGACACCCTGGATGAGCCGGCGTCGCCACCGGCTCGTCCCCGTCCTGGCAGCGGCGGCGGTGGTGGCCGCGCTGCTCCCCGCCGCCCCCACCGCCGCCGCCCCCGCCGGCGGCGCCTCCACCGAGCGGCGCTCCGGCCCGTTCGCCGAGGGGCACGAGCACGCCGACGTCGACAACCGCCCCGGCACCGCCGCCCCCGACGCCCGGCAGCGGGGCCTGGCCCGCAAGGCCGACCCGGACGTCCGCTGGAACCGGCTGGGCACCCCGCACGCGCTCGGCCCCGCCCGCGCCCCGCTCGCCACCGGTCTCCCCGGCGACCCGGAGGCGGCCGCCCGCGCGTACCTGACCGGCAACCAGGACCTCTTCGGCCTGGACGCCGCCGCCGTCGAGGCGATGGACCGGCTGCTGGTCCGGCCGATCGGCGACGGCGCGGTGGTCACCCTCCGGCAGCGCTTCGGCACCCTGCCGGCCGGGCACGACGGCCTGGTCACCGTCGCGGTCGCCGCCGGCAAGGTCCTCGCGGTCAGCTCCTCGCTCTCCCGGGACACCGCCGCGCCGGCGCCCGCCACCCTCACCGACGAGCAGGCGTACGCCGCGGCGCTCGCCGATGCCGGCCTGGCCCCCGACGCGGTCCGCAGCCACAGCGTGCGGGCCGTCGCCGTGCCCACCCCGCTCGACGGGCCCCGGGCCGCGTACGAGGTGACCCTGATCGGCGCCGACGCCGACCACCCGGAGGCGTTCACCACCTACGTCGACGGAATCACCGGGCAGGTGCTGGTCCGGGAGGACCTCGTCGACTTCGACTCCGACAACCCGAGCTGGGCGGTCTTCCCGGCCACCCCGCCGCGCGACCTCGGCCCGGGGCAGGACCCTCGGGTGCGCTGGTGCGGCGACCCGGCGCCGGACTGCCAGGAGGCGTTCCGTGACCCGGCCACCGGGCAGCCGTGGGACGTCGACGCGGCCACCGGCACGCCCACCGGCACCGCGCGCGGCAACTCCGCCAACACCGTGCGGTCCTGGGGCGCCGGCACGCCGGCCGTCCCGGCCACGCCCAGCCCGGAACGCCGCTACGAGTACCCGTTCACCGACCAGTGGCACCAGGCCCGCTGCAACCCCGAGGTGTTCACCTCCGCGCAGCGCAACGACGGCGACGCCGCCATCGCCAACCTCTTCGCCATGCACAACCGGATGCACGACTGGGCCTGGCACCTCGGCTTCACCGAGGCCACCTGGAACCTCCAGGCGGTGAACCTGACCCCGGCCGGCCGGGGCGGCGACGCCGAGCAGGGCCGCGCCCAGCAGGGCGCGCTCAGCGGCAACCGGAACAACGCCAACCAGGGCACCCCGCGCGACGGCCTGCCGCCGACCACCAACATGTACCTGTGGCAGCCGCAGGCCGGCGGGCCGTACCCGCCCTGCGTCGACGGCGACTACGACATGACGGTGATCGGGCACGAGTACACCCACGCCATCACCAACCGGATGATCGCCGGCCCGGACAGCGGCATCGGCGGGCACCAGGGCGGGTCGATGGGCGAGTCGTGGAGCGACCTGCTCGCCGCCGAGTACCTGTTCCAGCACGGGCTGCGCCCCCCCGGCGAGACGCCGTACGTCACCGGCGGTTACGTCACCGGGAACCTGGTCAGCGGCATCCGCAACCACGACTTCAGCCGCAGCCCGCTGAACTACTCCGACGTCGGCTACAACACGGGCGGTCCCGCCGTACACGCCGACGGCGAGATCTGGAGCGCGACCAACTTCCGGGTCCGGGCGGCCCTGGTCGCCAAGTACGGCCTCGGCACCCCGCAGCGGCAGCTCGACTGCGCGCAGGGCAGGGTGCCGGTCGAGCAGTGCCCCGGCAACCGGCGCTGGTCGCAGCTGGTCTTCGACTCGTTCCTGCTCCAGGCGGCCAGCCAGGTCAGCATGCTCGACATGCGGGACAACATGCTCACCGCCGACCTGCTCCGCTTCGGCGGCGCCAACCAGGACCTGATCTGGGCCGAGTTCGCCCGCTCCGGGATGGGCCGGGACGCCGCCACCAACGGCGCCTCCGACACCGACCCGACGCCGAGCTTCGCCGCCCCCGGCGCCGACAACGCCGTGCTCACCCTCCGCCCCAAGGGCGACAGCGCCGACGCGCCGATCCGGGTGTACGTCGGGGCGTACGAGGCACGGGCGGTCCCGGTGGCCGACACCGACCCGGCGACGGCGCTGCCGGACCGGGTCGAGCTGGTGCCCGGCGCGTACCAACTGCTCGCCGTCGCGCCCGGCTTCGGCCACCAACGGCTCACCGTGGAAGCCGAGGCCGGCAAGGACGGGTACGTCGACCTGCGGATGAGCCGCAACCTGGCGTCCACCGCCTCCGGCGCGACGATCACCGGCGACGGGGTCAACCTGGACCGGATCGCCGACGACACCGAGGCGACCAACTGGGCGTCCCTCGACGGGGTGGCCGGCAAGCAGGTCACCGTGGCGCTGCCCGGCGACGCGCCGCAGGTCGTGAAGCGGGTCAACGTCAGCGCGATGCTGCGCCCGGCGATCTCCGGCGACGCCGACCCGGGCAGCCAGAACTCGCTCAGCGCGCTGCGGTCGTTCGCGGTGTCCGCCTGCAACGCGAAGACCACGGACTGCGCGGATCCGGCGAACTGGCAGCGGATCCACACCAGCGCGGCGGACGCGTTCCCGGGTGGGGCGTACCGGGCGTACGTGCGGGACATCAACCTGCGCGAGTTCGCGGTGCCGACCACGCTGGCCACGCACCTGCGGCTGGAGGTCCTGGCCAGCCAGTGCACCGGCGGGCCGGACTACGCGGGCGAGCAGGACGACGACCCGGCGACCACCACCGACTGCGCGACCGCCAGCCCGGCGCGTACGCAGGTGCGCATCGCCGAGTTCCAGGCGTTCTCGAAGTGACCGTCCGTCGGGGCCGGTCGGCGTGCCGGCCGGCCCCGACGGGCGACCGCCGGTCCCGGTGCGGCAGGTCACGGTCGCCGTCGCCCCGCGCCACGCCGGGACGGGGCGACGGGAGACAATCAGCGGCGTGTCCGACCTTTCGACCGCCTTCGTCCGCCTGCACGCCCGCCTCGCCCCGGTCGCCTTCGTCCCCGAGGTGCGGCTGCACCAGGCGGACGACGCCATCGGGCTGTGGGAGCTGACCGAGGGCGAGTTCCGCAGCGCGCAGCCGCCGCCGTTCTGGGCCTTCGCGTGGGCCGGCGGGCAGGCGCTGGCCCGGTACGTCAGCGACCATCCCGAGCTGGTCGCCGGCCGCCGGGTGCTCGACCTCGCCGCCGGCTCCGGCCTCGTCGCCATCGCCGCCGCGCGGGCCGGCGCCGCCGCCGTCCGCGCCGTGGAGATCGACGAGCTGGCCGTCGCGGCCGTGGCGGTCAACGCCGAGGCCAACGGGGTACGCGTCGACGCGGAGCTCGGCGACATCCTCGACGGCGACGCCGGCGGGGCCGAGGTGGTGTTCGCCGGGGACGTGTTCTACAGCGAGGCGATGGCCAACCGGGTGCTGCGCTTCCTGCTCCGGGCCGCCCGCGCCGGGGCCGACGTGCTGGTGGGCGATCCCGGCCGGGCGTTCCTGCCCCGCGACCGCTTCGACGAGCTGGCCGCCTATGACGTGCCGGTGCCCGAGACGCTGGAGAGCGTACGGGTGAAGCGCACCACGGTGTGGCAGTTGCGGGCCGGGCTGCCGGGAGCCGCCCGATAGCGTGTCGGCGTGCTGTTCCGGAGCTGGGCGCAGACCACCGACGCGCACTGGCCGGACGTGGCCCGGGTGGCCGACCACGTGGGTGTCGAACACCTGGTGGTGACCCGGCACGCGCTGGTCCGGGAGGTGCTGACCGACCCGGCGACCTACCGGCCGGACAACGCGCTGGACGCGGTGACCCCGATCCCGGTGGCGGCCCTGCGGGTGCTGGCCGGGCACCGGTTCCGGCTGCCGCCGACCCTGGCGAACAACGGCGGCGCCAGCCACCCGGGGATCCGGGCGATCGTCGCCGAGGCCCTGCACCCGACCCGGGTCGCCGCGCAGCGGCCCTGGCTGGCCGGGCTGGTCCGGGAGCGCCTCACCGCGATCGGCGCCGCCCTGGACGCGGGCACGCCGGTCGACCTCTACGCCGAACTCGCCGCCGACCTGCCGCTGCTGGTGCTGGCCCGGCTGGTCGAGCTGCCCGACGCGCCGGTCGGGGCCGTGAAGGAGTTCGCCCGCGCGGCGCTGGAACTGTTCTGGGCGCCGCTGGACGCCGACCGCCAGTCGGCGCTCGCGGCCGAGGTGGGCCGGTTCCACCGGGTGCTGCGGGAGTTCGCCGAGACCGGGGGCGGGCTGGCCGGGTCGCTGCGGGCGGCCGGGCACCCGCCCGACGTGGTGGTCGGCGCGCTGTTCTTCCTGCTGGTCGCCGGCCAGGAGACCACGTCGCAGTTCCTCACCCTGCTGCTGCACCGGCTGGCCGGCGAGCCGGCCGTGCTGGCCGGCCTGCGGGCCGGCACCGTCGCGGTCGCCGACGTGGTCGAGGAGGGGCTCCGGCTGGAGCCGCCGATCGTCACCTGGCGACGGGTGGCCGCGGTGGACGCCACGCTGGGCGGGACGGCGGTGCCGGCGGGCACCGGCATCGTGCTCTGGCTGGCCCGCGCCGGCCGGGACCCGGCCGCCGTGGACGCGCCCGACGAGTTCCGGCCCGGGCAGCGCGGATCCCGCCGGCACCTGGCCTTCGGGGCGGGCGCGCACCGCTGCGTCGGCGACCAGCTCGCCCGGATGGAGGCGGCGGTGGTGGTCGGCGAGACGGCCCCGCTGCTGGACGGGGTCACCGTCGTCCGCGAGCCGTGGTGCCCCGACAACCTCACGTTCCGGATGCCCGACGCCTTCGTCGTCCGCCGCCGCTGATCCGCCGCCGTGGCGGCGCCCCGGCCCGGCGCGGCGCTCACGCTGACCGTGCTCCGCGCAGCCTCATGGTCACCCCGCTGTTCCCTCAGGAGCCGGGCGAAGCCGCCCGGTGGCGGGGCCGCCGGACCCGCGCCGGCCGTCGACGCTGCTGGACGGTCAGCCGGTGGGCTCGACCAGCCCCGCCTCGTACGCGAGGATCGCCGCCTGCACCCGGTTGCGTACCTCCAGCCGGGTGAAGATGCTGGTCAGATAGCTCTTCACGGTACCCTCGACCAGGTACAGCCGGCGGGCGATCTCGGCGTTGGACAGTCCCGCCCCGACCAGCGCGAGCACCTCCCGCTCCCGCTCGGTCAGCCCGGCGAGCCGGTCCCGCGCCACCGGCCGGCGGGCCACCCGGTCCCCGCCCAGCTCGATCACCCGGCGGGCCACCCGCGGCGACAGATATGCGCCGCCGTCCGCGACGGCGTGCACCCCGGCGATCAGCTCGCGCGGGTCGCCGGCCTTGAGCAGGAATCCGCTGGCCCCGTGCCCGAGCGCCCGGGCCACGTGGTCGTCCTCGCCGAAGGTGGTCAGCATGACCGTCGCGGTCTCCGGCACGAGGCGGCGGATCTCGGCGGCCGCGCTGAGCCCGTCCAGCCTGGGCATCCGGATGTCCAGCAGCGCCACCCGGGGCCGGTGCGCCAGGACGAGGTCCACGGCGGCCCGGCCGTCGGCGGCCTCGCCGATCACCTCGATCCCCGGGTCGGTGGCCAGGATGGCCCGGACACCGGCCCGGATCATCGCCTCGTCGTCGGCGAGGACGACCCGCACCGGGCCGCCCGTGTCGGCGTTCATCCGTTGATCCGCTCCTTGCTGACCAGCCGGCCGTCGGCGAAGCAGAGCCGCCAGGTCGGCTCGGCCAGGGGAAAGTTGCCGTCGGTGTAGTGCTCGCAGCCGGGCCGCGCCGGCTCGGCGGGAGGGTCGAGCTGGCGCCGGGGCAGCCCGGTCAGCGCGGCGCGCTCCGCGCCGAGGGGCATCCGCGCGAAGGCTTCCGCGTCGAGCACCGTTCCGGCCGTGGCGACCGGGTAGTAGACCAGCGACAGGACGAGGGCGAGGCCCGCCGGGGCGCCGAGCGCCGTCAGCAGGCTGCGCCGGACCCGCCGGCGGGCGTCGCGCAGCCGCCGCTCGGCCTCGCCCGGCCGAGGGCCGCCACCGGGACCGGAGGCGTCGCCCGGACCGAGGGCGGCGCTGGGCGGCAGGAGGGCGTCGACGCCGGGGAGGCCACCCACCGGCAGCCGGGCGCGGACGGCGAAACCGCCACCACCATGGGGACCGGCCGTCAGGGCACCACCGGCGAGGCGGACCCGCTCGGTGAGGGCGAGCAGGCCGGAACCGCTGGACGGCGGGCCGGGCAGCGGCCCGGCCGGTGGCGGCGCGTTCACGACGGACACCTCGACCCGGTCGTCGTCGCGGGCCAGGCTGACGGTGACCGCCGCGCCGGGCGCGTACCGGGCGGCGTTGGTGAGCGCCTCCCGGACCACCCGGTGCAGGGTGCGCGCGGTGGCTGCCGGCAGGTCCGGCAGCCCGCCCGGTGGGTCCACGTCGACCGCCATGCCGGCCTCCCGGGCCCCGTCGACCAGGTCCGCGACGGTCTCGTCGGCCGGCCGGGTCGTGGCCGCCCCGCCCTCGTCCCGGAGCACCCCGATGATCCCGTGCAGCCGTTCGGTGGCGGCCGCGACGCTGGCCCGCAGCTCGCCGGCGGCGGCCCGGTGCGCGGGGGCGAGGTCGTCGGTGACCTCCAGGGTGGCCGCGCGCAGGGCGATCAGGCTCAGGTCGTGCCCGAGCGAGTCGTGCATCTCCTGGGCGATGCGGGCCCGTTCCCGCAGCCGGATCCGCTCCGCGGCGCCCCGCTGTTCGCGGTCCCTCGCCTCGGCGTGCCGCCGGCCGGCGTCGGCCAGGGCGGCCTGCTGGCGCCGGTACCGCCCGACGAGCCACGGAAACACCCCGGCGAAGAGCAGCACCGAGGCGAGCAGGAACCAGGTGGCCGCGCCGGTGCCGAGCAGCCCCAGGTTGAGCGCGGTGCCGCCGGCCGCGATCGCGCCGAAGGCGAGGGCGGCCGGCACGGCGGTGGCGCTGCGGCGGCCGGCCAGGTAGCTGAACACCGGGATCGCGAAGAGGAAGTTGCCGTCCAGCAACGAGCCGAGCACCACCGCCACCAGGGCGGCGACCGGCCACCGCCGGCTCACCGCGACCGCCGCGGCGAGCAGCAGCAGCGCGCCGACCGTCAGGGCGAAGGCCCGCCCGGAGTGCGGCGGCGTGACGCCCGCGTACCCGATCGGGGCGGCGGTCACCAGCCACAGGAACAGGTCACCGGTCCACCGCCGGACGCCCGCCCGAGCCTCGCGTCCGCCGCCCGCGCGCGCGGGCCACCAGCTCTCCACGGCGGCCAGGCTACCCACGCCCGACCTGGGCGGGCACCGACGAAAGTCAGGTGCTCACATCTCGTCGGCCCAGGCACGCCAGTCGTCGAGCACCCCGTAGAGCGCCGGAGTGAGCCAGCCGGGCGCGGACCGCCGGAACACCCCCGGGTCCATCGCGCCGGCACCGGCCGGCAGGGCGCCCAGCAGGTGCGGCACCAGATCGGTGAGGTTGGCCCAGTGCACCAGCTCCGGGTCGGCCGGCCACGCGCCGATCACCACGCCCGCCGGCACCGCCCGGCGTTCCAGGGCCTCCAGGGTGAGCGCGGTGTGGTTCAGGGTGCCGAGCCCCGCCCGGGCCACCACCACGGCCGGGCAGCCCAGCGAGACCGCCAGGTCGGCCACCGTCCAGGGCTCCCCCGACGGCCGCAGCCCCATCGGTACGAGCAGCCCGCCCGCGCCCTCCACCAGCACCAGGTCGTGCTTCTCGGCCTCCTCGCGGACCGCGTCGACGGCGGTGTACAGCTCCAGCGGCTCCAGCTCGGCGACCCGGGCCGCGGCCAGCGGGGCGAGCGGATCCGGGAAGCTGGCCAGGGTGCGGCCCGTCAGCGGGGCGGCCAGCCGGGTGACGGAGTCGACGTCGCCGGGCTCGCCGGTGGCCGTACCCGTCTGGCCGGGCTTGACCACCGCGACGCGCAGGCCGGCGGCCTGCGCCGCGGCCGCGATCGCCGCCGTCACCACGGTCTTGCCGACCTCGGTGTCGGTGCCGGTCACCAGCACCGGCCCCCGCCACGGCGTGGTCACCGTGCCACCTCGGTTCGCGACTGCGGGGCTCGCAAAACCGGCTCACTCCTCGCGCTCACGGTGCCACCTCGGTTCGCGACTGCGGGGCTCGCAAAACCGGCTCACTCCTCGCGCTCACGGTGCACACTCCACGATGACCTCCAGGGCCCGCTCGAAGTCCCGCCGGGGCACCCCCGCGCCGATGGTGAGTCGCAGCCGGGACCGGCTGTCCGGGGTGGACGGAGGGCGGAAGCAGCCGACGGCGACGCCCCGGTCGCGGCAGTCGGCCGCCCACGCGGTCGCGGCCTCGGGTCCTGGCGCGGTGACCGAGACGACCGCGCCGTCGGGGTCGGAGACGGCCAGGCCGGCGGCGGTCAGCCGGCGTACCGCGAGGGCGGCCCGCTCGGTCAGCTCCGCGCGCAGGTCGTCGCCGGCGCGGGCCAGCCCGACGGCGGCGTGCACGCCGGCGGCGACCGCCGGGGGCAGCGCGGTGTCGAAGATGAACGTCCGCCCGGTCTCGACCACGTGCCGGACGAGCGCGGCCGGCCCGGCGACCACGCCGCCCGCGCCGCCGAGCGCCTTGGACAGGGTCGCGGTGACCACCACGTCGGGCTGGCCGGCGAGACCGGCGGCGGCGACGCCCCCGGCGCCCGCCGGGCCGGTCACTCCGAGGGCGTGCGCGTCGTCGACGAGCAGCAGCGCGCCGTGCTCCCGGGCGACGGCGTGCAGCCGGGCCAGCGGGGCGAGGTCGCCGTCGACGGAGAAGACCGACTCGGTGACGACCACCGCCGGCCGGCCCGGCGCGGCGGCGAGCGCGGCGGCCACCGCCGCCACGTCGGCGTGCGGCGTCACCACCGTCTCCGCGCCCGAGATCCGGCAGCCGTCGATCAGCGACGCGTGGTTGTGGGCGTCGGAGACGAGGAGCGTACGCGGCCGCACGAGCGCCCGGACCGCCCCGAGGTTGGCCAGGTAGCCGGACGAGAAGACGAGCGCGCGGTCGGTGCCGAGCCAGTCGGCGAGGGCGTCCTCGAGCGCGTGGTGCGCGTCGGTGGAGCCGCGCACCAGCCGCGACCCGGTGGCCCCCAGCCCGTACGCGGACAGCGCCCGCGCCGCCGCGGCGGTGACCTCGGGGTGGGTGGCCAGGCCGAGGTAGTCGTTGCCGGCCAGGTCGACCACGGCGTCGCCGGCGGCCCGGGGCAGCAGCGTGCGGGTCAGCCCCGCCTTCGCGCGCAGCTCGGCGCGGCGGTCGAGCGCCGCCAGCCAGTCCGCCACCGTCACCCCCACGCCGCCCGTGCCGACCGTCGTCGGCTGCTTCCGCCGGGCGAAATTACCACCCGTCGGACCTGGCCCGGCGCGTCCACCCCGGCGCCGTCGGCCCGACACGCTGGCCGTTTCTCCCGGCCGGGCGGCCTTGTAGGGTACGAGCCATGCCAGAGATCCTCGACCAGGCCCGAACCCAGGTGCTGGAGAACGGCGTCGGTCTCGACGAGGCCGGCGTCCTCGCCGTGCTGAACCTGCCCGACGAGCACCTGCCCGCCGCTCTCCAGCTCGCCCACGAGGTACGGATGCGCTGGTGCGGCCCCGAGGTGGAGGTCGAGGGGATCGTCTCGCTGAAGACCGGCGGCTGCCCGGAGGACTGCCACTTCTGTTCGCAGTCCGGCCTGTTCACCTCGCCGGTGCGCTCGGTCTGGCTGGACATCCCGTCGCTGGTCGAGGCGGCGAAGCAGACGGCCGCGACCGGTGCGACGGAGTTCTGCATCGTGGCCGCCGTACGCGGTCCGGACGCCCGGCTGATGAAGCAGATGCGCGAGGGCGTCGCCGCGATCAAGGCCGAGGTCGACATCCAGGTGGCCGCGTCCCTGGGCATGCTCAGCCAGGAGCAGGTCGACGAGCTGGTCGACATGGGCGTGCACCGCTACAACCACAACCTGGAGACCTGCCGCTCCTACTTCCCGAACGTGGTCACCACGCACTCGTGGGAGGAGCGCTGGGAGACGCTGCGGATGGTCCGCGAGTCCGGCATGGAGGTCTGCTGTGGCGGCATCCTCGGCCTCGGCGAGACGGTGGGGCAGCGGGCCGAGTTCGCCGCGCAGCTCGCCGAGCTGGACCCGCACGAGGTCCCGCTGAACTTCCTCAACCCCCGGCCCGGCACCCCGCTGGGCGACCGCCCGGTGGTGGAGGGCAAGGACGCGCTGCGCGCGATCGCCGCCTTCCGGCTCGCGATGCCGCGCACCATCCTGCGGTACGCGGGCGGCCGGGAGATCACCCTCGGTGACCTGGGCACCCGCGACGGCCTGCTGGGTGGCATCAACGCGGTGATCGTCGGCAACTACCTGACCACCCTGGGCCGGCCGGCGACCGCGGATCTCGAGCTGCTCGACGACCTGAAGATGCCGGTCAAGGCGCTCTCCGCGACGCTGTGAGCGCCCGGTGACGACGAGCGACGCGGCGCGCGTCCCGGTGCCGGCGGGCGACGCGGCGCGCGTGCCGACGACGGCGCGCGACGCGGTGCCGGCGGCCGGCGGCGGGGTGGCCCCCGACCCGTGGTGCGACCGGTGCGGGGAGCCGGCCGGCGCCGGCGCCCACGCGGCCTGCCGGGCGGCGCGCGAGCTGGAGCCGCCGCGGTACTGCGCGCGGTGCCGCCGCCGGATGAAGGTGCAGGTGCTGCCGGTCGGCTGGGCGGCGGTCTGCGTCGAGCACGGCGAGATCCGGGGCTGAGGGATGCTGCGGGGCAGGGCGGTCACGCTGCGTCCGGCCACCGCGGCCGACGTGCCGGCGCTCGCCGCGATCCGCGCCACCCCGCAGGTGCGGCGCTGGTGGCGCGGCGGCGACGACCTCGCCGCGGCCGTGCGGGCCGACCTGGCCGACGACGACCTGTCGGTGTACGCGATCGAACACGACGGCCGGGTGGTCGGCGCCATCCAGTGGTACGCCGAGGACGACCCGGACTACCGGCACGCCAGCCTGGACGTCTTCCTGGACCCGTCGGTGCACGGCCGGGGGCTCGGGCCGGACGCCATCCGCACCCTGGTCCGGCACCTGGTCGAGGCGTACGGGCACCACCGGTTCACCATCGACCCGGCGGCGGCGAACACCCCGGCCGTGCGCAGCTACGCCAAGGTCGGCTTCCGGCCGGTAGGCGTGCTGCGCCGTTACGAGCGCGGCGAGGACGGCCGCTGGCACGACGGGCTGCTGATGGACCTGCTCGCCGACGAGCTCACCGACTGACCGCCCGGCGCCGGCGCAGGCGCCACCACAGCAGCGCCCCGACGGCCCCACCGACCACCAGCAGCAGCACCGGCACGGCCGGCAGCAGGAGGAGCGGCCGGGCCGGGAATGGACGCGGGTCGTCAGCCGGGCCGCCGAACCGGCCGGCCTCCATCAGGTGGCGCGCCACGTCCATCGCCCGCACGCCGTCGGGCGGGTCGAGCAGCACCTGGACGCGCCCGTCGGGGACCAGCGACACCAACTGCACGTGGCCGGTCTCCCGGTAGCCGGTGTCGTCCCACTCGTTGCTCTCCCCCATCATCATGCCGGGCTCCGGGGCGTACCGGAGCGCGACCAGGGCACGGCCGTGGCTCCAGCCCAGCGCCCGCAGGGCCTGCCCCTGCGTCGGGGGCACGGCGGGGCCGGTGCCGTCCTGGCCGGTCGCCGCGTCGACGTAGCCGGTCCGCCAGGTGCGGGCGGCCCGCTGGTCGGCGTCGCACATGCTCTGGCAGCCGTCGAGACGGAAGACGGCGACCGCCGAGCCGTCGGGGGTGAACGCGCCGACCCCGGCGAGCCGCTCGTCCGGCCCCAGCTCGCGGGACCAGGCGACGGTGCCGGCGCGGTCCAGCATGATCAGCTCGCCGCCGGCGTCGACGGCGATGCGGGTGCCGTCCGGGGAGAACGCGGCCAGCGACCCGGTGCGCAGGCTCCACCGGTCGCCGAGGTCGCCCCCCACCCGGCGGCTGGCGCCGGTGGCCAGGTCCAGCAGGAGCAGCCGGCTGGGGCGCACCCCGTCGCCGTCCGGGTCGCCGTCCTGGTGGTGCAGCACGAGCAGGGCGTCGCCGCCCGGGGCCCAGGCGACCGGCGTGGTGCAGCAGGTGCTGTCCGCCCCGCCGGCGAAGGACCGCCGGTCGCCGGTGATGAGGTCGGTCACGTGGACCCACCCGTCGGCGGAACCGTCCGCGACGTACCGGCTGTCCGGAGAGAGCAGCACGTCGACCCCGGCGCTGCGCTCGGCGTCGCCGTAGAGCAGCGTGCGGTACTTCCCGCCCATGCCGAGCACCGCCACCTTGCCCTCGTGGTCGATCGGGTCGATGCCGCGGAGGCCGAGGCGGTCGCCGCCGCTGAACAGCAGCGACGCCCGGCCGGGCGGATCCTGCTCGACGGTCGCCTGCCACATGTACGGCACCCCGATCTGGCGCGGCACGGCGTCGGGCACGGAGCCCGTCATCGACCGCTGCTCGACGGTGCCGAGCGTCACCGGCACGCCGAGAGCGCAGGCCAGCACCGCCACCAGCGACACCACGGCAGTCCGCCGGCGCGCCCGCCGCCGTAGCCGCCGTCCCGCCGCCCACGGGTCGTCGCCCAGCCGGACCGGTGGCATCCGCTCGCCCAGATCCCGCAGCACGTTCCGCAGCTCCTCGCCCATCACGCCTCCCCCGCCGTCGCGCCGACCAGCTCGGCCAGTTCGGGAGCGTGCGTACGCAGCCGCGCCAGCGCGTCCCGGGTCTGGCTCTTGACCGTGGAGACCGAGCAGTCGAGCACCTGGGCCGTCTCCACCTCGGTGAGGTCCTCGTAGAAGCGCAGCACCAGCACGGCCCGCTGCCGGGGCGCCAGCCGGGCCAGCGCGGCCCGCACCACCAGGGCGCGGGCGACGTCGGCGCTGCCGTCCGGCAGAGCCTGCTCCGGCGGCTCGGCGTGCAGGTCCACGCCCCGCCACCGGCGCCGCCACAGCGACACGTGCTGGCTGTACATGGTGCGCCGCACGTACGGGTCGGGGTCGCCCGACCCGCTGATCCGCTCCCAGTGCCTGGCGACCCGCACCAGGGTGAGCTGGACGAGGTCCTCGGCCTGGTGGCGGTCGCCGGTCAGCAGCCACGCCGCGCGGGACAGCGCCGCGATGCGCCCCGACACGTACGCGCGGAACGACTCCTCAGGGTCCACACCCCACCTCCCGATCAGGACCACGCGCGGCGACGCCCCGACGGGTGGGTCCGGTGGAGAAGTTTCTCAGCCGTCCCAGACGAGGTCTCCGCCGCCGAGCCGGCGGGCACCTGCGGCGGGCCGGTGCGGGGCGAGCCGCCCGTCGGGCATCAGGTGAACCGCCGGCACGCCGCGCCCCAGCGCGGCCACGTCGGCGATCAGCCGCCGGTGGCAGCGCCACCAGACGCTCTCGCTGCACATGACCGCCGTGGTCCGGGCCGCCGCGTCCGCGAGCACCGCGTCCAGCGCCGCCCGGAAGTCGGCGGTACGGGTGTACGCCGCGTACGCCCGGAAGGCGGCGACGGTCCACCAGTTGTCCGGCTCGGCGGCGCCGGCCGGGGTGTGCCGCCGCCCGCCGAGGCGCTGCTCCCAGCGGTAGTCGATCCCGGCCGCCGGCAGCCAGCGTGCCAACTCCTCCCGGCGGACGTCGGGGTTGGTGCGGCTCGCGGGGAACCGCCGCACGTCCACGACGAGGGCGACCCCGGCGCCGGCGAGCAGCTCGCCCAGCCGCGTCCGGTCCGCCGCCCCGTGCCCCACCGTCACCAGCTCCACGTGGAGGGGATGCCCCGAATCCTGGACAGTTACCGTCCTCGGGAACGGAAGCTGTCCACGATCCGCGGGCCGGCGGTCGGGGATCCGGCGGCGCAGGGCCGGGCGGGCGGCGAGGGTGGGACGGATGTGGCCCGCCCCTCCCGCCGACGGGGCCGACGCCCTCGACTGGCTGGCGTTCGACCAGGCGGCTGGCGGCCCGTGAAGTGAATCTTGGACGGTTCCCGCGCGTCGCGAACGGGAACCGTCCAAGATCCGCTCGACCGGCGAGCCTCAGGGGACGGCGCAGGGGTGCCGCCCGAGAGCCCGGCGGGCCGGGGCCCGGGCCGGTGTGGGTGCCGTGACGACCGCCAGGATGGACCGGGCCCCGGCGGGCCGGAGCGTCCGCGGGGCCGATCGCGTTACGTCGACACGCCTGAGGGAAGTGCGGAATTTCGACGCCGAGCCGCTCGATCCTGCCGCGTCGCCGCAGCTCAATCCGATAGACCGATGTCCACGACCGTCACGCGGCGTGCGATCATGTGCTGTCCCCTCGATCAACTCCAGAGGAGCCCTCATGGCACACCGTCGGCGCGTGGCGCGCGCGGCCGTTTCCACAGTCGCCGCCACGGCCTGTCTCGCACTCGCCACCCCGGCCTGGGCGTCGAGCACCATCCAGATCAACCCCGACCACAAGGACGAGACCGCCAGCGGCTTCTCCACGCAGGAGTGCGAGGACGAGCGCTTCGACGGCCTCACGGCCGGGCAGGACGGGTGGCACTTCGTGCTTCCCGGCGGCGCGAAGTCCGGAAGCTTCGAGAGCCTCACCCTGACCTTCGACAACGGCACCGGCCCGGTGACCGTGAAGGTGCCGGACGCCTCCGACGCCTACCCCGACCACCTCTACTCCGCGGGCGGCCGGGTCATCCACGCCTACGTGTTCACCCCGGCCGGCTGGACCCTGCTGGACGGCAGCGCCACCATCAGCGGCACCGCCGACAAGTTCAACCTGAGCCACACCTGCGCCGGCACCACCTCGACGCAGTCCCCGAGCCCGACCCCCACGACGTCGACCTCCCCGTCGCCGTCGACCTCGGTGTCGCCCTCGACGTCGGTGTCCCCGTCGGAGTCCACCTCCCCGGGCGGGTCCGTCTCGCCGTCGGAGTCGGTCTCGCCGTCGACGTCCGTCACGCCGTCGGAGAGCACGGGCGGCAGCGGTGGCGGCGACGACGAGGACGAGGGCGGCCTGCCGCTGACCGGCGTGGCGACCACCAGCATCGCGCTGGGCGGCCTCGCCCTGATCGGCGGCGGCGCGCTGCTGATGCTGCGCCGCCGGCGCGACAACGTCACCTTCACCAGCTGACCCACCTGACGCCCGACCGGCCGCCGGACACCTCGTCCGGCGGCCGGTCGCCTTTTCGACCGCCCGGCCGCCGTGGCGCCCGTCGGCCGACGCCACGTCCCGACCCGACGGCCAGCGCGTCGGTCCGTCGGAGCCGCTCGCGCCCGGCCGACCGGCCCGGCGTCGGCCGGCTCCGAAGCCACCGACGGCAGGCCGGTCGACGCCGCCCGGACATTCATCACATCATCTAAGTCAATGGATCGTTTGTCCGCGTACGACCAGCTCAGAGCTGCGGTCGGGGGCCGGTAGGTCGCGCCACGGCCGGCCGGGCGCGGGCCGGGCGTTCCGGCATACGAACGTACTGTTGCCGCGCCGCTTTCCGGCGCGCGACAGTACGCGACACCAGCGGTGCCATCGACGCCGCCGCTCCCCCGGCCAACCCTGAGGAGAACGCGATGGCTCTACGACTCGCCGACGGCACCGCCTGGTCCGACACCCTCGCCCGCGCGGTGGCCGCCGCGCCGGAGGCGTTCGGCCCCCCGGTCGACGGCGTCACCACGCTGCACAACCTCGTGCGCGGCGACTGGCACCCGGTGGGCACGCCCAGCCCGGTCCGCACCCCGGTCGACAACACCGTCCTGGTCAACCTGGCCCGCCTCGACGCGGAGACCGCGCGCGCCGCGGTCGCGCACGCCGCCGCCGCGCACCGCGCCTGGGCCGACACCCCGCTCGCCGAGCGCAAGGCCCGGGTCACCGACGCGCTGGACGCCCTCACCGCCCACCGCGACCTGCTCGCCCTGCTGCTGGTCTGGGAGATCGGCAAGCCGTGGCGGCTGGCCTGCGCCGACGTGGACCGGGCGCTGGACGGCGTCCGCTGGTACGTCGGCGAGATCGACCGGATGCTCGCCGACGGCCGGGAGCCGCTGCCCGGCCCGGTCAGCAACATCGCGTCGTGGAACTACCCGATGAGCGTGCTCGTGCACGCCGAGCTGGTGCAGCTGCTCGCCGGCAACGCGGTCATCGCCAAGACCCCGTCCCAGGGCGGGGCGGTCTGCCTCACCGTCGCGCACGCGCTGATGCGCCGCGCCGGGCTGCCCGCCGCCCTGGTCTCCGGCGGCGGCGAGGAGCTGTCCGAGGTCCTCGTCCGGGCGCCGGAGATCGGCGCGGTGGCGTTCGTCGGCGGGCGCTCCAACGGCGGCAAGGTCGCCGCCGCCCTGCTCGACTCCGACAAGCGGCACTTCATCGAGCAGGAGGGCCTCAACGCCTGGGGCATCTGGAACTTCTCGCAGTGGGACCTGCTCGCCGGGCACCTCAAGAAGGGCTTCGAGTACGGCAAGCAGCGCTGCACCGCGTACCCGCGCTTCGTGGTCCAGCGGGACCTGGTCGACGAGTTCCTCGACATGTACCTGCCGGTGGTGCGTTCGGTCCGGTTCGGACACCCGCTCGCCGTCGGCGCCGACTGGACCGCCGGGGACCCGCTGCCCGAGCTGGACTTCGGTCCGCTGATCAGCGCCGCCAAGGCCGACGAGCTGCGCCGCAAGGTCGACGAGGCGGTACGCGGCGGCGCGATCCCGCTGCACCGGGGCAAGCTCGACAACGCGCCGTTCCTGGACGGGCAGGACACCTCCGCGTACGTGGCGCCGTCGGTGCTGCTGGCTCCGCCCGGCCGGTCCCGGCTGATGCACGCCGAGCCGTTCGGCCCGGTCGACACCATCGTGGTGGTGGACACCACCGACGAACTGCTGGCCGCCATGAACGCCTCCAACGGCGCGCTGGTCGCCTCGCTCGCCTGCGACGACGAGGAGCTGGCCGGGAAGTTGGCGGTCGACCTCCAGGCGTTCAAGGTGGGCATCAACAAGCCGCGCTCGCGGGGCGACCGGGAGGAGCCGTTCGGCGGTCGGGGCGCCTCCTGGAAGGGCGCCTTCGTCGGCGGCGACCTGCTGGTGCAGGCGGTCACCGTGGGCGGCGACGGCCGCCTCTACGGCAACTTCCCCGACTACAGCAGCTACCCGACGACCTGAGGTGCGGGGAAGGGCCCTCCGTCAACGCATCCTGTTGGCCGGGGGCCCTCCCGTCACCCCCGCATTCCGCTGCCGGGCGTCACCGAGGTGCCCGTCCTTCCACGGTGGCCCCGGCGGCGAGCGGGACGGTGAGGGTGAGCACGGCGCCGTCGCGCTCGGTCGGCATCGGTCGGCCGAGCCGCCGCAGGGTGCGCAGCATCGGGGCGTTCTCCACGTGGACGTGCAGCACCAGGGCCGCGTACCCGGCCTGATCGGCGTGCCGGACCAGCCGGCGCAGCAGGGCCGAGCCGAGCCCCCGCCGCTGCCAGTCGTCGCGGACCAGCAGCGCCACCTCCGCCTCGTCGCCCTCGGCGAGCAGGTTCGCCATCGCCACCACCGTCTCCGTCGGCCCGGCGTCGCCGCCGGCCGTGGCGAGCAGGGTCAGGCCCTGGGCCGGCTCCAGCAGCCGGCGCAGCCGGGCCGCCGAGGGCATCGCCGCGCCACCCAGGTAGCGGCGGTGCCGGCTGCGCGCCGAGCAGGCCTCGTGCAGCTCGACGACGCCCGGCAGGTCGTCGGCGCCCGCCGGGCGTACGACCGCCTCGGCGCCGTCGGGCAGGACCAGGGTGGCCTGCTCGGCGGCCCGGCGCGCGACGGTGGCGGACAGCTCCGCCAGCGCCTGGGCCCGGGCGTACTCGGCGGGGGTGAAGCCGGGAGCGGCCCGGCGCAGCGCGAACGAGCCCCCGCCCGGGTCGGCGAGCAGCATGGTGGTGCCGGTGATCCCGGCGCCGGTGCCGGCCGGCGCGGGCCGCCAGGTGACCGTGTCCGCGCCGAGCAGGGTGCGCAGCGCCTCTCCGGCCGCGTCCGGGTCCCGCACCAGCCGGTTGGCCAGGCCGAGCACCCGGGTGGGCTCGTCGGCCAGCCCGCGCGCCTCGCTGCGGGCGACCCAGCAGTCCCGCCCCCGCCCCCGCTCCACGGCGGCGACGAGGTCGGCCTCGGCGAGCGTGTCGGGCGCGTCGACCAGGAAGTCGTCGACCGCCCCCCGCTCGGTGGTGTGCACCTGCACGGCGAGGATGTTGACCCCGCGCAACGCCAGGCTGGCCGTGAGCACCGACAGATAGCCCGGCCGGTCGTCCACGGTCGCCCGGATCCGCCACAGCGTCATGGTTGCCTCCCCTTCTCCCGTACGACCCTCGCCGGTGCCTGTTGCGGGCCGGTTGCCCTGCGGTGACGGCTCGGATCGGCCGCCGCGACCTGCGCCACAGTCACCACCGGGCGGGCCGGGCTCAGGGGTTCGCCACCGCCGGCGGGGCCCCGACCAGGTCGAGCCGGTCGCCGAGGATCACCGCGCTGGCCCGGACGAGCTGCGCCAGCCGGTCCACCTCGGTGGCGTGGAACGCCGCCGCGGCCGGCGTCCCGGTGCGCTCGCGGGCCACCACCAGCACCAGGCCGGCCCGGCCGAACGGCGCGACCGCGAAGTGCTCCCCGTCGGGCGCGGTCATCGCCCGGGCGCGCAGCGGGGTCACCTCCGGCAGCCGCGGCGGTACGGGGGCGCGCCAGCTCGCGTAGCCGACGGTCACCTCCCCGGTGGTGCCGGTCCGCGCGGCCCAGTCCACGGGCACCGCCGCGGCCACGGCCCAGTCCGCGGCGAGCAGCCCGGGCACGGCGTCGACCAGGGTCGCCACCCCCTCGGCGGGGTTCGCCGCGACCTGGGCCAGCAGTTCGGCGTCCTGCCCGGTGGTGGTGGGCGCGCCGATCGCCCGCCACACCCCGTCCACCCGGACCCCGGGGATCGCGGCCAGGCCGGCCAACAGCCGCTCCACCCGCGCCGCGCCCGGCCAGACCACGGTGAAGTCGTCCACCGCCCGCCCGCCGAGCCGCTCCAGGACGACCACCTGGACGATGTCCGCGCCGGACACGCCCATGGTGCGCGCCACCTGGCCGAGCGTGCCCGGACGGTCCGGCAGGGTGACCCGAACTCGCAGCAACATGTCTGAACCCTCCGCTCGGCGGGCCGGCACCGCTGGCCGGCAGGCTGGGCACCAGCCTGACCCGTGGCCGTTTCCCCCCTGTTGCGGCGGCATGTCCCGGGGGTCACATCCGACCTTGACAACCTGGCGGGGCTGCCATCAACTAATCGGATGACCGAGCCGGCCGTCGACGCGCACGGGCCGGGGAACGGCGCCGCCCCCGCCGCCTCGCCCCGGGGGTTGGATCTGGCCCGGCTCGCCGGCTACCTGGCGCGGCACCGGCCCGAGCTGGCCGACGGTCCGCTGCGGGCCCGGCTGATCGCCGGCGGCAAGTCGAACCTGACCTACCTGCTGCACGCCGGCGGGCAGGAGCTCGTGTTGCGCCGCCCGCCGCTCGGGCACGTGCTGGCCACCGCGCACGACATGGCCCGGGAGCACCGGGTGATCTCCGCGCTGGCGCCGACCGACGTGCCGGTGCCGCGGGCGCTGCTGCTGTGCGCTGACCCCGAGGTGATCGGCGCGCCCTTCTACCTGATGGAGCGGGTGCGCGGCGAGGTGTTCCGCACCCGCGCCCAGACGGACCCGCTCACCGCCGGCCAGCGCCGGGAGCTGGCGATGGCGATGATGGACACCCTCGCCGCCCTGCACGCCGTCGAGCCGGCGTCGGTGGGGCTGGGCGACTTCGGCCGGCCGGAGGGCTACCTCGCCCGGCAGGTCCGCCGCTGGTCCGGCCAGCTCGACCGCTCCCGCAGCCGGCCGCTGCCCGGCATCGAGGAGCTGCGCGACCTGCTCGCCGCCACCGCGCCGGAGGGCGCCAACGCGGGCCGGATCGTGCACGGCGACTACCGGCTGGACAACCTCCTCGCCACCGTCGACCCGGTGGCCGTCCGGTCGGTGCTCGACTGGGAGATGGCCACCCTCGGCGACCCGCTGGCCGATCTCGGGCTGCTGCTGACCTACTGGGACGTGCTCGGCGGCAGCGACGCGGCGGCCGGCAACCCGGTCGCCGACGGGCTCGGCCCGCGCGCCGGCTTCCCCACCGGGTCGGAGCTGATCGAGCGGTACGCCGGGCGCGGCGACGTCGACGTGGGGCCGCTGCACTGGCACGTCGCGCTCGGCTGCTTCAAGCTCGCGGTGATCTGCGAGGGCATCCACTACCGGCACACACTCGGGCAGACGCTCGGCGAGGGCTTCGACCGGATCGGCGACATGGTGGCACCGCTGGTCGAGCACGGGCTCACCGCCGCCGGGGAGCGGTGATGGACTTCGCGTACGACGCCCGCACGCAAGCGCTGCGGGGCGAGCTGACCGAGTTCCTGGAGCAGCACGTCTATCCCGCCGAGCCGGTGCACGCCGCGCAGGTCGCCGCCGCCGGTGACCCCTGGGCGCGGCCGCCGGTGCTGGCGGAGCTGAAGGCCGAGGCACGCAAGCGCGGCCTGTGGAACCTCTTCCTCCCCGACCCGCGCCACGGTGCCGGGCTGACCAACCTCCAGTACGCCCCGCTGGCCGAGCTGACCGGGCGCAGCCCGCACCTCGCGCCGGAGGCGGTCAACTGCGCCGCGCCGGACACGGGCAACATGGAGCTGCTCGCCGAGTTCGGTTCGCCGGAGCAGCAGGAGCGCTGGCTGCGGCCGCTGCTGGAGGGCGAGATCCGTTCGGCGTTCTGCATGACCGAGCCGGAGGTCGCCTCCTCGGACGCGACCAACATCGCCACCCGGATCGTCCGGGACGGCGACCACTACGTGATCAACGGGCGCAAGTGGTGGTCGTCGGGGGCGATGGACCCGGCCTGCGAGATCTTCATCGTGATGGGCAAGACCGACCCGGGGGCCGACCGGCACCGCCAGCAGAGCATGGTCCTGGTGCCCCGGGACACTCCCGGCGTCTCGGTCCGCCGGGGCATGACGGTGTTCGGCTACAGCGACGCCCCGCACGGCGGGCACGCCGAGATCGACTTCACCGACGTCCGGGTGCCGGCGGAGAACCTGGTCGGGGCGGAGGGCGGCGGCTTCGCGATCGCCCAGGCCCGGCTCGGCCCCGGCCGGATCCACCACTGCATGCGGCTGGTCGGCATGGCGGAGCGGGCCCTCGAGCTGCTCTGCCGGCGGGTCACCGAGCGGGTCGCGTTCGGCCGGCCGCTGGCCGAGCAGGGCGTCGTGCGCGAGTGGATCGCCGAGTCGCGGGTGCGCATCGAGCAGGCCCGCCTGCTGGTGCTCAAGACCGCTTGGCTGATGGACACCGTGGGCAACAAGGGCGCGCACACCGAGATCCAGGCCATCAAGATCGCCACGCCGGCGATGGCCGAGTGGGTGATCGACAGGGCCATCCAGGCGTACGGCGGCGCCGGCGTCAGCCAGGACACCCCGCTGGCCGCCCTCTGGGCCCAGGCCCGCACCCTGCGCCTGGCCGACGGCCCGGACGAGGTGCACCGCGCCTCGCTCGCCAAGCGCGAACTCCGCCGCTGGTCGGACTGACCCCCACCGAGCGCCGCCGGCCGGACCCCGGGCTCGCCCGACGTACCAGGTGGCCGAGCGAGGGCGGGCCGACCGGCGCCCTTGCGGTGACGGCGGCGGCGGGGGTACCGCCCCATCGGCCCTTTCGAGCTGATGTCGCAGACGATTCACCGACGGCCGGCAACCTGCGCGGCGGCGCGTGCGAGTGACGCACTCGGCCCTACGCGGCGGCGCGTGCGAGTGACGCACTCGGCCCTACGCGGCGGCGCGGGCGAGTGGGCGGCGGGCGAGTGGGGCGGACCGACACCCGTAGCCGCCGAGTGAGGACGGACGGCGGCCCGGTTGACGGAGCCGGTGGACCGCCGTGATGTCGTAGACGATTCAGCTCCAAAGGCGCCGGACCGGATACCCGCCGGGCGTCGCAGACACGCCGAGAAGGAGACGGCGGGGCGGCCGCGACCCGGTCAGGCGGGACGGCCGCGACCCGCTCAGGCGGAGGCGCGCTCGACGAGCTGGGTGTCGAGCAGGATGTGGGGGGACGGGAGCTCGTCGCCGCGGATGCGGGAGACCAGCAGGCGGGCCATCTGCCGGCCCATCTCCTCCACCGGCTGGAAGACCGTGGTCAGCGGCGGGTCGGACTGCCGGGCGATCGGGGCGTCGTCGAAGCCGACCACCGCCACGTCCTCCGGCACCCGCCGGCCCGCCTCGCGCAGCGCCCGCAGCGCGCCGAACGCCATCAGGTCGGAGGCGACGAAGACGGCGTCGAGGTCGGGGCAGACCTCCAGCAGCCGGCGCATCCCGGCCGCCCCGCTGCCCTCGCTGAAGTCCCCGTACGCGATCAGGTCGGGGTCGACCGCGCCCCCGACGGCCTCGACCGCCTCCTTGTAGCCGGTCAACCGGCCCAGGCCGGCGCCCATGTCCTGCGGGCCGGCGATGGTGGCGATGCGCCGCCGACCCCGGCCAGCCAGGTGTTCCACGGCCTGGCGGGCGCCGCCGACGTTGTCCACGTCGACGTAGTGCGCGGGCTGCGCGCCGGGCGGGAGCATCCGGGCCGGCCGCCCGCCGAGCACGGTGGGCAGGCCGCGCTCCGCCAGCAGGGTGGGCAACGGGTCGGAGTCGTGCAGCGACAGCAGCAGGACCCCGTCGACGTGCTGGTTGGTCAGGTGGTGCTCGACCCGCTCCCGCTCGACCGGCGACTGCACCATGGCGAGCCAGAGCTGCAGCGGGGTCTCCAGCAGCCCCGAGCTGACGCCCCGGACGATGCCGGCGAAGAACGGCTCGGTGAAGACCCGGTCGCCGGACTCGGAGACGACCAGGGCGATGGAGTCGGTGCGCTGGGTGACCAGGGCGCGGGCGGCGCGGTTCGGCACGTACCCCAGCTCGGCGATGGCCTGCTGCACCGCGGCGCGCGCCTCGGGGCTCACCTGCGGTGAGCCGTTGACCACCCGCGAGACCGTCCCGCGGCCGACGCCGGCGCGGGCGGCGACGGCGTCGAGGGTCGGGCGCCCGAGGGACCGGGTGCGCTGCGTTGTCATCGTCTGCTCCTCCGACGGCGGGCCGGCCCCGGCCCCGCCCTCGGCGGGTGGTTGCCGGGGCCGCCCGTTGCTGGCTGGCCCTCGCCTATTGTGCGGCCAGACCGTTGCGTCGGATCACCTCGGCGTACCACCTGGCGCTGGACTTGGGGATCCGGGCCTGACTGTCGTAGTCGACGTAGACCATCCCGAAGCGCTTGGTGTAGCCCCAGGCCCATTCGAAATTGTCCATCAGCGACCAGGCGAAGTATCCGCGCAGGGGCACGCCGGCCTCGATCGCCTCGTGCGCGGCGCGCAGGTGGGCGTCGAAGTACGCCACCCGGTCGACGTCGTCGACCCGTCCGTCGACCACCGCGTCGACGAAGGCCGCGCCGTTCTCGGTGACGTAGAGGGGCAGGTCCGTGTACTCCTCGCGCACCCGGCGCAGCGTCTCCACCAGGCCCGGGGCGTCGATCTCCCAGTCCATGTCGGTGACCGGGACGCCCCGGGTGACGAACCGGACGTCCTCGCTGCCGGGCCAGCAGGACGGCGCCCGCCAGTACGGCTCCGGCTCGGCGCCCGCCACCGGGGCGGCGACGACGTGGCGGCTGTAGTAGTTGACGCCGACCAGGTCCAGCGGGGTGGCGATGGTCGCCAGGTCTCCGTCGCGCACGTGCCCGAAGTCGGTGACCCGGGCGAGGTCGGCCATCAGGTCCGCCGGGTACGACCCGCGCAGCAGCGGGTCGAGGAAGAACCGGTTGGCCAGCCCGTCGATGCGCCGGGCGGCGTCGACGTCGGCGGGCGCGTCGCTGGCCGGGGTGACCGGGTAGAGGTTGACCGTCACCCCGACCTCGGCGGCCGGCCGGGCCGCGCGCAGCGCCCGCACGGCGAGGCCGTGGCCGAGCATCAGGTGGTGTCCGGCCCGGACGGCGTCCGCCCCGTCGGAGCGGCCCGGCGCGTGCACCCCGGAGCCGTAGCCCAGGAACGCCGAGCACCACGGCTCGTTCAGCGTGGTCCAGTAGCGCACCCGGTCGCCGAGGGCGTCGGCGACCAGCGTGGCGTAGTCGGCGAACCGCGCGGCCGTGTCCCGGGCCGGCCAGCCGCCCGCGTCCTCCAGCGGTTGCGGCAGGTCCCAGTGGTAGAGGGTGAGCCACGGCTCGACGCCGTGCGCCAGCAGCTCGTCGACGAGGCGGCGGTAGAAGTCCAGCCCCTCGGCGTTGGCCGGGCCCGACCCGCCGGGCTGCACCCGGGGCCAGGAGACCGAGAACCGGTACGACCGCAGCCCCAGCTCGGCCATCAGCGCGACGTCCGGCCCGAGGCGGTGGTAGTGGTCGCAGGCCACGTCGCCGGTGTGCCCGGCGACCACCCGCCCGGGGGTGTGGCTGAAGGTGTCCCAGATCGACGGGGTCCGGCCGCCCTCGGCCGCCGCGCCCTCGACCTGGTACGCGGCGGTCGCCGCGCCCCAGAGGAAGCCGGGCGGGAAGGTCAGCGGTGTGCGGTCGTCGAGGACGCCGAGGGCGGGCGGGGTGGCGGGGTTGCTCACGACGCGACGGCACCTTCCATGATCCCGCGCGGTGTCGCGGGCGGACGACGGGAACGCCAGCGGGGCATGCAGCGCTCCCACGAGCATGTCGGGGCTGCCAGGGGGTGTCAACGAACGAATGGGAGCGTTCCCAGATCGTTACCGCAGCCGCCGCCGCACGATGCGGAGCCGGCCGGGGGTGAGGCGTTCAGCAGAAGCGACGCAGCAGGGTGGCGACGCGGCCGGCGTCGAACGCGGCCGGGTCGAAGCGCTCGCCCACCCAGTCCCGCATCGACCGGTGCTCGGGGTGGCCGGGGTCGGCCAGCGCGGCCAGCAGGGCCTGGTAGCCGATCGGGCCGCCCACGTCCTCCGGCGGGCACGCCCGCTCCCCGTCCAGGCAGGACGGGTAACGCTCGTCGGGGTCGGCGGTGAAGGCGTCCTCCACCACCAGGTCGTGCTCCCACCAGTCGCCGAAGTCGTAGGTGTAGTGGAACCGGCTGCCCTTGCCGACCACCGCGTCGAGCCGGACGTCCAGTTCGTCGCGCAGGGCCAGCTCGCCGTCGGGGTCGGGCTCGCCGTACTGCCGGCCCTCGATCTCGAACGAGTGCAGGTGGCAGTCCCGCCAGCCCATGCCGTGCTGCACCACCCGGTGCACCCGGTCCAGCGTGTAGCCGCCCGGGACGAGCACCCGGCGCCAGACGGACGGCCGGACCCCGGCCAGGGAAATCTTCAGCTGGAAGATCTGACGCGGCATGCTGTCCCATCCTTCCTCGGCATAGGCTGCGAGCATGATCTGCCGAGCGTGCCGGGCGAGGCGGCACGACGACTGTCCGGGGCGGAACTGGTGCGACTGCCAGCACCGTACCCCCCGACCCACCCCTCCGGTCACCGGTCCGGCCAGCGAATGAGCGTCGGAATCCCGATTTCGGCGCTCTGGCCCGACCCGTCGGCGCAGCCGCTGGACGACGCCGCGCTCACGGCGCGCTACGGGCGAGCGGGCCGCCCCCACCTGCGGGTGAACTTCGTGACGAGCGTCGACGGCGCGGTCGCCGTCGACGGGTACTCCGCCGGGCTCTCCGGCGAGCCGGACAAGCGCGTCTTCGGCCTGCTGCGGATGCTCTGCGACGCCCTCGTCGTCGCCGCCGGCACCCTGCGGCACGAGGGCTACCGTGCGGTCCGGCTCGACGAGCGGCGCCGGGCGTGGCGCCGGGAGCGCGGCCTGCCCGATTACCCGACCCTGGTGGTCGTCTCCGGCTCGCTCGACCTCGACCCGGCGCAGGCCGCGTTCGCCGACGCGCCGACGCGGCCCGTCGTGCTCACCCGGTCCGACGCGGCGGCGCCGCCCGGCCTGACCGACGTCGCCGACGTGGTGCGCTGCGGCGACGACCGGGTAGACCTCGCCGCGGGCCTGGCCGAGCTGCGCCGCCGCGGCTTCGACGAGCTGCTCTGCGAGGGCGGGCCCCGGCTGTTCGGCGCGCTCACCGCCGCCGGCCTGGTGGACGAGGTCTGCCTCACCGTCGCCCCGCTGCTCGCCGGGGCGGGCCCGGGACGGATCACCGCCGGGGAGCCCAGCGAGGTGCGTCACCTGCCGCTGCGGCACGTGCTCGCCGCCGGCGACGGCACGCTGATGCTGCGGTACGCCCGCGACTGAGCGTGCTCGGTCGGACACCCTGCGACGGGGTGGCCGGCCGGGTGCGTGGCGTCCGCCGCGTCGCGTGGCAACCTGTCGTACTCCTGCGGCAGGATGCACCACGTGTGCCCCGACCGTGACGACCAGCCGACCGGAGTTGCCCGATGACTGACGACGGGTTCGACGGCCCGGGCGAGGAGGTCGGCCGGGTGCTGGGCACGGCCGACGCCACCCCCCTGCAGTTCTGGACGGCGGTCTCCCCCGGCAGCTACCTCCAGCTCGACGACGTGGTGGTGACCCGCCGGGAGCTGCCCGACCGCGAGCCGGTGACGATCGCCGGGGTGGTCACCCAGGTGCGTGCCCGGCACGAGGGAGCCCAGTTCGACTCCGACGTCTTCGCCATCGCCGACGGCACCCTGCCGGCGCAGGTGCAGGAGGCCGCCGAGATCACCACCACCCGCGTCGACCCCGAGCTCTACGTGCCGCCGTCGCCCGGCGCGGTGGTGCACCGCGCCGAGGGCGACGCCCGGGCGCGGGCGCTGCACTTCGACCGGATGGAGCGGCGGATCCCGATGGGGATGGGCCGCGACGGGGTGCCGGTCTACCTCAACGCCGACTTCCTCGACGGCAGCCGGGGCGCGCACGTGTCGATCTCCGGCATCTCCGGCGTCGCCACGAAGACGAGCTTCGCCACCTTCCTGCTCTACTCGGTCTTCCGCTCCGGAGTGCTCGGCGGCGACGCCGTCAACGCCAAGGCGCTCATCTTCAACGTCAAGGGCGAGGACCTGCTCTTCCTCGACCATCCCAACACCCGCCTCGACGACGCCACCCGCGCCGCCTACGCGAAGCTCGGCCTCACCGCCGGCGCGTTCCCCGACGTGCGGGTCTACGCACCGCCCAGGGTCGGCGACTCCTCCGGCACGCCCGACGTGAGCAGCCGCCTCACCGGGGTGGACAGCTTCTACTGGACCCTCGCCGAGTTCTGCGCCGACCGCCTGCTGCCCTACGTCTTCGCCGACGCCGACGACGAGCGCCAGCAATACACCATGGTCGTCCACTCGGTCGCCGCCCACCTGGCCCGGCACGCCCAGCCCGCCGACGGCGGGGTGAGCATCGACGGGGTGCGGCTCGGCTCGTACGCCGACCTGGTCGACCACGTCGTCGAGCAGCTCAACGACGACGAGACCCGCTCCGACTGGGCCGGCAGCGCGGTCGGGCTGGGCACGGTCAACGCGTTCGCCCGCCGGCTGATCGGCAGCAAGAAGGACCTGTCCCGGCTGATCCGGGGCGACCTGGCCACCCGCCGCCCGCACTCGATCAACACCGCCGAGAGCGCCCAGGTCACCGTGGTCGACCTGCACAACCTGCCGGACCGCGCGCAGCGCTTCGTGGTCGGCGTGACGCTCAAGAGCGAGTTCGAGCGCAAGGAGAAGGCCGGCACCGCCAAGCCGCTGCTCTTCGTGGTGCTCGACGAGCTCAACAAGTACGCCCCCCGCGAGGGTTCCTCCCCCATCAAGGAGGTGCTGCTCGACATCGCCGAGCGGGGCCGCTCGCTCGGGGTGATCCTGGTCGGCGCCCAGCAGACGGCGAGCGAGGTGGAGCGGCGGATCGTCACCAACTCGGCGATCCGGGTGGTCGGCCGGCTCGACCCGGCCGAGGCGTCCCGCCCGGAATACGGCTTCCTGCCGCCCGCCCAGCGGCAGCGCGCGCTGCTGGCCAAGCCCGGCACGATGTTCGTCAACCAGCCCGACATCCCGGTGCCGCTCTGCCTGGAGTTCCCGTTCCCGGCCTGGGCCACCCGGGTCTCCGAGGCCGGTCGGGCACCGTCGGAGACGCTCCGGTCGATCACCCAGTCCGCCGACCCGTTCGCGGTGGTGGGCTCCGGCGGCGGCACCAGCGACGACGACATCCCGTTCTAGGGGGACCGGTGAGCGCGAGGAGTGAGCCTGCGAGCCCCGCAGTCGCGAACGGAAGGCTGGCACCGTGAAGATCCTGCACACCTCCGACTGGCACGTCGGCAAGGTCCTCAAGGGCCAGTCGCGGGCCGAGGAGCACAAGCAGGTCCTCGCCGGGGTGATCGACGTCGCCCGCGCCGAGCGGCCCGACCTGGTCATCGTCGCCGGTGACCTCTACGACACCGCCGCGCCGACGCCCGAGGCGACCCGGCTGGTCACCCGGGCCCTGACCGCGCTGCGCCGCACCGGCGCCGACGTGGTGGCCATCGGCGGCAACCACGACAACGGCCAGGCCCTCGACGCGCTGCGGCCCTGGGCCGAGGCCGCCGGGATCACGCTGCGCGGTGGCGTCCGGGAGAACCCGGACGAGCACGTCATCGACGGCACCACCGCCGGCGGCGAGCGCTGGCGGCTGGCCGCGCTGCCGTTCCTCTCCCAGCGCTACGCCATCCGGGCCGTGGAGATGTACGAGCTGACCGCCGCCGAGGCCAGCCAGACGTACGCCGACCACCTGGGCCGGGTGCTGGGCCGGCTGACCGAGGGCTTCACCGAGCCGGACCGGGTGCACCTGGTCACCGCCCACCTGACCGTGGTCGGCGCGGCGACCGGCGGCGGCGAGCGGGACGCGCACACCGTGCTCGGCTACGCGGTGCCGGCGACCGTCTTCCCGGGCACCGCGCACTACGTGGCGCTGGGTCACCTGCACCGCTCGCAGCGGGTCCAGGGCCCCTGCCCGATCCGCTACAGCGGCAGCCCGCTCGCCGTCGACTTCGGCGAGCAGGAGAACGTGCCGTCGGTGACGGTCGTCGAGGTAACCGCGACCACGGCGGCGCAGGTCCGCGAGGTGCCGGTGGTCGCCGCGGCGGCGCTGCGCACGGTCCGGGGCACCCTGGCGCAGCTCGCCGAGCTGGACGTGCCGGACGCCTGGCTGCGGGTGTACGTGCGGGAGCAGCCCCGCGCCGGGCTGCGCGAGGAGGTCCAGGAGCTGCTCCCCCGCGCCCTGGAGATCCGGATCGACCCCGAGCTGGTGCCCGCCCCGGGCGGCGGCGCCCGGGTGGCGCAGCGGGCCGGCCGCTCGCCCCGGCAGCTCTTCGCCGACTACCTGGACAGCCGGGGGCACACCGACGACGGTGTGCGGGAGCTCTTCGACGAACTGTTCGAGGAGGTCGATCGCTGATGCGGCCGATGCGGCTGGACATGGCGGGCTTCACCGTCTTCCGGAACGAGACGACGGTCGACTTCACCGACGCCGACTTCTTCGCCCTGGTGGGGCCGACGGGCTCGGGCAAGTCGACGGTGCTGGACGCGATCTGCTTCGCCCTCTACGGCACGGTGCCCCGCTGGGGCGGCACCCGGGGGCTGGCCAACGCCCTCGCGCCGTCGGCCACCGAGGCGCGCGTCCGGCTGGTCTTCGAGTCCGCCGGCGACCGCTACGTGGCGACCCGGGTGGTGCGCCGGGACGGGCGGGGCAACGTCAAGACGGCCAACGCCGGGTTGCAGCTCATGCCGGCCGGCTTCGACGTGACCAAGCTCGACACCGGGCTGAGCCCCGACGACCTCGGCGAGGTGGTCGCCGGCACCCCGGCCGAGATGGAGCAGGCGGTCCTGGAGGCGGTCGGGCTGCCGTACGAGCAGTTCACCAGCTGCGTGGTGCTGCCGCAGGGGCAGTTCGCGGACTTCCTGCACGCCAAGCCGGCCACCCGGCAGCAGATCCTGGTGAACCTGCTCGGCCTGGGGGTCTACGAGGAGGTGCAGAAGAAGGCGACCGCGCGGGCCGCGCAGGCCGAGGCGAAGCTGGAGGCGGTCGACCAGGCGCTGGCCGGGCTCGTCGACGTCGACGATGCCGCGCTGGCGGCGGCGACCGGACAGGTCGATCGGATGCGGGAGCTGGTCGGGGCGGTGGCGGCGGCCGTACCGGAGCTGGCGGCGGCCCGGGAGGCGGCGCGCGAGGCGGGCGCGGCACTGGCCGCGCTCGACGCCGACCTGGCGGTGCTGGCCGCCGTGCGCCCGCCGGACGGCGTGGCCGAGGTGGCCCGGGCGGTGGCGTCGGCGCGGGCGGGCGCGGACGAGGCGGGCACGGCGGTGTCGCTGGCCGAGGAGCGGGAGGAGAAGCTCCGCGGCGAGCTGGCCGCGGCCGGCGACGAGAGCGCGCTGCGGCTGCTGCTGCGGGCGTACACCGACCGGGAGAAGCTGGCCGGCGAGGCGGAGACGGTCCGCGCGGCGGTGGGCACGGCGCAGGGCGAGCACGCGGCGGCGGTGGCCGCGCTGGCGCGGGCGCGGGCGGCGGCCGAGCGGGCCGAGGCCGAGCTGGAGGCCGCCTTCCGGGCCCACGAGGAGGCCAAGGCGACCGACCAGGCGGTGGCGCTGCGGGCGCACCTGCACGACGGGGCGACCTGCCCGGTCTGCGAGCAGACGGTGGCGCGGGTGCCGGCGGTGCCGGCGGACTCGGCGGTCGCCGCCGCCACGGCGGCGGGCCGGGCGGCGCGGGCCGCCACGAAGGCCGCGCAGGCGGTGGTGCAGGAGCGCGACGCCGCCGCCCGGGAGCTGGAGCGGGTGCTGGTGCGGGCGCGGGCCCGGCAGGACCAGCTGGACGCCCGGCTGGCCGAGCTGGACGGCCAGTTGGCCGGGGCGGCGGAGCCGGCGGTGCTGCGCCGCGAGTTGGACGACCACGCGCGGCTGCGCCGGGCGCTGGAGGAGTCGGCGGCGGCGGTGCGGGCCGGCCGGGAGGCGGCGCGGCGGGCCCGGGCGGCGGTGGACGCCGCCGAGGAGCGGCTGCGCGCGACCTGGCGGGCGTTCGACGCCGCCCGCGACGGGCTGGCCCGGTTCGGGCCGCCGGCGGCCGACCGGGAGGACCTCGGCGCGGCGTGGGCGGTCCTCACCGGATGGGCCGGCGCGGAGGCGGAGCGCCGCCGCGCCGAGCGGGCGGGGCGGGCCGCCGCGGTGGCGGAGGCCGAGGCGGTGGCGGCCGGCGTCGGCGAGCGCATCGCGGACATCTTCGCCGCCGCCGGGCTGCCGGCCACCGACGATCCGGTACGCGCCGCCGACCGCGCCCTGGAGCGGGCCGAGGCCGACCTGCGCGAGCTGGAGCGCCGCCGCGAGCAGGCCGGCGGGCTGCGCGAGCAGCGGGCCGGATACGAGCGCGAGGCGCAGGTGGCCCGGGCCCTCGCGGGGCACCTGCGGGCCAACAACTTCGAGCGGTGGCTGCTGGCGGAGGCGTTGGACCTGCTGGTCGACGGCGCGTCGGGCATCCTGCGGGAGCTGTCCGGCGGGCAGTACGACCTGGTGCACGACAAGGGCGAGTTCTTCGTCGTCGACCACCACGACGCCGGGCTGCGCCGGGGCGTGCGCACCCTGTCCGGCGGCGAGACCTTCCAGGCGTCGCTGGCATTGGCGCTGGCGCTGTCCGAGCAGCTCGCCGGCATGTCGACCACCGCGGCGAGCCTGGAGTCGATCGTGCTGGACGAGGGCTTCGGCACGCTCGACGCGGCCACCCTGGACACGGTGGCCGCCACGCTGGAGAGCCTGGCCGCCCGGGGCGACCGGATGGTCGGGGTGGTCACCCACGTGCCCGCGCTGGCCGAGCGCATCCCGGTCCGCTACGAGGTCAGCAAGGACGCCCGGTCGGCCCGCGTCGAGCGGACCGGCCGGTGAGCGGGGGCCGCCGCGGCGTCCCCCGGGCCACGACGGGAGGCACGCCCCGGTGACCGATCCCCGGTTCTTCGTCGACGCCTGGGACCCGGCGTACGGGGCCTCGTTCGAGGCGTCCGGCGGCGGTCCCGCCGCGCCGAGCAGCGCCCAGGTCGACGCGGACGCGGAGTTGCCCGCGGTTGACTGGCGGGCCATCGGCCCCCGCCCCGGGGTGCGTGCCCCCGATGTGGTGCTGCTGGTCGACGGGGTGCGCCGGATCGACGCGAGCGTGTGGACGGCGGAGGACGACGGGGCCTCCTTCCCCGGCCTGGCCGCCTCGTACGCCGCCGGGGTGGTCCGGTGCGACCTGGAGCGCGGCGCGGCGCAGCTCGCCGGCGCGAAGGTCGGCCGGGGCCTGTTCACCGCCAGCCCGTCGGCGGTCGACGTGGTCGCCGGCAGCGTCCGCTACCCCGTGCACCGGGTCAGCGGCACCGGCGAGCTGAACAAGCTTCCCGCCGCCGTGCAGGGGCCGCTGACCGCGCTGGAGGTGGAGGTCTCCGGGGCGGCCCGCACCGACGGCGACCTGCTGGTGGTGGACGGCCCGCTGCGCAACCGGCGGCAGCTGCCGCGCACCCTGGGCTACATCAAGACGCAGCACAGCCAATACCTGGACGCCCGGCTGACGGCGGTGGTCACCGGGCTGGCGGCCGGCGAGCGGTCCCCGGTGTTCCGGCTCGGCACGGCGTGGGGCGGCTGGTCGTGGTATGTGCGGCTGCCGGTGGCCCTCGGCGCGCCGTGGGCGGGCATCGTCCGGATGGAGTGCTCCGCCGAGCTGAGCATCGACGAGGCGGTGAAGCTGGCCGACCTGTCGCTGGTGACGCTGCCCCGGTTCGCCTCCACCCCGTACAAGGACCCGCGGGCGCCGCAGAACCTCATCCCGATCGCGGGCCTGGAGCGCCGGCTGCGGGCGCTGCTCGGCGACGCGCGGCTGCTGCACCGGGTGCTCACCGCCGCCGCCCGGGCCCGCCGCTGATGGGGCGCAGGCGGGGCGCCGAGACGGTGACCGCGGGGGTGGACACCGGGCTGGCCGAGCTGGTGCCGGATCCGGAGCGGCCGGGGTCGTGGACCCTGCTGCTGGACGGCGCGCCGCAGTCGCACGTGGACCTGACCGATCCCACGCACCTGGAGTTCGAGTACGTCCGGCGGCTGGCCGCCGCGATCGACCTGGTGGCCCCGGCCGGCGCGCCGCTGCGGGTGCTTCACCTCGGCGGCGGGGCGCTGACCCTGCCCCGCTACGTGGCCGCGACCCGGCCCGGCTCCGCTCAACGGGTGGTCGAGGTCGACGGCGCGCTGGTGGACCTGGTCCGCCGCGCCCTGCCCTGGCCGGCGGACTTCCGGCTCAAGGTGCGGGTCGCCGACGCGCGCGAGGTGCTGGCCGGCAGCCGGGACGCGAGCTACGACGTGGTGGTGGCCGACGTGTTCGCCGGCGCGCGCACTCCGGCGCATCTGACCTCGGTCGAGTACGCCGCCGAGGTGGCCCGGGTGCTCCGCCCGGACGGCTGGTACCTGGCCAACCTGGCCGACGGGCCGCCGCTGCGGCACGCCCGCGGGCAGGTCGCCACAGTCCGCTCGGTGCTCCCCCACGCCTGCCTGGTTGCCGACGCGGCGGTGCTGCGGGGGCGCCGGTACGGCAACCTGGTGCTGCTGGCGGGGCGGACCGAGCCTCCGGTGCCGGAACTGACCCGGCGGGCCGCCGGCGACTGGTTTCCCGGCCGGGTCGTCGCCGGCGCCGACCTGGACCGGTTCGCCGGCGGCGCGGGGGTCGTCCGGGACGCGGACGCCACCGGCTCCAGCCCACCACCACCGGGCCTCTTCTCGACCGGCCGCTGACGACCACCGCACCGTTTACCGACGCGCACCGGGCCCGAGGACGGCCGGTCGCCGCCGGGAGGGCGCGGCCGGGCACCGGAACAGCGGGACGCCCCGCCCCACCGGCATCCGCCCGGAGGCACGACGGCGCGGATTCCTCGCTGGGCCGGTTGGCGGGCCCCGCACCTGGGGCAGCAGGCCCCACCCGCGCGAACACGGTCCGGTACTGTTCCGGCCGCCGCGTCTGTGCGGTCACCGCGGGGAAGGAACCATTCTTGACGACGCTCATCACCCTCGTCGTGGCCGTCGGGCCCGGGGCCCTGCTCGGCTTCGCGCTGCCGCCGGGGCGCTACCGGTGGGCCGCCTGGGCGGCAGCTCCCGCGCTGACCCTCGGCCTGATCGCGCTGGCGATGGCGTGGCTGCCCAGGCTCGGACTGCCCCACAGCGCCACGGCGGTACTCGTCGCGGAAGTGCTCGTGGCCGGCGCAGCGATCGTGCTGTCCCGACTGGTGACCCGAGGTCTGGTCAACCGGCAGCCGTCGGCAGCGGAGCCCGGGGGTGACGGCGCGGACGGCGACCGGGGCCGTTCACTCGCGTCGCGGTTCCGGCTGCGGCCCGTCCTGCCGCGCCGCGCCGACCTCGTCGGTATCGCCGTGCCGGCGGTGATCGGTGTGGCCTACGGCTGGGCGATGGTGGGCCGGCTCGGCGCCACTCCCGGCTGGGACGCGATGAACCACGGGTACCTGACCCGGCGCATCCTCGACACCAACAGCGTCGAGATCACCTCCGCGTGCAGTTCCGGCTCGACCGACACGGTCACCTCCTGCGAGTTCTATCCCCTCGCGGAGAACGTCGCCTGGGCGCAGGCGGCCCACCTGTCCGGCGGCTTGGTGAGCACGACGATGACCGCGTGGGCGATCGTCGTCGGGCCACTCGCCCTGGCCGCCGGCATCTACGCCTGCGTCCGGGTCCTCCGTGGAGGGCCGGTGATCGCGGCCGCCGCCGCCACCGCTCCGGTCTTCCTGGGTCCGATGTGGAGCTCGCTGCTCACCGGTCGGGTGAACGAGCAGACGGCTCCCTGCCTGGCCGGTGGGGTCGCCCTGCTGATCGCGCTCGCCCTGCGCGGCCCGCATCCGGTACGGCTCGGCCTGCTGGCCGGTCTCGCGTCCGCCGGCATCGTGATGATGCACTCGTACGACGTCCTCTTCATCGGGGTGCTCGCGTTGGGTCTGCTCGTGCTGCTGCCCGAGGCGCTGGCCTGGCGCCGCAGCGCGGCGGGGGTGGGCGCGACGGCGGTCGCCGGTCTCGTCCCGATCCTGCCCCTGCTCGGCGTCATCCTGGGCGCCGGTGGTGAGCGGCTCAGCGAACCGCCCAGCCTGCTCGGCCAGTGGGGCGGGGCGGTCGAGTACTGGGTCACCGATCCGCAGCGCTACGTGCTGCTGGGCTACCCCGTGCCGGGCGGCGCAGACTTCCAACTCAGCGTGCTGCCCGTGCAGATCGGTCTCTGGATCACCATCGCCTGCCTGCTCGCGTCCCCGCTGTCGCTGGTGCTGCCGCAGGTGCGCTGGGCCCGGCCGTGGCTGGTGGCCGGCGTGGTGTTCACGCTGATCGGGATCTGGACCGTCGCGTCGGACTCGGCGCCCGCGCAGTTCCTCGCGAGCCTCTGGTACGGCGTCCGCGAACGTCCCCGCTCGATGATCTTCCCGGTGTACGGGGTACTCACGGTGGCCGGCGCGGTCGTCATCGGGCTGGGGATCCAGTGGCTGCTGGTGCGGCTCGTCGCCCGCGCCCGGGTGCTGCGCGGATCCGCCGTGCCCGCCGCGGCCACGGCTTCGCTCGTGGTGCTGAGCCTGGCGGCGCTCGCCCTGGTGCCGGACACGTGGCGTCCGCTGCGCAAGGAGATGGTGCAGCGGGCGCCGGTCGGGGAGAGCTACACCCGGGCCTTCGAGTGGCTGGCCGAGCACACCCCGCCGGGCGGGGTGGTCGCGTACGACCGGCACCGGCAGTTCATGACCTGGTCCTACGCCGACTACGGCACGCCCACCCTGTTCGGCATCCCGCCGCTGGAGAAGGTCGCCCGTGACAACTACACGGATCGGTGGCGGGCGCTCAGCTGGCTGGTCAACAACAAGAAGGCACCGAAGAACCAGGGCTGCACGGTGCGCCGGTTCGGCATCGAGTACGTGGTGGTGGGCGGCCGCGACTACGAGGGCTGGGAGGCGAACTACGAGCAGCGGCGGCTCGACGACAGCAAGCGGGTGACCCTGGTCCACCGCGAGGGCCACGTGCGGATCTACCAGGTCACCGAGGCCGGGCGGGCCTGCTCGACCGGGCAGTGACGCTCCGCCCGGAGCCGCGCGGGTGACATGCAGCACTAAATGCTGCCATTTGTCCGATGTAGTCCGAACGGACAGTGGCCCCGAGGTGAGGAGAGGGTGTCCAGGTATAGAGCACACTGGTACCTTTCGCCTGCGCGACCGGCGTGCCTGAGCCGGTCGTCCATGCGGCGTGTCCGCACAATCGAGGTGACGACGTCGACCGCTGGCCGGTCGACTGCAGGGAACGGGGCATGGTGTGGAGAGCAGGGTGACCGCTGACCGTTCGCGGTCGGAACGCAACGGCCCGGCCAGCCCGCACCGCCGGGACGAGGGTGGCGCGCCGACGCGCCGGAACGGCGGCCGGGGATAATGCTGCGTGCCCACCGTGTCGTGCCCAAGGCGTACCGGGACCGGCTCATCCAGCTCGTGCCGCCTGAGCGGCAGCTCTGGCTCGTCCGTCGGCTGACCCGGGTCGCCGCGCGCCGATCCCGGACCACGCCCGGTGAGCTGCGCCAGGTCCGCGACCTCGACGGCCGCCAGGTGCACGCGCGGGTCGTCGAGGAGGCGACGCCGCTGGCCCTCCGGCAGCGCAACGTCGACCTGGTGACCCGGGCACTCGACGAGGCCGGGATCGACAGTTTCCACGTCCGTCACGCCGACGACCTGCGCAGCGCGATCGCCGTGCCGCACCAGCACAAGGCGGAGGCGCTGAAGGCGCTCGGCCGGGCCACGTCGGCCGACGGGGTCACCCTGCGTTTCGTCGACGCCGGGCGCCGCGAGGTCGGCCCCAAGGCCCCGGAGGCGATCGCGCAGATCTTCCACGCCGTCACGGATCCCTTCGGCCACACCGTCCTCGGCAGCGCCTTCGCCTGCGAGGTCGAGTTCTGGCGTACGGTGTCGCCGAAGGAGAGGCCGGGGACGGACCTCGTCGCGCCGCGCGCGAACCAGGTCGCGGCGGCCCTGCCGGAGACCGGCGAGACGATCCGCGTGCCGGCGTCCCGGCTCAGCCGCTTCGTGCCGGCCGGGGAGTCCGCCACCTACCGCACCCGGGCCGAGTTCGCCGGCCTCGGACCCGAACACGTCACCTTCCCGATCGACCTCGTCTACACCTGGGTGGACGGTGACGACACCGACTGGCAGGCCCGGAAGAACGGTGCCCTGCGCGCGCACGGGCAGGCCGAGATCAACATCGTCGGCGCTCACGCCTCCCGCTACGCCAGCCGTGACGAGCTGCGGTACTCACTGCGCTCGGTGGTGTCGTTCGCACCCTGGGTCCGGCAGATCTACCTGGTGACCGACGACCAGGTCCCGCCGTGGCTGGACGTCGAGCACCCGATGGTGCGGGTGGTACGCCACCGCGAGATCTTCGGTGACACCGGCCGGTTGCCGACCTTCAACTCGCACGCCATCGAGTCCCGGCTGCACCTCATCCCGGGCCTCAGCGAGCACTTCATCTACGTCAACGACGACATGTTCTTCGGGCGCCCGCTGCTGCCGACCACGTTCTTCCACGCCAACGGCATCGCGAAGTTCTTCCCGTCCCCGGCGCAGTTGGACGTCGGCCCGGCGACCGTCCACGACGCACCGGTGACCGCTGCCGGCAAGAACAACCGCCGGCACATCGAGGAGCGGTTCGGGCGCACCATCACGCAGAAGATGCGGCATGTCCCGTACGCGCTGCGCCGGAGCGTGCTGGAGGACATCGAGCGGCACCTGCCGGCCGAGGTGCTGGACACCGCCGGCCACCAGTTCCGGCATCCGAAGGACCTGTCGATCCCTTCCTCGCTGCAGCACTACTGGTCGTTCCTGTCCGGTCAGGCGGTGCCCGGATCGATCAAGTACACGTACGCCGACCTGGCCCACCCGTCCACCCCGGTGAAGCTGGCCAACCTACTGACCCGGCGGCACTGCGACGTGTTCTGCCTCAACGACACCGACTCGGGCGAGGTCCTCCTCTCCGAGCAACTCGCCATGCTCACCGACTTCCTGTCGGCGTACTTCCCGTTCCGGGCGCCGTTCGAGCTCCCGGCCGAGGTCGAGGCGGAGCGGGCGAGGATGACGTCGACGGCGCGGGCGGCGGCGTACCTTCCGGAGGCCGTCGCGGTCCCTGGCCAGCAGGCCCTCACGCCGGGCGGGGTCGACAACGACGAACCCGAGCGGGTCCGATGAACCCGGCCAACCGGTTGACGCAGCCCCGCCTGCTCCAGGCGATGCACGGCGCCCGCCGCCGCGCCGGTCTGGTCGCCGACCGGCTCGCCGAGCGGGTCACCCGCCTGCGGCAGGACCCGGTAGCCGGGCTGCCACCGGCTGAGTGCGACTTCCTCGCCGTGCTCGACGGGCGCACGCTGCACGTGCACGCGGTGCTGCCGGCCGGCACGGACCCGGCCGACCGGGCCGAGCTCTTCTTCGTCCGCGAGGGCCACACGCTCCGCTGCCCGGCGACCGTCCGGCGGGAGGACGGCCGTCTCACCGTCGAGGTGGTGGCCCGTCTCGGTGACTCCGCGGACGAGGTTCCGCTGGGCAAGGGCACCTGGTCGGTGGTGATCGCGGTGGCCGCCGGCTCCGGAAACGAGCGTCGCTTCTCCCTGACCGTCGACGAGACGCCGGACCGGGACGGGCCGACCGTGGGCAATCCGCCGCACCCCGTGTCCGGGTGGCTGTACCGGCCGGGTCGCAGCGGCAACGGGCTCGCGCAGCTCACGGTCACCGGCGCGCGGGCCCGGGCCGAGGTGGTCCAACTCGCGACCGGCCGCACCGAGGCCCGGATCCGGGCCCGGTTCGTCGGCGTACGGCCGCAGGAGGGCCCGGCGGTGGTCTTCACGCCGCGGGGCGGCGGTGCCGACGTGGTCGTGCCCGTCGAGCCGGTCGACGACGGCTTCGCGTTCGTCGTGCCCCTCGCCGAGCTCGTGCCGGACCAACCGGGCGAGGAAATCATCTGGGAGGCCTGGGTGCGCACCTCCGCCACCCGGATGGTCCGGCTCGGCCGGTTCCTGCACGACCTCACCGACCCGCGTACGGTCCTCCGGACCAGCCGGGCCATCCTGCCACTGGGCGGCGAGCAGTTCGCCGGTTACCGCCCGTACTACACCGCGGCCGGCAACCTGGCGGTGGGCTGCCTCCGCTTCACACGTTTCACGGGGACACCGAAGTGAAGATCACATTCCTCCTGCTGACCGCGGACGCGATGGGCGGCACGGAACGCGCCATCCTCACCCAGGCCGATTACCTCTCGCGGCGTCACACGGTCGAGGTGATCAGCGTCTACCGCACGAGTCACGAGAGCTTCTTCCAGGCCGACGAGCGGGTACGGATGCGGTACCTCGTCGACCTGACCGGCCCGGCGCCGCGGCCGACCCGGCCGACGAGCGTCGACGACGAGGCGTACACCGCGCTGTACCGCAGCCCGAGCCGGTTGATGCCGGCCCGTTGGGAGAAGCAGGGCAGCCGCCTGGCCGACCTGGAGATCGACCACGCGCTGCGGTCGCTCGACACCGACGTGCTCGTCTCCTCCTCGCCGGCGCTGATGGCCATGGCCACCACGCTGGCGCCACCGTCCGTCGTGACGGTGCACCAGGAGCACCGGCCGTCGCAGTTGCGGGGTGGGACCGGCGAGCCGCTGTTCCAGTTCGCGCCGCGGCTGGACGCGCTGGTGGTGCTGACGGACCGCACCCGGGACTGGTTCGTCGACACCTTCGCCTCGTCCTGCCCGCGGATCGAGGTCATCCCCAACAGCATTCCCGACGGGTTCCGCCCCCGGTCCAGCCTCCGCAACCCCATCGTGAGCGTGGCGGGTCGCATGGTCCCGGAGAAGCGCATCGACCACGCCATCCGCGCCTTTCGCACGGTCGCCGACAGGTACCCGGACTGGACGCTGCGGATCTTCGGCGACGGCCCGCTGCTGCTGGAGATGCGCAACCTCGCCGCCGACCTCGGTCTGTCCGACAACGTCCAGGTGCTCGGCCCGACCAGCCGGATGGTCGAGGAGTGGTCGAAGACCAGCATCGCGCTGCTCTCCTCGCGCGACGGTGAGGCGCTCCCGCTGGTGCTGCTGGAGGCGTTCGCGGCCGGCGTGCCCGCGGTGGCGTACGACATCCAGACCGGCCCCGCCGAGATCATCACCCACGGCGCGAACGGTTTCCTCGTCAGCTCCGGTGACATCGACGGTCTGGCCGAGTCGATGATGACGCTCATCGCGGACGAGAGCCTGCGGCAGGACTTTGGGGCCAGCGCGCTGCGCGCCGCCGGGAACTACCGCATCGAGCCGATCATGCGGCGCTGGGAGCAGCTCTACGAGGAACTCGTCGCGACGCGTGCCGACGGCGAACAGGCCCGTGCCGACCGGCTCGCGGCGTGGATCGGACGCACCGGCGGATCAGGCTTCGCTCCCGCCGCGCCCCGGCCCGCCCAGGTGACGAGCGGGCCGGACGTGGCGACCGTCGAGGAGCGGATCCAGGAGACCGTCGCGGGGCTGGTCCGCTCCGGCGGTCGCCTGAGCGTCGTCCGGGACGACCTGACGCCCGCCGATGCCGCCCACGCCAACTTCGCGGCGGTGACCGACCTCCTGCGGCGGCGGGACATCCCCTACTGGGTGGCGCGTGACCACGGCGTCCGTTACCGGGTGGTGGTGGCCCTGGAGCAGCGCGACGCGCTGCTCACCGCCCTTGCGGAGGAGTTCGCCACCGCGCCCTTCTACGCCGAGACCCTCGCCCCGGGAGCCAAGGTCACGGCCGTGACGCCCGCCGCCTGTCTGGCCGCCGAGAGCCGGGCCGCGGAGGCCGTCGGTCTGCGGGTGTTCCAGCCGGTGGTGTCGTCGTCGCGGACCCTCCGGTACGGGCCCGCGCTCGGCTGCGACGTGGAGTTCTGGACCCCGTCGCAGGACGGCGCGACGCTGGTCGCCACCCGCACCACGCTGCTCGGCCCCAGCATCCCGCTGGCGGCCATGACACCGGCCGCCCTGACGGTGCGGGGGCGGGAGCACCCCACCATCGAGCCCTTCACCCACCGGCTGACGTCCGACCTGGACTTCCCGATCGACGTGGTCTACACCTGGGTGGACGGGGACGACCCGCGGTGGCGCGCGGGCAAGGACCGGGTCCTCGCGGAGCTGGGCCGGGAGCCGCTCGCGGCGGCGGACGGGTCCGCCCGTTTCCGGGATCGCGACGAGCTGCGCTACTCGCTGCGCTCCATCGACATGTACGCGCCGTGGGTGCGCAACATCTACGTGGTGACGGCGGGGCAGACCCCGGTCTGGCTCGACACCGACCACCCCCGGGTCACCATCGTGGACCACCGCGAACTGTTCGACGGACGTGGCACCCTGCCGACGTTCAACTCGCACGCCATCGAGTCGCAGCTGCACCACATCGACGGCCTCGCCGAGCACTTCCTCTACTTCAACGACGACTTCTTCCTGGGCCGTCCGGTCCCTCCGACGCTGTTCTTCCACCCGACCGGGCTGGCGAAGTTCTTCCTTTCACCGACGCCGATTCCGATGCTCGACGTCCAGGAGGAGGACGACTTCAACTTCAGCGCGGCGAAGAACAACCGTCGGCTGATCCGGAACGCCTACGGTCGTACGCTGACCCACGGCCTGCTGCACGCGCCCTATCCGATGAGCCGCAGCGTCGCGTACGACCTGGACCGGCAGTTCGCCGACGACGTCAAGCTCACCGCCGCGTCCCAGCTGCGGGCCCACTCCGACGTCTCGGTCGCGTCCTCGCTGCACCACTACTTCGGCTACCTCACCGGGCGCTCGGTGCCCGGCAGCATCCGGATGAGTTACGTGAACACGGGCGAGCCGCAGGAGCACCCACAGCTGACCCAGATCCTGACGACCCGGGGCTACGACACGTTCTGCCTCAACGACACCCACCACGGCAAGCTCGACGCCGAGGAGCAGGGCCGGATCGTCATGACCTTCCTGGAGAGCTACTTCCCGGTCGCCAGTCAGTTCGAGCGGGGCAGCGCCCGCAACCACACCCGCTGAGTCCAGGGGTGTCGCGGAGACCGCTTCGCGACACCCCCGCGCCTCTCCTAGCGCGGCGGAAGGTCCGGATTCGGGCTGCGCTCCGCCTCGTGCTCGGCAACGCGGGCGGCCGCGATACGGATCGAGGGCAGGGTCGGCGCGTCCAGCCGGGGGCTGAGCCGCGGCTTGCGTACCGCCGCCGCGTCCACCTGCGGGCCGACCCGGAGCGAGGGAGTGGTCGGCGCGTCCAGCTGCGTGCCGCGCCGATCGGCGCCGCGAGCCTGCCGCCACAGGGCGGTGGCGCCCACGTTCCGCCGTTCGGCGACCGCCTCGTCGGGCAGCTCGAACGGCGCCGGGAAGGGCAGGTAGCGCGGCAGGAAGTCGGCGAGCATGTTCTCCTGCTCCTGGAACGTCTCCGGGTCGGAGTCGGTGTCGTTGAGGCAGAAGACGTCACGGTGCCGACGGGCGAGCAACTCCGCGAGGCGGGCGGGTGTCGAGGGGTGGCCGAGGTCGGCGTACTCGTACTCGATGTCGCCCGGGACCGCCTGTGCGGTCATGTACGCCCAGTACTGGTGCAGCGACGACGGGATCGACAGGTCCCCGTGGTGGCGGAACTGGTGGCGTGCCGTGGCGGTCACGTCGGCCTGCAACACCGCCTCGATCTGCTGCATGATGCTGCGCCGCAGCGCGAACGGGGTGTGCTTCATCTTCTGGGTGATGGTGACACCGAAATGCCGCTGGATGTGCCTGCGGTTGTTCTTGCCAGCGGCGTTCACCGGCGGGTCGCTGGGCTTCGCCTCGCCCAGCCCGAACTGCGCGGGCGAGAGGAAGAACTTCGCGATCCCGTTGGCGTGGAAGAACTGGGTCGGCAGCAGCGGCCGCCCCAGGAACACGTCGTCGTTGAGGTAGAGGAAGTGCTCCGCCAACCCCTCGATCCGGTGCAGCCGCGCCTCCATGGCGTGGGAGTTGAAGGACGAACGCCCGCCGAGGTCCGCGAACAGCTCGGCGTGCGAGACGACGGTGACCATCGGGTGGGTGGGATCGAGCCAGCTCGGCAGCTGATTGTCGGTGACCAGGAAGATCCGGCGCAGCCAGGGCGCGAAGCTGTACAGCGCGCGCATCGAGTACCGCAGTTCGTCCCGGTTGTGGTAACGGGACGTGTTGGCCGCGATCGCGTGCAGCTGACCGCCGGACGTGGCCAGCGCGGCCATCTTCCGCTCCAGCCACTCCGGATCCGAACCGTCCACCCACGTGTAGACCGCGTCGATCGGGAAGCCCACTCGGTCGGGGGCGCGCACGGTGAGGTCTCGGCGGGTGCGGTAGGTGTGGTCGTCCGCCTCGGGGACGAAATGGCTGAGCAGCGCCGCGGCGACCCGGACCGGCTCGGCCCGCACCGGCGCCTCGTCGATGACCGCGTTGTGCCGGGGCGCGCGGACGACGTCGCCCACTCGGGTCCAGAATTCGATCTCGCAGGCGAACTGCGCGCCCAGGACCACGCCCGCCCGGCGGTCGGTCACCGGGAACCAGACCTGGATCACCTCGGCCGGGGCCAGGTCCGGCTGGTTCCGCCCGGGTTGCACCTCGATGGTGCGCACGTGGGCGCCCGTCAACGCCGGCGAGGACCGGACCAGGCGACGCACCGCGTCCCGCTGGTCCAGCAGGATGGCGACCGAGCTGCGCAGGTAGTCGTCGTTGCGCACGCAGTGGTAGTCGATCCCGGCCGACTCGAGGGCGGACGTGACGGCCGTCAGGTTGCGGTGCCACATCTCCAACGGGGTGGCGGCCTCGACCACCTCGGCCTCCGTGCGGACGCCGTCGTCGTCGACCGTCAGCCGCGAGCCGACCGGGTGCACGGTGTCGTTGCCGCGCGGCCGGGTGAAGGTGCGGACCAGGCCGAGCCGCCGCTGCGCGGGGAGCAGGTGAAGCAGCCGGCGCCGGGCGGCGGGCGGAAGGAGGCGGTAGACCCGCAGGGCGATCATGCTTCGGACCGTTCCGGTCGGACGGTCACCTCGTCGGCAACCATGATCAGTGCCGGTCCTGACGAGGCGACCTGCCCGACACGACCTGCTCACGCCGAACAACCGCAGATGCAGTCATCGATGGTGCCTTTCTCGAGCCCCGTTACGCTGCCGCACGAGTCGACCGAGGGCCGGCGGCGGCTGGTCTGCCGCTCCGCTGCCCCCCACGTTCCCGTGCCGGCGGCCGCCTGTCCCTGATGGGACTTCGGCCAGCGCAAATGGGACCTTAGCAACGCGTAAACGCGGGGCAAAGAAATGGACCATGGGGTGTCGTCAGGACCCGGGTGGCGTCACGCGACATATGCCCATTTTCAGCACTTGCCCGAATAATTCCAGCCGTTTGGGTGGTGAGCCCAGCCACGATGGACAGTGGGAAGATAGCCGGCCATCTCTCCCGCAGGCCCGAAAGGGCATCGGGCGCGAGGTCGCCACACCGAGGTGACAGAGTGGGGTGGTGACCGAGACCGAACCCGGCGCGCGCCGGGTGCTGCGCCCACCGGCCGACTACCGGCTGGCCGCGTCGGTCCGGGCGCTGACCTTCAGCGCGTACGACCCCTGCGCGCGCGTCGCGGCGGGCACCTTCTGGTGGGCCACCCGCACCCCCGACGGGCCGGCCACCCTCGCCCTGCGGCCGGCCGGCGGCGACCTGCTCGCCGAGGGCTACGGCCCGGGCGCCGACTGGGTGGTGGAGCGGGCGGACGCGGTCGCGGGGCTGCGCGACGACCTCAGCGGGTTCGCGGAACTCGCCGCCGGGCACCCCGTGGTGGCGCGGCTGGCGGCCCAGCACCGGGGGCAGCGGATGCCCGCCACCGGTCAGGTCTTCCCCCGGCTGTTCCGGGCGGTCCTCGAGCAGAAGGTGACCGGCAAGGAGGCGTACCGGGCGTACGCCGCGACGGTGCGGCACTTCCGCGAGCCGGCGCCCGGGCCGATGCAGCCGCTGCTGCTGCCGCCGGAGCCGGCGGCGATCGCCGCGACGCCCTACTGGGCCTTCCACCCGTTCGGGGTGGAGCAGCGCCGGGCCGACACGCTGCGCCGCGCCGCCGCCGTCGCCGACCGGTTGGAGCGCTGCGCCGACTCCGCCGAGGCCACCCGCCGGCTCACCGCCATCGCCGGCATCGGGCCGTGGACCGCCGCCGAGGTGGTCCGGGTGGCGTACGGGGACCCGGACGCGGTCAGCGTCGGCGACTTCCACGTGCCGAACACGGTGGCCTGGGCGCTCGCGGGCGAGCCGCGCGGCGACGACGCCCGGATGCTGGCGCTGCTGGAGCCGTTCCGGGGGCACCGGGGACGGGTCTGCGTGCTGCTGGAGGCGGGGGGCGTCCAGGCCCCGAAGTACGGCCCCCGGATGCCGATCCGCTCCTTCGCCCGGTTCTGACCGGCCGCCCCCGCCGCGCCGGTCCGGGCGGCGGGGCCGTCACCCGCCACGCCGCCGCTGGCCCGTCCGCTGCCGTCCGTCGGCCGCCGCCCGCGACGGCGCGGACGGGTGCGCGGTCAGGGGCGGGCGCAGAGGCGGCGCAGGGTGCGGCCGAGCCACCAGGCGTACGCGTGCTGGAAGGCCCGCCCGGCCGGCCCGGCCGCGCGCATCACCCAGCGGTCCGGGCGGCTGAAGGCGACCACCTCGAACCAGACGCGGCCGGCGGCGTCGCGGCTGACCACGAACGCCTCCTCGCCGCTGGCCGGGTGCCCGGGCAGCGTGCCGTACCCGAAGCCGACCCGCCGGTCGTCGTCGACGGCCCAGACCACCTCGCAGGGCGCGGCCAGCCGCAGCGGGCCGACGCCCAGCCGGGAGACCACCCGCACCCCGGGCGCGGCGCGGTCGGCCGCCGCGTCGATCCGGATGCCGGCCGCCCGGTGCAGGCGCCAGCCGAGCACCGCCGACCCGGCGGCGGCGAAGCAGGAGTCGGGCAGCCGCACCCGGTGCCGCACGTGCCGCCAGCCGGGCGGCAGTTCCCCGGCGCGGGTGGCGCCGACGTGCGGATAGGTCAGTGCCGGCACGGCGCGCACCCCCAGGGCTCGACGGGACACCGCCAGCGTAGGCCGTGGTCAGTCCCGTTCGCAGCGACGCCTGAGGCCGTCGGCCTCCAGCCGCAGGTAGCGGCGCATCAGGTCGCCGTAGAGCCAGCCGACCGGACCGGCCAGCGGCCCGGACTGGGCGAGCACCAGCTCGACCCGGCTGCGCCCGTCGGCCAGCGGCAGCACCCGGTGCTCGGCCAGGGTGCGCACGCCGGGGCCGCGCGACACCCAGGCGAAGGAGCGCCCCTCGGTCAGCTCGGTGACCCGCCAGACGGCCGGCCGCAGCTTCGGCTGCTCCAGCCCGGCGGTGGCGCCCACCGCGAGCGGCCCCGGTTCCCCCCGCCACGCCCGGCGCACCGAGGGCGTCCACTCCGGCCACCGCTCGACGTCGACCAGCACCGCCCAGACCCGCCCGGGCTCGGCGGCCACCTCCGTACCGGCCTCGAACCGCATCGCGCCTCCTCCCCGGGCGGCGCCCCGCGCGCCGCGCCCGCCGGTGACGACGCTGCCCGCCCGATCGTCACCGCGGCATCCGCCGGCCGGTCGGTCGTCGCCGGTCCGGCCGGCCACCGCCGGCTGCGGGCGCCGCCGGGTCAGGCGGCCTCGCGCAGGTCGGCCAGCCCCAGGGGGGTACGCCGGCGCAGCAGCTCCTCCAGCTCCGCCACCGAGCCGACCTCACCGATCACGTCCTTGCCCCCGCCGAAGCGGGCGGGGTAGCGGCGCACGAGCCGGTAGCGGTAGCGGCCCCGGATCAGCTCCACGCTCACCCGCCATCGCCCGCAGCACCCGCAGACCCACTCAGACACCCCGCGAAAGTAGCTCTGAGCTGGGGTTTTCCGATTCACCCGGGCAGGGACGAGGGGCGCGCGGGGGGACACGCCGCCCGCCGCCCGGCCGTGATATGCCTCACGACTGTCGGTGTCGTCTGGTTGACTTGTCGCCTTGACATCCTCCCGGCCCTGAGGGGCCGGGATTCCCCCGGTCACCCGAGAGAGTTCCTGGTTCATTGCAGACCGCACGGAAGGAGGTCCCCCGTGTCTTACGTCCGCTCCGCAGGCGTTTCGGGTCTCCGCCAGTCCGGCGGCGACAACGAGATTCTTGGCCGCGTTGATGTCCCTGTCGTGCGGGGTGCGGCAGGTGGGGCAGGTCCAGTGGCGGGTGCCGAGAGACAGCGCGGCAAGCAGGTGTCCGCACGCCGAGCAGGTCTTGCTGGACGGGTACCAGCGGTCCACGACAGCGAAGGTGCGGCCGTCGCGGTGCGCCTTGTAGGCGAGTATCTGGCGGAACTCGGCCCAGCCGGTGCGGAAGATGGCCCTGGCGAGACTGCGGTTGCGGACCATGTTGGCCACGGCCAAGTCCTCAACGGCGATGGCGTCGAACCGGCGTACCAGCGTGGTGCTGGTCTTGTGGAGGAAGTCCCGGCGGGCGTCGCGGACCTTCGAGTGGGCGCGGGCCACTTTTCGCTTGGCCTTGGCCCGGTTGGCGGAGCCGCGCTTCTTGCGGGCCATCATCCGTTGGTAGCGCTTCAACCGGCGTTCCCGACGCTCCATGTGCCTCGGGTGGGCGATGCGCTCACTGGTGGACAACACGGCGAAGTCGGTCAGGCCGAGGTCCACGCCCACGACCTCGCCGGTGGGCTGGGGTGCGGCGGGCGCGGCGACGTCGACGGCGAAAGTCACGAACCAGCGGCCGTCCGGGTCTCGGGACACGGTCACCATGCTCGGGTCCAGCGTGGTCGCGTCGATGTCCGGCCACGACCACACGAACGCCAGCGCGCCCGGCGTCTTCCCCAGCGACAGCGTCCCGTCGCGCATGCGGAATGCCGAGCGGGTGTAGGAGGCCGACTGGCGGCCGTGCCGGGACTTGTACCGCGGATACCGGGCCCGCTTCTGGAAAGAGGCGGTCATGGCGTTGTGCTGGTGCCGCAGAGTCTGCTGCAACGGCACCGAGCTGACCTCGTTGAGGAACGCCAGGTTCGGCTGCTTCTTCATCTCCGTCAACGCCCGGTCCGTCTCGGCGTACGAGGTGGGCTTTCCAGTGTGGTAGCGGGTATGCCGGGCGGCGAGGGTGCTGTTCCAGACGACGCGCACGCAGCCGAACGTGCGGTTCAACACGCTGGCCTGCTCAGGTGTCGGGTATGCCCGGCACCTGTACGCCGTCCTCACATACCAAGGAATGAGATCATGACTAACAATGGAGCTGTCATCCCTCCCCGCCTTCGAGGACGGGGCATCCTGGCGGTGATCCCGTGAAACTGCCGATCAATCCACCGGTCGAGCCGATGCTGGCCAAGAGCGTCCCGCGGATCCCCACCGCGTCCGGGATGACGTACGAGCCGAAGTGGGACGGCTTCCGGTGCATCGTGTTCCGCGACGGCGACGAGGTGGAGCTGTCCAGCCGGGGCGGCAAGTCGATGACCCGCTATTTCCCCGAGGTGGTCGAGCAGGCCCGTCGCCAGCTGCCCGAGCGGTGCGCGGTCGACGGCGAGCTGATCGTGATCCGGCGGGACGGCCCCGGCGGGAAGCCCCGGCTCGACTTCGAGCTGCTGGCCCAGCGCGTCCACCCGGCCGCCTCCCGGGTGAAGCTGCTGGCCGAAACCACGCCGGCCGACTTCGTCGCCTTCGACCTGCTCCTCCTCGACGACGAGACGCTGCTCGGCCAGCCCTACCCGCAGCGGCGGGCCCGGCTGGAGGCGGCCCTGGCCGGGGTGCGCCCGCCGGTGCACGTCACCCAGGTCACCACCGACGTCGACACCGCCCACCGCTGGTTCGACGTCTTCGAGGGCGCCGGCCTGGACGGCCTGATCGCCAAGCCGGCCGACCTGCCCTACGAGCCGGGCAAGCGGCTCATGTTCAAGGTCAAGCACGCCCGCACCGCCGACGTGGTGGTGGCCGGGTTCCGGTGGCACAAGTCGGGGCCGGTGGTCGGCTCGCTCCTGCTCGGGCTCTACGACGACGCGGGCGTCCTGCACCACGTCGGGGTGAGCGCCTCGTTCACCATGGCCCGCCGCGCCGAGCTGCTGGAGGAGCTGGAGCCCTACCGGGAGGTCGGCGCCGACCACCCGTGGGTGCACGGCGACCACGAGCGCGGCCAGCGCCTGCCCGGCGGGGTGAGCCGCTGGACCGGCACCCGCAACCTCGAGTGGGAGCCGCTGCGCCCCGAGCTGGTGGTCGAGGTCGGCTACGACGCGATGGAGGGCGACAGGTTCCGGCACACCGCCCGGTTCGTCCGCTGGCGGCCCGACCGCGAGCCCCGCTCCTGCCGCTACGACCAGCTCGACCGGCCGGTCCGGTTCGATGTGGACCAGGTGCTCCGCGGCGACCCGGCGGTGACCGTGGGCTCCGCCGCGCGCCCGGCGTAGCCTGGCCGTCGACATCGATCACGGAGGCCCGCTCGTGACCCGCACGTCCGCCCGGATCCGCCGGTTCCGGCTCACCCTGGCCGGCCTGGCCGCCGCCGCGCTGCTCGCCGCCGGCTGCACCCTGCCGGCGTTCGCGCCCCGCACGGACGTCGAGGGCCAGGCCGCCGAGCCGGGTGCCGCGCCGACCTGGCGGCCCTGCCCGGAGGTGGCCGAGGAGCTGGCCGGGCGGAGCGCGCCGGACATGCGCTACGAGTGCGCGCGGATCAAGGTGCCGCGCAACTGGGGCATGGAGGGCGCGGCCGGCACCGGCCCGGGCGCCCGGCAGACCTTCGAGATCGCGCTGCTGCGCGCCCGGTCGACGAAGCAACGCGAGCGGATCGGCTCGCTGGTGGTCAACCCGGGCGGGCCGGGCGGCTCCGGGGTGGACACGGCGGTCTACCTCTCCTTCGGGCCGGCGTTCGGCGGCCTGCCCGCCTCGATCACCGACCGGTTCGACATCGTCGGCTTCGACCCGCGCGGGGTGTCCCGCTCCAGCCCGGTGGAGTGCATCTCCGACGCCGACCTGGACGCGAGCTTCGGCTACGACCCCGACCCGCGCAGCCAGGAGTCCTTCGACGGATTCGTCGCGCTCAACCAGCGGATCGGGCGCGGCTGCGGCGACCGCTACGGCGACCAGCTGCCGCTCTACGGCACCGAGCAGGCCGCCCGGGACATGAACGCGGTCCGCGCCGCCGTCGGCGACGACAAGTTGACCTACCTCGGCTACTCCTACGGCACCCTGCTCGGCGCCACCTACGCGCAGCTCTACCCCGAGCAGGTCCGGGCGATGGTGCTCGACGGCGCGATCGACCCGAAGCAGGGTCTGGTCGCCGGTTCGGAGAGCCAGGCCAAGGGCTTCGAGCGGGCCTTCGACAACTTCACCCGGTGGTGCGCCGCCAACGCCGGCCGCTGCCCGATCGCCCCGGACGCCCGCGCCGTGGTCACCTCGGCGATCGACAAGGCCCGGGTGTCCCCGGTGCGCGGGGACGACGGCCGGGAGGCCACCGCGGGCTGGGTCTTCTACGCGATCATCTCCTCGCTCTACACCGAGCAGGGGTGGCAGGAGCTGGCCCGCGCCTTCGACGAGCTGGAGGGCGGCGACCCGACGGAGGTGTTCCGCCTCGCCGACGCGTACGCCGACCGGGACTCCGACGGGCACTACTCGAACCTGTTCGACGCCAACCTGGCCGTCAACTGCGCCGACGAGGAGGAGAAGCCGACCCGGGAGCAGATCCGCCAGTACCAGTCGCAGTGGCGGGCTAAGTACCCGCTGTTCGGCCCGTCGCTGGCCGTCAGCATGCTCTCCTGCACCGAGTGGCCGGGCGGGCGCGACCCGTACCCGACGGGCCGGGCCGACGGGGCGCCGCCGATCCTGGTGGTGGGCACCACCGGCGACCCGGCTACGCCCTACGAGCAGACCGGCGAGCTGGCCGAGATGCTCGGCGTCGGCCGGGTGCTCACCTGGGAGGGCGAGGGGCACACGGCCTACCCGCAGACCTCGTGCATCACGGAGGCGGTCGACGCCTACTTGATCGACCTGACCGTGCCCAGAGAGGGGCTGCGCTGCCCGGCCCGTTGACCGGCCGCTCCGGCGGCAGGTCGGGCAGCTCGATGCCCTGCCGGGCGGCGATCTCCTCCAGCAGCGCCCGCATCCGCCGGACGTCGGCCTTGAGTTCCTCCTGCTCGTCGTGCTCGAAGGCGTCGTCGTCGACGATCAGCTGGCTGGCGAAGTGCGCGGTGATCAACGGGATGACCAGCAGTACCATGGTCGAGATGAGCAGCGCGGCGAGCGTGCGGCCCTGCCAGCTGACCGGCGAGATGTCGCCGTACCCGACGGTGGACGCGGTCACCACCGCCCACCAGACCGCGTCCGCCGCCGTTCGGTTCTCCACCTGGCCGTAGATGATGCCGGCCACCACGATCATCAGCAGGTAGGAGATGATCAGCGTTCGGGGCGAGTTGGCGAACCAGACCAGCGCCCGGTAGATCCACCGGAACGGCAGCAGCAGGACGTCCATGAAGCACCATGCTGCCCGGTGCCGGCAAGCGCCGCCCCCGCATCGCCCCACATCGCTGTGCCACGCTGGGCGGCATGAGCGACGTGATCTTCCGGGAGGCGGTCCGCGCCGACCTGCCCGCCGTGCTGGCCCTGCTCGCCGACGACGTGCTCGGGAAGTCCCGGGACTTCCCAGAGGTCGACGACGCGTACGAGAAGGCGTTCGCGGACATCGACGCAGACCCGCGCAACCAGCTCGTCGTGGCCGACGCGGACGGGGAGGTGGTCGGCTGCATGCAGCTCACCTACATCCCCGGGCTCGGCCGGCACGGCGCGGAGCGGCAGCTCGTCGAGGCCGTCCGCGTCCGTTCGGACCTGCGCGGGCGGGGCCTCGGCCGGCAGATGATGACCTGGGCCGTCGACCAGGCGCGGCAGCGGGGCTGCGCCCTGGTCCAGCTCACCACCGACAAGACCCGCCACGACGCCCACCGCTTCTACGTGAGCCTCGGCTTCACCCCCAGCCACGAGGGCATGAAGCTCCCGCTCTGACCTCGGGCCCGGCCCGCCGGCCCCCGCCTTCCGCGATCCGCACGGTGAACCGGGACGGCGGGACGCTCCCCCGCGTCGGGGAGTCGGTTCACCCACCGGCGGGGTGTCGGGCCGTCCTCGGCCGGCGAGGCTGGAGCGGCAGCCGCCGAGGAACGGAGTCCGTCATGAGCACCGCCATCGCCCCCGCCCCGTCGGGTCACGTCCGGGACGGACGATCGGCACCGCGGTGGGCGGTGCGGACCGCCCACCTGATTCCCCTGGTCACCCTCCCGTCGGGGCTGTGGCGCGTCGCGCTGGTGGCCGGCGTCCCGATCGGCGCGTTCGCGAACGGCGAGCCGGTCCGGGTCGGCGGTTGGGAGGCCGTCTACATCCTGTCGCTGAGTGTGGTCCAGGAGGCGCTGGCGCTGCTCTCGATCGGACTCGTCCGGCAGTGGGGCGAGACCTTCCCACGCTGGCTGCCGCTGGTCGGCGGCCGGCCGGTGCCGCCGCCGTTCGCCGAGACCGCGGCCACCGCGGGCGGCGTCGCGCTCATTCTGATCTGGGGGTACGCCGCGATTGGCGGGCTCCCGCGCGGCGGCGAGTTCGGCTTCTCCCCTGGCGGGATGGCGTTGCTGTTGGCCTGCTACACCCCGCTGCTGCTCTGGGGTCCGCTGCTGCTCGCGCTCACCGTGGCCTACCACCGGCGTCGCTGCCGGGACTGAGTGCGAACCGCGCTCGACGAGCCGGCCACCGGCCTCGACCCGCGCAGCCCGGGCACCTCGTTCGCCCTGGTCGCCCGCGCCCGGGGGTCCGCACCGCACGTCGGTGCGGACCCGCCCCGGTCAGCCGTCGACCAGGCGGCCGTCGCGGAGGGTGAGGACGCGGTCGGCGAGGTCGATCAGGGCCGGGTCGTGGGTGGCGACCAGCGCGGTCATGCCCCGCGCGTGCACGACCGCCCGGATCAGGTCCATGATCGAGCGGCCGGTCTCCGAGTCGAGCTGGCCGGTGGGCTCGTCGGCGATCAGCAGGTCGGGCTCGTTGGCCAGGGCCCGGGCCACCGCCACCCGCTGCTGCTGCCCGCCCGACAACTCGTACGGCCGCTGCGCGGCGTGCCCGCCCAGGCCGACCAGCTCCAGCAGCACCGCCACCCGCTCCTCCCGCTCGGCCGCCGGCACCCGCGCCAGCCGCAGCGGCACGCCGACGTTCTCGGCGGCGGAGAGGATCGGCACCAGCCCGAAGGTCTGGAACACAAAGCCGACGGTGCCCCGGCGCAGCTCCAGCAGTTCCCGCTCGCCGGCGCCGGTCACGTCGTGCCCCGCCACCACCACCCGGCCCGAGTCGGGCCGGTCCAGCCCACCGACCAGGTTCAGCAGGGTGGTCTTGCCCGCCCCGGAGCGGCCCCGCACGGCGACCAGTTCCCCCCGCCCGGCGGAGAACGACACCTCCCGCACGGCGTGCACCGCGTGCTCACCGCGGCCGAACGTGCGGCTGACCTCCGCCACCCGGACCACCTCGTCGGCGACCGCGACCGCCACCCGCTCCGGCCGCCCGTCCGTCATCACGTCCCGCTCGCTCATGATCCCGCTCCGCTGCGCTCGGCGCGGCCGACCGGCTCGGCCACGCGGTACCGACTGATTCCAGGCCCGCTCACCGCGTCGCCTCCCGCTCGTCCCGCGCCCGGTCGCCCGGCCGCACCTCCACGTGGTCCGGCTCCAGGTTGAGCCGCACCCGGTCCCGCAGCGACAGGGCGTCGACGAAGGACGCCGGCAGCTGCATCCGGCCGCTGCGGTCGAGCACGGCGTACTCCTCGCTGACCAACTCGGTGCTGCCGTCCGCGCCGATCCGCGCGGTCCGGCGTACCTCCGAGGCGGTCCGGCCGTCGCGGATCGCGACGGTCCGGCGGACCTGGTCGGCCACGGCGTGGTCGTGGGTGACCACCACGATGGTGACGCCGAGTTCGGCGTTGATGGTGCGCAGCGCCCCGAAGACCTCGGCACCGGTCGCCTCGTCCAGCTCACCGGTCGGCTCGTCGGCGAAGAGCACCTCGGGGTCGTTGGCCACCGCCACCGCCACCGCGCAGCGCTGCTGCTCGCCACCGCTGAGCTGCCCGGGCCGCCGGTCGGCGCAGTAGCCCACGCCGACCATGTCGAGCAGCTCCCGGGCCCGCTCGCGGTGCGCCCGCCGGCCGCCCCGCCGCCCGGCGAGCCGCATCGGCAGCTCGACGTTCTCCAGCGCGGTCAGGTACGGCAGCAGGTTGCGGCCGGTCTGCTGCCAGACGAACCCGACCATGTCGCGCCGGTAGCTCAGCCGCCGCCGCGCGGACAGGTTGAGCAGGTCGTAGTCCCCCACCCGGGCGATGCCGGCGGTGGGGGTGTCCAACCCGGAGAGGATGTTCAGCAGGGTCGACTTGCCGGAGCCGGAGGCGCCGACGATCGCCACCAGCTCGCCCCGGTCGATGACCAGGTCGAGCCCCTGCAGGGCGACCACCTCCACCCCCTCGGTCTTGAAGATCCGGACCAGGCCGTCGCAGACGATGTGCCCGCGCAGCAGGTCCCGGCCACCGGCCCGCTCCGCCGCACGCTCGGCGGCCCGCTGTTGCAGGGCGGCCAGGTCCGGCACGGCGGTGGTATCCGCGGTAGCGGTCATGTCAGCTCTCCTCTCCGAGCCGGAGCACCTCGCCGAGGCGCATCCGGCGGTTGTTCAGGGCCTCGACGGCGACCGCGAAGCCGAGGGCGACCGCCCCCAACGCGACGACCCCCGCCGCCAGGCCGGGCTCGAACGCCACCCGGACCGCCACGCCGTCGGTGAAGGCGGACAGGCCGAGTACCGGGGTGAGCAGCAGCGGCAACACCGTGCCGACCAGCGCGCCGGTCACCACCGAGACGCCCACCAGCGGAGCCAGTTCCACCACCAGCAGCCCGCGCCACTGCCGCCGGGACAGGCCGAGGGTGCGCAGCCGGGACAACACCTGACCGCGCTCCCGGGCGCCGGCGAGCACCGTGAAGGCGATCGCGAGCAGGCCGAGCGCCGTTCCGCCGGCCGCGCCGGCGAGGAAACCGAAGGCGAGCACCCCGTTCGCGCCGCCCTCGCCCACCTGCCGGCGGGTCTCCGCGAAGGTCAGCACCTCCACGCCGCGCGGGCGCTCCCCACCGGCAACCGTCCCGCCCGTCTGGAAGCGGGACTGTCCCGCGTCGCCGGCCCGGCGCAGCGCCTCGACCTCCAGCCCGTCGCCGACGACCAGGAAGCCGGTCGGCACGGCGGCGTAGTCGCGGCGGGGCAACGACTGCCACGGCAGGATGACGAACCGGCTGCTGTCCCCGCGCAGCAGCGGGAAGCTCTCCACCCGCTCGGCGACCCGGAACTCGTACCGCTGGCCCTGGGCGCTGACGAAGACGGAGCCGTCCAGCCCGGCGGCGGCCAGCTCGGCGGCGACCGTCGGGGAGACCACCGCGGGCAGCGGCCCGGCTTCCCCGGTGGCGGTGCGCAGCGCCGCGGGCACCGTCACGTCGACGTCGGCCTCCCGGACCATCCGGGCCAGGGCGGGACCGTCGACCATGAGCACGGTCACCCCGCCGAGGCGGGCGTCGGTGCCGGCCGCGTCCTTCGCCAGGCGCTGGCCCGCCTCCTGCAGCACGGGGCTCGCGGCGCGTACCCCGGGCAGCCGCTCCAGCTCGGCGCCCGTGTCCGGGGCGATCCGGTCCCCGAGGATCAGGGCGTCGCCGGGGACCACCCGGCTGGCGGCCCGGTCCCGGCTCGCCTCGATCCCGGCGGCCGTCACCGCGCAGAACGCCGCGGTCGCGATGGCCAGCACGACGACCACCAGCGGCACGGCGACGACCGACCGTCCGGCCCGCGCGGTGCCCAGGAAGGCCACGCTGCCCCGGGCCCGGGCGGCGAGCCGGCTGACCAGCCGCAACGGCCACGGGTACAGCCGCATCGCCACCACCGCCGCGGCGACGGCCAGCAGCACCGGCACCGACACCAGCAGCGGGTCGACCTCGCCGGGGGTGAGGCCGCGGCGCCGCAGCAGCACCACCGCGAGACCCGCGAGGACCAGCAGGCCCGCCTCCATCGTGAGCCGACGCGCGGAGGGGCGCACCCGGATCAGGTCGCGCCGCCCGGTGCCGCCGGTGGACGCGGCGAGGGTGGCCACCGGCAGCGTCGCCGCCACCAGGACGGTCGCGGCGACGCCGAGCCACCAGGTCTCGCCGGGGGCCCCGGGGGCGAGGCCGCCGGCCAGCCACCCGAGCGCGGCGGCGGGCAACACCACCAGCAGCGCCTCGGCCAGGCTCCGGCCCGCGCCCGCGGCGGCCGACCCGCCCCGGGCGCGCAGCAGGGTGAACTCCGCCCGGCGCCGGCGCGCCAGCAGCCCGGCGGCCAGCACCACGAGCCCGGTCAGGGTGGCCAGCACGCCCGCGGCGATCACCCCGAGCACCGTCCGGGCGCTGTCCACCTCGGCGGAGAACTCCCGCAGCGGGATGTCCACCCCCTGGACGAAGTTGCGGCCGGACGCCTCCCGGGTCATCTGCTGGAGGCCGCCGATCACCTGGTCCAGCTCGCGGACGTCCATGGCGTCGGCGCCCAGCCGGTAGCGCCAGCTGAACGCCAGCGGCCAGCCGGCGGCGGCCTGGCGGTCCAGCACGGCGCCGTCGACGACCCCGACGGCGATGAAGGGTTCGGCGTCCCCCACCGGCTCGACGATCCGCAGCAGCGGCGGCAGGCCGTCCCAGAACCCGTCGGCGCCGTCGCGGGCCTGGAAGAGACCGACCACGGCGACCCGGACCGGGGGCAGGGGTTCGGGCATTTCCGGTGGGGTGAGGGTGAGCCGACTGCCGAGCCGCAGGTTCAGCTTGCGGGCGACGTCCACGGCCAGCGCCACCTGCACCGGCTGGTCCTCCGGCGCGTCGGCCGGCCAGCGCCCCTCGACCAGCGTGCCGGCCTCCTCGATCCCGGGAACGGTCCGCAGGCCGAGGTCGACCAGGAGGTTCTTCGCCGCCAGGTCCGGGCCGCGCACCCGCCTGGCCGCGGTCTCCGCGGTGAACCACCGCTGTTCGACCAACCCCCGCACGACCGGCGGCATCTCGGCTTCCAGCGTCGCCAGGTCGCCCTGGCGCGCGGCCACCGGGGCGTAGCCGTCGCTCTTCGCGAGGAGCGGCCCGGTCGAGTACGTCACGTCCCGCTGCTGCGGCGGCACGGCACCCAGGTGGGCCCGCAGGCCCTGCTCGGCGTGTGCGTTGACGATCCGGGGCACGCCGCTGATCAGCAGCGTGGCGACCAGCGTCAGCGCCGCGAGGAGCAGGAACTGCCCCCCGTACGCCCGCACCCGGCGGGCGACCTCTGCGATGCTCACCACGCCCCGTCTCCGCTCCTGGTCGTCCCTACGTTCCACCCGGTCACCGGTCTCCCCCGATCCGCAGCTGCGCCACGGCCACCCGCTGCCGGATGCCGAGGGCGATGAACGCGCTGAAGGCGAGTGCCGCCAGCAGCAGGCCGAGCGCGGTCAGGCCGATGGGCAGCCAGGGCAGCACGAAGGCGGCCTCCGGCACCGGCCGGCCGGCGGACGGCGTGAGGATGACCAACGGCGCCATGGTCGCGCCGACCGCGGCGCCCAGCAGCAGGCCGACGCCGACGCCGATCCCGGCCAGGAAGGTCTGCTCGGCCAGCAGCGCGCGGGCCAGCAGCCGAGGGCTGGCGCCGAGCGTGTTCAGCACGGCGAACTCCCCCAGCCGGTGCCGGGCGGTCGCCCAGACGTCGACCATCAGGCCGACCAGGGCCAGCAGCACCGAGCCGAGCGCGGCGGCGAGCAGCCCGGTGCGGGCCCCCTGCCAGTACGGGTCGCCGGCGGCCCGCTCGGCCACCTCCCGCCGGTCGAGCAGCATGGTGCCGGTCACCTCGGCCGCCGCGCGGACCGCCTCGGCGTGCCCGCCGCCCCCGGTGCTCAACCACCACTCCGCGACCGGCCGGACGGCGCCCCGGTCCCGGATCAGCCAGTCCGTCGCCGCCGGCAGGTCCAGCAGCACGCCCTCGCCGGCCGTGGACGGCACCTTGTCCAGCTCGCCGACCAGCGTGACCGGCACCGTCGCGCCGGACAGCACGAGGTTGACCGTGTCACCGACCCGCAGGCTCAGCGCGTCGCGCACCGCCGGGGTCATCAGCGCGGGTATCGGCCGGTTCTCGCCGGCCGGCACCACGACGAAGCGGCTCGGCGGCTGGAACGCGAACCGGCCGCCCGCCAGGTACTCGACCTCCCGCTCGGCGGTCAGCCCGGTGGCGGTGACCGCCGCGCCGACCGGTTGGTCCTGGCCGTTGGCGGCCACCCATCCGCCGGCCAGCGACGCCGGCCGGGCCGCGCCGTCGGCGCCGACCAGCCGCAGGTCCGACACCTCCAGGCGGTACGCCCGCCCGCGCGCGTCCCCGCCGTCGACCTCGAACCCGGCCAGCCGCACGGTGCCCGCCCCGTCGGGGATGGCGACGGTGAACGGCACCGGCCGTCCGTCGCTGCCGCTGCTGCCCGCCGGAAGCCGGAAGGACAGCCCGTCCGCCCGAGTCAGCAGCACCCAGAGACCGATCTGGTGCGACGTCACGGCGTCCCGCACGGGCGTCCGCACCGTGCCGGCGAGGGAGCGGGTGCCGGCGGGCAGGTCCAGGCCGGCCGGCGCGCCGCGCGCCCGGGTCAGCCGGTCCAGCAGCGCCGGCACCGGCTCGTCGGCCAGTCGCTCGTTGAGCCGCAGCACGCCGGTCGCGCCCGCGGCGTCGAGGCTCACCACCGTCGTCGGCAGGTCGGCACGGCCGAGGCGGATCTCGTCCCGCCAGGCCGGCAACGCCTCGGCGACGCCGGGCAGCGCGCCGAGTTGGCCGGCCCGGCCGTCGGGCGCCACGCCGGTGCGCTCGACCACCCGCAGGTCGGCGCCGACGGTGTGGTCGGCCTGGTCGGCCTGCGACCGCTCCCCCGTCGTCACCAGCGACCAGGCCAGGGTGCTGCCGCCCACGGCGAGGGCGAGCAGCAGCACGGGGCCGGCGTGCGGGCGCCGCCCGGCCTGCCACATGCCGAAGATGGTGGCGGTCCACGGCCTGCGGTCGACGAACCGCTCGGCGAACCGGGTCGCGGGCGGCAGCAGCCGCAGCGCCACGACCGCGCCCGCGAGCACGCCCAGCGTCGGCGCGGCGACCAGCAGCGGGTCCACGCCGAGCCGGCCGGCCGCCCCGGTGACCGGCGACGAGTACTGGCGCAGCTGGGTCCAGGCCAGCACCGCGAAGCCGACCAGCACCAGATCGAGGCTGGCCCGTTGGACGGTCGCGGCGCGGGTGGGACGGGACCGGGCGGCCATGTCGGCGACGTACGTGCCGGCCCCGCGCAGCGTCGGGACGACCATCGCCACCAGGCAGCCCGCGGCGGTGGCGGCCGCGGCGGCCCAGACCAGCGTCGTGTTGCCGGTCGAGAGCGCCAGCGGAGACCCGCCGCCGGTGCCCACGTGCCGCAGCGCCTCGCTCGCGATCAGCGGCCCCAGCACGCCGGCGGGCAGGACGACCAGGCTCGCCTCCCGGGCCGCCAGGCCGGCCAGTTGCCGCCGCGCGGCGCCCCGCGCCCGGAGCAGGGCGTTCTGGCCCCGCCGGTCCTCGTGCAGCAGGGCGGAAACCAGCACCAGCGCGTACCCGCCGAGGACCACGATCAGCAGCAGCGGGGTGGCCAGCGAGGAGCGGCCGACCAGGTCGGCCCGGACGACGCGGTCGAGCAGCCGGTCGATCGCGGTGACGGTCTGGGCCGAGGAGCCCAGCCCGGCCGCCTCGGGCACCTCGGCGACGGCGGCGGTCAGCGCCTGCCGCACGTCGAGCAGTCGGCCGGCGCGGGCCACCGCCGTGAGGTCCGGCTCGACCACCCAGGACGCCGACACCGCACCCGGGTAGGTCGCGACGAAGTCGGCCCGGTCCAGCACGAACGGCCCGTACGAGGTGTCGGGGCCCGCCGCGCTGCCGGCGCCCACGCCGGGGGCCAGCCGCCAGTACGGGTCGGCCGCGTCGCGCGGGCGCCACGTCCCGACGAGCACCATCTCGCTGGTCCGTTCGGACCTGCGGTCCAGCATCGGCACCCGGTCGCCGGTGGACATCCCGAGGGCGCCGGCGACCTTCTCCGGCAGCGTCACCTGCACCGGGGACGCCCCGGGGGTGGGCCACGCGCCGCTGCTCAACTCCGCGTGGCGGGGCAGGTCGTCGAGGGTCGCGAGGCTGGCGAAGACCGGGTCGTCGCCCTCCCGTACCACGGGGCCGAGGTCGCCGGTCAGCTCACGGCCATCGCCGTAGCGGGCGCCGTCGACGGTGACCGGCGCGCCGCCGAGACGGGCGGCGAAGCCGTCGCGGACCGCCCGGTCCCGGGCGGCGTACTCGGTCGCGTCCCGGCCGGCCGCACCGCTGACCAGGAGGCTGCGCTCCTCGAAGGACGCCCCGGTGAGCAGGGCGCGTTGGCCGGCCTCGACGGCCCGGCGGTTGTAGTCGGAGAGGCCGGTGACCAACGCGACCGCCACCAGGGCCGCGACCACCGCCGCGAGCAGCAGCCCGCGTGCCTCCTGGGCCCGCCTCCACACCAGCTTCATCCGATGCCCTCCCCTGGCCCGGAGTCGGGCCGACGATCAGGGAGAGGGGTGACGGTCCGGGAAAGGTTCGCGCCCGTTACATGATCGTTACCCGATCGACGGCGGCCACCGCCGGGGCGCGGGACGGAAGGGGTGGCGGCCCTGTGCTTCCATCGCCGGATGGAGATCGTTCTCATCGTGCTCGTGGTCGCCGTCGTCGCGCTGCTCGCCGCCCAGGTGCCGGGCAGGGCTGAGCAGGCGCGGACCGCGTACCGGCTCGCCGAGATCGAGCGCCGGCTCACGCTGGTGATGGACCACCTGGGCGTGGTGGACACCGCGCCCGTGCCGCCGAGGGTCCGGGAGCACCTGGCCCGGGGCGACAAGATCAAGGCGATCGCCGCGTACCGGGAGGCGACCGGCGCGGACCTGCGCTCGGCCAAGGAGGCCGTGGAGGCGTACGCCGGACGGCGGTGACGCCCGCGCCGTCCCCGCCCACCGGCGCGACGGTGCGCCACCCCCGCCGGGGTGCCGTGGCGGCGGCGGGCGGGCCGGTCAGCGGGGGCGGTCGCGGTCCTTGGAGGGCTGCACCCGCTTCGGCTCGCCGGGCATCTTCGGGTGGTCCGGCGGGTACGGCATGTCGCCCTGCCCGGCGGCGGCGTCCCGGTCGGCCCACTCCAGCAACGGGGTGATGTCCCACCCCGCGTCGTCGATGCCGGCGTGCGGGTCGCCGCGCTCGGCCAGCCGGGCCGGGACGGTACGCAGGTCGAAGTCGTCCGGGTCGACGTCGGGCAGCTCGTCCCAGGTGACCGGGGTGGAGACGGTGGCCCGGGCGTTGGCCCGCAGCGAGTACGCGCAGGCGATCGTGCGGTCCCGGGCCATCTGGTTGTAGTCGACGAAGACGCGGGTGCCCCGCTGCTCCTTCCACCAGGCGGTGGTGACCAGCTCCGGCCGGCGCCGCTCCAGCTCGCGCGCCAGCGCGATGGTGGCCCGACGCACCTCGGTGAACGTCCAGCGTGGCGCGATCCGCAGGTAGACGTGCACGCCGCGACCGCCGGAGGTCTTCGGCCAGCCGGTGGCGCCCAGCTCGTCGAGGATGGCGCGCAGCTCGCCGGCGGCCGTGGCCGCGTCGGCGAAGTCGGTGCCGGGCTGCGGGTCGAGGTCGACGCGCAGCTCGTCGGGGCGGTCGACGTCGGCGGCGCGCACCGGCCACGGGTGGAGCACGATCGTGCCCATCTGGGCAGCCCAGGCCACGTGGGCGAGGTCGGCCGGGCAGAGCTCCGCCGCGCTGCGGCCGCTGGGGAAGCTGATGGTGGCCGTCTGCACCCACGGCGGCACGCCCCGGGTCGGCACCCGCTTCTGGAAGAACATCTCCCCCTCGACACCCTCGGGGAAGCGCTGCAACGTGGTGGGACGGTCGCGCAGGGCACGCATGATGCCGTCGCCCACCGCGACGTAGTAGTGGAAGACGTCGGCCTTGGTGAAGCCGCGCTGCGGGAAGATGACCCGCTCCGGGCTGGTCAGCCGTACGGTGTGCCCGGCCAGCTCGATCTCTTCGGCCGCGGCCTTCGTGCCACCCATTGCGCGACCATATGCCACACCCCCGACGTCCGGCGTACCGTTGGCGGGTGAGTCTTGACGAGAGCGAACTGCCCCGCACCGAGGAAGAGTGGCGGGTCCGGCTCAGCCCCGAGGAGTTCCGGGTGCTGCGGGAGGCCGGCACCGAGCGCCCGTGGACCGGCGAGTACGTCGACACGAAGACGCCGGGGATCTACCGCTGCCGGGCCTGCGGCGCGGAACTCTTCCCGAGCGACACGAAGTTCGACTCGCACTGCGGTTGGCCCAGCTTCGACGACGCCATCCCGGGCGCGGTCAAGGAGATCGAGGACCGCAGCCTGGGGATGAGCCGCACCGAGATCCGCTGCGCCCGGTGCGACAGCCACCTCGGCCACGTGTTCCGGGGCGAGGGCTTCACCCCGAAGGACACCCGGCACTGCGTCAACTCGGTCTCCATCCGGCTGGAGCCGCGCGCCGACGCCTGAGCCCGGACGCTCCGACCGGTCAGAGCAGCAGCAGGCTGCCCCGCTCGTCGATGCGGTCGGCGGAGTCGTCGTCCAGCCACACGCCCCCGCTGGCGAGGTAGCGGAAGCGGTACTCGCCCGGGCCGAGCCGCACGGTGACGGTACGGGTGCCGTCGCGGCGCGGGACCAGCTCGTGCCGCCCCGGCTCCCAGCCGTTGAAGCAGCCGACCACGCTGACGGCGCCGGGCGGGGTGTCGCGGGGCAGGCTGAACGTGACCCGGGTCTGGTTGCCGAAGAGCTTGTTCCGCTTGATCATGTCGGGTTCCTCCGGTCGTGCGCGGTCACCCGGTACAACGGCCGACACGCCGGGGGCGACACGCCGCCGAACCGGACCGGCTCGGCCGTTTCGGCCGCCGGACCCGCCCGCGTACCGCAGGCTTGGGGAAAACGTGCCTATTTCGGGGGGTAATGTCGTGGCAACCTGCGAGGTCTGCGGTAACGACTACTGGATGGCGTTCGAGGTGCGGACCGTCAGCGGCGACGTGCACACCTTCGACTGCTTCGAGTGTGCCGTGCACAAGATGGCGCCCATCTGCGAGCACTGCCAGATCAAGATCGTCGGGCACGGGGTGGAGGTGTCCGGCCGGTTCTTCTGCTGCGCGCACTGCGCCCGCTCGGAGGAGGGCGCCCAGGGTGCCGAGATCCGCGACGCGGTCGGCGCCCGCCCGGCGTGACGCGCGGCGGGTGCGGCGTGGTCGCCCGCGCGGAATCGCGGCTCAGCGGGTGGCGGCCGGGGACGGGGTGACGCGGCGCGGGGATGGCACCGGGCGGGCTCCCCGGGACTGCACGACGATGGCGGCCAGGACGACCAGCCCGCCCAGCAGTTGCGCCGGGGTGAGTTCCTGGGCGAGCACGAGCCAGCCCAACGCCGTCGCCACCAGCGGGCTGAGCAGGCCGAGGAACGTGACGGTGGTGGGCGGCAGGGCGCGGATGCCCCGGAACCAGAGGGCGTAGGCGAGGGCGGAGCCGACGAACGTCAGGTAGGCGTACCCGACCAGGTTCCCGGTGGTCAGCGCCGGCGGCGGCCCCTCGACCAGCGCGGCGACCGGCAGGAGCAGCAGGCCGCCGGCCGCGAGCTGCCAGCCCGTGGTGGCCAGCAGCGGCGCGGGCGACGACCACCGCTTGCTGAGCACCACCCCGGCGGCCATGACGACCGCGCCGCCGAGGGCGGCCAGGACGCCGACGCCGTCGAGGCGGGCGTCCGCCCGCAGCACCAGCAGCCCGACCCCGGCCACCCCGGCCGCGCCGGCGAAAACGGTCCGCAGGGTCAGCCGGTCGCCGAGCAGGCCGGCGGAGAGCGCGGCGACCAGGAGCGGCTGCACCGCGCCGACGGTCGCGGCCACCCCACCCGGGAGCCGGTACGCGGCGACGAACAGCAGCGCGAAGAAGAAGCCGATGTTCAGGGCGCCGAGCACCGCCGCGCGCCACCACCACGCGCCCTTCGGTAGCTGGCGGGTGACCGCGACCAGGAGGAGACCCGCGGGAAGGGCGCGCACCACGGCGGCCAGCAACGGGCGCTGCGGGGGCAGCAGCTCGGTGGTGACGAGGTAGGTGCTCCCCCAGATCGCGGGGGCCAGCGCGGTCACGCCGAGGACGCGCGTTCGATTGCTTAGCACTGAGATAACTTATCTCAGCGCTAAGGGAAGTGCCGCGACGCCGGGCCCGTGAACTACCTCACCGCTAAGGCATCGCTGCTAGGGTGGGCGGATGGCCGATCACGTCGACCGGGTGCTGGAGCAGTGGGCCGCCCAACGACCGGATCTGGACGCCTCCCCGATGGGGGTGTTCGGCCGCCTCTCCCGGCTCTCCCGGCTCGTCGGGGCGGAACTGCACCGCACGTTCAGCGCGCACGGCCTCGACTCCGCGTCCTTCGACGTGCTCGCCACGCTGCGCCGCAGCGACCCGCCGCACCGGCTGACCCCGACCCAGCTGATGCACTCGTCGATGATCACCTCCGGCGCCGTCACCCAGCGGCTCGACCGGCTCGAGGCGCGCAACCTGGTCACCCGTACCCGCAGCGACACCGACGGCCGCGCGGTGCAGGTCGGCCTCACCGACGAGGGCCTCGCCCTCATCGACCGGGTCCTGCCCGACCACGTCGCCACCGAGGACCGGCTGCTCGCCGCGCTCACCCCGGCCCAGCGCGACACCCTCGCGGACACCCTGCGGACCCTGCTGGAGTCTCTCGGCGACACGCGGAGCCCGTGAGGTCGATCTACCATCGCGGCATGCCGCAGCAGAACCTTCCGGTCCGGGTCGCCGCGTTCGCCGACCTGGACGCCCGCACCTTCCACGACCTGCTCCGGCTCCGGATCGACGTGTTCGTGGTGGAGCAGGCGTGCCCGTACCCGGAACTCGACGGGCGGGACGTCGAGCCCGACACCCGGCACCTGTGGCTCGACGACGGCGGCGCGCTGGTGGCGTACCTGCGGATCCTCGCCGACCCGGGCGGTGTCGCGCGGATCGGGCGGGTGGTGGTCACGCCGCGGGCGCGCGGCGGCGGGCACGCCGGCCGGCTGATGGCGGCGGCGCTGGAGGTGGTCGGCGACCGCCCGTGCGTGCTGGAGGCCCAGTCCCACCTGGTCGACTTCTACGCCCGGCACGGCTTCGCCGTCAGCGGCCCCGACTACGTCGAGGACGGCATCCCGCACACCCCGATGCGACGGGAAGGCGTTGGTCAACGGCAATAACTGGCTGTCAGCGCCGGGCCGGCGCCGCGACCCCGGCCGGCCCGCACCCACGCCCCGCGGGCGAGGCAGCTCGACGGCGCGGTCCGGGCCGGGTCCCGGGCCCTACGTCAGACGAGGCCGTTGACGATGTCGGCGACCGAGCGACGGCGGCCGGTGTAGAACGGGATCTCCTCCCGGACGTGCCGGCGGGCGCCGGAGGCCCGCAGGTCGCGCATCAGGTCGACGATCCGGTGCAGCTCGTCGGCCTCGAACGCCAGCATCCACTCGTAGTCGCCGAGCGCGAACGAGGCGACCGTGTTGGCCCGCACGTCCGGGTAGCCGCGGGCCATCTTGCCGTGCTCGGCGAGCATCTCGCGCCGCTCGGCGTCCGGCAGCAGGTACCACTCGTACGAGCGGACGAACGGGTAGACGCACACGTAAGGGCGCGCCTCCTCGCCGGCGAGGAACGCCGGGATGTGGCTCTTGTTGAACTCCGCCGGCCGGTGCAGGGCCATCTGCGACCACACCGGGGTGAGCGCCCGCCCCAGGGTGGTGCGACGGAACCGCAGGTACGCGTCCTGGAGGGCGTCGCTGGAGGCGGAGTGCCACCAGATCATCAGGTCCGCGTCGGCGCGCAGGCCCGAGACGTCGTACGTGCCACGGACGACCACGTCCTTGCCGGCCAGCTCCTCGAAGAGGGCCTCGACCTCGCCGGTGACGTTCTCGCGCAGCGACGGGAGCGGGCTGCTGGCCCGGTACACCGACCACATGGTGTAGCGGATGCTGGCGTTGAGCTCCCGCAGCCGGGCCGCGTTGGTCTGCTCGGTCATGTCCCCGATCCTCCCAGTGCTGTGATGATCTCTTCGGCCGCCGTCTCGCCGGAGCGGACGCAGACCGGGATGCCGACCCCGTCGTATCCGGCGCCGGCCAGGACGAGCGTCGGGTGGTCCGCCCGCAGCACCGCCCGCGCGGCGGCCACCCGGTCGGCGTGACCCGGCGTGTACTGCGGCAGCGAACCGCCCCAGCGCTGCACGTGCCCCGCGACCGGGGCCGGCAGCGGCACGCCGAGCACCGCCGACAGCTCCCGGTGCACGGTGGCGGCCAGGTCCTCGTCGGTGCGCTGCACCTGCCGCTCCTCGCCGTACCGGCCCACGGAGGCGCGGACCAGCGCCAGCCCGTCCGCCCGGCGCAGGTGCCCCCACTTCGTGGTGAAGAAGGTCGACGCCTTGATCAGCAGGCCCTCGGTGCTCGGCACCAGGAAGCCGGACAGCTCGGGCAGCTCCGGCTCGGGCAGCGCGAGGGTGACCAGCGCGACGCTGGCGTAGTCCAGCCCGCCGACGCGCTCGGCCGCCGCCGGCGCAGGACCGCCGAGCAGCCGCGCCGCCGGCCGGGCCGGCACGGCCAGCACCACGGCGTCGACGTCGACCAGTTCCGGGTCGCGGGTCGGGCCGACGGTCAGCCGCCACCCGGCCCCGGTCGGGGTCAGCTCGCGCACGGCCGCGTTCCGCCGGATCGTCGCCCCGCTCGCCGCCGCCGCGGCCTCGACCAGCGTGCTCAGCCCGCCGGCCAGGGTGCCGAAGACCGGCGCGCCGGGCGCGCGAGGGGCGGCGGCCTGGGCGGCGCGTACCGCCCCCACCAGGGTGTGCTCCACCCGGGCGGCCCGGGCCAGCGCCGGCATGGTGGTCACCAGGGACAGGTCGTCGGCCCGGCCGGCGTAGACGCCGCCGAGCATCGGGTCGACCAGCCGGTCGACCACCTCGTCGCCGAACCGGGCCCGGACCAGCGCGCCGACCGAGACGTCGTCGTCCGCGCCGAGCAGCGGGCGGCCGGCGTCGGTGTCGGCGTCCGCCGCCGGGCGCGCGACCGTGGTCACCCGCTCCAGATCCCCGGGTACGCCCACCAGCGTGCCGCCGGGGATCGGGCGCAGCCCGCCGTCGACCAGCAGCGCGGCCTGCCCGACGGTGGGGTGCACGATCCGCTCGCCCAGGCCGAGCCGGCGGACCAGGGCCACGGCGGCGGACTCGCCCCCGGCCGGGTCGCGCATCAGGAACGACTCCGCCCCGAACTCCACCGCCGACCCGGCCAGTTCGCCGGTGTGCAGCTTGCCGCCGAGCGCGCCGGACTGCTCGTACACGGTGATCTCGGTGTCGGCGGGGGCGCGGTCGCGCAACCGGACCGCGGCGGCCAGCCCGGCGATCCCGCCGCCGACCACCGCCACCCGCCACGGCGCCCGCATGCCGCTCAGCCCCGGTCGGTCGGCTGGGCGGACAGCTCGTGCACCAGGGCCACCACCCGGGTCAGCACGTCGGGGTCGGTCTCCGGCAGCACGCCGTGCCCCAGGTTGAACACGTGCCCGGGCGCGGCCCGGCCCTGCTCCAGGATCCGCCGCACCTCGCCCTCGACGACCGGCCACGGCGCGAGCAGCAGGCACGGGTCGAGGTTGCCCTGCACCGCCTTGTCCGGGCCGATCCGCCGGGTGGCCACGTCCAGCGGCGTACGCCAGTCGACGCCGACCACGTCGGCGCCGGCCTCACCCATCGCGCCCAGCAGTTCGGCGGTGCCCACCCCGAAGTGGATCCGGGGCACGCCCGCGTCGGCCAGCCCGGCGAGCACCGCCGCCGAGTGCGGCAGCACGAAGCGGCGGTAGTCGGCCTCGGACAGCGCGCCGGCCCACGAGTCGAAGAGCTGCACCACGGAGACCCCGGCGGCGACCTGCACCCGCAGGAACGCCAGCGTCACCTCGGCCAGCCGGGCGCACAGCGCGTGCCACAGCTCCGGCTGGCCGTACATGAGCGCCTTGGTCTTCGCGTGGGTACGCGACGGGCCGCCCTCGACCAGGTAGCTGGCCAGGGTGAACGGGGCGCCGGCGAAGCCGATCAGCGGGGTGTCGCCCAGCTCGGCGACGAGCATCCGGACCGCCTCGTCCACGTAGGAGACGTCGTCGCGGGTGATCGGCCGGATCCGTTCCACGTCCGGCAGGGTGCGGACGGGCTCGGCCACCACGGGGCCGGTGCCGGGCACGATGTCCAGGTCCACCCCGGCGGCGGCGACCGGCACCACGATGTCGCTGAACAGGATCGCGGCGTCCACCCCGTGCCGGCGTACCGGCTGGAGGGTGATCTCGGTGACCAGCTCGGGGCGGCGGCAGGACTCCAGCATCGCCACGTTGGCCCGGATCTCGCGGTACTCCGGCAGCGACCGGCCGGCCTGCCGCATGAACCAGACCGGGGTGTGCGGGACGGGCTGGCGCCGGCAGGCCCGGACGAGGGGCGAGTCGGCCGGTCCGCCGGGGCGGGGGGCGTCGTCTCGGGCGTCGTCGCCCGTCGTGGTGGTGGTCATCGCGGCCATCGTGCCACGCGGCACGCTCACGGCAGCGGGCAGCGCCGCCTTTTGTGACCCCCGTCAGCCCGCCGGGACGGGGCGCCTCCGGAGGGGCCGCCGCGGGCCGCCGGGCCGCCGCCGACGGGGCACCTCCGGCGGGGCCGCCGCGGGCCGCCGGGCCGCCGCCGACGGGCCACGGGAGGGGCCGGCCCGGCGCGCCGTTTCCGGCGACGGCGGGTCGCCGGGCATAGGCTGCCGGCATGGCCCCCCCGATCGCGCTCCCGGAGACCTTCGCCCGCGCGGTCGCCGGGCTGCGGTCCGCGGCGCCCCGGTCGGAGATCGTGCTGGAGGAGGTCGGCGCGCCGCAGCGCCTCGCCCCGTACGCCTTCGCACTCTCCGCCACCGTCGTGCGCGACGGCGACGAGGTGGCCTCCGGGCGGCTGATCCTGCTGCACGACCCGGCCGGGCACGAGGCGTGGCAGGGCACCCTGCGGCTGGTCACCTACGTGACCGCGGAGCTGGAGGTCGACCTGGCCGCCGACCCGCTGCTGCCCGGGGTGGGCTGGACGTGGCTGACCGACGCCCTGGACGCGCAGGACGCCGGTCACCGCGCGATCGGCGGCACGATCACCCAGACCATGTCGACCCGGTTCGGCGACCTGGCCGGGCCGCCCGCGGCCGGCGACATCGAGATCCGCGCCTCCTGGACGCCGGTCGACGACGACCTCGCCCCGCACCTGCTCGCCTGGTGCGCGCTGCTGGCGTCGACCGCCGGGCTGCCCCCGCCCGGGGTGACCGCGCTGCCGGAGCGTCGCCCCGCCGGCGCGGCCTGACCCCGCGACGGGTCACCTCACAGATACTTCTCGGCCTCGTTGCAGACCTTGTCCATGCCCTGGATGGCCTTGTCGTAGGCCGCCTTGTTGCCGGCCGCCGCCGCGCCGAGCGCGGTGGTGAGCTTGTCGAGGCAGTTGGCGATGACCTTCTTCTGCCGGGCCTGCTCGTCCCGGTCGTTACGGGTGCCGGTGAGGTCCTGCTCGGTGTCGTCGAGCTTGTCCTTCACCGTCTGGAGCTCGGTCTTGAGCTTTTCGATCTCCTTGCCGTTGGCCGCGATGGTGCCGTCGCGCTGGCTGACCTCGCTGGCCATCTTCTTCTCGGTGCGGTCCAGCTCGCTGCTCGTGGTGACGAACAGGCCGGTCATCACCCCGCCCAGGACGAAGAGCAGCCCGGCCACCACGGCCAGGACCAGCACCTTGCGGCTCTTGCCGGCGCCCGGCGCGGGGGCGCCGAAGGGCGGGGCGGAGCCGGGCGGGCCGGACATCGGCTGCCCGTACGCCGGCCCGGACGCCGGGGGCACGGACATCGGCTGCCCGAAGGCGGGCGGGACGGAGACCTGGCCGGCCTGGGGCGCGGCGGCCGGCGTGCCGGCCGGGGCGTAGCCGGACCCGGCGGCCGGCGCGGACTGCGGGTAGCCGGCGGACCCGGCCGACGGCGCGGACTGCGGGTAGCCGGCGGACCCGGCGGCCGGCGCGGACTGCGGGTAGCCGGAGCCGGGCTGGGCGCCGTACTGCTGCGGCGCGGCCTGCTCCGGCGTGTGCTGGCGGGGGGTGCCGTAGGTGGTGCCGTGCGGGGCGCCGCCCGACGGCGGCTGACCGGGCGCGGCCGGCGGCTGCGGCGGGTACGGCGGCGGGTAGCCGCCCGGCCCGGTCGGTGGCTGGGACATGTCGTTCTTCCTCCACGTGAGCTGGTCCGGGCGGCAGGGTCCGCCGGACCGGGTGGGTACGGGTCGGGTGCTGACCGGGTCAGCAGATCTTGAAGCCGTCGCAGGCGACCTTGATCGGCACGGCGAGGCCGATCCCCTCGGCGTCGCGGGCCTTGGCGGTGGCGATGCCGACCACCTGCTTGCTGCCGTTGATCACCGGGCCGCCGGAGTTGCCGGGGTTGATCGGGGCGTCGAACTGGATGACGGGGCCCTCGCCGCCGCCCGCCTCGCGGAAGGCACTCACCACGCCGGTGGTGACGCTGTCCTCCAGGCCGAGCGGCGCGCCGACGACGACGATCTGCTGCCCGGACTTCACGGCGGCCGGCGCGGCGACCAGGCCGGTGAACTTGCCGGTGGTCCGCAGGTGGGCGACGTCGTTCGCCTCGTCGACCCTGACGATGGTCGCCGGGAAGCGCTGGTCGGTGCGCTCCAGGAAGACCTCCCGCTCGCCGGCCTCCCAGACCGACTCGACCACGTGGTAGTTCGTGAACAGGTTCGTGCCGCCGCCGGCGGCCGGTTTGCCGATGGCGAACGCCGTGCCGGTGGAGTTGCCGGCCCGGACCCGGAACACGCTGGGCAGCACCGCGCTCGCGACGGCCTCCGGATTGAACGCGGCGCCCGCCTGCTTCTCCAGCGCCTCGGCCCGGCCCTCCAGCCCGTCGAGCCGGGTCCCGTCGGCGGCCTGCGCCGCGTCCAGCCGGCGGTCGGTGTCGCCGAGCCGGTCCGAGAGCCGGTGGATCTGGTACGCCTGCACGCCCGTCACCACGGCCAGCAGGCCGGCGAGCACGAGCGCGGTGACGGTCAGCCAGCGGCCCCGGGGGGCCGACGCGGCGCCCGCCGGGACGGGACCGACGGGGTACGGCTGGGCCGGCCCGGCGGCCGGCGGCTGACCGGGCGCGGGCAGCTGCCCGGGGGCGCCCGGGGACGCCTGCCCGGCGGCGGGAGGCCAGCCGGCGCCCGGGGCGGAGCCGGCGGGCGTCGGGGCGGCGGGGGCCGTCGGGGCGGCGGGACGCGCGCCACCTCCACCCTGCCCCCAACCGGCGGGGGCGGCCGGCGCCGTCGGGGCGGCCGGGGCGGCACCCCACTGGCCCTGTTGCTGTGGCGGCGACCAGGTCCGCGGCGGCGCGGCGGGCGCCTGCCCCGGAACGTTCTGCGGGTACGCCGGCGCGGGCGGCTCGATCCGGGGCGGCAGCGGCCCCGGCCGGTAGCTCCCGTCGCCCGGCCCCGCCGGACCCGTGTCCGCCGACCCGTAGCCAGCAGTCATGATCGCCTTGCCCTCCCCGTAGCCGCCCCGCGGTGTCCCGGGGCCTGATAATGCCGTACCGGCGCAAACGGCTCGATGGACCGTACCTGCGCGAAAGGGCTTTGTCTTCCCCGATGCCCGGCTCGCGGGAGGACCCGGCCGACCGTCCGGTCGACACACACCGGACCGGCTGCACCCGCCGGATCGCATCGCGCACTAGGGTTGTCAGGTGACCGACGAACCACCCCTGCGCCGTCGGGCCGCCGAAAGCCGTACGGGAAACGAAGCGCACCACCCGCCGTCGGCCCGGCCGGAGCCGGCGGACGCGGGGACAGAACCCAACGCCGACGGGCCCGTTCCGCTGACCGCCCCGCGCGAGGGCACACCCCAACCGGCGGCCACGCCGGACGAGCTCGCCGAGGTCGTGGCCCGCTTCGCCGCCGGCACCGGCCCGGTCGCCCTGGACGCCGAGCGGGCCTCGGGCTACCGCTACAGCCAGCGGGCGTACCTGGTGCAGCTACGCCGGGCCGGCTCCGGCACGGCGCTGATCGACCCGCTGCCGCTGCCCGACCTGACCGCCCTCGACGAAGTGATCGGCGAGGCCGAGTGGGTGCTCCACGCGGCCAGCCAGGACCTGCCCTGCCTGGCCGAGGTGGGGCTGCGCCCGCGCCGGCTCTTCGACACCGAACTGGCCGCCCGGCTGGCCGGATTCGAGCGGGTCGGCCTGGCCGCGCTGACCGAGCAGCTACTCGGCTACAGCCTGGAGAAGCACCACTCGGCAGCCGACTGGTCGAGCCGCCCGCTGCCGGAGTCCTGGCTCACCTACGCCGCGCTGGACGTGGAGATGCTGGTCGACCTGCGCGACGCGCTCGACGAGGAGCTGACCCGGCAGGGCAAGTCCGCCTGGGCGGCGGAGGAGTTCGCCGCGCTGGTGCGCACCGGCGCCCGGCCGCCCCGGGTCCGCGCCGAGCCGTGGCGGCGCACCTCCGGCATCCACCGGGTGCGCGGGGCGCGCGCGCAGGCGCGCGTGCGCTCCCTCTGGTACGCCCGGGACCAGATCGCGGCCCGACGGGACGCCGCCCCGGGGCGGGTGCTGCCGGACTCGGCCATCGTCGCGGCGGCCGAACTGGACCCGAGGGACGAGAAGACGCTGCTCACCCTGCCCGGATTCGGCGGCCGTTCGGTGCGGCGGCTGGCCCGCACCTGGCTGGCCGCGCTGGACGACGCCCGGCAACTGCCGGAGGACGCGCTGCCGGTCGCCCCGACGGTCGAGGGCCCCCCGCCGCCGCACCGCTGGGCCGAGCGGGACCCGGTGGCGGCGGCCCGGCTGGCCCGGTGCCGGGAGGTGGTGGTCCGGATCGCCGGCGCGCACCGCCTGCCCCCGGAGAACCTGATCGCCCCCGACTCGATCCGCCGCCTGGCCTGGGTTCCCCCTGAGGAGGTCACGGAGGAGACCGTGGCGGAGACGCTGCGCGGCTTCAACGCCCGCGAGTGGCAGATCGGCCTCCTCCTCGCGGACCTCACCGAGGCCCTCACCGACCCGCCCCCGTCCGCCTGACCGCCCCGCCCCGCTCCCGCGTGCGGGCGAGGGTGGGGCGGGTGTGGGGTTGGCCACACGGGGGCGGGTGCCGGCGATGGTTACTGGCAAGTAGCATCCGGGGGAACACGCCCGTGCCGGCGACCTTCACCCGGTCCGTCGTGCCGCCTGACGGCGCGGAGGCCGAGTCATGGTCGAAAAGGAGGCTCCAGTGCCCCGTGAAGTCCGGGACGTCGTCTTCGTCGACGGCGTCCGCACCCCCTTCGGCAAGGCGGGTGGCATGTACGCCAACACCCGCGCCGACGACCTGGTGATCCGCTGCATCCGCGAACTGCTGCGCCGCAACCCGCAGCTGCCGCCGGAGCGGGTCGAGGAGGTCGCCATCGCCGCCACCACCCAGATCGGCGACCAGGGCCTGACCATCGGCCGGACCGCCGCCCTGCTGGCCGGCCTGCCCAAGACCGTCCCCGGTTTCGCGATCGACCGGATGTGCGCCGGCGCGATGACCGCGGTGACCACCGTCGCCAGCGGCATCGCCGTGGGCGCGTACGACGTCGCCATCGCCGGGGGCGTCGAGCACATGGGCCGCCACCCGATGGGCGAGGGCGTCGACCCGAACCCGCGGATCGTCGCCGAGAAGCTGGTCGACCCGTCCGCGCTGGTCATGGGCGCGACCGCGGAGAACCTGCACGACCGCGTCCCGCACGTCACCAAGGAGCGCACCGACGCCTTCGCGCTCGCCTCGCAGCAGAAGACCGCCAAGGCGTACGCCAACGGCAAGCTCCAGGACGACCTGGTGCCGGTGGCGATCCGCGACGCCGACGGCGGCTGGGGCCTGGCCACGGTGGACGAGGCGCCCCGGGACACCTCGCTGGAGAAGCTCGCCACCCTCAAGACCCCGTTCCGCCCGCACGGCAAGGTCACCGCGGGCAACGCGGCCGGCCTGAACGACGGCGCCACCGCCAGCCTGCTCGTCGCCGAGGACGTCGCCCGCGAGCTGGGCCTGCCGGTCGCCATGCGGCTGGTCTCGTTCGGCTTCGTCGGCGTCGAGCCCGAGGTGATGGGCGTCGGCCCGATCCCGTCGACCGAGAAGGCGCTGCGCATCGCGGGCCTCACCATCGACGACATCGGCCTGTTCGAGCTGAACGAGGCGTTCGCCGTGCAGGTGCTCGCCTTCCTCGACCACTTCGGCATCGCCGACGACGACCCGCGGGTCAACCCGTGGGGCGGCGCGATCGCCATCGGCCACCCGCTCGCCTCCTCGGGCGTGCGACTGATGACGCAGCTCGCCCGGCAGTTCGCCGAGCACCCGGAGGTCCGCTACGGCCTCACCGCCATGTGCGTCGGCATCGGCATGGGCGGCACCGTGATCTGGGAGAACCCCCACTGGGAGGGTGGAGAATGAGCCTCGCCGCACCGAACGAGGTCGTCACCAGGGCGCTGCTGCGCCAGGTGAACGTACCGGGGCTGGACCGGCCGGCCGCCCTGATCACCCTGGACAACGGCTTCGACCACACCAAGCCGAACAGCTTCGGCCCGGGCGGCCTGACCAGCCTGGACGAGGCGATCACCGCCGCCGTGGCGGCGAACCCGGCGTTCATCGCGGTCACCGGCAAGCCGTACGTCTTCTGCGTGGGCGCGGACCTCACCAGCCTCCCGCAGCTCGCCGACCGCGCGCAGGCCCTGGAGATCGGCCGGCTCGGCCACCGGGTCTTCGCCCGGCTGAAGGACAGCGAGATCCCGACCTTCGCCTTCGTCAACGGCGCGGCGATGGGCGGCGGCCTGGAGCTGGCCCTGCACTGCCACTACCGGACGCTCTCCGGCGGCGCCGCGGCCCTCGCGCTGCCCGAGGTCTCCCTCGGCCTGGTCCCCGGCTGGGGCGGCACCCAACTGCTGCCGAACCTGATCGGCATCCCGGCGGCGACCCAGGTGGTCATCCAGAACCCGCTGACGCAGAACAAGATGCTCAAGCCGAAGCAGGCCGCCGAGATGGGCATCGCCGACGTGCTGCTGGAGCCGGCGGACTTCCTGGAGCGGTCCCTGGAGTGGGCCGCCGGCGTGGTCCGCGGCGAGATCACCGTGACCCGTCCCGAGGTCGACAAGGACATGTGGGCGGGCGTGCTGTACTTCGCCCGGGCGACGCTCGACCAGCGGCTGCACGGCGCGGTCCCGGCCGCGTACAAGGCGCTGGACCTGCTGGAGACGGCGAAGGACGCCGACTTCGCGACCGGCACCGCCGCCGAGGACGAGGCCCTGGCGGACCTGGTCTTCTCGGAGGAGCTGCGCAGCGGCCTGTACGCCTTCGACCTGGTACAGCGGCGGGCCAAGCGCCCGGCCGGCGCGCCGGACAAGGGCCTGGCCCGCCCGGTCACCAAGGTCGGCATCGTCGGCGCCGGCCTGATGGCCAGCCAGCTCGCCCTGCTCTTCGCCCGCCGCCTCCAGGTGCCGGTCGTCATGACCGACCTCGACCAGGCCCGGGTGGACTCCGGCGTCGGCTACGTGCACAGCCAGATCGAGAAGGCCGTCAGCAAGGGCCGGATGGACAAGGGCACCGCCGCCAAGCTGTACGGCCTGGTCAGCGGCTCGGTCGACAAGGGCGTGTTCGCGGACGCCGACTTCGTCATCGAGGCGGTCTTCGAGGACCTGAACGTCAAGAAGCAGGTCTGGGCGGAGCTGGAGAAGATCGTCAAGCCGGAGGCCGTGCTGGCGACGAACACCTCGTCGCTGTCGGTCACCGCGATGGCGGCCGAGCTGGAGCACCCGGAGCGGGTGGTCGGCTTCCACTTCTTCAACCCGGTCGCCATGATGCCGCTGCTGGAGATCGTCCGGGGCGAGAAGACCGACGACGCCACCCTCGCCACCGCGTTCGCGGTCGGCAAGCAGCTCAAGAAGTCCTCGGTGCTGGTGAAGGACGCGCCGGCGTTCGTGGTCAACCGGCTGCTCACCCGCTTCCTGGGCACCGTCTTCGCGGCCGTCGACGCCGGCACCCCGCTGGACGTGGCGAACAGCGCGCTGGACCCACTGGGCCTGCCGATGCGCCCGCTCGCCCTGCTCCAGCTCGTCGGGCCGGCCGTCGCGTACCACGTGGGCGGCACCCTGCACGCCGCGTTCCCGGACCGGTTCGGGGTCAGCGAGAACCTCAAGCGGATCGCCGACTCCGGTCAGCCGATCGTCGTCGACGACCAGGTCAACGACGAGGTGGCGAAGCTGCTCGTGGTCGGCGACCAGCCGCTCACCGCCGAGCAGGTGCGCCAGAACGCGCTCGACGCGCTGGCCCAGGAGATCCGGCTCATGCTCGACGAGGGCGTCGTCGCCGAGGCGCAGGACATCGACCTGTGCATGATCCTCGGCGCCGGCTGGCCGTTCCACCTGGGCGGCGTCACCCCGTACCTGGACCGGACCGGCACCTCCGAGCGGGTGACGGGCCAGCGGTTCCTGCCGCGCGGGGTCGCCAGCCTGCCCGCCTGAGTCCACACCGCTCCCCCGCGTTCGCGGTGGTTGCCCCCTCCGGCTTGGATGGGGGCGACCACCGCGATCGTCATCGCGGCCCGCCGGTCGGGAAGGGGACTGCGGGGCGGACCGGTGGCTGGCTACGATCACGCGTTCGCAACGTCGCCTGGAGCTGATCCATGTCCTCACCGCCGGTCGATCCCTGGTCCGGGCAGCATGAGCACGACAACCACTACGACTTCCACCCGCCGCAGCCGGACGGCTACCCCGTGCCGCCGGCGGAGGGCTGGTCGCCGGCGGGCGGGCAGCCGCCGCACCACGGGGGCTGGTCCGCCGCGCCGGCCCCCGGCTCCCCCGCCGCCCCGTACCCCACCCAGCCGTACCCCACCCAGCCGTACGGCGGATATCCCGTCACGCCGCAGGAGGGCTTCCCGCCCGGCCCGTACGCCGGCTACCCGCCGCAGTACGCCGCCGCGCCACACCCGGGTGGCGCGCCGGCCCGGTCGTCCCAGCTCAACCTGGTGCTGACCCTGGGCCTCGTCGGCCTGCTGGTGCTCTGCCTCGGCGGGGGCGCGGCCGGCTACCTCGCCCTCTCCGACGACGACCGCCCCGACGTGAACCCGACGCCGACGGCGACCCCGGCGGCGAGCGCCACGCCGAGCGCCACGCCGTCGGCGGAGACCACCCCCTCCCCGGAGACCAGTGCCACCCCCCAGATCCGGGTCGTCACGCCGGAGACCCTCGCGGGCCGTCCGAAGAGCACCGAGCCGACGCTGAAGAAGCTGGCCGACGACATGGTGCGGGAGCTGAAGACCTCGGTGCCCCAGGCGACGGGCGTGGCCGGCGCCTTCTACGGCAGCGCCGACGAGCAGGACATGGTCATGGTGGTCGCCGCCTCCACCTTCGTGCTCAACCCGGAGCGGGAACTCGACGACGCGGTCAAGGAGATCTCCGGTGAGCTGGCGGTGAAGAGGCTGACCAGCATCGCCCCGGGACCGAACGGTGGCGAGGCCAAGTGTGGCGACGGCGAGTCCGCCGGCGTGCCGCTGGGCGTCTGCGCGTGGGCCGACCACGGCAGCGTCGGGATCATCGTGATGTTCTTCTCGTCCTCGGCCGCCGCCGCGGCGGAGTTCGTCGAGATCCGCGGCCAGATCGAGCAGAAGTACTGACCGCCGGGCACGCAGGGCCCGTCACCACCGGTGGTGACGGGCCCCGGTCGCGTCAGCCCGCGGCGGCCGCCCGCTCGGCGGCGCTGCGCAGCACGCAGAACTCGTTGCCCTCCGGGTCGGCCAGCACCACCCAGCCGGAACCGTCGGGGCGACGGCAGTCGGCGACCTGGGTGGCGCCGATGCCGAGCAGCCGCTCGACCTCCTCGTCCCGGGTCCGGTCGGCGGGCTCCAGGTCGAGGTGGAGGCGGTTCTTCACCGTCTTGCCCTCCGGCACGGCCAGGAAGAGCACCTCCGGGCCGCCCGGGGGCAGCAGCATCGCCTCCGGGTCGCCGGGGAAGTCGTCCGGCTGCCGGGGGCAGTCGAAGACCTGCGCCCAGAAGCCGGCCAGGGCGTACGTGTCGCGGCAGTCGATGCCGATGTTGTGGATGAGAGCGCTCACTGGTGTTCCTCCTCGGTGGACGCACCCGCCCGCTCCGCCGCGCCGCGCAGGACGCAGAACTCGTTGCCCTCCGGGTCGGCGAGCACCACCCAGCCCGTACCGTCGGCGCGCCGCTGGTCGTCCACCAGGGTCGCGCCGAGCCCGAGCACCCGCTCGACCTCCTGGTCGCGGGTCCGACCGGCCGGTTGCAGGCAGACGTGCACCCGGTTCTTGACCGTCTTGGCCTCGGGCACCTGCTGGAAGAACACGTTCGGGGTGGTGTCGCCGTCCGGCGGCAGCAGGACCGCCTCCGGGGCGCCCGGCGCGTCGTCGGCGTGCCGGGCGTAGCCGAGCACCGCCGACCAGAAGCCGGACAGGGTGTAGGTGTCGTGACAGTCGAAGCTGATGTTGTGGATCCGTGGATACACGGGTTCCTCCGCTACGGGTGGAGGCGCCCCGGGTGCGTGCGGGTCAGCCGGCGAGACGGGGCGCGGAGATCATGACGGTGGACATCGACGCACCCCCCTCCGATCATCGGGCTGACGCCATGATCCTTCCACCGGGCCCACCTGCCCGCAACCCCGGGTGCCGCGTCACCGCTTGGCGGCCCGTTCCTCGGCGGTCACCGCCGGGGCGGCCTCCGCCGCCGGCAGGGTCACCGTGACCTCCAGCCCGCCACCGGGCTGGGCGATCACCCTGACCGTGCCGCCGTGCGCGTCGCAGACCGCCCGGACGATGGAGAGCCCGAGGCCGGAGCCGCGCGCGCCGGTACGCTCCCGGCCGCCGCGCCGGAACGGCTCGAACAGGCCCGGCACGTCGGCCTGGTCCACCTCGAAGCCGGTGTTGCCCACCACCAGCCACGACCGGCACCCGTCGGAGCCGGTGCGCACCCACAGCCGGCCGTGCAGGTGGTTGTAGCGCACCGCGTTCTCGATCAGGTTGCCGGCCAGCCGGTCCAGCAGCCCGGGATCGCCGACCACCGGCGCGGACTCCAGCGACGTCTGCACCCGCAACCCGATCCGCTCCACCTCCCGGCGTACGGCCGACAGGGCGTTGGCGGTGCCGGCGGCGAGGTCGCACTCGGTGCGGCGGCCGAGTCGGCGGCCCGCCTGTGCCTCGCTGCGGGCCAGCACCAGCAGGGCGTCGACCAGCCCGTTGGCCCGCTCGGAGGCGTCCCGCACGACGGTTGCCATCCGGCGGTACTCGGCGGCGTCCGCCTCGTCGTCGCTGAGCGTCACGTCGATCTCGGTACGCATCACGGCGAGGGGGGTGCGCAGCTCGTGCGAGGCGTTGGCCACGAAGCGTTTCTGCGCCTCGAACGCGGCGGCGATCCGGTCCAGCATCGCGTCGAAGGTCTTCGCCAGCTCGGCCACCTCGTCGTCGGCACCGGAGTAGCCGATCCGCTGGTCCAGGGTGGTCTCGCCGAGCCGCCGGGCGGTGGCGGTGACCTGGTGCAGCGGGCGCAGCGCCCGCCCGGCCACCGCGTACGCCCCGGCCACCCCGACGACGCTGATCGCCAGCAGCGCCACCAGGCCCTTGACCAGCAGCTCGGTGCTGGCGGCGTCGACCAGTTGCCGCTGCCACTGCGCGGCGTCCAGCGACCGGCCGTCGGCCAGCACCACGGTCGTGCCGGGGAGCAGTTCGTCGGTCGGGCGCAGCGCGTCGCGGACCAGCAGCCAGGCCAGCAGCACCAGGATCGCCCCGGCACCGACCAGCAGCACGCCGTTGAGCAGCGTCAGCCGCAGCCGCAGGGTGGGACGCAGGCGCCGCCGCACGGCCGGGTCCTTCGGTTTGGACCGCGGGGCCCGCGACCCAGGCTCACTCCTCGCGCTCACCGTGCCCCCTCCGTTCGCGACTGCGGGGCTCGCAAACCCGGCTCACTCCTCGCGCTCACCGTGCCCCCTCCGTTCGCGACTGCGGGGCTCGCAAACCCGGCTCACTCCTCACGCTCACCGTGCCCCCTCCGCCGTGCGGTAGCCGGCGCCGACCACCGTCTCGATGAGCGGGGGTTCGCCCAGCTTCTTGCGCAGCGTCCTCACCGTGACGCGGACGATGGTGGTGAACGGGTCGGTGTTGGCGTCCCAGACCCGCTCCAGCAGTTCCTCGCTGGAGACCACCGCGCCGCGCGCCTTGAGCAGCTCGCAGAGCACGCCGAACTCCTTGTTGGTCAGGTCGACCGGCTGCCCGCCGCGGGTCGCGACGCGGCGGGCCGGGTCGAGCACCAGGTCGGCGAGTTCCAGCACCGGCGGGGCGGCCGGGGTGGCCCGCCGGCCGAGCGCCTGCACCCGGGCGACCAGCTCGTCGAAGGCGAACGGCTTGGGCAGGTAGTCGTCCGCGCCGAGCTGCAACCCCTCGACGCGGTCGGCGACCGTGCCGCTGGCGGTCAGCATCAACACCCGGGTGAGCGCGCCGGAGGCCGCCAGGTCCGCGCAGATCTGGTCGCCGTGCACGCCCGGCAGGTCCCGGTCCAGCACCACCACGTCGTAGCGGGTGACGAACGCCATCTCGTGCCCGCTGTCACCGTCGTAGGCGACGTCCACCGCCATGCCCCGCTTGCGCAGCCCCCGCACGATCGCGTCGGCGAGGTTCCGCTCGTCCTCGACCACCAGTACCCGCATCCCGGCCTCCTCCCGCCCTGACCACCCGACAACCTAGTGCCGGCCGCCAACCCGGGCCGCACCCGCCGTCCGGGCCCGCCGCCGTTGCAGAAAACCTTCGTCGTACGCGATGCTTCCGGCATCAACCTTCGCGACGGACGGGGAGACGCATGACCGACGCGGCGCCGACGGCCCGGCAGGACGTCGCCTACCGGGGCTTCCGGCTGCCGGACGACGCGGACCGGGGCGTCCTGGCCGGGCTGCGCGTCGGCCCCGGGGGGCTCGAACTGGCCGACCCGGTCGACCGGCTCGACCACACCGACGCCGACGGCCGCACCCGCCGGTACGCCGCGGGCAGTTGGACCTCGCCGCCCGTGCCGGCCGGCTTCGCCGTCCGCGACGTGGTGCCCTCGTGGACCGGGCAGACCCCGGGCGGCTGCTGGCTACGGGTGGAGCTGCGCGGCTGGCACGACGACGCCCCGGCCACCGGCTGGTACGTCCTCGGCGACTGGGCCGCCGACGACGAGGCGTTCCGTCGCACCTCCGTGCCCGGGCAGCGCGACGCCGACGCCCAGGTGGACACGGACACCCTGCTGGTTACGGGCGCGACGGTCACCGGCTGGCAGGCCCGGGTGACCCTGCTCCGGCCGGCGGACGCCGACGCCGGCACCACGCCGGTGCTGCGCACGGTCGGGGCCGTCGCCTCCGCACCGCGCGCGGAGACCCCGGCGACCCGGCCGGCGGCCGAGGGTCCCCCACCCGTGGCGTCCCCGCCCGGCGCGGACGCCCGGCCCGCCGTAGCCGCCCCGGCCGCCGCACCCGGCGCCGCCCCGACGACGCCCGCCGCCTGGGGCACGGTGCTGGACGTGCCGCGCTACTCGCAGCGGGTGCACGCCGGCGCGCACCCGCAGTGGGGCGGCGGCGGGGACTCCTGGTGCAGCCCCACCTGCACGTCGATGGTGCTCGCCTTCTGGGACGCCGCCCCCGCCCCGGACCGGTACGCCTGGGTGACCCCGGCCGGCCCCCGCCCGGTGGTGGTGCACGCCGCCCGGCACTGCTACGACCACGCCTACGCCGGCGCCGGCAACTGGCCGTTCAACACCGCGTACGCCGGACTGCACGGGGTGGACGCGTTCGTCACCCGGCTGCGCTCGCTGGCCGAGGCGGAGGCGTTCGTGGCGGCCGGCATCCCGCTGATCGTCTCCGCCACGTACACCGCCGGCCAGGTGCCGGGTCTGGACTACGACACGGGCGGACACCTGCTGGTGCTGGTCGGCTTCACCGACACCGGCGCGCCGGTGCTCAACGACCCGTACGCCCCGGACGACGACGCGGTGCGCCGGACCGTCGACCGGGACCGGTTCGAGGCCGCCTGGCAGACCGGCAGCGGCGGGGTGACGTACGTGCTCCGGCCGCCCGGCGTGCCGCTGCCCCCGGCGCCGGACCAACCCAACTGGTGACCCGGCGGCGCGGGCCGGACGACCACGCCGGCGCTCAGCTCCGCAACCGCCACACGCCGATCTCGCCGGTGCGCAGCCGGCACAGCACGGCCTCCGCGCCGCCCCGGCACTCCCCGGAGGCGTCCCGGAGCACGTCGACCACCCGGGCCCGGCCGGCCACGACGTCCAGCTCACCGACCACCAGTCCGCCACCGGATGCGGCCGGCCGCACGGCGAGGAGCCGGTCGTCGTCGTGCCACGGCATCAACTGCCACGCGCCCAGGTCGGCGACCTGCCGACCGGTCGCCGCGTCGAGCACGCCGAGCCGCTCCCCGGTCGTCGGCCCCGGCGCGACCGCGAGAAGCCGTCCGCCCCGCCCGGACAGCACCCCCAGCCACCCCTCCCCGGTCCACCGGACCGCGCCGGTGGCCGGATCCAGCACGCGGAATCCCACGAACGGCCCCCCGACGCAGAGCAACCCACCGCATTCGGAGACGTAGTCGACCGTCGGCAGGCGTACCTCCCAGCGCGGTCGGAGCCCGTCCAGCCCGTAGGCGGTCAGCGCGCCGGCCTGGTGCCGGACGAGCAGCAGCAGGTCGTCGGTGACGACCGTCTGACCGAACGCGGGCTGCCCGTCGGGGAGCAGGTCCGCCGCGTGCAGCAGGTCGCCCGAGCGGAGGTCGCGCACCTCCGCCCTCCCGTCGGCCGTGAGCAGCACGATCCGCTTGACCAGCCCGTCGCGGACGCCGCCGAAGTGCGCCCCCTCCGGCGGCGTCCGCACCGACCAGAGCGCCCGTCCGGAGGCCGGGTCCACCGACCGGACGGAGTCGGCGGTCTGCACCAGCAGCGTCCCGGCCAGATCCGGCCAGGGGTGGCCGGGTTGCCGCCAGCGTTCCCGGCCGGTGGCGGCATCCAGGGCGAGCGTCTCGCCGAAGGTCTGCTCCCCGGTGACCGAGAAGAGCACCACCCCGGGCACGGACTGCACCTGCCAGAACCGGCCCGCTGCCGGGACGCGGGCCCGCCACAGTGGAGCCGGCGCCCGGCCGTCGGCGGGGGCCCGCGCGGGCAGGGCGTAGGCGCGCACCTCGACGGCCCCCTCGGGCTCCCTCTCGGCCGGTTCGACCACGTAGAACCGGTCGCCGGCGAGGAACGCCTCGGACCCGGGGCGGGCCGGCACGACGACCGAGACCCGTTCCGGTGCGGGCGCGGCGCCGGCCAGGGTGGCCACGAGCAACGCGAGCACCAGCGCGACCCGCAGCGGCCGCCCGACGGCGCGGGGCGGGCGGGGCAGCGGCGCCTCGCGGTCCGGCTCGTCGCGCAGCTCGCCGAGGTCGATGAGCGTCATGCCCGCCCCTTTCCGCCGGTCATCCGGGCAGGTCCCAGACCCCGTACGCGCCGCCCTCCCGGCGGCAGATGACGAGCGACCCGTACGAGCCGCACGTCCCGACCACACCGTGCAGGGCCGCCACGACACGGACGCCGTCCCCGCGCTCGTCGAGCCGGCCGATCAGGACACGCCCGTCCCGCTGCCGACGGTGCAGGGTCGCGCGGTCCTCCCACAGCGCCAGGTCACCCAACTGCCAGCGGCCCAACTCCCGCACCGGGCGCCCGGTCGCCGCGTCGAGCAGCGCGTGGTCCGCCACACCGCCGTGCGGATAGCCAGCCGCCAGCAGCCGATCGCCCACGGGAGTCAGCAGCGGCCAGTCGTCGGCGCGCCAGCGGGCGCTGCCGGTGGCGGGGTCGAGCAGCCGCAAGCCGCGCCCGCCGTCCTCGACACAGATCACGACGCCGCACCCGAAGGCGTACGCCCGGGCGGACGGGCCACGCGGCACGCTCCACCGCCGGCGCAGGGCGGCGGTGTCGTAGGCGGAGAGCACACCGGGCCCTTCGGACACCAGGACCAGGTCGTCGGTGACCCCGAGCACCTCGGGCGGCTCGGCCGTGGCGGGCAGGGCCGCCGCGTGCCGGAGGTCGCCCGAGTCCGGGTCGCGCAGCTCCAGCCGCCCGCCGTCGAGCACCGTCAGCAGCGTCACCCGGCCGTCCCGGGTGGACCGGTGCAGGGTCTCCAGGGGCAGCCGCAGCGCCCAGCGGGCCGTACCGGTGGCGGCGTCGACCGACCGTAGCTCCGGCGCGCCCGGCCCGGCGCCGGTGACCCCCCAGACGAGCAGGTTGCCGGCCGGCGTGGCGCCGTACAACTGCCCGTCGACGCGCCAGCGCACCGCGCCGTCGGCGGCGGCGAGCCCGACGACCTGCGTCCCCGTCTCCCCCTCTGGCATGGTGAGCGCCACCACGTCGCCGACGCGCGCGGGGAAGGGACTCACCGGCCCGGCCAGCGGAAGGTGCCACAGTGGACGACCCGAGGGCAGGTGGTGAGCGGCCACCCGGCGCTCCGGGCCCGGGCCGCTCGCCGCGCCGGGCCCGGTGCTGTCGACCACCAGCAGCAGGTCGCCCGCGACGGCGACGTCGGCGTCCGGGCGGGCCGGGATGACGGCGCCGGGCGGCTGCGCGGGCCGTGGCGCGGCGGCGGTCAGCACGGCCAGGCAGAGCAGGGCGACCAGGGCGGGCGCCCAGGGGCGGACCGCCCGACCCGGCCGGGGGTCGGCCGGCGGCGGGACGTCCCGCCGCTCGCCGAGGTCGATGACCGTCACCCGCTGTCCTCCCCGTCACACCCCCGCACGGACCGGCAAACCGGCCGCGGAGGCACCGGCCCGGCAAAAGCGACGCATCCGCGCCTGTACGATGGCGCGTCGTGGCCGTGCCGGTGGTAGACCCCTCGCTGAACTCCGTCTCCGCGCCCGTCGCGGCCGAGCCGTCGCGGCGGCCCCGGCGGAGGCCGGCCCGCGCCGACGTACTGGCCATCGGAGCCTATGTCCTGCTCGGCGTTCTCGTGTGCCTGAACTACTGGGTGGACGTGCAGAACCGGGTGTCGTCGCACCTGCCCACCGACCACAGTTGGTTCGAGTGGCTCTTCTCGCACGGCGCGTACTCGGTGCGGCACCTGGAGAACCCGCTGTTCACCGCCCGGCAGAACGCCCCGGACGGGGTGAACATGATGGCGAACACCTCGCTGCTCGGGGTGACGCTGCCGCTGGCGCCGCTGACCATGCTCCTCGGCCCGCAGGTCATGTACGCGCTCTACCTCGGCGCCGCGCTGGCCGCGACCGCCGGCACGTCGTACTGGGTGCTGTCGCGGCACCTGGTGCGCTCCCGCGCGGCGGCCTTCGTCGGGGGCGCCTTCCTCGGCTTCGCGCCCGGCATCGTGCACCACGCCAACGGCCAGCCCAACTTCGTCTCGAACTTCCTGCTGCCGCTGATCGTGCTGCGGGTGTTCCGGCTGGGCGAGCCCGGCCGGTGGCGGCGCAACGGCGTCGTGCTCGGGCTGCTGGTGGCGTACCAGATCTTCATCAACGAGGAGATGCTGCTGCTGACCGCGCTGGCCTGCCTGGTCGCCGTGGTCGCGTACGCCGTCATGCGGCCGGCGCGGACGCGGGCGGTGGCCGGCACCTTCGCCGCCGCGCTCGGCGTGGGCGGCGGGTTGGCCCTGCTGCTGACGGCCTACCCGATCTGGTTCCAGTTCAACGGCCCGCAGTCCTACCGGGGCCTGCAGGGCGGGGTGTTCCACAACTGGGGCGAGGACCTGGCGGCCTTCGTCACCTTCGCCCGGGACACCGTCGCCGGGGACGAGGCGGTGGAGAAGACCATCGGGCTGACCGAGCAGAACACCTGGTTCGGCTGGCCGCTGGTGCTGGTGGCGCTGGTGGCGCTGGTGCTGCTGGTCCGCCGCTCGCTCGCGGCCCGGATCGTCGCGGTGCTGGTGGTGGTCTTCGCCGTGGCCTCGATCGGCCCAAAGGTGCGCCTGAACGGGGTGGAGACGGAGACGGACGGCCCGTGGTCGTACATCCCCGACGACCTGCCGCTGGTCGAGATGATGATGCCGACGCGGCTGGCCCTGGTGGTGGGGGCGGCGGTCGGCGTGCTGCTCGCCCTGGCCTGGGACGCGGTGGCCCGCAGCGGCCGCCCGCGGGTGCCGGCCCCCCGCTCCGGCGACGACACCGCCGAGGGCGTCGCCGGGGCCGCCGGGCCGCGCCGCCGCTGGCTCCGGCCGGTCGGGTACGCGGCCGTCGTGCTCGCCGTGCTGCCGCTCGTCCCCCGCCCGCTGCCGGCGCAGCCCGTCGAGCCCCCGCCGCACTTCATCACCGCCGGCGGCTGGCGCCCGTACGTGCCGGAGGGCCGGACCCTGGTGCCGGTGCCGATCCCCAGCAACGTGCACGGCCTGCCCACGCTGCGCTGGAGCGCCCTGACGCAGCACGCCTTCCCCATCCCCGGCGGCTACTTCATCGGGCCGAACGAGCTGGGCGAGGGGGTCTTCGGCGCGCCGAACCGGCCGACCAGCACCCTGGTCTACACCACGATGGACAAGAACGCGGTGCCCGCGCTCACCGACGAGAACCGCCGCCAGGCGGTCGAGGACCTGCGCTTCTGGAAGGCGTCCGTGGTCGTCCTCGGCGCGCACCCGCGCGAGGCGGTCCTCCGGGAGCTGATGACCGCGCTGATCGGCCCGCCGCAGCGCGTCGACGACGTCTGGCTGTGGGACGTCCGTCCCCTGGTCGGCTGACCCGTCGCCCCACCAGGCTGCCCCGTCACCACACCTGGCTGTCCCGTCACCCCACCAGCGGGCGCACGTCCCAGACGTAGGCGCCCGCGATCTCGCGGCCGGGGCCGAGGAGCGCCTCGACCGTACGCCGGACCGCATCGCCGTGGTGCAGTCCACCCTGGACCACCACGGCGGCGCGCCAGTGGCGCAGATCCTCCACCGCCCGCCGGCGGTCGGCGTCGGTGACCGCCGGCACCTCGCCCGTCTCCGCCGCCCGACGCAGCAGCACGGCGGTGGGACGGTCCGGCGCGCCCCAGCGGGCGGCCGGGTCGTCGGCGGCCCGGGGGCCGATGAAGTAGCCGCCCGGCGTCGGGAAGGCCAGCCCGGTCCGGGCCGACCAGAGCATCGCCGGGCTGACCCCGGCGCCGGTCACCGGCGGCACCGGCACCAGGGTCCGGCCCGGCGGGACGTACGCGCGCCAGCCGCCCTCGGCCACGAAGGCCGGCACCGGCCAGGCCGGCACGGTCCGGATGGGGGTGGGGAACAGCGGCAGCAGCGCGGCGGCCACCGCCCCACCCCAGAGCAGCCGCACCGGCACCCCGCCCGCCGCCGCACCCCGGGGATGGGCGGCGCCGAGGCGGTCCAGGGAGAGGGCGAGCAGGATGCCCAGCACCGGGATGCAGACCAGCGGGAAACGCGCCGGCACCGCGAGGTCGAGCAGCGGCAGCTCCGCGACCAGCCGGTACGGCCCGGGAATGCCGGTGGCCGTGCCGTCCAGGCGCACCTGCGCGCCGAGCGAGAGCAGCGCGAACAGCACCCCGCAGACGGCCAGCGCGCGGACCAGCGGTCGGCGCCACAGCCAGATCACGACCACCACGGCGAGCACCAGCAGCCCCGGCCCGAAGAAGGAGTTCTCCTCCGTCGGGTTCGGCGCGAGCAGGCCCGGCAGGTGGTCGTCGCCGAACACGGTCTGCCGGGCGGAGGCGGTGAACGACGCGGCGTCGAGCTGGTAGCCGTACGCGTGGAACGGCATCCCCCGGTAGTGGCCCGGGCCGAAGAACTGGAACCACAGCGGGTACGCCAGCAGCGGCAGCGAGACCGCCACGCCGACCCCCAGCCGCACGAGCAGCGCGGGCGCCAGCCGGCGGGCGGCCGACCGGTCGGCCGCCGCGTACGCGAGCACGAACGTCCCGGCGGCCAGCACCAGGAAGACCAGCACCTCCTCGCCGAGGAAGACCTGGTACGCCACCAACAGCCCCAGCAGCGCACCGTGCCGCACCGCCCGGCGCGGGTCGGGGTGGAACACCAGCGCGAGGATCGCCGGCACCAGGAACTGCGCGGCCATGTGCAGGTGCGCCCCGGCCTGCGCGATCATGCCCGGGGCGAAGCCGCAGAACAGGCCGCCGACGGCCGCCGCCACCCGGGAGTCGACCAGCCGGCGGCGCAGCAGGACGTACCAGGCGGTCGCGGTGCCGGCGAGACAGCCGACCACCGCCACCAGGAACGCCGCCTGCGAGCCGAACAGCAGGGTGACCGGGGTCAGCGGCACGCCCAGGCCGAGCACGGACGTGTTGGCCATCAGGTTCACGCCGTCCGGCGCGTTCAGCGCCGAGCTGTACAGCGGGTTCTCCGGGCCCGTCACGGCCCGGGCCGCGCGGGCCAGCATCCACTCGAAGAGGATCTGGTCCCCCGCCTGGTGGAACAGCCGCCCCGGCCGCCCCCACTGGCCGACGGTCAGCAGCACCGCCAGGGCGAGGTAGCCGGCGACGACCAGCGCGTCGGCGGCGCGTGCCGACAGCCGGCGCGGACGCCGGGCGGGTGCCGCCTCGACGGTGCCGGTCGCCGTCGGGGCGGCCATCAGGCCGGCTGGTCGGTCAGCGCCCGGACGTCCCACACCCAGACGTCCAGCTCCCGACGGCCGGGGCCGACCAACTGCTCGACGGTGCGCCGCAGGGGCTCGGCGTGGTGCTGGTTCACCGGGAGCACCAGGATCGCCGCCCGCCAGTGCCGCAGCTCGTCGAGCGACCGGCGGCGCTGCCGGTCGTCCAGGTCGGGGGTACGGCCGGTCGACGCGACCTCCTCCAGCAACTGCCCCACCCCGCTGGGCCGGCCGCCGAAGCGGCCGGGGTCGCCGGTGTTGCCGTTGCGCGGGGCCAGGAAGTAGCCGCCGGGGATCTTGAAGTCGAGGTTGGTGGAGGCGGCCCAGCGCATCCCGTGGGTGTGGCCCATGTTCGGCACCGGGATCGGCACGAGGGTCTGGTCCGGCCCGACGTAGCCGCGCCACCGGTCGGCAGTGATGAAGTCCGGCACCGGCGGGCGCGAGGTGACCTTCAGCGGCATCGGCGCGATCGGCAGCAGCGCGAGGACGAGCACGGCGGCGGTGAGCGTACGCAGCGTCCGGGGCTCGACCGGCAGTGTCCGGGAGCGCTCGACGGCCAGCGCCAGCAGGATGCCGATCACCACGCTGGTGATGAGGCCGAACCGGGTCGGCACCACCGCGTCGAGCAGCGGCAGCCGGACCAGCCACTCCCACGGCCCGGTGACCAGCTCACGGTCCCACCAGGACACCCGCTCGCCGAGGGAGAGCACGGCGAAGAACACCGCGGTCACGGCGAGCGCCCGGACCAGCAGCTCCCGCCGCAGCCAGGCCACGATGCCGACGGCGATCAGGGAGAGGCTCCAGCCGAAGAAGGCGTTCTCCTCAGAGTAGTTCGGGGCGAGGTTGATGTTCGCGCGCTCGTTGCCGCCGAGCGTCGGCGAGCCGGGGGCGAAGAAGGCGGCGATGTCGTTGCCGTAGTCGCGGACCGCGTCGCTCAGCCCGTGGTACGCCATCGGGCCGGCGAACTGGACGTAGAGCGGGTACGCCAGCAGCGCCCCGGCGACGACGGTGCAGGTCGCCAGGGCCTTCGCCAGCGGCCGCCAGGCCGCCGACCAGAGCGCCGGGCGCTGGGCGAGCACGGCGAGCAGGAACACCCCGCAGGCCAGCGCGGTGAAGAGCAGGATCTCCTCGTTGATGAACGCCTGGACGGTGACCATCAGGGCGAGCAGCACACCGTCGCGCCACGGCCGCCGGGACCGGGTGATGACCAGCACCCGCCAGACGATGAACGGCAGCAGGAACTGGGAGATGATGTTGGGGTGCCAGTTGGCGTGCGACAGCATCGCCGGCGAGAACCCGCAGAACCAGCCGCCGACCGCCGCCGCCAGCGGGCTGCGCACGACGTGCCGGGAGAGCACGAAGTACCAGGCCGAGGCGGTGCCGGCGAGGGCGAGGGTGACCAGCACCACGAACGTCACGGCCGGGCCGAAGAGCAGGGTCACCGGCACCATCGGGATGCCCAGCGCGAGGATGGCCGTGTTGGCCATCAGGTTGACCCCGTCGGGATAGTTGAACTGCTCGGTGAAGAACGGGAACTCGCCGTGCAGCACCACGCGTACCGAGTGGGCGAGGAAGAACTGCACCTGGGCCGGGTCGCTGCTGTAGAGCGAGGCCACCCGGCCGGCCGGGTCCACCCAGATCTGGCTGGTCACCCAGACCGCGGCGAGCAGGAACAGGCCGAAGACCACGAGGTCCTGCCGGCGGCGGGCCCAGCGCCGCGGTCGGGCGGGGGCCGCCCCGCCGTCGGCCGTCGGTGACCCGGCCGCGGCGTCCACCTCCGACGAGGTGCCGGCGGCCTTCGAGGAGGTGCCGGCGTCCGTCTCCGACGAGGTGCCGGCGGCCTTCGAGGAGGTGCCGGCGTCCGTCTCCGACGAGGTGCCGGCGGCGTCGACCTCGGCGTCGGCCCCCGACGGCCCGGTGGCCTCGGCCGGGGTCCGGGTGGCCGGGACGGGTGCGCCGCCGTTCGCCGTGCGGTCACCGGCGTCGCCGCCGTCGGGTCGGGCGGCGGGGTCGGACGCGCAGGCCGCGGCGGCGTCGGATTCCGGCGAGGATTCGGCGCGGGTCTCGGCAGGCGTCACAGTCGGCGGAGTCTACCCGAGCGGGACATTCGCCCTGAAACCACGGCAGCGTCCTCTGTGGTGCGTGTCGGCCGGGCCGCGCGACCTGTGCGTGGGCCCCGCGACCTGCGGCCCGTCGGGGGCGAGGTGCCGCGTCCGCGTGATCGGACATCTCGTACTATGGCGCTTTCCGTAGACGACGGCTGAGGCGATCGAGGGGGCGTACAGGTGGCTCCAGTCCGCCGGCGCGGCATCACGGCCACCGCACTGCTGACCCTGCTGCTCACCACGACGGCCTGCGGACCGGTCGCCGACCGGCAGCCGGGCGACCTGCGGGTCGGGTACGACAGCCTCGACGGCGACCTGGCGGTGTGGCCGCCGCGCGGCGCGCTCGCGGGCGACGCCGCCGTGACCGCGGCGGTCACCGGGGCGGTCCGCGACTGGCGGTCGCCGGCCGAGGACCGGGTGCACCTACCCACGTCCGGGATCCTCTGGTCCGGCGAGGTGGACGGCGCGCCGCTGGTGCTGGTGGCCGCCGACGTGCCCGGCGAGAGCGCGTCCTGGCTGCTCCAGGTCACCGCCGACGGCGACCGGTACGCGGTCACCCGCGCCGCCGAGTACACCGACCCCGGCTACCTCGTCTACTCCGACGTGCTTCCCGTGCACACCTCCGCCGGCCGGCGCTACCTGACGTCGAGCCGGGTCGAGCGGCTGCTCGGGCCGGACGGCCGCGCGCTGCGCAACGTCGACGGCCTCACCGAGCCGGTGGACGTGCCGGCCTGCCGGGCCGTCGGGGTGACCGCCACGCTGAAGGCGACCGAGTCGCTGCCCCGCGGCCGGGCCGCCGACCGGCTGCTCGACCTGGGCACGGGCACCACCGATCCGCGCTACCCGCTGCTGCGGGACGAGAGCGGCTCCGGCAAGCGGGCCCTCAAGGGCCTCGACACCTGCGTGCTCGCCGGCGAGGAGGGCCCGTTCGGCAGCGTCCCCCGCCGCATCGGCGACCGGGACGCGCCGCGCTCCACGCCGTCGTCCTGGCCGATGTCCAAGCTGGCGGTCCGCACCCTCGGCGAGGTCGCCCTCGGCGGCGGCGAGCCGGCGGAGCTGCAGCAGCTCAGCTGGGAGACCGCCGACGGGACGATGACCGCCGTGGTCTACCGCCCGTCCGACGGGGGCCCGCCCGTGGTCTCCCCCGCCGACCCGTCCAGCCCGCTGCAGGCGTACGCGCTGCCGGTGCCGGGGCAGCCGCTGGCGGTGCTGAGCTGGCGGGCCACCCGGGACAGCTCCCTGTCGACGCCGCCGGACACCCCGCGCCTGGTGGACCGGTCCGGCCTGGTCGTCGTGCCGATGCCGACCCGCTCGGAGACGTTCAGCCTGGCCGAGACGGAGAAGACCCACTACCGCTCCCTCGGCCCCCGCTGACCTGGCCTGACCTGGCCTGACCTGACCTGCCTCGGCGATCTTGCACTTCCCGCCCAGGCGAAAAGGCATTCACGGCTTAAGGGTGGCCGAAAGTGCAAGATCGGCGCGGCGGCGGAACGAGCGCCCGGGGAGGTGCCGGGCCGGGGGGTGTCGACACGCAGGCGGCGGGCGGCCCGGAAGGGCCGCCCGCCGCCTGCGTCCGGTGCGTCAGTTCTGCGCGGTCGCGTCGTCGGCGGTGATGACCGGCTCGATCGGCTCGACGTCCAGCCGGGAGATCCAGCCGGTGACGTCGCGGGCCACGTCCTGGGCGGTCAGGCCGAGGTCGGCGAGGATCTGCGCGCGGGTGCCGTGCGGGTGCCAGTCCGCCGGCACGCCGAGGTCGCGCAGCGGCACCCGGACGTCGGCGTCCCGCATCGCCTGGGCGAGGGCGTCGCCGACGCCACCCACCCGGACGCCGTCCTCGACGGTGACCACGAGGCGGTGCCCGGCGGCCAGCTCGACCAGCTCGGCCGGCACCGGGCGGACCCAGCGCGGGTCGACCACGGTGACGCCGTAGCCCTGCTCGGCGACCCGGGCGGCCACCTCCATGCCGAGGTGCCCGAAGGAGCCGACCGCGACGAGCAGCACGTCCGTACGCGCCGACTCGGCCAGCACGTCGACGGTGCCGACCCGGCGCACGGCCGGCAGGTCGGCGGCGACGGTGCCGGTCGGGAACCGGACGATCGTCGGGGCGTCGTCGACGGCCACCGCCTCGCGCAGCTCCTCGCGCAGGGTGGCGGCGTCGCGGGGCGCGGCGATCCGCAGGCCCGGCACGACCCCGAAGACGGACATGTCCCACATGCCGTAGTGGCTCGGCCCGTCGGGGCCGGTGATCCCGGCCCGGTCCAGCACGAAGGTCACCGGCAGCTTGTGCATCGCCACGTCCAGCAGGACCTGGTCGAAGGCGCGGTTGAGGAAGGTCGCGTAGACCGCCACCACCGGGTGCAGCCCGCCGAGCGCCAGGCCGGCGGCCGAGGTGGCCGCGTGCTGCTCGGCGATGCCCACGTCGTACACCCGGTTCGGGTGCTTGCGGGCCAGCTTGGCGATGCCGGTCGGCTCGGCCATCGCGGCGGTGATGCCCACCACGTCGGGCCGCTCGTCGGCGATCGCGACCAGCTCGTCGGCGAAGACGTGCGTCCACTTCACCGAGGGGGCGGCCACCAGCTTGCCGGTCTCGATGTCGAAGGCGCTACCCGGACCGTGCAGGCAGTCCGCCTCGTCCTCCTCGGCCGGGCGGTAGCCGTAGCCCTTGCGGGTGACGGCGTGCACGATCACCGGGCCGCCGAAGTGCTTCGCCGCGCGCAGCGCCGACTCGACCGCCGTCACGTCGTGGCCGTCGACCGGGCCGACGTACTTGATGCCGAGGTCCTCGAACATCGCCTGCGGGGCGACCGCGTCCTTGATGCCCTTCTTGACCGCGTGCAGCACCTCGTACATCGGCTTGCCGACCAGCGGCGTCGAGCCGAGCGCGTCCTTGACGGTGTCGAGGACCTTCTCGTAGCCGGGGTTGAGCCGCAGCGAGGAGAGGTGGTCGGCGAGCCCGCCGATGGTCGGCGCGTACGACCGGCCGTTGTCGTTGACCACGATGACGAGCGGGTTGCCGGCGGTCGCGATGTTGTTCAGCGCCTCCCAGCACATGCCGCCGGTGAGCGCGCCGTCGCCCACCACCGCGACGACGCTGCGCTGCTCGCCCCGCAGGGCGTACGCCTTGGCCAGGCCGTCGGCGTAGGACAGGGCGGTGGAGGCGTGCGAGTTCTCGATCAGGTCGTGCTCGCTCTCCGCCTGGCTCGGGTAGCCGGAGAGGCCGCCGCGCTGGCGCAGCTTGTCGAAGCCGACCTGCCGCCCAGTGAGGATCTTGTGCACGTACGCCTGGTGGCCGGTGTCGAACAGGAGCCGGTCGCGCGGCGAGTCGAAGACGCGGTGCATGGCCAGCGTCAGCTCGACCACGCCCAGGTTGGGCCCGACGTGCCCGCCGGTGCGGGAGACCTTGGCGATCAGGAAGTCACGGATCTCGGCGGCGAGGATGTCCAGTTCCTCGGCGGACATCCGCTTGACGTCCTGCGGGCCCCGGACGGTGGCCAGCAGCCCGGCGTGGTGGACCGTGTCCTCTTCAACACTCATGACGGAAGAGTCTATCGGCCGCCGCACAGTCCGCAGCCTGGCCGGGATCATCACCGCCCGGCCGGGACGCTGAGCGCCCGGTCAGACCCGGGCTCCACCCGGCCAGGAGATGGCCCGGCCCCGGTCCGCCCGCCGTCGTCAGGGGCGGATCCGCAGCCGGCGGGGCGCGGCGGCCGGGGCGTTCCGGCCCGCCGGCCCGGACGGGGTCCAGGAGCCCAGCACGGCGGCCCGGGTGGCGCCGGTCACCGAGGGCAGCGCGCCGGGCAGCCCGTGCCAGGAGAGCCAGCCCAGCAGCGCGAAGGCGTACGCCTCCTTGGCCTGCGCCGGGACGCCCAGCTCGTCGGTGGTGCGCAGCCGCCACCGCCCGGCCCCGAGCGCGGCCAGCCGGGCGGTCAGGGTGGGGTTGCGCACCCCGCCGCCGGCCGCCACCACCTCCGTGACGCCGTGCCGGTCGCACTCGGCGGCCACCACCCGGGCGGTCAGCTCGGTCAGGGTGGCCAGCACGTCGTCGGCGGGCACGGGCTCACCGAGGGCGGCCAGCCGCGCGTCCAGGTAGCCGGCGTGGAACAGCTCCTTGCCGGTCGACTTGGGCGGCGGCGCCGCGTAGTACGGCTCGGCGAGCAGCGCGTCGAGCAGACCGGGATGCACCCGGCCGGCCGCCGCCCGGGCGCCGTCGAGGTCGCAGGGCCGCCCCAGGAGGCGCCGGGCCGCCGCGTCGAGCAGCGCGTTGGCGGGCCCGACGTCGTACCCGAGCACCGGCGCGCCCGGCGCGACCACCGTGAGGTTGGCGATGCCGCCCAGGTTGAGCGCGGCGCGCGGGGCCGCGCCGTCGGCCGGGTCGAGCAGCAGCGCGTCGAACGCCGGGACCAGGGGCGCGCCCTGCCCGCCGGCGGCGACGTCCGCCGAACGCAGGTCGCTCAGCACGGGTACGCCGACCCGGGCGGCCACCCGCGCCACCGTGCCCAGTTGCAGGGTGCCCCGGGCCCGCCCGCCGTCGACCCAGTGGAAGACCGTCTGTCCCGGCGAGACCACCGCGTCGACCGCGCCGCCGGCCAGCTCGACGCCGACCGCCGCCGCCTCGGCGAAGACCTCGCCGAGCCGGTTGTCCAGCCGGCAGACCGCCTCGATCGTGGTGGCCTGCGGCGGCAGCAGCGCCCCGATCTCCGCCCGCAGCGCGTCGTCGTAGTCCAGGCCGCGATGCCCGAGGGGACGCAGCCAGAGCGTGTCGCCGTCGACGGTGAACTCGGCGGCGGCCACGTCGACCCCGTCGTAGGAGGTCCCCGACATCAGCCCGACGATCTTCATGTAAGGAAGGGCCCCTTCTTGTCGGATCCGGTAGAGGAAGGGTCCCCTGCTAACACAAGGCCGGGCGGGAGGAGCAGGCCGACCAGCTCGACGTGCTGGGTCATCGGGAACAGGTCGAAGCCGCGCAGCGCGGCGAGCCGCCAGCCCGACCCGGCGAAGGTGCGCACGTCCCGGGCGAAGGCGGCCGGGTCGCAGGCCACGTACGCGACCGCGCGCGGGCCCGCGGCGACCACGTCCCGCACCACCCGGGCGCCCGCTCCCGAGCGCGGCGGGTCCAGCACCACCACGTCGACGGGGCCGGTGACCCGCCGGCGGGCGAGCGCGGCCTCCACGCGGGCCGACACGATGTCGACCCGGGGCAGGTCGCGCAGGTTCTCCCGGGCCGCGGCGACGCCCTGCTCGGCCGACTCCACCAGGGTGACCCGGCCCGCGTCGCCGACCCGGCCGGCCAGCGCCGCGGCGAAGAGCCCCGCCCCGCCGTAGAGGTCCCACGCGGTCTCCCCCGGCCCTGGGTCGAGCAGGTCGAGCACCGCGTCGACCAGGGTGTCGGCGGCGGCCGGATGGACCTGCCAGAACGACGACGCGGGCAGGGCCCACTCCCGGCCGGCGGCGACCTCGCGGACCCGCTCCGGGCCGCTCACCGGGCGCGACACCCCCTCGGCGAGGGCGGCCACGGTCACGTCCCCGCCGGTGGAGGCGACCGTCTCCACCGCGTCCGCCTCCGGCCAGCGCGCCCCGCTCGGGGCCAGCACGGGCAGCTCCTGGATCGCCGGGTGGGCGATCAGGCAGCGGTCGATCGGCACCACCTCGTGCGAGCGGTGCTTGAGCAGCCCGGCCCGGCCCGCGCCGTCGACCGCGTAGCGGACCCGGGAGCGCCAGCCGAGCGGCCCGCCGGGCAGCGCCGCGACCCGGACGCCCAGCGCGTCCACCTCGGCGTCGGTCAGCCCGCCCAGGCGGGTGAGCTGCTCGCGCACCACCGCGGCCTTCCAGTCGAGCTGGGCGGCCGGGGCGACGTGCTGCAGGTCGCAGCCGCCGCACCGACCCGGCTTCGCGTACGGGCAGGGTGGCTCGACCCGGTCCGGGGCGGCCTCGAGCACGGTCACCGCGTCGGCCCGGACGAACCCCTTGTGCACCTCGGTGACCTCGGCGACCACCCGCTCGCCGGGCAGCGCGTGCCGGACGAAGACCACCTGGCCGTCCACCCGCGCGACGCAGTGCCCGCCCGGGGCGACCGCCCCGACGGTCAACTCGACCCGCTCGGCCTCCTCCAGCCCCCGGCCGTTCCGCTCCCCGGTCACCGCTCACCCCCACCGATCGGGCCGCCCTCGCCGGGCGGCGCGGACACGACCGGCGGGACGCTCGGCGGCAGGGTGCCGCGGGGCAGCACCCGGGGCCCGCGGGCCGGCCCCCGGCTCAGCGTGGCGTCCAGTCGGTCCAGGTCCTTGGTCGCGGTCGAGGCGAGCTGCCACGGCACGCTGGTCACCATCACGCCCGGCTCGAACAGCAGCCGACCCTTGAGGCGCAGCGCGCTCTGGTTGTGCAGCAGGTTCTCCCACCAGCGCCCGACCACGTACTCCGGGATGAAGACCGTGACCACGTCGCGGGGCGACTCCCGGCGGACGCCGGCCACGAAGTCCAGGATCGGGCGGGTGATCTCCCGGTACGGCGAGTCGACCACGGTCAGCGGGACCGGCAGGTCCCGCCGCTCCCACTCCGTCTGCAGTTCCCGGGTGTCCTTGTCGTCGACGTTGACCGTCACCGCGGTCAGCGTGTCCGGCCGGGTGGCCCGGGCGTACGCGATCGCCCGCAGCGTCGGCTTGTGCAGCTTGCTGACCAGCACGACGGCGTGGTTGCGGGCGGGCAGCACGGCGCGGCCCTCGTCCGGCGGGGTCAGCTCCGCCGCGACCCGGTCGTAGTGCCGGCGGATGGCCAGCATCAGCACGTAGATCATCGCCATCGCGGCGATGGCGATCCACGCGCCGAGCAGGAACTTCGTGACCAGCACGATGACCAGCACGGTGCCCGTCATCGCCATGCCGAAGGTGTTGATCGCCCGGGACCGCAGCATCCGCCGGCGCGCCTGCGGGTCCCGCACGGTCCGCAGGTGCCGGTTCCAGTGCCGGATCATGCCGGCCTGGGAGAGGGTGAAGGAGACGAAGACGCCGACGATGTAGAGCTGGATGAGCCGGGTCACCTCGGCCTGGAAGCCGACGATCAGCACGATCGCGGCGACGGCCAGGAAGACGATGCCGTTGGAGAAGGCCAGCCGGTCGCCGCGGGTGTGCAGCTGCCGGGGCAGGTAGCGGTCCTGGGCGAGGATCGAGCCGAGCACCGGGAAGCCGTTGAACGCGGTGTTCGCGGCCAGGAAGAGGATCAGCGCGGTGACCCCGGCGACCACGTAGAGCAGCACCGAGCCGGAGCCGAAGACCGTCTCCCCGAGCTGGGTGGTGACCGTCTTCTGCACGTACCCCTCGGGGCCGGAGATGATCTGCAGCTCCGGGTCCTCGACGAACTGCAGGCCGGTGAGCTTGGACAGCCAGATGATGCCGACCAGCATGGTCACCGAGATGGTGCCGAGCAGCAGCAGCGTGGTGGCCGCGTTGCGGCTCTTGGGCGCCTTGAACGCCGGCACCCCGTTGGAGATCGCCTCCACGCCGGTCAGCGCCGCGCAGCCCGAGGAGAAGGTGCGCAGCAGCAGGAAGACCAGGGCGAAGCCGGTGACGCTGTGCTCGGCCTGGATCTCCAGGCCGGCGCTGGGCGCCCGCAGGTCGTCGCCGAGCACGAAGACCCGGACCAGCCCGGTGAGCAGCATCCCGACCATCACGATGATGAAGCCGTAGGTGGGGATCGCGAAGGCCGTCCCGGACTCCCGCAGGCCGCGCAGGTTCACCGCCGTGAGCAGCACCACCGCCGCGACCGCGATCAGCACCTTGTGGGTGGCCACGAACGGCACCACCGAGCCGAGGTTGGCCACCCCGGAGGAGACCGACACCGCGACCGTGAGCACGTAGTCGACCAGCAGCGCGCTGGCCACCCCGACCCCCGCGCGGGGCCCGAGGTTGACCGTGGCCACCTCGTAGTCGCCGCCGCCGGAGGGGTAGGCGTGCACGTTCTGCCGGTAGCTGGCCACGACGGTGAGCATCACCACCACGACGGCCAGGGCGATCCACGGCGAGAAGAGGTACGCCGAGGCGCCCGCGATCGAGAGGGTCAGCAGGATCTCGTCCGGCGCGTACGCGACGCTGGAGAGCGCGTCGGACGCGAAGACGGGCAGCGCGATGCGCTTGGGCAGCAGCGTGTGCTTCAGTCGGTCGGACCGGAACGGTCGACCGAGGAGCAGCCGCTTCAGCAGCGAGGTGGGTCTGGCCACAACCGCCAAGAGTACGACGACCCGGGCGGGCGTCGCGGGGTGGCCGAGCGCGGGACGCTGGACCGGCGGAGTACCGTCGGTCCCCGCCCCCGCCGGGAACGTGGCAGGCTCGCAGACGACACGCTCACCGGTCGGGCGGTTGCGCACCTTGAGGAGGGACGCGGTGCATGTCGTGATCATGGGCTGTGGCCGGGTCGGCTCGACCCTCGCCCACAGCCTGGAGTCCCGGGGGCACTCGGTCGCGGTCATCGACCAGGACTCCGACGCCTTCCGCCGGCTCGGCCCCGAGTTCGCCGGGATCACCGTCACCGGCGCCGGTTTCGACGGCGAGGTGCTCCGGCAGGCCGGCATCGAGCGCGCGGACGCCTTCGCGGCGGTCTCCAGCGGCGACAACTCCAACATCATCTCGGCCCGGCTGGCCCGCGAGACGTTCGGCGTCTCCCGCGTGGCGGCCCGGATCTACGACCAGCGCCGGGCGCAGGTCTACGAGCGGCTCGGCATCCCCACCGTGGCCACGGTCCGGTGGACGGCCGACCGGATGCTGCGGCACCTGGTGCCCGAGGGGAACGTGGAGATCTTCCGCGACCCGACGAGCACGGTGTCGATCGTCGAGGTGCCGGTGCACAAGGACTGGATCGGCCGGTCGGTGCTCGCCCTGGAAGAGGCGACGGGGGCCCGGGTGGCGTACCTGATCCGCTTCGGCATCGGCACCCTGCCGACCGTGTCCACCGTCATCCAGGAGGGCGACCAGCTCTTCATGCTGGTCACCGACGACATCGCCGGGTCGGTCACGTCGGTGGCGGCGGCGCCGCCGGAAGGAGGGCTCTGAGCCATGCGCATCGCCATCGCCGGCGCCGGCAACGTGGGCCGCTCGATCGCGCAGGAGCTGATCGACAACGGCCACCAGGTGATGTTGATCGAGCGCCAGCCCAAGATGCTCCGGCCCGACCGGGTGCCCGCCGCCGAGTGGGTGCTGGCCGACGCGTGCGAGTTGACCAGCCTGGAGGAGGCCAACGTCGCTGGCTGCGACGTGGTGGTCGCGGCGACCGGGGACGACAAGGTCAACCTGGTGGTCTCGCTGCTGGCCAAGACCGAGTTCGCGGTGCCCCGGGTGGTGGCCCGGGTGAACCGGGCCGAGAACGAGTGGCTCTTCACCGAGCAGTGGGGCGTCGACGTCGCGGTGAGCAAGCCGCGGGTGATGGCCGCCCTGGTCGAGGAGGCGGTCACCGTCGGCGACCTGGTCCGGCTGATGACCTTCCGGCAGGGCGAGGCGAACCTCGTCGAGATCACCCTGCCGCCGACCGCGCCGTACGTCGGGCAGCCGCTGCACGCGGTGCCGCTGCCGCGCGACTCCGCGCTGGTGGCGATCCTGCGCGGCAAGCGGGTGCTGGTGCCGAGCCCGGACGACCCGCTGGAGGCCGGCGACGAACTGATCTTCGTCTGCACCGCCGAGGTCGAGGACGCGGTCCGCGCGGTGGTGCTCGGGCCGGACAGCGTGGAGCGGACCCGCGAACAGCGCTGACGGCCGCACCAGGCCGTCGGCCGCCGCACCGACCAGTGGCTGCCGCACCCCGGCCGCCGCACCGACCACGTGGCTGCCGCGCCGCCGCCGCGCCCGCGTGGCGGTGTGGCCGGCGGACCGAGTGGGCGTGCCCGTCAGCCGGGCAGCGGGGCGGGCCGGGGCTCCCGGGTCACCCGGCGGACCGTCCAGACCGTGATGAGCAGCAGCAGCGCGTAGGGCGGGTAGCCGAGCGCCAGCCGGGCCACCCCGAGCGCGGTCTCCATGTTGGCCGCGGCGGCCTCGTTGCCGGCGTCGTCGAAGTGGCGGGCGGCGAGGTACAGCGCCGCCTGCGCGCCGACCTTGGCCAGCCAGACCACGCCCCAGAGCACGGTCAGCCCCGTGAACGTCCGCACCAGGCGCGGGTCGTCGCGCCACTCGGAACGCCCCTTGGCCACCAGCACCGACCAGATCCACCCCACCAGGGGCTGTCGGACGGCCGCCGAGACCAGCAGGGCCAGCCCGTAGCCGATGCCGTAGAGGATGCCGGGCAGGTAGAAGTCGCGTTCGTCGCCGGTACGCCAGGCGATCGCGGCGCCGATGGCGATGCCGAACAGCCCGTTGACCGCGTGCCGGACGGGTCGCCGCTGGGCCAGCCGAAGCCCGGCGATCACGAGCGCCACCGCCACCGAGGCGATCACGGCGGGCCGCAGCTCGCCGACGACGTTGGCCACCACGAAGACGACCACCGGGATGCTGGACTCGACCAGCCCTCGCCAGCCGCCGAGCTGGTCGGCCATCTGCTCGGCGAGGGTGGGCAGCCGCTCCTCGTCCTCTGGACCGCTCTCCGGCTGCGCCGCCCGGTGCTGTCCCGTCGTCATCGCACGCCTTCCGTCCGCCGCGCCCACCGGGTCACTTCGGCGGTTCCAGCTCGTAGTACGGGTTGTAGATCACCTTGCGGTCGTCACGCACGGCCACCCGCCCACGGGCGGTCAGGTGCCGGCCCGGCTCGATGCCGGCGATGTGCCGCCGGCCCAGCCACACCAGGGTCACCACGTCGCTGCCGTCGTAGAGGTCCGCCTCCAGCGTGGGCAGGTTGGTCCGCGGGGTGTAGACCACCGTGCGGAGCCGGCCGGCGACCGACACCACCTGGCCCCGCAGGCACTCCCCGACCGGCTTGCCGCCGTGCTCGGCGCACTCCCGGCGCAGCTCCTGCGCCTCGATCTCCGCCTCGCTCGCGGTGAGCCGTCGCAGCATGCGGCGCAGCGAGCCCCGGTCCTCGTCGGTCGACATGACCTCCGCGTCACCCTCTCCACGCTGGCCGGCGCGGTGCCGGCACGGGCCCGGCCCCGGCGACGCCGGGACCGTCCCGCCAGCGTACGCCGACGGGCCCGGTCCCGGCTCCGCCGGTGAGTCGGTCAGGCCTCGCGCGGCCCGGGAGCGGGGTTGCCGCCGGCCGGCGCCTCGGCGCCGGCCTGGTCGGCGACGTCGCGGGGCAGCCGCAGCGGCAGCGGCTCGCGCACCGGCTTCGCCTCCTGTCCCCGGTCGACCACCAGGCCGTCGAGGCACTCGGCGAGCGGGCCGGCGGCGGCCGGGTCGGTCGCCGCCTCGCCCTGGTAGACGCCGCGGACCATCCAGCGCGGCCCGTCGATGCCGACGAACCGCAGGTCGGTGATGCCGTCCTGGGTGCGCACCCGGGCGTGCAGCTCGGTGCCGTACTCGCCCTCGATCTCCTGGGCCGCCGCGCCGTCGTTGAACAGCGACTGGCGGATCTCCTCGCGCACCTCGTCCCAGATGCCCTCGGAGCGCGGCGCGGCGAAGACGCCGAGCTGGAGCGCGTTCTGGCCGTGCACCAGCACGACCTGCTGGATCACGCCCTCCGGGTCCGCCTGCACGCGCACCTCGACGTCACGCACCGCGGGGATCTGCAGGCTGCCCAGGTCGAGCCGCTGCACCCCGGCGGGCGCCTCCGAGACGTCGTACGGGCCGCGCGGCAGGGCCGCCGGGGCCGACTCGGGGGAGTCGAGGACCTCGGTCGTCCGCTCGTCACGGGCGTTCCGTCGGGCATCGTCCCGCTTACGGGAGAAGATCACTGCGCCAACCCTCCGCTGTTCGCACTCACCCTGCCACCTCTTCCGTCCGTCCGGCTGCCCGGTCCCGCTCGTCCCGCCGCCCGGCCGGCGCCCACCGTCCGTCCGGCGCATCGAGGGCCGCCGGGGACGGCACCAGGCCGGCGTGTCCGCCGGTGGAGCCGTGCCCGCCGGTCCCGCGCATGGACGCGGGCAGCTCGGCCACCGGCTGGAACTCCGCCCGCGCCACCCGCTGGACAACGAGCTGGGCGATCCGATCGCCACGGGAGATCTTCGCCGGCACCTCCCGATCATGATTGATCAGGTTGACCAGGATCTCACCCCGGTAGCCGGCGTCGACCGTACCGGGCGCGTTGAGCACCGTCACGCCGAGTCTGGCCGCGAGCCCCGATCGGGGGTGGACGAGGCCCACGTACCCCTCGGGCAACGCGATCGCCACCCCGGTCGGGACCAGGGCCCGACCGCCGGGCGGCAGCTCGACGTCCGCGGCCGCCACCAGGTCGGCCCCGGCGTCACCGGGATGGGCGTACGCCGGCAGCGGCAGCTCCGGGTCGAGCTGCCGTACGGGCACGGGTACGACGTCGGTCACGGTTCCCCTCTTCCGTCCGGTTCGTGGGGTGACCCTGACATCCTGCCGGTTCCGCTGGCCGCCGTGCGCCGTACCCTGGCAGGAGTGAGCCTGTCGCCATCCTCGCCGTCCCCGGCGTCGCCCGCCGCGGCGCCCCCGGAGCACACCGAGCGGCTCGGCCTGCCCTGGTGGCTGTGGCTGGGCGGGCTGGCCGCGGCCACGCTGCTGGCCGTGGAGCTGTGGATGGGCGCCCCCGGCGTGCGTGCCTGGCTGCCGTTCGCGGTGCTGCTGCCGGCGGCCGTCGCCGGCCTGGCCTGGCTGGGCCGGATCCGGATCGCGGTCCGCGACGGCGAGCTGCGGGTGGACGACGCCCGGCTGCCCGTCCGGTTCGTCGCCGACGTCGTCCCGCTGGACGCCGCCGGCCGGCGTGAGGTGCTCGGGGTCGGGGCCGACCCGCTGGCGTTCGTGGTGCAGCGGCCGTGGGTCCCGGGCGCCGTCCAGGTGGTCCTCGACGACCCGGCCGACCCCACCCCGTTCTGGGTGGTCAGCACCCGCCACCCGGTCGAGCTGGCCGAGGCGGTCCTCGCCGCCCGCGACGCCGCCCGCTCCTGAGCCGTCCCGCCGCCCGCAGGCGGCCCTGTCCGTCCCCCGGCCACCGCACACCCGCCTGGCCCTGGACGGGCGTCAGGCGGGGCCGGGCAGGGCCGGCGGGCCGCCCGGGAGGGCGGGGCTCTTGCGGCGCAGGTCGCTGCGGAGCTGGTCGGCCATCGTCCAGGTGGCCCGGCGGTTGAGGTAGCTTGCCACCGCCGCCCCGGTGAGGAAGGGGCCGAGCGTGGTCAGGTTGCGGCCGAAGCGCTTGAGCAGCATGTCGCGCAGCTCCTTGCGGGCGGCGGTGCCGAGCACCGCGCCCACCCCGACGCCGGGCGTCATCGGATTGATCCCGCGCTGGCCGGCCCAGGACTGCACCAGCGCGACCGCCCGCTGGGTGCCGCCGGGCGGCAGCGGCACCCCGTAGACCTCGTGCAGCTCGCCGATCAGCTTGAGCTCGACGGCCACCACGGCGACCGTCTCGGCGGCGAGCAGGACCGGCGCGGAGAGCAGGGTCGGGGTGACGGCCCACTCGACCGCGGCGATTCCCCCGCCCGCGGCGCCGATCCCCGCCGTCGTCCGCGCGGCGTTGCGCACCAGCCGGTCGGCCAGCGCCTCGCCGTCCAGGCCGTCGAAGTGGCGACGAAGGGTCGCCAGGTCCCGCACGGGCACGTGCGGGGCGACCTCGGCGACCGTGTCGACCATCCACCGGACGGCGGTCTTCGGCTTGAACAGGTCGCCCAGCCCGCGCGCCCGCGCCTGCCCGACGAGCCGGCCGAGCAGTTGCCGCCGGCGGGACGTCCCGATGTCGTCGGCGGTCAGTGCCGCGACCGTGGCCCCCAGCTCCTCGTCGACGGCGCCAGCCGTGCCGCCGTCCGCGCCGGGCGCGGCGTCGGCCGGGTCACGGTCGCGTACGCCCTCGGCGCGGGTCCTGTCCGCGCCGCGTGTGCCGCGGGGTTCGCTCCGCTCGCTCATGGGTCCGACCTCCCGGAATGGACGGTCGCCGGCGTGGCGGCCACCCGTCACGAGTGAAGCAGTTCCCCCGCCGCAGCGCACGGCAACTCGGGCAGCGGCGGCCCCGCGAGGGAGCCGCCGCTGGTGCCGGCACGCGGTGTCAGACGCACTCGCGGCAGATCAGCTCGCCGTTGCGCTCCACCGCCAGCTGACTGCGGTGGTGCACGAGGAAGCAGCGGGCGCAGCGGAACTCGTCCTGCTGCATCGGTAGCACCTTGACCGTGAGTTCCTCGTCGGCCAGGTCGGCGCCGGGCAGCTCGAAGCTCTCGGCCACCTCGGCCTCGTCGACGTCCACGGCGCCCGACTGTGAGTCGACGCGTCGGGCCTTGAGCTCTTCCAGGCTGTCCTCGCCGAGGTCGACCTCGTCGCGACGCGGGGCGTCGTAGTCGGTGGCCATCGGTTTCACTCTCCCATATCGATGTTGTCGCTTCCGGTTGTAACGCCGGACGACGCTGTTTCGGTTCCGCTGGCCGGCCACCACTTTGTGTCGGTCACCCGACCCGAAGACAGCACGGACGGAGACCCCCGGAGGAACCCCCAGCGAGCGCGGAACCATACCCCCCCTCTGGGCGAGGCATGTATACCGCCCTCGTGGCTGAGATGTACGCCCCCGCACGCAAAGTTGTTCCCAATGTGACTCAGGCGACACGAAGATAGGGGTAGTAGTACCCGGTTCCCGGATGGCGCGCCGGCATGTCGGACTGTTTCCACGCGACGGCCGGACACCCGTTAACCTCAGCGGCGTACTCGACGGCCGGCGGGGCGGCCCGACCGCCGACGGCCGCCGCCACCCACCTCTGTCCGGGGAGCGCCCTGATGAGCTTTGCGCGAGTGCGAGCACTCGTTGTCGTCGGCCTGCTGGCGGTGCTGGCCCTGGTCTTCGTGGTGGTCGCCATGGTCCGCGACACCCAGAGCGACGCCGGCCTCGCGGGCGGGTGCCCGGAGGGCTGGCCGATGGCCGACGTGACCCTGCGCGAGCCCAAGGACGTCAAGATCAACGTGCTGAACGGCACCGACCGGATCGGCCTGGCCGCCAGCATCGCCGACGACTTCCGCAACCGGAAGTTCCAGGTGAAGAAGACCGGCGACGAGAAGAAGCAGATCGACGACGTCGCGCTGCTCCGCTACGGCCCGAAGGGCGTCGGCTCGGCGCACCTGCTGCGGGCGTACTTCCTCGGCAGCGCCGAGTGGGAGTACGACGCCAAGCGCACCGACGACGTGGTCGACGTGGTGCTCGGCGGCGACTTCCAGCAGCTCGCCACCACCACCGAGGTCAACCAGTCCCTGGGCGACCTCGGCGCACCGAGGGCCCCGGAGGGATCCTGCCCGATGAGCGAGGACGACTGACGCAGGTGCCGCGCCCCGGCTCGGCCGGGGCGCCCCCCACGCCGGCCTGGCGAAGGCCGTGCCGGCCGGCCCGCTGGTCACGGACCGCCGGAGGCGTCCAGGTCGGCGAGGCGGTCGTGCAGGGGCTTGAACAGGGCGGACGGGGCGGCGATCACCAGGTCCGGGCCGGCCGGCAGCCCGCCCAGCCCGGCCACCAGCAGCCCGGCCTCGGTGGCCACCAGCGCCCCGGCGGCCTGGTCCCAGGCGGCCAGCCCCTTCTCGTAGTAGGCGTCCACCCGTCCCTCCGCCGCGAAGCAGAGGTCCAGCGCGGCGGCGCCGAGCCGGCGGATGTCGCGGACGTGCGGGATCAGCTCGGCGACCACCCGGGCCTGGTGCGCCCGGCGCGCCGGGTCGTAGCCGAACCCCGTGGCGACCAGCGCCTGGCCGAGGTCCGTCTCCGTGGAGCAGCGCAGCCGCTCGCCGTCGCGCCAGGCGCCCCCGCCGAGGGTGGCGGTCCACTCCTCGCCGGTGTTGATGTTGCGCACCACCCCGGCCACCACCTCGCCGTCGACCTCGGCGGCGAGCGAGACCGCGCTGTGCGGGATCCCGTACAGGTAGTTGACCGTGCCGTCGATCGGGTCGACGATCCAGCGCACCCCGCCGGGGCCGGCCGGGCCGGTCTCCCCCGGGCCGTACTCCTCGCCGAGCACGGCGTCACCCGGGCGCAGCCGGCGCAGCGCGTCGACCACCTGCCGCTCGACCGCCCGGTCGGCGGCGGTCACCACGTCGGTGACCGTGCTCTTGGTGGCGGCCACCGACACGCCCTCGACCCGCATCCGGTACGCGGTCGCCGCCGCCTCGCGGGCCACCTCGATCGCGATCTCCAGCAGCTCCGCAGGCGCCGAGCGGTCCATCGTTCGTCCCCTTCCCGCACGGCCGGGGTGTTCCGGGTCACGCGCGGGTACCATCCTTACAAAGTCCACATCTACGTCGAATCGGCGGTCCCCGCCGCCGGTCCACCGTGCGGCGACTGATGATCGCCGCAGACGGCGTTACAATTCACCCCTGCCCACGCTGCGACGGACCGCCAACGACCGGCCGGCCCGACACACGGGGGCCTCTCAACCACATCGCCCGGCAAGGTGCACCGCTCTGCGTCGGACGACCCGGCCGTGCTCGCTCTTCGCCTCCGGAAGGTCATTCGTGACAGAACCCCGCCAGACCGGCGCCGACGTTCGCTCGCTCACCGACACCCTGATCGCCCACGCGCAGAGCGCCGGCGGCCAGCTCACGTCGGCCCAGCTCGCGCGCACCGTCGAGTCCGCCGAGGTGACTCCGGCCCAGGCCAAGAAGATCTTGCGGGCGCTCTCCGAGGCGGGAGTGACCGTGGTGGTCGACGGCTCGGCGAGCACCCGCCGCCGCGTCGCCGCCGCCCGCTCGGCCACCCCGGCGTCCCGGGCCACCACCGCCAAGACCACCAAGAAGGCCGCCGCGCCCGCCCCGAAGCAGGCGCCCGCCGCCGACGAGGCCCCCGCGCCCGCCCCGCGCAAGGTCGCCGCCGCCCGCAAGGCCACCGGCACCACCGCCGAGGTGGCCGCCAAGGCCGCGGCGCCCGCGAAGGCCACCAGGTCCACCCGGGCCACCAAGGCCACGGTCGCCGCCGCGGCCGGCGCCAAGCCGGCCAAGGCCGCCGGCAAGGCCAAGGGCGAGGGCGCCGAGGGCGACATCGACCCGGAGGAGCTGGCCGCCGAGATCGAGGACGTGGTGGTCGAGGAGCCGGCCGAGCTGGCCCAGGCCGCCGAGACCGACGCCGCCAACTCGGCCAGCGACAACGACTTCGAGTGGGACGACGAGGAGTCCGAGGCGCTCAAGCAGGCGCGCCGCGACGCCGAGCTGACCGCCTCGGCCGACTCGGTCCGGGCCTACCTGAAGCAGATCGGCAAGGTCCCGCTGCTCAACGCCGAGCAGGAGGTGGAGCTGGCCAAGCGGATCGAGGCCGGGCTCTACGCCGCCGAGCGGCTGCGCGCGGCCGAGGAGGGCGAGGAGAAGCTCACCCGCGACATGCAGCGGGACCTGCTCTGGATCTCCCGCGACGGCGAGCGCGCCAAGAACCACCTGCTGGAGGCCAACCTCCGCCTGGTCGTCTCGCTGGCCAAGCGCTACACCGGCCGCGGCATGGCCTTCCTCGACCTCATCCAGGAGGGCAACCTCGGCCTCATCCGCGCGGTCGAGAAGTTCGACTACACCAAGGGCTACAAGTTCTCCACCTACGCCACCTGGTGGATCCGGCAGGCGATCACCCGCGCGATGGCCGACCAGGCCCGCACCATCCGCATCCCGGTGCACATGGTCGAGGTGATCAACAAGCTCGGCCGCATCCAGCGCGAGCTGCTCCAGGACCTGGGCCGCGAGCCCACCCCGGAGGAGCTGGCCAAGGAGATGGACATCACACCGGAGAAGGTGCTGGAGATCCAGCAGTACGCCCGGGAGCCCATCTCGCTGGACCAGACGATCGGCGACGAGGGCGACAGCCAGCTCGGCGACTTCATCGAGGACTCCGAGGCCGTGGTCGCGGTCGACGCGGTGTCGTTCTCGCTGCTGCAGGACCAGCTCCAGCAGGTGCTGCAGACGTTGTCCGAGCGTGAGGCGGGTGTGGTACGCCTGCGCTTCGGCCTGACCGACGGCCAGCCGCGCACGCTCGACGAGATCGGCCAGGTCTACGGCGTGACCCGGGAGCGCATCCGGCAGATCGAGTCCAAGACCATGTCCAAGCTGCGTCACCCGTCGCGTTCGCAGGTGCTGCGGGATTACCTGGACTGATCGGGATCGTCAACCGAACGTGTCGTTTTGATCACCTGACGTGCAACGTCGGAAGGTGATCGTTCGGTTGCACGATTGTGATCGTTGACGTGGCACCCTTGGTGCACGGCACACTGTCCCTGCCATGTGTGACCTCGGTCCCCCGCGGGCACACAGGGAAGGCAGCGCCGGGACAAGGTGTTGCACGATAGGTGAGCAACGACCGAAGAGAGTGTTCATCGGTGACGACCAGAGGAGGAAGGCGATGACCCCGACCCTCACGCCGCCGCCCGAGACGGTGGCTCCCCCAGCCGCCGATGAACGGTGCGACCGCTGCAATGCTGCCGGCAAGCTCCGGATCACTCTGGCGGGTGGGAGCGAGCTGGTGTTCTGTGGGCACCACGCGAACAAGTACGCGGAGGATCTCGTGAAGATCACCGTGCGGTACGCGACGGACCCGGAGTTCAGCTGGCGTGGCGCCGATCTGATGGCGAACTGAATCCGCAAACCGACGACATAGCCGGCCGGAGGCTCCCCACGGGGAGCCTCCGGCCGGCTTTTGCGTACCCCGGCCCTGCCCGGCCCACGACCCACGCACGCGGAACGGATCGCGCGGCCGGGCCACGGACGGCCCCGACGCGGCCCAGCGGGCACGGGCGGAGCCGACCGCGCACCGCCGGCCACGGACGGCCTGACGGGCACAGCGGGCGCGGACCACGCGCCGGGCCCCCGGGGCGACCGCACGTGCCGTACGCGCCCGCGTCGCTGGCCCACTCGCCGGTCCGCCCCGGCGGGGGCCCGATCGGAGGTCGCCGGGCTGCCCGCCGTCAGAGGGTCTGGACGGTGGCGATGCGTTCCTCGAGCTGCTCGATCGTGGCCTGGGCGCTCGGCGGGCCGCCGCAGAGGCGACGCAGCTCGGCGTGGATCTTGCCGTGCGGCTGCCCCGTGCGGTGGTGCCGGGCGGCCACCAGAGCGTTGAGCTGCCGACGCAGGGCTACCCGACGCTGGGCGGCACTCATGGGTGCCGGCGGCGCCGCAGCCGGCTCAGCGGCCGGCTCAGCGGGCCGCGCGGCCCTCCGGCGCTGGGCGGCGAGCTGCTCCTGCTGCCGCTTGGTCAGCAGCATGGAGACCTGCTCGGCGGTGAGCAGCCCGGGCAGGCCCAGGTACTCCTCCTCCTCGGGGGTGCCGGCCTGGGCGGCGGTGCCGAACGAGGCGCCGTCGAAGATCACCTGGTCCAGCTCGGCGGTCGCGGAGAGGGCGGCGAACCGCTTCTCCAGCTCGCCGCTGGCCTGGTCGTCGCGCTGGGCGCGTTCCAGCAGGTCGTCGTCGAAACCCTCGCGGTCCTTCGGCTTGCCGAGCACGTGGTCCCGCTCGGCCTCCATCTCGCTGGCCAGCCCGAGCAGGTGCGGCACACTGGGCAGGAAGACCGAGGCGGTCTCCCCCTCGCGGCGGGCGCGGACGAACCGGCCGATCGCCTGCGCGAAGTAGAGCGGGGTGCTGGCGCTGGTCGCGTACACCCCGACCGCCAGGCGGGGGATGTCGACGCCCTCGGAGACCATCCGGACCGCCACCAGCCACCGCTGCTCGGACGCCGCGAACGTCGCGATCCGCGCGGAGGCCCCCACGTCGTCGGAGAGCACCACCGCCGCCCGTTCGCCGGTCACCTGCTCGATGAGCTTCGCGTACGAACGGGCGGCCTGCTGGTCGCTGGCGATCACCAGCCCGCCGGCGTCGGGCATCCCCGCGTTACGCAGCACGGTCAGCCGGGCGTCGGCGGCCCGCAGCACCTGCGGCATCCAGTCGCCCGCCGGATCGAGGGCGGTACGCCACGCCTGCGCGACGAGGTCCTGGGTCATCGGCTCGCCCAGCCGCGCCGCCAGCTCCTCCCCGGCGTTCGTGCGCCACCGGGTCTCCCCCGAGTACGCCAGGAAGAGCACCGGGCGGACGACGCCGTCGCGCAGCGCGTCGGAGTAGCCGTACACCGAGTCGGCGCGGGAGCGGAGCAGACCGTCCCCGCCCCGCTCGTACGTGACGAACGGGATGGGGTTGTCGTCGGAGCGGAACGGGGTGCCGGTGAGCATCAGCCGGCGCTCGGCGCCCTCGAAGGCGGCCTTCACCCCGTCGCCCCAGGAGCGGCTGTCCCCCGCGTGGTGGATCTCGTCGAGGATGACCAGCGTGCGCCGGGTCAGGGTGCGCCGTTTGTGCACCTGGGGCGCCATGCCCACCTGTGCGTACGTCACGACGGCGCCGTGGAAGTCGGCGGAGGAGTGCAGGTCGGCGTTGCGGAAGGCGGCGTCGAGCTGGATGCCGACCCGGGCCGCCGCCTGCGCCCACTGGGTCTTCAGGTGCTCGGTCGGGGCCACCACGGTGACCGCCTCGACGGTGCCGTCGGCGAGCAGCTCGGCGGCGATCCGCAGGGCGAAGGTGGTCTTACCGGCGCCCGGGGTGGCGACCGCGGTGAAGTCGGGGTCGCGCCGGCGCAGGTACTCCACCAGTGCCTTGCGCTGCCACGCGCGCAGTGCCGGAAACGTCTCGATCGCCGGCAACCGGGCCGCCACGCGAAGCTCCTCTCCGACCGCCTGAAAGGGCGGACCCCGGCCGAGGGCCACGGGTGCCGCCGCCCATGAAAACGCCTCCGCGCCGATGGTGCCGCGAAGGCCGACTCAGCATAACCAGCGCGGCCCTCCCGACCCAGCCGACACCACGCGGCTCACATCTCCCACGTCCGCGATCACGGACCAGGGGGCTCGTCCTCGACGGACGACCTCCGCGATCTTGCACCTTCGGCCCCCGGTTCGCACCTTGAGCGGCATTTGACGGGGCAGAAAAGTGCAAGATCGCGGGGCGGGCAGGGCGGGGCGTGGGGGGTCAGGGGTGAGGGCCGGGGGTGTGGGTGCGTGGGGGGCGGAGGGTGGCGATGGGGGCGGACCAGCGCCGGCGCAGGGCGACCAGGCGGAACAGGAAGACGAACACCGCCGCCGCGGTCAGCCAGGCGGCGTTGGCGTGCCCGAGCGCGTCCAGCAGCGCCACGGTGACCGAGCCGGCGAGCGCGGCGACCGCGTAGATCTCGCGCCGCAGCACCACCGGGATCTCGGCGGTGAGCAGGTCCCGCCCGAGGCCGCCGCCGATCGCGGTGAGCATGCCGATCACGCACGCCCCCACCGCCGGCACCTGGGCGTCGAGGGCCTTGACCGTGCCGGTGACGGTGAACAGCCCCAGCCCGGCCGCGTCCAGCACCAGCACGGTGGTGCGCAGCCTGGCGAGCTGGGGGTGCAGCCAGAAGACGGCGGCGGCGGTGACGGCGGCCGTGGCGGCGTACCGCCAGTCGGCGAAGGCCAGCGGCGGCACCTCGTCGATCGCCAGGTCCCGGAAGATCCCGCCGCCGAGCGCGGCGACGAAGCCGACGAAGACGACGCCGAAGAGGTCGAGCCGTTTGGCCACCGCCGCGGAGGCCCCGGAGGCGGCGAAGACCGCCACTCCGGTGAGGTCGGCGAGGAGCAGGGCGGTGGAGGTGGTCACCGCCGAAGGTTACGTGGGCGGCCACGCGGGCCGCCCCGGTTCACTCGGCGTACGAGTCGTAGATCTCCTTGCACTTCGGGCAGACCGGCGAGCCGGGCTTGGCGGCCTTGGTCACCGGGAACGTCTCCCCGCAGAGCGCGACGACGAAGGTGCCCATGACGGCACTCTCGGCGATCTTCTCCTTGCGCACGTAGTGGAACATTTCGGGACCGGTGTCGGCGTCCTTCAGCTCCGGACGCTCGAGAACCTGTGTGCTCACTTCTGCACCTCCAACCGTCAAGTCTGGCAGGTCACCGCGGCCCGGTCCACTTCAGGTCACCCCCGGCGCAGGCCGTACGGTGGTGACGTGACCGACTTTCACATCCACTACGGCGCGGAGGTGGCCGAGGCGCTGCGCGCCGGACGCCCCGTCGTCGCCCTGGAGAGCACCATCGTCTCGCACGGCCTGCCCCGGCCCGACAACCTCCGGGTGGCCCGGGAGATCGAGCAGGCGGTCCGGGACGCGGGCGCGGTCCCGGCGACCATCGGCATGGTCGGCGGCCGGCTCGTGGCGGGCCTGGACGACGCGGAGCTGACCCGGCTCGCCACCGCCGACGGGGTCGCGAAGCTCTCCGTACGCGATCTCGCCGTGGCGGCCGCCACCGGCGCGGACGGCGCCACGACCGTGGCCGCGACCAGCGCGGTGGCCGCCGCCGCCGGCATCGGGGTGTTCGCCACCGGCGGCCTCGGCGGGGTGCACCGGGAGGCCGCGCAGACCTTCGACGAGTCCGCCGACCTGGTCACCCTGGCCCGGACCCCGATCGCGGTGGTCTGCGCCGGCGTCAAGTCGATCCTCGACGTGGGCGCCACCCTGGAGCGGCTGGAGACCCTCGGCGTCGGCGTGGTGGGCTACCGGACCCGCCGGTTCCCCGGCTTCTTCATCACCGACGGCGGCTTCGACCTGGACTGGTCGCTGGACTCCGCGGAGCAGGTCGCCGACGCGCTGGCCGCCCGGGAGCAGCACGGCGTGCACCACGGCGGCCTGATCGTGGCCAACCCGCTGCCGGTCGACGAGCAGCTCGACCCGGAGCTGCACGACCGGACCCTCGCCGACGGGCTGGCGCTGCTGGAGCGCGACGGGGTGACCGGCAAGGCGGTGACGCCCTACCTGCTCGCCCACTTCCACTCGGCGACCGAGGGGGCGAGCCTGGCGGTGAACGTCCGGATCATCCTGCGCAACGCCGACCTCGCCGCCCGGATCGCGGTCGCCGCGGCCGTCCGTCGCGCCGGCGCATGACCGCAGGCCGCGTCCTCGTCGTCGGCGACCTGATCACCGACGTGGTGGCGGTGCTGACCGGGCCGCCGGCCACCGGGTCCGACACGCCGGCGGCCATCCGGTTCAGCGGCGGCGGACAGGCCGCCAACACCGCCGCCTGGCTCGCCGCCCAGGGCGTGCCGGTGACGCTGGTGGGCGCGGTCGGCGACGACGGCCAGGGCCGGGAGCGGGTGGCCGAGCTGGAGCGGGCCGGGGTCGACTGCGCGGTGACGCGGCACCCGGAGCACGCCACCGGCACGGTCATCGTGCTGGCCACCGCCGGGGAGCGGACGATGATCACCGAGCGGGGCGCGAACCTGCGGCTGGCTCCGGCGGACGTCGACGCGGCACTGGCCGCCGCGTCGGACGCGCGGCACCTGCACCTGTCCGCGTACACCCTGCTGGACGCCGGGTCCCGCCCGGCCGGGCTGCGCGCGCTGGCCGCCGCCCGCGAGCGCGGGCTCACCACGAGCGTCGACGCGGCCTCGGCGGCGCCGCTGCGGCGGGTCGGCGCGGCGGCCTTCCTGACCTGGGTACGCGGAGTCGACCTGCTCCTGGTCAACGCCGACGAGGCGACGGTGCTGGCCGGCGGGCTCGACCCGGCGGCGCAGGGGCGGGCGCTGTCGGCCTCCGCCCGGCGGATCGTCGTCAAACAGGGCGCGGCGGGGGCGGTCTGGGTGGACCGCGACGCCACGGTCGCCGTGGCGCCGGCCCGCCGGGTGGCGGTGGTGGACGTCACCGGGGCCGGGGACGCCTTCGCGGCCGGGCTGCTGGCCGCCTGGCTCGCCGGCGCGGGCCCCGAGGTGGCGCTGCGCCGCGCGGGCGACCTCGGCGCCCTGGCGGTCTCGCAGGTGGGCGCCCGGCCCGCCGGCTGACCGGAGACCGTGCCGTCCGCCCGGCCCTGCCCCGGGCGGACGCCGGAGACGGGCCGGGTCAGGATTCGGCGGACGCCGGGCCCGGGCTCGTCAGGGCTCGGCGTCGATCACCTTGTGCGGCCGCTCCTCGGCGGTCAGGCTCATCGGCGGGGTCTCGTCGCGGTGCCGCGCCTGGAACCGGGACGCCAGCCGGTGCTGCTCCTTCGGCGGCCGGTCGTTGGCCAGCAGCACGGCCAACCACGGGATGAGCACCATGCCGAGGGCCACCAGCGGCAGCCAGAGCCAGAGCAACGGGGCCTGCACGCCGACCAGGACCGCACCGACGATCACGCACACCACCCGGATCCCCATCATCAGCACGTAGCGCCGCTGGCGGCTGGTGAGCTGATCGTCCTGGCTGCGCGAGGCGTCGGTGATCAGAATCGGCTGGTACGCCTGACGCTTCACCACGGACCTCCTCGAGGGGGTTACGCCTCATCCTGTCACCTCCGGCGCATGATCAGCGAAAATCCGTCCAGGCTGGCTCGTGTTACATCCGTGGTACGCTCGGCGCCGTGGGCAGCAGGTTCAGCTTCACCGACGAGGCGTTGGCCAACCTGAGGGTCTACGACGTCACGCCCGGGGAAGTCTGGGAGGCGCTGCACAGCACCCGCCGGGTGATCCGTCACCTGGGCGACGACGTGATGGTCGTCTACGCCGCCGCCCGCCGGGGGCGCCGGCTGGCCGTGCTGCTCGCCGAGGCCGACGGCACCGACAACGACTGGGACATCCTCTCCGCCCGCGAGCTCAGCGACGTCGAGGCGAAGCGCTACGACGAGGCCGTGCGGAGATCTCGCCGATGAGGAGGCGGTGACGATGAACCGTAACGACGCGACCAAGCAGTTCCACAGCGGCGGTGACCGGCTCGCGGAGCTGATCGACGAGAGCCAGCCGGTGGAGCTGCCGACCCCCGACACCGACACCCCCATGGTCAGCCGCTCGGTGCGCCTGCCCTTGGAGACGTACGAGCGGGTCCGCGCGGCCGCCGACGCGCGCGGCATCGGGGTCACCACGCTGATGCGGCAGTGGATCGAGGCCGGCCTGGCCGACCTGGACGACTCGGCGACGGTCTCCCTCGCCGATGTCCGGCGGGCGCTGGCCGCCCTGTCCCGGCCCACCGCCGCCTGACGTCGCGGCCAGGCACACCCCGGCGACCGCCGCCCGCCCTCGGCCGTCACGGGCCGCGCGGACGTCCCCTCCCCCGGCCTCGCCGGCGGCAGCGGCCACAGTTCAGCCCTGGGCGGCCTTCGCCTTCGCCGCCGCCTTCATCTGCTGCTTGTAGTCGCGCACCCGGCGCAGCGAGTCCGCGTCGACGACGTCCGCCACCGACCGGTGCGCGTCCGGGTCGCCGTACCCGCCGGCCGCCTCCCGCCAGCCTTCCGGCGTGACCCCGAACCGCTTGCCGAGCAGGGCGAGGAAGATCTGCGCCTTCTGCCTGCCGAAGCCGGGCAGCTCGGCGATGCGGCGGAACAACTCCCGGCCGTCGGCGACGCCCGACCAGAGCCCGGCGGCGTCGCCGTCGTACCGGTCGACGAGGACCCGGCACACCTCCTGCACCCGGGCCGCCATCGCCTTCGGGAACCGGTGCAGCGCCGGCGGCTGGGCGAACAGGGCCAGCAGGGCCTCCGGGTCGTGGTCGGCGATCTCCCGGGCGTCCAGGTCCCGTCCGAGGCGCTGGGTCAGCACGTACGGCGAGGAGAACGCCTTCTCCATCGTGACCTGTTGGTCGAGGACCATCCCCAGCAGCAGGGCCAGCGGGCTGCGCTCCAGCAGCCGGTTGGCCTCGGGGTCGATGGGCAGCGCGAGCGTCATGGGACCATCCTGCCCAATCGCGGACGCCGGGCGGAGGGGCCGCGCCGATCCGCCCGGGCCTTCCCACCGCCGCCGGGCAGGGCGTCGCCGCCCGCCACCAGGCAAGGCGTCGTCGCCCGGCCCCGGCGCCCCGGCCTGCGCCCCTACGCCGGGTCACCGCCGGGTGCCGGGCCGGACCAGCCCGAGGTCGTAGGCGAGGATCGTCGCCTGCACCCGGTCCCGCGCACCCAGCTTGCCCAGCAGGGCGTTGACGTGCGCCTTCACCGTGCCGGTCGCGACACCCAACTGCGCCCCGATCTCCGCGTTGGTCAGCCCGGTCGCCAGCCGGACGAAGACCTCGCGCTCCCGTGCGGTGAGCGCGGCCAGCTCGACAGGCTCCGCCGGCGGGGTGAGCGCCCCGGTGGCGAAGGCGTCGATGAGCCGGCGGGTGACGGTGGGGGCGAGCAGCCCGTCGCCGGCGGCCACCACCCGGATCGCGTGCAGCAGGTCGACCGGTAGGGCGTCCTTGAGCAGGAAGCCCGAAGCGCCCACCCGCAGTGCCTCGAACACGTGGGCGTCCAGGTCGAAGGTGGTCAGCACCAGCACCCGGGGGCCGGCCGGGTCGGCGGTCAGCCGGGCGGTGGCGGTGAGGCCGTCCATCCCCGGCATCCGGATGTCCATCAGCACCACGTCCGGTCGGCTCCGGGCGGCCTGGTCGAGCGCGTCGGCCCCGTCGGCGGCCTCCCCGACCACCGTCAGGTCCGGTTCGGCGTCGACGATCGCCGCGAACCCGGCCCGGACGACCGGTTGGTCGTCCACCACCAGCACCCTGATCATCGCGCCCCCTCCGGCACCCGCTCCCGCCGCTGCCCGGGCCGGGCGGCGGGGGCCACGGGGACCGACGGCAGCGGCAGCCGCGCCCGCAGCTCGCCGCGGCGCAGCGCGAGCCGGCCGCCGAGCGCGTCGACCCGGGCCCGCAGCCCGGCGACGACCAGCGGGTCCGCCGCGGTGGGCAGGCCCGTGACCGACACCCGCAGCTCACCGCCGACCAGCCGCAGCACCACCCGGGCCGGCCCTGCGCCCGCGTCCAACGCGGCCTCCACCAGCCGGTACGCCGACACGTCCACGTCGGTCGGCAGGGCCGGCACGGTCGCCGGCGCGTCCAGCAGGACGTCCCGGCCGCCCGCCTGCCGCGACGCGCAGAGCCCGCCCACGTCGGCGAGGGTCGGTTGCGGGCCGTGCGGCGTCGGTCGCTCGTCGGCACGCAGGTCGTCCAGCAGGCCACGCATCGCGGCCAACGTGGCCCGTGCCTCGACCAGGATCTCGGCGAGCCGGCCCTGGTCGGCGACGACCACCAGGCGACCCGCCCGGTCCAGCACCGCCGAGCGCAGTCCGGCGCCGACCCGCTCCCGCTCGGCCCGGGCGGCCGCCACGGCCCGGGCGGCCGCCGCGGCCAGCGCGTCGTCCTCCCGGCTGAGCACCCGCCGCCGCCGGCCCCGGACCAGCGCGCCGCCGCCCCAGGTCAGCACCATCGGCGCCAGCAGCAGCCCGGCGACGAAGACGGTCATGAAGACGGTGACGGGCACGTGCACGGGCTCCCCGGCAATCGAGCCGTCCGCCGCCGCCGTACCGACCAGGCCCACGGCGAGCACCGTGGCCGCCACCGGCGCGGCCAGCCACGTCGGGCCGGCCCGTCGGGCGTACGCGGCCACGGCCCAGACGGCGGCAAGGTCGGCGAGCCCGGCGGTCAGCAGCACGAACTCCGCACCCCGGGGCAGCCCGACCAGCAGCGCGGTGACCGGCCAGAGCAGCACGGTCCCGGCGACGCCCGCGAACGCGGCCCACGGTCGGCCGCACCGCCACGCCAGCGGCGCGGCGTGCGCCACGGAGAGCAGCAGGAGCTGGAGCAGGACGATCGGGTCGCGCAGCCCCGCCAGTGTGACGTCGGTCTCCACGGAGACGAGCGCCGCCGCCACCGGAAGCACCAGGGCGTTGCCGACCAGCGCGGCGGTCACCAGGGACCGGCCGTTCGCCGACCGGACCGGCGACGGCGGGTTGCCGGGGTCCGTCCCGACCGGCAGCCGTGCCTCGACCCGCCAGCCGTCGCCGTCCGGGCCGGCCCGCAGGGTGCCGCCCAGGGCGGCGACGCGCTCCCGCAGGCCGCTGATCCCCCGCCCCGCGCCCAGCGTGAAGGTGGCCGTCGGCCCCGGTACGCCGGTGTCGGCGACCGTGACGGTGACGGTCCCGCCGTCGACCGCGACCCGGACCGAGACGTCGGCTCCGGCGGCGTGGCGCACCACGTTGGTCAGGGACTCCCGGACGACGGCGTGGACCACGTCGGCCAGGGCGGCCGGTGGTTCCGGACCGGCCCGGTCCAGGCGCACCGGCTGGCCGAGCCGGTGGAAGCCGGCGACCAGGTCGTCGAGACGCCGCCGCAGCGGCCGGTGCACGTCGGTGTCGTCGCCCATCACCACGACCAGGCGGCGCAGCGCGACCAGGGTCTCCCGCCCCGTACGCGCCGCGAACTCCACCGCCTCCGCGGCCAGTTCCGGACGCCGGGCCGCGAGGCGCTCGGCCGCTCCCACCGTCACCACGATGGAGGTGAGGTGGTGGGCGCTGACGTCGTGCAGCTCCCGGGCGAGCCGGTGGCGTTCGGTCTCCGCCGCCTGGCGGGCCTCCGCCTCGACGGCGACGAGCCGGCCGGCCACCGCCGCCCGCCCGGTCACCCAGTGCCGGCGGCTGCGCCCGAGCCCCGCGGCCAGCAGGTAGCCGAGTACGGCGACGACGACCTCCCCCAGGTAGGCCGCGGCCGTGTCGAAACGGGGCAGGTTGACCGACGCCACCCAGAGGGTGCTGGCGGCCAGCGCCACCCGGACCACCCGTCCGGGCGCCCGGACGGCCACGGACCAGATGGCGACCAGCTCGGCCAGGCTGAGCACCAGCAGGTCGTCGGGAGAGGCGCCCAGCCGGCCGAGGGTCTGCGCGGCCAGGACCACGCCCAGCACCGGGAGCGGCCGGCGCTGCCGCCAGCCCAACGCCAGGAGGGTGACCACGGCGGCGACCAGACCCGCCGAGGTCGCCGCCACGCCCGGTGCGTCACCGCTCAGCAGCGGCAGGCCGGGCCAGATCAGGAGCTGGGCGCCGACCAGCGCCGACGGCAGCGACCAGGTCCGCAGGAGAGTCATGATGAGGGAAACCCTACGGAGGCCCGCCGACCGGTCACGTCGCCCGCGGGCACGACGTGGCCTATGCCCCAGGGTGGTGCCGACTTCCACCCCAGGGTGGTACCGAATTTCGGCCCACGCGTCGACCCGGCGGCCCGGCGGCGGCGGCAGGCTTGCCCCATGATCAGTACGACTCCCCCGGGCGCCCCGTACCACCGACTGGCCCGGACCGGCCGGCAGCGGTGGTGGCGGCCGCTCGTCGGCGTCCTCGCCCTGCTCGGCGGCGCGCTGCTCGCCGGCTGCGCGCTCTTCGGCGTCGCCGCCGTCGTGGCCGAGATCACCGGCCGCCCGACGGACGCCGCCGGGCTGCCCGTCTTCGGCCCCGTCGTGGACACCGCCCTGCTGGTGCTGTCGGTGGCGGTGGCCCTGCCGCTGACGCTGGCCGTCACCCGCTGGGTGGAACGCCGGCCGGCCGGCAGCCTCTCCTCCGTGCTCGGCCGGACCCGGTGGCGCTGGCTGGGCACCTGCCTGCTGACGGCCGCCCCGGCGATCACGGTCATGCTGGCCGGCAGCCACCTGCTCCTGCGGGCCACCGGGGACGAGATGGTCCTCGTCGGCCCGCTCGACGCCTGGGTCGGCTGGCCCGGTTTCGCCGCCGGCCTGCTGATGATCGTCGCGCTGGTCCCGTTCCAGGCCGCCGCCGAGGAGTACCTGTTCCGCGGCTGGCTGCTCCAGGCCTTCGGGACCTGGCTGCGCTCGCCCTGGCCGGGCCTGGTCGTGCAGGCGGTGCTCTTCGCCGCGGCACACGGCTGGGGCACGGTCTGGGGCTTCGCCGACCTGGTCGTGATGGGTCTGCTCTGCGGATGGCTCACGGTGCGCACCGGCGGCCTGGAGGCGGCCGTCGCGTTGCACGTGGTCAACAACGTGAGCGCGTTCGGGCTGGCCGCGGCGTTCGGCGGGCTGACCGTGGACGAGACGATGGCCGACGCGCCGTGGCAACTGGTGCTGGTCGACGTGCTCGTGCTGCTGGCGTACACCTGGCTGGTGGCCCGGGCCGCCGACCGGCGCGCGCTGGCGACGGTGACGCCGGGCCCCGGCATCGCCGACCGACCGGGCGACGAATCTGCCGGCCGACCGGGCGACGGGTCCGGCGACGGTCCGGGCGTCGAGTCCGGCGGCCGTCCGGGCGGCGGTCCGGGGGTCGACGGCGGACCGGCCTGCCCGGGCGAACGGTCCGCGTGGCCGGTGGGGGTCGGTTGACGGGCGACCGGCGGGCGGTGGGGCGAGCCGCCCCCGGGGTCGGTCACGCCACGGGCCAGGACGTGGCCGCCGGATGACCGGTCGGCCGGGACGACGGCCCACCGAACTCCCGGGTGGTCGAACCGCGGCGCGCGGCGCCAGGCAGGATGACGGCGTGGACGGACACGACATGCTGCTCTCCCCCGCCGGCGTCGAGGCGCTGCGGACCGCGCTGACCCGGGCCGGGTTCACCTCGAACGGCATCGCCGACCGGCTCGGACCGCAGGCCACCGGGGCGGTGGCCCGCAACGACTTCCGGGCCGCGCTGCGCGCCACCGAGGACCGCGATCCGCTCGGCACGCTGATCCGGGTGTTCATCTGCGAGCAGACCGAGCCGGAGGCGGCCGTGGCCGCCGCGCTCGCGCCGCTGTCGCTGGAGGAGGCGCTCGCCGGGGGCCTGGTCGAGCGGCACGGCGACGGGCTGCGGATGGGCCTGGACCTGGAGCCGTACGGGGACGACTGGTGGGTGCTCGCCGACGTGCCCGCCAGCGCCCGCCCGGGCCGCCCGCTGCACGCCCAGCACGTCCTCGGCATAGGCGGGGCGACCCAGACCCTGATCGGCGCGACCGTCCGCCGGCCGGTGGAAACCGCGCTGGACCTGGGCACCGGCTCCGGCGTGCAGGCGCTGCACCTGGCCACCCACGCCCGGCGGGTCACCGCCACCGACGTCTCCGAGCGGGCGCTGCGCTTCGCGGCCACCACCGCCGCCCTCAACGGCCAGGACTGGGAGCTGCTCCGCGGCGACATGGTCGCCCCCGTCGCCGGGCGCCGCTTCGACCTGGTGGTGAGCAACCCGCCGTTCGTGGTCGGGCCGGGCACCACGACGCACGTCTACCGCGACTCCGGGCGAGTCGGCGACGCGATCGGCGCGGAGCTGGCCGCCGCCGCGCCGGGCCTGCTCACCGAGGGCGGCACCATGCAGTACCTGGCCAACTGGGTGCACGTCGCGGGCGAGGACTGGGCCGAGCGGGTGACCGGCTGGTTCGCCGGCACCGGGCTGGACGCCTGGGTCGTCCAGCGCGAGGTGGCGGACCCGATGGCGTACGTCAACCTGTGGCTCACCGACGTCGGCGAGGGCGCCGACCCGCACCGGATGGCGGAGTGGCTGGACTGGTTCGACGCGCACAAGGTGGAGGCGGTCGGTTTCGGCATCGTCTCGCTGCGCCGCTCCGGCCACGACGACCCGGTGATCCGGGTGGAGGACCTGCGCCAGCGGGTGGAGACGCCGCTCGGCGACCGGGTCGGCGCCTGGTTCGACCGCCAGGACTGGCTGCGCGCCCGCGACGCCGACGGGCTGCTCGCCGCGCGCTACCGGGCGGCCGACGGGCTCCAGCTCCGGCAGGAGGCGACGATGGGCGACGAGGGCTGGGCGGTGGACCGGCAACTGCTGGCCATGCCGCACGGGCTGCGGTGGACGGAGGAGATCGACCCCCTGGTGCTCGCCCTGGTGGGCGGGGCCGACGGGCGGCTGCCGCTGCGTGACCAGCTCGCCCTGCTCGCGGCCGCGCACGACGTCGCCCCCGAGGAGCTGGCCGAGGCCGCGGGCCCGATCGTGGCGCACCTCGTCGAGCGCGGCTTCATCGAGCCGGTGGCCGGCTGATGCGGGCCGTGGTGCAGACCGTCGGCCGGGCGGCCGTGACGGTCGACGGCGAGGTGGTCGGCGCGATCGACGACGGGCTGCTGGTGCTGCTCGGGGTGACCCACACCGACACCGTCGAGACCGCCCGCACGATGGCCCGCAAGGTGCACGAGCTGCGCATCCTCGACGACGAGCGGTCCGCCGCCGACACCGGCGCGCCGATCCTGGTGGTCAGCCAGTTCACCCTCTACGGCGACGCCCGCAAGGGGCGCCGTCCGAGCTGGACGGCGGCGGCCCCCGCCGAGGTGGCGGAGCCGCTGGTGACGGCGGTCGTGGAGGCGCTGCGCGCCCGGGGCGCGAAGGTCGAGACCGGCCGCTTCCGCGCCCACATGCTGGTCGAGAGCGTCAACGTCGGCCCGCGCACGGTGCTGCTCGACCTCTGACCGCCCTGCCTCCTGCCTCTCCTGGTCGGTCAGGCGGATGACGGCAGCGCCGTCACGCCCGCGCCCGCCCCGGAGAGGCAGGAGTAGGCGTCAGGAGAAGAGGCCGCGGCGCTGGAGGGACTGGCGGATCCAGCCGTCGAGCTGGGCCGTCCAGTCGGTGCGCTCGGCGGTGGCGTGGTCGATGGTGAAGCGGCCGAAGGCGTCCCGGCCCTCGGTGAACAGGCCGCCGCGCTTGTCGAGCTCCAGCACCACCTGGATCTGCTGCGGGTCCGTGACGAAGGTGACCTCGAGCTGGTTGATCGCGCCGGCGTACTGCGGGGCGGGGCGAAACTCGATCTCCTGGTAGAAGGGGAGGCTCTGCCGCACGCCGTAGATGTGGCCGCGCTCCACGTCGGCCCGGGCGAACTGGAAGCCGAGCCGCAGGAACGCCTCCAGGATCCGCTGCTGGGACGGCAGCGGGTGCACCGCCACCGCGTCCAGGTCGCCCTTGTCGACGGCGCGGGCCACCTCCAGCTCCGTACGCAGCCCCATCGTCATCCCGTGCAGGTGCTGCCCGTACAGCTCGGTGAGCGGCGTCTCCCACGGCACGGCGAAGCGGAACGGGATGTCGTGGCGCTGGCCCGGCTCCAGCCGGAACGCGCCGGTCGCCGCCTGTCGGTGGAACTCCTGCGTGGTCTCGTAGTCGTTGTCGCCGCTCTCCACCTCGACCCGGGTGACCAGGCCCAGGGACACGTAGGAGATGTCGACGGGGTGCTCGCCGCCGGCCACGTGGACGACACCCTCCAACTGGCCGCCGGGGCGGCAGTTCGGGTTCGCCAGGACCGTTTCCACGGACGGGCCACCCACGCCCATCGCCTGCATGAGCCGCTTGAAGACCACGACACCCTCCAACCTGTTCCGGTGCGCCGACGTCGCCGGCGGCGTCGGCCCCACTGGCCGACCGCTGGCACGGTAACCACCCGCGACAAGGAACGCTCGGCGACGACACGCGCACGGTGAGCAGGCCCCGGACCGGATTCGTGTCGGGTCCCCGATCGCCTCACTCCCGTTTCACGCCCGGCCCGCCAAGCTGTGTGTCACACCGGCACCACTGGGCCGGAACCAGCGGCACAGACGTGGACACGGGGAGAAATCGAGATGGCCCTGCAGATGATGGAGCACCGGATGCGCTCGGCCGGCACCACCGAGGCCGACCACGCCACCGACACCCTGACCGACCTGGACGCCACGGACGAGCGCGGCGTCTCCACGGACCTGGTCCGGGCATACCTGAACGGGATCGGGCGGACGAAGCTGCTGACCGCCGCGCAGGAGGTCGACCTGGCCAAGCGGATCGAGGCCGGGCTGTTCGCGGAGGAGAAGCTGGCGACCTGCACCCCGGTCTCCGCCGAGCTGCGGGCCGACCTGGAGCTGATCGTCACGCAGGGCCGGGCGGCGAAGGACCACCTGCTGGAGGCGAACCTCCGCCTGGTCGTCAGCATCGCCAAGCGCTACACCGGTCGCGGCATGGCCTTCCTCGACCTCATCCAGGAGGGCAACCTCGGCCTGATCCGCGCGGTCGAGAAGTTCGACTACGCCAAGGGCTACAAGTTCTCCACCTACGCCACCTGGTGGATCCGGCAGGCGATCACCCGCGCGATGGCCGACCAGGCCCGCACCATCCGCATCCCGGTGCACATGGTCGAGCAGGTCAACCGCATGGTCCGGGCCCGCCGCGAGCTGTCCGTCTCGCTGGGCCGCGAACCCACCGTCGCCGAGGTCGCCCGGGCCATGGACATCCCGGAGTTCCAGGTGATCGAGCTGATCTCGTACGACCGGGAGCCGGTGAGCCTGGACCAGGCGGTCGGCGAGGACGGCGAGAGCGCGCTCGGTGACTTCGTCGCCGCGGTGGACCCGAGCGCCGAGCCGGGCGACGCCGCCGCGCAGGGCGAGCTGCGCAACGAGGTGAGCATCGTGCTGGCCACCCTCTCCCAGCGGGAGCAGGCGGTGATCCGGCTGCGGTTCGGTCTCGACGACGGCCGGCAGCGCACGCTCGACGAGGTCGGCCGGGAGTTCGGCCTGTCCCGGGAGCGGATCCGGCAGATCGAGAAGGTGACCCTGCTGAAGCTGCGCGACCCGGAGCGGGCGCAGCGCCTGGAGGCGTACGCCTGCTGACGTTCCCGAGCCACGCGAGGCCCCGGCGGTTCGCCGGGGCCTCGCGTGCGTCTGGTGGCCCGGTCCTTGACCCGGGCCACCGGACGGGTTACCAACGGTTGTGAACTGGACTTTGGAAGTGGTGGTGGTGCCGGTCTCCGACGTGGACCGGGCCAAGGCGTTCTACGCCGACCAGCTCGGCTTCGTCGTGGACCACGACACGGTGATCAGCGACGACGTCCGGATCGTGCAGCTCACCCCGCCCGGCTCGGGCTGCTCGATCGTCATCGGCAAGGGGGCGGTGCCGGACATGCCGCCGGGCTCGCTGAAGGGCCTCCAACTGGTCGTGCCCGACCTGCGCCGGGCCCGGTCCGAGCTGGTGGAGCGCGGCGTGGCGGTGAGCGAGATCCAGGTGGTGGGCGAGAACCCGCGCCCCGTGCCCGATCCGCTGGACAACGTCGGCTTCGTCTTCTTCACCGACCCGGACGGCAACGCGTGGGCGGTGCAGCAGATCTCCTCCCGGGCGTGACTGCTCGGCTCCCCGCCGGCTAGGAAGGGCCCCTTCCTCTACCGCAGGCGTGAGGAAGGTGCCCTTCCTTACAGCCGGCGGGGGCCGGTGTCGGGGCGGGCGACGGCGGAGCCGACGCGTACGGTGGCGTGCAGCACCGAGATGCCGTCGGGGCGGGCGAGCACCGGGTTGAGGGTGAGCGCGCGCACCCGGGGCTGCTCGTCGGCGAGCCGGCCGACGCGCAACAGCAGGTCGGCCAGGGCCGCCCGGTCCACCGGAGCCGCGCCCCGGTGCCCCCGCAGCAGCGGCGCCGCCCGTGGCTCGTCGACCAGCTCGGCCGCGTCCAGGTCGGTCAGCGGCACCGCCCGCCAGGCCCGGTCGCCGAGCAGCTCGGTGGCGACGCCGCCCAGCCCGAAGCCGACCACCGGGCCGAACGCCGGGTCCTCGACCAGCTCGACCACGCAGGCCACGCCGGGCGGCACCATCGGCTGCACCAGGACGTCCGCGCCGAAGACCGCCGACATCTCCGCGTACGTGCGGTGGACCGTGGCCGCGTCCGGCAGGTCGAGCCGGACCGCGCCGAGGTCGAGCCGGTGCCGCAGGCCCGGGGCGGCGGCCTTGAGGGCCACCGGGAACCCGAGCCGGGTCGCCGCGTCGACGGCCTCCTCGGCGGAACGCACCGGCACCGACTCGACCACGTCGATCCCGTACGCGGCGAGCAGCCCCATCGGGTCGAGGGCCTCGGGCCGCAGGGCCGCGTGCGCCGCTTCCCGGTCGACCCGGGGCAGCTCCGGCAGCACGCCGGCCGGCCGGCGCAGCCAGTCGGCGTACGTGCCGACCCGGGCGAGGGCGCGGACGGCCTCCTCCACGCTCGGGTACGCGGGCACCCCGGCCGGCGCCCGGCCGACCAGGAACGTCGCCACGGTCGGCTTGCCGCCGGCGAGCGCGGCGGGCAGGGCGGCGGTGAAGTCCGCCTCGGTGTCGGTGAGCTGCCCGGGCAGCGGCGGGGCGAAGACCACCACCAGCGCGTCCACGCCCTCGTCGGCGGCGGTGTCGGCGAGCGCGGCGGCGAACTCGGCCGCCCCGGCGCGCGGCCCGACGTCGCGGGGGTAGCCGCGCGCGACGGTGAGCCCCTGCGCGGCGCAGGCGGTGGCCGCGAGCCCGGTCAGCGCCGAGGAGTTGCCGACCACGCCGACCCGCGGCCCGGCGGGCAGCGGCTGGTTGGCCAGCAGCACCCCGACGTCGAGCAGCTCGGCGACCGTGTCCACCCGGATCACCCCGGAGTGCGCGAACAGCGCGCCGACGGCGACCTCGTCCGGCCCCGCGGAGTCGCCGACGCCGGGCGGGCGGGCCGGCGAGGCGAGCGCCACGACCGGCTTGTCCCGGCCGATCCGGCGGGCGAGCCGGGCGAACTTGCGCGGGTTGCCGAACGTCTCCAGGTACAACATGATCACGTCGGTGCCGGGGTCGTCCTGCCAGTACTGGAGCAGGTCGTTGCCGGAGACGTCGGCCCGGTTGCCGGCCGAGACGAAGCTGGACAGGCCGAGCCCGCGCCGGTCCGCCTCGGCCAGCAGCGCCACCCCGAACGCGCCGGACTGGCTGAAGATGCCCACCCGGCCGGGCACCGGCAGCCGCGGGGCGAGGGTGGCGTTGAGGCGTACGGCCGGGTCGGTGTTCGCCACCCCCAGGCAGTTCGGGCCGACGACCCGCATGCCCGCCGCGTGCGCCGCGCGGACCAGCGCGCGCTGCGCGGACGCGCCGTCCGGGCCGGCCTCGGCAAAGCCCGCGGAGATCACCACCAGGGCGTGCGCGCCCGCGGCGGCGGCGTCGTCGACCACCTCCCGCGCCCCCTCGGGCGGCACCGCCACCACGGCCAGGTCGAGTGGCACGCCCGCGTCGGCCGCCGACGGGTACGCGGGCAGCCCGGCGACCGTCGCCGCGCTCGGGTGCACCGGCACCACCGGGCCGGTGTAGCCGCCGTCGCGCAGGTGCCCGAGCACCGCCGCGCCGACGCCCTGCCCGGTGGCGCTGGCGCCGTAGACGGCGACGCCGCGCGGGGCGAGCAGCCGGGCGACGGAGCGGGCCTCGGTGCGGTGCTCGCGCCCGCGCTGCACCTCCAGCGTGGCGTCGGTGGGCGCGATCGGGAAGGTCAGGTGCACCACGCCGTCGGCGAACTGGCGCTGGACCTGGTAGCCGAAGTCGGAGAAGACCCGCAGCATCGCGCCGTTGGCCGGGAGCACCTCGGCCACGAAGTTCGCGATGCCGGTCCGGCTGGCCGCGTCGGCCAGGTGCTCCAGCAGCACCGAGCCGATGCCCCGGCCCTGGTAGGCGTCCTCGACCACGAACGCCACCTCGGCCTCGGGCGCCTCGGGGCCGAGCCGCTCGTACCGGCCGACGGCCACGATCCGGTCGCCGGCCAGCACCACGAACGCCTCGCGGTCGCGGTGGTCGACGTTGACGAAGCGGTGCAGGTCCCGCTCGGGGATGCGCGGGTACGGCGAGAAGTACCGCAGGTAGCGGGTGCGCTCGGAGAAGCGCGAGTGCATCGCCACGATCCCCGGGGCGTCCGACGGGCGGATCGGTCGCAACTGGACGGTGGTGCCGTCGCTGAGCAGCACGTCCACCGGTGGTTCCACCGTCGTCACCTGTGCGGTCCCTTTCCGGCCCGGCTCAGTCCCGCGGGTCGTGCGGGTCCAGCCCGAACAGCGGGAACGCCGTCTTGCGAGCCGCCGCGATCGCCCGGTCCACCGCGTTCGGCTCGCCGGTCGGCTGCCACGGCTCGTACGACGGGTCGACGTCGTCGGTCATCCGCAGCGGGATCTCCCGGCCCGGCCGGCGCGCGGCGGCCAGCTCACGCCAGGCCGGCGGGGTCAGCGTGGCCGGCGCGATCGGCTCGCCCGTGGCCACGGCGAGCAGGTGCGTCCAGGCCCGCGGCACCACCTCGACCAGCGCGTACCCGCCGCCGCCGGTGGCCACCCAGCGGCCCTCGCAGAGCTCGTCGGCGAGCGCCCGCAGGGCCAGGTAGGTGGCGCGCTGACCGTCGACGGAGAGGCGCAGGTCGGCGAGCGGGTCGAGCCGGTGCCCGTCGGCGCCGCACTGCGTCACCAGCACCTGCGGCCGGTACGCGCGCAGCACCGACGGCACGATCGCGTGGAAGGCGCGTTGCCAGCCGGCGTCGTCCACGCCCGGCGGCAGCGGGACGTTGACGGCGCTGCCCACGGCGCCCGGCCCGCCGGTCTCGTCGGGGAAGCCGGTGCCCGGGAAGAGCGCCAGCGGCGTCTCGTGCAGGCTGACCGTCAGCACCCGCGGGTCGTTCCAGAAGATCTGCTGCACCCCGTCGCCGTGGTGCACGTCCACGTCCACGTACGCGATCCGCTCGGCGCCGAGGTCGAGCAGGCGGGCGATGGCCACCGCCGGGTCGTTGTAGACGCAGAAGCCGGCGGCCCGGGCGGGCATCGCGTGGTGCAGCCCGCCCGCCACGTTGACCGCCCGCCGGGCCTCGCCCCGCCACACCGCCTCGGCCGCGGCCACACTCGCCCCGGCGACCAGCGCGCTCGACTCGTGCATCCCCTCGAAGACCGGGTTGTCCGAGGTGCCCAGCCCGAAGCCGGCGAACAGCGGGTCGCGCGGGGCGGCCCGCACCGCGTCGAGGTAGCGCGGGTCGTGCACCCGGGTCAGCAGCGCGTCGTCGGCCGGCTCGGGCTTGACCAGCCGCACCCCGGGACGCTCCAGCACGCCCAGCTCGCGGGCCAACGCGACGGTCAGCTCCACCCGTACCGGGTCGAGGGGGTGGTCCCCCATGTCGTAGGCGAGCAGGGACTCGTCCCACACCACCACCGTGTCGTCGGGCATGGCCACATCGTCGCACGCGCGGCGTGGCCCTCAGCCCTTGCCGGTGGCCACCGGGCGGGACGGGTCGGCGACCCAGTTGCTCCACGAGCCGACGTAGAGCGCCGCGTCCGGTCGGCCCGCCAGGTGCAGGGCCAACACCGCCTGCGCGGCGGTCACCCCGGACCCGCAGTACGCCCCGACCGGGGCGCCCCCGGCCACCCCGGCGGCGGCGAACCGCTCGCGCAGCGCGTCGGCGGCCGGGAACCGGCCCTCGGCGACGTACTCACCGGCGGGCAGGTTCACCGCGCCCGGGACGTGGCCGGCGACCGGGTCGATCGGCTCGGTCTCGCCCCGGTAGCGGGGCGCGGCGCGCACGTCGAGCAGGACGCCCTCGTCGGCGGCGGCCAGCCGGGCGGCCTCCCCCGCGTCGAGCACCGGCAGCGCGCCGGGGCGCACCTCGACGTCGCCCGGCGCCGGGCTCGGCTCCGCCGTGCTGGTGGGCAGCCCGGCGGCCCGCCACGCCGGGAATCCGCCGTGCAGCAGCCGTACCGGCCGGTGGCCCGCCCAGCGCAGGGTCCACCAGGCGCGGGCGGCGGCCATGCCGTCGCCGCCGTCGTACACCACCACCGGATGACCGGCGCGGACGCCGGCGGCCCGCAGCGCGGCCTGGAGCGCGGCCGGATCGGGCAGCGGGTGGCGGCCGGCCGGGCCGGGCGGGCCGCAGAGCGCGGTGTCGAGGTCGACGAAGACCGCGCCGGGCAGGTGACCGGCGGCATAGTCGTCCCGGCCGGGCGGGCCGGTGAGACGCCAGCGGACGTCGAGCAGGGTGGGCGGGTCGGCGCGGTCGAGTTCGACCGCGAGCCGGTCGGCCTCGACCAACAGATCCTCGGTTCCGGACATGAGGTCAAGTCAACACCATCCGGGCCCGTACCTCGCGGTTCGTCAAGGGTCGTTCGGCCTGCGCCAAGGTAGCATCGTGGACCGGAGGGCCGCTGACGTGAAGCATGATCTGGTCGACACGACCGAGATGTACCTCAAGACCATCCTCGAGCTGGAAGAGGAGGGGGTGCCGCCCCTGCGCGCCCGGATCGCCGAACGGCTGGGGCAGAGCGGCCCCACCGTCAGCCAGACCGTCGCCCGCATGGAGCGCGACGGCCTGCTCACGGTGGAGGGCGACCGGCACCTGGCGCTCACGCCGCACGGCCGCAGCACCGCCGTCTCCGTGATGCGCAAGCACCGGCTCGCCGAGCTGCTGCTGGTCAACGTGATCGGGATGCCCTACGAGGAGGCCCACGAGGAGGCCTGCCGGTGGGAGCACGTGATGAGCGACGCCGTCGAGAAGCGGGTCTACGACCTGCTGAACCGGCCGACGCGCTCGCCCTACGGCAACCCGATCCCGGGGCTGGAGGAGCTGGGCATGCCGGAGCCGGAGACCGCCGAGGCGATCGAGGGTGAGCGCAACCTGGCCTTCCCCGGCCTCTCCGGGCCGGTGGTGGTCCGACGGATCTGCGAGAGCGTGCAGACCGACGCGGACGTGCTCCGCCAGTTGCACGCGGCCGGCGTCGACCCGGGCGCGACGGTGACGGTGGCGCAGGAGCGCGACGGGGTGTCGATCGACCGCTCCGGCGACCGCGTCCGCCTTCCCCGCGAGGTCGCCTCCCGCGTCTTCGTCGCCGCCCACTAACCCACCCACCCCGCACCCCCTACGCCCCCGACCCCCTGACTCGGCGATCTTGCACTTTGCGCCCGGGCATATCCGGCACAAGGAACAGATCGGGGGCCGAAAGTGCAAGATCGCGGAGTTGGACCGGGGCGGCGGGGCAGGTCAGAAGGCGCGGGTGTCCAGTTGCTTGGCCAGGGCGATGAGGGCGTCCGCCAGCTTGTCGGCGTCTGGCTTGGCGGTGTCGCGCGGGGTGGTGTAGCGGAGGGTGGCGAGGCGGCCCTCGGCGGCCAGCCAGCCCACCTCCGCGACCGGGCCTGAGGCGCCCTTGGCCGAGATGGTCTGCCGGTACGCCTTCTGGCCCAGCCCGGTGACCTTGGCCGCCTTCTCCGGCACCACGTCCGCGGTGAAGGTGGCCGCGTCGATCGACGTCTCCGTGACGGTCAGCGCCAACTCCGGCAGGGTGGCCTGCTCGGCCCGCACCACGCAGGTGTGGCTGTCGCCCGTCCTGCTGGCGGCGGCGACGTCGAAGCGGACCCCCGCGTGCTGCTCGATCACGCCGAAGTCGAGCAGTCGGCACGCCCCGCCGGACGAGGCGGCCGCCACGTCGATCGCGATCGGCGCGGGAGGCGGCACCGCCACCGGTTCGGCGGCCTCCGCGCCACAGCCCGTCGCCAACAGTACGGCCACCCCGGCGCCCACGATCCGCCCGCGCACGATCACTCCTCCGCTGTCCACTGTCCACCCCGACGCGTCCGCCGGACACCGTACGGCCTGCCCCGCCCGCGCGGTAGCCCTCGATCAGGCGGGCCGTCAGTCGTCGACGTACGGGCAGTGCCGGCAGCCGCGACCGCAGCAGGTGCCGCGCCGGGCCAGGAACCCCGCGCTCAGCACGAACAGGCCGGTGGTCGGGTCCAGGTAACCGGCCTCACCGGCGGCCAGGGCGGCGGCGTGCGCGGCCAGGATCCGCTCCCGGTCCGGGTGCTCGGGCGGCAGCCGGGACGGGTGCGGCTCGGTCAGCGGCCGGTCCGCCAGCGGTCGTCGCTCTCCGGTCACCGGCGCAGTCTAGAGACGCCGCGCCGATCCCCCGCCGGGGCCGCACGCCTCTCGCCGGACGTGCGGGCGTCGGGGCGGTCAGCCGTGCCGGGCCAGGGCGCCGGCGATCTCCTCGCCGCCCGCGCCGGCAGCGAGCAGCAGCCGCAGCAGCACCTTCGCCTTGTACGGGTCGAGCAGCCCGCCGTCCAGCAGGCCCCGGCGTCGCAGGTCCGTCTCGGAGCCGACCGTTCCGTACGTGTGCCGCAGCACCGAGCCGGCGCCGGTGCGGGACGTGAGCACCACCGGGATCCGCCCGGCCAGCTCGCCGAGCACCGGGGCCAGCACGGCCGGGACGTGCCCGACCCCGAAGGCGGCGACGACGAGCGCGTGGTGGGTTTCGGCGACCCGGTCGAGCAGCCCGCCGTCGTCGTCGAGCGTCACGGTGTGCAGCGCGACCCGGGTGGCGTCGAGCCGCGCCGGGTCGACCGGCGGCAGCGGCTCCCGCCGGGGCGGGCGGGCCAGCACGCGGACGCGCCCCTCGATCACGTGCCCGACCGGGCCGGCGTTCGGCGAGGCGAACGTGCCGGTGCTGGTGCTGTGCGTCTTGCGTACCCAGCGGGCGGCGTGGATCTCGTCGGCGAACGCGACCAGCACGCCCAGGTCGCGGACGGCGGGCGCGGCCGCCACCCGGGCCGCGGCGAGCAGGTTCGCCGGGCCGTCCGGGCCGGCCAGGGTCGGGTTGCGCATCGCGCCGGTGAAGACCAGCGGCGCGGCGTGCGGCCAGACGAGGTCGGCCAGGAACGCCGACTCCTCCAGCGTGTCCGTGCCCTGGGTGACCACCACGCCGGTCGCCCCGTCGGTCACCGCCCGCGAGGCGGCGTCGACCACGTCGAGAAGTTGGCGGTACGTCAGGTGCGCGCTCGGCACCGCGTGGGTGTCGCGGACGTCCAGCGGCAGGCCCAGCTCGCCCAGGCCCGGCACGGCGGCGGTCAGGTCCGCACCGGTCAACCGGGTGACCACCCCGGCCCGGCCGGGGTCCACCCCGCCCATCGCGATCGTGCCGCCAAGGGTGAACAGGGCGATGGACACGTTGGGGCCTCCCGTCCGCCGCCACGGAAGGCGGCCCGCAAGACCGTACCGTCCGGGCCGGATAACCGGTGGCGCCGGTCTGCGGGCGGCGGGCAGGCTGGCCGGGTGGATCGTCGCCGGAGCATGCCCGCGCCCGCCCCACACCTGACGGGGGAGACCGCCGGGGACCGGACGTGACGCAGCAGGCGGCGCGCACCGCCGAGGTCGACACCCCGGTGCGGTCGTCGCTGCTGCGCGACCGGAACTTCGGTCTGCTCCTGGCCGGGCAGGCGGTCAGCGAGCTGGGCACCCGGATCTCCGGGGTGGCGGTGCCGCTGCTCGCCGCCGGCACCCTCGACGCCGGCGTCTTCCAGGTCTCGCTGCTGACCACGCTCGCCTGGCTGCCGTACCTGCTCTTCTCGCTGCCCGCCGGGATCCTCGCCGACCGGGTCGACCAGCGGCGGCTGATGGTCGCCTGCGACCTGGGCCGGGCCGCGTTGCTGCTGTCGGTGCCGGTGGTCGCGCTGATCGACCGGCTCACCCTCGGTTTCCTGTACGCGGTGGTCGGGCTCTCCGGCGTGTTCACCGTGCTCTTCACCGTGGCCCACAAGAGCATGCTGCCCCGGCTGGTGCCGCCGGCCCGGCTCGTGGACGCCAACGCGAAGCTCACCGTCACCCAGGACTCCGCCGAACTCGTCGGCCCGACGGTCGGCGGGGTGCTGGTCGGGCTGGTCGGCGCCGCGAAGATCTTCGTCGTCACCGGCCTGGCCTTCGCGGTCAGCGGGGTGACCCTGCTGCTGATCCGCGACGCGCCGACGGCACCGGAGCCCCGGGCCCGGGTGCCGCTGCGGGTGCAGATGACGGAGGGGCTGGGCTTCATCCGGCGCCAACCGATCCTGCGCAGCATCCTCGCCTGCACCACCGTCTCCAACTTCTTCGTGATGGCGTCCGCCTCCATCGAGGTGGTCTTCCTGCTCCAGGAACTGCACGCCCCGCCGGCGCTAGTCGGGTTGGTCTTCTCGGTCAGCGCCGTCGGCGGCCTCGTGGTCGGCGCGCTCGCCGACCGGCTGACCGCCCGGCTCGGCTCGGCCCGGGTGATCTGGGTGGCGATGGCCGCCCCCGGCCCGCTCTACCTGCTCATGCCCCTGGCGCAGCCGGGCTGGGGCGTGCTGCTCTACGGCGTCGGCCTGGCGGCGTTCTCCGCCAACGCGGTGCTCTACAACGTCGCCACCCTGACGTACCGGCAGCGGATCACCCCGCCGGCTCTGCTGGGCCGGGTGAACGCGGCGTTCCTGTGGATCTGCTTCGGCGTGATCCCGCTCGGCGCGCTCGCCGGCGGCACGCTCGCCAGTCAGCTCGGGCTGCGGCCGGCGCTGTGGATCTGCGTCCTCGGCACGTGGAGCGCCGCGCTCTTCGTCGTCTGCTCCCCGCTGCGGCGGATGCGGGACATGCCGGCGACCTGACCGGGCCTTCGGCAACGGGGTCGTCCTGCTACGCCACCTGCGCGTCCACGCCTGACAGACGACCTGGCCGGGTGAGGCCGGTTTGCGCGCGTACGGAAGCACGTTGGTTTTCCGATCCGCCCGGCCTATGGTGGCTGCATGTGTTCGGTCGGTCAGCAGAGGAGCACCGTCGTCGTGGTGACGGCGGCGTCCGCTGCTGCCCGTCGGCGTGCCCTGTCGGTGACCGTCGCGACCCGGGTGGTGCGATCCGCGGTCGCGCCGTCGTGCGCCGGCTCGGTCGCCTCCGGACTGCCGAGCCCCGTCCCCGCCGGACGTAGCCCTCCGTGGACCGCTTGCAACTCTGCGAACGGCCATCAGGGCGAAGCTTCCCAAGCTTCGGCCCTTTTCTTTTTTCAAGGGAGCTACGCCATGACCACGCACACCCAGCCGGACCAGCAGTGGCTCGATGAGCTGCGGGCGACACTGACGACCGACTTCGAGGCGCAGACCGTCCGGCTCACGCAGCTGACGGCCGACACCGGCGACCCGGGCGAGGCGCACACCCAGAGCGCACTGATCGCCGCGACCCGGCAGAGCCTGGACCAGATCAGCGGGGCGTTGCGGCGCATCGCCGACGGTCGCTACGGCATCTGCGAGAAGTGCGAGGCGCCGATCCCCCGGGAACGCCTGGAGGTGCTGCCGCACGCCCGCTTCTGCGTGCCCTGCCAGCAGAAGCAGTACTGACGGACAGGGTCGGGGCTGCCTCGTACGGCGGAGGCAGCCCGCGGCCCGTGCGGACGTGACGGGCTGTCCTGCCGCGACCGCGCCCGGTGTCAGACGCCGGTCAGCGCCACCAGGTCATCGCCTGGCCGTGCGAGCGGGTCCAGGCGAGGGGCACGCCGTCGAGGGACAGCACGTTGTGCAGGGCCTCGTCCGGCGGCTCCGGCAGCGCGTCGTGGGGCAGCACGCCCGGCGTCTCGTTCGCGATCCAGTGGCCGGGCAGTCCGCGTACCACCTCGGTGAACGCCGCCCGGCGCGGCGCCGGCACCTGATAGAGCACGGAGGTGTGGAGCACCACCAGCGTCGCGCCGGGCGGCGCCTGCGCGGCCAGCGCGGGCAGGTCGTCCACCAGGTCGCCGCGCGCGAGCAGCGGCGGGTCGGCCGCGGCGATGGCCGCGGCGGCCCGCAGCCGGTCGCGGCGGTGCGTCTGCTCGGGCCAGATGAGGGCGTCGAGCCAGGCGACGTCCGCCGGGTCGGTCACCCGCAGCGGGTTCAGGTCCAGGCCGGCCCGCCACACCACCTCGGGTAGCCGGTCCGGCAGCGGCACTCCGGTCGCCGCGCACTCCAGAACCGGATCGCCCACCCCGAGCAGGTGGTCGCCGTAGCGGTAGGCGTACCGGTCGGGGTAGAGGCAGAGGCCGGCGGACGCGCCGACCTCCAGCAGCGCCAGCGGCTGCGGCAGCGCGACGAGCACCGGCAGCAGTACGGCGCACCGCCCAGGCTCGTTCGTCTGGACGGCCCGGGTGCGCAACTCCGCCTCGATCGCCGGCCAGTTCGTCAGCGTGAAGTCGCGGAACGCGGCCGGGTCGTCGACGGGCCCGCCGAGCAGCCGTACGACGCCGAACAGCAGGTTCGGTTGCCGCTTGGCCGGCGGGAGCGTGCCGAGCAGGGCGAGCACCTCGTCGTCCCGCGAGACGGCGAGACACAGGCGCTCGTAGGTTGGCGACACGCCCCGCGCCTCACGGGTGCCGAACTCGACGTAGCTCGCGGCGATCGTCATGTTCCGATGATCGCGGTCGACGCCTCACGGTGTCGTCCCCTGACGCGGCTTCCTGCGCCGCGAGATCTCCTCCAGGTGCTGGCGCTGGTGCTGCCGCACCATCTCGTTCCAGACCTCCTGGTCGTAGTCCGGGTCCGGCGGGATCCACTTGTGGGAGCCGTCGCTGTAGTGGAAGCGCTCGTCGCCGCGCCGGATCACGCTCACCGGACCCACCCGAGGAAGCGCCGGTGCAGCAGCCCGGCGGGCACCCAGGTCAGATCCTCGGCGGCCCAGACCAGGTAGGACCCCATGTAGAGGGCCAGCGACACCGGCGCGCCCTCGAACTCGGCGTGCAGTTCCCTGCGCCGGGTCTGACACGGCCAGGGTGCGTCGCAGCCGCCGCAGGTCCACACCGGAAGGACCGGGCCGTGGGTGGTCACCGCAGGCCGTCCAGGAAGCGCCGGGTGGCGACGCGAGCACGCCAGCGGGACGCCCAGTCCGCCTGATAGCAGGGGTACGGCGCCAGCCGCGCCCACCACCAACGGCACCCGACGCACAGGCCGTCGACACCGGGCAGATGCACCGACAGGATCCGCCCGACCTGATCCTCCGTCACCGCTGCTCCTCCCCCGGCCAGTGACCTCGACGTATCGGTGTGCGGTGGCGAGCCCGGCAGGGCAGATCCGACCCACACCGGCAGACCCGACGCCAGCGCCGCCAGGACCAGACCGGGCGGTGCCGACGGGCCAGAGTGAGCGCCACCGCCAGCAGGTAGTCGTCGTACGACACACGCATGGGCATCTGACCTTCCGGCGATCCGCCCGCCAGGCCCCTGGGCAGGTCCTCATCCACCACACACCACCCACCGGTGGGTTGTCAATCTGTAAGTGGCGATCGTAAAGGACGAGTCGCGCCTACCTTCAGGCCGTGAAGCGACCGCGCTTGTACGGGCCTGGCGAGTTGGCCGCCCTGTTCGGCGTGTCACGGCAGCGGGTTCTACAGATCACCCGCAGGCCCGGCTTTCCTGAGCCTGTCGCCCGCCTGATCGGGACGACCATCTGGGACGCGGACGAGGTGGACGAGTGGGCCCGACACAATCGCCCGCCCCGCCCGACCGAGGGTGACGACGACCGCTGACGAGACATCTCGATCACGGACGGGAGATAGCGAGTCCCGCCCGGTGCACTATGTGAGTTGCTGTCGACGAATTGTCGGCACTGCCGCTGGTTGTACCGCTGTGGTTGATGTTTCAGTGGTGCCAGGGCAGCTGGACCGGCTGTTGCGGGATGTGGCCGGTCAGGATGTCGGCTAGCAGTTGAGCGAGCCCGAACGGGTAGACGGTGTCGGTGGTCGTGGCCAATTCGTCGAGGGGCCACCACCGGTGTCCGGCGTGGTGTGTACGTTCGAGCGTCTCCATGCGCGTGATGTCGACGTCGTGGGTGTCGATGCGGTGGTAGAAGAAGTCGTCGCGGAAAACGCCACTGGCCCAGCCGAGGTCCGCATAGCCAGCGCAGTGAGCGATTGGTTCACCGAGGCGGTGCGGGTCGACCACCAGGCCGATTTCTTCGTGGAGTTCGCGGGCCGCGGCGCGCTGTAGCGGTTCGCCGTCGTTGACTCCGCCGCCAGGGGTCACCCAGCCGTGGCCGCGGTCAGGGTTCGTGGAATCGAACAGGAATCGTAAGAGCAAGATCCGTCCGGCACCGTCGAGCAGCAGAACCCGCGCGGAGCGGCGCCGATACGGTAATGGCTCTGACACGCAGCCGAGCGTACGAGATCCACCACGAGAGCCGCAGCAACGAGTGGCCCGGCCGGTGGCGTAACGAATGAGCCCCGGGCGTTCCCACGCCCGGGGCTCATCGCGGTCGTACGTCAGCTGCAGCCGCTGGTGGAGCCGCAGCCCTCGCAGACGTAGCAGCTACCGGCCGGGCGCATCTTCGTACCGCAGGTGAAGCAGAGCGGCGCGTCGGCGGCCTTGCCGATCACGGCCTCCAGCAGCTCGGTGCTGGAACCCACGGACGGCGCCGGCTTGGCGGCGGCGATGCCGGCGACCTCCTGGGCCGGCTGGGCGACCGGCCCGGTCTTCGGCTCCTCCGGCTTGGTCTCGACCGGGGCGGAGGCGGCCATCGCGGTGAGGTCCGCACCGTTCGCCTCCGCCTCCGCCTCGGCCTGGAGCTGGGCGGCCCGCTCCTTGGCGGTGAAGATGCCCAGCTCCGCGCGGCGCTCGTACGGCAGGAAGTCCAGCGCCAGGCGACGGAAGATGTAGTCCATCACCGAGGCGGCCATCCGCACGTCCGGGTCGTCGGTCATGCCGGCCGGCTCGAAGCGCATGTTGGTGAACTTGCTGACGTACGTCTCCAGCGGGACGCCGTACTGGAGACCGATGGAGATGGCCACCGAGAAGGCGTCCATCACGCCGGCCAGGGTCGAGCCCTGCTTCGACATCTTGAGGAAGACCTCGCCGAGGCCGTCGTCCGGGTACGACGACGCGGTGAGGTAGCCCTCGGCGCCGCCGACCGAGAAGGAGATCGTCTCCGACGGGCGCTTCTTCGGCAGCCGCTTGCGCACCGGGCGGTACTCGACGACCTTCTCGACGACCTTCTCCACCTCGGCGGGGGCGGCCTCGGTGGCCTTGTTGGACTTCGCCACCGAGAGCGGCTGGCCGACCTTGCAGTTGTCCCGGTAGATCGCCAGCGCCTTGAGGCCGAGCTTCCAGCCCTCGAAGTAGATCTTCTCGACGTCCTCGACGGTGGCCGACTCCGGCATGTTGACCGTCTTGGAGATGGCGCCGGAGACGAACGGCTGGATGGCCGCCATCATCCGCACGTGACCCATCGGGGCGATGGACCGCTCGCCCATCGCGCAGTCGAAGACCGGGTAGTGCTCCGGCTTGAGGCCGGGGGCGTCCACCACGTGGCCGTGGTCGGCGATGTGCTCGACGATCGCCTCGACCTGCTCCTCGGGGTAGCCGAGGCTGCGCAGGGCGCGCGGCACGGTCTGGTTGACGATCTGCATCGAGCCGCCGCCGACCAGCTTCTTGAACTTGACCAGCGCCAGGTCCGGCTCCACGCCGGTCGTGTCGCAGTCCATCATGAAGCCGATGGTGCCGGTCGGCGCGAGGACGCTCGCCTGCGAGTTGCGCCAGCCGTTCTTGTCACCGATCTTGTTGCCCTGGGTCCACTGCTTCGTGGCCTCCCGCTGGATCGCGGTGGCCACGGTGCCCGCCGGCTTGATCGCGTCGTTGGCGGCGGCGTGCTTGCGCATGACCCGCTTGTGCGGCTCGGCGTTGCGGGCGTAGCCGTCGTACGGGCCGACGACGCCGGCCAGCTCGGCGGAGCGGCGGTACGCGGTGCCGGTCATCAGCGAGGTGATCGCCGCGGCGACCGAGCGGCCCTGCTCCGAGTCGTACGGCAGGCCGGAGGCCATCAGCAGCGCGCCGAGGTTGGCGTAGCCGATGCCGAGCTGCCGGTAGGCGCGGGACGTCTCGCCGATCTTCTCGGTCGGGAAGTCGGCGAAGCAGATCGAGATGTCCATCGCGGTGATGACGAACTCGACGCTCTTGACGAACTTCTCCACCTCGAAGCCCCCGTCGGCGCGGAGGAACTTCATGAGGTTGAGCGAGGCCAGGTTGCACGAGGAGTTGTCCAGGTGCAGGTACTCCGAGCACGGGTTCGACGCGGTGATCCGCCCGGTCTCCGGGCAGGTGTGCCAGTCGTTGATGGTGTCGTCGTACTGGAGGCCGGGGTCGGCGCACTCCCAGGCGGCCTGGGAGATGGAGCGGAACAGGTTCTTGGCGTCGATGGTCTCGATCACCGCGCCGTCGAGCCGGCCGCGCAGGTCGAAGCCGCCGCCGTTCTCCACGGCGGTCATGAACTCGTCGGAGACGCGAACCGAGTTGTTGGCGTTCTGGTACTGCACGCTGACGATGTCGGCGCCGCCCAGGTCCATGTCGAACCCGGCGTCGCGCAGCGCGCGGATCTTGTCCTCCTCGCGCGCCTTGGTGGCCACGAACTCCTGGATGTCCGGGTGGTCCACGTCGAGGATGACCATCTTCGCCGCGCGCCGGGTGGCGCCGCCGGACTTGATGGTGCCGGCGGAGGCGTCCGCGCCGCGCATGAAGCTGACCGGCCCGGAGGCGTTGCCGCCGGAGGAGAGCAGCTCGCGGGAGGAGCGGATCCGGGACAGGTTGACGCCGGAGCCGGAGCCGCCCTTGAAGATCAGCCCCTCCTCCTTGTACCAGTCGAGGATGGAGTCCATCGAGTCGTCGACGGCCAGGATGAAGCAGGCGCTGACCTGCTGCGGCGAGGGCGTGCCGACGTTGAACCAGACCGGCGAGTTGAAGCTGAACACCTGGTGCAGCAGCATCCAGGTCAGCTCGTGGGCGAAGACCTCGGCGTCGGCGGGGCTGGCGAAGTAGCCGTACTCCTCACCGGCGGTGCGGTAGGTGGTGACCACCCGGTCGATCAGCTGCTTGAGCGACCACTCCCGCTCCGGGGTGCCCACCGCGCCCCGGAAGTACTTGGTGGTCACGATGTTGGCCGCGTTGACGCTCCACGACTCCGGGAACTCGACCCCGCGCTGCTCGAAGTTGATCGAGCCGTCGCGCCAGTTGGTCATCACGACGTCGCGGCGCTCCCAGGTGACCTCGTCGTAGGGGTGCACCCCCTCGGTCGTCCAGACCCGCTCGACCTTGAGCCCCGCGCCGGCCTTGCTCCGTGCCCTGCTCGTCGTCACACCATCCCCCGACATCTCATCCGCCCCCTCGTCCGCGCAACCACCCGCCGCGCGATCCGACTGTCAAAACTGCGAAAAACTTCAACTGGTACGGCCGGCGGCCTCGACCGCGTCGGCCCCGGCGCCCTCCCGGGCGCGTGCGGCGGCCCGCAGCGTCTCGATCTCCCGCTCGAAGTCGGCGAGCGAGTCGAACGACCGGTAGACGCTGGCGAACCGCATGTAGGCGACCTCGTCCAGGTCCTGCAGCGGACCCAGGATGGCCAGCCCCACCTCGTGGCTGGGAATCTCGGCGGCCCCCTTGGCCCGGACGGTCTCCTCGACCTTCTGCGCGAGCAGCGCGATCGAGTCGTCGTCCACCGGCCGGCCCTGGCACGCCTTGCGCACCCCGCCGATGATCTTCGTGCGGCTGAACGGCTCGGTGACCCCGCTGCGCTTGACGACCGCGAGGACCGCCTCCTCCACCGTGGTGAACCGCTTGCCGCACTCCGGGCAGGACCGTCGCCGGCGGATCAACTGGCCGTCGTCGGCCTCCCGCGAGTCGACCACCCGGGAGTCCGCGTGCCGGCAGTACGGACACCGCATCGGCCGGACCTCCTTCATCGATCGCGGGCACGCCGACCGCTTTCCGGGCACGCGTCAGCGCGACGGAGCCATCTGTCGATGGTCTTCGCCGTGTCGACGGTACGGGAGTGCGGTCGGTAGTCGGACCCAACCTGTAGGCGACTTACGCCCGTGTGACTACTACATCTAGGGGTCGACCGTATGCCGCCGACGATCCGCGGTCAAGTTGGCCGGCGTGTCCGGCGCGTCACCGCCATCCGGACTCGACCGGCCAGCGCCACCCGCCGCAGAACCAACCGTCCGGCGCCCGCCGGGGTTATTCGTCCGGTCGCGGCGAAACCGCCGCCGATCGGGCAGGAGTCGAACACCCGTTCGACCCGACGTACCATTTATCAGAACGTGAGTACGAGCAGGGCCGCTTTTCACCCCGACACGCCGAGGTGATGTCGTACAGACGTTTGAAAATGACCGATCCCACCTATACGGTCATGAACAACCGGGCGCGGATCGTTCCGCCACCGGTCACCACGCACCGCCGCACGCACCACGAGCCGCCAAGGCACCCAGCGCCGACCAGGGAGGACGGACGTGACCGAGGACCGGGCCATCCGGCCGAAGAGCCCGCAGCAGATCACCGAGGCGGGCCCGCCGGCCACCCGACGCCGGGGCGCCACGCGCAGCCGGGCCGGGCAGCCCGCCGTGCGCCCGGTCACCCCGGTGGTGAGCGCCTTCCCCGACCCGGCGACGGTGGATCTCACCGCCCGTCAGCGGCGGATCCTGGAGTTCATCCGCACCTGGGTGGATCGGCACGGCTACCCGCCGAGCGTGCGCGAGATCGGCGAGGCGGTCGGCCTGGTGTCGCCGTCCAGCGTCGCCTACCAGCTCAAGGAGCTGGAGAAGAAGGGCTTCCTGCGCCGCGACCCCAACCGGCCGCGCGCCGTCGACGTCCGGGCTCCCGGCGACGTCGACGACGAGCTGACCCGCTCGCAGCGCCCCGCCCCGGCGTACGTGCCGATGCTGGGCCGGATCGCGGCCGGTGGCCCGATCCTGGCCGAGCAGGCCGTGGAGGACATCTTCCCCCTCCCCCGCGAGCTGGTGGGTGAGGGCGAGGTCTTCATGCTCCAGGTCAAGGGCGACTCCATGCTCGACGCGGCGATCTGCGACGGCGACTGGGTCGTGGTCCGGCAGCAGCCGACCGCCGAGTCCGGCGACATCGTCGCCGCGATGCTCGACGGCGAGGCGACGGTCAAGACCTACCGCCGCCGGGACGGGCACGTCTGGCTGATGCCGCAGAACCCGGCCTTCGACCCGATCCCCGGCGACGACGCCACCATCATGGGCCGGGTCGTCGCGGTGCTGCGCCGCATCTGACCCCGTGGGCCTCCGGGCCGGCCGCCGACGGCGGTCCCCGGAGGCAGCCGGTCGGCCGTGGCCACGACCCGGATTCCTGGCGCATGATCCGGTGGCGCCGGGACGGCCCGTCAGGCGGCGCCGGGATGGCCCGTCAGGCGGCGCCGGGACGACGCGTGGTCCGGCGGCGCGCGCTCCGGCGACGCCGGGACGGTGCGGTGCTTGGGCGACGCCGGACGTCAGTAGCGGTCACCCCGGTAGCCACGGCCGCCACCCGGCGCCTGGCCGTAGGGGCCGCCGCGGCCGTCGTCGTAGCCCTCGCCGCGCCGGCGGACCGGCCGCTGACCACGGGGATCCTGCTCACCGCCGCGACGGGGCGGCTCGGCCCGGCCACCGCCGCCATAGACGCCGGGGCCCGGCTGGCCCCCGCCGCCGTAGACGCCACCACCGGGACGCCCGCCACCCTGACGGCCACCGCCGCCACCGCCCGCGGGGCCACCGGGGCCCGGCGGCCGGGCGCCGCCGTAGGCGCCGCCACCGCCCCCGCCGCCGGCCGATCGACCACCGCCGTAGACCCCTCCGCCGGCCGGGCGGCCGCCGCCGTAGACCCCGCCGCCGGCCGGCGCGGCCCCGCCGCGACCACCGCCCGCCGGGGCCGTCCCGCCCCGCCCGCCGCCGGGCGCGCCGCCGTAGACGCCGCCGGAGGGCGCGCCACCGTAGACACCGCCCCGCGCCCGGTCGTCCGGCGGCAGGAAGTCGTCGCCCGCCGGGCCCCGCGGATCGTCGGCGAGGTCGTCACGGTCCGGCCCGTCGCCGTCACGGCGCGAGGTGGCCGGTTTGCGCCGGGCCCGCAGGATGCCGAAGACGCCGGCGGCAACCATCAGCGCGCCGATTACGCCGACCGCGGCGATGATGTACGTGATGTCGCTCAGGCTCAGGCCGTCGAGCCACGACCGCCCGGCCGCCTTCTTCGGCTCGTCGCCCTCGCCGGCGATCGGCTTCGCGCCCTCCGTGGACGGGGTGTAGCCGAGGATGTCGACCGGCTCGTCCTCGTCGAGCTGGCCGCCGTCGGAGACGGTGAGGAAGGTCTTGCCGTCCGGGGTGTAGGCGATCGCCTCGCCGAACGGATCGGCCAGCGCCGTCACCCGGGGCTCGGCGGAGGTCAGGGCCGCCACGATGTCGCCGCCGGTCACGTCGTACTCGAAGGCGTCGGCGTAGGTGCGCACCACCACTCGGGAGCCGTCGGGGGAACGGGCGGCTCCGGTGATCGCCACCCGGCCCGGAGCGCCGAGCCGGTTGTCCGTGTCCGTCTTCGGCAGGGCGATCTCGCCGACCTGCTTCATCGGCACCGGCTCGGTGTTCCCGCTCTTCATCTTCGCGGCGGGGGTGAAGATCTGCGCCTTGCCCGACATCACCTTGGTGATGATCAGCGGGTTGCCGTCGTCGCCGATGAGCAGCGCCTCGGCGTCGTGCGGCTTGCCCTCGGGGTAGGAGAGCCGGTGCAGCACCGGCCGGCTGGATCCGCTGACCGGCATGCTCCACACCGCCACCCGATCGCGGCGGTTCCGGCTGGTGACGTTGTCGCCCGTGTCGGCGATCCAGAGCGTCTTGCCGTCCGGGGAGAGCGCGAGGTCCTCCGTGTCGAACGGCCCCTGCCCCGAATAGCGGACCGGCTCCTTCGTGACCTCGCACCTGGTGTTGAGGAAGAAGACCCGCTTGCGGCTCTCCACCTCGGTGCCGTCGTTGACCACGACGTAGCCGCTCTTGGTGGCCACCAGGCCGGACAGCTCGCGTAGCCGCTCGTCGGCCACCGTGCACCGCTTCTTGCCCGCGGCGGCCGCGAGCGGGGACGAGGCCGAGGCGGGCGCCGCCAGGGCGACCCCTGCACACGCCACGGTCGCCCCCAGCAAGCCGAGGGCGACCGTGACCGAAGAAACAGCGCGGCGCATTGCGTCAGTGTCGCATGCCTCAGGTTTCCGGCGAGTGACGCCGGGACGACGCCGTCACCGGGCTGCCGCGACCGCCTCGCTCTCCGCCACGGTCTGGAACGGCGCCAGCTCGGCGGCGAGCGCGTCGCCGACCCGGACGTGCACCAGGGTCCCCTCCGGCAGGTGGGAGGTGCTCAGCACCTCGCCCTGCCGGTGCACCCGCGCCACCAGGTCGCCCCGGTCGTACGGCAGCACCGCGCGGATCTCCACCGCCGGGCGGGGTAGCCGCTCCTCGACGGCCTCGCGGAGCCCGTCGATCCCGCGCCCGGTGTGCGCGGAGACGAAGACCGCCTCCGGCCAGAGCCGCTTCAGCCGCAGCAGCGTCTCCTCGTCGGCGGCGTCGGTCTTGTTGACCACCAGCAGCTCGGGCAGCCGGTCGGCGCCCACCTCGGCGAGCACCTCGCGGACCGCGCGGACCTGCTCCTCCGGGTCCGGGTGGGTGCCGTCGACGACGTGCACCACCAGATCCGCCTCGGCGACCTCCTCCAGCGTCGAGCGGAACGCCTCGACGATCTGGTGCGGCAGGTGCCGGACGAACCCGACCGTGTCGGAGAGGGTGTAGAGCCGCCCGTCGGAGGTGGTGGCCTTGCGGGTGGTCGGGTCGAGGGTGGCGAAGAGCGCGTTCTCGACCAGCACACCCGCGCCGGTCAGCCGGTTGAGCAGGCTGGACTTGCCGGCGTTGGTGTAGCCGGCGATGGCGACGGCGGGAACGGCGTTGCGGGAACGCCGGGCGCGCTTGGTCTGGCGTACGGTCCGCATGGCCTTGATCTCCCGGCGCAGCCGGGCGATGCGGTGGCGGATCCGACGCCGGTCGGTCTCCAGCTTGGTCTCACCGGGACCGCGCAGGCCCACGCCGCCGCCGGCGCCCCCGCCGCGACCGCTACCACCGGTCTGCCGGGAGAGCGTCTCACCCCAACCGCGCAGGCGGGGCAGCAGGTATTCGAGCTGGGCCAGCTCGACCTGCGCCTTGCCCTCCTTGCTCTTGGCGTGCTGGGCGAAGATGTCGAGGATCAGCGCGGTGCGGTCCACCACCTTGACCTTGGTGCGCTGCTCCAGGTTGCGCAGCTGCGACGGCGACAGCTCACCGTCGCAGATCACCGTGTCGGCGCCGCTGGAGAGCACGACCGAGCCGAGGTCGTCGACCTTGCCCCGGCCGATGTAGGTGGCCGGGTCGGGGCGGTTGCGCCGCTGGATCAGCCCCTCGAGCACCTGCGAGCCGGCGGTCTCCGCCAGCGCGGCCAGCTCGGTGAGGCTGTTCTCGGCGTCGCTCTGGGTGCCCTCGGTCCAGACGCCCACCAGGACCACGCGCTCCAGGCGCAGCTGGCGGTATTCGACCTCGGTGATGTCGGCGAGTTCGGTGGAGAGGCCAGGGACCCGCCGCAGTGCCTGCCGCTCTGAGAGCTCGAACTCGCCGGTGGTGGCGTCGAGCTCGTCGTCGGTGTAGGGGAGGTAGGTCTCCTGGTTGGTCAAGCCGGTCTCCTGTCCGTTCTGTCACGTACCGAGCAATCCTGACATGTGTCAACGCCGGACGCACCTGCTATATGCCCGCGTGAAATGCCACAAAAGTGGGGGCGGCCGGTGGGTCGGCCCGGGTGAGCGAGTAGAAATGCGGTGCGAGCCGCTCAGCGTCGACGGAGGAATTAGTGGCCATCACCCGACTTCCGAGTGCCGGATTCTCGATCACCATTCGGATCGCCGTACCCGCGGACGCGTCCTCGATCGGCCGGCTCACCACCTCCGTCGGCGAGGCCGGTGCGATCGTCACCGCCCTCGACGTGGTCGACTCCGACCCGACGCACGTGATCGTCGACCTGACCTGCGACACCGCCGACGCCGCCCACGCCGACCAGGTGGTCGACGCGCTGACCGCGCTCGACGGCGTGGACGTGCGCAAGGTCTCCGACCGGACGTTCCTGCTGCACCTCGGCGGCAAGATCGAGGTCAGCTCGAAGGTGGCGCTGCGCACCCGCGACGAGCTGTCCCGCGCGTACACCCCGGGGGTGGCACGGGTCTGCCAGGCGATCGCGGAGAACCCGGCGGACGCCCGGCGGCTCACCATCAAGCGCAACACCGTGGCCGTGGTCAGCGACGGCTCGGCGGTGCTGGGCCTGGGCAACCTCGGGCCGGCGGCGTCGCTGCCGGTGATGGAGGGCAAGGCGGCGCTGTTCAAGCGCTTCGGCGGGGTGGACGCCTGGCCGGTGGTCCTGGACACCCAGGACACCGACGAGATCGTGCAGATCGTCAAGGCCATCGCGCCCGCGTACGGCGGGATCAACCTGGAGGACATCGCCGCGCCGCGCTGCTTCGAGATCGAGGCCCGGCTGCGCGAGGCGCTGGACATCCCGGTCTTCCACGACGACCAGCACGGCACCGCCATCTGCGTGCTGGCCGCGCTGACCAACGCGCTGCGCGTCGTGGGCAAGCAGCTCTCGGACGTCCGGGTCGTGGTCTCCGGGGCCGGCGCGGCCGGCACCGCGATCATGAAGCTGCTGCTGCGCCAGGGCGTGGGCGACATCATCGCGTACGACCGGCAGGGCGCCCTGCACCGCGGCCTGACCGGGCTCAACCCGGCCTGGCAGTGGCTGGCCGACCACACCAACAAGGACAACTACGCCGGCGACCTGCCCGGGGCGGTGCGCGACGCCGACGTCTTCATCGGCGTCAGCGCGCCGAACCTGCTCACCGGCGACGACATCGCCACGATGGCCAAGGACGCGATCGTCTTCGCGTTGGCGAACCCGGACCCGGAGGTCGACCCGCGCGAGGCGCGCAAGCACGCCGCCGTGGTCGCCACCGGCCGTTCCGACCAGCCGAACCAGATCAACAACGTGCTCGCCTTCCCGGGTGTCTTCCGCGGCATGCTGGACGCGCACGCCGAGGAGTTCACCGAGGAGATGGCGATCGCCGCCGCCCGGGCCATCGCGGACGTGGTCGGCGAGGACAAGATCAACCCGACGGTGATCGTGCCCAGCGTCTTCGACTCCCGGGTCGCCCCGGCGGTCGCGGCGGCGGTCCGCGCCGCCGCCCAGAACCCGGCCCCGGCGCCGGCCGGGGACTCCGGCCCGGCCGACCTCCCCGAGATCGCCGCCGAGGCCAGCGCCACCCCCTGACCCACTCCCCGCGCCCCGCCCCGCCCCGCCCCGCGCCCCGCCGCCGCCACCGGCGATCTTGCACTTTCTGCCCCGGCATTCGGGACATAACCGGCAGAACACGGGCCGGAAGTGCAAGATCGCGCGCGGGGGGCGTGCGGGCGTGGGGGGCGGGTGGGGGTGGGGCAGGGGGAGGGTGTGGTCAGGCGGGGGTGGTGAGGGCGGTGGGGTCGACCTCGCCGGCCGCGACCAGGACGGCGGGGCCGGCCAGCCAGCAGGAGTCCTGGGTGACCGTGACCGTCAGGCGGCCGCCGGGGACGTCCACGGCGACCACGCCGGTGTCCCGGTCGGCGTCGCGGAGGGCCACGGCGGCCACCGCGCACGCGCCCGTGCCGCAGGAGAGCGTCTCGGCGGACCCGCGCTCGTACACCCGCATCAGCACGTGCACGTCGGCGCCGTCGACCGGCTCGCCCGGCGCGGTGAACTCGACGTTCACCCCGGCCGGGAAGGCAGCCGGGTCGAACTCCGGCGCGCGGGTGAGGTCCAGGCCGGTCAGGTCCATCCCCGCCGGGAGCGCGCAGACCAGATGCGGGTTGCCGACGTCCACCGCCGCGCCCGGCAGGGTCAACCCGCCCAGGGTGGCGGTCGAGGCGTCGTACACCCGGGGGCGGCGCATCTCGACGGCGACGGCGTCCCCCTCGACGCGCGCGCGCACGAGGCCGGCCCGGGTGGCCACCGGCAGCGCCGCGCCGACCGGCGTGGCCAGCCCGGACGCCAGCAGGTAGCGGACGAAGACGCGGGCGCCGTTGCCGCACATCTCGGCGAACGAGCCGTCGGAGTTCCAGTAGTCCATGAACCACTCGGCCTCGCCGGCCAGGGCGGCGCCCTCGGGGTGTTTCGCCGCCCGCACCACCCGCAGCACGCCGTCGCCGCCCAGGCCGCGCCGCCGGTCGCAGATCGCGGCGACCAGGCCGGGCGTCAGGTCGAGCGCCCCGTCCGGGTCGGGCAGGATGACGAAGTCGTTGCCGGTGCCGTGGCCCTTGGTGAACTCCACGCCCCCATCATCTCGCAGCGGCCGGCAGCAGGCGCAGGGCGGCCGGGATCAGGTCCGACGCGGCCGAGTCGAGCCAGTGGATCCGCGGGTCGCGCCGGAACCAGGAGCGTTGCCGGCGGACGAAGCGCCGGGTGGCCCGGACCGTCTCGTCGTGCGCCTCGCCCTCGGTGATCTCGCCGGCCAGGAAGCGCAGCACCTGCTGGTACCCGAGTGCCCGGCTGGCCGTCCGCCCCTGCGGCAGGCCGCGGCCGACCAGCTCGCGGGTCTCGGCGACCAGGCCGTCGGCCCACATCCGGTCCACCCGCAGCGCGATCCGCTCGTCCAGCAGCGCCGTGTCCAGGTCCACCCCGAGCTGCACCGACGGGTAGTACGGCGTCGGGGCGGGCAGCGACGCGGTGAACGGCGCCCCGGTCAGCTCGATCACCTCCAGCGCGCGGACGATCCGCCGGCCGTTGGTGGGCAGGATCCCCGCCGCGGCGGCCGGGTCGGCCTCGCGCAGCCGGGCGTACAGGGGGGCGGGGCCGGTCTCGGCCAGCTCCCGTTCGAGCCGCTCGCGGGCCGCCGGGTCGGTGCCGGGGAACTCGAACCGCTCCAGCACCGCCCGCACGTAGAGCCCCGAGCCGCCGACCAGCAGCGGCACCCGGCCCCGGGCCAGGATGTCGTCGACCGCCGCGCGGGCCAGCCGCTGGTATTCCGCCACGCTCGCCGGCTCGGTGACGTCCCAGATGTCCAGCAGGTGGTGCGGCACCTCCTCGCGCTCGGCCGGGGTGAGCTTCGCCGTGCCGATGTCCATGCCCCGGTAGAGCTGCATCGAGTCGGCGTTGACCACCTCGCCGTCGAGGGCGTGCGCGAGCGCGATGCTCAGCGCCGACTTCCCGGCCGCGGTGGGCCCGACCACCGCGACCACCGTCCCGGCCGGCGGGCGGCCGCCGGTCGGCGCGCTCACGCCGGCTCCCAGGTGGCCACGAAGTAGGCCACGCCGTAGGGCGCGGCGTCGTGGGTCAGCTCGCCGCGCCAGCGTCCGCCCGCCGCGTCCGCCGCGCCGGCGAGCACCTGCCAGGCCGCCCGGCCGGCGACCTTCAGCTCGGCCGACAGCACCGGGTCCAGGCCGCGCAGGGCGTCGGCGTCCGCGTCGGCCAGGGCCCGGGCGACCCCGTCGTCGTACGCCTGCGCGCGCGGGTCGTCGTAGCCGGGCGCCTTCTCGCCCCGGCAGGCGGACCCGTCCCCCATCACCAGCAGCGCGACCCGACCCTCGGCGCGGCCCACCAGCTCCGCCCCGAGCGTGGCGCACTCGCCGGGGGTGGCGTCGGCGGCGACCGACTGGGCGAATCGGGGCAGGTCGGTGCCCGTCCTGCCGACCAGCCACGCGCCGACGGTCAGGCTCAGCGGCAGCCGCTCCCCGCCGGCGCAGTTGGTCTTCCACAGTCGGACGTGCCGGTCGACGCCGTAGGCGCGCAGGGAGCCGTAGTCGGCGGCCTGGAAGGGGACGGTCTCGGGCCCGCCGCCGACGAGCACGATCTGGTCGGGCGCGGCGGCGAGCAGCCGGCCGACGGCCGCGTCGCAGGCCGCGCGGAGTTCGTCCAGCTCAGCGGCGGCGGCACCGGCCACCTCGGGCACGAGCAGGGGCGGATGCGGGCAGACGGCGGCGGCGACCAGGGGCACCCGTTCACCGTAGCGGGACCCCCCGGTGCGTCCCCGCGCCGATCCGGTCATTCGGTGGCTAGGACACCGTATGGTCACGGTCGGCGATAGGCGCTCGACGCGGACGGGGGCGGACCTGTGACAATGCCGGGAGTAACTTTGCTGCGCCGTGGCGGCGATCGTGGGACCGGTCCCCGACGCCGGGAGAACGAGGATGGGCACATGAGCGACTGGACTGCCTTCGGACGGGTGGACGCGGACGGCACCGTGTACGTCAAGACCGCCGACGGCGAGCGGGTGGTCGGATCCTGGCAGGCGGGAGCGCCCGAGGAGGGGCTTGCCCACTTCGCCCGCCGCTTCGACGACCTGGTGACCGAGGTCAACCTGACGGAGGCGCGGCTCAACTCGGGTGCGGCGGACGCCGGCCACTCGCTGACCACGATCCGCCGGATCCGCGCCTCGCTCGCCGAGGCGCACGTCGTCGGCGACATCGACGCGCTGGCCGCGCGGCTGGACCGGCTCGCCGCCGTCGCCGAGGAGAAGGCCGGCGAGGCCAAGGCCGCCCGGGACGCCGCCCGGGGCGAGGCGCTCGCCCGCAAGCAGGCGCTGGTCGAGGAGGCGGAGAAGCTGGCCGCCGAGTCGACCGGCTGGAAGACCGCGGGCGACCGGCTGAAGGAGATCCTCGAGGAGTGGAAGACCATCCGCGGGGTCGACAAGAAGACCGACGGTGAGCTGTGGAAGCGGTTCGCCGCGGCCCGGGACGGCTTCACCCGCCGCCGGGGCGCCCACTTCGCCTCGCTGGACTCGCAGCGCAAGCAGGCGCAGTCGGCCAAGGAGGAGCTGGTCGCCGAGGCCGAGAAGCTGAAGGACTCCACGGACTGGGCGGCGACCGCCAACCAGCTCAAGGACCTGATGAACCAGTGGAAGGCCGCCCCGCGCGCCTCCAAGGAGGCGGAGCAGCGGCTCTGGGAGAGGTTCCGGGCCGCGCAGGACGAGTTCTTCACCCGGCGCAGCGAGGTCTTCTCGGCCCGCGACAACGAGCAGCGGGCCAACCTGGAGCGCAAGCAGGCGCTGCTCGCCGAGGCCGAGGCGCTGGACGTCGACGGCGACCCGAAGGGCGCGCAGGCCAAGCTGCGGGAGATCCAGGCGCAGTGGCACGAGGCCGGCCGGGTGCCCCGCGAGGCGGCGGCCGGGCTGGAGCGCCGGCTGCGGGCGGTCGACGACAAGGTCCGCGAGGTGATGGACTCCGCGTGGCGGCGCACCACCAAGGAGGACAACCCGCTGCTGGCCCAGATGCGGACGCAGGTCGCCGAGGCCGAGGAGCGGCTGGCCCGGGCCCAGGCGGCCGGGGACGCGCGGCGGATCAAGGAGGCCGAGCAGGCGCTCGCCTCGAAGCGGCAGTTCCTCCAGCTCGCCGAGCAGGCCGGCTGAGCTGAGCCATGCCGGAGGCCCCCGGTCCGCGCGGACCGGGGGCTTCCGCGTGTCCGGGCCCCCGTCCCGAGGGCGCGTCCGGGCCGCCGCCCCGACGGCGGGACCGGCCCGCCGTCGCGGGTCAGTGCGCGGCGCAGCCCGTCGTCGGCGCGGGCGTCGCGGCCGGCGCGCCGATCGTGGGCAGCCCGAGCAGCACCCCGGGGGTACGCGGGGCGCGCCCCGCCTCGGCCGCGTCGCCGGCCCGGGTGCGCCGGTGCGACAGCGGCTCGCCGTCGGCGTTGAGGTGGTGCGGAGCCGCGTACGTCACGGTGGTGTGCACGATGTCGCCGGGGCGGATCTGCCCGGCGAGGGAACCCGCGTCGAAGTGGACGAGGCGGCCGTCGCGGGCGCGGCCGGACATCCGGCCGGTGCGCTCGTCCTTGCGCCCCTCGCCGACGGCGACCAGCACCTCGACGGTCTCCCCCACGAGCCGCTTGTTCTCCGCCCAGGTGATCTCCTCCACGCAGGCGATCAGCCGCTCGTAGCGCTCCTGGACGACCTGCTTGGGGAGCTGGCCCTCCATCGTGGCGGCGGGGGTGCCGGGGCGCTTGGAGTACTGGAAGGTGAACGCGGAGGAGAACCGGGCCTCGCGCACCACGTCGAGGGTGCGCTCGAAGTCGGCGTCGGTCTCGCCGGGGAAGCCGACGATGATGTCCGTGGTGATCGCCGCGTCCGGCATCGCCGCCCGGACCTTCTCGATGATGCCCAGGTAGCGCTCGGCCCGGTACGAGCGGCGCATGGCGCGCAGCACGTCGTCGGAGCCGGACTGCAGCGGCATGTGCAGCGAGTGGCAGACGTTCGGCGTCTCGGCCATCGCAGCGATCACGTCGTCGGTGAAGTCCTTCGGGTGCGGGCTGGTGAACCGGACCCGCTCCAGGCCGTCCACGTCGCCGCAGGCGCGCAGCAGCTTGCCGAAGGCGAGCCGGTCGCCGAACTCCACGCCGTAGGAGTTGACGTTCTGCCCGAGCAGCGTCACCTCCAGCACGCCCTCGTCGACCAGGGCGCGCACCTCGGAGAGGATGTCGCCGGGGCGGCGGTCCTTCTCCTTGCCGCGCAGGGAGGGCACGATGCAGAACGTGCAGGTGTTGTTGCAGCCGACGGAGATCGACACCCAGCCGGCGTACGTGGACTCGCGCCGGGTGGGCAGCGTCGAGGGGAAGACGTCGAGGGACTCGAGGATCTCCACCTCGGCGGCGGCGTTGTGCCGGGCCCGCTCCAGCAGCACCGGCAGCGACCCGATGTTGTGCGTGCCGAAGACCACGTCCACCCAGGGCGCCTTGCGGACGATCTCGCCCCGGTCCTTCTGCGCGAGGCAGCCGCCGACGGCGATCTGCATCCCCGGGTGCCTGTCCTTCACGGGGCGCAGGTGACCGAGGTTGCCGTAGAGCCGGTTGTCGGCGTTCTCCCGGACCGCGCAGGTGTTGAACACCACCACGTCCGGGTTGTCGTCGGCCTCGGCGGCGCGCACGTAGCCCGCCTGCTCCAGCAGCCCGGAGATGCGCTCGGAGTCGTGCACGTTCATCTGGCAGCCGTACGTGCGCACCTGGTAGGTGCGCGGGCTGCTCGCCGCTGCGGTAGTCATGACCCGGACAGCGTATCCGGGCGACAATCCCGAACCGAACGAGGAGGAGCCGTGTGCCGGAGCATCAAGACCCTTCGTGAGCCGTACGTCGCCGAGGTGAGCCCGGCCGACGTCGAGGCCGCCGCCCTGCAGTACGTCCGGAAGATCTCGGGCTTCCGCAAGCCCGCCGCGCACAACGCCGCGGCCTTCGACGCGGCGGTGGCCGCGGTCGCCGCGGCCACCGCGACCCTGCTGAGCGAGTTGGAGGTACGCGGCAGCCGCTCCGCCGGCCCGGCCCGCTGACCTCGCCGCCCGCCGGCACGGGGAGTCGTCCCGCGTGCCGGCGCGGCCGGCGTCAGGCGGCGGCGAGCGCGGGCAGCACCGAGTCGGGGGCCCAGCGCGAGCGGTGGCACTGCGACCAGCCGCGACAGCGCGGGTCGGCCTCGGTGCAGAGCCGCTGGTTGCTGAGCACCTCGCCGTCGTCGGTGTCGCGGACGTCGAAGTGCACCGGCCGGATCGTGCCGTCGGGGGCCACGAGCAGGTGCCGGCCGGCGTCGAGGGTGTCGTCGCGCAGCAGGCAGTTACGGTCCAGCAGCCGCGCCAGCGCGGCGATGCTGGCGTGCTCGGGGAGCCCGTCGGGCACCCCGTAGCAGTCCACGATCGTGGCGAACTCCCCCGGCGCCTGCCAGACGTCGCAGATCACCGCGTACGTCGGCAGCCGGGCCGGGTCGGCCGCCGCCAGGGGCATCACCACCCGGCCGAGCGCCTCGGCCAGTGCCGGGTAGACCTCCACCGGCCGCACCTGGTCGATTCTCCAGTTCCACAGCTCGGTCATGCCGCCTCCTCGCTGTGCTCGTCCCACCGGCCTCCGGATCGGGCCTTACTGACGATGGTGGGGGGCATATGACCTCAGCCGGGGGCAAGTTACCGGTCTGTGACCATTCCGGGCAAAATTTCCTCGAGCGGCATCGCGCCGAGTAGCGGAAAGGTGACAGTTTATCGGGTACGGTGGCCCGCTCGGGACTCCCCCACTCCGGACGCGCGCCCGCTTCCGGGACGGTCAGCGCACGACGACCCGGTGCTCGCCGGGGGGCAGCAGCTCACCGACCACGGGGGCGCCCGGCAGCTCGCCGGCGACCAGCAGGCCGCCCGACGTCTGCGCGTCGGCCAGCAGCAGCCGCTCGTCCTCGGCGACCCCACCGAAGTCCGTCCACCCGTCGACCCACTCCAGGTTGCGGCGGCTGCCGCCGCTGACGTACCCGTCGCGCACCGCCTCGCGGGCACCGGCCAGGTAGGGCACCCGGGCCGCGTCGATCGCCACCGTCAGCCGGCTCGCCCGGGCCAGCTTGGCGGCGTGCCCGAGCAGCCCGAAACCGGTCACGTCGGTGCCGCAGCGCACACCGGCCGCCACCGCGGCCCGCGCGGCGTCCCGGTTGAGGGTGGTCATGGCGGCGACCGCCTCGGGGAAGCTCTCGCCGGTGGCCTTGTGCCGGGTGTTGAGCACCCCGACGCCCAGCGGCTTGGTCAGCGACAGCGGCAGCCCCGCCCGGCCCGCGTCCAGGGTGATCAGCTCCTCGGGCCGGACCATCCCGTTGACGGCCAGCCCGTACTTGGGGCCCTCGTCGTCGACGCTGTGCCCGCCGGCGAGGTGGCAGCCGGCGTCGCGGGCCACGTCCTGCCCGCCGCGCAGCACCTCCCGGGCCAGCTCCAGCGGCAGCACGTCGCGCGGCCAGCAGAGCAGGTTGAGCGCCACGAGCGGGGTGCCGCCCATCGCGTACACGTCGGAGAGCGCGTTGGCGGCGGCGATCCGCCCCCAGTCGTACGCGTCGTCGACGACCGGGGTGAAGAAGTCGGCGGTGGTGACCAGGCCGGTCCGTTCGTCGAGCCGGACCACCGCGGCGTCGTCGCCGTGGTCCAGGCCGACGAGCAGGTCCGCGGTGCCGGTGGCCGGGCCGAGGCCGGCGACCATCGCCTCCAGTTCGCCGGGCGGGATCTTGCAGGCACAACCGCCGCCGCGGGCGTACCGGGTCAGCCGTACCGGGTCCGTCATGCCCCGTATGATCTTTTACACAGCTCCGCGCCGCCACCGGGTGGGTCGGTTTCGGGGTCAAAATCCGACTCCCGGCCCCGAGCGGCAAGGGTGTTACCGCTCCGTGACCAACTGACTTGCGTTCCGCCACATCCCCCCGCCTAAAGTTGCCGCACCGGGGGTCAACGGACCCCGTGCGCGACGACAGGGACGGTGGACGACGTGGCGACGGGCGAACCGCTCATCGTGCTGGAATCGGTCAACAAGTGGTTCGGGCCGCTGCACGTGCTGGACGACGTCTCGCTGTCGGTCGGGCGCGGCGAGGTGGTCGTGGTGATCGGGCCGTCGGGCTCCGGCAAGTCGACGCTCTGCCGCACCATCAACCGACTTGAGCCGATCACTTCCGGCACCATCACCTTCGACGGGCAGCCGCTGCCGGCCGAGGGCAAGGCGCTGGCGAAGCTGCGCAGCGAGGTCGGCATGGTGTTCCAGTCGTTCAACCTCTTCGCGCACAAGACGATCCTCGAGAACGTCACCCTCGGGCCGGTCAAGGTCCGCAAGGAGAAGCCGGCGGCGGCCCGCGAGCGCGGCCTGGCCCTGCTGGACCGGGTCGGCATCGCCAACCAGGCCGACAAGTTCCCCGCCCAGCTCTCCGGCGGCCAGCAGCAGCGCGTCGCGATCGCGCGGGCGCTCGCCATGCAGCCCAAGGCGATGCTCTTCGACGAGCCGACCAGCGCGCTCGACCCCGAGATGGTCGGCGAGGTGCTGGACGTGATGACGTCGCTGGCCCGCGACGGCATGACGATGGTCGTGGTCACCCACGAGATGGGCTTCGCCCGGCACGCGGCGAACCGCGTCATCTTCATGGCCGACGGGCAGCTGGTCGAGGACGCGCCGCCCGCCGAGTTCTTCGCCAACCCGCGCAGCGAGCGGGCCAAGGACTTCCTCTCCAAGATCCTCACGCACTAGGCGTCCGTACCTGGAGCGCGCCGTCCCCCGGCGGGTTCCTCCGAAGAAGGAGTGAGTATGCGTATCACGCGCGTGGCGGCGCTCGCCGCGGCCGCCACCCTGGCACTCGGCATGACCGCCTGCGGCGGCGACGATGCCGAGGAGGGCACCGGCGCCGGCAGCAAGTCCTTCGCCGCCGGTAGCACGATGGAGCGCCTGAACAAGGCCCAGTCCATCAAGATCGGCACGAAGTTCGACCAGCCCGGCTTCGGCCAGAAGGGCCTGTCCGGCGACCCGGAGGGCTTCGACGTCGAGGTCGCGAAGATCATCGTCAAGGAGCTCGGCATCCCCGAGGACAAGATCGAGTGGGTCGAGGCCCCCTCGAAGGTCCGCGAGGACGTGATCGTGAACGGCACGGTCGACCTGGTCGCCGCGACCTACACGATCAACCCCAAGCGCAAGGAGCGCATCGCGTTCGCCGGGCCGTACTACGAGGCCGGCCAGAACATCATGGTGAAGAAGGACGACGCCACGATCACCGGGCCGGACTCCTTCAAGGACGGCACCAAGAAGGTCTGCTCGGTCACCGGCTCCACCCCGGCCGAGGAGATCAAGAAGCACGTCAAGGACGTCGCCACCCAGCTGGTGCTGTTCGACACCTACGACAAGTGCCGCGACGCCCTCAAGGGCGGCCAGGTCGACGCCGTCACCACGGACAACGTGATCCTGCTCGGCTACATCGCCAAGGACGAGGCCTCCTTCAAGCTGGCCGGCGACAACTTCACCAAGGAGCCGTACGGCATCGGGGTGAAGAAGGAGGACACCGACTTCCGCAACTTCATCAACGACACGCTGGAGAAGGCGTTCGCCGACGGCAGCTGGCAGAAGGCCTGGGACAACACCGCCGGCAAGTTCGGCGCCCAGCTGGGTTCCGCGCCCACCGTCGACCGCTACTAATCTAATTCCTTCGATCTGGAGGGTGGGGAGGAAGACCGACCCGTGAGTGTGCTCATCGACAAGTTCGACGTCTTCGCGGGTGGTTTCTGGCTCACCCTCCAGATCTGCGTACTCGCCGCGATCGGTGCCCTGATCCTGGGCGCCATCGTGGCGGTACTGCGGATCTCCCCGGTGCCGCCGCTGCGGGCGGTCGGCACCGCGTACGTCAACATCTTCCGGAACATGCCGCTGACCGTGGTGATGTTCTTCGCCGCGTTCGGCCTGCCGGCACTCGGCTCCAACGCGGACTTCCTGCGGATCCCCGGCCTGGACGCGGTGTTCAGCCGGCTCGACACGGACCTGCCGTACTTCCGCTTCGCGCTGATCGCGCTGGTGCTCTACACCGCCGCGTTCGTCTGCGAGGCGCTGCGGTCCGGCGTGAACGCCGTCCCCGCCGGCCAGGCGGAGGCCGCCCGGTCGCTCGGCCTCACCTTCGGCCAGAACCTGCGGTACGTGGTGCTGCCGCAGTCCTGGAAGGCCTCGGTGGTGCCCCTCGGTTCGGTCATCATCGCGATGATCAAGAACTCGGCCCTGATCGGCTTCTTCGGCGTGGTCGGCGACCTCTCGCAGACCGCCGACCAGCTCACCTCGGCCGAGGGCTACGCCTTCGTCCCCGTCGCCATCGGCATCTCGATCGGATACCTGATCATGACCGTCCCCCTCGGCGCGCTCCTCGACCGGATCGAGAAGCGGCAGGCGGTGGCCCGATGAGCCAGCAGACCGTCCTCTACGACGTCCCCGGCCCCCGGCAGCGCCGGATCACGCTCGTCAGCAGCCTGGCGGCGACCGTGTTGCTGCTCGCGGGCGCGTACTTCCTGATCTACAAGCCGCTGGACGCCAAGGGCCAGTTCTCGATGGAGCTGTGGGGGCCCCTGCTCGACCCCTCCAACGAGAACTTCTCGCAGGTGTGGGAGCGGATCGGCCTCGGCTTCAAGAACACGCTGACCGCCGCCGCCCTGGCGATCGTCGCCTCGCTGGTGGTCGGCACCCTGCTCGCGGTGCTGCGGATCCAGCTCAAGAGCCTGACCCGCCGCCGGTTCACCGGCCTCGCCACGCCGCTGGCCTACCTGCTGCGCGGGCTGAGCCTGTTCCTGTCGGCGCTCACCCGGGTCTGCGTCGAGGTGTTCCGGGGCCTGCCCGTGGTCATCACGATCTTCTTCGTGGCCCGCGGCTTCCCCGAGTTCGGCGTCTCGTTCGAGACGCTGTGGTACCTGGTCATCGGCCTGACCATCTACAACTCGGTGGTGATCGCCGAGATCCTCCGCTCCGGCATGGAGGGCCTGCCCGGCGGGCAGGCGGAGGCGGCGGCCGCGATCGGCCTCTCCCCGCTGCAGACCACCCGGATCATCCTGCTGCCGCAGGCGTTCCGGATCATGCTGCCGGCGCTGATCAGCCAGCTCGTGGTGGTGCTCAAGGACACCTCGCTCGGCTTCATCATCAGCTACGAGGAGACCCTGAACATCGGCAAGCAGCTCATCGGCGTGCTGGACAACCCGATCCAGGTCTACGTCGTGATCGCGGTGATGTTCATCGTGGTGAACTACTCGCTGTCGAAGCTGGCCCAGTACGTCCAGCACCGCCTCTCCCGGGGTCGCAAGACCGCCGGCACCCCGACGCAGCCGCCCCCCGCGGCGCTCACCGCACAGGCCGACGGCAGCATGGGCGGAGGTCTCTGACCCCCGCTCCAGTCCTGCGAAGGGGCCGGCCCGGATCTCCGGGCCGGCCCCTTCGCGTTGTCGAGGTCTAGCGGGCGATCTCGGTGACCCGGGACTCGCGGACGACGGTCACCCGGATCTGACCCGGGTAGGTCAGCTCCTCCTCGATCTGCTTGGCCACGTCCCGGGCCAGCACGGCGGCGCCGATGTCGTCCACGTCGTCCGGCTTGACCATCACCCGGATCTCCCGGCCGGCCTGCATGGCGAAGACCTTCTCCACGCCGAGCTTGCCGGCCGCGATCTCCTCGATCCGCTCCAGCCGCTTGACGTACGCCTCCAGGCTCTCCCGCCGCGCCCCGGGCCGCCCGCCGGAGCAGGCGTCGGACGCCTGGGTGAGGACGGCCTCGATGGTCTGCGGCGGCACCTCGTTGTGGTGCGCCTCGATGGCGTGGACGACGTCCTCGCTCTCGCCGTACCTGCGGGCCAGGTCGGCGCCGATGATGGCGTGGCTGCCCTCCACCTCGTGGGTGAGCGCCTTGCCGATGTCGTGCAGGAACGCCGAGCGCTTGATCGTCGGCACGTCGAGCCGCAGCTCGGCCGCCATGATGCCGGCGATGTGTGCGGTCTCCACGAGGTGCTTGAGCACGTTCTGCCCGTACGACGTGCGGTAGCGCAGCCGGCCGAGCAGGGTGACCAGCTCCGGGTGGATCTCGGTGATGCCGACCTCGACCAGGGCGTCCTCGGCGGCCCGCTGGCACAGCGTCTCCACCTCGTGCCGGGCCAGGTCGTAGACCTCCTCGATCCGGTGCGGGTGGATCCGCCCGTCCAGGACCAGCTTCTCCAGGGTCAGCCGGCCGACCTCCCGGCGCACCGGGTCGAAGCAGGAGAGCAGCACCGCCTCGGGGGTGTCGTCGATGATGAGGTTGACGCCGGTGACCGACTCGAAGGCGCGGATGTTGCGACCCTCCCGGCCGATGATCCGTCCCTTCATCTCGTCGCCGGGCAGGTGCAGGACACTGACCACGCTCTCCGCGGTCTGCTCGCTGGCGACCCGCTGGATCGCGTCGACGACGATGTGCCGGGCGCGCTGCTCGGCGGTGTCACGCGCGTCGGATTCGATGTCGCGGACCAGCAGCGCGGCCTCCCGCTTGGCCTGGCCCTCGATCGCCTCGATCAGCTCGGCCCGGGCCGCGTCGGCGGTGAGCCCGGCGACCCGCTCCAGCTCCCGGCGCCGCTGCTCCTCCGCCTCGGCCAGCTCCGCCTCCCGCTGGTCGAGCGCGGCCCCACGGGCGGCCAGGGCCGCGCTGGCGGCCGTGAGCTGACGCTCCCGCTCGGCGAGCCGCTCCACCTCCTCGGTGTGCAGCCGCTCGCGCTCGTCCATCCGGGCCGCCCGCCGCTCCACCTCGGCGGCCTGCTCCCGGGTGGTGGCGGCGAGCACCGCGACCTCGCGTTCGCCGCTGCGCCGGGCCGTGGCCCGTAGCTGCTCCGCGTCCGCCTCGGCCTGCTTGTGGGCCCGTTCCAGGATGGTGTCGGCCTCCGCGCGGGCGTCGTCGAGCACCCGGCGCGCCTCGGCGCGGGCCGCCTTCGCCTCGGCCTTCGCTGCGGCCGCCTCGGCCCGGGCCGCCGCGGCGGCGGACTTCGCCACGTCGATGGTGCTGTTGGCCTCGTCGGCGGCGCTGCGCAGCGCGGCCAGGGACTGTTCCTGCCGGTCCTTCTCGGCGATGAAGGCGGGATCCTCGGGTGCCGGCGCGGCGCCGAGCCGGCGCAGCGTCCGTACGCCCAGCAGCACCGCCCCGAGGACGACCACGGTCAGGACCAGCACCACCGCGAGGATCACGACGTCGAAGCCGTTCATGCCGGCGCCCCGTTCCGCACGGCCGGCACCCGGTCGGCCACGCCCCGGTCGGCCCGCGATCGGTGCGGGCCCGGCCCGGCGGTCAACCCGCTCATGTCGGCACCCCGGTGGACCTGCGCCGCCTCGCCATGGCCGCCTCCCCTGAACGTCGGGACCGCAGCGACGGTGCCGGTGGGCACGCACCCTGCGGCTGTGGACGCCCGACCGGAGCGACTGGCCGTGGGTAGGTTCCGTCGGCGGTGCCCACGCGGGGCATCGCCGGCGGCCGGGTGCAGTTGTCGCGCCAGCCTCGGACCGGCCTGTCCGAAGCTGCCGCCAGTGGCCGACGAGTCGGCCAAAGTGTTGCTGTTCCGTTACGCGATCTATGTTGTGCGCTTAGCCTGCGCTGGTCGGGCAATGTGAGCCTGTATGGCGAGGCTAGGTCTCCCGGGGCCGTCTGGTCAAGAACTCATGATCAAACCCCCCGAACGGAGAGAAGTTGTCGCGTTACGCAACGCCCACGCCAGCCCGGACACCGGAGGACAAACGAGGCGAGTCGGCGGGGCGTCCGCCGGCCGGTCCGCCCGGCCGCCCGGCTCGCCACGCGGCCGCCTACCCTATCCGGGTGCTGCTCCCCCTGCCGCCCGGCGAGTTCCGGGCCTACCTCTTCGACTGCGACGGCACCATCGCCGACTCGATGCCGCTGCACCACCTCGCCTGGGTCGAGGCGCTCAAGGAGTGGGACTGCGACTTCCCGGAGGACCTCTTCTACGCCTGGGGCGGCCGCCCGGTGGCCGACATCATCGTCGAACTCAACGAGCGCCACGGCCTGACCATGCCGGTCGAGGCGGTCGCCGCCCGCCAGGAGACGATCTACCAGGAGTCCCTGCCGAGGCTCACCGCCGTCCCCGGCGTCCTGCGGCACATCGAGGACGCCCACGGGCGGGTTCCCTTCGCCGTGGTCTCCGGCAGCACCCGGGAGTCGGTCACGGCCTCCCTGGACACCCTCGGCCTCACCGGGAAGTTCGACGTGCTGGTCTGCGCGGGCGACTACGCCAGGGCCAAGCCCGACCCGGAGGCGTTCCTGCTCGCCGCCCGGCTCCTCGACATCCCACCGGAGTCCTGCCTCGTCTTCGAGGACACCGACCTGGGCGTCGCGGCGGCCACGGCCGCGGGCATGGCCGCCGTGCGCGTCCCGTCGCCCCGGCAGCGGTAGCGCCACTCCGCGACCGGGCCCCCGGCGGCATCGGTCTGGCCCCCGGCAGGTGGCCCACCGGTGTGCGTCCGGCGGCCCCGCGCGGGGCCGCCGGCTCGCCGTCGGTTGCGCTCAGTCGACGGAGCGGCTGTCCCGGTCGATCTCGCCCTCGGCGTCGGCCAGCGCGTCGGCGTCGATCTGCTCGGCGAACTCGGCCGCCTCGGCGCTCTGGGCGGCGAGCGCGTCCTTCACCGCCCGGATCGCCACGCCGGGCGGGTAGCCCTTGCGGGCCAGCATGGCCACCAGGCGCCGGAAGACCGCGTCCGGCTCGCCGCGGGCGGACCGCAGCTTCCGCTCCACCAGGGCGCGGGCGGTCTCGGCCTCGGTCTCCTCGTCCAGCTCACCGAGGGCCTCGCTGGCGACCTCGCCGTCGACGCCGCGCTGACGCAGCTCGTTGGCGAGCGCCCGACGGGCCAGGCCACGGCCGGCGTGCCGACTGGACACCCAGGCCCGCGCGAAGGCGGCGTCGTCGATGATGCCGACCTCGTCGTAGCGGTCGAGCACCTCCGCGGAGACCTCCTCGGAGATCCCCCGCTTCGCCAGCGCCCCCGCAAGCTCGGCCCGGGTGCGCGGCCGGACGGCGAGCTGGCGCAGACAGATCTCCCGCGCCACCTCCGCCTCGTCGCGCGGCGGGGCGGGAGGCGCCTCGGGGTCGGTCTCCTCGACGCGACCGCGGCGACCCCGGCGGGGCCGGGGCGTCGTGGTGCCGTCACCCGCGCGGGGCGGACTGGCATCCCAGCCCCGCCCCGTGCGGGCGCGTCGTCCTGCCACGGGTCGGTCAGAAGTCGACCGGCGGCAGCTCCGGGCCACCGGCGGCGTCGCCCGCGCCGACCCCGACGCCGAGCTTCTCCAGGATCTTCTTCTCGATCTCGGCGGCCACGTCCGGGTTCTCCCGGAGGAACTCGCGGGCCTTCTCCTTGCCCTGGCCCAACTGGTCGCCGTCGTAGGTGTACCAGGCGCCGGACTTGCGGATGATCGCCTGCTCGACGCCGACGTCGATCAGCGAGCCCTCGCGGGAGATGCCCTTGCCGTACATAATGTCGAACTCGGCCTGCTTGAACGGCGCGGCGACCTTGTTCTTCACGACCTTGACCCGGGTGCGGTTACCGACCACGTCCGTGCCGTCCTTGAGGCTCTCGATGCGGCGCACGTCGAGCCGGACCGAGGCGTAGAACTTCAGCGCCCGGCCGCCCGTGGTGGTCTCGGGGCTGCCGAACATCACGCCGATCTTCTCGCGGAGCTGGTTGATGAAGATCGCGGTGGTGCCGGTGTTGTTGAGCACACCGGTGATCTTCCGCAGCGCCTGGCTCATCAGCCGGGCCTGCAGACCCACGTGGCTGTCGCCCATCTCGCCCTCGATCTCGGCGCGCGGCACCAGCGCGGCCACCGAGTCGATCACGATGATGTCGAGCGCGCCGGAGCGGACCAGCATGTCCGCGATCTCCAGCGCCTGCTCGCCGGTGTCGGGCTGGGAGACCAGCAGGGCGTCGGTGTCGACGCCGAGGGCCTTCGCGTATTCCGGGTCGAGCGCGTGCTCGGCGTCGACGAAGGCGGCGATGCCGCCGGCCCGCTGGGCGTTGGCCACGGCGTGCAGCGCGACCGTGGTCTTACCGCTGGACTCCGGGCCGTAGATCTCGACGACCCGGCCGCGGGGCAGACCGCCCACGCCGAGCGCCACGTCGAGGGCGATCGACCCGGTGGGGATGACCGCGGTCTGGATGACCGGCCGCTCCCCGAGCCGCATCACCGAGCCCTTGCCGAACTGCTTGTCGATCTGAGCGAGAGCAAGGTCGAGTGCCTTCTCCCGGTCAGGCCCTGCTGCCATCGTTGCCACCCCTGCCTTCGCCGGCGTCTTTCCTGAGCTTCGCGTCACGCGGACACGCTAGGCGCTGGGTCCGACAGAAAACCAGCCGACGGGCCGTGAGCTGTGGACGAGCACCCCGCTGTGGACAATAGCCGAACAGGTGTACGAGTCGGCAAGCGACACGCGGAAGCGGCGAAACGGCTGCTCAGCGTAGCCGCGCGGGCACCCGGTCGGGATAGGCGGCGCAGATCGCCCGCCACACGACGTGCGCCTGCTCACCCGATGCCAGCGCCTGCTCGACGGTCCGCCCGCCGAGCTGGGAGAGCACCTGGTCGCGGGCGATGCTGGCCGCGTAGGCGGGGCCGAACGCCTCCTCCAACCGCGACCAGAAGTCGGTCAGCCGCACGTGATCAATCCTCCTCGTCCGGTGCGCCCGCCGGCACCGGACGCAACGCTAGCGCCACCAGGGGCACCGCCGCGACCGCCGCGAGCAGGGCGAGCACCGGATAACCGGCCATCTCCATGACAAACCCGCTGACCGCCCCGGCGGCGGCGCCGGCCAGCCCCATAGTCAGGTCGGAGAGCCCCTGGACGCTCGGGCGGATCCCCACCGGCACCGACTCCGACAGCAGGGTGGAACCGGCCACCATGGTCCCCGACCAGCCCAGGCCGAGCAGGAACAGCCCGATCGAGAGCCGGGTCGTGTGGTGCCCGGCGGTGCCGGCGACCGCGCACGCCACGAGCAGCAGCCCGACGCCGCCGAGGATCACCGCCCGGCGGCCGAACCGGTCCGTGAGCCAGCCGGCCACCGGGGCGAGGGCGTACATGCCGGCGATGTGCAGGCTCAGCACGAGACCAACCACCCGCAGCACGTCGGCGTCGTCGTGCCACTCGTGCAGGCGCACCGGGGTCATCACCATCACCGCGACCATGACCAGGTGCCCGACCGCCACCGCGGCGATGCCGAGCCGGGCGGCCGGGCTCGCGCGTACGACCGACCAGGCGGCCCGCATGCCCGCGCCGCGCCGGCCGGCCGGCGCCGGCGTGACGACGGCGTCCGGCAGCGGGGTGGCGGCGGGAGCGGCGTCCGGCGACGGGGCGGCCGGGACGACGGCCGGTGGCACGGTGACCGGCGCGGCGGCGGCCGCCGCCAGCCGGCGCGCGGTCAGCAGCGGGTCGGGCCGCAGCAACGCCAGGATCACGCCGGCGGCCAGCGCCAGCGCGACGGCACTGAACGCGAACGGACCGGCCAGCGTCGGCAGGCCCCAGCCGCTGGTGGTGCGGTCCGCGAACGCGGCGAAGTTCGGCGCGGCGACCGCGCCGATGGTGGTGGCCCAGACGATCAGCGCGAGCTGGCGGCCCCGCCGCGCCGGCTCGGCCAGGTCCACCGCGGCGTAGCGGGCCTGGAGGTTGGCCGCGCTGCCGCCGCCGAAGAGGAGCATGCCGAGGAAGAGCAGCGGGACCCAGCGGGTGACGGCGGCGAGCACCACCAGTCCGCCGCCGGCCGCGCCGGCGAGATAGGCCACGACCAGGCCGGGCCGCCGGCCGTGACCGTTCATGATCCGGGTGACCGGCACCGCGAGCAGGGCCCCGCCCACCACGGCGGCGCTGCTCACCAGGCCGGCCACGGCGGTGCCGGCGATGTCGGCGGCGAGCAGCGCCCCGACGGCGACGCCGACCGTCACCCCGATCCCGCCGACGATCTGGGTGACGAAGAGCAGCCGCAGGGTGCGCCGCTGGATCGGCGTGACATCGGGCGCGGTGAGCGGCGCGGCGAGGTCGGTGGCCATCGGCGGCTCCTTCAGCGGTAAGGGGCGGGGGTGCCCTCTCATCCTTGCGCACCCGCCGCGCCGCCCCACAGCCGGTGGCCGCCCCGGCCGCGCCCCTCCCCCGGTTGCGCTACAGGCCCAGGCCGCGGCCGATGATCTCCTTCATGATCTCGGTGGTGCCGCCGTAGATCGTCTGCACCCGCCCGTCCAGCCAGGCCTTCGCCACCGGGTACTCCAGCATGTAGCCGTAGCCGCCGTGCAGTTGCACGCAGCGGTCGGCGACCCTGTTCTGCAGCTCGGTGGTCCACCACTTCGCCTTGGCCGCGTCGGTGACCGACAGCCGGCCGGCGTTGTACTCGGCGACGCAGTGGTTGACGAAGGTGCGCGCGATGGTGACCTCGGTGTCCAGCTCGGCCAGGAGGAAGCGGTTGTGCTGGAACGCGCCGATCGGCCGGCCGAACGCCTGCCGGGAGCGGGCGTAGTCGAGGGTGACGGCGAGCAGCCGCTCGGCGGCGGCCACCGCGGCGACCGCGATGCTGAGCCGCTCCCGGGGCAGGTTGGCCATCAGGTGGTAGAAGCCGTGGTTCTCGGTGCCGATCAGGTTCTCCGCCGGCACCCGGCAGTCGGAGAAGAAGAGCTCGGCGGTGTCGTTGGCCTTCAGCCCGACCTTGGCCAGCCGCCGGCCGCGGGAGAAGCCGGGGGTGCCGGCCTCCACGGCGACCAGGCTCACCCCGTGCGCGCCCTGGTCCGGCGCGGTGCGGACGACCACGACCACCAGGTCGGCCATCTCCCCGTTGGTGATGAACGTCTTCTGGCCGTTGAGCACCCAGCCGTCACCGTCACGGACCGCGCTGGTGCGGACTCCGGCGAGGTCGGAGCCGGCGCCGGGCTCGCTCATCGCGATCGCCGTGACGAGATCGCCGGAACAGAACCCGGGCAACCAGCGCTTGCGCTGGTCCTGCGTGGTCAGTTCGGTCAGGTACGGCGCCACCACGTCGTTGTGCAGGCCGAAACCGAGCCCGGTGCAGCCGGCGGCGACCACCTCCTCGGCCAGCACCGCGTTGAACCGGAAGTCCCGCTGCCCGCCGCCGCCGTACTCCGGGTCGACGTCCGGGCCCAGGAGGCCGGCCGCCCCGGCCCGGCGCCACACCTCGCGGTCGACGATCCCGGCGGCCTCCCAGCGCTCGTGGTGGGGCACGGCCTCCCGGTTCAGGAACTCGCGGCACAGCTCGCGGAAGTCCTCGTGGTCCCGCTCGTAGAGATGCTGCTCCATGGCCGCCAGTGTGGCACCGCGCACCCGCCCTGCCCAGGGGCCGACGGGGGCGGCTCAGCTCCACCAGGCGGCGCCGGCGACCAGGGAGTGACGGCTCAGCCGGCGAGGGCGCGGGCGGCCACGGCGAGGTCGGCGACCAGCCCCTCGTACGCCTTGTCCTGGTCGTCGGCGCGGAGCACGGCCGACGGGTGGATGGTGGCCAGCAGCCGGGCCGGCGGGGCGTCGGCGACGGTGCCCTTGGCGTCCACCGGCACCCGCTGGAAGTCCTCCGGGTGCTGGGCCGACGCCGGCCAGGGCATGAGTTCGCCGCGCTGCCGGGTGACCCGGAACGTCGGGCCGAGCAGCGCCTTGGCCGCGGTCGCGCCGAGCACCACCACGATCTCCGGGCGCAGCTGGGCGAACTCGGCCACGAGCCAGGGCCGGCAGGCCGTGACGTGCACCCGGTCCGGGGTCTGGTGGATGCGCCGCTTGCCGCGCAGCTCGAACCTGAAGTGCTTCACGGCGTTCGTGAGGTAGATGTGCCCCGGGTCGAGCCCGGCGTCGTCGACCGCCTTGCGGAGCAGCCGACCGGCGGGGCCGACGAACGGCAGCCCCTTCTGGTCCTCCATGTCGCCGGGCTGCTCGCCGACGAAGACCACCCGGGCACCGGCGTCGCCGCGGCCGAACACGGTCTGCGACGCGTCGCGGTACAGCTCGCAGCCCCGACAGCCAGCGGCGGCGGCGCGCAGGTCGTCGAGGGTGTCGGCCTGTGGCGGGATGAACTGCTGCGCGCCCGGCGCGGTCTCGGTCTGCTCGGCCATGTCGACTGTTATATACCCGTTCGGGCAGCGATGCCGGTCCGTCCTGCCTCCGCACGACGTCCGACCGGCGGCCGGGCCGTCAGTATCCGCCGCCGCCGTCGCCGCCGGACGCCAGCGCGATCACCACGATCAGGAGCACGATCACCGCCACCACGACCGCGATCCAGACACCTCTCCTCGACCCCGTCGAAGCCATGGTCGTCCACCTCCGGCACCGCGCTTACCCACCCGGCGGCTGGTCACGCCGCGCCCGGCACACCGACGCGTCGCCGGCCCGGGCGCGGGTCAGGCGGTGAAACCCCGCGACGCGGCGGGTCGGACGGCACGGGCGACGGCGTCGGCGAGCGGTGCGACCTCGCCGTCGTCCAGCGAGCTGACGGTGATCCGCAACCCGGGCGGGCCGGCGATCCGGTAGAGCGCCCCGGGCGCGACCGCCCAGCCGGCGTCGCGCAGCGCGGTCAGCGCGCTGGTCTCGTCCGCCACCGGCAGCCACACGTTGATGCCGCTGCGCCCGTGGGCGGCGAGGCCGTGGCCGGCGAGCGCCTCGACCAGCCCTGCGCGCCGCCGCTCGTAGCTGGCGGCGGCCCGGTCCACCAGCCCGGCCACCGCCGGGTCGCGCCACAGCGACAGGACCAGCCGTTGCAGCACCGTGGACACCCAGCCGGCGCCGACCCGGGCCCGGCCGGCCACCCGGGCCACCGTGGTCTCGTCCCCCACCAGCACGGCCAGCCGCAGATCGGGCCCGAGCGGCTTGCTCACCGAGCGGACGAAGGCCCACGTCGGCGTCGCCCCGGCGAGCGGATGCAGCGGTACGCGGGCCAGCTCGGCGGCGTGGTCGTCCTCGATCAGCAGCAGGTCGGACCGGCCGGCGAGCAGCGTACGCAGCTCCTCGGCCCGCCCGGCGGAGACGGCCGCGCCGGTGGGGTTCTGCGCCCGGCTGGTCACGATCAGCGCGCGGGCCCCGGCGTCGAGCGCGGCCCGGACGCCCCCGACGAGCGGGCCGTCGTCGTCGACCGGCACCCCGATCGGCCGCAGCCCGAGCGCGGCGACCAGGTCGAGCAGGTTGGCCCAGCCCGGGTCCTCGACCGCGACCGCGTCGCCGGGGCGCAGGTGGGCGACGAGCAGCCGCTCGATGCCGTCCAGCGCGCCGCCGGTGAGGGTCAGCTCCGTCGCGGGCACGCCGTCGGCGGCCAGCCGTTCGCGGGCCGCCTCGGCCAGTTCGGGCAGCACCCCGGCGGCCGAGTACCCGACGGGCGACCCGGCGTCGGCGGCGAGCCCGGCGAGGTGCGCCCCCAGCGGCGGCAGCAGCCGCGGGTCGGGCTCGCCCAGCGAGAGGTCGCGCAGGCCGGGGGCGGGCGGCGGGCGCAGCGCGGAGCGGCGGGCCGCCACCGGCGGGCGGGGCCGCACCCGGGTGCCGTGCCGGCCGGCGGTGACCACCAGGCCCCGCTGGCGCAGCTCCTGGTAGGCCCGGGCCACGGTGGCCGGGCTGACCGCGAGCTGGGCGGCGAGCGCGCGCACCGCCGGCAGGGCGGCGCCGGGGGCGAGGGCGGCGGAACGGATGCCCGACTCGATGCTGGCCGAAATCTCGACGGCTGTCGCGCCGGTGACCTGATAGCGTGCTGACACAAATCAGAGATTGTACTAGAACAAAGGCGGGAGCATGTACGCACGCACCGACCGGACCACCGCCAGCCGCTCCCGGGAACGGATGAGCTACGACGCCACCGCCGCACACGCGGTCCTCGACGAGGCGTACGACTGCGCGCTCGGGTTCACCGTCGACGGCGAGCCCCGGGTGCTGCCCACCCTGCACGTCCGCGTCGGCGACACCCTCTACCTGCACGGCTCCACGGGCAGCCGGCCGCTCCTGGCCGCCCGGGGCGACGGGCTGCCGGTCTGCGTCGCGGTGACCCTGCTCGACGGCCTCGTCTACGGGCGCTCCCAGTTCCACCACAGCGCCAACTACCGGTCGGTGGTCGCGCACGGCACCGCGCACCTGGTCACCGACGAGCGGGAGAAGGCGCGGGTGCTCACCGCGCTGGTGGAGAAGGTCGGCGCCGGGCGCAGCGCCGACAGCCGCCCGCCGTCGCGCAAGGAGCTGGCCGAGACCGCCGTGCTGGCCCTGCCGCTGCGCGAGGTCTCCGTCCGCGCCCGCACCGGCGGCGTACGCGACGACGAGGCCGACCTCGCCCTGCCGCACTGGGCCGGGGTGGTGCCGCTGCGGCTCACCGCCGGGCTGCCCGAGCCCGACGCCGGGGTGACCGCGCCGGTGCCGGCGTACCTGCGGCCGGCCCTCTCGCCGTGGCTCGACCCGGCGGTCCTGCGCGGGGAGCACGTGGTGCTGGAGCCCCTCGACCTCGCGCACGCCGACGAGCTGCACGCGGCGACCGCCGACCCGGAGGTCTGGCGGCACCTGGGCAGCCCGCTGCCGGCCGACCCCGCCGGCACCGCCGAGGTGGTCGCCACCGCGCTGGCCGCCCACCGCCGGGGCGAGCGGGTGCCGTGGGTGCAGCGCTGCGCCGCCACCGGCGCGGTGGTCGGCACCACCTCCTACTACGAGGTGGATCCGGAGCGCCGGTCGGTGGCGATCGGCTACACCTTCCTGGGCCGGCCCTGGTGGCGCACCGGGATCAACACCGAGGCGAAGCTGCTGCTGCTGACCCGCGCCTTCGACGAGCTGGGCGCGGTGCGGGTGGTCTGGCACACCGACATCCGCAACGAGCGCTCCCAGCGGGCGATCGAGCGCCTCGGCGCGTCCCGGGAGGGGGTGCTGCGGATGCACAAGCTCCGCCCGGACGGCTCGTGGCGGGACACCGTGCAGTATTCGATGACCGTCGACGAGTGGCCAAACGCACAGGTCGCGCTGCGGGAAAGGCTTCGCCGGACGGCACCGGCGGCCGGATGATGTCGGGCGTGCTGGGCATCACCGACATCTGGACGTACGTGCTGGGCACCGTGGCGATCGTGCTGTTGCCCGGGCCCAACTCCCTCTTCGTGCTCTCCACGGCCGCGCAGCGGGGGGTGGCCGCCGGCTACCGTGCCGCCGGCGGGGTCTTCGTCGGCGACGGGGTGCTGATGTTCCTCTCCGCCGCCGGGGTGGCGTCGCTGCTCAAGGCGTACCCGCCGCTCTTCCTGGTGATCAAGTACGTCGGCGCCGCGTACCTCGGCTATGTGGGGTTGACGATGCTGCGCGGCGCGTGGCGGCGCTGGCGCGACCGCAACGACCCGGCCACGCCGCGGTTGATCGACGCCGCGGAGCCGGCGGCGATGCGCAGCCCGTTCCGCAAGGCGCTCGTGATCAGCCTGCTCAACCCGAAGGCGATCCTGTTCTTCGTCTCGTTCTTCATCCAGTTCGTCGACCCGAACTATGCGTGGCCGGCGCTGTCGTTCCTCCTGCTCGGGCTGATCGCCCAGGTCACCAGCGCGCTCTACCTGACCGCGCTGATCTTCGCCGGGACGTTCCTGGCGGCCCAGTTCCGCCGGCGCCGCCGCCTCGCCGCCGGCGCCACCACCGGCGTCGCCGCCCTCTTTCTCGGCTTCAGCCTCAAACTCGCCACCGCCAGCGTCTGACCCCCGGCCCCCCACCTTCCGCGATCTTGCATTTTCGGCCCCCGGTTACGGGCGGGAAGCCCGATTTGCCGGGGCACGAAGTGCAAGATCGCGGGGCGGGGCGGGGCGGGGGCGGGTGGTCAGGTGCCGTCGCCGCCGCCGGAGCCGCCGATGCCGGCTCCGCCGGCGGTGCCGCCGAGGCCGAAGCCTGGGTGGACGGGCTCGTCCGGCGGGCGGCTGACGTGCGCCGACTCGGCGATCGTCGCGGACCAGTCGGCGTGCGCGGCGGCCGCGGCGTGCCGGTTGATCGCCTCGCGCAGCCAGCCGTCCACCGTCGCCACCCAGTCCCGCTGGTCGGCGCCCGCGTGCCAGATCCGGAAACGGCTGATGCTCTGGTGGGTGATCCCGGCCAGGGCCAGCCGCCGGTCCATCCAGAAGAGGACCTCCAGGCCGGCCGGGTTGGCGATGAAGATCAGCTCCAGCTCGGTGATCGGCCCGGCGTAGAGCGGCGCCACCCAGAATCCCAGCCGCTGGTGCAGCGGCAGGGTCTGTTCCACCCCCGGCAGCCGGGCGTCGACCAGGCCGGCCTGGCGCATGCTGAAGCCCAGCGTGTCGAAGGCGGCCAGGATGTGCGCCTGGGTGGGCAGCGGGTGCACGAAGACCGGCACCATCGCACCCTGGTCGAGCCGCGGCTCGACCGCCACCTCGGTGCGCAGTCCCATCCGCAGGCTGAGCAGGGGCACCCCGCCGAAGATGGTCACCGGGGTCTCCCAGGGCAGCGGGAACTCGAACGGGATCGTGCGGCCCCGCCCGGCCCGCAGCACGAAGCCGTCGGCGACGGTCGCCTGGTGGAACTGCACCAGGCGGCGGGGCGCCTCCGGGTCGTCCGGCTCCGCCGTGGTGACCAGGCCGAGCCGGACGTGCAGCACCGGCACGTCGGTCGAGCCGGCGATGACGGTGACCCGCCCGGGCAGCCGCAGCCCGGGGCGGGTGCTCGGGTTGGCCAGGGCGGTGCGGACGGACAGCCCGGTCCACCCGGACTCCGGCGACACCCCGGTCAACCGCATCCGCACTCCCCCCGTCGCATCCCGCGCTCCGGCCGGGCCGTTGGGACCGACCTGGCCGCGATCGGGCGCGCGGGACACCCCGGCCCGTGCCGCCGGCCCCTGCCCGCGCGCCGCCCGGCCCCGGCCGGTGCGTGACCCGGTCCGGTCCCGGCCCCGGCCCGGCCCCATCTGGCCGGTGCGTCACCCGGCCCGGTCCCTCCAGCCTCGCGGACCTGGCGGGCGTCCGTGCGGTCTTCCGCGAAGACCCACGGGCGACGTACCGGGCGGTCTCCGGCGAAGATCGCCCGGACCCGACGTGCCGGGCCGCCCCAAGCCGCACCCGGGGGCCTCACGTGACGGACCGGACGTGCCGGGCCGCCCCCGGGTCGACCCGGGGGCGGCCCGCGGGTCTCACCTCATGCGTCGGCCGCGCGGCACCGGGTCGGTCTCGTCGTCGAACTCGCCGATGACCTCCTCCAGGAGGTCCTCCAGCGCGACGAACCCGATCGGCCGGGTCGGGCCGCCGCCGTTGCGCACGAGCGCGAGCTGGGACTGCCGGGCCCGCATCGCCGCCACCGCGTCGGTCACCGTGGCCGCGGCGGGCAGGGTGAACGCGCTGGTCATCAGGTCGCCGGCGGTGACCGCGCGGCCCGTGGTGGTGGCCCGCACCGCCTCCCGGACGTGGACGAGGCCGCAGACGTCGCCGTTCGCGTCCAGCACGGCCAGCCGCGACCGGCCGCTGTCCCGGCTGACCTGCTCGATCCGGGCGGCGTCCTCGTCGCGGCGGACCGTCACCATCTGGTGGAACGGCTCCATCACCTGGGCCACCGTGGTGCCCTGCAGCTCCAGCATGCTGGTCAGCAACTGGTGCTGCTCGACGCCGAGCAGCCCGTGCTCACGGGACTGCTCCAGCAGGATGCGCAGCTCGTCGGGGCCGTGCACCTGGGCGAGCTGGTCCTGCGGGTTGACCTTGGCGAGCCGCAGCATCGCGTTGGCCAGGGCGTTCATCACCGACAGCACCGGCCGGGCGACCCGCGCGAAGGCGCGGAACGGCAGCGCCAGCAGCATCGCCGAGCGCTCGGCGTCGGTGATCGCCCAGGACTTCGGCGCCATCTCGCCGACCACCAGGTGCAGGAAGGTGACCAGGCTGAGGGCGAAGACCAGCGCGACCGCGTGACTCGCGGCGTCCGGCAGCCCGACCGCGTGCAGCAGCGGGCTGAGCAGGTGCTCGATCGCCGGCTCGGCGAGCGCACCGAGCCCCAGGGTGCACAGCGTGATGCCGAGCTGCGCGCCGGCGAGCATCAGCGACAGCTCCCGTACGCCATCCAGGGCGGCCCGGGCGGCCCGGCCGCCCCCGGCGGCCGCCTGCTCCAGGCGGTAGCGCTTGCTGGCCACCAGGGCGAACTCGGCGGCCACGAAGAAGCCGTTCAACGCCAGCAGGATCACCGACGTGAACAGCGCGATGCCCGGGCTCACTCGGACACCTCCTCGGACTCGGCGAGCCGCAGCCGGACCGAGTCGGCCACGTGCCGGTCGACGGCCAGCACCTCGACGAGGGCGCGCGGCTCGACCGCGCCGTCCTCGCCGTCGGCGATCAGGCTGATCTCCAGCCGGTCACCGACCTCGGGCACCCGGCCCAGCTCCCGCATGACCAGGCCGGAGAGGGTGTCGTACTCCGGGGCCTCGGGCAGCTCGATGCCGGTGCTGTCGGCGACCTCGTCGATGCGCCAGCGCGCGGGCACCACCCAGGAGCCGTCGGCCTGCCGGGCGGGCGCGCGCTCGGGCGGGTCGTCCTCGTCCCGGATCGGGCCGACCAGTTCCTCGGCGATGTCCTCGAGGGTGATCACGCCGGCGAAGCCGCCGTACTCGTCGACGACGCAGGCGAGCTGCCGGTGGCCGGAGCGGAGCCGGTCCAGCACGGTCGGCAGCGGCAGGGTCTCCGGCACCAGCAGCGGCGGGCCGGCGACCGCACTGACCGGGGTGGTCGCGCGCCGCTCGGGGGGCACCCCGAGCACGTCGGCGATGCCGATGACGCCGACGAGGTCGTCGACGCCCTCCGCGCCGCGCACCGGGAAGCGGGACTTGCCGGTGTCGAGCAGCTCCACCACCCGGCTGACCGGCTCGTGCGCGCGTACGGTGTGCACGTCGACGCGGGGCACCATGGCCTCGCCCGCCGTCAGCTCGCGAAAGTCGAGCCCCCGGTCGAGCAGGGTGGACATCTCGGCGGTCAGGTGCCCCTCCTGGCGGGACTCGGCGATGATCTGTTCCAGGTCCTCCGGGGTGGCGCCGCTGGGCAGCTCCTCGATCGGCTCGATGCCGACGCGGCGGAGCAGCCGCACCGCGGCGCGGTCGAAGAGCTTGATCAGCGGACCGGCCACCTTGAGGTAGATCAGGGTGGAGCGGCTCAGGGCCTTCGCCAGGGGCTCGGGCCGGGCGATGGCGAGGTTCTTCGGGGCCAGCTCGCCCAGGACCATCTGCACCACGGTCGCGAGGACGAGTGCCAGGGCGACCGAGAGCGGCAGGCTGACCGCCGTGGAGACGCCGGCCACCCCGAGCAGCTCGGCCAGCCCGGCACCGAGGAACGGCTCGGCGACGTAACCGACGAGCAGGGCGGTGACGGTGATGCCGAGCTGGGCGCCGGAGAGCATGAACGACAGCCGTCCGGTCACCTCCAAAGCCCGGGCCGCGGCCTTGTCGCCGTCGTCGGCGAGCTGCTTGAGCCTGCCCCGGTCGACGGCGACGTAGCCGAACTCCTGGGCCACGAAGTAACCGGTGGCGGCGGTGAGCACGATGATGAGAAGAAGACCGAGGACGATCAACACGGGTCGTTCAGGGCTCCCGTGGTCGTCGGGGTCGGGGAACGCCGGGCAGGACCCGGCTGGCTACTGCTGCCCTCCTGGGCAGAGGAGTCGATCATGCGGCCATTTTATCCGCGCCGGCTGCACGCCCGCTGAAGGTGCGCCGAAGGCCCCCTGTCGTCCGGTTACGGGTCGTCGTGGATCACCCCGTTCCGTCCCGCCGGCGCGACAGGGGGCCGTGCCGGCTCAGCTCTGGGTGATCTTCACGTCGTCCACGGCCGCCTCGACGAGGCTGGCGCCGCCGGCGTCCGCCGCGTCCACGACGATCCTTACGGTCTGTCCCCGCAGGGCCGAGACGTCCGCGCCGGCGGTCTGCCAGGACGCCGCCCGGTTGCTCGCGGCCCCGGTCGCGTGCAGCGCCGTGACGGTGCTGCTCCCGACCACCCGGACGCGCAGGTAGTCGGCGCTGCTGGCGTTGTTCAAATGGGCCAGGTACCAGGAGAGGGAGAGGTGGAGCGTGCCGGTCGACGGCAGGGTGATGGCCGGCGACTGGATCGTGGTCACCCCGCCGTCGAGGTCGTACGCCCCGGCGCTGCCGCCGGCGAGCGGCCCGGTGACCAGGTCGAAGCTGCCGCTGACCGTCGTGCCGAGCTGGGTGGTCACGCCCGAGCTGCTGGTGGCCGCGGGGTCGCCGCGCTCCCACCGGCCGAGGGTTGCGGTGTCGGTGCCGGCCGGGTTCGCGGTCCACCCGGTCGCGGTCTCGAAGGTGTCGCTCCAGACCGTGCTGCCCGGCGGGGTCCCCGTCCCGGCCAGCGCCCACACCGTGTACGCGATCGCGTCGGCGTTGCGGTCCAGCGCCGTGTCGTTGATGTTGGCGGTGGTGTCGCAGGACCGGTGGTAGCAGGGGTCGAACGCCTGGCCCGCCGTGCCGCCCCAGAGCGAGGCGTGGGTGCTGGACTTGATGCCCTCGGCGCCGGTGAAGGTGCCGCCGGCCGGGATGCCGACGCCGATGAACGGCCCGTAGTCGCTGCGGCCGTCGAAGTCGGTGCCCCGGGTCGGCACGCCAATCGAGGCGAAGTACGCCTGGATGGTCTGCTCGATCTGCGCCGAGCCGGCCGGGCCGGGCCCGGAGCCCACCCCGTCGGAGTTGTCGCCGTCGTAGACGAAGTAGCCGGCGTTGGGCGAGCCGACCATGTCGAAGTTGAGGTACTGCTTGATCTTGGTGCGCTCGGTCGACGGCAGGTTGTTCACGTAGTACTGCGAGCCGCGCAGCCCCAGTTCCTCGGCGCCCCACCAGCCGAAGCGCAGGTGCTTCGTGGGGGTGAGGCCGCTGCGGGCCACCGCGAGGGCGGTCTCCAGGATCGCCGCCGAGCCGGAGCCGTTGTCGTTGATGCCGGGGCCGGCGGAGACGCTGTCCAGGTGCGCCCCGGTCATGACCACCTGGTTCGGGTCGCCGCCCGGCCAGTCGGCGATCAGGTTGTAGCCGGTGGCGCCGTTGTAGGTGAACGACTGCACCACGGTGCTGAACCCGGCCGCGTCGAGGTGTCCCTTGACGTAGTTGACGGAGGCGAGGTAGCCGGGGCGGCCGTGCGCCCGGTTGCCGCCGTTGGCGGTGGCGATGGACTGGAACTGGGACAGGTGGGCCTTCACGTTGGCCAGCGGGACGTCGGGCGCCGCCAGCGCCGCCGGTCCGGCGCCGGGAGCGGCGGCAGGCGCGGCCGGGGCAGCCGGAACGGCAGGGGCGGCGGTGCCGGTGGGCGCGGCGGTCGCCGAGGAGGCGGTCACGACCGCCGCCGCCACGGCCGCCGCGGCCAGCCAGGCGGAGCGGGGGGTACGAGGTCTCATGGGTCCTCCGGGTGGGGGCGGAGTCTCGGCTCCCGTCGGGTGGGCGGTCACCGGTGGACGACCATTGATCGACGGTCATCACTGCGAAAGCGTGCAGCGGGACCCGTCCCCCGGCAATACACAAGACTCAGAATCGCCGCATTCCCCGAATTGGGACGCCCGTCAGCGGTCGGCGAGTTCGTCGGCGTCGAGGAGGTCGGGGTCCACCCGGCCGGTGCGGTAGGCGGCCCGGCCGATCATCTGTGCCGCCACCGGAGCGGTCGCGAGCTGGAAGAGCGCGACCAGGGCCACCATGCCCAGGTCGGCCGGGGCGCGCAGCCGCAGCGCCACGCCGAGCAGCAGGAGCAGCACCCCCAGCACCTGCGGCTTGGTGGCCGCGTGCATCCGGTCCAGCGTGGCCGGGAAGCGCAGCACCCCGATCCCGGCGGCGAGGCTCAGCAGCGCGCCGGCCACCAGGCAGCCGGCGCCGACCCAGTCGGCGACCGTGCCGATCACGCCTCCTCCTTCTCGCGGGCGGCGAAGCGGACCAGCGACACCGAGCCGACGAAGCCGAGCAGGGAGAGCACCACCAGCACCGGCAGGGTGGTGGCGTGGCGGTTCACCGCCGCCTCGGCGCCGACCGCGCCGACCATCGTGGCGAGCAGCATGTCGGCGGCGACCACCCGGTCGATCAGGGACGGCCCCCGGTAGAGCCGGATCAGGGCGAGCAGCGCGGTCACCGAGAACAGGACGGTGAGGACGACGACGAGGAACGCGGTCACGGTCCAGGCCCCCTCTCGACGGGATCGGTGTCCACCTGGCGCAGCTCCGCGGCGGAGCCGACCGCCCGGACGATCCGCCGCTCGACGGCGAGGATCCGCTCCCGGCTGTCGGTCAGGTCCTGCGGGCCGCGGACGTCGAGCACGTGCACGTAGAGGACCCCGGCGTCCCGGTCCACCTCGACGATCAGCGTGCCCGGCACCAACGAGATCGCCTCGGCGGTGAGCGCCAGGTTCAGGTCGGTGCGCACGCGCAACCGGACCGCGATGATCGCGCCCCGCGGCCGGCAGCCCGGCTGCACCGCGATCCGGGCGACGTGCAGGCTGGCGCTGACCAGCTCGCCGACGAAACGCACCAGGAAGACCAGCAGCGGTCCGGGGCGCAGCCGCCCACCGAAGGTGACCGGCGGCAGCGGGAAGAACAGCAGCACCGCCCCGGCCACCAGCACCCCGCCGACCAGGTTGCCCCAGGAGAACGTCCCCCAGAGCAGGCACCAGACCAGCACCAGCCAGCCGAGGGCGATCAGCTGGTCCCGCCACCGCACCGCCCGCCCCCGCGACGGCGCGCCGGACTCCGCGCTCACGGCGCGCCGCCGGGCAGCACGGAACGGATGTACGGCGTGCGCTCCCGCAGGTCGACGGCCGCGTCGGCGGTGACGTCGAAGAGTGGCCCGGCGACGACGGTCAGCACCAGCCCCAGCGCGACCAGCGCGACCGTCGCGCCGACCATCAGCCCGGGCAGCCGGACCACCGGCTCGGCGGTGGCCAGCCGGGGGGCGCGCCAGAAGGCGATGTTCCACACCCGCGAGGCCACGTAGAGGGTGAGCAGGCTGGTCACGGCCCCGGCCGCGACCAGCACACCGGGCAGCGGCTCGCCCGCCGCCACCCCGGCCTGGAGCAGGCCGAGCTTGCCGAGGAAACCGGAGAACGGCGGCACGCCGGCGAGGTTCATGGCCGGCACGAAGAAGAGCACCGCGAGCAGCGGCGCCACCCGGGCCAGCCCGCCGATGCGACGCAGGTCGGTGCTGCCGGCCCGCTCCTCGACCAGCCCGGCGACCAGGAACAGCGTGGTCTGGATGGTGATGTGGTGCACCACGTAGAAGATGGCGCCGGACAGCCCGGCCACGGTGCTCAGCGCCACCCCGAAGATCATGTAGCCGATGTGGCTGACCAGGGTGAACGAGAAGAGCCGCTTCATGTCGGACTGGGCCACCGCGCCGAGGATGCCGACCACCATGGTCAGCCCGGCCACCACCATCAGCAGCCCGGCGACCTGGCCGCCGGGGAAGAGCAGCGTCTCGGTCCGGATGATCGCGTAGACGCCGACCTTGGTGAGCAGGCCGGCGAAGACCGCCGTGACCGGCGCCGGCGCGGTCGGGTAGCTGTCCGGCAGCCAGGCCGAGAGCGGGAAGACCGCCGCCTTGACCCCGAAGGCGAGCAGCAGCATCAGCTGCAGACTCAGCCGTACGCCGTCCGGCAGCGCGTCCAGCCGGTGGGCGAGCTGGGCCATGTTCAGCGTGCCGGTGGCCGCGTACACGAGGCCCACCGCGGTGAGGAACAGCATCGAGGAGAGGATGCTGACCACCACGTACGTCGAGCCGGTGCGGATCCGCGTCTCGGTGCCGCCGAGGGTGATCAGCACGAAGCTCGCGGCCAGCAGGATCTCGAACCCGACGAAGAGGTTGAACAGGTCGCCCGCGAGGAACGCGTTCGTCACGCCGGCGGTCAGCACCAGGTAGGTGGGGTGGTAGATGGTCACCGGGACGGTCTCGCCGAAGTCCCCCTGGCCCTGCCCGACGGAGTAGAGCAGCACGCACAGCGTCACCGCCGACGAGACGACCAGCATGAGCGCGGCCAACTGGTCGGCGACCAGCACGATGCCCACCGGCGCCGGCCACCCGCCGACCTGCACCACCACCGGCCCGTGCCGGTATGCCTGCACCAGCAGCAGCACCGCCACCAGCAGCGTGCCGGCGAGGCAGGCCACGCTGACGGCCCGTTGCAGGTGGGGCCACCGGGCGAGCAGCAGGGTCAGCGCCGCGCCCAGCAGCGGCACCACCACCGGCAGCGGCACGAGGGCGCTCACGGGACGACCCCTTCCGCGTACCCGGTCATCCGGGACCGTCCCCGGGCCGGAGCCGGCGCGGCAGCTCGGGGTCCACCTGCTCGGGGTCGGCGTCCGCGCCCTCGCCGCCGAGGTCGGCGGCGAGGGCCTCGTTGCGCTCCGCCGCCCGCCTGATCTGCCGGTCCTCGATGTCGTCGGGGACCTCGTCGTCGCCGGTCAGGTACCAGCTTCGGTAGCTCACGGCCAGCAGGAACGCGGTCAGCCCGAAGGTGATCACGATCGCGGTGAGGATCATGGCCTGCGGCAGCGCGTCGCTCAGCCGGTCGGTCGGCGCGGTGCCCACCACCGGGGCCGCGCCGGCACGTCCACCCATCAGGATGAGCGCGTTGACCCCGTTGCTGATCAGGATGACGCCGAGCAGGATCCGGGTCAGGCTGCGCTCCAGCAGCAGGGTGACCCCGCAACCGACCAGCACGCCGACGGCGACGACCAGCACCAGCGTCGGCCCCTCCACCCCCGGCCTCACGTCCGCTCCCCGCCCCGGTCGACGCGCAGCCCGCCGCCGGAGACGTCGGCCGCCTCGATGTGCCGGTCCACCTCCGCGCCGAGGCTGCGCAGGATGTCCAGCACCAGCCCGACCACGACGAGATAGACCCCGACGTCGAAGAAGAGGGACGTGATCACGTAGAAGTCGCCGATCAGCGGCAACCACAGGTCGATCCGGGCGCTCTCGAGCACCGACCCGCCCGCCAGCAGCGCGATCACCCCCGTGCCGATCGAGACGAACAGGCCGGCGCCGAGCACCGTGCCGGCGCCGACCGGGGCGGCCTCGGCCAGCTCGTAGCGGCCGCCGGCCAGGTAGCGCACGACCAGCGCCAGGCTCGCCACCAGGCCGCCGGCGAACCCGCCGCCCGGGGCGTTGTGGCCGGAGAAGAGCAGGAACAGGGAGAAGACCACCACGGTGTGGAAGATCAGCCGGGTGACCACCTCCAGCACGATGGAGCGCTGCCGCTCGTGCAGGGTCGCGCCACCGCGCAGCCAGACCGGGCGACCCGGCCGGTGCGCCGGACCCGCCGGCTCGGGTCGGCGCGGACGCGGGCCGGTGCGGGACCGCTGGAAGATCAGGCTGGCCACGCCGGTCGCGGCGACCACCAGCACCGCCAACTCCCCCATGGTGTCCCAGGCGCGGATGTCGACGAGGGTCACGTTGACCACGTTGCGGCCGTACCCCTGGCTGACGGCGAGGTCGGGAAAGGCGTCGGAGATGGTCGGCGCGTCCCGGGCCGCCGCGGCGGTGAGCGCCAGCCCGGCCGCCACCACGCCGGCCGCCACGCCGATCGCCCGGCGCACCCAGCGGCGACGGCGCGGGCGGGCCGAGAACCGCTCGGGCAGCCGGCGCAGCACCAGCACGAACACCGCGATGGTGGCGGTCTCGACGAGGAACTGGGTCAGCGCCAGGTCCGGCGCGCCGTAGAGCACGAAGAGCATCGCGCTGCCGTAGCCCGTCATCCCCACCAGCAGCATCGCCGTCAGCCGCCGCCGGGCGCCCACCCCCAGCACCGCCGCCACGGTCACCACGGCCACCACCACGACCTGCAACGGGCTGTCCCAGGGGTCGATCCGGTCCTGCCACGGCCGGGTGGCCAGCATCGCCCCGCCGGGCAGCACCGCGAAGGCGAGCAGGATGATCCCGAGGTACTGCGGCAGCGAACCCCGCTGGGTGACGCTGGTGACCTCGATGGCCAGCCGGTCGAACCGGCCGATGACCCACTCGTACCCCTGGTTGCCGCTGACCGGGACGTGCAGCCGGGCCAGCGCCGGGGCGAGGGGGCCGCGCAGCGCGTGCAGCGCCGCGCCGCCGGCCACGGCGACGGCGGAGAGGCCGAGCGCGGGGCTGAGGCCGTGCCACAGCGCCAGGTGCCCGCCGACCGTGCCGAAGAGTTCGGCGTACGGGGCGAGCAGGCCGTCGAGGATCCCGGCTGCCGGGCCGGCGACCAGCCCGAGGGCGGCCAGCAGGGCCGGCGGGGCGAGCATCGGCACGGGGATCCGCCCCGGGTCGGACGGCTCCACGCCGGGCCGGGTGGCGAACGCGCCCCAGACGAACCGGGCGCTGTAGGCGACGGTGAGCGCGGTGCCGGCCACCAGCACGGCGAGGACCACGGGCCGGTCGGTGAAGGCGGCCAGCACGGCCTCCTTGGCGACGAAGCCGACCAGCGGCGGCAGGCCGGCCATCGAGGCGGCGGCGAGCACCGCGACGGTGGCCAGCAGCGGCGCCCGCCGGCCCAGGCCGGACAGTTCCCGCAGGTCGCGGCTGCCGGCGCCGTGGTCGACGATGCCGACGACGAGGAACAGCGCCGCCTTGAACAGAGCGTGGGCCAGCAGCATGGCCACGCCGGCCAGCGCGGCGTCGGGGGTGCCCGCCCCGACGACCACGGCGAGCAGGCCGAGCTGGCTGACCGTGCCGTACGCCAGCAGCAGCTTCAGGTCGGTCTGCCGCAGCGCCGCCCAGCCTCCCACCAGCATGGTCGCCAGGCCGGCGACCACCACCACCGGCCGCCACGGGCCGACGCCCGCCAGCACCGGGGCGAGCAGCCCGATCAGGTAGACGCCGGCCTTCACCATCGCGGCGGCGTGCAGGTACGCGCTGACCGGCGTCGGGGCCGCCATCGCCACCGGCAGCCAGGAGCTGAACGGCAGCACCGCCGACTTGGCCAGCGCCCCGGCCAGGATCAGCAGCACCGCCGTGACCAGGTACGCCCCGTCGGGCAGCGGACCGGCGGCGATCTCGGACCAGCGGTAGCCGCCGGCGTGGTGGCCGAGCATGATGAACCCGACCAGCATGGCCAGCCCGCCGAGGGTGGTCACGGTCAGCGCCTGGGCGGCCGCCCAGCGGCTGGCGCGCCGCTCCGTGCTGTGCCCGATCAGCAGGTACGAGAAGATCGTGGTCAGTTCCCAGCAGACGTAGAGCAGCAGCAGGTCGTCGGCGAGGACCAGCCCCAGCATCGCCCCGGCGAAGGCCACCAGCACGGCCGCGAAGCGGGCCATCCCGACCGACCCGGGGCCGAAGTAGCGGGCGCTGTAGACCAGGACCAGCGCGCCGACGCCGCCGACGAGCAGGGTCATCAGCCAGGACAGGGTGGTCAGCCGCAGCGCCAGGTCGAGCCCGAGCTGCCGGATCCACGGGTACGTCTCCACCACCGCCCCGCCGTCGCGGACGGCGGGCGTGCGGGCCAGCGCCCAGCCGAAGGCGGCGGCCGGCGCCAGCGCCAGCGCGTAGCAGGCGCGCGGACCCCACCGCCGGACCAGCAGCGGCGCCAGGAGGGCCGCCACGAGGTGGAGGATCAGCAGTACGAGCACCCGCACTCCCGGTCGAGGTGGCAGCGGCGCGCGCCGGAGGTGGGCCGGCACCTAGGTGCGATCAGACGCCAGATGACCGCCCGCCGGGCCGTTTTGCGGGAATTCGTACCCTCGGTCGGCCCTGCCGATCTCCGTCGGTGCCGGGCACGGGCCGGGCGCGGCGCGGTCAGGCGATGGTGACGTCGGCGGCGGGGACGGCGGACTCCCGGGCCGGGCGCTCCCGGCGCGTCTCCACCACCAGGTCGGGGCGGTCGAGCTGGAGCACGACCTTGTTGACCACCCGCTGGGCGGCGGCGAGCGACCGCACCGACAGCAGCCGGCCCCGGCTCTCCCGGCGCAGCACGAAGTAGTGCACCGCGGCGCGCACCTGGCCCCGGTCGGCGGCGCTGGCCTGGGCGGTGGAGACGACCAGCTCCCGCAGCGCCGCGGCCAGCCGCTCGGCCAGCTCCAGCTCCGGCCCGGCGAGACCGGCGCGGACGGCGGCGAGATGACTGTCGACCTTACGGATGAGCACGTCGGTGCCGGGCTCGAAGCTCCGCTGCTCGACGGTCATCCGATCCCCTCCACCCCGGTCGGCTGCGAGTGAAGTTACTTTATGTTGCGCGCCACAAGCAAGCAGTTAAGTAAGACTTAACGCATTGAACGGCACAACCATCGCGTATGAACCGGACCAGGACACAATCAGCGCCCGCCCGGCGACCGGATGTCAGACGGCCGGGGCAGGATGGATGGCGTGACGGATGCGATGGCGGGTTTCGGCGCGGCCACCCGGGAATGGTTCACCGCCGCCTTCGCCGCGCCCACCGCCGCCCAGGCCGGCGCCTGGAATTCCGTCGCCGCCGGCCGCAACGCGCTGGTGGTCGCCCCCACCGGCTCCGGCAAGACGCTCGCCGCGTTCCTCTGGTCGCTCGACCGGCTGGCCCGCGAGCCGGCCCCGGCCGACCGCCGGCACCGCTGCCGGGTGCTCTACGTCAGCCCGCTCAAGGCGCTCGCGGTCGACGTCGAGCGCAACCTGCGCACGCCCCTCGCCGGGATCCGGCAGGCCGCCACCCGGCTGGGCGTCGCCCCGCCGGAGATCACCGTGGGGATGCGCACCGGCGACACCCCGGCCGACGAGCGGCGCGCGTTCGCCCGCACCCCGCCGGACATCCTCATCACCACGCCCGAGTCGCTGTTCCTCCTGCTGACCTCCGCCGCCCGCGACTCCCTGCGCGGCGTCGAGACGGTCATCGTCGACGAGGTGCACGCGGTGGCCGGCACCAAGCGCGGGGCGCACCTCGCGCTCTCCCTGGAACGCCTCGACGAGTTGCTGCCCGCGCCGGCGCAGCGGATCGGCCTGTCGGCCACGGTCCGGCCGGTCGACGCGTGCGCCCGCTTCCTCGGCGGCGCCCGACCCGTCGACGTCGTCGCCCCGCCCACCGCCAAGACGATCGAGGTCAGCGTCCAGGTGCCGGTGGAGGACATGACCCGCCTCGACGAGCAGGAGCCGCCGGAGGACGACCTCGGCGGGCTCGGGCCACGCCGGGCGTCGATCTGGCCGGCGGTCGAGGAGCGCGTCTTCTCCCTGATCCGGGCGCACCGCTCGACCATCGTCTTCACCAACTCGCGGCGCTCCGCCGAGCGGCTCTGCGCGCGGCTCAACGAGCTGGCCGCCGACGAGCTGGCCGGTCTCGACGCCGAGCGCGACGGGGCCGCGCCGGCCCGGGGCGTCGACGCGTGGGGCGGCCCCGCCAGCTTCGACCGGGGCACGGGCGCGCGGAGCGGCCCCGCCAGCCCGGCCCGGGGCACCGGCGTGTCGGGCGGTTTCGCCGGCCCGGCGCGCCGCACGCCGGCCGAGATGATGGCCCAGGCGGGCGGGGCGGCCGGCGCGCCGACCGTGATCGCCCGCGCCCACCACGGCAGCGTCTCGCGGGAGGAGCGCAAGCACATCGAGGAGGCGCTCAAGTCCGGCCAACTGCCCGCCGTGGTGGCCACCTCCAGCCTGGAGCTGGGCATCGACATGGGCGCGGTCGACCTGGTGGTGCAGATCGAGGCGCCGCCCAGCGTGGCCGCCGGCCTGCAGCGGGTGGGCCGGGCCGGGCACCAGGTCGGCGCGGTCTCCCGGGGTGTGGTCTTCCCCAAGCACCGGGGCGACCTGCTGTCCTGCACGGTGGTGGCCGAGCGGATGGGCGGTGGCGCCATCGAGGAGCTGCACTATCCGCGCAACCCGCTCGACGTGCTGGCCCAGCAGATCGTCGCCATGGTCGCGCTGGAGCCGTGGCAGGTCGGCGACCTGGCCGTCCTGGTCCGCCGGGCGGCGCCCTTCGCCGAGCTGCCCGACTCGGCCCTGCACGCCGTGCTCGACATGCTCTCCGGCCGCTACCCGTCCACCGCGTTCGCCGAGCTGCGGCCCCGGCTGGTCTGGGACCGCGCCACCGACACGCTCACCGGCCGGCCCGGCGCGCAGCGGCTCGCGGTGACCAGCGGCGGCACCATCCCCGACCGGGGGCTCTTCGGCGTCTTCCTGGCCGGCGCCGAACGGGCCGCCCGGGTCGGCGAGCTGGACGAGGAGATGGTCTACGAGTCGCGGGTCGGCGACGTTTTCCTGCTCGGCTCCTCGTCCTGGCGGATCGAGGAGATCACGCCCGACCGGGTGCTGGTCTCCCCGGCCCCCGGGCAGGCGGCGAAGATGCCGTTCTGGAAGGGCGACCAGCTCGGCCGGCCCGTCGAGCTGGGCCGGGCCATCGGCGCCCGGGTGCGCGCCCTGCTGCGGCAGGACGACGAGGCCGCCGTCGCCGCGCTGCGGGCCGGCGGGCTCGACGACTGGGCCGCCGGCAACCTGATGGCCTACCTGCGCGAGCAGCGGGCCGCCACCCGGTCCCTGCCCGACGACCGCACCGTGGTGGTCGAGCGGTTCCGCGACGAGCTGGGCGACTGGCGGCTGGCCGTCCACAGCGTGCTCGGCGCCCGGGTCAACGGGCCCTGGGCGCTGGCGATCAGTCGCCGGCTCGCCGAGCGCTACGGGGTGGACGCCCAGGTGATGCCGTCCGACGACGGCATCGTCGTCCGCCTGCCGGACACGGCCGACGAGCCACCGGGCGCCGACGTGGTGGTCTTCGAGCCGGAGGAGATCACGCAGCTCGTCGAGGAGTCGGTCGGCACCTCCGCGCTGTTCGCGTCCCGGTTCCGGGAGTGCGCCGCCCGGTCGCTGCTGCTGCCCCGCCGCGACCCGCGCCGCCGCCAGCCGCTGTGGCAGCAGCGCCAGCGCGCCGCCCAGCTGCTCGACGTCGCCCGCGAGTACGCCGACTTTCCCGTCACCCTCGAGGCCGCCCGGGAGTGCCTCCAGGACGTCTTCGACCAGCCCGCGCTGGCGGAGCTGATGCGCGACCTGGCCGCCCGCAAGGTGCGCCTGGTCGAGGTGGAGACGGCCCAGCCGTCGCCGTTCGCCCGGTCGCTGCTGTTCGGTTACGTCGGGGCCTTCCTCTACGAGGGCGACGCCCCGCTCGCGGAGCGCCGGGCCGCCGCGCTGGCGCTGGACTCGGCCCTGCTCGGCGAGCTGCTCGGCCGCGTCGACCTGCGCGAGCTGCTCGACCCGGCGGTGCTGGCCGAGACCGAGCGGCAGCTGCGCTGGCTGGCCGAGCAGCGCCGCCCGCGCGACGCGGAGGACGTGGTCGAGCTGCTCCGGGTGGTCGGCGACCTGTCCGAGGCCGAGCTGGCCGAGCGGGGCGCGCCCGTGGAATGGCTGACCGGGCTGGCGGCCGCCCGCCGGGTGCTGCGGGTGCGCATCGCCGGCGAGGAGCGCTGGGTGGGTGTCGAGGACGCGGCCCGGCTGCGCGACGCCCTCGGCGTGGCCCTGCCGGTCGGGGTCGCCGAGGCGTACCTCGCCCCGGTGGCCGACCCGCTGGGCGACCTGGTCGCCCGCTACGCGCGTACGCACGGCCCGTTCGCGGCCGCCACCTGCGCCGCCCGGTTCGGGCTCGGGGTCGCCGTGGTGGAGCAGGCGCTGCGTCGGCTCGCCGCCACCGGGCGGGTCGTCTCCGGCGAGTTCAGCCCCGACACGGCCGGCACCCAGTGGTGCGACGCGGAGGTGCTGCGCCTGCTGCGCCGCCGGTCCCTCGCCGCCCTGCGCCGGGAGATCGAGCCGGTGCCGCCCCGCGCGCTGGCCGCGTTCCTGCCCCGGTGGCAGCAGGTCGGCTCTTCGGCGCGCGGGGTGGAGGCGCTGGCCGCGACGATCGAGCAGCTCCAGGGGGCGGCGGTGCCGGCGTCGGCCCTGGAACGCCTGGTGCTGCCCGGCCGGGTCGCCGACTACTCCCCCGCCCAGCTCGACGAGCTGTGCGCCAGCGGCGAGGTGCTCTGGGCCGGCTCGGGGGCGATCTCCGGCGGGGACGGCTGGGTCACCCTCGCGTACGCGGACGCCGCCCCGCTGCTGCTGCCCCTGCCCGACGAGGCGCTCACCCGCACCCCGCTGCACGACGCGGTGCTGGCGGCGCTCGGCGACGGGCAGGCACTGTTCTTCCGCTCGCTGTCCGACCGGGTGGGCTCGACGGACGACGCCGCGTTGACCGCGGTCGTCTGGGACCTGGTCTGGGCCGGTCACCTCACCAACGACACCCTCGCCCCGCTGCGGGCGGTGCTCCGCGGTGGCGGGGCGCACCGGTCCCGCCCGACCGCGCCGCGCACCCGCTACCGCCGCCCCGGGCGGATGGCCCTGCCGACTCGAGGCGGCCCACCGACCGTCGCCGGGCGCTGGTCCCGCCTGCCGGAGCGCGACACCGACCCCACGCGCCGCGCCGCCGCCCTGGCCGACGTGCTGCTCGAACGGCACGGCGTGGTGACCCGGGGGGCGGTCGTGGCCGAGCAGGTGACCGGCGGGTTCGCCGCGGTCTATCCGGTGCTCTCCGCGCTGGAGGAGCGCGGCGCGGCCCGGCGGGGCTACTTCGTCGAGGGGCTGGGCGCGGCGCAGTTCGCGGTGCCGGGCGCGGTGGACCGCATCCGGGCGCTCGCGGAGCCGACCGACGGCGGGCGGGGACGCGGCGGGCCCACCCTGGTGCTCGCCGCGACGGACCCGGCCAACCCGTACGGGGCGGCGCTGCCCTGGCCCGAACGGGTGGTCGACTCGGGCGACGGGGCCGCCCCGGCGACCGGGCACCGGGCGGGGCGCAAGGCCGGCGCCCTGGTGGTACTGGTCGCCGGCGACCTGGTGCTCTACGTCGAGCGCGGCGGGCGGACCATCCTCTCCTTCACCGACGACGCCGACACGCTGGCGGCGGCCGGCAAGGCGCTCGCCGACGCGGTCCACTCCGGCGCGCTGGGCGCGATGTCGGTGGAGCGGGCCGACGGCGAGTCGGTACGCTCCTCGCCGCTGCGCGACGCGCTCACCGCCGCCGGCTTCCGGGCCACCCCACGCGGCCTGCGCCTGCGCGGCTGAACCACGCGCCCCACCACCGGCCGTACACGGCCGGGCCCGGACGACGGCGGGTGGCCGGGTGGCGAGGTAGCCGGGAAACGAAGTGGCCGGGGAGCGAGGTGGCCCGGCGGCCGGGAGGCGAGTTGGCCCGGCAGCCAGGAGGCGGGGTGGCCGGAGGCGGGGTGGCCGGAGACGGGGTGGCCGGAGGTGGGGTGGCCGGGCGCGTCAGCGCAGGCCGGTGAGGACCTTCTCGTACCTGGCGCGGTCGGCCGCCGGCGTCCTCGCCTCCAGGTAGTTGAGCACCACCGCGCCGCGCCGGAAGGACTGGCCGCTCCAGGTCTCGGCGATGTCGCTGGCGCTCGACTCGTCCGGGAAGACGTAGACGGTGACGGCGTCGGTGGCGATCAGCTCGGAGCAGCCCAGGCCGAGGCCGTCCGGCCCGCAGTCGACCGAGCGGTCCCGCGGATTCGGCACCTTCAGCCCGGCCGCCTTGAACGCGTCGACGACCTGCCGCGCGCCGGGCGTCCCGGTCGGCCGGACGGGCAACTCCACCGGCGGCGGACTCGCGGGGCGACGCTCCGTGGTCCCGGTGCTCGGGCCGGCCGGAGCCGCGCCGGTGGGCGTGGCGGCGGGCGGGGCGGCGGGCGGGGTGGCCGTCCCGGGCCCCGCCGTGGGGCCCGACGGCACGTCGGCGGCCGGCGTCGACGCCGAGGCGGCCGGGGGCGCGGCGCGGGGCGGTTCCTCCGCGTCGTCTCCGCAGGCGGCGGTCAGGGCGGCGGCGATCACGAGCGCCGCGACGGCGGGCAGGCTCCGGTTGGTCACCCCTGGCAGTCTGCCCAACCCGGTCCCGTCCCGGCCAGTGGCCGGTCGGCCATCCGGCTGTCCCATATCCGCCAGCGCCCGGTCGACCCCGAATCCCGGGTGCCCGCCCGCACCGGCGACGGTAGGCTCCCGAGCCGGTCGACGAGGGGAGCCGACGATGACCGGGGTGACCGTCCGACCGGCCCGGGCCGGGGACCGCGCGGCGGTCGACGCGCTGCACGAACGCGAGTGGGGCGGCCCGTACGTCGTCGCCCACGACACCCGCTACGACCTGCGTACGCTGCCCACGCTGGTGGCGGTCGACGGCGCCGGCGCGATCGTCGGGGCGCTCGCCCACCACGGCGACGGCGACGGGCTGGAGGTCGTCAGCGTGGCCGCGGCGACGCCCGGCGGGGGCGTCGGCACGGCGCTGCTGGCCGCCGCCGCGGACGTGGCCCGGGCGGCGGGCCTGACCCGGCTGTGGCTCGTCACGACGAACGACAACCTGCGGGCGCTGCGGTTCTACCAGCGACGCGGGCTGCGGCTGGTACGCGTCGACCGGGGCGCGGTGGACCGGGCCCGCCGGCTCAAGCCGGGCATCCCGGTCGTCGGCGAGGACGGCATCCCGCTGCACGACGAGCTGGTCCTGGAACTGCCGCTCACCGCCGGCGGTTAACCTGCCCGGCATGGACCGGACCCCCTGGATCTCGCTGACCACCGACTACGGTCTCGCCGACGGCTTCGTGGCCGCCTGCCACGGGGTGATCGCCCGGCTCGCGCCGGCCGCCCGGGTGATCGACGTGACCCACCTGGTGCCGCCGGCCGACGTGCGCCGGGGCGCGGCGGTGCTGGCGCAGACCGTGCCCCACCTGCCCGAGGGCGTGCACGTGGCGGTGGTCGACCCCGGCGTCGGCACCGCCCGCCGGGGCGTCGCCCTGGCCGCGCCGCGCGGGCTGCTGGTGGGGCCGGACAACGGCCTGCTCGTCGACGCCGCCGATGCGCTGGGCGGGGTCACCGCGGCCGTCGAGCTGACCGCGCCGGACTGGCTCGCGCCCGAGGTGTCCCGCACGTTCCACGGCCGGGACGTCTTCGCGCCCGTGGCCGCGCGGCTGGCGCTCGGCGCCCCGCTGTCCGGGGGCGGCCCGGCCGTCGACCCGGCGACCCTGGTCCGGCTGCCGGCGCCGGTCGTCCGGCCGGAGTCGGCGGGCTTCACCGCCGAGGTGCTGACCGTGGACCACTTCGGCAACGTCCAACTGGCCGCGCCGGCCGACCTGCTGGCGCCGCTGCCGGCCCGGGTGCGGGTACGGCCGGACGTCGGGCCGGGGGCCGGGCGCGAGGCCGTGCACGGCCGCACCTTCGGGGACGCCCCGGCGGGCGGGCTGGTGGTGCACGCCGACTCGGCCGGACTGGTCGCGGTGGCGGTCAACGGCGGCCGGGCGGTCGACCTGCTCACGGTGGCGCCGGGCGACCTGCTGCGCGTCGCGGCCGGGTGAGCTGGTGCGGGTAGCCGACGGCCACCTGCCGCGCGTCGCGGCCCGGTGAGCTGGCACGGGTAGCCGACGGCCGCCTGCCGCGCGTGGCGGCCGGGTGACCGCCGCCGGGTCCCGGGCGGCGGGGGAGGATGGACGGGTGCCCGAAGGCGACACCGTCTGGAACACCGCCCGCGTCCTGCACCGCGCGCTGGCGGGCGCCCGCCTGACCGGCAGCGACTTCCGGGTGCCGCAGCTCGCCGCGACCGACCTCACCGGCTGGACGGTGCGGGAGTCGGCCAGCCGGGGCAAGCACCTGCTGCTCCGCCTGGTCGCCCCGCCGGCAGGAGACGCCCCACCGGGAGACGCCCCGCCGGAAGGCGGCGGGGCGCGCTGGACGCTGCACTCGCACCTGCGGATGGAGGGCGCCTGGCGGGCGTACGCGCCGGGGGAACGGTGGACCGCCCGGCCGGCACACCTGATCCGGGTGGTGCTGCGCGCCCCGCAGGCGGTGGCTGTCGGCTACCACCTGCACGAGCTGTCGCTGGTGCCGACGGCCGAGGAGGACTCGCTGGTCGGCCACCTCGGCCCCGACCTGCTCGGGGCGGACTGGGACCCGACCGAGGCGGTACGCCGGCTGGCCGCCCACCCGGACGCCACCATCGGCGAGGCCCTGCTGGACCAGCGCAACCTGGCCGGCGTCGGCAACCTCTACAAGTGCGAGGTCCTGTTCCTGCGCGGGGTGTCCCCGTGGACTCCGGTACGCGCCGTGCCGGATCTCGCCGGCACCGTGGCCCTGGCGCGGAAGCTGCTCGCGGCCAACCGGGGCCGCTGGACGCAGAGCACCACCGGGTCGCTGCACCGGGGGCAGACCAGCTACGTCTACGGGCGGCGCGCCCAGCCCTGCCGCCGGTGCGGCACCGCCATCCGGAAGGAGGAGCTGGGCGAGCGGGTCACCTACTGGTGCCCCGTCTGCCAGCCCGAACGCCCGGCCGGCTGACGACGCCGAGGCGCCGTCAGCCGGCGGCGGGCGGGGACGACGGGCGCCACCCGCCCGCCCTCCATCGACCGTCCGACCGACGTGGGGCCGGCGTGTCGGGCGGGACACTCCGCCGGCGCGGCGGGAAGTCACGCCCGCGCCACAGATACGGACGATTGGGTACTTCCTAACCCCCGCCGTCGAGTCGCATGCTGCGGTTGACTCCTCACGCATCGTCAGCGACGCGCGACCGGGCCGCCACGCCGCCGTGGCGGGCCCCGCGCCCGGACACCGGGGAGAGCCATGGACCTGTTCCGCAGACTCCGGATCCCATGGGTGGAGCGGGCGGCGCCCCGCACCGGGAACGGCGCCACCGCCGGATCCCGGCCGGCGGGGCCCGTCCCGGCGGCCCGACGCGCGGAGGAGCCCGTCGTGGCGCCGGCCAGCCTCGACCCGGCGGCCGTCCCGCGCTGCTTCGGCCCGGTGCCCAACTACGCCCGCAGCCCGCTGCCGGTCGTCGGGGCCGACGGCCGGGTGGTGCCCGGCACCGGCATCCGCAAGTTCGTCGACGCGCTGCCCGGCCTCGGCACGCTCGGCCGCACCCAGTTGGGCGGCCACCTGCCCGTGGCGGTGCCCGACACCATCAGCTACCCGGGCTGCGACTACTACGAGATCGTCCTGGAGCAGTACGCGCAGCGGCTGCACCGGGACCTGCCGGCGACCCGGCTGCGCGGCTACCGGCAGCTCAACCTCGGCACGGACGCCAACGGGCACAACACGGTCGTGCCGGCGGGGCGCCCCTGGCACCTCGGCCCGGTCATCCTGGCCCGCCGGGGCCGCCCGGTCCGGGTCAAGTTCATCAACCACCTTCCCACCGGCCGGGCCGGGGAGCTGTTCCTGCCCGTCGACCCGACCGTGGAGGGCGCGGGGACGGGCCCGCTCGACGGTCCCGCGCCCTACCCGCAGAACCGGGCGGTGCTGCGGCTGGCGGGCGCGCACACCGGGTGGATCAGCGCCGGCAACCCCTGGCAGTGGGTGGCCCCGGCGGGCGAGATCACCCCGTACCCGGGCGGGGTCGGCCTGACCCACGTCCCGGACATGCCGCCGCCCGGCGCGGGCGCCACGACGCTCTACTACCCGAACGAGCAGAGCGGGCGGCTGTGCTGGTTCCACGACAACACCGTCGGCCTGGCCCGGCTGACCGTCTACTCCGGGCAGCTCGCGCTCTACCTGCTCACCGACCCGGCCGAGGAGGAACTCGTCGCCGACGGCGTGCTGCCCACCGACCAGCTCCCCCTGGTGATCGAGGACAAGACGTTCGTGCCGGACGACACCCAGCTCGCCGGCGAGGACCCGACCTGGGACCGGGACCGCTGGGGCTCCCGGGGCAGCCTCTGGCACCCGCACGTCTACCAGCCCCGGCAGAACCCGCACCGGGCCGACGGGACGAACCCGACCGGCCGGTGGGACTACGGCCCGTGGTCGCGTACGGCCGACGTGCCCGGGCCGCGGGAACACCCCGGGAAGCCCGACGCCGGCCCGGTGCCGAACCCGCACCACGACCCGGTCACGGACCCGGACGAGCCGCCGCTGACACCCGGCGTCCCGCACCCGTCGGCGGTGCCGGACGCGTTCGGCGACACCATGCTGGTCAACGGGATCGCGTACCCGTACCTGGAGGTCGCGCCGCGGACGTACCGGTTCCGGGTCCTCAACGCCTGCCTGGACCGCGCCCTGAACCTCCAGCTCTACCGGGCCCGCTCGGACGGCCCGATGTGGGACGCGGAGGGCGACCTGGTCGACGCGGACGCCGGGGAGGTGCCGATGGTGGAGGCGGTCCGCGCGCCGGGCCGTCCGGCGGGCTGGCCGACGGACGGGCGCGAGGGCGGCGTCCCGGACCCGCGCGCCGCCGGCCCGGAGCTGATCCAGATCGGCAACGAGGGCGGCCTGCTCCCCACGCCGGTGGTGGTGCCCAACCAGCCGGTCGGCTACCGGTACGACCGCCGGGACCCGACCGTGCTCAACGTCGACTCGCACGCGCTGCTGCTCGCCCCGGGCGAGGTGGCCGACGTGCTGGTGGACTTCTCGACGGTGCCGCCGGGCGGCACGGTGATCCTCTACAACGACTGCCCCGCCCCGCTGCCCGGCTTCGACCCCCGCGCCGACCACCACACGGGCGCGCCGGACCGCACCGCCGAGGGCGGCGCGCCGCCGACCCGCCCCGGGTACGGCCCGAACACCCGCACGCTGCTCCAGTTCCGGGTCGCCGGCACCCCGGCGCCGCCGTACGACCTGGCCCGGCTGCGGGACCGCCTGCCCCACGCGTACGCGGCCAGCCAGCGCCCGCCGATCGTGCCGCAGGCGGCGTACGACGCGGCGTTCGGCACCCGCACCGGCCGGGAGACGGTCGTCCCGGTGCACGCCACCACGGTCAGCTTCGTGCCGACCGCCGGGGCCGCCCCGGTGCTCCTCCCGCTGGAGGTGAAGGCGGTGCAGCAGGCGTTCGAGCCGGAGCACGGCCGGCTCGTCGGCCGGTTGGGCGTCGGGCACCCGCACGCCGGGCCGTTGCATCCCGCCACCCTGCCGCTCGGCCCGACCGATCCGGCCACCGAGGTGCTGCACGTGAGCGATCCGGCCGTTCCGGTGGGCGCGCCCGCCGACGGCACCCAGCTCTGGCGCATCCGCGGCAACAGCCGGCAGACCCAGCCGGTGCGGTTCGCCGGCTGCGACGTCCAACTGGTCAACCGGGTCGGCTGGGACGGCGCCACCCGCCCGCCGCACCCCGCCGAGCGGGGCTGGAAGCAGGTGGTCCGGGTCAACCCGCGGGAGGACGTGGTCGTCGCGCTGCGGCCCGTCGCGCCGCCCCTTCCGTTCAAGATCGGCGACAGCGTACGGCTGCTCGACCCGGCCCGGCCGGCCGGCGCCCGGACCGGCTCGACCCCGGTCAGCCCGGTCGACGGCCGGCCGTCGCTGGTGGTGAACCAGCTCGTCAACCTCGGCTGGGAGTACCACTGGCACAGCCAGCTAGCCGGGCACCGCGACCAGGGCATGACCCGGCCGCTGGTGCTGCGGGTCTCGCCCCGGGCGCCGACCGGGCTGACCGCGACCCCGGCCCCGGGCTCGGCGACCGCGCTGCCGGCGATCGCGCTGGCCTGGACGGGCAACGGCAGCCGCCCGGCGGCCACCAGCCACCTGCTCCAGCGGGCCACCGACGCCACCTTCACGCAGGGGCTGACCGCGATCACCGTGGCGGCCACGGCGACCCGCTACACCGACGCCACCGTCACCCCCGGGGTGACCTACCACTACCGGATCCGGGCGGAGAACGCGGTGAGCTGCTCCACCTGGTCCAACAGCGTGCCGGCGTCGGTGCAGCTCGCCGCGCCGGCCGGGCTGACCGCGGCGATCCCGCCGGCCGCGCCGCTGCGGATCGCGCTGCGCTGGACCAACCGTTCCTTCGCCACCGGCATCGACGTGCAGCGGGCCACCAACCCGACCTTCAGCAGCGGGCCGGGCACCACCGCGATCGGGGTCGGCGACAACCACCTCGACGCCGCGGTCGCCGCGGACACCACGTACTACTACCGGGTGCGGACCACCTATCTCGGGGCCGCGTCACCCTGGTCGACGGTGGCCCGGGCGACCACGCCGCCGGCCCCGGGACTGCCCACGGGGGTGACCGCCACCGCCACGGCGCCCGGGCCCGACACGGCGACGGTGATCCTCGGCTGGTCGGCGAGCACCCCCACCGGGCCGGGGGCGGGGTTCATCGTGCAGCGGGCGCTGGACCCGGCGTTCAGCCGGGAGGTGTCGACCTTCACCGTCACCGGCCGCGGCTTCACCAACACCGGCCTGGCGCGGGGCGTCACCTACCACTACCGCATCCGGTCGTTCAACGTCGTCGGCAGCTCCCCGTTCACCGGCCCGGTGCCGGTCACGACGCCGCCGTGATCAGGGAGTGCGCAGCGGCGCGCCGACACCGCGCAGCTCGGCCAGCGCCGAGGCGACCCCGTGCAGCAGGTCGGTCGCCTCGGTCAGGCGGGCGGCGGCGGCCGGGTGGTCGGTGTCGGGACGGGCGTCCTCGGCGACGTAGCCGGCTGCGGCCACGACCAGCCGCTCGTACGCCGCGACGCCCTGCTCCAGTTGGCCGGTCAACGCCCGGTGCGCCTCGGCCAGCGGCGGTCGGGCGTCGGCGGGGGCGAGCCGCAGCGCGCGTTCGACACTGGCCACCCGGCCGGCGAGGTCCCGCAGCGACCGGTCGGCGTCGGCCGCCTCCGACAGGGCGGGCCCGGCCAGCCCGGTCAGCCGGCCGGCCATCCCGGCGAGGGTGAGGGCGGCCCGGTCCAGCCGGGCCCACGGCTCGGCGGCGCTGGTGCCGCGCAGCGCCACCCGGGAGCGCACCCGGCGCACCTCGGCCAGCACGCCGGGGCCGGCGGGGAGCCGCTCCACGGCGGCGACCAGCCTGGCGCGGGACCGGGCGGCGGCCTCGGCCGGGTCGAGCGCGGGCGGCGCCGGCTGGGCGGCCAGCGCGCGCAGGTCGACCCAACGCCAGGCGGCGAGCACCAGCGCGCCGCCCGCCCCGGCCGCCCAGGCCGCGTCGGGCAGCCCGAGCCCGGCGTACGGCGTCAGCACGGCAGCCGCGCCGCCGAGGCCACCTGCCGTGACGCTCCACCGGCGGGCGGACCGCCGCAACCGGCTCAGGCGCCGGAAGTACCGCGTGCGCTCGTCTGCCACCTCTGCTGCCTCCTAGACCTGACCGGCTCAGCCGGCGGCGGTGGTGTCCCCGGTGCCGCGTTCCCGGCCCATGCTGGCCCGGATCTCGTTCAGCCGGGCGGCGGCGGCCGGGTCGGCGGCCGGCGCGGCGGGTTCCGTACGCGCGACGGGCGGCCGCTCCTGCTTGCCGCCGAGCTGCTCGCCGGCCATGCTCGACCGGATCTGCTCCAGCCGGGCGGAGCCGGCCGAGTCGAGGGTCGCCTTCTGGATCTCCAGCATCCGGCCCTCGACGGAGTTGCCGGCCAGCTCCGCGCGGCCCATCGCGGTGGCGTACCGCTGCTCGATCCGATCGCGCACCTCGTCGAGCGAGGGCGTGCTGGCGGGCGCGGTCAGCGCCGACATCGACTCCAGCGAGCGGGCCACGCTCTCCTGCATCTTGGCCTGCTCCAGCTGGCTGAGCAGCTTGGTGCGCTCGGCGAGCTTCTGCTGGAGGATCATCGAGTTGTTCTCGACCGCCCGGCGGGCCTGGGCGGCGGCGCCCAGCGCCTGGTCGTGCAGGGTCTTCAGGTCCTCGGTGGCCTGCTCGGCGGAGACCAGCTGGGTGGCCAGGGTCTGCGCGGAGTGCTCGTAGCGGTTGGCCTCGGCCTCGTCGCCCTTGGCGCGGGCCTGGTCGGCGAGGACCAGGGCTTGGCGCGCGTTGGCCTGGAGCCGCTCGACCTCCGACATCTGGCGGGACAGCTTCATCTCCAGCTGCCGCTGGTTGCCGATCACCGCGGCGGCCTGCTGGACGAGCGTCTGGTGCTGGCGCTGGGCCTCCTCGATGGCCTGCTGGATCTGCACCTTGGGATCGGCGTGCTCGTCGATCCTGGCGCCGAACAGCGCCATCAGGTACTTCCAACCCTTGACGAACGGGTTCGCCATCTCCGCGGTATCCCCTCAGTAGCGTCGCTCCGCCTCGACCGGGCCGGGCGGGCCTGGCCGGCTGCGGCGCGGCAGTGGCTCCATCGTCCCAGCCGGACGCCACCGGGGCATCCGTACCGGCCAGCGAAGCGAGCGCCGACGCCGTCCGCGATCAACCCTACGCGGCGGTCGCCACCGCGACCATGAGACGCGGACGGGGTGGGGGTGGGTCAGGCGGCGCAGACCACGTCGCGGTCGCCCCCGCGGACGCGGGAGGTGCGCAGCGTGGCCTTCAGCGGCGAATCCTGGCGGACCTGGACGGCGACCTTGCCGTCGGAGCTGACCTGGTGCACGCCCCGGCCGGTGGCCTTGCGCACCGTGGTCACCCCCGCGGTGTCGACGGTCTCGTCCTGCACTGGCACGAGCACGCCCGGCATCTGCTCGGCGAGCGCGACCGTGTCGCTGACCTCGCGCAGCAGCTCGGACAGGCGCGCGCCCAGCGCGTCGCAGATCGCCGCCAGCAGCTCGCTGGACGGCTCCTTCTGGCCGCGCTCGATCTCGGAGAGGTAGCCCAGGCTGACGTTGGCGGCGGAGGAGACCTCGCGCAGGGTGCGGTGCTGCCCCTGCCGGCGCGCCCGCAGTGCGTCACCGATAACCCGGCGTAGCAGGACCATTCGCACCTCCCCTGAGGGACACCACTGTTCCGCACGGCCGTCCGGCACGTCGTGCCGGCTCCGACCGTCGGAGCCTTCCCGCAACCGTACCCGTTGCCGGCCCCGCCGACATCCCACCCCGCCTCTCGGATTGCGGAGTCGGCTCAGCCTGTGGGATCGGCCCGGGGTGCGACGTCAGCCCCGGGGTGCGACGTCGGCCCGCCTTGCGGGGGCCGGCCCGGCCTGCGGCGCCCGGCTTGGCCCGCGGGGCTCGCCGGGCCTGCGGCGCTGCGCTTCGGGGTCGGCTCAGCGCCGCCCGGCGGTGGCGGTGTCGGCCCGGTCGGCGTCGCTTCCGCCCGCGTCGGTGTCGTGGATCCGCTCGGCGAGCAGCCGCAGCGCCTCGACGACCGCCGCGGAGCGGATGTGGTCGCGGCCGCCGTCCAGGTCGAGCCGCCGGACGTCGGTGCCGGCGGGCCCGGCCACCGCCACGTAGACCAGCCCGACCGGCTTGCCGTCCTGCGGCTCCGGGCCGGCCACCCCGGTCGTGGCCAGGCCCCAGTGCGCCCCGCAGCGCCGCCGCCCGCCCTCCGCGAGGGCCACCGCCACGTCCGGGTCGACGGGCCCGCGGTCGGCCAGCAGATCCTCCGGTACGTCGGCGAGCAGCGACTTCAGCTCGGTGGCGTAGACCACCAGCCCGCCCCGGAAGATGCCGCTCACCCCGGCGATCTCCACGATCGAGGCGGCCAGCAGCCCCCCGGTCAGCGACTCCACCGTGGCGAGGGTCTCGTGGCGCTCCGCCAGGCTGTGCACCACGCCCGCCGCCGGGCTGCCAACCGGCCGCGCGCCGTCCGCGTCACTCTCCATGCCCCAGATCCTTCCCCCGCCCCGCGGGCCCTACTCATCCTCCCCGAGCCGACAGGATCACAGGGTGTCCTGCCCCTCGCCGGGCACGGGTGTCCCCGCGCCGACGGGATCGCGGGATGGGGCGGCGTGGAGCCCCGGCCCGCCCGGCCGGGAGGCCGGGATCAGGAGGCGGGCCGGCGCAGGCGCAGGGCCTGGACGACGTAGTCGAAGCCGGTGACCACCGTGACCCCGACCGCCGCGGCCATGATCCACGGGCCGACGGCGGCGAGGGCGGCCGGCATCGGCCACAGGTACCAGGTGATGGCGAGGATCTGGAGCGCTGTCTTGATCTTGCCGCCCCGGCTGGCCGCGATCACCCCGTGCCGGATCACCCAGAAGCGCAGCGCGGTGATGCCCAGCTCGCGGACGAGGATCACCGCGGTCACCCACCACGGCAGCCGGTCGTACCAGGAGAGCAACAGCAGCGCGGCGCCGGTGAGCGCCTTGTCGGCGATCGGGTCGGCGACCTTGCCGACCGACGTGACCAGGGCGAAGCGGCGGGCGATCCAGCCGTCGACCAGATCGGTCACCGAGGCGACGGCGAAGATCAGGCAGGCGGCCATCTGCCAGCCGGCGTGGGTCATCCCCGAGACGACCAGGGACGCGCCGAAGATCGGCACCAGGACCAGCCGCAACGCGGTGAGCGCGTTGGCCGCGTTCAGCACGGGCACCCGGGCCACCACCGGCGTGGAATCCGCCGCCCCGGTCACCGCCGCACCCCGCTCCGGCCGCCGTGGCGCATCCGGCACCCTGCCACGTGGCTCCCCCGCTCTGTCCGGGCCCGCCGTCACCGTGCCGCGCCGGGCGCAGCCGAGATCATCTCATCCGGGACCGCGACGAGATCCACCCCTTCGGTGCCCGTCACCGTGGCGCGCACCAGGTCACCCGGGCGCAGCGCGGCGAGGTCCACCCCGCCGCCGGACGGGGCGACGAGGGTCGTCGAGCCGTCGACCTCGGGGGCCTGGTGGGCCGCCCGTCCCTCGACCACACCGTCGGCGACCGAGTCGACCAGCACCTCGACGGTGGAGCCGAGCCGCTCCTCGGCCCGCTGCGAGCAGAGCTCGTCGGCGAGCGCGCTGAGCCTGTCGTACCGGCGCTTGACGGTGGCGGCGGAGACCTTGCCGGGCAGCCCGGCGGCCTCGGTGCCGTCCTCGTCGCTGTAGTCGAACACGCCGATCGCGTCGAGCCGCGCCTCGGTCAGGAAGCGCACCAGCTCCTGGTAGTCGGCGCGGGTCTCGCCGGGGAAGCCGACGATGAAGTTGCTCCGCGCGCCCGCCTCCGGGGCCAGGGCGCGGGCGCTCGCCAGCAGCTCCAGGAACCGGTCGGTGGAGCCGAAGCGGCGCATCCGGCGCAGCACCGGCTCGCTGGAGTGCTGGAACGACAGGTCGAAGTACGCGGCCACGCCGGGCGTGGTGGCGATCGCCTCGACCAGGCCGGGCCGGGTCTCGGCCGGCTGGAGGTAGCTCGCCCGCACCCGGACGATGCCGTCGATCGCGGCGAGCTGCGGCAGCAGCTTCTCCAGCGCCCGGGGGTCGCCCAGGTCCTTGCCGTAGGAGGTCGAGTTCTCGCTGACCAGCACCAGCTCGCGGACGCCGGTCTTGGCCAGCCACTCCGCCTCGGCGAGCAGCTCGTCCGGCGTACGCGAGACGAAGGCGCCGCGGAAGGCGGGGATGGCGCAGAACGCGCAGCGCCGGTCGCAGCCGCTGGCGAGCTTGAGCGAGGCGACCGGGCCGGTGTCGAGCCGGCGGCGCAGCACCTGGCGCAGGTGCGCCGGGGTGTGCTCGTCGGTCTCGGTGACGCCCCGGGCGGGGGTGCCGTGGCCGGGCAGCGACACCGCGCTGTCCCGCCGCTTCACCGGGGTCAGCGGGAGCAGCTCGCGGCGGTCGCGCGGGGTATGCGCGTGGATCGCCTCGCCGGCGACCACGGCGTCCAGCCGGGCGGCGATGTCCGGGTAGTCGTCGAAGCTGAGCACGGCCTGCGCCTCGGGGAGGCTCTCGGCCAGCTCACGGCCGTACCGTTCGGCCATGCAGCCGGCCGCGACCACCTTCGCGCCGGTGTCGGCGGCGGCCAGCAGGGTCTGGATGGAGTCCTGCTTCGCCTTCTCCACGAAGCCGCAGGTGTTGACGACCACCACGTCGGCGCCCTCGCCGTCGGTGGTGACCTGCCAGCCGTCGGCGTGCAGCCGGGCGGCCAACTCCTCCGAGTCGACCTCGTTGCGGGCGCAGCCCAGCGTCAGCAGGGCGACGCGGCGGCCGTCGGCGGGCGACAGCTCCAGATCGCGGCGCGGCGCCGGGCGCGCCGAGCTGGAGTTGTCGGAAGGGGAGGTGGCAGACACCATCCGAGGGTACCGGGCCACCCGCGACTCCCCACGCACGCCCGTCCCGCGCGGAAGGCACCGGTGTCGGCGGGTGCGGTGCGGGAAGGGGCCTCCCGGCGCTCCGGTCGCGGCGGGGTGACGGACGCCACGCCGGTCAGACGGTCGCCGCGCCGACCTGGACCAGGCGGTCGAGCAGAAAGACCTCGGTGCCGGCCAGGCCGGTCGAGCAGAAGACCGACACCTGGTCCGCGCCGGTCCGGCCCGGCACCGCACCGGCCAGCACCGCGCCCAGGTCGCGCAGCCGCTCGGCGTACGCGGGCAGCGCCGCGAGCATCGGCGGGTCGTACGCGGCGGCCTGCGCCGGCGAGTCGGTGACCAGCAGGTCGGCGGCGTCCAGCAGGTCGGGGCCGAACTCGTGCCGGTCGACCTGCTTGAAGCCGACCGTGTTGACGTGGGTGCCGGGGGCGAGGTCGACGGCGTCGAGCACCGAAGTGACGCTGGTGGTGGCGAGCACCACGACGTCGCGGTCGGCCACGGCGGCCCGGGCCGAGTCCACGGCGCGCGCCGGCACGCCCAGCTCGGCGCGCACCCGGGCGGCGAACGCCTCCCGCCGGGCGGCGGAGCGGCTGTGCACCGTGACCTCGCGCAGCGGGCGGACCGCGGCCGCCGCCCAGACCTGCGTCCACGCCTGCCGGCCGGAGCCGACCACGCCCAGGGTGGCGGCGTCCGGGCGGGCCAGGGCGTCCACGGCGGCCCCGCCGAGCCCGCCGGTGCGGCGGGACCCCAGCTCCTCCCCGACCGCCACGGCCCGGACCGCCCCGGTGCGCCCGTCGTGCAGCACCACCACCTGCTCGCTCTCGGGGTGACCGAAGGTGTCGTACGAGCGGAAGCCGTACCACTCTCCGGTCAGGTGCCCGGCGGTGAGCACCATCCGTCCCCCGCCCAACGGCGCGGCGGCCCGGGGCGGGGCCACCAGGCGGCCGGCGTACGCGGCGAGCAGGGCGTCGCGCATGGCGGCCACGGTGGTGGGGGCGTCCAGCGCGGCGGTGACGTCGGCGTCGGAGAAGAGCAGCGGCATGCGCCCATACTGCAAGCTGAAGTCAAGTTGAGGTCAACGGGCGGTGGCCCGGTTCACTCCACGCGCCGCCCGCCGGGTGCTAGCGTCGGTCACGGCGGCCCCGTGGGCCGCTCCGGACGAGTCGAGGGCGTACCCGGTCAGGAAAAGACGCCCCGAGGTCAGCGACCGACTCGTCCCGGCCCCGGTGGTCCGGGCGCTCACACAGAGGTGACTCTCATGGCCTGGATCGTGCTGGTGGTCTCCGGACTCCTGGAGACGGCGTGGGCGATCGCCCTCGACCGCAGCGCCGGCTTCAGCCGTCCCGTCCCGTCGGTGGTCTTCGTGGTGACCCTGGTGCTCAGCATGGCCGGGCTGGGGTACGCGCTGCGCGACATCCCGGTCGGCACCGGCTACGCCGTCTGGGTCGGCATCGGGACGGTCGGCACCGCCCTGGTCGGGATGCTCGCGCTGAACGAGCCGGCCAGCCTGCCCCGGATCCTCTGCCTCCTGCTGGTGATCGCCGGCATCGTGGGCCTGAAGGTCTTCCACTAGGGACCGCGCGACACGGCCCGCCGGGGGCGACCCGCACCGGGGCGGCGGGCGGGTCCGAGGCGTGACGAACGGCCACAGTGGGTAGAGGTCGGCCTGGCAACGCAGGCTCTCATCCACCGGAGGCAGACATGGCCGACATGCACACCACCGCCCGCCCACGCAGCGGCGCCGCCCGCATCTGCACCATCCTGGGCTTCGTCTTCGCGGTCATCGCGATCCTGTTCCTGCCGCCGCTGTTCGGCCTCGCCGGCCTGATCCTCGGGATCGTCGGCGCCGTGCTCGGCGACAAGCCGCTGGGCTGGTACGCCGCCGTCGCCAGCGTGGCCGGCGCGATCATCGGCATGATCATCGGTGCCGCCATCTACAACTCCTGACCGCCGCTCCCCCACGGACGGGCCCGCCGGACTCCGGCGGGCCCGTCCGCGTCCGACGCACCGGTCACGAAGCCCAGCCCGGTCGGTGTCAGTCCTCGCCGCCGCGCAGGCCGACCAGGACCTCCTCCAGCTCGTCGGGCTTGACCAGCACGTCGCGGGCCTTGGAGCCCTCCGACGGGCCGACCACGCCCCGGGTCTCCATCAGGTCCATCAGCCGGCCCGCCTTGGCGAAGCCGACCCGCAGCTTGCGCTGGAGCATGGAGGTCGAGCCGAACTGCGAGGTGACCACCAGCTCGACGGCCTGCACCAGCAGGTCGAGGTCGTCGCCGATGTCCTCGTCGATCTTCTTCTTGCCGCTGTCCGGCGGCGTGAGCACGTCGGGGCGGAACTCCGGCTCGCGCTGGTCCTTGCAGAACTTCACCACGTCGGAGATCTCGCGCTCGGTCACCCAGGCGCCCTGGATCCGGATGGGCTTCGAGGCACCCATCGGCAGGAAGAGACCGTCACCTCGGCCGAGCAGCTTCTCCGCGCCCGGCTGGTCGAGGATGACGCGGGAGTCGGCCAGGGAGGAGGTGGCGAACGCCAGCCGGGACGGCACGTTCGCCTTGATCAGGCCGGTGACCACGTCGACCGACGGGCGCTGGGTGGCCAGCACCAGGTGGATGCCGGCCGCGCGGGCGAGCTGGGTGATCCGGACGACCGAGTCCTCCACGTCGCGCGGGGCGACCATCATCAGGTCGGCCAACTCGTCCACGATCACCAGCAGGTACGGGTACGGGCGCATCTCCCGCTCGCTGCCCGGCGGGGCCTTGATCTCGCCGTTGCGCACCTTGCGGTTGAAGTCGTCGATGTGCCGGACCCCGTTGGCGGCGAGGTCGTCGTAGCGCATGTCCATCTCGCGCACGACCCACTCCAGCGAGTCGGCCGCCTTCTTGGCGTTGGTCACGATCGGGGTGACCAGGTGCGGGATGCCCTCGTAGCCGGTCATCTCGACCCGCTTCGGGTCGATCAGCAGCAGCCGCACCTCGTCCGGCGTGGCGCGCGTGAGGATGGACACCAGCAGCGAGTTCAGGCAGGACGACTTGCCCGCGCCGGTCGCGCCGGCGATCAGGATGTGCGGCATCTTGGCGAGGTTGGCCACCACGTAGCCACCCTCGATGTCCTTGCCGAGCGCCACGACCATCGGGTGGTGGTCGCTGGTGGCGGCCCGCGAGCGCAGCACGTCGCCGAGCGCCACGTTCTCCGGGTCGGTGTTCGGGATCTCCACACCGACCGCGCTCTTTCCCGGGATCGGGCTGAGGATCCGCACGTCCGGCGACTTGACCGCGTACGCGATGTTGCGGGAGAGCTGGGTGATCCGCTCGACCTTGACGCCCGGGCCCAGCTCCACCTCGTAGCGGGTGACGGTCGGGCCCCGGGTGAAGCCGGTGACGGCGGCGTCCACGTCGAACTGCTCGAAGACGCCGGTGAGCGCGGCGATCACCTCGTCGTTGGCCCTGCTCCGGCTCTTCGGGGCCGCGCCGCTGCTGAGTATGTTCGCCGGCGGCAGGGTGTAGTCGCCGGCCAGCCCGGTCAGCGCGAGCTGCTCGGCCCGGGTCGGCGCGGGCGAGTGCTCCGGCGGCTCGACCGGCTTGCGGCTGGCCGGCACCTTGCCGGGGGGCTTGCGGGGCAGCACGAGGGTTTCCTGGAGGTCCGCCCCGTCGAGGTCGTCGTCGAACTCCGCCGGGTCGACCGGCGGCGGCGCCGTCCGCTTCGTCGCGCGCTTGCGGGCGGGCTTCGCGGGCGCCGCCTCCGTCTCCTCCTCCGCCGCCGCCGGGGCGACCAGGGTGCCGGCGAGCAGGCCGAGCCGCTCCGGAATCTTGTTGATCGGCGTCGCGGTGACCACCAGCAGGCCGAAGAGCAGCAGCAGGATCAGCAGCGGCACGGCGACCCAGGCGGTGACGGCCCGCTCCAGCAGGCTGCCCACGCCCGCGCCCACCAGGCCGCCGGCGAAGTCGCGCTGGACCGCGTCGACCGGGTTCTGTCCGATGTGCAGCATCGCGGCGGTGGCCACCAGCATCGAGCCCCAGCCGACCAGCCCCCGGCCGCGGTGCTCCGGGTCGCCGGGCTCGCGCATGAGGCGCCAGGCCCCGATCATCAGCAGCACCGGCACCACGATGGCGATCGCGCCGAGGAAGAGCCGGACGGTGTCGGCCAGCTGCTCGCCGACGGGGCCGGCCCCGGAGAACCAGATGGCCACCGCGCTGAGCAGGGCGAGGCCGAAGACCAGCAGCCCCGCGCCGTCGCGGCGGTGCTCCGGGTCGAGCCCCCGGGCCGAGGCGGCCTGCCGGCCGGCGGCGCGGAACGCCCAGCCGACGCCGTGCGCCAGCCCCATCCACAGTGCGCCGACCGCGCGCCCGACGAGGAGCCCCGGGCCCGGCCGCGCCGCGGGCCGCCGCCGGGGGGTCGCCCGGGTGGTCTTCTTCGCCGGTTGGCGGGCACGGGTGTTCGTGGTGCCACGCGGCGACGCGCCGCGCCGCCGGCTCGCCTGAGAGGTACGGCCCGCCATAGCATCAACTTAACGGCGTGACCCGGCAGATCGCCGCTTTTCCGGGTCGCGTCCGCGCGTCGCAGCGCGAACCCCGCCGCTTCACGTGATATCTGCCTCAGAAGGGATGCCCGATGGCGTCGCCGGGAATCGAGGACGGTCCGGACGGCCCCCTGGCCGGACACCCGGAGGCGCTGCGACCGCTGACCGGTGAGCTGATCGCCGCCGTGCTGCGCAACCGGGGATACGTGGTCCAGGCCGACGCGGACGGCGACCTGGTCGGCCGCTGGGCCGACAGCCTGATCTGGTTCCTGCGGCCGGGCGCCGCCGGTGAGCTGCTCCAGGTCCGCACCCTGGCCGCGCCGACGTTCCCGATCGAGTACGTGCCGGCGCTGCACGCCTTCTGCAACGCGTGGAACCACGACTGGCTCTGGCCGAAGGCGTTCGTGCACGTCGAGGACGACGGGCGGGCCCGGGTCTGCGGCGAGGTCATCACCGATCTGGAGCGCGGCGTCACCCCGCACCAGCTCGACCAGTTGCTCGACTGCGGCATCGCCACCGGCTGCCAGCTCGCCACCGAGGTCGCCCGGCTGCCGGGCGGGGTCGTGGCGTGACGGGCCGGGGCGGGGAGCCGGCCCCTCGCGGGTTCGACCCCTTCGGGCTGACCGGCCGGTGGGGCGGGCGGCGGCGCGGGAACGGCCACCGCGACCCGGCGCTGGCCGAGGCGCTCGCCGACGCCCGGGACGCGCCCGACGGCGAGGCCCGCAGCGCGGAGCTGGAACGGATCGCCGCGCGCGCCGACGCCACCGGCGACGACAGGTCCGCCGTGGAGGCCCGGTTCGCGCTGATCGAGGGCTACCTGCTGCACGGGGAGCGGTGGCGGCTGGTCGAGCCGGTGCGCCGCTGCCTCGCCGCCGTCGACCGTCGCCCCGACCTGCTGGCCGACCCGGACGCCGCGCTGCTGCTGCGCTACCAGCGCTACGCCGTGGAGGCCCTGCTCGGCAGTCCCCGGGTCGGGCTGGACCAGGCCCGCGCCATGCTGGACGACCTCGCCGCCCGCGTCGGCGCGGACGCGGCGATGGTCACCGAGCTGCGCTGCCGGATCGCCGACCACCTCGGCGACGAGCCGACCGCCCGACGGTGGTTCGACCGCTGGTCGACGGCCGGGGCGGGGCCGGCCGGCGGCTGCCCCGGCTGCGCGCCGGCACGGCGGGCGGAACTGCTCGCCGGGTGGGGCGACCACCGGGCCGCGCTGGACGCGCTGACGGACGCGCCGGCCGGCACGGGCGGCTGCACCGAGCAACCCGAGCGGGCGCTGGCCGCCGGGCTGCTGCCCTGGCTGCGCGCCGGGCAGCCGGAGCGGGCCGCCGAGGCGCACGTGCGTGCGTACCGGCGGCACCGGCGGGAGCGGGCCGCCTTCCCGTACCTCGCCGCGCACCTGCGGTGGTGCGCGCTGGGCGGGCACCCCGCCCGGGGGCTGGACGTCCTGGCCGAGCAACTGCCCCGGCTGGACCGGCCGCACGACGACCTGTCCGCGATGGAGTTCGCCGCCGCCGGGGCGCTGGTCTGCGCGCTCGCCGTCGAGGCGGGGCTGGGCGGCCGGACGGTGCACCGACCCGGGTACGGGGACCGGCCGGCCGCCGACCTCGACGTGGCCACGCTGGGCGCGACCCTGCTCGGGCTGGCCACCGCGCTGGCCGGCAGCTTCGACGCCCGCAACGGCACCGGCCACCAGTCCGGCCGGATCGCCTCCTGGCTGGCCGAGCGGCCGCTCGCCGCACCGGTGCCGCTGCCGCCCGACGACCCGCCCGACGACGGCCCGGCCGACCCGGCCGACGCCGTCCCCCCGGCCGACGGGGAGCCGCGCCCGCTGAGCCTGGAGATGATCACGGCCGCCCTGGACCGGCGCGGGGACCACTACGCCGTGGACGCCGGCGGCACCGTGGTCGGCCGGTGGGGTGAGGCGCTCATCCAGTTCCGGCGGGCCGGCGAGCGGGGCGAGATCCTCCGGGCGCGCGCGGTGGCGAACCGCCGGCTGCCGGCCGACCGGCGCGCCGAGGCGTACGCGTTCTGCAACGCGTGGAACCACGACCGGCTGCTGCCGAAGGCGTACGTGCACGACCTCGGGGGCGAGCTGGTGCTGGCCGGCGACGTCAGCACCGACCTGGCGCACGGGGTGGCCCCGGCCCAGCTCACGGTCCTGCTGGACGCGGCCGTCGACACCGGCGTCGCGTACGCCGACGCCGTGGCCGCGCTGCCCTGACCGGGGCCGGGCGGGCCCACGGGTGAGGTCCGAAACCCGCCGGACGATCTCCTCCCGCCCTGGTGGACTGGTGCCCATGACGACGACGCACCAGCAGCACGCCGCCCGGCTCCTGCACTCCCTGCACCGCCCCGGCTCCCCGCTCGTCCTGCCCAACGCCTGGGACGCGGCCAGCGCGCGGATCGTGGCCGACTGCGGCGCGGCCGCCGTCGCCACCACCAGCGCCGGCGTCTCGTGGAGCCTGGGCGCGCCGGACGGCGACAAGCTGGACCGGGAGCGCGCCCTGGCGGTGGTCGCCCGCGTCTGCGCCGCCGTCACCGTTCCGGTCACGGCCGACATCGAGAGCGGGTACGCCGCCGACCCGGCCGGGGTCGCCCGCACGGTGACCGCGGTGCTCGCCGCCGGCGCGGTCGGCGTCAACATCGAGGACGCCGCGCCGGCCGGGACGTCCCCGCTGCGTCCCGCCGACGAGCAGTGCGCCCGTATCCGGGCGGCCCGGGAGGCCGCCGACGAGGCGGGGGTACGGCTCTTCGTCAACGCCCGCACCGACGTGTTCCTGCGGGCGGTCGGCGACCCGGCGGACCGGCTGGCGGAGACGCTGCGCCGGGCGGAGGCGTACCGGGCGGCGGGCGCGGACGGGATCTTCGTGCCGGGCGTGGGCGACGCGGAGACCGTCGGGGCGCTGGTCGCCGGGATCGACGGGCCGGTCAACGTGCTCGCCGGGCCGGGCGCGCTCTCCGTGGCCGACCTGGCCGGGCTGGGGGTGGCCCGGGTCAGCCTCGGTTCGGCGCTCGCCGAGGCCGCGTACGGGCTGGTCCGCCGCGCCGCCACGGAGGCGCTGCGCTCCGGCTCGTACGACTCGCTGGCCGGCGCAATCGGCTACGGCGAGCTGAACGCGCTGCTGGCCTGAGCCGACGCGCCGGCCCTCGGGCCGCACCGCGACGCCCGCCCGCACACGGGGTGCGGGCGGGCGTCGGTGGAGCGGGTCAGACCTCGACGACGGTGGGCACGATCATGGGCCGACGCCGGTACGCGTCGTTCACCCACCGTCCCACGGTGCGCCGGACGATCTGCTGGAGCTGGTGCGGGTCGGTGATGCCGTCGGACGCGGCCCGGTTCAGCGCCTCGGTGACCAGCGGGATCACCGGGTTGAACGCCTCCGGGTCCTCGGAGAAGCCCTTGGCGGAGACGGTGGGACCGCCGACCACCTTGCCGGTCACGGAGTCCACGACCACGGTGGTGGCGATGAACCCGCCGTCGCCGAGGATCCGCCGCTCGGTGAGCAGCGACTCGCTGACGTCGCCGACGGCGAGGCCGTCCACGTAGACGTAGCGGCTCTTCACGTGCCCGACCAGGCTGGCCCGACCCTCGACGAGGTCGACGACGTCGCCGTCCTCGCAGAGCACCACCCGGTCCGGGGCGACGCCGGACTCGATGCCGAGCCGGGCGTGCGCCCGCAGGTGCCGCCACTCGCCGTGCACCGGCATCAGGTTGCTGGGGCGGACCACGTTGAGCAGGTAGAGCAGCTCGCCGGCGGGGGCGTGGCCGGAGACGTGCACCTTGGCCACGTCCTTGTGCACCACCACCGCGCCGGCCCGGGCCAGCCGGTTGATCACCCGGTAGACGGAGGTCTCGTTGCCGGGCACCAGCGACGAGGCGAGCACCACCGTGTCGCCGGGGGCGATGGTGATGTGCCGGTGGTCGCCGCTGGCCATCCGGCCCAGGGCGCTCATCGGCTCGCCCTGCGAGCCGGTGGACATCAGCACGATCTGCTCGGGCGGCATGGTGGTCGCCTCTTCCAGCCCGACGACCAGCCCGGCCGGGATGTTGAGCAGCCCGAGGTCGCGGGCGATGCCCATGTTGCGGACCATGGAGCGGCCGATCAGGGCGACCTTGCGGCCGTGCTCGGCGGCGGAGTCGAAGACCTGCTGCACCCGGTGCACGTGCGAGGCGAACGAGGCGACGATGATCCGGCCGCGCGCCTTCGCGAAGATCGAGTCGAGCACCGGCCCGATCTCGCGTTCGGGGGTGACGAAGCCGGGGATCTCCGCGTTGGTGGAGTCCGAGAGCAGCAGGTCCACGCCCTCGGCGCCGAGCCGGGCGAACCCGGACAGGTCGGTGATCCGGCCGTCCAGCGGGAGCTGGTCCATCTTGAAGTCGCCGGTGTGCAGCACCAGGCCGGCCGGGGTGCGGATGGCCACCGCGAGCGCGTCCGGGATCGAGTGGTTGACCGCGAAGAACTCGCACTCGAACGGGCCGAGCCGCTCCCGGCCGCCCTCCCGCACCGTCAGCGTGTAGGGCTGGATCCGCCGCTCGGCGAGCTTCGCCTCGACCAGGGCCAGCGTGAACTGCGAGCCGACCAGCGGGATGTCGGGCTTGTGCGCGAGCAGGTAGGGAACCGCGCCGATGTGGTCCTCGTGGCCGTGGGTGAGCACGATCGCCTGCACGTCGTCGAGCCGGTCGAGGATCGGGCCGAAGTCCGGCAGGATCAGGTCGACGCCGGGCTGCTCCACGTCCGGGAAGAGCACCCCGCAGTCGACGACGAGCAGCTTGCCGTCGTACTCGAAGACGGTCATGTTGCGGCCGATGGCGCCGAGCCCGCCGAGCGGGATGATCCGCAGCCCACCCTCCGGCAGCGGCGGGGGCAGTTCCGCCTCGATGTGCGCCTCGGTCACGCGTCCACCTCATTCTGCGGCGCCGTCACCCGGCGCCCGTCGTGTCGTTCGGTCATTCGGGTAGCTCCAGGCCCGCCGCCGCGCAGTCCGCGCGGAGCTGGGCGATCTCGTCGTCGGTCGCGTCCACCAGCGGCGGCCGCACCGGGCCGGCGGGCATCCCGGCGGCCGCCAGGCCCGCCTTCACCAGGATCACGCCCTGGGTACGGAAGATGCCGGTGAACAGCGGCAGCAGCCGCCGGTGCAGGTCCAGCGCGCCGGCGGTGTCCCCCGCGTCGTACGCCTCGATCATCCGCTTGGTGAGCGCGCCGGTGAAGTGGGTCGAGGTGCCGACCACGCCGACGGCGCCCACGGCCAGCGCGGGCAGGGTCAGCGAGTCCTCGCCGCTGTAGAAGGCGAGGTTGGTGCGGGCGGTGACCCAGCCGGTGGCGGTCAGGTCGCCCTTGGCGTCCTTCACCGCGACGATCCGGCCGTGCTCGGCCAGCCGCACCATCGTCTCGGTGGCGATCGGCACGCCGGAGCGGTGCGGGATGTCGTAGAGCATCACCGGCAGGCCGGTGGCGTCCGCGACGGCGGTGAAGTGGCGCAGCAGGCCGGCCTGCGGGGGCTTGTTGTAGTAAGGGGTGACCACGAGCAGGCCGTGAGCGCCGGCCTTCTCCGCGCCGGCGGCCAGCTCGATGGTGTGCCGGGTGTCGTTGGTGCCGACCCCCGCCACGACCTTGGCGCGGTCGCCGACGGCCTCCACCACCGTCCGGATCAGGCGTTCCTTCTCCGCGTCGGTGGTGGTCGGCGACTCGCCGGTGGTGCCGTTGACCACCAGCGCGTCGTTGCCCTGCTCGTCCACCAGGTGACTGGCGAGGCGCGCCGCGCCGTCGAGGTCGAGCGAGCCCTCGGCGGTGAACGGGGTCACCATGGCCGTGAGCACTCGCCCGAAGGGGCGGGACACCGCCCGGGCGGGGGTGTCAGGGTGGTCGTGCGTCATGCCACCAACCTAGCGGACGACTGCCGGCCCCCCGCCGGGGAAGGGCTCAGGACAGCTCGGCGTGCGGGCTGGCGGCCACCTCGGTGCCGTCGGGCAGGGTGGAGATGACGAAGTCGGCGAAGACGTTCGGAGCGACCCCCTGGAGCTGCCGCAGGCACTCCACCGCCAGCTCGCGGATCTCGACGTCGGCGTGCTCGGTGGCACGCATGGCGATGAAGTGCCGCCAGGCCCGGTAGTTGCCGGTGACCACGATCCGCGTCTCGGTGGCGTTGGGCAGGACGGCGCGGGCCGCCTGGCGGGCCTGCTTGCGCCGCAGCGTGGCGTTCTCCACGTCCGCGAAGCGCCGCTCCAGCCCCTCCAGCAGCTCGTTGTACGCGCGCACGCTCGCCTCGGCGGCCTCCACGAACTTCTTGTGCAGCTCGGGGTCCTCGGCGATCACCGCGGGCTCGACCATGGCGGCGTCGCGCTCCGGCACGTACCGCTGCGAGAGCTGGGAGTAGGAGAAGTGGCGGTGCCGGATCAGCTCGTGGGTGAAGGAGCGGGACACGCCGCTGAAGTAGAAGCTGACCGACCCGTGCTCCAGCACCGAGAGGTGCCCGACCTCCAGGATGTGCGCGAGGTAGCCGGCGTTGGTGGCCGTGGCCGGGTTGGGCTTCTTCCAGCTCTGGTAGCAGGCCCGGCCGGCGAACTCGGCGAGGGCCTGGCCGCCCTCGGCGTCGGTGGACCACGGCACGTCGTCGGGGGCCTCGAAGTGGGTCCACGCGATGAGCTTGACCTGGGGCTGCACCATGTCCGGCATTCCTGGCACTGTAGTGGCGTCGACCCGGCCCGCCCAAGCCAGGCTCGCCCAGTGCAATGTCGATCACCCGAAGCGATGCCAGTCTCCGCGGAGCGGTCTGGTTCCGTCCCCGCGGAGCGGCCCCGTTTCCGCCCCCGCCGCGCGGCCTGGTTCCGCCCCCGCCGCGCGGCCTGGTTCCGCCCTCGCGGAGCGGCCCCGTTCCGCTCTCGGATGCGTCGGGTCGGGCGGCGCGGCGGGGCACTACCCGGACGAGACGCCTCCCGCGCGCTGTCGAGCTGAATCGTCTACGACATCAGCGAGCGCCGAAGCCGCGGAGCCGCCGGCCGGCCATCGATGCTCAGGACGGACGTCGGTACGCCGCACCCACCGCGGACCCGCCCGACCTGCCTGGTGCTCAAGACGCACGTCGGTGCGCCGACCCCGCCCGACAGATCGCCCGCCCGGTCGGTCCGCCCGGCAGATCGGCTCGCCCGACAGATCGGCCCTCCCCGGTCGGTCCGGCAGATCGGCTCGCCCGACAGGCCGCCCCTCCCCGGTCAGTCCGCCCGACAGATCGATCCACCCGGTCGGCCCGCCCGACAGACCGGCCACCCGGTCGGCCCGCCCGACAGACCGGCCACCCGGTCGGCCCGCCCGACAGACCGGCCACCCGGTCGGCCCGCCCGACAGGTCGGCCCGCCCGACATAATGGTCCGCGCAGCCGCATGGGCGGAAAGGGCTTCGGGAGCGTGATGTCGTAAACGACTCAGCTCGACAGGCGTGTACGGACGACCCCGTCCGGCGAGATGGGCAGGGCAGCTCGACTCAGCTCGACAGGGTGCACATGACGCCCGACCCCGGGCCGGCGGGGCGGCCAGGGCAGCCGACTCAGCTCGGCAGGGGTGCGCGTGGCGCCCGACCCCCGTCCGGCGAGGCGGGCAGGGCAGCCGACTCAGCTCAGACGTAGAGCGAGGTGAACGGCGCCCAGGGCAGGTTGCGCAGCACCGAGAAAGCCATCCAGACGGCGAGGAAGACGCCGATCACCTTCGAGCTGACCTGCAGCTCGGGCAGGCGCCAACCGAACGCCTGCTTTCCCGCCCACGCGACGAAGAGGTAGGCCAGGAAGGGCAGCGCGAAGACGAAGAGGAAGTGGTGCCGGGCGGCGGCCGGCAGGTCGCCGTGCAGCACGTACCAGAGCGCGCGGGTGCCGCCGCAGCCCGGGCAGTCCAGCCCCGTGGTCAGCTTGAGCAGGCAGGTCGGCGCGGCGTCCGGCGCCGAGCGGGTGGGATCGCTGAGCAGCGCGTAGCCGATGCCGGCGGCGACGCAGCCGAGCGCGGCCAGCGGCACCGCCCAGCGCGGCGAGCGGTCGTAGAGACGGGTGACGAAGCGGGTCAGCCGGTCCGGCTCGGGCACCGGGTAGGGCGGCACCTGGCCCGCGGGCCACGCACCCGGCTCACCCGCCGGCCAGGCGTGCGGCTGCCCCGCCTGCGACGCCTGGGGCGGGGCGTCGACCCCGCCGCTGTGCGGATGCGGCTGGGGGGCCGGCCCGTCAACGCTCGTCACGTGGCTCACCGTACACCGGCCACGCCCACCAGCGCGGCGGCCAGTGGGGCGGCCAGGTCGCCGGCGGCCGGCGGCGCCACCGCGTCCAGGCCGAGCCAGCCGGCGAGGCGGTGCAGCTCGGCGGCGAGCGCCAGCGCGGTCTCGCCCGGGTCGGCGCCCGGCTCGACCCAGGCCGCCGGCACCAGCAGTATCCCGGCCTTGCGGTCGGCCTTCAGGTCGACCCGGGCGGTGAACCGCTCCCCCTGCAGGAAGGGCAGCACGTAGTAGCCGTGGACCCGCTGCGGCGCCGGGACGTAGATCTCGATGCGGTAGCTGAAGTCGAAGAGCCGCTCGGTGCGGGCCCGCTCCCAGACCAGCGGGTCGAACGGGCTGACCAGGGTGTTGCCGCGCACCCAGCGGGGCAGCCGCGCCCCGGCGTGCAGCCAGGCGGGCTGCCGCCAGCCCTGCACGGCAACCGGCAGCAGCTCGCCCGCCTCGACCAGCTCCGCGATGGCCTGCCGGGCGCCGACGCGGGGCAGCCGGAAGTAGTCGCGCAGCTCCGGCTCCGCGGCCACCCCGAGCGACCGCGCGGCGATGGCCACCAGCGTGCGGTACGCCTCCGCGTCGGTCGGCGTGGGCGCCTCCAGCACGGCGGCCGGCAGCACCCGCTCCGGCAGGTCGTAGCGGCGGGCGAACGAGGTGGTGCGGTCGGCGGCGGTCACTTCGCCGGCCCAGAAGAGGAACTCCAGCGCCCGCTTCACCGCCGACCAGTTCCACCCCCAGTTGCCGGTCTCCCGGGGCGCGTCGTGCTCGATCTCGGCGGCGGTGAGCGGCCCGCGGGCGGCCACCTCGTCGCGGACCCAGGCCACCAGGCCGGGCTGCTCCTCGGCGATGCGGCGCATCCCGCCCCAGGACTCCGCGTGGGCCCTGGCCATCCGCCAGCGCAGCGCCGGGTGCAACCCGACGGGGACCAGCGATGCCTCGTGCCCCCAGTATTCGAACAGCTCCCGGGGGCGGCGGTAGGCGGCGGTGTCGAGCAGCGACGTCGGGTAGGGCCCGAGCCGGCTGTAGAGCGGCAGGTAGTGCGCCCGTTGCAGGACGTTGACCGAATCCATCTGGATCAGCCCGACCCGGTCGAGCACCCGGCGCAGGTGGCGGCGGGTGGGCACGCCGGTGGGCGCGGGGTCGGCGAAGCCCTGGGCGGCGAGCGCCACCCGGCGCGCCTGGGCGAGCGAGAGTGATTCCGGTGCGGCCATCGTCGGGCACCCTAATCCACGCGTACGACACCGGCGAGGGCACTGGACCGGTCGCCCGCCGGCGCATAGAACGGACGCATGCTCACAATCCGGCGCGAGGAGCCCGAGGACGCCGAGGCGGTCGCCCGGGTGCACATCCACGGGTGGCAGGCCGGCTACGCAGGGATCATGCCCGACGAGGTGCTCCGGCGGCTCAACGTCTCGGCGTGGGCGCAGCGCCGCCGGGACCTCGGCACCGCCGATCCGGAGCACCCGTTCACCACGCTGCTCGCCGAGGCCGACGGGACGCTGGCCGGGTTCACCACGTTCGGCCCGTACCGGATCAACCAGGACCGGGGCGACCTCGACCTCGCGCACGGGGAGGTGGTGGCGATGTACGTCGAGCCGGCGCACTGGGGCGACGGCACGGCGGAGGCGCTGCTGGCCTCGGCCCGCGCCGGGCTGGCCGGGCGGGGCTGGTCGGACTACCGGCTCTGGGTGCTGGCCGACAACCACCGGGCCCGCCGGTTCTACGAGCGGGCCGGGCTGTCACCGGACGGTGAGCGGTCGACCTACCCGGTCCCGCTGGCCGGCGGGCGCCCGCCGGTCGGGCTCGTCGAGCTGCGGTACGCCGGACGCCTCGACGGCTGACCCGGCCGGCGTCGCCCAGCGGCGGCTGGCCCGGCCGGCGCCGCCCAATCGGCGGATGGGCAGGAACGCCAGCAGCGCCAGGCTGATCCACACGTAGGTGTTGCTGCCGAGGAAGCCGTCCAGCCCGGTGAAGTCCTTCTCCCAGGCCCAGACGATCCGGCTGATCAGGAAGCCGTACCCGACGATCGCGGCGCCCAGCAGGACGCGGCGCCGGCGGCTGCCGGCCGGCGCCGCCATGCCGTTGTCCACCAGCAGGATCAGCGCGGGCAGCAACCAGACCAGGTGGTGCACCCAGGTGACCGGGCTGACCAGGCACATCACCGCGCCGGTCAGGGCCAGGCCGGTCGCCTCGTCGCCCGCGGCCACGGCGGCCCGCGAGCGCCACGCCCACAGCGCCAGCGTGACGAGCACCAGCGCCAGCCAGGCCAGGGTGCTCGGGTGTTCCGGGTTCAGCCGGGCGACCACCCCGCGCAGCGACTGGTTGGAGACGAACGCCAGCTCGCCCACCCGGCCGGTGTTCCACAACGCCTCGGTCCAGAACTCCCGCGACGCGTCGGGGAAGAGCGCGGCGGCGAACAGGGTCGTGCCGGCCGCGGCGGCCATCGAGGTGACCGCTGCCCGCCAGCGCCGCGTGACCAGCAGGTAGACGATGAAGATGCCCGGGGTCAGCTTGATCGCCGTGGCCAGGCCGATGCCCACCCCCGCCCAGCGGTTGCCGGCCGGCAGCAGCCGGAGCAGGTCGACCGCGACCAGGAAGAGCAGCAGCATGTTGACCTGGCCGAAGTTGACCGTCTCGCGCATCGGCTCGTACGCGGCGGCCAGGCAGAGCGCCACGGCGAGGGCGAACCAGCGGGTCCAGCCGGCCCGGCGGGAGATCGGGTCGACCAGCCACCAGAACAGCACGGCGGTGACCACCACGCTGGCGGCCACGCTCACCACGATCGCCGCCGTCCACGGCAGGTACGCCATCGGCAGCATGACCAGGGCGGCGAAGGGCGGATAGGTGAAGCCGTACTGCGTGCCGGGCTTGAGGAAGTCGTAGATCTCCCCGCCGTCGTGCACCCACCAGGTCAGCGCGCCGTAGTAGACCTTCAGGTCGAAGAAGCCGTGCCGGACGGCCGCCACGGACAGGAACGCGGCCACCGCGACGGCGAGCCCCACCACGCTCACGACCTGCCGGACCGTCCGTCGGGGACCCTGCGCCACCATCGCCTCCCTCGCCCTGCGTAGGCTTCCGTCCCATGGCTCTCGGGTACGTCCGCCCGGCGCGTCCGGAAGACGCCGGCGAGATCGCACGCATCCAGCTCGCGACCTGGCGGGTCGCCTATCGCCGGATCCTGCCCCGGCACGTGCTCGACAACCTGGACGAGGCGTGGCTCGCCCGGCGGTGGAGCGCGGCGGTGCAGGAGCCGCCCTCCGGCAGGCATCGGGTGCTCGTCGCCGTCGAACAGGCCGAGCAATCGTATCTGGTGGGGTTCGCCGCCTCCGGTCCGGCCGATGCCGAGGCGCTCGCCCCGGGCGAGCCGGCCGAGGCGCTCGGGCCGGACGTGGCGGCGGTGACCGACCTGCTGGTGGAGCCGCGCTGGGGGCGGCGCGGACACGGCAGCCGGCTGCTCGCCGCGACCGTCGACCTGTGGCGCGCCGACGGGTTCGCCCGGGCGGTGGCCTGGGCGTTCGACGGCGACGGGGCGACCCGGAAGTTCCTCACCAGCACCGGCTGGGAGCCCGACGGCGCGGCCCGCGCCCTGGACGTGGACGACATGCTCGTCCCGCAGCTACGCCTGCACGTGGCGGTGCCGGCGGAGGCGGACCCCGCGGACGCGACGCCCGCGGAGGCGACGCTGCCGGACGCCCCGCCGGCCGGGTCGGTGCCGTCGCCGGCGGCCCCCGCGGACTGACGGCACGCCTCCGCGCGGCCCCGGATCGGCGGACACTGTCGGGGGCGTCGCCTACGGTGACCCCATGACCGCGGCGTCGGCGACAAGGAGGAGAGACATGTTCACGGACACGAAGGCGATGAGCAGCTTCGCGGTGGACGACGTCGACCGGGCGCAGCGGTTCTACGCCGACACGCTCGGCCTGCGGGTGTCGCGGGACGACGCCATGGGCGGCCTGCTGACGCTGCACGTCGCCGGCGACCGGGACATCCTGGTCTACCCGAAGGACGACCACACCCCGGCGACCTACACGGTGCTCAACTTCCCGGTCGACGACATCGACCGGGCCGTCGACGAGCTGACCGGGCGCGGCGTCCGGTTCGAGCGCTACCCCGGCATGCCGCAGGACGACAAGGGCGTCATGCGCGGCCAGGGGCCGTCGATCGCCTGGTTCACCGACCCGGCCGGCAACATCCTGTCGGTGCTGGAGGAGCGCTGACCCCACCGCCCGCGAGCCGACGGGCGGTCAGGCGGCCGGGCGCAGCTCGGCGACCAGCTCGTCGTCCTCCGTCGCGCCGGTGGGCGTGAAGCCGAGGCTCGTGTAGAGCCGGGCGGCCGAGGCGTTGTCGGGGTGGTAGGAGAGCCGGACGGGGTGCCCGCCGTCCTGGGCGGCGAGCCACGCGGCGAGGGTCCGCACGGCCGCCCGGCCGACGCCCCGGTCCTGCTCGGCCGCGTCGATCACCAGGCCGCCGATCCAGCGCGAGCCGTCGTCGTCCACGCCCCACATGACGTGCCCGACCACCGTCTCGTCCGCGTACACGGCGAGCGAGTTCCAGACGTCGGAGCGCATGGTCAGCAGCAGGTAGCGGGCGGCCAGGGCCGGCACCCAGGCGCGCTGGTCGTCGCGGGGGGCGACGTCTGCCACCGCCCGCCAGTTGTCGTCGTCCACCGGGCGCAGGGTGACCCGGCGGCCGGCCCGGTCAAGGGTTCCAGAATCGATCACCCGGGCAGCCTAGGGGCGGCCCGGCCGCCGCGCGACGGCGATTCCCCCGTCAGTCGAGCAGGGCGTCCAGGCCGACCGTCAGCCCGGGCCGGCTGCGGACCGCGCGGACGGCCAGCAGCACGCCGGGCATGAACGACGCCCGGTCGTACGAGTCGTGCCGGATGGTCAGCGTCTCGCCGGTGGTGCCGAAGAGCACCTCCTGGTGGGCCACGAGGCCGGTGGCGCGCACGGCGTGCACGCGTACCCCCTCGATGTCGGCGCCCCGGGCGCCCGCGACCTCGTCCTTGGTCGCGTCGGGCGCCGGCCCCAGCCCGGCCTCGGCGCGCGCCGCGGCGATCAGCCGCGCGGTGTGCGTGGCGGTGCCGCTGGGCGCGTCCAGCTTCCGGGGGTGGTGCTGTTCGACGATCTCGACCGACTCGAAGTGCCGGGCCGCGCGGGCGGCGAACTGCATCATCAGCACCGCGCCGATGCCGAAGTTGGGGGCGATCACCACGCCCACCCCGGGCTTGCGGGCCAGCCAGCCGCGCACCCGCTCCAGCCGCTGCTCGGTGAAGCCGGTGGTGCCGACGACCGCGTTGATGCCCTGGTCGATGCACCAGTGCAGGTTGTCCATGACGACGTCCGGGGTGGTGAAGTCGACGACCACCTCGGCCCCGGCGTCGGAGGCCGCGAACAGGCCGTCGCCCTGGTCGACCATGGCCACCAGTTCCATGTCGCCGGCGGCGTCCACGGCCTTGCACACCTCGACGCCCATCCGGCCCCGGGCGCCCAGCACGCCGACCCGGACCGGCTCGGCCGCGCTCTTCTCCTGCTCGTCAGTCACGGGGCACAACCTATCCCAATCGGGACGCCCGCACCCCGTCGGACCCGAGGCAGGGCCCGGGCCGCGGGCGCGGCGGGCGGCCGGTCAGCGGGCGGAGAAGTCGCCCTCGCCGAACGGACCGACCACGGCCAGCGACATCGGTCGGCTCAGCAGGTCGGCGGCGAGGGTGTTCACGTCGGCCACGGTGACCGCGTTGACGCGGCGGAGCAGCTCGTCGACCGGCATCAGGTCGCCGTAGAGCAGCTCGCCCTTGGCCAGCCGGCTCATCCGCGAGCCCGTGTCCTCCAGGCCCAACACGAACGAGCCCTTGCTCATCCCCTTGCCCCGGGCCACCTCGGCCTCGGTCAGCCCGTCGGCGGCCACCCGGGCCAGCTCCGCCCGGGTCAGCTCCAGCACCTCGTCCACCTTGCCCGGCGCGCAGCCGGCGTAGACGGCGAACAGGCCGCTGTCGGCGTACTGGCTGGCGTAGGAGTAGACCGAGTAGGCGAGACCGCGCTGCTCGCGGATCTCCTGGAACAGCCGGCTCGACATGCCGCCGCCGAGGACGTTGTTGAGCACGCCGAGGGCGAAGCGGCGCTCGTCGAGCCGGTCGATGCCGGGGCAGCCGAGGATGACGTGCGCCTGCTCGGTCTCCTTCGGCTCCACCAGGGTGGCGGCGGGCTTGGTGCGTACCGCCGGGGTGGCCGGCCGGTGCGGCGCGGGCGCCGCCGGGTCGGTGTCCAGCGGGGTGCCGCGCAGCGCCTGGCGGACGAGCTTCACCACCGCGGTGTGGTCCAGGTTGCCGGCGGCGGCGATGACGATCTGCGGGGCCGTGTAGCGGCGGCGGTAGAAGCCCTGGATCTGCCGCCGGGTCATCGGGGTGACCGTCTCCTCGGTGCCGGAGATCAGCCGGCCCAGCGGGTGGTCGCCGTAGACCGCCCGGGCGAAGAGGTCGTGCACCTCGTCGCCGGGCTCGTCGTCGTGCATGGCGATCTCTTCGAGGATCACTCCCCGCTCGGTCTCCACGTCGGCCGGCTTGAGCACCGAGTCGGCGACCAGGTCGCACATCACGTCGATGGCCAGCGGCAGGTCCTCGTCGAGCACCCGGGCGTAGTAGCAGGTGTATTCCTTGGTGGTGAAGGCGTTGGTCTCGCCGCCCACCGCCTCGATCTCGGAGGAGATGTCCAGGGCGCTGCGCTTGTTGGTGCCCTTGAAAAGCAAGTGCTCCAGGAAGTGCGCCGCGCCGGCCTGCGGGCCGGTCTCGTCGCGGGAGCCGACCGCCACCCAGATGCCGAACGACACGCTGCGCATCGCCGGGATCGCCTCGGTGAGCACGCGCAGCCCGCTGGGCAGCACGGTACGGCGTACCGTGCCGCCCAGCGGGTCGTCACTGATCGTGCGGGTCACCGCCCGGGAGGCGCCGCCGGAGCGGGCTCCCCCGGTGCCGCGGAACGCGGCCCCCGCGGGGCCCGGGAACGACGCCACCCCCCGTCGATCCGGCGGAAACGGCGCACGAACGGCCCGACTCACGTGTTGCTCCCAGATCGACGAGGGGTGGGTGGTGCGTGTGTGGTGTGTCAGCTGTGCCGGGTCCGGCGGCGCGGACGCTCGCCGCCCTCGCCACCCTCGCCGCCGCCCTGGCCGCGCTCGCCGCCGCCCGGGCCACGACCGCCGCGGTCGCCGCGGTCGCGCGGGCCCCGGTCACCCCGGTCCCGGCCGGCCGGCCGCTCGCCACCGGCGGCCTCGCCGGCGGCCTCACCGGCGGCCTCACCGGCGGCCGGCGCCTCGGCGCCCTCCGGGCGGACCTTGTCCAGGTAGATCTTGCCGCGCTGGTCGATGTCGGCGATCTCGACCTCGACCTTGTCGCCGACGTTGAGGAAGTCCTCGACCTTCTCGACCCGCTTGCCGTCGCCCACCTTGGAGATGTGCAGCAGGCCGTCGCGGCCCGGCAGCAGCGAGATGAACGCGCCGAACGCGGCCGTCTTCACCACGGTGCCGAGGAACTTGTCGCCGACCTTCGGCAGCGTCGGGTTGGCGATCGCGTTGATCCGCTCGACCGCGGCCTGGGCCGACGGGCCGTTGGTCGCGCCGACGTAGATCGTGCCGTCGTCCTCGATGGAGATCTCGGCGCCGGTCTCGTCCTGGATGGCGTTGATGGTCTGGCCCTTCGGGCCGATCACCATGCCGATCTTGTCGACCGGGATCTTGACGGTGGTGACCCGCGGCGCGTAGTCCGACATCTCGGCCGGGGCCTCGATGGCCCGCTGCATCACGTCGAGGATGGTCTGCCGGGCCTCGTGCGCCTGCTGGAGCGCGGCGGCCAGCACGTCCGACGGGATGCCGTCGAGCTTGGTGTCGAGCTGGAGGGCGGTGACGAAGTCACGGGTGCCGGCGACCTTGAAGTCCATGTCGCCGAACGCGTCCTCGGCGCCGAGGATGTCGGTCAGCGTCACGTACTGGGTCTTGCCGTCGACCTCGTCGGAGATGAGGCCCATGGCGATGCCGGCGACCGGCGCCTTCAGCGGCACACCGGCGGACAGCAGGCCCAGCGTCGAGGCGCAGACCGAACCCATCGAGGTGGAGCCGTTGGAGCCGAGCGCCTCGGAGACCTGCCGGATGGCGTACGGGAACTCCTCGCGCGACGGCAGCACCGGGATGAGCGCCCGCTCGGCGAGCGCGCCGTGGCCGATCTCGCGCCGCTTCGGCGAGCCGACCCGGCCGGTCTCACCGGTCGAGTACGGCGGGAAGTTGTAGTTGTGCATGTAGCGCTTGGACTTCTCCGGGGAGAGGGTGTCCAGCGCCTGCTCCATGCGCAGCATGTTCAGCGTGGTGACGCCCAGGATCTGCGTCTCGCCGCGCTCGAACAGCGCCGAGCCGTGCACCCGCGGCAGCACGCCGACCTCGGCGGTCAGCGGGCGGATGTCGCGCGGGCCGCGGCCGTCGATGCGGACCTGCTCGCGCAGCACCCGGCTGCGGACCTCGGACTTGGTCAGCGACCGGAGGGCGGCGCTGAGCTCCTTCTCCCGGCCCTCGAAGCGCGGACCGAGCTCGGCCAGGACGCGGGCCTTGATCGCGTCCAGGGCCTCCTCGCGGGCCGCCTTGCCGGCGATCTGGAGGGCCTCGGCGACCTCGGCGCGGGCCAGGTCGGCCACCGCGTCGTATGCGTCGTCCTGGTAGTCCAGGAAGACCGGGAACTCGGCGACCGGCTTGGCGGCCACCTCGGCCAGCTCGCTCTGCGCCCGGCACAGCTCGCGGATGGCCGGCTTGGCGGCCTCCAGGCCGCTCGCCACGACCTCCTCGGTCGGGGCGGGGGCGCCGCCGGCGACCAGCGCCACGGTGTGCTCGGTGGCCTCGGCCTCGACCATCATGATCGCGACGTCGCCGTCGGCCAGGGCGCGCCCCGCCACCACCATGTCGAAGGTGGCCCGGGACAGCTCGTCGTGGGTCGGGAAGGCGACCCACTGGCCGTCGACGTGCGCCATCCGGGTCGCCCCGATCGGGCCGGAGAACGGCAGGCCGGAGAGCTTGGTCGACATCGACGCGGCGTTGATCGCCACCACGTCGTACGGGTGCTGCGGGTCGAGCGCGAGGACGGTCTCGACGACCTGGACCTCGTTGCGCAGGCCCTTGACGAACGACGGGCGCAGCGGCCGGTCGATCAGCCGGCAGGTGAGGATCGCGTCCTCGCTGGGGCGACCCTCGCGGCGGAAGAACGAGCCGGGGATCCGGCCCGCGGCGTACATCCGCTCCTCGACGTCGACGGTCAGCGGGAAGAAGTCGAACTGCTCCTTCGGCTGCTTGCCGGCGGTGGTGGCGGAGAGGACGACCGTCTCGCCGAGCTGGGCGATGACGGAGCCGGCGGCCTGGCGGGCCAGCCGGCCGGTGGAGAAGGTGACCTCACGGGTGCCGAAGGACCCGTTGTCGATCACGGCGGTGCGGGATTCGGTGCCGAGGTTGGTCTCGGTCATGGTGCTGTCGTGCTCCTTCGCATCGGGGGCCCACGACGCGGGAGCTGCTCGGACGGCCGGTCTTCGATCGAAGCGCCCGGGTGGCCGGCGAGATGCCGGGGTGCCCGGGGGCCACTACCGGAGACCGGTACGCCGACCTGCTCCCTCTCTCGGGTGGTCGCGCGGCCCTGGTTTCGGGTGGTACCGAAGCGGGGGAGCGGCCCGGTCAGGCCACTCCCCCGTCACGTCACCGGCGCAGACCGAGCCGCTCGATGAGCGACCGGTAGCGGTTGATGTCCTTCTTCTGGACGTAGTTGAGCAGCCGACGGCGACGGCCGACCAGCAGCAGCAGCCCGCGGCGGCTGTGGTGGTCGTGCTTGTGCACCTTCAGGTGCTCGGTGAGCTCGGCGATCCGCTTGGTGAGGACCGCGACCTGCACCTCCGGCGAACCGGTGTCGCCCTCGGCGGTCGCGTACTCCGCGCGGATCTTGGCCTTGGCTTCCTGGTCGAGCGCCATGTTCTCCCTGTTTCGTGGGTTGTTCGATGATGTCCGTCGGATCGGTCGGTGGACCGGAAACGGACCGGTACCTCGCACCCGCGGCGTCGTGCAGGCACGCGAGGCCCCACGTCGGTCAGCCGACGTCCCCGCCAGACTACCAGTACGGCCGGGCGCCGGCCGGTCAAGGGCCGCGAAGCGGTCAGTCGAGGGCCCGCCGGGTGCGCTCGACGTCCTGCCCCATCTGGGCGATCAACGGCTCGATCGCGTCGTATCGGATCTGCCCGCGCAGGTGGGCCACGAAGTCCAGGGCCAGCCGCTCGCCGTAGAGGTCGCCGGCGAAGTCCAGCACGTACGCCTCCACCCGCCGCTCCCGCCCGGAGAAGGTCGGGTTGGTGCCCACCGACACCGCCGCCCCTAGCGGTTCGGCGCGGCCCCGGCGCACCAGCCGAGCGGCGTAGACGCCGTCGGCGGGCACCGCCGCGTACCGGTGGCACAGCAGGTTGGCGGTGGGGAAGCCCAGCTCGCGGCCGCGCTGGTCGCCGCGGACCACCACGCCCTCCAGCCGGTGCGGGCGGCCGAGCGCGGCGGCGGCCGCCCCCACGTCCCCCGCGTCGACGCAGGATCGGATGTACGTGGACGAGAAGACCGTGCCGGCCTCGGCGACCAGCGGGGCCCCCTCGACGCCGAAGCCGAAGGTGCGGCCGAGCCGCTCCAGCAGCGCCACGTCACCGGCGGCCCGGTGCCCGAAGCGGAAGTTCTCCCCCACCACCACCAGGGCGGCGTGCAGGTGCTCGACCAGGATGTCGTGCACGAACGCCTCGGCGGGCAGCCGGGAGAACTCCGGTGTGAACGGCACCACGCACAGCACGTCCACGCCGAGCGCCTCGATCAACTCGGCCTTGCGGGCGGGCTCGGTGAGCACCGCCGGGTGCGAGCCGGGGCGGACCACCTCGGCCGGGTGCGGGTCGAAGGTGACCACCACCGACTGCACGCCCAGCTCGCGGGCCCGGGCCACGGCGTGCCCGATGGTCGCCTGGTGCCCCTTGTGCACGCCGTCGAAGACGCCGATGGTGACGACCGACCGTCCCCAGCCACCGGGCGCCGCGTCGTACCCCCGCCACCGCTGCATTTCGCTCCTCCCTGCCTCCGCCGGCCGGCGGTGTAAGGAAGGCCCCTCGTTAACGCCTGGTGCGTAGGAAGGGCCCCCTTGCTAACACTTTCCCGGCGGCCCGCGCCCCGCCGTCAGGCGGGGGCGAGCACGATCTCCGCGCGGGCCCGGCCGTCCCGCTCGCTGACGATAGCGATCAGCCCGCCGTCGGGGCCGAAGACCGCGTAGGGCCCGGCGATGCCGGCCGGGTCGAGCGGCCCGCCGTGGGAGAGCACCTTCGCCTCGTCGGCGCCCGCGTCGCGGCGCGGGAAGAACCGGTCGGCCGCCGCGGCCATCGGCAGGTGGACCACCTCGGGCGCGCGCTGCTCCAGCTCGTCGAGGGTGGCGGCCTCCCCGAGGGTGAAGCCGCCGACGGCGGTACGCCGCAGCGCGGTCAGGTGCCCGCCCACCCCGAGCGCCAGGCCGGCGTCCCGGGCGATGGCCCGGATGTACGTCCCGGAGGAGCAGGTCACGTCGATGTCGACGTCCACCACGTCGGGGGTGTCGCGGCGTACGGCCAGCAGGTCCAGCCGGGAGACGGTGACCCGGCGGGCGGGCAGTTCGACGCTCTCGCCCTCGCGCACCCGCTTGTACGCCCGCTGCCCGTCGATCTTGATAGCGCTGACCGCGCTCGGCACCTGGTCGATCTCGCCGGTCAGCGCGGCGAGGGCGGCCCGGATCGCCTCGTCGGTGACCTGCCCGGCCGGGGTGGTGGCGATCACGTCGCCCTCGGCGTCGTCGGTGACGGTGGCCTGGCCGAGCCGGACGGTGGCCGTGTAGCTCTTCTGCGCGCCGATCACGTAGGTGAGCAGGCGGGTGGCCCGGCCGACCCCGATCACCAGCACGCCGGTGGCCATCGGGTCGAGGGTGCCGCCGTGCCCCACCCGACGGGTCCGCGCCAACCGGCGGATCCGCGCCACCACGTCGTGCGACGTCATGCCGCCGGGCTTGTCGACCACGATCAGACCGTCTGCGCTCACGACACCCAAGCCTGCCAGACGGGCTCCGACGCCCCGTCGCCGCCGTACGCGGGTCGGGCGGACGGGCGGCGCGGCGTCCGCCGGCCGGCCAGCGTTGCCCGCCCGGGGTCGCACGGGACCACGCCGGGGCGCGTCGGGTGCGAAGATCATGCGCCCCCTCCATCCACCCCACCTGGACAGCCGAATGAGCACCGAGCAGCGGCCGAGCGAGCCGACCGCGCCTTTCGACCCGTACGCCGCCCAGTCCGAGGAGCCGATCCGCGTCCCGTCCTGGATGCGCGAATCGGAGGCGGAGCGTGTGTTGACCCGCTCGGAACGGTTCCGGCTGGGCTGGGCGAGGCACAGCGGGAAGCTGCTGGGCGGCATCGCCGCCCTGGTGACGCTCTCGTTCCTCGCGGTGGTGGGCACCATCGGATTCGGCGTCTACGAGCGGGTCCGCGACAACGAGCCCATCCTGCCCGAGCGCCGGGCCGCTCCCGGCCCGGTCCGTCCCACCGACGCCGACGGCAACTCGGTGAGCCCGTGGGCGGCCACCCCGGCGGAGTCGTTCGCCGCCGGGAAGGACGCCATCGCCCTGCCGCCGGCGAAGGCGGCCGCGCCGTTCACCGCGAAGCAGGTCGCCGACGGCCTGGCGAAGGTCCGGCAGGCGCTCGTCGAGGGCCGCGTCGACAGGTCGATGCTGCTGGCCAACGACCCGAAGCCCTTCCTCGGGCTGATCGCGCCGGACAACCGGGACGAGGTCCGGCGCGACCTGGCCGACGGCGCGGCGCTGAACTACGTGACCCGGGTTGCCGACGAGGCCGATCCGCGGCTGGACAACGCCGACACGGTCCGCGCGCGGGGCACCGTCACCTACCGGGCGACCACCGACCCCGACGGCATCCGGGTGCTGGAGATCACCACCAGCTTCATCTGGGTCTACCACTTCGACCTCTGGCGGGCGCAGGAGCACCCGCCCGGGGCGGAGCTGGCCACCGTACGCGACGAGGTGGTCTGGCACGTCCCGCACCCCGACGACGTCCGGTCCTCGTCCCGTGGGCTGTGGGTGCACGAGGCGGCGAGCACCCTCTACAACGCCGACTGCGCCGGGATCAGGCGGGGGTTCCTGGCCCTCGCCCCCGAGGAGCCGCTGCGCAGCCGGCCCTCCGCGCGGCCGACCGGCGACGTCTACGACCCGGCCTGGCGGCCCGGCGACGGCGAGAGCTGTTGAGCCGCGGGAGCGCCTGGACGGGCGTGGTCAGCGCACCGCGCCGACCACCGCCCAGCCGCCCGAGCGCAACCGCAGCAGCAGGGCGACCAGGCGGATCACCACGAACAGCGTGAGCCCGGCCCAGATGCCGCCGAGCCCGAGGTCGAGCCCGTACGCCAGCCAGATGGCCGGCAGGAATCCGCCGAGGGCGGCCACGATGGTCAGGTTGCGCAGGTAGCGGACGTCCCCGGCGCCGATCAGGACGCCGTCGAGGGCGAACACGACGCCGGCCAGCGGCTGCATCGCCACGAACCACGGCCAGGCCAGCATGGCCTGGTCGCGTACCTGCGGATCGGAGCTGAACCAGCCGGGGACGACGCCGGCGCCGGCGGCGATGAGCACGGCGAACGCCAGACCGCAGGCCCCGCCGAGCAGCCCGATCCGGCGGGCGAGGGCCCGCGCCCCGGCGTCGTCGCCGCCGCCGAGCGCGGCGCCGACCAGCGACTGGGCGGCGATGGCGAGCGCGTCGAGCACCAGCGCGGTGAAGAACCAGAGTTGCAGGGCGATCTGGTGGGCGCCCACGGCTGCGGCCCCGAAGCGGGCGGCCACGGCGGTGGCGGAGAGGAAGCTGGCCTGGAACGCGGCGCCCCGGATCAGCAGGTCCCGGCTGAGCACCAGTTGCTGCCGGATCAGTCGCGGGCGGGGCCGCAGCGGGACCCGCTCGGCGACCAACGCCCCGGCGAAGAGCGCCCCGCCGATGGTCTGGGCGACCACGTTGGCCACCGCGGAGCCGACCAGGCCGAGGCCGACCGGATAGACCAGCACGGGGCAGAGCACGGCGGAGAGCAGGTTCGGCCCGAGCACGAACAGCAGCGGACGGCGGGTGTCCTGCACGCCGCGCAGCCAGCCGTTGCCGGCGGCGGCGAGCAGCAGGCCCGGCGCGCCGAGCGCCGCGACCCGCAGCCACTGCGCGGCGGCGTCGGCCACCTCGCCGGGGCCTCCGGCGAGCGTACGCGCCAACGCGCCGCCGCCAACCTGCATGCCGACCGCGACCAGCACCCCCACCCCGAGCGCCAGCCAGGAGGACTGCACGCCCTCGGCGACGGCGGCGGCCCGGTCGCCGGCCCCGAAGCGCCGGGCCGACCGCCCCGTGGTGCCGTACGCGACCACGGTGCCGAGCCACGCGATGAGGGTCAGCACCGTGCCGCCGATGGCGAGCGCGGCGAGCGGCACCCGGCCGAGGTGCCCCACCACCGCCGTGTCCACGAGCACGTAGAGCGGTTCGGCGGCCAGCACCACGAGCGCCGGCAGGGCGAGCGCGGCGATCCGGCGGGGTGACGCGGCAGGGGCGGCGGCGACGGCTGGCTGACTCATCGCCGCCGATCCTGGCACGAGCACGGTAAGGATCGCAAGCGACACGATCACTTACCGGGTGCCGGCCACGACGACAGGCCGGGCAGCGGACACGGCGGCGCGGCCCGGCTGGGCGACAGGCCGGGCAGCGGACACGGCGGCGCGGCCCGGCTGGGCGACAGGCCGGGCAGCGGACACGGCGGCGCGGCCCGGCTGCCCGGCCGAGACCGTGACGAGCACGTGGCCGGCGAGGCCGGCCGCCAGGACACCCAGCATGGCCCAAACGTCGACCGGACGGGGAGCGCAGCCGAAACCACGGACAGGGGAGAGCGCGCCGGGACCACGGACAGGGGAGACCGCGCCGGGACCACGGACGGGGAGGACGGGCCGGATCTCGTCGCGACGGGCCATCCGGTCCACAGCAGGGCGGGGCTCAGCCCGTGGGCAGCCGGGCGAGCCAGCGGCGCACCTCGGCGCGGCTGCGCAGCCGGACCACCGGCAGCGCCGGCGCGTGCGCGGCGGCCGCGGTGAGCAGTCGGGGGCGGGATCGGCGCGGGTAGCGCCACACGTACCGGAGGAACTCGGCGTCGATCGTCTCCGGGCAGCCGGGCGGGAGGTCGGGGCGGCCGGTGGCGCGGTACGCCCACCGGCGGCGCAGCACCCGGCCGAGGCAGAGCAGCCGGCCCAGGTCGCAGAAGACCAGCAGGTCGGCGCGGGGCAGGCGGAGGTCGAGGCTGCCGCCGTAGTTGCCGTCCATCACCCAGGACGGCCGGGCGGCGAGTTCGGCGACCGTGGCCCGCCAGCGGGCGTCGTCGGGGGCCACCCAGCCGGGCTGCCAGAAGTGCCGGTCGAGGTGGATCACCGGAAGGTCGAGCCGGCGCGCGACCTCGCGGGAGAGCGTGCTCTTACCGGCGCCCGCGCTGCCGACGACGAGGATCCGCCACATGCGGCGACGATAGCGTCCACCGCGGACGCCCGAGAGCGGCGACAGGTGCCGGGCGGGCGGCGACGGGTGTCAGGCGGGCGGCGACGGGTGTCAGGCGGGCGGCGACGCCGTCGGCGGAGGCCGTCGGCGGCGTCACCGCCCGTCGGACTGGGTCACTGACGGGTGTCCATCGAGGTCTGCAGCGCGCGGCGCATCTGCTCGCGGGCCTCGTCGGTGGTCTCGGGCTTGGGCTTGCTCGGCATGGTGGTGGTCCCCTTCCAGGGCGCGGGCCGCCGACGCGACGGCAGCCCTCACGGGCGGTGTGCTGAACGCCCGGCAGCGGTCCGGGGTCACCGGAGCGGCTGGTGGGCAGCGTGTGAGCCCGGGTCGGTCCGACCCTGGAGGGAGGCGTTGCCGGGTGTGGCCCCACCGCCCACGACCAACGCCGCCACACGACGCCGGTCGATTCCCAAGCTATCGTTCAGGTCCACATGCTGCCCACGGTTCCCGCGATCTGGACTCACGTTGCCTCTCCGGCCGACGCGGATCACCGGATCGGGTGATGGAGGGGGAGGCGGTCAGCGGGCCAGGAAGTGCCAGCCCAGCCACCACCAGAACCCGAAAAGCCCGATCCGGCCGACGGGCACCGACCCCACCTCGTAGCGCATCACGTACGCGCAGACCTCGCCGAGCGTCGGAATCCGGGAGCCCTCGCGTCGGGCCGCCCACTCGACGACGGCGAAGAGCACCAGCGCCGTCAGGAAGCCGCCGATCGCCATCGCCCGCATCATCGCCGCACCAACCCCCAGAACGCGGACAGCCAGGCCAGCCAGGCGGCCGAGCGGACCAGCCGGTCCTCCAGCATCGGATCCGCCAGCCGGGAGAAGGTCGGGAAGTCGTCCCCGACGGCCAGCACGAACGTGGCCCCCTCGAAGACCCCGAAGACCACCACCGGAAGGGCCCACCAGGCCGCCGGGGCGCCGAGCCGGCGCGGCGCGGGCCGCCGGGGCACCCGGTTGCTCAGGCCCAGCCAGATCAGCACGCCGCCGGTGCCGAGGGTCCAGAGGTTGGCCTCCGTCGAGAACGACGGGAACCGGCCGCCGACCAGCGAGAGGCAGACGAGCACCGGCACGGTGACGGCGGGACGGTCCCAGGCGCGGGGCGCCTCGACGGTGAGGTCGTGGGGCTGCTCCATCCCGCGATTCTCCCCGTACTCACCGAGCGCGGGAAGACGGACACTCCCCGGAACTGACCCTGATCTTCCCGGCAGGCCCGCCGGGTCAGGCCCGGTCGGGCCCGGTCAGCGCGCCGTCCAGCTCCGCGCGAATCCGGTCGACGACCTCGTCGACCGTCCCCCGCCCGGTGAACCCGGCGGCGAAGCGGTGGCCGCCGCCGCCCAGCGCGACCGCCACCCGGCTGACGTCCACCGCACCCTTGCTGCGCATCGACACGGCCCAGTCGCCGGTCGCGGTCTGCTTGACCACGCAGCTCACGTCGGCCTCGGCGGTGCACCGGACCGAGTCGATCAGCGCCTCCAGCACGTACGCCGGCTGGTCGTGCCGGGCCAGGTCGTCCTGCGTGGCGTACGTCCAGACGAGACCGTGCCCGGCGGCGGCGGCCGGCTCCAGGCGCGCCCGGCCGAGCACCTCGCCGAAGAGGCGGACGGCGCCGAACGGTCGGGTGTCGAAGATCCGCCGGGAGATGTCACCGGGACGGATGCCGGTGGCGATCAGGCGGGCCGCGAGCTGGTGCACCGCCGGCGTGGTCGCGTCGAACCGGAACGAGCCGGTGTCGGTGCTCAGGGCGACGTAGAGGCACTCCGCGATCTCCGCGTCCAGCGCGACGCCGAGCCGGGCGAGCAGCTCCTCGGCGACCACCGAGGTGGCCGCCGCGTGCGGATCCACCAGGTTGATCCGGCCGAAGCGGGTGTTCGACGCGTGGTGGTCGAGCACCAGCGCGCCGCCGGCCGCGCCCAGCCGGTCGACCAGCTCGCCGAGCCGGGACTCGCTGGCCGCGTCGAAGCAGACGACCAGATCCGGGTCCGGGTACGCCTCGGTCGCCGGCACGAGCAGGTCGAGCCCGGGCAGGCCGCGGAACGGCTCGGGCACCTCCGGCGGGCCGGGGAAGGTCGCCTGCATCCGCCGTACGCCCAGCCGGCGCAGCCCCAGCCCGAAGCCGAGCATGCTGCCCAGCGCGTCGCCGTCCGGGTTGACGTGGCAGATCAGCAGCACCCGCCCGTCCGGCGGCAGCCCCCGCACCGCCGCGACGGCCGCCGCCCAGTCCGCCTCGTCGGGGCCGGGGTCGGCCGGTGGCGTCGCCTCGGCGAGGGCGCCACCGGCCGGATCGCCGGACGGTTCGGTCACCGCTGGTCCCCGCCCCGGGGCGGGGTCTCGTCCTCGTCCTCGTCGTGGGACTCGTCCTCGTCCAGCCGGTACGGCTGGGCCTCGCCCGCGTACTCGGCCCGGGCGGCGAGCCGCTGCACCTCGGCGTCGGCGGTGCGGGCCTGGGCGAGCAGGTCGTCGATGTGCTTGACCTGGTCCTGCACGTCGTCGAGGACGAAGGTCAGGGTCGGCGAGTGCCGCAGGCCGAGCGCCTTGCCGACGGTGCTGCGCAGCATGCCCTTGGCGCTCTCCAGCGCCGCGGCGGTGCCGGACTGGGCCGCCGCGTCGCCGAGCACCGTGTAGAAGACGGTCGCGTCGCGCAGGTCGGCGGTGATCCGGGCGTCGGTAATGGTGATCATGCCGAGCCGGGGGTCCTTGATCTGGCTACGCACCACCGACGCGACCAGTTCACGCACCCGCTCCGCGTGCCGGCGTACCTTGGCCGGATCCGACATTTCGCCACCTCCACGGCGTCCCGCTCCCGGCCGCCACCGGCGACGCGGAGCGCCCCCGGAGCCGACCGGCCAACATCTCGAACACTACCCGCGCGGCAACCGCCGCCGCGCGTCGCCGGCAGGGCGCCGGCCCGCCACGACGCCCCCGGCGCACCCGCGCCGGGGCTGTCGTGGCCACCCGCCGGACGCGCGAACCCCCGCGCCGGCGTCAGTCCTCCTCGCCGTAGAGCCGCCGGCGCACCGAGAGCAGCTCGGCCTCCGGCCGGCCGGCCACCAGACGCTCGCAGGAGTCCAGCACCTCTCGGACGTGCGACGCCTCGGCGGCCACCACGGCCACGGCTATCTCGGCCCGACCGTGCAGGTCGAGCGCCCCGACCTCGGCGGCCGAGACCTCGAAGCGGCGCAGGGCCGCCACGATCGGGCGTACGTATGATCTCTTGGCCTTGAGCGACCGGGAGTCGCCCGGCAGCAGCAGGTCGAAGACCGCGGTTCCGGTGAACATCGCTCCGGACGATACCCGGACGGACCCCCACATGATCAAGGGGTTTACGCCTTTCGGCGTAAACCCCTCGATCAGTGGTTCACCGGATCAGGCGCGAGCCTTCTCCCGCATCTCGAAGGTCTCGATGATGTCGCCGACCTGGACGTTGTTGTAACCACCCAGGGTCAGACCACACTCGAAGCCCTCGCGCACCTCCGTGGCGTCGTCCTTGAACCGCTTGAGCGAGCTGATGGTGAGGTTGTCCGCCACCACCGAGCCGTCGCGCAGCAGGCGCGCCTTGGCGTTGCGCCGGATGATGCCCGACCGGACGATGCAACCGGAGATGTTGCCGACCTTGGACGAGCGGAAGACGTCGCGGATCTCCGCGGTGCCCAGCTCGACCTCCTCGTACTCCGGCTTGAGCAGCCCCTTGAGGGCGGCGTCGATCTCCTCGATGGCCTGGTAGATGACGGTGTAGTACCGGATCTCCACGCCCTCGCGGTCGGCCATCTCGCGGACCTTGTTGGAGGCCCGCACGTTGAAGCCGATGATCGTGACCGCCTCGGACGAGGCGCTCGCGAGCATGACGTCGCTCTCGGTGATCGCGCCCACGCCCCGGTGGATGATCCTGAGCTGGACCTCCTCCGGGATGTCGAGGTTGAACAGCGCGTCCTCGAGGGCCTCCACGGAACCGGAGACGTCGCCCTTGAGCACCAGGTTGAGCGAGGTCTTCTCGCCCTCCTTGAGCTGCTCCATGAGCGTCTCGAGGGTGGCCCGGCCACGGGAGTTGGCGAACGCCGCCGCCCGCCGCCGCGCCTGCCGCTGCTCGGCGATCTGGCGCACCGTGCGGTCGTCCTCGGCCGCCAGGAAGGTGTCACCCGCACCCGGCACCGCGGTCAGACCGAGCACCAGGACCGGACGGGCCGGACCCGCCTCGGCGACCTGGTTGCCGTTCTCGTCGAGCATCGCCCGGACCCGGCCGTGCGCCCCACCGGCGACGATCGAGTCGCCCGCCCGCAGGGTGCCCTTCTGCACCAGCACCGTCGCCACCGCACCGCGGCCCTTGTCCAGGTGCGCCTCGATGGCCACACCCTGCGCCGGCCCGTCGATCGGAGCGGTCAGCTCCAGCGACGCGTCGGCGGTCAGCAGGACGGCCTCGAGCAGGTCGTCGATGCCGATGCCGGGCTTCGCCGCCACGTTGACGAACATCGTGTCGCCGCCGTACTCCTCGGCGACCAGCCCGTACTCGGTCAGCTGCTGGCGGACCTTGTCCGGGTTGGCCTCCGGCTTGTCGACCTTGTTGACCGCCACCACGATCGGCACGTCGGCCGCCTTGGCGTGGTTCAACGCCTCGATCGTCTGCGGCATCACGCCGTCGTCGGCCGCCACCACCAGCACCACGATGTCGGTGACCTGGGCACCACGGGCACGCATGGCGGTGAACGCCTCGTGACCCGGGGTGTCGATGAAGGTCACCGCCCGGTCCTCGCCCTCGTGCGGGACGTGGACCTGGTAGGCACCGATGTGCTGGGTGATGCCACCCGCCTCGCCGGCCACCACGTTCGCCTTGCGGATCGCGTCGAGCAGCTTGGTCTTACCGTGGTCGACGTGACCCATGACGGTCACGACCGGCGCACGGCTGACCAGGCGGTCCTCCGCGACCTCGGCGTCGAGGTCGATGTTGAACTGCGCGAGCAGCTCGCGGTCCTCGTCCTCCGGGCTGACGATCTGCACGTCGAAGCCGAGGTGCTCACCCAGCAGCTGCAGGGTGTCGTCGGAGCACGACTGGGTCGCGGTGACCATCTCGCCCAGGTTGAACATCTCCTGGACGAGCGAACCCGGGTTGGCGTTGATCTTGTCGGCGAAGTCCGACAGCGAGGCGCCACGGGAGAGCCTGATGACCTGACCCTGACCCCGGGGGGCACCCGAGCTCATGGTCGGAGCCGACAGGTTGTCGAACTCCTGTCTGCGCTGCTTCTTGGACTTGCGACCACGGGTCGGCCGGCCGCCCGGACGCCCGAAGGCACCCGCGGCGCCGCCGCCACGACCACGACCGCCGCCACCGGGACGACCACCGCCGCCGGCCGGGGCACCCGGACGGAAACCGCCGCCGGGAGCACCGCCGCCGCCACCGGGGCCACCGCGGTAGCCACCGCCACCGCCGCCACCGCCACCGGGACCGCCGCGGTAGCCACCGGCACCGCCGCCACCACCGGGACGGAAGCCACCGCCACCGGGACGACCCGCGCCGCCACCGGGGCCGCCACGCCCGCCACCGGGGCCGCCGGGGCGACCGGTGGTGGGCCGCTGGCTCGGCATGGAGGCCGGGCTGGGCCGCGGCGGCATGGAGGCCGGGCTCGGCCGCGGCGGCATGCCCGCCGGGCTGGGCCGGGGACCGCCGGCACCGGCGGCCGGCGGCCGCTGCTGCTGACCGCCCTGGATACCGAACGGGTTGTTGCCGGCGCCGCGCGCCGGCGGACGACCACCCGGCCGGGCACCCGGGCCCGGCTGCGGGGCGCCGGGACGCGCCGCGGCCGGGGAACCCGGACGGGGCGGCACGGCGTTCGGGCCGGGACGCGGACCCGGACGGGGACCACCCTCGGTCGGGGGCTCCCGTCGGACGTTCTCCCGCTGCTGCTGACGGGCGGCCTGCGCGGCCTTGACCGCGGCCTCCTGCTCAGCCTTCAGCGCGGCGGCGCGCGCCTCGGCGGCTGCCACCTCGATGTCGTGCGCGCTCGCCGGCTTGGCGACCGGGGTCGCCGGCTGCGGCGGGCCGGGGACCGGGCCCTTGGGCTTCGGTCCAGGGGTCGGCGCGGCCGGCCGCCGCGGCGGCATCGGCTTGGCCGAGACCCGGGGGGCACCCGGGGTCGGGGACGGCGTCGGGGTCGGTGCCGGACTCGGGGCGGCCGCCGGAGGGGCGGCCGGCGCCGAGGAGCCACCGGCGGACGCGACGAATGCGCCACGCAGACGTCGGGCGACGGGCGCCTCGACGGTGCTGGACGCGGACTTCACGAACTCGCCCATCTCCTTGAGCTTGGCGAGAACGGTCTTGCTTTCGACCCCGAGCTCTTTCGCAAGCTCGTGTACGCGGGCCTTACCTGCCACTGCACTCCTCACTCCGAGGTCGTGCGGGCAGCACCCGCAGCGACCTCACTCGTGCACTTGAAGCCTGGTCATTTCAGGGACTTCATCGTGTGCTCATGTCGGTCGTCCTACCTTGCTAGCGACCCTCGCCCGGTCGGGCTGACCGGACGTAGTGGTTGGCGCATCGACGTGCTCCGCCAGCTCACCGTGGTCGAGGACCCCGGTGATGCGCAGCGCCCGCCCGAAGGCGCGCCGCCGCACCGCTTGCGCGAAGCAGGCCGGATCCGGGTGCATGTTCGCTCCCCGACCCGGCAGCCTGCGGGCCGGATCGGGCCGAAGGCTGTGACCAGCCTCGTCGCCGACCGCGACGATCCGCAGCAATTCGCTGGCCGGCGCACGACGCCGGCAACCCACACAGGTGCGCTCCGGCAGCGCGCGTCGTACCACTGGAGAAAGTCTACCCCTAGGCGCCCGAGATCGCGCCGCCCGGCTCCGGGACGTGATCAGCTCCGCTCCGGCCGGTCGCCCCGGCCTGCTCCGCGTCGGACCGGATGTCGATCCGCCAACCGGTCAGCCGGGCAGCAAGCCGGGCATTCTGCCCCTCCCTGCCGATGGCGAGGGAGAGCTGGAAGTCCGGGACCGTCACCCGGGCCGTCCGGGTGGCCAGGTCGACCACCTCGACCCGCAGCGCCTTGGCCGGCGACAACGCGTTGCCGACGAAGGTCGCCGGGTCGTCCGACCAGTCGATGATGTCGATCTTCTCACCGTGCAGCTCGCTCATCACCGCGCGGACCCGCTGACCCATCGGGCCGATGCAGGCGCCCTTGGCGTTCACGCCCTGGGCGGTGGAGCGGACCGCGATCTTCGTACGGTGACCCGCCTCACGTGCGATCGCGCCGATCTCGACCGTGCCGTCGGCGATCTCCGGCACCTCGAGCGCGAAGAGCTTCTTGACCAGCGCCGGGTGCGAACGTGACAACGTGATCTGCGGACCACGCATTCCCTTGGCCACGTGCACCACCACGCAGCGGATCCGCTCGCCGTGGACGTACCGCTCGCCGGGCACCTGCTCCGACTGCGGCAGGACGCCCTCCAGCTTGCCCAGGTCGACGGTGACGATGCCCTTCTCCGCCCGCGCCTCGTGCGCCTGCACCACGCCGGTGACCAGGTCGCCGTCGCGGCCCACGTACTCGCCGAAGTGCACCTCGTCGGTGGCCTCCCGCAGCCGCTGGAGGATCACCTGCTTGGCGGTCATGGCGGCGATCCGGCCGAAGTCGTGCGGGGTGTCGTCCCACTCCCGCACCACCGTGCCGTCGTCGTCCAGCTCCTGCGCGTAGACCAGGGCCGCGCCGGACTTGCGGTCGATCTCCACCCGGGCGTGCGGTTCCGCCCCCTCGGTGTGCCGGTACGCGGTCAGCAGCGCGGTCTCGATCGCCGCGAGGATCGTGTCGAACGGGATCTCCCGCTCGCGCTCGAGTGCGCGCAGCGCCGCGAGGTCGATGTTCACCTCTCCTCGTCCTCCACATCATCTTCGTCGTCGAAGTCGTCGGTGTCGTCCATGTCGTCGAGTTCGTCCGTCTCCTCGATCTCGTCGAGGCGGTGGAACTCGACCTGCACCCGGCCGGGGCCGAGCTCGGTGTAGGCCCACGCGGCGCGACCGGTGTCGGTCTCCAGCACCACGCGTTCGTCGTCGGCCTCGACCACCCGGCCGGTGACCTGCCGGTCGCCCGCGGGCTGCCCGGGCGGCGCGCCCGCGCCGCGGGCGGTCACCTTGACCAGCCGCCCGACGTTGCGCCGCCAGTGCCGAGGCAGGGTCAGCGGCCGGTCCACGCCCGGGGAGCTGACCTCCAGCTGGTATTCCCCGGCGACGATGTCGCCCCCGGACTCCTCGGCCGCGTCGAGGGCCGCGGAGACGGCCCGGGAGACCTCGGCGACGGCGTCCAGGTTGATCCCGCCGTCGGCGTCCACGATCACCCGCACCACGTGCCGGCGGCCGGCCCGCGAGACGCTGAGCTCCTCCAGGTCGTAGCCGGCGCCGGCGACCACCGGCTCGATGACCTCACGCAGCCGGGCCCGCCGGGCGGCGAGGTCGCCGCGCGGGCCGCCGGCGCGTTCCCCGCCCCGGGGGGCGTCGGCACGTCGGGGTCTACCCGCCGGACCCGTCGACCTCGTGGCACGGCCACGCTGCGTCATCTCCGCACCCTTCTCCTGATCGACGGCGCCCGGTTCGGTCGCCATGCCGGCACGCCACCGGGGCTGACGCACCGGTGGCTGCGCAGAGCGTAACGCGCCTGCCGGGCACCGGACCGGGCGGCGCACCGACGCCGGTGGCCCACGTACGGCCGGTGATGGTGTTGACTTGTCCGGTGGCGACGGGCAGAACGACGCAACGCGGCAGAGCAACCGGGCATTCCCGGCGAACGGTGCTGCGCGCCGGGGCACTCCTGGCGCTCGGCGGCGCGGCGGCGCCACTGACCGCCTGTGATCTTCTCGACCGCGGCGACGATCCCGGGCCCGGTCCCGACCCGCTCACGCCGCTGCTCGACGAGACGCTCCGGCTCGCCGCCGGGCACCGCGACGCCGCCGCGGCGCACCCCACCCTGGCCGGTCTGCTCACCCCGATCGCCGAGGCCCACGGCGCGCACGCGGCCGAGCTGGCCCGGGTGATCGGCGTGCCGCTGCCCTCGGCGCCCGCCGCAACCACCCCCGCCCCGGCGGGCGACCCCGCTGCGGCGCGGGCCGCGCTGCGCGAGGCCGAGCGGGCCGGCCAGAAGACGGCGACCAGTGCCTGCGCGGCGGCGCCGGCGGAGCGGGCCGCGCTGCTCGCCTCGATCGTCGCCGCCCGGGCCACGCACGTGGAGGCGCTGAGGTGACCGCACCGACACCGTCCGGGCCGGCCGGGGCGCTCGGCGCGGCGCTCACCGCCGAGTACGCGGCGATCTGGGCGTACGGCCCCATCGGGGTACGCCTGACCGGCGCGGCCCGCACCGCGGCCCGGGAGGCGGAGGCGGCGCACCGGCGCCGCCGCGACGACCTGGTGGTGCAGTTGAGCGCGGGCGGCGGCGCCGTCCCGCCCGACCGGGCGGGCTACGCCCTGCCGTTCCCGGTGACCGACCGGGCAAGCGCGCTGCGGCTGGCCGTGGAGGTGGAGGAGCGTACGGCGGCGTTCTGGCGGGCGGCGGTCCCCGCCACCACCGGCGCCGACCGGGACAGGGCCCTGGCCGCCGTGGTCGAGTACGCCGTGCGGGCGACCCGCTGGCGCCGGACGGCCGGAATCACCCCGCTGACCGTGCCGTTCCCCGGCCGGCCCGCCTGACCGCCGCTGCCGGGCGGTGAGGCTCCGGTTGCGGGTCGCATACCAGGTATGCATACTCCGGAGCCATGTCCATCCGTCACGGGCTGCTCGCCCTGCTCGAACGCGGCCAGATGTACGGCTACCAGCTCCGCGCCGCGTTCGAGGAGTCGACCGGCTCGACCTGGCCGCTGAACATCGGGCAGGTCTACACCACCCTGTCCCGCCTGGAGCGGGACGGGCTGGTCCGCTCTCTCCCCGAGAGCGAGGCCGGGCAGCGCCCGTACGAGATCACCGACGCCGGGCGGACGGACCTGGCGCTGTGGTTCGCCACCCCGATCAGCCGCACCGACCGCCCCCGCGACGAGCTGGCGATCAAGCTGGCCCTCGCGCTGACCACGCCCGGCGTCGACGTGCGGTCGGTGGTGCAGACCCAGCGCAGCGCGACCATGCGGACGCTGCAGGAGTTGACCCGGTTGAAGTACGCCAGCGACCGCCCCGAGGACCTGCCGTGGCGGCTGGTGCTGGACGCCATGGTCTTCCAGGCCGAGGCCGAGGTGCGCTGGCTGGACCACTGCGAGACCAGCCTGGTGCGCTACCGTCCGACGGGGCCCGGCCACGCGCCGACGACGCCCGCCGAGGCGGTGGACCGGGCGGACGAGGAGGCGCGACGGTGAGCGCGGGGAGCGGGCCGGCGGGCGGGAGCCCGAGCACCGCCGTGCTCGACGTGCGCGACGTGCACCGCACCCACGGCACCGGCCCGGCGGCCGTGCACGCGCTGCGCGGGGTGAGCCTCGCCGTCCACCCGGGGGAACTCGTCGCCGTGATGGGCCCCTCCGGCTCCGGCAAGTCCACCCTGCTGGCCCTCGCCGGCGGGCTGGACGGCCCGACCGCCGGCGAGGTGCTCGTCGAGGGCCAGCCGCTGGGCGCCCTGGACCGGCGCCGCCTCGCCCAGGTGCGTCGCCGCCGGATCGGCTACGTCTTCCAGGACCTGAACCTGCTCGGCAGCCTCACCGCCGTGGAGAACGTCGCGCTCCCCCTGGAACTCGACGGGACCGGCGTGCGGCGGGCGCGCCGGCTGGCGCTGGACGCGCTGGCCGAGGTGGGCCTGCCGGAGCTGGGCGACCGCTTCCCCGACCAGCTCTCCGGCGGCCAGCAGCAGCGGGTGGCGATCGCCCGCGCGCTGGTCGGCGAGCGCCGGCTGGTGCTCGCCGACGAGCCCACCGGCGCGCTGGACTCGCAGACCGGCGAGGCGGTGCTGCACCTCCTACGCCGGCGGGTCGACGCGGGGGCCGCCGCGGTCCTGGTCACCCACGAGGCGCGGCACGCCGCCTGGGCCGACCGGGTGGTCTTCCTCCGCGACGGGGTGCTGGTCGACTCGACGGCCCCGCTCGGCAGCGTGGAGCAGCTGTTGACCGGCAGCGGTCGGTGACGGCGGGCCGGGGCGGCCGGCTCGCCGGCGCCGTCGGCTCCTGGTGGGCGGCGCTGCGGATCGCCCGCCGGGAGGCCCGACGGGCGCGGGGGCGTACGGCGCTGGTGCTCGCGATGATCACGCTGCCGGTGCTGGCGCTCACCTTCACCGCGGTGAGCTGGGACATGTCGAAGCTGACCCGGGCCGAGCGGACCGAGCGACGGCTCGGCGTCGCCGACGCGGAGCTGCTCTGGGTGGCGCGCGGGCCGATCGCCCAGGACGCCTGGGGCGAGGGCTGGATGTCCGGCGAACCGACGGTGGAGGCTGGGCAGGTCACCGCAGAGCAGGTCGCCGCCCTGCTGCCGGCCGGAAGCCGGGTCGTCCCGCTGCGCCGCTGGGTCAGCTTCGACGCCCGGGTCGGCGACCGGGTCGAGCGGGACGTCCCCGGCCGCGCCGTGGACCTCGCGGACCCGCTCGGCCGGGGGCTGGCCCGGTTCCACTCCGGCCGGGCGCCGGCCGGGCCGGACGAGATCGCGGTGAGCCCCGCCGCGCTGCGCCGACTGGACGTCCGTCCCGGCGGCACCCTCACGTCCGGGGACGGCTCCCGCTCCTGGCGGGTGGTCGGGGTGGTCGAGTACCCCGACGACCTGGGGCCGGTCGTCACACTGCACCCGGCGACCGCGGTCCCGGCGGGCGCCGAGCCGCACCCGACCTGGCTGGTGGACCTGCCCGGGACGGTGGACGAGGCCCTGTTCCGCCGGCTCAACGACCACGGCGTCCTGGTCCACGCCCGCGCCCCCGCCCCACCCTCGGAGGTGGACGTCGTCGGGCCCGACGCGTTCGGCCCGGTCGACGTCGAGGGGATGAGCGTCTCGGTGCTCGTCGGCGGGCTGGGGCTGCTGGAGGTGGTGCTGCTCGTCGGCCCGGCCTTCGCGGTCGGCGTACGGCGGCGGCGCCGGGACCTCGCGTTGGTCGCGGTGGCGGGCGGGGACGACGCCCACCTGCGCCGGATCGTGCTGGCCGACGGCGTGGTGCTGGGCGCCCTCGGGGCGGCCACCGGGCTCGCGCTCGGCGTCGCCGCCGCGTTCGCCGCCCGGCCGCTGGTGGAGCAGCACCTCTACGGCGTGCGCTTCGGCGGATACCGCTGCTGGCCGGAGGCCCTGGTCGCGATCGCGGCCGTCGCGGTGCTGGCCGGCGTGCTGGCCGCGCTGGCCCCGGCCTGGGCGGCGGCCCGACAGGACGTGGTGGCCGGGCTCGCCGGCCGGCGTACCCCGCCCACGCAGCGGCGGCGCTGGCTCACGGCCGGCGTGTGCATGGCGGCCGGCGGGGCGGCGGTGGCCGCGTTCGGGGCCGCCCGGACCTCGCCACCGGTCATCCTCGCCGGCCTGGTCCTCGGCGAGCTGGGGCTGGTCTTCGCCACCCCGACGCTGGTCGGCCTGCTCGCCCGGCTCGGACGGTCGCTTCCGCTGGCGCCTCGGATCGCGCTGCGCGACGCCAGCCGCAACCGCTCCTCGGCCGCCCCGGCGATCTCGGCGGTGATGGCCGCGGTCGCCGGCAGCGTCGCCGTCGGGGTGTACCTGGCCAGCGACCACGCCCGGAGCGTGTCGACGTATGAGCCGACCCTGCCCGCCGGCACCGTGCTGGTGCACCGGCCGGACCTGGATACCGCGCCCGCCCTGGCCCGGGTCACCGAGGCGGCCCGCGACCAGCTGGGCGCCACCACGGTGGCGCCGCTGGCGGGGGTGCGGTGCACGACGGAGTCGGAGCCCTGCTCGGTGGGCCCGGTGCTGCCGCCGCACCGGGCGTGTCCCTGGCCGCTCGGCGACGGCCTGAGCGAGGCCGAGCGGCGGCGGGCCCGCGCGGACGACCGCTGCCGGGGCCGGCCGGAGAACCTCTACGGCGCGTACTTCCAGGTGCTGGTGGACGACGGCCCGGCCCTGCCACTGCTCACCGGCGCCGACCCGGCCGACGTCGCCGCCGCGACCGCCGTGCTGCGCGCCGGTGGCGCGGTGGTGACCGATCCGCGCTACGTGGTGGACGGGCGGATCGAGGTGGCCGTGAACGGGACGGAAGCGGGCCGGCCGGTGACCTCGACGCCCGCCGCCGTCGCCGCGTACGCGCTGCGCACCGGGGTGCCGACGGAGCGGCTGCTGCTCTCGCGGCGGGCGGCCGACCGGCTCGGGCTGGCCACCCGCCCGCTCGGCTGGGCCGTCGCGGCCGACGCGGCGCCCGACCAGGGGCGGCAGAACCGGTTCGCCGCCGCGCTGCGCCCGCTCGGCGCCCATGTGGAGATCGAGCAGGGCGACCGGTCGGACGACGGGCGGCCGGCACTGCTCCTGCTGGCGGCCGCGGCCGGGGTGATCACCGTGGGCGCCGCTGGCATCGCCACCGGGCTGGCGGCGGCCGAGGGGCGCGCCGACCTGTCCACGCTGGCCGCGGTGGGTGCCAGCCCCGGCCTGCGCCGGCTGCTGTCGCTGTGCCAGGCGGGGGTGATCGCCGTGCTGGGTTCGGCGCTCGGCATCGTCGCCGGCCTCGGCTCGGCCGTGATCATCCTGACCGCCCTGAACCGCCGGTACGCCGGCTCGTGGCCGGTCCAGGACCCGTACCCGGTGGTGGTTCCGTGGAGCACCCTCGGCGTCCTGGTGGTGGTGCCGCTGGTCGCCATGCTCGGCGCGGGACTGTTCACCCGGTCCCGGCTGCCGGTCGAGCGACGCCTCGACTGACCGGCCGGGGACGGGCACACTGGTCCCGTGCCCGTCCTGGGAGCCCTCACCCGCCGCGTCGGCCACCACCGCTGGTTCGGCGCCGCCGTTCGCCTGCTCGTCCCCGCCGACCGGGTGGTCGGGCGGCTCACCCGGGGTCGGGTGGTCGCGCTGGGGCTCGTCCCGTCGCTGGTCATCACCACCACCGGCCGTCGCTCCGGCCGGCCGCGCAGCAACCCCCTGCTGTACGTGCCCGACGGCGGCGCGTACGTGGTGGTCGGCACGAACTTCGGCCAGACCCACCAGCCGGGCTGGGCGCTGAACCTGCTCGCCGACCCGGCCGCCGAGGTGGACGTGAAGGGCCGCCGGGTCCCGGTGCGCGCCGAGGCCGCCACGGGCGCCGAACGGGAGCGGTTGTGGCGGCTGCTGGTCGAGGAGTGGCCGGCCTACCGCACGTACGTGCGGCGGGCCGGCGGCCGGGAGATCCTCCTGTTCCGGCTGGTCCCCACCGGGCGCGGCGGGCCGGGCGAGCCGGGCGGGCGCGACTAGGCTGGTGCGGTGACCGGCGCCGCCGCGACACCGCGGGCCGGCTCGTGGCGGGCGGCCCGGTCGGCGAGGGCGTGAGGTGGTCGGCGTGGACGTGGACGGCGTGGCCTCCGGCGGCGACCTGCACCTGGACGATCCACGGTGGGCGGTGGCCGAGCGGGTCGCCGACGCCGCCCGCCGGCGTTTCCCGGCCGACGTGCTCGCCGTGGCCGTGCACGGCCCGCTGGCGCACGGCGACGACGACGGCGGTGGGGACGGCGAGGTCGGGCTGCTGGTGGTGACCTACCGGCCCGGCGGCGGTCCGCCCCCGGCGACCCGGCGGGTCGACGGCGTGCTGGTCGACCTGACCGTGGCCGGCGCGGACGACTACCTCCGCCAGGCCCGGCTGATCTCCCCGCTCTGGCCGCTGACCGCCGACCGGTACGTCAGCACCCGCGCGTTGCACGACCCGACCGGGTGGCTGCGCACGCTCCGCGACGAGCACCTGGGCCGGCTGGCCCGCGCCCGGCCGGCCGAGTTCAGCACGGCGGCCCGGCAGGCGTGGTACAGGGGCAGCGCGGCGCACGCCCGGGCAGCCCGGCTGGCCGAGTGGTACGAGACCGACCAGGCCCTGCTGATGCTGGGCGAGGCGCGGCTGGCGGCGGCCACCGTGACCGGCCTGCTCAGCCGCACCTACTTCCGTGACCCGGGGGACGCGGTGCGGCGCACCGGCCTGGCCGGCGCGGACATGACCGAGGTGGGCGTCGTCCTGGACCGCCAGGCGACGGAGCTGGCGGCCCGGGGCCGCCCCGTCGACGGCACGGTCGACGACCTTCTCGACGGCTGACCCGCCCCGCCTCAGGGGCGCGGCACTGCGGGCGACCTCGGCCCGGCAAAGGCGCGGGGCTGCGGCGACCTCGGCCCTCCGGGGCGCGGCGACGTCAGCCGAGCGCGCCCTGGACGCCGATGAGGGCGCCGACGAGGTAGGTGGCGCCGGCCGCCGCGGCGCCCAGCAGGAGCTGGCGCAGGCCGCCGGACCACCAGGCCCGGGCCGTGAACCGCGCGACCACCGCCCCGGCCGCGAAGAGCCCGAGCCCGCCGACGGCCAGCGCCAGCCAGAGGCTGGTCGAGCCGAACAGGTAGGTCAGCAGCGGCACCAGGGCGCCGATCGAGAAGAACAGGAACGACGAGAACGCCGCCGCCCACGGGCTGGGCTGGTCGTCGGGGTCGACGCCGAGCTCCTCCCGGACGTGCACCCGCAGGGCCTCCTCCGGGTTGCGCCGCACGGCCTGGGCGACCTGCATGGCGAGGTCGTGCGGCAGGCCCCGGGCGACCCACGCCTCGGCCAGCTCGCGCGCCTCCGCCTCGGGGTGCCGCTCCAGCTCGCGGCGTTCCTTGGCCACCTCGGCCGCGACCTGCTCGTTGGCCGAGCGGACGCTCGTGTACTCCCCCAGGCCCATCGAGATGGCGCCGGCCACCAGGCCGGCGGTGCCGGTGAGCACGATGCTGCGGGGCGACACCCCACCGCCGCCGACGCCCGCGATCAGGGCGATGTTGGTGACGAGACCGTCCATCGCGCCGAAGACGGCGGGCCGCAACCAGCCGCCGGACACGTCCGCGTGGTGCGCCTCGCGGAGCGCCGCCGGGGTCTCGGTCACGGCAGTGTGAGGATCTCGTGGCCGTCCTCGGTCACCACGATGGTGTGCTCGAACTGCGCGGTCCACTTGCGGTCCTTGGTGACCACCGTCCAGCCGTCGTCCCACATGTCGTACTGGTGGGTGCCGAGGGTGATCATCGGCTCGATCGTGAACGTCATCCCCGGCTCCATCACGTCGGTGGGGCGGGGGCTGTCGTAGTGCGGCACGTAGAGCCCGCTGTGGAAGGACTCGCCGATGCCGTGGCCGGTGAAGTCGCGGACCACGCCGTAGCCGAAGCGCTTCGCGTACGACTCGATGACCCGGCCGACGACGTTGATCTGGCGGCCCGGGGCGACCGCGCGGATGCCACGCATCATTGCCTCGTGGGTCCGCTCGACCAGCAGTCGGACCTCCTCGCTGACCTCGCCGACGCAGAAGGTGGCGTCGGTGTCGCCGTGCACCCCGTTGATGTACGCCGTGACGTCGACGTTGATGATGTCGCCGTCGGCGAGCACGGTGGAGTCGGGGATGCCGTGGCAGATCACCTCGTTGAGGCTGGTGCAGCAGGACTTGGGAAAGCCCTTGTAGCCCAGCGTCGACGGGTAGGCGCCGTGGTCGCAGAGGAACTCGTGCACGACCCGGTCGATCTCGTCGGTGGTCACCCCGGGCTTGCAGTGCTCACCGGCGAGTTGGGTGGCCTGGGCGGCGAGCCGACCCGCGATCCGCATCTTCTCGATGGTCTCCGGAGTCTGCACGTGCGAGCCGCGCCACTCCTGGGGACGCTTCTTGCCCACGTACTCCGGGCGGACGATGTGAGCGGGCACGGGCCGCAACGGGGAGAGCGTGCCTGGGGTCAGCGGCGCACGGACGGTCATGGGCCCAAGCCTATCCCCGGGCGGGCGGTCGTCCCCCGCCACCGCCCGCCCGGCCCGGTTGTTGCCGGGCCCGGACGGCTGTGCCATTGTGGCTGCGTGGATCAAGGGGACGGCGCGCCTCCCGTATTCTCCGCCAGCGCGGAGGCCGACGGTGGTCACGTCCGCGTCGTGGTGACCGGCGAGGTCGACATGGCCACCGCCGACACGATGGTCCAGACCGTGCTGCGGGAGCCGGCCGAGCGGGTGACGCTCGACCTGCGGTCGGTCACCTTCTTCGACTCGGCGGCGATCCACGCCGTGGTCCGCCTCGCCCAGCAGTTCCCCGACGCCTTCGCCGTCCTGCCGTCCCGGCAGGTCCGCCGCGTGCTGGACATCTCCGGCCTGGGCGACCAGACCTGGCTCCGCCCGGCCTGAGCGCCCCGCGCCGCGCCGGCCGCCGCCGGGCCGCCCTGAGCCCACGCCGCACCGGCCACCGCCCGGCGCGCGCTCAGTCCTCCAGCCGCCGGCGCAGCGTCACTTCCGTCCCCTCGGGGGTACGCGCGACCGACAGCTCCCCCAGCGCCTCGATGAGGGCCAGCCCCCGCCCGCGGAAGCCCGACCCGGTCGACTCCCGCCACCGCCCGCTGTCCCGCACGGTGGCCACCACCGTGCGGTCCTCGATGACCACCTCGACGCGGATCGTCGACTCCGCGGGGTCCACGGGGTGCTCGATGGCGTTGGCGGCCGCCTCGGAGATGGCGACGGTCAGGTCGAACAGGTCCGTCTCGTTGACGCGGTGGGCGACGAGGAAGTCCTCCAGCCGCTTGCGCAGCACGCTGAGCCGGGTGGGGTCGGCCGGCAGCCGCAGCGCGAACCGGTTGAGTTCCGCCGCCTCCAGGGCCAGCACCGCGACGTCGTCGCGCAGGGGCCGCCCGGCGATCCGCCGCACCACCGCGTCGATCACGTCCGCGACGTGCTCGCCCGGCGTCGCCGCGTCCTGCCGGAGACGGGCCAGCGCGTCGTCGATGTCGAGCTGCCGGTCCTCGATCAGCCCGTCGGTGTAGAGCAGCAGCCGGCTGCCCGCGGTCAGCTCCCCCTCGACCGTCCGGTAGGACGTGTCCGGGATCGCCCCGACGGGCGGCCCGAGCGCCCGGTCGTGCAGGAACGCCACGTCGTCTCCCCGGATCAGCAGCGGCGAGGGGTGGCCGGCGCTGGCGTACCGCAGCCGGCCGGTGCGCGGGCTGAACCAGAGGCAGACCACGGTGGCGAAGGAGCGCCCCTCCGTCGTCCCGACCAGCCGGTTGAGCCGGGTCAGCGACTCCCCCGGGTCGAACCCCTCCAGCACGTACGCCCGCAGCGCGTTGCGGAGCTGCCCCATCGCCGCGGCCGCGCGGACGCCCTTGCCCACCACGTCGCCGATGGCCAGCACCAGCTCGTCGTCGCACAGGGCGATGACGTCGTACCAGTCCCCGCCGACCTCCACGTCCGCGCTGCCGGGCAGGTAGCGGCTGGCGACGACGGCGCCCGGAAGCTGCGGCAGCGACCGGGGCAGCAGGCTGTGCTGGAGCGTGGTGGCGATGCGGTGCTCGGCCTCGTAGAGCTGGGCGTTCTCCAGCCGCACGCCGACCAGCCGGGCGAGCTGGGTGAGCGCGGCCTCGTCGGTGTGGACGCCGTCGCCGTCCGGCCGCCAGACCCGCAGCTCGCCGAGCTGCTCGCCGACGGTGCCGGTCAGCGGCAGCACGAAGGACGGCTCGGCGGAGGCCGGCCCGCCGCCGTCGGCCTCGAAGCGCATCCCGGTCGCCGAGACCACCACCCGGGCGGCCTCGGCGAGGCTGAGCGCGTGCCGCGCGGCGACCTGGAGCACGTCGGCCGTGGAGCGGGCGGTGTTGACCGCCACCGCGGCGTCGGCCAGCGCCCGCAGCCGGCGGATGATCTGGCCGCGGAGCTGGCCCAGCTCGACGTTGGCCCGGACCCGGGCGATCAGCTCCTGGCCGGAGAAGGGCTTGGTGAGGTAGTCGTCGGCGCCGGCCGAGAGCCCGGCGACCGCCTCGGCGGATCCGGCGCGGGCGGAGAGCAGCACGATCGGCACGTGCCGGGTACGCGCGTCCGCGCGCAGCGCGGCGACCAGCCCGAAACCGTCCAGTCGGGGCATCATCACGTCGGTCAGCACCAGGTCGAACGCGCCGTCGACGGCCAGCCGCAGCGCCTCCACGCCGTCGGTGACCGCGACCACCTCCCACGACGGGGAGAGCAACCGGATGACGTGTTCGCGCAGGTCGGCGTTGTCGTCGGCGACCAGGATCCGCCCGGCGGCGCCCGACCCGGCCGCCCGGGTCGCCCCCGCTCCCGCGGCGTCGGCCCAGAGGGCGGTCTCCGCCACGTACAGGTCGACCCGCGCCGGCTCGACCGCCGCCGGGGAGCCGGCGTCGGCGACCCGTTCGGGCGGCAGGTGCCCGGTGCCGAACGGGACGGTCACCGTGAACGTGCTGCCCTCGTCGACGCGGCTGCTGACGGCCACCTCGCCGCCGTGCATCTCCACCAGCTCGCGGACCAGCGCCAGGCCGATCCCGGTGCCCTCGTGGGTGCGCGAGCGCGCCCCCGGCACCCGGTGGAAGCGCTCGAAGACCTGCGGCAGCTCCTCGGCGACGATGCCGACGCCGGTGTCGGCGACCTCCAGCCGGGCGGTGCCGTCGACGGCGCGGACCCGCACCCGGATCTCCCCGTCGAAGGTGAACTTCACCGCGTTCGACACCAGGTTGAGGACGATCTTCTCCCACATGTCCCGGTCCACGAAGACCGGCGCCGGCAGCGGCGGGCAGTCCACCACCAGGCGTAGCCCGGCCCGCTGGGTCGCCGAGCGGAACGTGCTGGCCAGCCGGGAGGTGTAGTCCGCCAGGTCGGTCGGCTGGTAGTGGGCGGCCAGCCGGCCGGACTCCAGCCGGGAGAAGTCGAGCACCGTGTTGACCAGCTTGAGCAGTCGCAGCGCGTTGCGGTGCATGGTGGTGAGGCGGTCCGTGTACGCCTCGGGCAGCGCCGGGTCGGCGAGCAGGTCCTCCAGCGGGCCGAGCACCAGGGTCAACGGGGTGCGGAACTCGTGGCTGATGTTGGCGAAGAAGCTCGTCTTGGCCCGGTCGAGGGCGGCCAGCTCGGCGGCCCGGGCGCGTTGCTGCTCGTACGCCTGCTGCTTGGCGACGGCCCGGGAGACCTGCGCGGCGACCAGGTCGAAGAAGTCGCGGTACTCGTCGGTCAGCGGCAGCCGGCGGGCGAGGCCGACGACCAGCGTCCCGACGGTCTCGTTCGCCGCGGTGACCGGCAGCACCAGCGCCCGCTCGGTCGCGTCGGCCGGGACCCGGGCGAGCAGGTCCGTCACGGCGACGGTGGCGGCGACGCCGCCGGCGGCGACCTCGGCGAGCGACGCCGGGGACGGCGTGGTGACCGCTGCGGCGTCGACGCCGCTGCGCCCCGCCAACGCGAGGCGGCCGGTGTCGTCGGGCAGGTGCACCAGGGCGAACGGCACGTCGGACCGGTGCCGGTCGAACACCGCGGCGGCGGCCCGGCCCAGCGCCGCCGTGCTGCCCACCTCGGCCAGCTCGCTGCCCAGCTCCGCCAGCAGCCGCAGCCGCCGCTCGCCGAGCACCCGGCCGGTGGTCTCGTTGACGATGCAGAAGATGCCGTCGACGGTGCCGTCGGCGCCCAGGATCGGGTCGTACGAGACGTCGAAGTACGTCTCCTCGAGGAAGCCGTGCCGGTCGAGCGGGAACGGATGGTCCTCGGCCCGGTACGACCGGCGGTCGCGCCGGACGCCCTCCAGCAGCGGCCCGAGCACCTCCCAGGTCTCCGCCCAGTGCTGGCGGGCCGGCCGGCCCAGCACGTCCGGGTGCTTGCCGCCGATCGTCGGCCGGTAGGCGTCGTTGTAGAAGGCGAGCTCGTCCTCGCCCCAGAACATGACGATCTGGGCGCTGGAGGCGAGCATCATGCCGACCGCCGCGCAGAGCGCCGTGGGCCAGCGGTCCGGGGTGCCCAGCGGGGTGGTGGACCAGTCGAACGCGCGCATCCGCTCGCCCATCTCACCGCCGGCGGTGAAGGCCGCGGCGAGCAGCGGGGGAAACTCCGCTTCCCGGACGCGGTCGGACGGGTGTGCCTCGTCCACGCCCCCCTGGGCCGAGCTCATGCAGCCTCCCGCTCCGGCCTTCCCGCGTCGGCCCGATGATCCATCCGGCCGTGCCCCGCTCAGTACCCTGACGGACCAGCAACGTAACGCATGCCACGCCTTGAGCGCTGGTTACGTCCACCTCGGCCGGCCGTCAACCACCCGACAGCGCTGTCGCGGCGGGCCCCGGGCGGACCGGCCGTTCGCCCGGAATCCCGAACCGCCACCGCCTCGGTCCCGTTCATGGGACTACCCGATACCGGTCCGGCTCACACCGCCCCGCCGAGTGTGATGTCGGCGACTCCTCGCCCACGCTCCCTCCCCGCCGGAGGGAGCGGGCTCACAGCGGGGTGACGTACGCGCCGGTGATGCCGCCGTCGACCACGAACTGCGCGGCGGTCATGAAGGAGGCGTCGTCGCTCGCGAGGAACGCCACCGCGGCGGCGATCTCCTCCGGCCTGCCGAACCGCCCCATCGGCACGTGCACCAGCCGGCGGGCCGCCCGCTCCGGGTCGGCGGCGAAGAGTTCCAGCAGCAGCGGGGTGGCGACCGGGCCGGGGCAGAGCGCGTTGACGCGGATGCCCTCCCGGGCGAACTGCACGCCCAGCTCCCGGGTCATCGCCAGCACCCCGCCCTTGCTCGCCGTGTACGCGATCTGCGAGGTGGCCGCGCCCATCAGCGCCACGAACGAGGCGGTGTTGACGATCGAGCCCTTGCCCTGCCGGCGCATGTGCGGGATGACGTGCTTGCAGCAGAGGTAGACGCTCGTGGTGTTGACGCGCAGCACGCGCTCCCAGGCGTCCAGCCCGGTCTCCAGGATGGAGTCGTCCTCCGGCGGGGAGATGCCGGCGTTGTTGAACGCGATGTCGATCCGCCCGTGCCGCTCGGCCACCCCGTCGAAGAGGTCCCGCACGGCCGCCTCGTCGGCGACGTCCGCCGCGACGAACTCGCCGCCGACGGCGTCGGCGGCCCGCTTGCCGGCCTCCGGGTCGATGTCCACACAGATCACCCGCGCCCCCTCGGCGGCGAACCGCCGCACCGTGGCCAGCCCGATCCCGCTGCCCGCTCCGGTGACCACGGCCACCCGGTCCTGAAGACGACCCTGCACGCGCCTCACTCCTCCGTTGCGATGAACACGTTCTTGACGTCGGTGAAGGCGTGCAGCGCGTCCGGGCCCAGCTCGCGGCCCAGCCCGGAGCGCTTCATCCCGCCGAAGGGGGTCCAGTACCGCACCGAGGAGTGCGAGTTGACGCTGAGGTTGCCCGCCTCCACGGCCCGCGCCACCCGGACGGCGCGGCCCACGTCCCGGGTCCAGACGGAGCCGGAGAGGCCGTAGTCGGTGTCGTTGGCGAGCCGCACCGCGTCGGCCTCGTCGTTGAACGGGAGCACCGAGACGACCGGGCCGAAGACCTCCTCCCGCCAGTGCCGGTCCGCCGTGGAGTCGGCGAGCAGCACCGTCGGGGCGTACCAGAAGCCCGGGCCGTCGGGGCGCGAGCCGGTGAAGGCGACCCTCGCCCCGTCGACGTACCCGGCCACCCGGTCCCGCTGGGCGGCGGAGATCAGCGGGCCCATCTCGGCGGTCTCCCGGGCCGGGTCCTCCACCCGCAGCGCGCGCACCGCCGGTTCGAACAGCTCCAGGAAGCGGTCGTACGCCGACCGCTGAACCAGGATCCGGGACCGGGCGCAGCAGTCCTGGCCGGCGTTGTCGAAGACGGCGTACGGCGCGGTCGCCGCCGCCTTCTCCAGGTCGGCGTCGGCGAAGACCAGGTTGGCGCTCTTGCCGCCCAGCTCCAGGGTCACCCGCTTCACCTGCGCGGCGCAGCCGGCCATGATCCGCGTGCCGACCTCGGTGGAGCCGGTGAAGCAGACCTTGCGGACGGCGGGGTGGGTGACGAAGCGCTCCCCCACCACGGGCCCGGCTCCCGGCAGCACCGTGAACACGTCCTCGGGCAGCCCCGCCTCGCGGGCCAGCTCGGCCAGGCGCAGCGCGGTCAGCGGGGTCAACTCGGCGGGCTTGAGCACCACGGTGTTGCCGGCGGCGAGGGCCGGCGCGAAACCCCAGGCGGCGATCGGCATCGGGAAGTTCCACGGCACGATCACCCCGACCACACCGAGCGGTTCGTGGAACGTCACGTCCAGCCCGCCCGGCACCGGGATCTGCCGCCCGGTCAGCCGCTCCGGCGCGCCCGCGTAGTAGTCGAGCACGTCCCGGACGTTGCCCGCCTCCCACCGCGCGTTGCCGACGGTGTGCCCCGAGTTGCGCACCTCCAGCTGCGCCAACTCCTCCAGGTGCGTGTCCACCAGCGCCGCGAACCGGCGCAGCAGCCGCGCCCGGTCCCCCGGCGCCAGCGCCCGCCACCGCGGGTACGCCGCGTCCGCCCGCCCGATCGCCGTGTCGACCTCGTCGACCGACGCCGACGGCACGACGGCCACCGTCTCGCCCGTCGCCGGGTTCACCACCTCGGTCACGGACCCCACTCCCTTCCCGTCGACCAGGCACCCGGGTCAGAGGCGTTCGAAGCCACGGAAGAGCTCCCAGTCGGTCACGGCGGCGTCGAAGGCTGCCAGCTCGACCCGCGCCTGGTTGGCGTAGTGCGCCACCACCTCGTCGCCGAAGGCCTCCCCCGCCACCGTGGAGGACTCCCACAGGGCGAGGGCGTCGCGCAGCGTGCCGGGGACCCGCTCGGCGGCCGCGTCGTCGTACGCGTTGCCGGTGCACTCGTCGCCCAGCTCCAGCTCGCGCTCGATGCCGTGCACGGCGCCGGCGACCAGCGCGGCGATGGCCAGGTACGGGTTCACGTCCGCCCCCGGGACCCGGTTCTCCACCCGCATGCCCTGCCCGTGCCCGACCAGCCGCAGGGCGCAGGTGCGGTTGTCCGTGCCCCACCGCAGTGCGGTCGGGGCGAACGACCCGGGCTGGTAGCGCTTGTAGGAGTTGACGTTCGGGGCGAACAGGAGGCTGAAGTCACGCATGGTGGCGAGCAGCCCGGCCAGCACCCGCCGCCCGGTCGCCGACAGGTGCGCCGGCCCGTCGCCGAGCAGCGCCGACCGGCCGTCCGCGTCGCGCAGGGAGAAGTGGATGTGGCAGGAGCTGCCCTCCCGCTCGTTCGGCTTGGCCATGAAGGTGATCGACATGCCCTCCTGGGCGGCGATCTCCTTCGCCCCGTTCTTGTAGATGACGTGGTGGTCGGCGCAGGCCACCGCCTCGTCGTAGCGGAAGGCGATCTCGTGCTGGCCGAGGTTGCACTCCCCCTTCGCGCTCTCGGGGGTCAGCCCCGCCCCCGCCATCTCCCGGCGGATGCGGCGCAGCAGCGGCTCCACCCGGGCGGTGCCGAGCAGGGAGTAGTCCACGTTGTACAGGTTGGCGGGGGTCAGCTCCCGGTAGCCGCGCCGCCAGGCGTCCTCGTACGAGTCGCGGAACAGCACGAACTCCAGCTCCGTGCCGGCGTACGCGGTCAGCCCGTGCCCCGCCAGCCGGTCCAGCTGCCGGCGCAGGATCTGCCGGGGCGAGGCAACGACCGGCCCCGACCCGTCCAGCCAGGCCAGGTCCGCCAGGAGCAGCGCGCTGCCCGGCTGCCAGGGCACCCGACGCAGCGTGTCGAGGTCCGGCACCAAGGCGAAGTCGCCGTAGCCGCGTTCCCAGCTCGACATCGCGTACCCGTCGACGGTGTTCATGTCGACGTCCACGGCGAGCAGGTAGTCGCAGCCCTCGCTGCCGTGCCCGACGACGTGGTCGAGGAAGTAGGGCGCGTGGAACCGCTTGCCCTGCAACCGGCCCTGCATGTCGACCAGGGCCAGCACCACGGTGTCGATCTCGCCCTCGGCGACGGCGACCCGCAGTTGTTCCAGCGTGAGCGGAGCTTTCCTCATCGGCGGGCCTCCATCACCAAGGTCTACTGGCTAACCCGACCACCGTCAATGCCCAGCCCCGGATCCCGGCAACCGCCCGGGGCCGGCGCGCCGGACTCACCCGGCCGCTCGTCGCCCCGCCTCCGCCGGGTGCGCCGACCGGCCCCGGGAGCGGGCAAATTGCGTTGCCGTCCGGCCGCGCGCGCCGCATGCTTGAGCCCGTGACCAGGCCCGATCGCGACGGGCCACCGCCGGGCGCTCGGACCGCCCCGGCACCGCGGCGGCGCGGGGCACGTCACCTCTCTCTCACCCGTACGGCGCTGCGCCGTACCCGACGCCCGCCCCGCGCCGCCGCCCCCACCGCCACGTCAGGCCAGCAGCAGGCCGCCGACCCAGAGCGCCGCCACGAGCAGGCCGGCGAGGAACTCGACCAGCATGGACAGGCCGGCCGCCGCCACAGCCTGCCTCGTCGCCGGCCAGGCCAACCGGGAATCGCCCAGCCGCAGCCGCTCCGCCGCCCACACCCCGCCGACGAAGCCGAGCACCAGCCCGACCACCGGCACGACGAAGAAGCCGACCAGTCCCAGCACGCCGCCGGCGAGCAGCGACGAGGTGGGCACCCCGGTGCGTCTCAGGTTCCGCCCCGGCCAGGCGTACTTCACGACGGTGCCGCCGACGACCACCACGGTGGCGGCGGCGAGCACCGCCCAGCGCCCCGGCCCGGCGCCGCCGAAGAGCGCCCAGACCAGCACCCCGCCCCAGCACAGCGGCAGCGCCGGCAGGCCGGGCACCACCACGCCGGCCAGCCCGGCGAGGATGGCCAGCGCGGCGAGGACGGCGACGGCCGTCTCGGTGTCGGTGAGGCTCATGCCGCGGCTCCGTGCCCGCCGTCGCGCAGCCGGGCGGTGATCTCCGGCGCCGGCGCCGGCGGGCCGAAGTACCGCCCCTGCCCGGTGTCGCAGCGCAGCGCCCGCAGCCGCTCGGCCTGCACCCCGGTCTCGACCGCCTCCGCGGTGACCCACAGCTCCAACGCGTGCGCCAGCCGCACCAGCGCGTCCACGATCCGTTCGTCCCGGTGGTCGGCGGTCTCCTCCGGGCCGTCGCCCCGGATCCCCTCGACGAACGGCCCGGCCAGTTTGAGGCAGTGGATCGGCAGCCGCCGCAGGTACGCCAGGTTGGAGTAGCCGGTGCCGAAGTCGTCGATCGCCAGCCGTACGCCCAGCGCGGCCAGCCGGTGCAGCGACCGCAGCGGCTCCCCCGCGGTGCCCATCACGGCGCTCTCGGTCAGCTCCAGTTGCAGCAGCCCCGCCGGGAGCCCGGTGGAGGCCAGCGCGTCGGCGACGGTCTCCACGATCCGCGGGTCGTCGGCCTGCCGGGCGGCCAGGTTGACGCTGACCACCAGCCGGGCCGCGGGGAACTCGCGCCGCCACTCCTCCGCGTCCCGGCATGCCTGCCGCAGCACCCACTCGCCGAGCCGGACGATCAGGCCGGTCTCCTCGGCCAGGCCGATGAACCGGTCCGGCCCGATGAGCCCCAGCTCCGGGTGCTGCCAGCGGACCAGCGCCTCCACGGCCAGCATCGAGCCCTCCAGCAGGGACACGATCGGCTGGTAGTGCAGCACGAACTCGTCCCGCTCCAGCGCCGCCGGCAGCCCGGCGGCCAGCGCGGAGCGGGCGATGTCCCGGGCGCCGCGCTCCGGGTCGTAGACCGCCCACCGGCCGCGGCCCTCCGCCTTCGCCCAGTAGAGCGTGGTGTCGGCGGCCTTCATCAGCTCCGACGCGCTCGTCCCGCCGACGGGACACTCGACGATGCCGACGCTCGCCGAGACGGCGAGCTGGTGCTCGCCGATCCGGACCGGGGCGGACACGGCGGCCAGGGCCGCCTCGGCGACGGCCACCGCGTCGTCGATGCCGGAGCCGTCGTCGACCAGGATGACGAACTCGTCCCCGCCCATCCGGGCGACCAGGTGGCCGCGCCCGGCGACGCACTCGGCGAGCCGCTGAGCGATCACCACGAGCAGCCGGTCACCGAGGTCGTGGCCGAGGCTGTCGTTGACCGCCTTGAAGCCGTCCAGGTCGAGGAAGCAGACCCCGACGCGGTGGTCCGCGTCGGACAGCTCGAAGACCCGGCCCAGCGTCTCGAAGAACAACGTCCGGTTGGGCAGGCCGGTGAGCGGGTCGTGCAGCGCCTGGAAGCGCAGCCGCTGCTGGAGCTCGTACCGCTCGGTGATGTCCTCGATCATCGCGACGGTGAACCGGGGCCGGCCGTCGTCGTGCCGGATCAGCGAGACGGAGAGGTCGGTCCAGACCACGCTGCCGTCCTTGCGGTAGTAGCGCTTCTCCACCCGGGCGCTGTCGTGCTTGCCCTCGATCAGCTCCTGGTAGAGCTCCCACATCCCGGCCGCGTCGTCGGGGTGGAACAGCGACGCCACGTTGATCTGCCGCAACTCCTCGATGGAGTAGCCGAGCATGTCCGCGAACGCCTGGTTGACGTCGATGATCCGACCGTCGACGCCGGCGATGCCGATACCCGTGGCCGCCCCGACGAAGACCGCCCGGAACCGCGCCTCGCTGTCGCGCAGGGCCTGCTCCACCTCGTCCCGCGCCTGCCACGCCGAGCGGGCGATCCGCTCCTGCTGGGCGAAGGTGCGGTCGCGCAGGGCGCGGGCGAACCCGGCGGCCAGCCCGCCCTGCAGGGCCGCGACCCGCTCCACCGTCACGTCGTGGTGCGCCCGGGCCGGCAGCACCTCGGGCAGGAAGCGCTCGCCGAGGGCCCGCACCGACCAGTCGAGCACCCGCGGCTCGGTCAGGTGCTCCTCGATCAGCGCGCGCCCGACCTCCTCGGCCGGCAGAGGCGAGAAGGGCTCGGCGACCACGGCCTGCGCCAGCCGGACGGTGTGCAGGTGCAGCAGCCGCTCGGTCTCGGCCGCGCTGAGCGGCACGAAACCGAGCCGGCGCACCGCCCGGGACCACTCGGTCGCGTACCGCAGGGCGCCCGACCGGCTGAGGTCGTCGCCGCCGGGCTCCGGTACGGCGGCCATGGGCTCAGGCGGTGGGCCGGTCGTACCGGGCGACGCCGCCGAAGGCGCCGAACCGCTCCGGCTGGTCGTCCACGTCGGACGGGGAGTCCGGACGCCAGAGCGGCATGTGCACCACGCCCGGCTCCAGGATCGTCCAGTCCCCGAAGAAGCTGGTGATCTCGGCCCGCGAGCGCAGCGTGATCTCGGTGTCGGTACGCGCCGAGAGGCGCTGCGCGTCGAGCATCTCCTGCGGCTGGTCCTCGAAGGTGGAGTGCGAGATCACCAGGAAGCTGCCCGGGGCCGCGGCGGCCCGCAGGGTGGCCAGGACGTCGCCGGGGCGGTCGGCGTCGGGGATGAAGTGCACCACCCCGGCGAGCAGGATGCCCAGCGGCCGGCTGAAGTCGAGCAGCGCCAGCTCGCGGGCCGCGACCAGGATCCGCTCCGGCTCGCGCAGGTCGGCGTGGATCACCCCGGTCAGCTCGTTGCCGGCGAGCAGCTCCCGGCTGTGCGCCACCGCGACCGGGTCGATGTCGACGTAGACCACCCGGGCCTTCGGGTTGGCCGTCTGGGCGACCTCGTGCACGTTGCCGACGGTCGGGATGCCGGAGCCGATGTCGAGGAACTGGTCGATCCCGGCGTCCAGCAGCGTGCGCACGGCCCGGCGCAGGAACTCGCGGCCGGCGCGCATGGTGGCCGCCAGGTTGGGGGTCATGCTGGCGATCTGCTCGGCGAGCTGCCGGTCGATCTCGAAGTTGTGCGCCCCGCCGAGGAAGTAGTCGTAGACCCGGGCCGCGCTCGGCCTGGAGAGGTCGATCTCGGCGGGAAGTCCGTCCGGCATCTGCACTGCTGCACCCCATGTCGTCGCCGCGGTGCGGGAGGGAACCGGTGTCGGGGCGCGTGCGGGGCACGCGGAGGCACACCGGCCGACCCGCGGATCGTGTGGTGCTGACCACTCTAGGCCGCCCACTCACGGCACGGCGAGGTCCCATGACCCACTTCGCCGGCCCGTCCGGTGTCCGTCACCGACCGGACACCGGACGCGGACCGGGCCCGCCCGTGCCTCCCCCCGGAACGACAGGGCGGCGGGCCCGGAAACGGGCCGGCCCGCCCCGAGCGGCCCCGGATCAGCCGGCGGACTCCAGCAGCAGCGAGATGCCCTGCCCCACGCCGACGCACATGGTGGCGAGCGCCCGCCGCCCGCCCCGGCGGCGCAGCTCCAACGCGGCGGTCAGGGCCAGCCGGGCGCCGCTCGCGCCGAGCGGGTGCCCGAGCGCGATCGCCCCGCCGTTCGGGTTGACGTGCTCGGCGTCGGTGGGCAGTCCCAGCTCGCGCAGCACCGCGACGGACTGCGCGGCGAACGCCTCGTTCAGCTCGATCACGTCGACCGCGTCGAGGCCGACGCCGAGCCGGTCGAGCAGCTTCCGGGTTGCCGGCACCGGCCCGACGCCCATGATCCGGGGCGGCACGCCGGCCGCGGCGGCCCCCGCGATCCGGGCCAGCGGGGTCAGGCCGTACCGGGTCACGGCCGCCTCGGAGGCGACCAGCAGCGCCACCGCGCCGTCGTTGACGCCGGAGGAGTTGCCGGCGGTCACCGTGCCGCCCTCGCGGAACGGGGTGGGCAGCGCGGCGAGCTTCTCCAGCGACGTCTCCCGGGGGTGCTCGTCGACCTCGACGAGCTTCGTCTCGCGCCGCCCCGCCGGCACGGTCACCGGCACGATCTCCTCGGCGAACCGGCCGTCGGCCTGCGCCTTCGCGGCCCGCTGCTGCGACCGGTACGCGAACTCGTCCTGCTCGGCCCGGCCGACGCCGTACTCGGCGGCGACGTTCTCCGCCGTCTCCGGCATGGAGTCGATACCCCAGTGCTTCTTCATCAGCGGGTTGACCAGCCGCCAGCCGATGGTGGTGTCGTAGACCTCGGCGGTGCGGGAGTACGCGGTCGTCGCCTTCGGCATCACGAACGGGGCGCGGCTCATGCTCTCCACCCCGCCGGCCACGACGAAATCGGCCTCGCCGGCCACGATCGACCGGGCCGCGGTGGCGAGGGCGTCGAGGCCGGAACCGCAGAGCCGGTTGACCGTGCTGCCCGGCACCTCCTCGGGCAGCCCGCCGAGCAGCGCCGCCATCCGGGCCACGTTGCGGTTGTCCTCGCCGGCCTGGTTGGCGCAGCCCAGGATCACGTCGTCCACCCGCGCCCAGTCCACGGACGGGTGCCGGGCGACCAGCTCGCGGATCACGTGCGCGGCCAGGTCGTCGGGGCGGACGCCGGCGAGGGCGCCGCCGTACCGGCCGATCGGGGTGCGGACACCGGCCACCAGGTATGCCACGGTCATCAGCGCGATCCTTCGGGGGTGGGAAGGGGCGGGGCGGGCGGTTCCGGGTCACGGGGCCGCCCGGCCGCCAGGATATCCGCGCGGCCAGCGGATAGGTTGACGGCATGGCCCGGGCCCAGTTCAGCGCAGAGACCAGCGGCGGTGGCGCCTTCGTCCGCCAGCCCAACCGGTTCACCGGTCGGGTCACCCCCCACTCGACCTCGCCGGAAGGGGGCGGCCCGGACGACCAGGACCGCTGGCCGCTGGAGCCCGGCCGCTACCGGCTGATCTGGTGCCGGGCCTGCCCGTGGGCGCACCGGGCCCGGATCGTCCGGAACCTGCTCGGCCTCCAGGACGCGATCTCGCTCGGCACGGTCGACCCGATCCGCGACGAGCGCGGCTGGCGGTTCAGCCTCGACCCGGACGGTTTCGACCCGGTGCTCGGCATCGGCTTCCTCTCCGAGGCGTACCTGGCCACCGATCCCGACTACACCGGCCGGGTCACCGTGCCGGCCCTGGTCGACACGCGCACCGGGCGGGTGGTCACCAACGACTACCCGCAGCTCACCCTCGACTTCTCCACGGAGTGGCGCGGCCTGCACAAGCCGGGCGCGCCGGACCTCTACCCGGTGGAGCTCCGCCCGGAGATGGACGCGCTGATGGCGGAGATCCACCGGGACGTCAACAACGGCGTCTACCGGTGCGGCTTCGCCACCTCCCAGTCCGCGTACGAGGAGGCGTTCACGGCGCTGTTCGCCCGGCTCGACGCGCTGTCGGAGCGGCTGGCGGGCCGGCGCTACCTGATGGGCGACGCGATCACCGAGGCCGACGTGCGGCTGTTCACCACCCTGGTCCGCTTCGACGTGGCGTACCACGGGCACTTCAAGTGCAACCGGCAGAAGCTCACCGAGATGCCGGTGCTCTGGGCGTACGCGCGGGACCTGTTCCAGACGCCGGGCTTCGGCGAGACGGTCGACTTCGACCACATCAAGCGGCACTACTACGGCACCCACGCGGCGATCAACCCGACGGGCATCGTCCCGCTCGGCCCCGACACCTCCGGCTGGACGACGCCGCACGGGCGTGGCTGAGCCGGGCCGGGCAGACCCGACCGCCGCCCCGGGCGTGGCCGAGCCGCGCCGGGCCCGCCCGACCGCCTCCCCACCCCGGGCCGCCGCCGCGTCGGCCGCCACCGGCTGCATCGTCGCGGGCGCGACCGCCGTGACCGTCGCCGTGGTCGCCGGCCCCGGCCCGGGTCTGACCGGGTACGTCAGCGAGGCGGGCGTCACCGACAGCGCGTACGCCCCGGCGTACCGGATCGGGGTCTTCGCCGTCGCCGCGGCGCTGCTGCTGCTCGCGGCGGCGCTGCCGGCGGGGCTGCGGGTCGCGGCCGCGCTGCTCGCCGTCGGGAGCGTCTGCACGCTGCTCTCGGGCGCGGTGACGTGCAGCGCGGGCTGTCCGCTGCCGCCGTTCGAGCGGGCCACGGCGGCCGACCTGGTGCACGGCGGGGCGAGCATCCTGGCGACCGCGGCGGTCGTCTTCGCGATGCTGGCGATCGCCTTCCCGCCCGGGGCCGACCGGCCGCTGGGCACGCCCGGGACCGACCGGCCGCTGTGCCGGCTGGCCGCCGGGGCGGCGGCGGTGGCGCTGCCGCTGGCCGGGGCGGTGGGGCTGGCGATGCTCGCGGTGGGCCGGGGCACCCTGGTCGGGGTGCTGGAGCGACTGCTGCTCCTGGTGGCGCTCCTGTGGGCCGCCGCCACCGCCACCACCATCGCCCTCCGCCGGTAAGGAAGGGCACCTTATTAACGCCTCCGGTAGAGGAACGGCCCCTTCCAAGCATTCCCTGTAAGGAGCGTCACCGGAGTCGATCCTTCCGGCCGGTGGGCCCGAGGGATAGTCTCGGCGGGCGATGACCAACGTCTGGCACCTCACCGTGCGCCTGTATGTCGACCTCCGACTGCAGGCCAGCGGCGTCTGTCCGGCGCAGCCGCTCTCCTGACGCTGCCCCGTTCGACCCTCCAGACCTGGGACACATCCTCATGGCTTCCGCCCTGCGCAAGATCCCCTTCTCCGTGCAGATCCTGCTCGGCCTCGTCCTCGGCGTGGCGCTCGGCTTCCTCGCCCGCGCCAACGACCTGAGCTGGCTCACCAGCACCCTCGACACCGTCGGTGGCCTCTTCGTCCAGCTGCTCAAGCTGGCGGTGCCGCCGCTGGTCTTCACCGCCATCGTGGTCAGCGTGGTCAGCCTGCGGGGGGTGGCCAACGCCGCCCGGCTCGCGCTGAAGACGCTGCTCTGGTTCGGCGCCACCGCGTTGGTCGCGGTGGCCGTCGGCATCGGGCTCGGCCTGCTCACCAACCCCGGCCGCGGCGTCACCCTGGACACCGCCGGCGCCGCCGCCCCGAAGAACAGCGGCTCCTGGACCGACTTCCTCACCGGCATCGTGCCGACCAACCCGGTCGGGGCGTTCGTCGAGGGCAACGTGCTCCAGATCGTCTTCCTGGCCCTCGTCGTCGGCGCCGCGGCGCTGCTGGTCGGCGAGAAGGCCGAGCCGTTCGTGGCGATCAACCGCGCCCTGCTGGAGATCGTCCAGAAGGCGCTCTGGTGGGTCATCCGGCTCGCCCCGATCGGCACCCTCGGCCTGATCGGCAACGCCGTCGCCTCGTACGGCTGGGACCTGGTGGCCCCGCTCGCGAAGTTCACCACCGCCGTCTACGTCGGCTGCGCGATCGTGCTGTTCGTGGTCTACCCGCTGGTGCTGCTGGCCGCCGGCCGGCTCAACCCGCTGCGCTTCTTCGCCGGCGCCTGGCCCGCGATCGAGCTGGGCTTCGTCTCCCGTTCCTCGGTGGGCACGATGCCGGTGACCCAGCGCTCGGTCGAGCGGCTCGGCGTCCCCCGCGAGTACGCCTCGTTCGCGGTGCCGTTCGGCGCGACCACGAAGATGGACGGCTGCGCGGCGGTCTACCCGGCCCTCGCCGCGATCTTCGTCGCCCAGGTCTTCGGGGTGGATCTCGGCGTCACCGACTACCTGCTGATCGCCTTCGTCTCGGTGGTCGGGTCGGCCGCCACCGCCGGCCTGACCGGCGCGATCGTGATGCTCACGCTGACCCTGAGCACGCTGGGCCTGCCGCTGGCCGGCGCCGGCCTGCTGCTGGCGATCGACCCGATCGTCGACATGATCCGTACCGCCACGAACGTGGCCGGCCAGGCGCTGGTGCCGACCGTCGTCGCGGCCCGCGAGGGCACGCTGGACCGGGCCGCGTACGACTCGGCCGGCCGCCGCTCGCCGCTCGACCCGACGGACGCCGACGCCGACGCCCGGTCCCGCCGGCCGGAGGACCTCAGCCCCGTCCCGGCCTGAGGACCCCCGCCCCGCCGACTCGGGACGCCCGCGGCACGGTCCCGGCCGGACCAGCCCCGCCACGGCCCGGCGGGACGCCCGGGCGACGCCCACCGCGGACGGGCACGTCGACGCCGAGGAGGGCCTCCGTGCGGAGGCCCTCCTCGGCCGGTAGAGAGGATGACGAGATGAGTGTCCTGTTCACGCCGCTGCCCCTGCGCGCGGTGACCCTGCCCAACCGGATCGCGCTGGCGCCGATGTGCCAGTACACCGCCGGCCCGGACGGCCTGCCCACCGACTGGCACCTGGTGCACCTGGGCAGCCGGGCGGTCGGCGGCGCCGGCCTCGTGCTGACCGAGGCCACCGCGGTGGTGCCGGAGGGGCGGATCAGCCCCCAGGACACCGGGCTCTGGTCCGGGGCGCACGTCGACGCCTGGCGGCCGGTGACCGCGTTCGTCGCGGCGCACGGCGCCGTACCGGCGGTGCAGCTCGCGCACGCCGGGTTCAAGGCGTCGACGTACCGGCCGTGGGCGCCGCGCCGGGGCGGGGTGCCCGACGCCGAGGGCGGGTGGACGCCCGTCGGCCCCGGGTCGACCCCGTTCGTGCCCGACTACCGGGTGCCGACCGCCCTGGACGAGACCGGGATCGCCGGCGTGGTCGAGGCGTTCGCGGCGGCGGCCGGCCGGGCCGTCGACGCCGGGTTCGCCGCCGTGGAGATCCACGCCGCGCACGGCTACCTGCTGCACGAGTTCCTCTCGCCCCTGACCAACCACCGGCAGGACGGCTGGGGCGGGGACCAGGCCGGCCGGATGCGGCTGACCCTGGAGGTGGCCCGCGCGGTCCGCGCGGCGGTCGGCGAGGACGTGCCCGTGCTGACCCGGATCTCCGCCACGGACTGGGAGCCCGCGGGGTGGACGGTCGAGGACAGCGTGGTGCTCGCCGGCGAGCTGGCCGGTGCCGGGGTAGACCTCGTCGACTGCTCCTCGGGCGGCGCGTCCAGCACCGCCACGATCCCGGTCGGCCCGGGCTACCAGGTGCCGCTGTCCGCCCGGGTACGCCGCGAGGCGGGCGTGGCCACCGGCGCGGTCGGCCTGATCGTCGAGCCGGAGCAGGCCGAGGAGATCGTCGCCGCCGGCGACGCCGACCTGGTCCTGCTCGGGCGGGAACTCCTGCGCGACCCGTACTGGCCGCACCGCGCCGCCGCCAAGCTCGGCGCGACCCCCACCTGGCCCGCCCAGTACACCCGCGCCCTCTGACCCTCCCCGGACCGCCCCCTCCCCTCGTCCTTGCGGGGGGGCCGGGGGCGGGCGGGTGGGTCAGCCGGCCAGGTGGGACCAGTGCGGTTCCAGGTCGCGCCAGGGGCCCTGGGCGGCGACCGCACCGGACAGGAGGACCACGACGTGGTCGGCCCGGACGAGGGCCGCCCGCTTCGAGGTCGAGCCCACCACGGTCACCCCGTGCTCCCGCAGGGCCTGCCAGAGCGCCAGCTCCGTGGTGACGTCCAGCGCCGAGGACACGTCGTCGGCGACCAGCAGCTCGGTACGCGGCGCGAGCGCCCGGGCCAGCGCGAGGCGCTGCAACTGCCCGCCGGAGAGCCGGGTGCCCTTGTGCCCGATCAGCAGCCCGAGCCCGCCCCCGGCCGCCGCCAGGTCGTGGTCGAGCTGGGCGGTCGACGCCGCCGCGGCGGCGTCCACCTGGTGGCCCAGGGTGATGTTGTCGGCCACCGTGCCGGAGAGCACCCGGGGAAGCTGGCCGACGTAGCCCACCTGGTTGGGGCGCAGGAACAGCTCCGGCTCGGTGACCGGCTCGCCGTTCCAGGTCAGCAGGCCGGTGTGCGGCGCGATGCCGGCGAGCGCCCGCAGCAGCGACGACTTGCCCGAGCCGACCGGCCCGACGACCAGCACCAGTTGGCCGCGTTCCACCGTCAGGTCGACGTCGCGGACGGCCACCGTCCCGTCGGCGTGCCGGACCCCGAAACCCGTCAGCTCCAGCCGGCGCAGCGGGCGCCGGGGCGGCACGTCCGGCGCCGGCGCGGTCCCCGCGCCGAGGTCCACGTCCGGCACCGCCGCCGAGTACGCCTTTACCCCGGTCATCGCCACCGTCCGCCGCGTCCACACCCGCGCGGAGGGGATCTGGGAGATCAGCGACGCCGTCGTCCAGGCGAACCAGCGAGCCGCCGCCAGGGTGGCGACCGCGACCAGGGTGGCGCCGGCCGACAGCTCGCCGGCGAGGAACAGCGCCCACGCGCCGATCGGCAGCAGGCCGCTGACCAGCGACGGGGTCGACCGCGACCACACCTGCACCGCGATCTCCCGGCGTTGCCGGTCGCTGCGGACCACGTCGAGGTCGGCCAGGTGGGCCAGCACCGGCCGGGTGGCCCCGGCGAGTTTCACCGTACGGGCGGCCGACAGCGAGGAGACCAGGGCGGTGGCGAACGCGGCCCGCGCGGCGACGGTGGCCCGGGCGGAGCGTTCCAGCCGCGGCCCGAACAGCGTCGCGGCCAGCCCGGAGACCACCATCGTCCCGGCGAAGAACAGCCCCGGCACGACGCTGCCGGTCACGGCCGTCATCGCGGCCAGCAGCAGGAGCGAGATCCCCTGGTCGCTCACGTTGTCGGCGAGTTGCACCACCCGCTCGGTGTCGCCGCCCTGGGCCACCACCTCCGCCGGGGTGTGTCCGCTGACCCGGCGCGGCCCGGTCTGCCCGTGCACCAGCCGCAGGCTGATCCGCAGCATCTGTCGGACCCACCACTGCGGGAACCGGTAGCCGGTGAACCAGTGCACCGGCAGGGTGACCAGCAGGGCGGCGACGATCCCCAGCGCCGGCAGCCAGGGGTCCCCGACGCCGTCGACCAGGTCGGCCCAGAGCCAGGGCAGCACCGGCCCGTCCATCCCGAGGATCACCAGCAGCACGAACATCGCGAGCGAGGCCAGCCCGTACCGGGGGTCGTTGACGCACAGCCGCAGGACCTCCCGCAGCCCGCGCAGGCCCCGCAGCCCTCGGGGCGGCGGCGCGACCGTAGCCCCGGGCTCCTCCGGCGTCGCCTCGCCGGCGGGCGCGGCCGGCCGCCCGGCCGCCGGCTCGGCCGGGTCCGGGCCGGTGGGCGGCCACGGGTCCGGCGGGCCGGTCAGCAGGTCCACCCCGCCGGACCGGGCCCCCGACCCCGCGTGCGCGTACGCGGTGGCGTGGCTGGTGGCGAGCAGTTCGGCGAAGCGTGCCGACTCCCGCAGCGGGCCGGCCTCGACCACCGCCCCGTCGGCCATCACCACCACCTCGTCGCAGCGGCGCACGGACGAGAGGCGGTGTGCGATGACGATGCCGATCCGGTCGCGCAGCAGCCGCTCGGTGGCCTGCTGCACCCGCGCCTCCGTGACCGGGTCGAGGCGGGCGGTGGCCTCGTCGAGGATCACCACGTGCGGGTCGCGCACCAGGATCCGGGCGAAGGCGACCAGTTGCTCCTGCCCGGCCGAGAGCACGTGCCCGCCCTCCCCGAGCCGGGTCTCCAGGCCGTCGGGCAGCTCCGCGATCCAGCCGGCCAGGCCCAGCTCGTGCAGCGCCCGGGCGGCGGCGTCGCGCAGTTCCGGCTCGAACAGCGCGACGTTCTCGGCGAGGGTGCCGGCGAGGATCTCGGTGCGCTGGGGGACCACGGCGATCCACCGACGCAGCTGCTCGACGTCGAGGTCGCGCACGTCGCGGCCGGCCAGGAAGACCGTTCCGGGTGGCACGTCGACGGCCCGGGTGAGCACCTTCGCCAGGGTGGACTTGCCGGAGCCGGTCCGGCCGACCAGGGCGTACGAGCGGCCCCGGGCGAAGGTCAGGTGGACGTCGCGCAGCACGGGGCCGCGCCCGCCGTCCGGCTCGACGCTCGGGTAGCGGAAGGTGAGGCCGCGGACCAGCAGGTCGCCCTCGGTCGGGGCGGCCCCGCCCACGGGCTCCTGCGGGGAGTTCGCCAGCAGTTGCACCCGGCCCCACGCGCCGAGGGCGTACTGGAGCTCGGGGACCATCCGGCTGACGTGCTCGACGGTCATGCCGAATCCGATCGCGAGCAGCCAGACGGCGGTGAGCCGGGCGCCGTCGATCCGGCCGGCGACCAGCGCCCACGCGCCGCCGAGCACCACGGCGGCGATCCCGGCCAGGGTGGCGCCGGCGGCAACGGTGGTGACCCGGGCCGACATCCGCCACACCCGGACGCCCCGGTCGAGCACCTCGGCCGCCCGCCGGGCGTAGAGGCGCAGCACGTACGGCCGGGCCAGGCTGGTCCGCACGTCGTCCTGGCCGTGGACGGCCTCCTCCATCACGGCGGCGAGGTCGGACCACGCCTCCTCCTCGGCCATCCGGGCCGGGGCGATCCGCGCGGTGGGCCGGCGCAGGCCGACCGCGAGCAGCACCGTGAGCAGCAGCATCCCGACGCCGGCCGGCCACCAGACCGCGAGGGCGACGACCGTCGAGAGCAGGCCCGCCGTCAGCGCCTGCGCGATCCGTACGCCCTGGCTGCGCACCGCGGCGGCGACCTGGTAGACGTCGCCGTCGATGCGGTCGAGCAGCTCGCCGACCGGGGTGGTCTCCAGGGTCGGCAGGTCCTGCCCGAACGCCACCCGGCACAGCCGGCGGCGCACGTCGGCGGACCAGTCGGCGGTCAGCCCGGCCATCAGCAGGCTGACCACGAGGTCGCTGAGCACGGCGGCGACCAGCGCCACGGCGAGCAGCGCGAAGAACCCGCCGGCGCGGTGCACCAGGACGGGACCGGCCAGCGCGGCCGCGGCGGCCTGGCCGCCCGCGCCGAGCACGATCAGGCAGGTCACGACCGCCATGCGGCGGGGCGAGGTGGCCCACAGGTCCCGGAGCAGACGCATGACGGAGTCCCTTCCGGAAGCGGTGGCGGTGCATCCAGCCTGCTCGGTGGGGGTGTCCGATTCAACGCATTTATCGGCCCGCCCGGCGCCCGGTGACACCCGCGAGCCGGCCGGGTCCGCACCGGCCCGTCCGCGCCGCGCGGCACCCGCCCGTCGACTCCGCCGGCGGGCGGGGTGGCCGGGTCAGGTCCGGGCGACCCGGCGGACGATGCCGAGCAGCGCCTCCTCGACGTCCTCGATCGGGCGGTCCGGCTGGAAGACCAACCAGTCCACCGCCACCACCAGTCCGACGCCGAACAGCGCGGACGAGGCGGTCCGCACGTCCAGGTCCGCGGGCAGGTCACCGACGGCCACCCCGGACCGGACCGTCTCGGCGATCACCTCGATCGCCTCGCCGCGCAGCAGCCGCAGCGTCTGCTGCCACTCCCGGTTCGTCCGCCACATCTCCGAGAGCAGGAGCTGCGCGAACGCCCGGTAGCGCCGGATGTACTCCAGCTCGGCCCGCACCAGCGCGGCCAGCGCCTCGCGCGGCGGCAGCCCGGCCACAGCGGCCCGGAACTCGGCGGTGAGCAGCCCGATCCCGTGCCGGAGCAACTCCTCGAAGAGCACCGTCTTGGACTCGAAGTTGTAGTAGACGGTGCCCTTGGCCACCCCGGCGCGGGCCGCGATGTCGTCCACGGTGGTCGCCGAGAAGCCCTGTTCGGCGATGAGCTGCACGGCCGCCTCGAAGAGGCGCTGGCGGGTGTCCTCCCGCCGCCGCGACCGTCCGTCCGTCACTGGCCCTCCCCGTCCGCACATCCGGCCCGTCAGCATCCTCACATGGACAGTTCGGGATGCAGGGTGGCCGGGGTCAGGCGGCGCGCCCGGCGGGCGGCGGCCACGGTGAGCGCGAGCGCCGCCGCGCCGAAGCCGGCGAGCAGCAGCGCCCCCGTGCCGACCGGCCCGGCCGACCCGCCGTTGACGGCGTGCCGCAGGGCCGTGACCACGTAGGTCATCGGCAGCCAGGGGTGGATCGCCTGGAAGAAGCCCGGCGAGGTCTGCACCGGATAGGTGCCCCCGGACGAGGTGAGCTGGAGCATCAGCAGGGCCAGCGCGGCGAGCCGGCCGGCGGGCCCGAGCAGCGCGCCGAGCCACTGCACGATCGCGGTGAAGGCGAGGGCCGCCAGCGCGAGCAGGCCGAGGGTCGCCGCCGGGCGCGCCGGGTCGAGGTCGAGCGCCAGGGTCACCACCGCGAAGAGCACCGTGGCCTGGGCCAGCCCGACCGCCGCGGCGGGCAGCCAGCCCGCCAGCGCCACCCGCCAGGCGGGCGCGCCGGACATCACGTGCCGCCGGTTGACCGGCCGCAGCAGCATGTACGTGATCATCGCCCCGACCCAGAGGGCCAGCCCGAGGAAGTACGGGGCGAAGCCGACCCCGTACGCGCCGGCGGCGTTGCGGGCGGTGCGGTCCAGCGAGACCGGGTCGCCGAGGACGGTGGCGCGGGCCTCCGCGTCCGCGTACCCGGGAAGTTTCTCCTCTCCCTCGGCGAGGCCGTCGGCCAGGTCGCCGGCGCCGCCGCCCAGCCGGGTCAGACCGGCCGCGAGGTCGCCCGCGCCGCCTTCCAGCCGGGTGAGGCCGTCGGCGAGCCGCTCGCCGCCGGTGCTGAGCCGGTGCAGGCCGCCGTCGAGTTCCCGGGCGCCGGTGGCCAGCCGGAACAGCCCGCCGCGTAGCTCGCCGGCGCCGGCGGCGGCGGTCCCGAGTCCGTCGCGCAGCTTGGCACTGCCCTCGGCGAGGGTGCCCAGCCCGGTGGCCAGCTCGTCGACCTTGGCCTTGGCGGCGGCGACGTCGTCGGCCAGGTGGGGCGCCTCGGCGGCGATCTCCCGGGCGGTGGCGGCAACCCTGGTCATCCGGTTCTTCAGGGTGGTCAGGTCGGCGCCATCCAGCGTGCCGGCCACCGCGCGGGCCGCCTCGACGGCAGCCTTCGCGGCCGTACGGGCGGCGACCATGCTGGGATCGTCGGCGAGTTCGGGGTGCGCGGCGACCAGCGCGTCGAGCCGGTCGCGGACCTGCTCGGCCTGGCCGACCGCCTCCTGTGCCCGCCGGGGCAGGGCGTCCAGCCCGTCGGCCAACTCCTGCGCCCCCTCGGCGATCGCCGTGGCCGACTGCTCGATCCGCTTCGCGTTGTCCCGCAGCACCGGCTCGATCCGGCCGGCCGCGCCGTTGACCTTGTCCGCCACCGCGCGGGTCTGCGTGGCGGCGCGGGCGGTGCCGTCGGCGAGCTGCACCGCCCCGGTACGCAGCTCACCGAGCCCGGCGGCGAGCTCGTCGGCGCCCTTCGCGGTCTTGTCGAGCCCCGCCGAGAGGCTGCCCGCCCCGGTCGCGGACGCGGCCAGCCCGTCCGCGATCCGGCCGGCGCCGTCCTGCGACGTGCCCAGCCCGTCGGCGACCCTGCCCGCGCCGGCCGTGGAGGAGTCGAGGCCGTCGGCGAGCTTCGCGGCCCCGTCGGCCGCCCGGCCGGTCTCGGCCTTGGCGTCGGTGAAGCCCACGAGCATCTTCTCGAAGTAGTTCCCCGCGGCGCTCTGCGCGGCGGCGGCCCGGATCTCGCTGAACGCCGTGCGGGCCAGCAGCCCGGACAGGTAGTTGGTGGCGTCGTCGTTGACCACCCGCAGCTCCCCGCGCCGGGCGGGCCGGTCCGGTTCCGGGCTGGCCGCCAGGCTGGCGGAGAAGTCCTCCGGGATCGCGAAGATCAGGTGGTAGCGGCCGCTGCGCAGGCCGGCGGCGGCGTCCCCGGCGTCGGTGACGTGCCAGCCGAAGACCCGCCGGTCGAGCAGTTCGTCGGCGAGGTCCCGCCCGGCGTGCACGACGGTGCCGTCGCTCGCGGTGGCGGGGCGGTCGGCGTTGACCAGCGCCACCGGGATGCGGTCCAGCTTGGCGTACGGGTCCCAGAAGGCGTAGAGGTAGAGCGCCCCGTAGAGCAGCGGAACGACGGTGAGCACGGCGAGCGCAGCGCGGGGCAGCCGGCCCCGGGTCAGCCGGCGCAGCTCGAACCGGGCGAGTCGGAAGACGCTCATCGGGCCACCTCGACGGTCCCGGTCGGATCGGTCTCGCCCCCCGGGCCGCTCTCGGCGGGCCGCCCGGCCCCCGACTCCGTTGGGCCGCTCTCGGCGGGCCGCCCGGCCTCCGCCTCCGTTGGGCCGCTCTCGGCGGGCCGCCCGGCCTCCGCCTCCGTCATCTCGGCCTCCGCCTCGGGTGGCCCGGCCTCCGCCTCGGGTGGCCCGGTCTCGGCCGCGCCGGGGGGCGACGGCACGGCAGGCGGGTCACCGAGGCGGTGCACGATCGCCGGGCTGTGCGGCTCGACCGCGCGGGCGCTGGCGACCACCGCGTAGCCCTGGTCGGCCAGGCGGGCGAGCGTCGCCCAGAGCCGGGCGCGTTCCGGGGCGTCGCATCCGGCGTCCACGTCGTCGGCGACGATCAGCCGGGGCCCGCCCAGGGTGGCCAGCACCAGGCCGAGCACCTGCCGTTGCAGCGGGGTGAGGTCGCGGCCCCGGGTGTCCGGGTCGAGGGGCGCGTCCCCGGTGAGCCCGGCCCCGGCGATCGCGGCGGCGACGGCGTCCCGCCGGTACGCCCGCCGGTACGCCCGCCGGGCCCGCAGCGCGGCGACCGGCACCCGCTGCCGCCGACGGCGGGGCACCGGCCCGAGCAGCAGCAGCCGCTCCTGGACGTGCTCGGCGACGGTCAGCGCGGGGTCGGGCTCGTGCACCCCGGCGACCTGCCCCAGCGCGGCGGGGCCGTGCCGGACCAGCCGCCCCTCGGTGGTCGGGAAGCGCCCCGCCAGGGCGAGCAGCAGCGAGGTGCGCCCGCTGCCGGGCGGCCCGGTCACGGCGTGCAGTTCGCCCGCGGCGGCGGTCAGGTCGACGTCCCGGAACACCCACCCCCGCCGGGTACGCAGCCCGAGCCCGCGCGCTTCGACGACCACCATCCGACCCGACCCACCTTCTTAAACTGACTGGTCAGTGCAAAAACATGCCCCAGCCTAGCCCCGGTCGTCTGGTTCGGCGCCCCGCCGTCGGGGTGATCCGGGCCATCCCCCGGCGGGCGACGCCCGACGACGCCGGCCGGGCCGTCACGCGATGCGGACGGCCGACGTGGCACGCCGCGGGAGACCGGCGGGTCAGAAGAGCACGGTGGCGAGCGTGCCGACCGGGCGGAAGCCGCAGCGCTCGTAGACCCGGCGGGCCGGCAGGTTGAAGTCGTTGACGTAGAGGCTCACGGTCGGGGCGACCCGCAGCAGCGCGTCGCGCACCACGGCCGCCATCGCCGCCGTCGCGATGCCCCGGCCCCGCCACTCGGGGGCAACCCAGACCCCCTGCACCTGGGCGGTCCGGCGGGTCACCACGGCCAACTCGGCCTTGAACACCACCTGACCGTCGACGAACCGCGCGTACGCCCGCCCGGCCCGGACCAGTTCGGTGACCCGCCGCCGGTAGCCGCGCCCGCCGTCGTCGGCGAGCGGCGAGACGCCCACCTCCTCGGTGTACATCGCCACCGCCGCCGGGAAGAGCCGGTCGATCTCCCCACCGCGCACCAGCCGCACCTCCGGGTCCGCCCGCAGCGTCGGCAGCGCGTCGGTGGCCAGCAACGGCTGGTTGGGGCGTACGTCCCGGGCCGGCCCCCAGACGTCGGAGAGCCGGTCCCAGAGGCCGAGCACGGCGTCGGCCCGGCCCACGATCGACGAGCAGAGCCGCTCCTCGCCGGCGAGGAGGTCGGCGTAGGCGGCGACGGCCGGCTCGGTGGCGAGCACGGGGGTGAGGTTGCCGCCGAGCCAGCAGACGGACTCCAGGTGGCGGCGGGTGCCGTAGCCCAGCACCCGACCCTCGGCACGCCACCAGGCCAGGCCGCGCGCGGCGACCCGCTCCGCGACCTGCGCGCCCGCGAACGGGTCGAGGTCGAGCAGCCGCTCGACAGCGCGGCGCTCCGACTCCCCGAGTTGCCGTACCGGCACCGTCAGCACGGGTACCAGCCTGCCAGATCCGCCCCCCGCCGCGCCGGTCGAGTGACGAGAGGGACTACTGCACCGGGACCGGTCGCGGCGCAGGCGCGGCGTCCCGGTTGCGCGCGGCCCAGCCGACCACTCCGGGCACCAGGGCGCCGAGCAGCAGGAACAGCCCACCGAGCAGCAACCAGCCCGGCACGCCCCACCCGACGGCCAACGTGGTCACCACCACCGGCGCGATCATCCGGCCCAGCTCGAAACCCATGCTGTACGCCCCCTGGTACTGCCCGTGGGCGTGCTCCGGCGCCAGCCCGAAGGAGATGCCCCAGCCGGCGGCCGAGTGCCACAGCTCGCCGACGACGTGCGCGAGCGCGCCGGCGACCAGCAGCGCGACGGCGGCGACCGTCGGCAGCCCGCCGCTGGCGGCGAAGAGGACGCAGGCGGCGGCGATGGCGAGTCCGGCCCGCCGCGACGCCCGGGCCGCCCCGGCGAGGCTCTCGGTGCCCCGCGCGGCGCGGACCTGGAAGAGCACCACCACCAGGGTGTTGACCAGCATCAGCCCGGAGATCACCCAGGCCGGCGCCCGGGTGTGCCCGACGATCCACAGCGGCAGGGCGATGTTGAGCAGCCCGAAGTGCATCGACATCAGGCCGTCGAGCACGGTGAACGCCAGGAACGGACGGTCCCGCAGCGCGATCAGCCGGGGGCCCTGCGTGGGGGCGGGCGCGGGGGCGATGGCGGGCAGCCGGGTGAAGACGGCGGCGGCGAGCAGGTACGTCGTCGCGGCGGTGAGGATCAGTGCCACGTACGCCGCCCGGGTGTCGGCGGCGAGCGCGAAGCCGGCGAGCACGGCGCCCACCGAGATCCCGACGTTGGTGGTGGCCCGCAGGTAGGCGCGGGTGCGGACGCGCTGGTCGGCGGGGACGGAGCCGGCGATGAGCGCGCCCCGTGCACCCCGGTCGGCGGCGTCGGCGAGGGCGGTGGCCGCGCCGACGGCGAGGAACGCGGCGAACGACTCGACGGCCACCAGGGTGGCGGTCAGCGCGCCGCCGGCGACCAGCGCGGCGACCTGCGTGCCCCGGGGGCCGAGCCGGTCGGCCAGGTAGCCGGTCGGCGCGCTGGCCAGCAGGCCGACCAGGGCCGAGACGGTCAGCCCCACGCCCACCTCGGTGGCGGTGAGGCCGACCGAGCGGGTCAGGAAGAGCGCGCTGGCCACCAGCCACAGGCCGCGCCCGACGGTCCGGACCAGGGTGCCGAGGGTGAGGGTCCGGGCCGGACCCGGTTCAGGAAGTAGCCGCACACCCGCCACCATAGCAAGACGTACGTACGGTTTGGTGAGCGGCGTCGGCGTACCGCCTGGAAAAGCGCACCGGCCCCGACCGCCGGGTGGCGGTGGGGCCGGTGCGCGACGGCGCGGTGGGTCAGTGCACGGTGACGGTGGCACCCGGCAGCAGGCCGCGCAGCTCCTCCGGCAGCTCGGCGCCCATCTCGTCGGCGATGCGCAGCGCCTCCTCGATCAGCGTCTCCACGATCTGCGCCTCCGGCACGGTCTTGACGACCTTGCCCTTGACGAAGATCTGGCCCTTTCCGTTGCCGGAGGCCACGCCCAGATCGGCCTCGCGGGCCTCGCCCGGACCGTTCACGACGCAGCCCATCACGGCGACCCGCAGCGGTACCGGCAGCCCCTCCAGGCCGGCGGTGACCTCCTCGGCGAGCTTGTAGACGTCGACCTGGGCCCGCCCGCAGGACGGACAGGAGACGATCTCCAGGCCGCGCTCGCGCAGCCCGAGTGACTCCAGGATCTGGGCGCCGACCTTGATCTCCTCCACCGGCGGGGCCGACAGCGAGACCCGGATCGTGTCGCCGATCCCCTCGGCCAGCAGCGCGCCGAACGCCACCGCCGACTTGATGGTGCCCTGGAACGCCGGGCCGGCCTCGGTCACGCCCAGGTGCAGCGGGTAGTCGCACTGCTCGGCGAGCTGGCGGTAGGCCCGGATCATCACCACCGGGTCGTTGTGCTTGACCGAGATCTTGATGTCGCGGAAGCCGTGCTCCTCGAACAGCGAGCACTCCCACAGCGCCGACTCGACCAGCGCCTCGGCGGTCGCCTTGCCGTACTTGGCCAGCAGCCGCTTGTCCAGCGAGCCCGCGTTGACGCCGATCCGGATCGGCACGCCCGCGTCGCCGGCCGCCTTGGCGATCTCCTTGACCTTGTCGTCGAACTGCCGGATGTTGCCCGGGTTCACCCGGACCGCCGCGCAGCCCGCGTCGATGGCGGCGAAGACGTACTTCGGCTGGAAGTGGATGTCGGCGATGACCGGGATCTGCGACTTCTTCGCGATCGCCGGCAGCGCCTCCACGTCGTCCTGGCTGGGCACCGCGACCCGGACGATCTGGCAGCCGGACGCGGTCAGCTCGGCGATCTGCTGGAGGGTGGCGTTGACGTCGGACGTGAGGGTGGTGGTCATCGACTGCACGGATACCGGCGCGCCCCCACCGACCGGCACGGAACCGACCATGATCTGGCGGCTGGCCCGGCGCGGGGCGAGCGGCGGGGGCGGTACGGCCGGGATGCCGAGACTGACAGCGGTCACTTCAGGCACTCACCTTGAGAAGAGCGTGATCGGGTTGACGACGTCCGCGGTGATGGTCAGCAGCGTGAACGCGCCACCGATCAGGATCATCGCGTACGTGAGGGGCATGAGCTTGAGGTAGTCGACTCGGCCGGGATCGGGGCGGCCGAACCGCGCGTAGACCCAGGAGCGGGCCCGCTCGAACCAGGCGATGGCGATGTGCCCGCCGTCGAGCGGCAGCAGGGGCAGCAGGTTGAACACGCCGATGAAGAAGTTCAGCGAGACGAACAGCATGAAGAACAGCAGCCAGGCGTTGTTCTCCACCGCCTCGCCGCCGAGCCGGCTGGCGCCGACCACGCTGATCGGGGTGTCCATGTCCCGCTCGCCGCCGGTGATCGCCGTCCACAGGGCCGGGACCTTCTGCGGGATGCGCTTCATCGCCTCGAAGGTGTTGACCGCCATGTCGCCGGTGAAGTCGGCGGTCGCCCCGAACGCGCCGACCGGCCCGTACGTCACCCTGGTCGGGGTGCTGGGGACGAGGCCGACGCCGAGCGCGGCGACCGTGGCGACCTGGCCCTCGGGATCGTCCAGCGGGGGCCGCTGGGTCTGCGCGAGCACCGCGCTGGCCGTGCCGGGCTGGCCGTCCCGGACGTACGCGATCTGCGCCGTGTCGCCCGGCTTGAGGGCGCGCAGGGTGGTCAGCAGCTGCCCGTAGTCGTTGATCGGCGCGCCGTTGATCGCGGTGATCCGGTCGCCGTCGCGCAGCTGCGCCTGGGCGGCGGGGCTGGCGGGGTCGGCGGTGGTGCACGCCCGGAGGGTGTTCTCCGGCACCACGCAGTCCGACAGCTGGATGATCGCCGGCTCCTTGCGGATCTCGGCCTCGGTGCTCGGGAAGTTCGGGTTGGGCAGGCCGGCGGTGACGGCGATCACCCACAGGGTGACCAGGGCGAGGGCGAAGTGGGTGATCGACCCCGCGGACATCACGATCGTCCGCTTCCACACCGGGTAGCGCCACATCGCGCGCGGCTCGTCCGCCGGATCGACGTCGTCGTCCTGCGGGGTCATACCGACGATCTTGCAGAAGCCGCCGAGCGGGATGCCCTTGATGCCGTACTCCGTCTCGCCCCGCTTGAACGACCAGAGGGTCGGGCCGAAGCCGACGAAGTAGCGGGTGACCTTCATGCCGAAGGCCTTGGCGGTGAGCATGTGCCCCGCCTCGTGCAGGCTCACCGAGATGAGGATCGCGAGGGCGAAGAGCACCACCCCGAGCAGGTACGCCATCAAGCTCCTTCCACCGAACCCGCGATGATGATCTCCTGCGCGTGCGCGCGCGCCCACGACTCCGCCGCGAGCACGTCCTCGACGGTACCTGGTTCGTCGAAGTCGGGAGCGTCCTCCAACACCCGCTGGAGGGTGTCGACGATGCCGAGGAAGGGCAGCCGGCCGGCCACGAACGCGGCCACGCACTCCTCGTTGGCCGCGTTGTAGATCGCCGGGCGGCAGCGCCCCGCCTCGCCGGCGGCCTTGGCCAGCGCGACCGCCGGGAACGCCTCGTCGTCCAGCGGCGCGAACTCCCAGGTGTGCGCCGTCGTCCAGTCGACCGCGGCGGCGGCGTCGGGCACCCGGTCCGGCCAGCCGATGCCGAGCGCGATCGGCAGCCGCATGTCGGGCGGGCTGGCCTGGGCGAGGGTGGACCCGTCGACGAACTCGACCATGGAGTGGATCACCGACTGCGGGTGCACCATCACGGTGATGTCGGCGTACGGCACGTCGAACAGCTCGTGCGCCTCGATCACCTCCAGCGCCTTGTTGACCATCGTGGCGGAGTTGATCGTGACGACCGGCCCCATGTTCCAGGTCGGGTGCGCCAGCGCCTGCTCCGGCGTGACCGTGGTCAACTCGTCGCGCCGCCTGCCCCGGAACGGGCCGCCGCTGGCGGTGACGACCAGCCGGCGCACCTCGCCCCGGGCGCCGCCGCGCAGGCACTGGGCCAGCGCCGAGTGCTCCGAGTCGACGGGGACGATCTGCTCCGGCCGCGTCACCGCGGCCCTGACGAGGGAGCCGCCGGCGACGAGGGACTCCTTGTTGGCCAGCGCGAGCGTACGCCCGGCGCGCAGCGCGGCCAGGGTCGGCGCGAGCCCGAGCGAGCCGACCACGCCGTTGAGCACGACGTCGCAGGGCCACTGCGCCAGCTCGGTCATCGCGTCCGGCCCGGCCACGATCTTGGGAAGCTTGAAGTCGCCGGTGGCCCAGCCGCGCCGGCTCGCCTCGGCGTAGAAGGCGAGCTGGAGGTCCTGCGCGGCGGACGCCTTCGCCACGCCGACCGCCTCGACGCCGAGTTCGAGGGCCTGGGCGGCGAGCAGTTCGACGTTGCCGCCGCCGGCGCCGAGCGCGACCACCCGGAACCGGTCCGGGTTGCGCCGCACGATGTCGACGGCCTGTGTGCCGATCGAACCGGTGGAGCCGAGCAGAACAAGATCGCGTGGGGAGGTCACGCGGCCATTCTTCCCCAGCGCCGCTGAGCGCCCGCTGGGAGCCTCAGCCCTCAGCGCCGACCTGCTCCTTCGGGCCTTCCGCGCCTTCCTCCGGCGCCTCCCACCGAGCTACTCAGCTATTCAATCCAGGAACGTATGAGAGCGTCAGTGGCCCCACGTAGGGCAGCCTTCAGTTTCTCCCTCTCGTCTCGCACCTGGTCGACCCGCCTGTCGGACGCCTGGTAGGCGGTTTCGAACGCTATCCACGCCTCGTAGTCCACAAGCAGTCCCTCAGAAGAATCCCGGCCTCGCTCAAACTGTTGCCGAAAGCCCAGGGGTGGCTCATGTCCACAGTTCGAGCCGCATGTTCGACCATGTATTGCGCGGCGAGCTCGACCACGTGGCTACCAACAACGTTACTGCCGATCATCTGCACACCGAGGTTGAGGCAGGCGATTCCGTCGGGGCACTCAGAGGCTTGGGCACCTCGCTGGACGGCGGCTGATCTCTCAGCCACTCCATGTTGCCTGCCAGCACAACCTTCTTATCGACAGGGAAGCCGCACCCCGTTCTCACTGGACCGTCCACTCACCCAAAGGAATCGGACGGGCTCCGTCCTTCATCATCGAGAACAGCGCATTGCAATCTTCCCCATACCAATAGACCGACGAATCAAACCCCGCATAAAACTCTCCATCACTTCCCGAATATACGGTCAGATGAAAGCTGTCGACTCCAACTGGAAGGAGAGCGGTGCCAGCCACCTCCGCACACCGATGAGCGATGCCCGCGTCCCGGGCAGTACACACAGCAGATGGATCGAAAAGCGTCCAGCTTGTGATCCTCTTTCCGGCTATGACGAGTGACGGAAGATGGTTGATTTTCAGGCCGAAATACTCACCTAAAAAGCTTCTGCCCTCCTCATGACAGTCGAAGCCGACTCGCCCCAGACCTGTGGTGATGGCATCCGCTTCGGGCGACACCCCAGCCACCTCCCAGCCGAACGATCTGAGGAAATCCGCCAGCTCCGAATCACGCATCCTTTTCATCTTGACAGATCCGTCGCTCCACGCCGCACGAGAACACTTTGGCAGGATAGGCACGCGGCTTCCGGGGCGCCGGTTGCGCTGCGAACAGTCAAGAATTCAATGTCACTCAACCGCAGCGAGCGTCCGACTTGATCTTCGAATTCGGCTCCATGTTCTGCGATCAGAGCATTGCAGGCTCGAATCTCAGCACAGTTGTCGGCGCCTCGGCCGGCGATCTGCCCGCCATCCGCGAGAGCGGAATCGATCTCGGGCTCGAAATAGGCCGGGCGAGACGAATGACCAGAGTGACCAGTCGAAACCATATCGGTACCTCGGAACCGGGCTGCCGCGCTCATCGTGGCGTCTGCGGGTGCTGATTGCGCTGCGGCTCTGGCCTCAGAGCCACAGTTGTGCACCAGGACCGGCGTGGCCCTTGCCAGCACATAGTACGTGTGGATGTTGGCGACGGTCAGGTTGTGGACGGTGGCGCGCAGGACGCTCCAGCGCTCGATCGCGGCGATCTGGACGTGCGTACCGGCGCTGGTCCGCAGCCACTGGCCGGACCGCAGGTCGGTGGCGTCGATCCACTCGTCCAACTCCGGTACCCAGAACGGGTGACCATCGGTTGCGGTGACCTCGGCCGTATCCGAGCCGCGCTCGCCATCGGTGTCGATGGTGACCTTCACCAGGTGCTTGACACCGTCACCCTTGATGGTCGCGGTGACCGTCTCCACCTGGGTCCGGCCCGTCTCGGGGTCGGTGGCTCGCACCTTGTCGCCCGGCTTGACGTCCTCGATCGGCTTGGTGGAGCCGTCCGCCATGAGCACCTTGGTGCCCGGGACAAAACTGTTGATGAGACAGGAATCGTCCGCCTTGCCGGCGCCGCCACCACCGCTGGAGCCACCGTTGCCGCGTGCGGAGCTGCCCGAGGAACCGCCAGGCTTGGAACTCCCCTTGCCGCCACCGCCGGACTTCCCGCCGCTGGCGGAGGAGCCCTTCGGGTTGGACTTGGACTGGGCCTGTTTCTGGACCGGGTTGCCAGTCTTCTTCGTGGAGTTGGTCGCACGGTTGCTGGTCGTGTTGACCTTTTCGGCGGCCTTCTTCTTCGCCGCCTGCGCGGCCTTCTTCGCCCGCTCGATGGCCAACTTCTTGGCGTTAAGCGCCGCCGCCTCCGCCGCGCGGGCGGCAGCCAGCACGGCCTCGGCGGCCTTCTTCGCCGCCTGCCATGCCTGGATCGCGGCGATCGTCCGGTCGATGGCCCTGATCACGGCCGGAATCTTGCCGAGCTTGGCCCACGGGATCGCCCCGATGATGAGGCTGCCGCACGCCCACATGTCGCCGCCGAAGCAGTTCATGGCGTCGTTGATGCCGATGAACTCCTTGAGTACGTACCAGGCCGAGTCGAGGATGACCGACAGGAGTGAGCGCCCCATGTTGGCCTGAGCCTGGGCCACCATGGCCGGCGACAGACCCGCGCCCGCCAGGGCCGCCGCCGTCTCCGAGGCGGTCAGCGAGATCGAAAGACCGCTGGGGTCCGAGTGCGTCACCGGGTTGTTGTGCGCGTACGTGTACCCGTTGGACTGTGCCGGGTCCGCCAGGTCCAGGACCGGATCGGCGGAGAGGAAGCGCCCGACCTCCGGGTCGTAGAGGCGCGCCCCGAGCGGGGTGTAGCCGGAGGCATCGTCCCGCACCGCGCCGAGGAACCCGGTGTTGGTCTGCATGCCGGCGGCCAGGGACGCGGCGCCGCGCTGGTTGCCGAACGGATCCTGCTTGCGGATCCGGGTCGGCATCGTGCCGTGGAGGGCGACCTCGAGGTACGGGCTGCCCTGGTGGTCGCCGGCGAGGGCGACGAGGCTGGGGGACGAGGTGCTGTGCGCGTAGCGCACCACCGTGCCGCCGGGGGCGGCGTACGAGCGTTGGGTGTTGACCAGCGCTCGTATGCCGCCCTTCTGGACGGTGACCTGGGACTCGCCCAGGTTGAGGGTGGCCTGCCGTCCCTGGATGGTCAGGAGCCGGCTGCCGCCGGGGCCGTAGATGTGGCGGGTCTCGTCCTGCGCGTCCCACTGCTGCGTCGGGGCCGCCTCACAGGCGGCCAGCACGATCGGAGTGCCGTCGGCCGTGGCCGCGTCCTTGACGGCGAGGCACAGGCCGGAGGCGGTGTGCTTGAGTTGGTTCGTGAAGGTGCGCTCCAGGCGCTGTCCGGCCGAACCGTCACACGCCTGAAGTTGCAGCGGCGACCCGGCCGTGTTGGCCGTCGGCTGGACGCACCACTTGTCGTACGGGGAGAGGGTGCCCAGGTTCGGGTCGTCGTTAGTGATCTCGGTCGGGGTGAAGTTGAATCTCTGCGCGTTCGTGCCGTTGCACGTGTAGAGATGGATCGGCTGGTTGGCCTTCGCCAGGTCGCCGTGGACGTCCAGGCACTTGTTCGCGTGGCCGACGTACGCGGTCCGGCCATTGCCGCCCTGGCCGGTGATCCGGTCGATCTGGCCGTCGTGGGTCCAGGACAGTTCCTGCTGGCTGCCGGTGTTGGACGTGACGGACTTCGTCTCGCCGGTCAGCTCGTACAGCCGCTTCGCCTCGGTGACGACCTCGGCGTTCGCCGGGGTCTTGTAGCGCTTGGTCACCTTGGTGAGGGTGCGGGGCTGGCTGCCGTCGGCCTGGCCGTAGGCGTAGGTGGTGGTCGCGTCCTTGGTGGCGACGCCATCGAGACTCTTCTCCACCAACTGCGTGCGGTTGCCGAGCAGGTCGTACTCGTACTCCTGCCAGTAGCCCGACTCGTCGGTGCCGGCCGCCACGTTGAGGGTGCCGTCCGTGTTGACCGGGCCCGGGGCGCACGACGCCTGGTTCTTGGCCGTCCAGGCCGTCTTCAGCCGACCGAGCGAGTGCTGGAAGCACTGCCGTTCGGCGATGGCGGTGGCACGTTCCTGGATCGCGAGGACGTTGCCCGCGCCGTCGTACCAGTAGGAGCGGTGCGAGACGAGGTTGGCGCCGCCGACGGACGAGTCACCCTTCTGCTCCCGGTAGACCTGCTGGTCGGTGAGGGCGCCGCTGGCGTCGTCGTAGGACGCCATGGTCCACACCCGGTACGGCTGCGCGCCGAGGGTGGAGCGCAGCACCTGCCCGTACGGCGAGTAGACGGTCTCGGAGCCGTACCAGCCGTTGCCGGACACCGACAGCGGCAGGCCGTCCTTGGTGTAGCGGACCAGGATCTTCTCAGCCGGGAAGTTGCCGACCGCGGGCAGCGTGGCCGACTCCTGCAGGCCGGTGTCGGTGTAGGTGTAGTCGTACTGGTAGGTGGCCCGCAGTCCCCATATGTCGGCGATGGACTGCGGCAGCGTGAGGGTGGTGGACGTGGGCTGGTAGTCGTTGGTGTAGCCACCGATGGTCTGTGTGTACGGCAGGCCGTCGGTGTAGCGGGTCGCGCTGGCGGGCAAGCCCTTGCCGCCGGCGACCGAGTCGTAGGTGTATTCGGCCAACAGCGACCCGCCGCTGTCGCCGAGCCGCTGCTGCGTCGGGCGGGACAGCTCGTCGTAGCCGTTCCAGACCGTGACGTCGCGGGCGTTGGTGACGGTCAGTTGCCGGTCCCGGTGGTCGTACGTCATCCGGGTGGTGCCGGTGTCCGGGTCGGTGGCCGTCGCCATCCGGCCGCGCTGGTCGAAGGTCCAGGTCCACGGGCGGGTCGGGTCGGCGGAGTGGGTGGCCTTCACCATCTGGCCGCGCTGGTCGTACTCGTACCGCATGGAGGTGAAGGTGGTGTGGGCGTTGTTGGTGAAGGTGTCCACGCGGGTGGTGCGGCCCAGGGCGTCCGTGTAGAGCCGGTAGGAGACCGCGCCCACCGGGCTTATCACCGTGGAGTGGTCGGCGCCGTACGTGTAGCTGGTGGCGCGCGACGGCGCGTCGACGCCGCCCAGGACGGGCATCTCCTTGGTCACGCGGCCCAGGCCGTCGTAGGTGTAGCGGGTGACGTTGGGCACGGCCGTGTCCGCGAGTGGCGTGAACAGCTGGCCGATGGGTGATCCCTCGGCGAAGTAGGCGTTGTTGGTCTGCCACACCTCGCCGGAGCTGTTGTACAGCGTGTCGGTGATCAGCCGGCCGCCGCCGGTGGCCTCCTCCTGGGTCTGCCGCTCACGGCCCAGACCGTCGTAGAGGGTGACGGAGGTCTGGATCCGGTTCTCGTGCCCTCGGCTGAACGTGGTGATGTACGGCGGCTTGCCGACGGGGGTCGCGTACTCGGCCCGGAAGTCCGGGACGGCCGTGGTGGACGGGGTGCGGCCGGGGCCCCAGGCCTCGACGAGGCGGCCCAGCGCGTCGTACTTTGCCTCGCTGACGCGGCCGTTGAGGTCGGTGGTCTTGAGGGTGACGGCGCGGCCCGGGTCCAACTCCCGGACCTGCCTGTGCCCCAGCGAGTTCTCCTCGGTGACCGAGTACGCCTGGCCGACCGCAGGAGCGTAGGTGATTTTCGACGTCTTGCCGTCGGGATCGGTGCGCGTGAGGACGCGGCCGATGCCGTCGAAGGTGGTGGTGCCGTCGTTCTGGAAGCCGGAGCCGTCGGCCTTGAGGGACCAGGTCTGGGTGGCGAGGCCACGGGTGGCGCTGCCGAGGGCCACGCCGTAGGCCTGGCCGTCGTAGCCGACGCGGCCTGCGGCGCTCAGCGTCCTCAGGTCGTCGAAGGTGGCGGCGGCGCAGGTCGTGGGGCTGCTGCGGGTCTGCTTGGTCAGGCCGATGAGGTTCTTGTCGAGGTGTTGGAGGTACTCGACGAAGGTGCAGGACTCGTCGCCGTCCCTGCCGGTGTCGCCGAGGGACTCGATGTGCGTCGGCAGCCCGTCCTCGTAGGTGGTCCGGGTCTCGACGGTGCGGAGCGTGCGGTCGTCGTCGCCGGTGCCCGAGGACCTGGTGTACGAGACCTGCCGGGGCTCGGTGACCCGGTAGGAGCGCAGCGGGCTGAGCCCGTCGTCGCGCGTGCGGATGGCGAGTTCCTGCGCCTCGGGGAAGGTCACGATGCGGGTGAGCCACGCGGTGTCGGCGTCGTCGGCGCTGGCGTAGGTGAGTTCCTCGGCGACACGGCCCGCGAAGGGCTCCTCGTCCTTGGCGATCTCGGCGCCGGTGATGTCTGTCATGGACACGGTGTCGCCCATGCCGCGGAAGTAGCGGGTGACAGCCTTGGTCCGCTTGCTGCCGATCTCCGGGTCGTCCGACCCGGTGAGAACTGTGGTCTGCTGGAAGCCGGCGAACTGCGAGTAGGTGCGGGTCGACTTCTTGGTGAACTCCTGCTCGGCGAGCCGCCATCCCGGCTTCTCGTACGCGTACCGGGTGATGGTGCCGTACGCGCCGTCCACGGCGGGGAGTTCCTCGACGCTGTCCACGACGTACTTGTGGAACCAGTCGATCTCCTCGACCGCCGGGTCCGGGTGCCAGAAGGCCGGGTAGCACAGCCGTTCGTTGGCCTTCAAGGCAGCGGTGTCGTCCTTGCCGGGCAGGCCGCTGCCGTTGACGCAGCTGTCGACGGGCTGCTTGTAGGTGACTACCGTCTCGCCGCCGTACTCGTTGATCACCCGTGCGATGCGGAGCCGGGAGAAGCCGGGGCGGTGGTCCCGCTTGACGCGGTTCGGCATGTCCTCGGCGTTGGGCTCGAAGCGCACCGCGTTGAGGGTCCTCCTGTCGTCGGCCGCGCCGCTGCGGCCATGGCCGGTGCGGGCAATCGACTCCAGCCAGAGGGCGGTGTTGGGGCCGGTCCTCAGGACCGGAAAGGACTGCTTGAGCTGGTACTCGTCCACGACCTGAAGGGCGGTCGTCTCGGGACGCCGCTGCGCCGAGGTGGTGATCTTGTCCAGGCGCTTACGGGTGAAGAACGACGGCGAGGCGTTCCAGCACTTCTGGTCGTCGGCGCACCGCAGGTCGGCCGGGGTGTCGTACCAGATGCGGTACTTGTTCGGGTCCGTGCTGGCGAAGTTGGCCTCGGAGCAGGTCAGCGAGCCCTCGGCGAAGCAGCGCTCCTCGACGGCGAAGGAGACCTGCGCCAGGGGCGCGGCCGAGAAGAGGGTGTCCCGGCGCTGCCCGTAGTCGATGCGGGTGAGGTAGCCGCCCCGGTCGTACCCGACCGGGTCCTTGAAGTTGAAGTTCCGGGCGTAGTGGTTCGTCTCGCGGGCCCACCACAGGGACATGGCGTTGCCGTGGATGTCCTCGACGTAGTCGAGGGACCACCGCCAGGCCTGGGTGCAGACCGAGCCGGCCCAGTTGCCCTCCAGGTAGCAGTCCTCGTTCAGGTGATTGCCGTACACCGGCACGGTGAGGACGGAATTGGTGACCGGGTCGTCGGCCGCGGTGCCGTTGTCGGACCAGCCGGGCAGGCGGTGGCGGCCGAAGTGGTAGCGGGTGCCGTCCCGGGTCGTGACGATCCAGTACTCGCCGTCGGCGTCGCCGTTGGCCAGGCTGGCGTCCTTCACCAGTTGGACCTTGGAGCCGTCGCCGTTGGCGGTGAACCAGGCATCCTTGGACTTGTCCCAGACCAGCTCCGTGGTCATGCCGGCAAGGGACAGGGTGGCGTTGTCGGAGCCCCAGCACAGGTCGGCGGTCCGGTGGGTGGCGTTGTTGGCGCCCGGCTTCTTCGAGTCCTGCCGGCAGTTCGCGTAGCTGCGGGTGATCGCCCCCGCGTTGTAGTCCCAGCCGTCGCCGATCCAGGAGGCCTGGTTGTTGGTGGCGGAGGTGCGACCGTCCACCGACTGCGACGAGTAGGACAGGGCCACCTTCGGCATCAGGCCGCCAGCCGTCTCGGGCACCTGCACCTGGTACGAGTAGGTGAACGCGCCGGAGGAGGCGCCCGCGGCCCAGGAACCCGAGGACAGCAGGGGGGTGGCGGTGTAGTCGCCGGCCGCCGAGGCTCCGGTGTCGAGCACGCCGACCACACTCGAGTCCGTCGAGGTCTGGGCCGCGCGGCTGGAGGACCCGGTGGCCGAGGAGACTGCGCCCTCGGTGCCGAGCAGCGGGCCGACCGGCACGCTGCCGGTGACGACCCGACGCGTCGGCGCGTCGCCGGCGGCCCTGGCCCGGGTGGGCGCCTTCTTGGCGGGCACCAGCTCCACCTCGCTGGACACCGCCCGCGCGGAGTCCGCGCCGGGGGCGGCGAACATGGTCCCCGTGCCGCCGTCGGCAGCGCAGTCGCCGGTGTCGGGGGCGTCGTAGACGCAGTCGGGCAGCAGCATGACGCCGAAGCGGTCTGCCGCCTGTGGGCCGTACAGGTCGGCGAAGTCCGTGTAGTCCACGCTGAGGGCGACCTGGGCGGCCGGGTCGGCGGTGACCGGCGGCGTGATCTTCATGATCAGGCCCGACACGCCAGCGACCTGGGACGCCTCGGGGGCGGCGAGGTCGACGGTCCAGGTGCCGGCGAGGGCGGCCGCGTCACCGCCCTCCGGCACGCCGAGGGCCACCGGCAGGTCGTCGACCGGTTTGGTGGCGCCGGGTGCGAGGCCGGTCAGGTCCACGGCTCCGCTGTCCTGCTGCCACGGGATGACGGCCTTGGGCTCGTACGGGACCACCGGGATCGGGTCGGCGGTGGTCAGGTTCGTCTCGGCGGTCTCGTCCTGCCCGACCCGCTCGCTCTGCGGAACGTCCGGCAGGTCGAGCCGGTTCGCCTCGCGGCTCATGCCGGGGCCGGGCACCGCCCACGCCTCGGCGGGCAACATGGTGCCCACCAGGATCGTGGACAGGGACAGCACCATCGCCGTACGGGCACGACGCCACCGGGGCTGACCTGGCTCCGTCGGGGTCCGTCGGCCATGCCACCGCCGGGACAGCAAACCGGTACCACGCATGCGCGTCGACCCCCACCAGGCGCGAAGACGAAAGAGAAGGCGCGGAAACACCGCGAGAAGGGGCACGCCCCAGGTGCGGTACGTGCGTGAGCACTCTGCGCCACGAGGAGCCCCTGCTCAAGATCGCGGAAAGTGACGGAAGCGAGCGCAGAGTGATCTCCGCCACGGTTTTATCAGGACGAGAGGCCACCGATGGCAAGGATTCGGGCGGATGCGGGTGAGGCGGCTCGCTCCCGTCACTCCACACGGCCAAAACCGCCCCACAACATCGATTTCAGACGTAGCGCACAGTTAGCCCGGGCCGGACATCACGGATTCATAACTTTCCTGGGATGGACGAAAGGCCCCTGCGCCGTGCGATCGTGTGCCCGCGTTCTGCCCCACGGCCCGCCGGACGGGGCTGCTTTTCCGTGCCTTCCCCTGTCCGCCTGGCCTCACGGGAGTAGACCCGCTGTGACTGCGTCTCGCCTGCTCAGCCCGTTCGTGCGCACCCGCACGAGGCTTGCCCTCACCCTGGGCCTCCTGCTGGCCGCACTCGTCGCTGGTCTGCTGCCATGGTGGCCGGGGACCGACAAGCCCCGGACGGCCATCGCCGCCGTGCCGGCACCCGTCCCTCGGGACGAGGCAACCGCCGTGGCCGACGCCCGCCGCACGGGCAACGACGTGCTCGTGGAGACAGCCACGAGCGCAACCTCCCTCACCTGGGCGCTCCCGAGCGGGCAACTGCGCACCACGATCCACGCGACGCCCCAGCGGGCGAAGGACGCCACGGGCCGGTGGGTCGGTTTCGACAACACGCTGACGCGCGCTCGGGACACCGCTGGTGACCTCGACGTACGCCCGGTGAACACCCCCTACCCTGTGCGCTTCTCCGGCGGCGCCACCGCAGCCGGGAGTGCCGACGGCACCGGAACCGTCCTGGCGGAGGTGGACGTTGACGGCCACACCATCGCGTACACGTGGCCGGGTCCGCTGCCGGAGCCGGTGCTCGACGGGCCGCGCGCCCTCTACCCCGACGTTCTTCCCGGAGCGGACCTGCTCGTCGTCGCCCGGCAGGAGGGCGGCTTCGGCCAGCTGCTGATCGTCAAGAACCGGGCGGCCGACACGATCAGGGCCGTCAGCGCCGTGACCTACGGCCTGCGCTCCGCGACCCTCGTCTTCCGCCACGACGTGAGCACCGGCGGTGTCCGGGCCCTCGACCGGGTCAGCGGTGAGGAGATCAGCTCGATCCCCACCCCGTTCGCCTGGGACTCCGCCGGTCGGGATCCTGGAGCGCCGGACGCCGCTCCCCGCACCGCGGTGGCCACCGCCGCCGACGTGCTGTCGCTCTCCGGCCTCAGCGGCGCCGAGCCAGGCGCCCGCCAGGCCCGGATTCCCACCCGTCTCGGCGGCGACGGCACCGGCGACGCCCGCCTGCGCCTGGACGCCGCTGCCACCGGCCTGCTCACCGGCAAGGACGTGCGCTTCCCCGTCTTCCTCGACCCGACCCTCATCACCGGCAAGCAGGCCTGGGCGACCGTCTATTCGCAGCATCCCAACACCAACACCTGGAACGGCACCAACTTCAACTCCGGCACCACGGACGCCCGGGTGGGCTACGAGGAGCAGACGCCGCTGCGGGCGCGCTCCTTCTGGCGCATGGGCTACAGCAGCAGCCTCAAGGGCGCGACGGTCACCTCGGCCAGCTTCAAGGTGCTGAACAACCACTCGTGGAACTGCACGGCCCGTGAGATGCAACTCTGGCTCACCGACGCCATCTCCTCGGGCACCACCTGGAACAAGCAGCCGGTCTGGAGGACGTTGCAGCAGAAGCGGTCCTTCGCCTTCGGCTACGGCAGCAGTTGCAGCGACGACTACGTGAGCTTCGACGTGAAGAACGCGGCCCAGCAGGGTGCCACCGGCGGCTGGTCGAGCATCACGCTCGGCATGCAGGCCACCAGCGAGTCCGACACGCTGACCTGGCGCAAGTTCAAGGTCTCCTCGGCGGAGCTGAACGTGGTCTACAACCGGACGCCGAACGAGCCGACGAACGGCACCACGTCGCCGGGTGGCGCCTGCGTGCCCGGCCCCGGTGGCGGCGCCACGGTGGCCAAGACGAACATCGTCCTCTCGGCGAGCGCGACCGATCCCGACGGCAACCTGTCGGGTCTGCGTTTCCGCTTCTGGAAGAACGGCACGACCGCTCCTGCGGGCACCCTGGTCACCAGTCTGAGCAGCGGCAAGGGCAGCCTGACGATTCCCTCCACCAGTCTGGAGGACAAGGCCACCTACTCCTGGGATGTGCGCGCCGAGGACTCTGCGGGTGCCTCGTCCTCCTACTACCCGCCCGGCACCGAGCCCTGCCGCATCACCATCGACGCCTCTGCACCACCGGCGCCGGACGTCACCAGCGAGGTGTTCAAGCAGGCCACCCCCGACGGTGCTACCTGGTCGACGGTGAATTTCGGCGAGACCGGCCCCATCACGTTCACCGCCGCCGGCGCAGTCAGCTTCACCTACTCCTTCGAGAGTGTCGGCACCGTGCCGGTGTCGGCCACCGCCGGCACCGCCACCGTGCCCGACCTGAAGCCGCGGCACGCCGGCCCCACCACCCTGCACGTGTACGCCTACGACGCGGTCGGCAACCGGAGCGCCCGCACCGACTACTCCTTCTACGTGCCGCCGAGCGAGGTGGGCGACGCGCCCGGCGACACGAGCGGCGACGGGATCGCCGACCTGATCCTCGTCGACTCCTCGGGCAACCTGCGCAACTACGCCGGCGACGTGGGCGGCGAGCTGTACGGCTGGCTATCCGCCTCGTACAGCGGTGACCAGAAGCTGAACCCGACGGGGCACTGGTTCGACCTGGCCACCGGCAAGGCCGCCCTGATCACCAAGCACTCCGACGCCTACCCGGGTGACGGCGTAACCGATCTGTTCGCCCGCACCCCGGACGGCGGCTTCTGGCTCTACCCGGGTGACGGATACGGCAGCTTCAACGTGGAGAACCGGCTGCGGGTCCTGCTGCCGTCCGACGCGCCGAACCCGGCGACCTGGACGCAGATCAAGGCCGTCGGCGACATCACCGGCGACAAGCTCCCGGACCTGGTCCTGCGGGCCGGGCCCGCCTTCTGGACCCTGAGCGGTTACACAGGGGCGAGCTTCCAGCAGGCGACGTTGATGGAGGGCACCGCATGGGCCCGCCGGGAGGTCCTCAACGTGGCGGACGTGGACCTGGACGGCACGCCGGACCTGCTCTGGCGCAACCTGGACAACGGCAACATGTACGTCCGTCACGGGCTGCCGGGCTCGACCCCGGGCAGCGTGGACCTGAATTCACTCAAGCAGGCCGTCAACTCCCGAAACGGAGACGTCTCCTACGGGACGGCCTGGACGGAGGCGAACATGAGCGCGGTCGTCAGCATTCCGGATGTGAGCGGGGACGGGGTGCCCGATCTCTGGGCCCGGTCCGGGACGGACGGGATGATGCGGGTCTACCACCCCTTGAAGACCAACGTCGGAAATCCGGTGAAGGTCGTCCTGGGCGACGACTGGAGAGGCGTCAAGTCCTTCGGCTGACGCCGGCATCCGCCGAGCACGACGGGCCTGAACGATGTTCAGGCCCGTCGTCTGCTTCGCGATCGTCGGGCACGGGACCCGCCGGAACATCCGGGCGGAGTCACCGAGCCCGTCTGCCCCTTGCCCCGGCGTCCTGAGCGTCCGCTGGGAGCCTCCGTCACCTCGGGTCGGCGGGCCCGGCCAGCGCCGCCGGGTCGCCGGTGAGCAGCCCTCGCTCGCGCAGGAAGGCGAGCAGCCGCTCCCGGTCCGCCGCAGCCAGCCCGTCGACCGGCACCGGGAACACCTGGGCCCGGCCGATCCAGAACAGCAACTGACCGGGGATGGCCTCGACCCGCTCGATTGCCGCCCAGCTCAGCGTGCCATCGCTGACGGCGTTGACGCTCCGGACGCCCTCGTCGGTGAAGGTCCAGGTGATCGGAAGGCCGTGCATCTTCCAGTTGGCGCGGACCAGGGCGCGCAGCGTCAGCGGCGCGACCAGCACCAGGGCGACCGCGGCCAGCGCCCAGACGCCCGCCTTGATCAAATCCCCGGAGAGCAGCCCCACCAGCGCCGGCAGCAGGGCGATGAGCGGGCAGAGCCGGAACGGCAGCAGTGTCCGGCGGTAGGCCCGGCGCAGGCCGGCGGTGAGGCGGCGGCGGTCCGGCTGCGTCTCGAAAGTGATCATCACGGCGAAAGACGATACGGCGGGTCCCCCGGACCCGCCGCCTACCCCGTCAGGCGTCGACGTGGCGCACGAAGGTCTCCACCTCCTCGCCGCCGTACCAGTCGGTGCGGCGGCCGACGTGGGTCATGCCGAGCCGGCGGGCCACCGCCATCGACGCGTCGTTGCCGGGCGCCACGACCGCGTAGATCTCCCGGGTGCCGGCGGCGAACTCCCGCGCCACCACGGCCCGGGCCGCCTCGGTCGCGTAGCCGTGGCCCTGGGAGTCGGGGTGCAGGTGCCAGCCCACCTCGATGTCCTCGGTCGGCACGTCCTCGTCGCGCCCCGGCAGCGGCTTGAGCAGCACGGTGCCGGCCACCACGCCGGTGTCGCGGACCTCGATCGCCCAGGTGCCGTACCGGCCGCCGTGCCCCGCGTGCCGCTTGCGCCACAGCGCGAGCCGGTCGGCCGCCTGCGCCGGGTCGGTCAGCGGCAGGCCGGGGGCGTTCAGCCAGCGGGTGACCTCCGGTCGGGAGTAGAGGTCGAAGATCCGGGCCAGGTCGGCCGGGTCGGCGGTCCACTCCCGCACGACCAGGCGCTCGGTGGTGAGCACGGTCATGGCGAGTGATCGTAATGACTGACGCGGGGCGCGGCGGGGAACGAGAGCGCGATGGGTGGAGGCTGGCGGCGGGCGAGGCGGATCACCCGTGCCGCGTTCCGCCCGCTGCGCGGCCGGGACCTGTCGCTGCACGCCGCCGCCATCACCTTCTACGGTGCGATCGCCGTGGTGCCGGTGGCGCTGCTGGCGATCTGGCTGACCTCGCTGGTGGCGGGGGCCGGCCGGGTCCGCCGGCTCACGTCGTACGCCGTGGCGGCGCTGCCGGACGCGATCGGCGCGCCCCACGCGGTGGCCGCGCTGGTCGAGGCCGGGGTGGGGTTGACCCCGCTGCTGGCGTTGGCCTCGCTGCTGCCGGCGTCCCTGTACGGCGAGGGGCTGCGCCGGGCCTTCGTCTCGGTGGCCGGCGGGCGCGGCGACGAGTCCCTGGTGGGCTGGCGCGGTCGGCTGCTGCTGCTCCCCCTGCTCGCCCCGGCCCCGGCCCTGCTGCTGTCGATCCTGGTCGCGTTGCCGACGACGACCCGGCTGGTCCGTCAGGGTGGGTTGGCCGGCGCGCTGGGCGTGGTGCTGTCGTTCCTGGCGGTCTGGCTGGTGCTCACCCCGGTGCTGCTCTGGGTGTTCCGGGTGGTCGGCCCGGCGTCGCCGGACTGGCTCTCCGCGCTGGGCGTCGGCTCGTTCACCGCGGCGAACCTGTCCGGGTTCCTGCACGGCTTCGTGCTCTTCGCCTCGCTCCCGATCGACCTGGGCGTGCCGTTCGGCGGCTTCGACGAGATCGGGGCGGGGGTGGCCGTCCTGCTCTGGCTCTACCTCTTCCACGTGATCGTGCTCGCGGGCTACTCCGCCACGCTCGCCCTCTCCCGCTGGCGGGCGACCCACGCCCGGCCCGCGGCATGAGCGACCAGGAGGTGTTCGCCCGAGCTGTCGGAAGCGACGAAGCGGCCGACCGCCGGGAGCGACCAAAAGGTCCGCGTCGGACGCGGACCTCCTGGTCGGCTGTGGCCGGCGGGGCCGGTCAGTGGGTGAGGGCGGGTTCTCGGGGCGCCGGCTCCGGGTCGGCCGTCTCGCGGATGCCGTAGCGGCGGTAGACCCGGCCGAGCGGGCCGGGGGCCCACCAGTTCCAGCGGCCCAGCAGCCGCATGGCGGCCGGCACCAGCAGCGCCCGGACCAGCGTCGCGTCCACCACGATCGCCACGATCATGCCGATCCCGATGAGCTTGATGTACGCCATCGCACCGCTGGCGAAGCCGGCGACCACGATGATCAGCAGCAGCGCGGCGGCGGTGATGATCCGGCCGGTGTGCTGGAGCCCGGCGGCGACCGAGGCGGCGTTGTCCCCGCTGCGGTCCCACTCCTCGCGTACCCGGGAGAGCAGGAACACCTCGTAGTCGGTCGCCAGCCCGAAGAGGACGGCGAGCATGAGGATCGGGTTGCTGGGCTCGATGAACCCGGTCGGGGTGAAGCCGAGCAGGTCGGCGAAGTGACCGTCCTGGAAGATCCAGACCACCACGCCGAACGAGGCGCCGATCGACACCAGGTTCATCAGCACCGCCTTGACCGGCAGCACCACCGAGCCGAAGGCGAAGAAGAGCAGGACCAGGGTCGCGGCGGCCATCAGCAGGGCCATCCAGGGCAGCCGGTCGCCCAGGCTGTCCAGCAGGTCCCGGTCGGCTCCGGGCCGGCCGCCGACGAGCACCTCCGCGCCGGCCGGGGCGGGGAGGTCGCGCAGCGCCCGGACCACGTCCTGGGCGACGTCGCCGGTCGGCTCGCCGGGGTAGGTCACCGTCAGCAGCGTCGACGTGCCCCGGCTGGCCGCCACCTGCACGCCGGTCACGCCGGGCACGGCGGCCACCCGGTCGGCGAAGGGCCGCACCTGCGCCGGGGACGCCCCGGACACCAGCACGTCGATCGGCGCGACCGTGCCGCCGGGGAACTCCGCGGCGATCCGCTCGGAGACGACCCGGGACGCGGCGTCCGCCGGCAGCACCCGCTCGTCGAAGCCGCCGAAGGTGATCCGCAGGAACGGCGCGGCGAGCACCAGGAGCAGCAGGGTCACCCCGACCAGGTACCGCACCGGGCGGCGCATCACGCTCCGCGCGATCCGGGCCCAGGCGCCGCCCGTCTCCCCCGACGCCGGCCGCCCGGCCCGCGCCCCCCGCCGCCACGGCAGCGGTACGCGCAGCGCGTCGATCCGGTGGCCGAGCACCGCGAGCAGGGCCGGCAGCACGGTCAGCGCCGCCAGCATGGCGACCAGCACGGCGGCCATCCCGCCGAGCCCCATCGAGCGCAGGAACGCCTGCGGGAAGATCAGCAGACTGGCCATGGCGAGCGCGACGGTGAGGCCGGAGACCAGCACGGTGCGGCCGGCGGTGGTCATGGTGCGGCGGATCGCGGCGGGCGTGTCGTGGCCGGCGGCCAGTTCCTCGCGGAACCGGCTGACCACGAAGAGCGCGTAGTCGACCGCCATTCCCAGGCCGATCAGGGTGATGACGTTGATGGCGAAGATCGACACGTCGGTGACCATGTTGACCAGCCGGACGGCGACGAACGCGCCGAGGATGGACAGCCCGCCGATCAGCAGCGGGGTGGACGCGGCCACCAGGCCGCCGAAGATGAGCACGAGCAGCACCAGCAGCACCGGCATGGAGAAGATCTCCGCACGGGTGATGTCCTCGGTGGTCTGTCGGTTCGCCTCGTGCTGGAACGCCACCGCGCCGCCGACCTCGGTCCGTACGCCGGGCGCCGTCAGGGCCGGCCGCAGGTCCTCGTACGCGGCGGTCTTGGCGTCCTCGTCGGCGGCCCGGAGCTGGACCAGCGCGTAGGTGGCGCGGCGGTCGTTCGACAGCAGCGTGGGGGCCTGGGTGTCGTACCAGGTGACGACGCTGGTGACCTCGGGGCGCTGGCGCAGGCCGGTGACCGTGGCCGTGACCGGGTCGCGGAAGGCCGGCTGCTCGACGGTCGCCCCGTCGCTGGTCCAGAGCACGACCAGGTCCGCGCCCTGCGGCCCCAGCTCGGCGGTGATCCGCTCGGCGGCGCGGCTCGACTCGCTCGCCGGGTCGTCGTAGCCGCCGCCGGTCAACTGCCCGAAGACCCCGGCCCCCCAGGTCGCCCCGAGCACGACCACGCCCAGGGCGGCGGCCAGCACCGCCCAGCGCAGCCGCACCACCGCATGTCCCCACCAGGCGAACATTCGCCTCCCCCTCCGTCGACGGCTAAGCTGTAACCATCGCTCATTGAAGTGAACGCCGTTAACTATGACAACGGCGTTCTCTTTGGTCAAGGGGGTTAGCCGGATGACCGCACCGTCCCGACGCGAACGCCTGCGCACGGCGACCCTCACCGAGATCAAGGACGGGGCACGGCGGCTGTTGGTGACCGGCGGGGTCGAGGCGATCTCGCTGCGGGCCATCGCCCGGGAGATGGGCATGACGGCGCCGGCCATCTACCGCTACTTCCCCAGCCTGGAGGCGCTGGTCGCGGCCCTCGCCGGCGACATCTACGACGAGCTGCGGCTGCGGCTGGAGGCGGCCCGGGACGACGCCGGGGCCGAGCCCCTCGACCAACTGCTGGCCATGGGCCGCGAGTTCCGCTCCTGGTCGGTGGCGCACCCCGCCGAGTTCGGGCTGATGTTCGGCGCCCCGGTCCCCGGGCTGGACGCCTTCGTCGGCGACTGCGCCGACCCCGACCATCCGGGCGCCCAGTTCGGCGCGCTCTTCGTGCAGCCGATCACCGACCTCTGGCGCCGGGCCCCCTTCCCCACCCCGCCCGCCGAGCTGCTCCGGCAGCGCCTGGGCGGGCGGTTGGAGCCGCTGCGGCTCAGCCACGGCGAGGTGCCGATCGAGGTCGCGTACGCCTTCCTCTCCGGCTGGACCCGGCTCTACGGGCTGGTCGCCATGGAGGTCTTCGGCCAGCTCGCCTGGGCCGTCACCGAGGCCGAGGCGCTGTTCGAGCTGGAGCTGGCCACGATCATCGCCCAACTGGGCGGCGGACGACCCGGCGACGCATCCGCCCAGCCCCCGGCGAAGGGCTGACCGGCGGGGCCGGCGGGCACTAGGCTCCCCCGGCATGAGGGACGAGCTGCCGACCCGGGCCGACGTGGTGATCGTCGGGTCCGGGCACAACGGTCTGGTGTCCGCGATCCTGCTCGCCCGCGCCGGGCTCGACGTGCTGGTGCTGGAGGCGGCCGACGTGATCGGCGGGGCCACCCGGACGGAGAACCCGTTCCCGAAGGTGCCCGGGCTGCGCCACTCCACCGGCTCCTACCTGCTCGGGCTGATGCCGCCGGAGCTGCTCGCCACGCTGGGCGTGCGCATCCCGGTGCTGCGCCGCGACCCGCACTACTTCCTGCCCACCCCGGGCCCGAAGGGGTCCCCGTACCTGCTGTTCGGCAGCGACACCGCGGCCACCCGGGCGCAGCTCGCGGAGTTCTTCTCCCCCGCCGACATGGCCGCCGACGACGCCCTCCAGGCCGAGCTGGCCGCCCTGCGCGCCGACCTCGCGCCGGTCTGGCTGGCCGACCCGCTGCCGGTCGAGGAGACCGCCGAGCGGTACGTCCGCCCGGCGCTGCGGCAGGTCTTCGTCGACCTGGTCCGCGGCTCGGTCGCCGACCATCTCGCCCGCTTCGACTTCCGCTCCGAGCTGCTGATCAGCATGTACGCGGTAACCGACGGCCTGTCCGGGCTGAACGCCGGCCCCGACGACCCCGGCACCGGCCACAACTTCCTCGTGCACAACATGTGCCGGCTGCCCGGCTCGGACGGCACCTGGATGATCGCCGAGGGCGGCATGGGCACGGTGTCCCGCACCTTCGCCGACGCCGCCCGGGCCGCGGGCGCGACGATCCTGACGGGCACGCCGGTCAGCGCGATCACCCTGGCCGGTGGTGCGGCCAGCGGGGTGGTCCTGGCCGACGGGCGGGAGGTGGGCGCCCGGGTGGTGCTCGGCGCGTGTGACCCGTACCGGCTGATGGACCTGCTGCCCGACGGCGCGCTCCCGGCGCCGCTGGCCGACCGGATGGCGGCGGTCCGCCGCCCCGGCACCACCCTCAAGCTCAACCTGGCGCTGACCGGCCTGCCCCGTTTCTCCTGCCTGCCGGCGGACGCGCCCAGCCCGTTCGGGTCGACAATCCATCTGCTGCCCGGCTCGACGTCGCTGATCGGCGGTGGCGGCGAGTCGCCGATGGCGGCGCTGCGCGCGATGTGGGCGGACGTCCAGGCGGGCCGGCTGCCCGAGGAACCGACGATCGAGTGGTACCTGCACACCACCGTCGACCCGTCGCTGTCGGACGGGCGGGGGCACCACTCCTCGGCGCTCTTCGTCCAGTCGGTGCCCTACGAGCTTGCCGGCATCACCTGGGACGAGGCGCTGCCCGGGTACGTCGAGCGGCTGGTCGAAATCTGCGAGCGGTACGCCCCCGGCACGGCCGACCTGATCGCCGACGCGGTGCCGCTGCCCCCGCCCGGGATCGAGGCGCACTTCGGCATCACCGGCGGGCACATCCACCACGTCGACAACACCGTCTCGTTCACCGACCGGATGCCGTACGCCACCGGCGTCGACGGCGTCTACGCCGGCAGCGCCGGCTGCCACCCCGCCGGCAGCGTCATCGGTGCCGCCGGCCACAACGCCGCCCGCCGCATCCTCACCGACCTCGGCCGCTGACCGCACCGCCGGCCTCGGCGGGGGGCAGGTCGCCGGGGCGGCGGATGAGGGAGAGACCGAGAAGCAGCAGGTAGAGAACGAGGCTGAGAATCGGGTCGACGAAGACGAAGGCGAAGGCGATCAAATAGAGCAGTGGGCGCAGCAGCAGTCGCCGCGAGACCGCCCGGGCCAGCCCGGGGTCCAGGTCGGGGTGGAGCAGCCCGCGCCGCCGCGCCCACCACCAGCTCAGGTTGAAGAAGATCGACTCGCCGAGCACGGTGCCGAAGTAGAGGGCGGCGGTCAGCCGCTGCTCGGCCGGCCTGCCGCGCAGGTTGTCCGACAGCAGGTCGGCGGTGAACGGGATCGCGGCCACGAAGAGCAGCACGAGCAGGTTGAAGACCAGCAGCAGCTGGTCGACCCGGACCACGTACCGCCACATGTTGTGGTGGCCGAGCCAGATCTGGCCGGCGATGCCGAAGGTGATCACGTACGCCAGGTAGGACGGCCAGGCGTTGGCGAGGGCGTCGGGAAGCTCCCTCCCGCCGGCCCTCGCCGGGCCGTTCTGAAGCAGCTCGACGGCCATCACCGTCAGCACGACCGCGAAGATGCCGTCGCTGAACGTCTCCACCCGGGAGGCGTCCCGGGCCATCTCCCGGTCGCGCCGGTACCGGTACCCGCTCTTCCCCGCCCCCTCGGCCACGCCGCCCCCTCTCCGACCTGATGGTCACCCGGCGGGGGCGGCGGGCGCGGGGAAACGGCCGTTAGCTGGCCGCCTCACCCGCCGGGGCGGGAGTCTGCTCGTCGACGCGGTGGGCGCGGATCTTGTGCCCGACGCTGGTCAGGCACCGGCCGCTGGCCAGGTCGAACCTCCAGCCGTGCAGCTGGCAGGTGAGCTGGTCCCCGTCGACGATGCCGAACCGGGTCAGGTCCGCCTTGAGGTGGGGGCAGCGCCGCTGCACCACCCAGTCGCCGAGGGTGATGTCCTCGGCGTCGCTGGTCCGCTCGTGCTCGTCGTACCAGCCCTCGGCGTACTGGAGCCGCTCGGTGGAGAGGCACTTGAAGAACGCGTAGACGAACTCGTTGTACTGGCCGATGCGGGCCGCCGAGAAGCGGCAGGAGAGGAAGAGCGAGTTGACCCAGTCCACCTCGCCGATGTGCAGCAGGTGCTCGAGCAGCGCCCGCTCGGTGCGGAACCGGTAGCGGACCTTCTCGTCGGCGTACGGCCGGACCTGCTTGCCCGGGAAGTCCACCACGATCGACTCAATCGTCTCGCCGCCTGAGTCGTCGGTGCCCACGAGGTCGAAGCGGACCGGGCCGCCGACGCCCTTGGCCAGGTAGATCGACTCCTCCAGCAGCGGCTCGATCCGGCGCTGCATCTCCTTGAGCACGTCCACCTCGGGGTGCCGCCAGGACGCCTTCTCCGCCTCGATGACCGGCCGCTTGCGCTCCCGCATCTCCTCCAGGTGCGCGACCTTGTTCGCGAAGAACTCCTCCACCGGCACCGGGTGGCTGGTCTCGCAGGTCTCCGTGGTGATCTCGGCGACGCTGCCCGGCAGCAGCACCACGCCGTTGGTGCCGCCGACCTTCGCGTACTCGCTGAGGAAGACCGACTGGTCGGGGAAGATGTTGCCCTCGTCGCCGTGGATGTCGTTGAACTGCCACAGCTCGTCGTCGAGGAAGCACGGCGGGCCGGCGATCGGGAAGACGTGGTCGGCCTTCAGGTCGTCGATGTAACGCCACGTCCGGTCGAACTGCCGGTCACGCTTCTGCTTGCCGAACGCGGTCTTGGCCGCCTGCGGCAGCTCGTAGACCATCGGGTACCAGATCGCGCCGGAGAACTGAAGCATGTGCGCGTGCACGTGGCCCAGCTCGGCGAAGACGCTCAGGTCGGTGGGGCGGGCGTCGTTCTGGTTGAGCAGCCGCACCCCGTCGTACTCCACCCACAGCGACGAGTCGCCGATCGGGCCGTCGGTCGGGCTGGTCAGCGCCTGGATCATGATCTTCAGGCCGCCGTCCAGCTCGACGACCTGCTCGTTCGGCGCCTTCAGGAACTTCGTGAAGCCCAGCTCCCGCAGCTCGTCCTCCATCTCGGAGGTGGGGAACGCGGGCAGCAGCACGGTGGCCGACTTCGACACGAAACGCTTCAGGTGCGCCGCGTCGAAGTGGTCCCGGTGCAGGTGGGAGACGTAGAGGTAGTCGACGTCGCCGAGGGTCTCCCAGTCGAGCAGGGAATTGTCCGGAAACGGGAACCACGACGCGAAATAGGCCGGGTTGACCCACGGGTCGCACAGGATGCTGCCCGCGGCCGTGTCGATCCGCATGCTGGCGTGTCCCGTACCGGTCACTCGCACCGCAGTTCCCCCTCGAAGACAAACAAAGGTGTACGTCCGAAACGCTACCGGAGGGAGTCTGGCGACCGACCCGCGACGCCGGTAGTGCCGTTGCGCCCGGCCCCGCCGGGACCTTGGACCCACCCGGCCGTACGCGTGCGCCGTTTCGGCCGGCGCCCGGCTGGCGGCGCGGATCGTGCGGTCCGCCCCATCCGGTCGGACCCAGCGCCGAGCCTGGCACGGGGCGTGCCAGACTAACCGGAGATCCGATCGCGAGGAAGGACCGACAGTGGCAGGAAGCGAGCCGGTAACGTCGCCAGACCAGCACAAGCCGGGGCACCGCAAGTCCGGGCGGATCGGCGCGGTGCTCTCCGCGCTGGCGCTGCTGGCGATGCTCTGCGGCAACCACGAGGGCAGGGTCGAGGACATCTGGCTGATCGGCCTGGCCGTGCTGCTGCTGGTCATCGTCATCGGCGACACCGTGCTGCGGCGCAACGGCCTGCGGTCCTGACCGCACCCCCGTCAGCCGGCGTCGAGCCGGTCCGCGCGCCGGAGACGACACGCACGAGGGCCCGCCCCCGACCGGGGAGCGGGCCCTCGTCGTACGCGGGTCAGCGGCGGAACAGGATGTCCTGCACGTCCTTGAGCGCGGCGTCGACCTCGGCCTCGAAGTAGCCGCCGGGCACCAGCCCGAAGCGCAGCGTGTCCAGTTCCTTCGGGTTCACCGGCATCGGGTTGCGCCCCTGCATGCCGCCGAGCAGGGTCTCGAAGAACCGGTCGACCTGGTCCGGGTCGTACCCGCTGCCGAACCGGCGCACCTGGAAGCTGCGGCGGATCTCGTCGACGCGGTGGAGGTCGCTGCCGGGCGGGCCGGCCATGGGCGGACCGGCCATCGGCGGCGGGCCGCCGACCGGAGGGCCACCCACCGGCGGGCCACCCACCGGCGGGCCACCGAAGCCCTGCTGCGGGGGCGGCCCGGCCGGGCCCCGGCCCCGCAGCTCGCGCAACTCCCGCTCGGGCATCCGGATCTCGGCCGTCATGTCGGCGCGCCCGCGCCGGCCGGCCTCGAAGCCGTCGAAGCGCGGCTCGTCCCCGTAGCCGCCGGGGCCGTCGCCGTAGCCACCCGGCCCGTCGCCGTAGCCACCCGGCCCGTCGCCGTAGCCACCCGGCCCGTCGCCGTAGCCACCCGGCCCGTCGCCGTAACTAGGGCTGTCGCCGTAACCAGGGCCGTCGCCGTAACCACCAGGGCCGTCGCCATAGCCGCCGGGACCGGCGGGCAGGCCGCGCGGTGGCGGGCCGCCGTGGCCCCTCGGCGCGCCCGGACCCATCGGGCCGGGGCCGCCCGGGCCGCGGGGCGGCTCGTAGCCACCCCGGGGGCCGTCGTAGCCACCGGCGAAGGCGCCGGTCGGCTCGTCGTAGCGGCCGTAGCGGTCGTCGGGCGGGCCGGCCTGGGCGGGCATCGGCCGGGGCGGCATCGGCTGCGGGCCGGGAGACATGCCGCGGTCGTCGCGCATCGGAGGGCCCATCCGGTCCGGCGGGCCCATCGGATCCGGGGGACCCATCCGATCCGGCGGACCCATCCGATCCGGCGGACCCATCCGATCCGGCGGACCCATCCGATCCGGCGGACCCATCCGATCCGGCGGACCCATCCGATCCGGCGGGCCGAGGCGATCCGGCGGACCCATCCGATCCGGGGGGCCCAGGCGGTCCGGCGGGCCCAGGCGGTCGGCAGCCCGGGGGTCGCCGCCGCGGCCACCGACGCCGCCGCGCTCCTCCAACTCGGCCAGCTGCCGCTCGACCCGGTCCAGGTGCAGGTCGACCTGCCACTCGTCGTAGCCGTTGAAGCGGACCCGGAAGACGACGTCGTGGACCTCCTGGGAGGCCACGGGGGCGCCGACCGGCTGACCGGCGAGCGTCGCCTCGACCCGGTCCAGGAAGGCGTCGACCTCGTCGACCTTGTATCCCCGGCGGAGCGCCTTACGCCGGAAACGCTGACCCTGACTCGCCACTATGTCTCCTGGTCTCGTTCGCTACGCCCGGTCACGCAGTCTTCCCCGTCCGGTCGGTCTCCCTGTTGTCGACGGCGGCGGCGAGCTGCCCACACGCTCCGTCGATCTCGCGACCCCGGGTGTCCCGCACCGTCGTCGACACCCCGGCCTCGCGCAACCGCCGGACGAACTCCCGCTCGACCGGCTTCGGGCTGGCGTCCCACCGGCTGCCCGGAGTCGGATTGAGCGGGATGAGGTTCACGTGGGCCAGCTTCCCGGCCAGCAACCGCCCGAGCAGATCGGCTCTCCACGGCTGGTCGTTCACGTCCTTGATCATGGCGTACTCGATCGACACGCGGCGCCCCGTCGTCGCCGCGTAGTCCCACGCTGCGTCCAGCACCTCGGACACCTTCCAGCGCTGGTTGACCGGGACGAGTTCGTCGCGCAGCTCATCATCGGGGGCGTGCAGCGACAGCGCAAGGGTCACCGAGAGGTCTTCGCTGGCCAGCCGGCGGATGGCCGGCACCAGACCGACGGTGGAGACGGTGATGTGGCGCTGCGACAGCCCCAGCCCCTCCGGCGCCGGGGCGATCAAGCGGCGGATCGCCGCGATCACCCGCGAGTAGTTGGCCAGCGGCTCGCCCATGCCCATGAAGACGACGTGCGACAGCCGGGGCGGCGAGCCCGCAACCGCGCCGGAGGCGGCCACGCCGGCCAGGTAGACCGCCTGGTCGACGATCTCGGCGGTGGACAGGTTGCGGGTCAGCCCGGCCTGGCCGGTGGCGCAGAACGGGCAGGCCATGCCGCAGCCGGCCTGGCTGGAGATGCAGACGGTGACCCGGTCCGGGTAGCCCATCAGCACGCTCTCCACCAGCGAGCCGTCGTGCAGCCGCCAGAGGGCCTTGCGGGTCGCGCCGTCGTCGCAGGCGAGCTCACGGACCGGGGTGAGCAGGCGCGGCAGGAGCTGGTCGGCGAGCTTCTCCCGGGTGGCGGCCGGCAGGTCGGTCATCCGCTCCGGGTCGCGCACCAGGCGACCGAAGTAGTGGGTGGAGACCTGCTTGGCGCGGAACGCCGGCTCCCCCAGCTCGGCGACCAGCGCGCGGCGGCCGGCGAGGTCGAGGTCCGCGAGGTGACGGGGAGGCATCGAGGGCCGGCGCCCGGGGGCGTCGGGGTCTGCGGGGATCAGGGGCAGGCTCGTCATGGCGGGTCCAGTCTGTCACGCCGGACGGCCGACGCACCTGTCCGGAGGTGCCGAATCGGCCCCCACCGCCCGGCCGGGGCCGGCGACGCCGGGTGATTCACGCCTCACTCCAGCACCGGGACGAAGACCGCCAGCAACAGGTACGCGGTCGGCAGCGCGAAGAGGATCGAGTCGAGCCGGTCCATCAGGCCGCCGTGCCCGGGGAGCAGGTTGCTCATGTCCTTGACCCCGAGGTCCCGCTTGATCATGGATTCGGCGAGGTCGCCGAGGACGGCCGCGCCGGAGACCGCCAGCCCGAAGAGCGCGCCCCACCACGGAGCCACGTCGAAGAGCAGCCAGATCAGCAGGGCGCTGCCGGCCGCCGCGGCGGTGACCGAGCCGGCGAAGCCCTCCCAGGACTTCTTCGGGCTCACCGAGGGGGCCATCGGGTGCTTGCCGAAGCTGACGCCGGCGGCGTACCCGCCGGTGTCGGAGAGCACCACCGCGACCAGGGTCACCAGCACCCGCAGGGGGCCGTCGTCCGGCGCCGCCGCCAGCAGCGCGGCGAACCCGCCGAGGAACGGCACGTACACGGCGATCAGGGTGGCGGCGGTCAGGTCGCGCTGGAAGCCGCGCGGCCCGTCGCCGAGCCGCCACACCATCGTTCCCAGCACGGTGACCAGCAGGCCGAGGCTGAGCGCGTCGGGACCGGCGAACCAGGCAAGCCCGACGGTGAGCACCCCGCCCGCGATGAGCGGCACCAGCGGCGGATGGGCGCCGCTGCGGCGCACCGCCCGGGCCATCTCCCAACTGCCGACCGCGACCGCGCCGGCCACCACCAGCAGGAAGGCGGGCGGGTAGAAGAACAGCGGGACCACGATCAGGGCGCCGAGGGCCACGCCGACCGCGATGGCGGCCGGCAGGTTACGCCCGGCCCGGCTCGCCGCGGGCTGCTGGGTCGGGGGCCGGTCCGCGCTGGCCCGGCGTCGGCCGCGCTGCCGCCGGCCCGGGGCCCGCGCGGGCTCCGACTCCGGCTCCGGCTCGGCGTCCCGCACCGGTTCCAGTTGGGCCGTCGGGTAGTCGGCGTCGTCCGGGTGGCGACCGTTCATCCCGGCCGGGCGGTCGTACGGGGCGCCGTCCGGACTCCGCGGCTCGGAGTGGGCGTCGACCTGCGGGCGGGGGTGGGTGTGCGGCTCGGCGTACATGTCAGGGGCGACGCCGGGCCGGCCGTGCCACTGGCCGGGCTCCATCTCGGGCTCCGGCCACGGCAGGGCGGGGGCGGGGCGGTCGGGGCGGTCCCAGCCGCGGGGCTCGGCGCTGCCGTAGGGGTCGAGGTGGGACATCACGCACCGAACGGGCCCGGCACGAGATCCACCGCATGACGCACAACCACAACCATTCCCCTACCCGCGCGACTGTTCCGTCCGATTGGCCGCCCGACGGCCGGCCGATCCCCACCGTTCACCGCAGGGTGGCCGGGAATCGTGCCGAGCCTACTGCACCCACCGCCTCCCCACGCCGGACCGTGCCCCGCTCCCGTTCCCGGGCGGCGGGCGCAACGACGGTGGCACCGGACCCCGTCACCCGGATGCGGGCGGCGGTGCCGGTGCCACGGTGTCGTCGTCGCGGTGGTGGCCGACGTACGGCCTCAGACCTCGAGGAGCTCGTTCTCCTTGTGCTTCACCAGCTCGTCGACGGCGGCGACGTAGCGCTGGGTCAGGTCGTCGAGCTCCTTCTCCGCGCGCCGGCCGTCGTCCTCGCCGACCTCGCCGTCCTTGACGAGCCGGTCGAGCTCCTCCTTGCCCTTGCGGCGGATGTTGCGGATGGCCACCTTGGCCTCCTCACCCTTGTGCCGGGCGACCTTGATCATGTCGCGGCGGCGCTCCTCGGTCATCTGCGGGAGCAGGATGCGGAGCTGGTTGCCCTCGTTGTTCGGGTTCGCGCCGAGGTCGGAGTCGCGGATCGCCTTCTCCATGGCGTTGATCTGCGAGTTGTCGTACGGCTTGATGATCACCATGCGCGGCTCGGGCACGCCGATGGACGCCATCTGGGGCAGCGGCGTCGGGCTGCCGTAGTAGTCGATGATGATCTTGGAGAACATGGCGGCGTTGGCGCGACCGGTGCGGATCGCGCCGAACTCCTCCTTGGCGTGCTCGATGGCACGCTCCATCTTCTCCTCGGCCTCGAGGAGGGTGTCGTCGATCACCGGTCTCCTCGCCTCCTTCTGTGCTCGTCGTGGCTTGTCGTGTCGGAGGAACCGCTGAGGGCGGTCGGTCGCGCGACCGCTCAGGCGGTGATCAGGGTGCCGATCTTTTCGCCACCCACGGCCCGGATGATGGTGTCGTCGCCCTGCGCGCCGAAGACCAGCATCGGCAGGCCGTTCTCCATGCACAGGCTGAACGCGGCGGCGTCCGCGACCCGCAGGTTGCGGCGCAGCACCTCGGAGAAGGTGATCGAGTCGAACTTGCTGGCGGTCGGGTCGACCCGCGGGTCGGCGGTGTAGACGCCGTCCACGCCGTTCTTGCTCATCAGCACCACGTCGGCGCGGATCTCCAGGGCACGCTGGGCGGCCACCGTGTCGGTGGAGAAGTACGGCATGCCGGCGCCCGCGCCGAAGATCACCACGCGTCCCTTCTCCAGGTGCCGGATGGCGCGCAGCGGGATGTAGGGCTCGGCGACCTGGGCCATCGTGATCGCGCTCTGCACGCGCGTCTCGACGCCCTCCTTTTCCAGGAAGTCCTGCAGCGCGAGGCAGTTCATCACGGTGCCGAGCATGCCCATGTAGTCGGCCCGGGCCCGGTCCATGCCGCGCTTCTGCAGCTCGGCGCCCCGGAAGAAGTTGCCACCGCCGACCACCACCGAGACCTGCACACCGCGGCGCACCACGGTGGCGATCTGCCGGGCGACGGCCTGCACCACGTCCGGGTCCACGCCGACAGCGCCCCCGCCGAACACCTCGCCGGAGAGCTTCAGCACCACCCGCCGGGCCCGGCCGGGGGGTGGTGCCGTCGGATCGTCCGCCGCCAGACTCCGGTCACTCACAACCTGCGTCATCCGCCCCGCCCTTCCCCATGCGCACGTCCTGTACGCCGCGTACCGCGAAACTGCCGTAGCCGACCCTATGTGACAAGGAGGCCGCGGTGCCTGTCACGTACACCGGCGGCCTCCTCGTCGACGTTTTACCCTTCCCGCGGGCGCGCGACGCGCCCCGGGGCGGCTCAGGCCTGGCCGACCTCGAACCGCACGAAGCGGGTGACCTCGATGCCGGCCTCGGCCAGCATCTGCTTCACCGTCTTCTTGTTGTCGGCGACCGACGCCTGCTCGACCAGGACGTAGTCCTTGAAGAAGGCGTTCACCCGGCCCTCGACGATCTTCGGCAGGGCCGCCTCGGGCTTGTTCTCCTCGCGGGCGGTCTGCTCGGCGATGCGCCGCTCGGACTCGACGACGTCGGCCGGCACCTCGTCACGGGTGAGGTACTTCGGCCGCATCGCGGCGATCTGCATGGCGACGGCGCGCGCGTCGGCGTCGCCCGCCTCGTCGGTCTTGCCCGCGTACTGCACGAGCACGCCGACCGCCGGGGGCAGGTCCTGGCTCTTGCGGTGCAGGTAGACGGCGGTGGTGCCGTCGAGCTTGGCGAACCGGTTGAGGACCAGCTTCTCGCCGATCTTGGCGGACTGCTCCTGGACCAGGTCGGCGACGGTCTTGCCGTCGATCTCGGTGGCGAGCAACTCCTCGGCGGTGCCGACGCCGCTGCGCTCGCCGTGCTCGACCAGCCGCTGGGCCAGCTCGATGAAGGCGTCGTTCTTGGCGACGAAGTCGGTCTCGCAGTTGAGCTCGAGCAGCGCCTGGCCGGAGTGGGCGATCAGACCGTTGGCGGCCGTACGGCCGGCCCGCTTGCCGACGTCCTTGGCGCCCTTGACGCGCAGGATCTCGACGGCCTTGTCGAAGTCGCCCTCGGCCTCGGTCAGCGCCTTCTTGCAGTCCATCATGCCGGCGCCGGTGAGGTCGCGGAGCTTCTTGACGTCCGCGGCGGTGAAGTTGGACATGGCTCTCTCTTCGGTGTTGAGACTGCGGGTGGGTTGGTCCTGGTGCCGGTTACCCGGATCCGGGCGCGATGTGCCCGGCGTACCGGCCGCTCCCCGCCGTCCGAAAAAACGGACGGCGGGGAAGCGGCGGCGCGGTCACTCCGCGGCGGCGGTCGCCGGCTGCTCGGCCGGCTGCCCCTGCTGCTCGTCGGCCTTCTTCGGCTCCTCGAGCAGCTCGCGCTCCCACTCGGCCAGCGGCTCGTCGGAGGCCACACCGGGCTCCGGCTTCTCGTCGGTGCCCCGACGACGGCCGGAACGGGCGATCAGGCCGTCGGCGACGGCGGCGGCCACGACCTTGGTCAGCAGCTCCGCCGAGCGGATCGCGTCGTCGTTGCCCGGGATCGGGAAGTCGACCTCGTCCGGGTCGCAGTTGGTGTCGAGCACCGCGATCACCGGGATGCCCAGCTTGCGGGCCTCGTCGACGGCGATGTGCTCCTTCTTGGTGTCGACCACCCAGATCGCGGCCGGGAGCTTCTGCATGTCCCGCAGACCACCGAGGGTGCGGGTCAGCTTCTCCTTCTCGCGGGAGAGCTGCAGGGTCTCCTTCTTGGTGTACCCGGCGGCCGTGCCGCTCAGGTCACCCAGGGCCTCCAGCTCCTTCATCCGCTGCAGCCGCTTGTACACCGTCTGGAAGTTGGTCAGCATGCCGCCGAGCCAGCGGTGGTTGACGTACGGCTGGCCGACCCGGGTCGCCTGCTCGGCGATGGCCTCCTGAGCCTGCTTCTTGGTGCCGACGAAGAGGATGCTGCCACCCTCGGCGACGGTCCCGCGCACGAAGTCGTAGGCCTTCTCGATGTAGTCGAGGGTCTGGCGCAGGTCGATGATGTAGATACCGTTGCGCTCGGTGAAGATGAAGCGCTTCATCTTCGGGTTCCAGCGCCGGGTCTGGTGCCCGAAGTGGACACCGCTCTCCAGCAGCTGGCGCATGGTCACGACGGCCATGGTGGGGTACTCCTTGTGTCCCTGGTTGTCCCGCCCGGCCGGCGGCCGGGCGTCCTGGCGCCCGGTCGCCGGCCATGGCGGGCCCGACCAAGATCGGGACCAGGGAGGCCGTCGCCCCACGACGATTCGTGGAGAGGGCGCGCGAGGTCGACCGCACGAGGCGGTCGCCAGTCGACCAGTGTACGCCCCTTCCCCGCCGCCGACGCTGCGGGTGGCGGGAAGGGGTCAGAACGCCTATTTCCGGCAACTTCCGCACCCTTGTCGCCAGGCCCGCCCAGCGACCGCCGGGGGGGCGGCGTCCGACCGTGAGAGTGACGGCCCGTTGGCCGGTCCACGGCCGGACCCACGTCCATCTGGTGGGGCGGCGGCCCGCCGCACGGTCCGCGGCCCGGGCCGGCGTCAGACCGTGGGGCGGCCCGCCGCACGGCCCGCGGCCCGGGCCGGTGTCAGCCGACCGCGAGGGCGGCGGCGACGAACAGCACCAGGCCCACGGTCAGGTAGGCCGTCGGCGGGCGCAGCCAGCCCCGGCTCCCCTCTGCCAGCGACAACCCGCCGGTACGCAGGCCGTACAGCCCGATCGCGAAGATCGGCAGGCCGCAGACCAGGAAGGTGCCCGCCAGGACGTCGGCGGCCGAGACCGGGTCGCCGGTCACGCCGCTGAACAGCACCCGCAGCGCGGGGACCTCGAACACCGCGACCAACAGGGTGAAGAGCGCGGCCAACGCGGGCCGACGGGTCCGGTAGACCCCGTCGCCCGCCGGCGGGGTCGGGTGCGGGGCCACCACCGGCGGATAGACCGGCACCTCCCCGGGCGGCATGTCGCCACGGGGGCCGATCGGCGGCATCGGCCCGGTCGGCATCTCCAGTGGGTTCGGCGCCACGACCACCGGCTGGGGCGCGACAACCGGCTGGGGCGCGACAACCGGCGGCTCCGGCGGGGTCCCGGCCTCGACCCCCCGATGAGGCTCGATGACCGGGTAGCCGCCCAACGGGGCGGGACGGGTCGGCTCGCCGGCCCGCTCGACCGGGCCCGCACCGGCGAGCGCGTCGACGCCCGACGTCGAGACCGCGTCCCGCGACTCCCTCGCCTCCCGCGCCGCGCGCCGGCCCGGCCGATCGGCCGGCAGCTCACCGGAGATCTCCGGGTCCGACTCGGCGCGCCGGGCGCGGCTCGCCCGGTATCCCTCGGTCTCCGCCCGGTCGTCCCCGAGCGACGGCACCGCGGCGAACCGACCCGAGTCGCCCCCAGTGCCGGCGAACCGCCCGGATGTCGGCTCCGTCACCGCGAACCGACCCGAGTCCGGCTCCACCGCCGCGAACCGACCCGAGTCCGGCTCCACCGCCGCGAACCGACCGGAATCCGGGCCGGCCGCTGCGAAGCGGCCCGAGTCGTCCGGGCCGCCGGAGCGGGCCCGGTCGGCGTCGACGGCGCCGAAGCGGCCGGAGGCGGGCTCGGTCGTCGCGCCGAAGCGACCCGGCTCACCGCGCCGGCCGGTCGCGGCCTCGCCGTAGTGGCCGTCCTCCGCGGCGCGGCGCTGCTCGGGGGCGCTCAGGTCGTCGTCCCGGTGCCGGGTCTCGGCCGGTCCGCGCCAGTCCGGCTCCCCGTAGCCACGGTCGGGGTCCGCCGGATACCAGCGCGACTCCTGATCTTCGGCAAAGCTCCGTCGTCCGTCCACGTCCGGCACCGTATGCGACGGGCACCATGGACGCCATTCGCCGCTCGGGCACCCGCCTCGGCCGAGCAGCCGGGGCACACCGGGACGGCGGGCGGCGGCAGCGCCGCGGTCAGGGGCGGGGACCCGCCAGCCTGTCCAACTCCGCCGCGAGCTGCGCCCGCAGCTCGTCGTGCGCGGCCCCGAGGGCGTACGCCGGATCGCGCCACACCCGCGCCGGGTAGTGGTAGACCGGGCCCCGTCGCAGCTCGGCCGGCTTCCAGTCGTACCGCGGGCGTACGTGCGCGTGCAGGAAGGCGTCGAGGTTGCCGAGGATCTCGTAGTTGATCCGCCGGAAGCCCCGGTCCCGCCGGGCGCAGACCCGGGCCACCGCCTCGCCGAGCAGGTCCATGTCCGCCAGGAACGCCAGTCGCCGGTTCCGCGGCAGGTCGGTCAGCCGGTCGACCGATGGGTCGTCCGTGATCAGCACGCAGTACCCCGGGAGGTGCTGGCTGTCGCCGATCACCGCGAACCCGGCGGAGAGCCGGCACAGCACGGTGGGATTCTCGCCGCGCAAGGCCGCGCGGACCCGATCGCTCCGCCAGTCGACGCTCATCCGTCGCACGCTAACGGAGCGCCGGGTGTCCCAGGATCCCCCGCCGTCCGCCTCGGTACCGCCGCAGGGTCCCGGCCGGCTCGACGGTCGTCTACGTGGTCAGCGCAGCACAAAACTCCTCGGAGCGGCCGACGCCGGCGGTCCACATAGCACAGGCCAGGCATGATCGTCCGCTCGTCCACAACCCGTCCGTCTGTCCACAGGTCGGCGACGCGGGGCGGCGGAGCCCCGCCCGGGCCGGGCACGGTGCCGGGCATGACGAAACGGAACCAGGCGGTCGGCGCGTACGGCGAGCGGTGCGCCGTCCGGCACCTGATCGGGGCGGGGCTGCGTCCCGTCGCCCGGAACTGGCGCTGTCCGGCCGGGGAGATCGACATCATCGCCTGGGACGGGCCGGTGCTCGCCTTCTGCGAGGTGAAGACCCGCAGCTCGGACGAGTTCGGCCTGCCGGCCGAGGCCGTCGTACCGGCCAAGGCCCGCCGGCTGCGCGGGCTCGCCGCCCGGTGGCTGGCCGACACCGGCACCACCGCCGACGAGGTGCGCTTCGACGTGATCTCGGTACGCCTCACCGGCGCCGGCGCCGCCCGGGTCGAGCACCTCAAGGGCGCGTTCTGAGATGGCCGGGGGCAGCGGCCGGATCTCCGATGGCCCAGGGCGGGTGGCGGCGTGAGCTACGCGAAGGTGCTCTGCGTGGGCCTGGTCGGCGTCACCGGGCACCTGGTGGAGGTCGAGGCCGACCTGGCGGCCGGTCTGCCGGCCGTCGTCATCTCGGGGCTGCCGGACACGGCCCTGCACGAGGCCCGGGACCGGGTCCGCGCGGCGGTGGTGAACTCCGGCCAGCGATGGCCCAACCGCCGGATCACGCTCAACCTGCTGCCGGCCGACCTGCCCAAGTTCGGTTCGGCGTTCGACCTGGCGATCGCGGTGGCCCTGCTGGGCGGCTCGGGCGAGCTGCCGCTGCTGCCGCTGGAGCGCGTGGCGATCCTCGGCGAGCTGGGCCTCGACGGCACCGTCCGGCCGGTGCGCGGCGTCCTGCCGATGGTCGCCGCGGCCGCCCGGGCCGGCGTGGAGCGGGTGATCGTCCCGGCCGGCAACGCCGCCGAGGCGGCGGTCGTCCCGGGGGTCCGGGTCCGGGCGGTCGACACGCTGCACCGGCTGGTCGGCTTCGTCCGCGACGGCATGCCCCTGATCGAGCCGGAGGCGGGCGGCCCGGCACCGGCCGGCGGCGGGCCCGACCTGGCCGAGGTCGCCGGGCAGGGGCTGGGCCGGCGGGCGCTGGAGGTGGCCGCGGCGGGCGGGCACCACCTGGCGCTGCTCGGGCCGCCGGGCGCCGGCAAGACCATGCTCGCCGAGCGCCTCCCGTCGATCCTGCCCGAGCTGGACGACGAGGCCGCGCTGGAGGTCACCGCCCTGCACTCGATCGCCGGGCTGCTCCCGCCGGGCGGCCGGCTGCTGCGCCGCCCGCCGTTCCAGGCGCCGCACCACACGGCCACGGTGCCGTCCCTGGTCGGCGGCGGTTCGGGGCTGGCGCGTCCCGGCGCGATCTCGCTCGCCCATCGGGGGGTGCTCTTCCTCGACGAGGCGCCCGAGTTCAGCCGGGGCGCGCTGGAGGCGCTGCGCCAGCCGCTGGAGAACGGCCGGGTCCGGCTGGCCCGCAGCCGCGGCGGCGCCGAATACCCGGCCCGTACGCAACTCGTGCTTGCGGCCAACCCGTGCCCGTGCGCCAAGCCGGCGGGCGACGCGTACTGCGAGTGCCCGCCGCAGGCCCGCCGGCGCTATCTCAGCCGGCTCTCCGGTCCCCTGCTGGACCGGATCGACGTGCAGGTGAGGCTGCCACCCGTCCGGGCGGCGGAATTGATGGAGGCCACCGTGGACAGCGAGTCGTCGGCCACCGTCGCCCGGCGGGTGGCGGCCGCCCGGGAGGCCGCGGCCGCGCGTTGGGCGGTCCTCGACCGCCGGCTCAACGCCGAGATACCCGGGCCGTACCTGCGTCGACCGCCCTGGCGACTGCCCGGGCCGGACACCGCCGAGCTGCGGGCGCGACTGGACTCGGGGTCCCTATCCGCCCGGGGCTTCGACCGGATCATCCGCCTGGCCTGGACGATCGCGGACCTCGACGGCCGGGACCGGCCCGACCGGGAGGACGTCCGGGAGGCCATTCAACTGCGAACGGGGGACGGCACGTGAGCACCGACGAGGAGACGCTGGCCCGGGTGGCGCTGACCTGGCTTGCCGAGCCGGGCACCCGGTCGGTGCACCGGCTGGTCGACCGGCTCGGCCCGGCGGCCACCCTCGACCTGCTGCTCGACGGGGGCGCGCCGGACGAGACGTTGCGGACGGCGGTGGCGGCGCGCACCGCCGCCGGCGACGCCCGGGCGGTCGCGGCGGAGGCGTTGGCCCGCGGGGAAAGGCTCGGGGCGCGGATCGTGGTCCCCGGCGACGACGAGTGGCCCGACCGGGTCGACCAGTTGCGTGAGCTGCGGCTGCCCGGGGCGTACCGGCGGGTGGACACCGAGACCGCGCCGCCGCTCTGCTTCTGGGTGCGTGGCTCGTGGCCGCTCGCGGAGGCGCTCGACCGCTCCGTCGCGGTCGTCGGCGCCCGGGCCGCCACCGGGTACGGCACGCACGTCGCCACCGAACTCGGCTACGGGCTCGCCGACCGGGACTGGACCGTCGTCTCCGGTGGCGCCTTCGGCATCGACGCGGCGGCCCACCGGGGCGCGCTCAACGCCGGGGGCATCACCGTGGCCGTGCTCGCCTGCGGCGTGGACCGCCCCTACCCGATGGGCAACGCGGCGCTCTTCGACCGGATCGCCGACACGGGGCTGCTGGTCAGTGAGTGGATCCCGGGGGCCGACCCGCTGCGTCCCCGGTTCCTCATCCGCAACCGGGTGATCGCGGCGGGGACCCTCGGCACCGTGCTGGTGGAGGCGGCGGCGCGCAGCGGCGCCACCCAGACCACGCACCGGGCACTCGCCCTGACGAAACCCGGGATGGTGGTGCCGGGCCCGGTCACGTCGGCGATGTCGGTGGGCACGCACGAGCTGCTGCGCGAGCACCCGAAGGCCCGGCTGGTCACCGGGGTGGCCCAGGTGCTGGAGGAGGTCGGGCGGATCGGCGAGCTGGCGCCGGTGCCGCGCGGCCCCCAGCGGCCGGTTGACCAGCTCGACGACGACGCCCGGTCGATCGTCGAGGCGCTGCCCCGCCGGGGTGCCGTGGGGGTGGACGTCCTCGCCGCCCGGGCCGGCGTCGCCGTCCGCACCGCCCTGCGGAAACTGTCCATGCTGGAGGAGCTGGCCCTGGTGGTCCACCGCGAGGACGGCTACGCCCTCGCGCCGCCCGCCGGCGCGGTTCGGGCCGGGCGGGGTCAGCGCGGTCACGACCAGTCGCCGCACGCCGGCGGGCGGACCGGCGAGGCGGGCCGACACTGAGCGGACGGCCAGCCCGGTCAGTCCCCCTCGAAGCGGATCTCCATGTCGCGCTCCGGTCGGCAGTGCCGCGCCAGCAGATCCAGGCGGCGCACGTGCGTCACCTCGGGCGTCGTCCGGGCCACCTCGGCGAGGCAAGCCAGCTCGGCGAGGAGCTGCGGGGCCCGTCCGGCGGGGACCACCAACTGACCGACGGGGTCCACCCGGTCCAGCAGCGGGGTACGCCCGGTGCCACGGACCCGCTCGACGAGATCCAGCAGCACGTCGTCGGGATCGGGCAGCACCTCGGCCGGCACGAGGCGGCGCCGGCCCGGGCCCGCCTCGACCACCCGGTAGAGGACGACATCGACCCCCATGCCCGGTCCCCCTTCGTCGAGCACCGTCCGTCGCGCGGCGACGACGACCTGGCTCACCCGTTGGTACGACAAGTCTGCGCGCTCCGGCCGCGGTAATCCATCCCCGCCGGACAGGGTGGGAGCGCAGCGGCTCCGTCGGGGCCGCGCCGGTGCCCGCCCCGGCGTCGGAGCCGGCACCCGCCCCCGGCGTCGGAGCCGGTCGGTCGCCCTCGCCCGCAGCTCGATGCCCGGCCGGGGGCGGGCGGTCCAGGCAACGTGGTCGTCGGGTCCCGTCGACCGTAGGCTGGCGCTGTGCCAGAGGATCCGCCACCGCCGGCCTCCACGAGGGTCACGCCCTGCCGACCGCACCGCCCACGATGCCGGCGGCCGGCCACGGGGAGCGGGACCGTTCGCCGGGGGTGCCGGCGGCGGCGGCGGCGGCGAAGCGGGGTGTCGCGGTGAGCCGCGAGCCGGCCGGCACCCGGGCGATGCACGAGGCGCTCCCGTCGGCGATGCGCGAGGCGGTGGACGACTTCGCCGGGCACCTGGCCGGGGTGCGCAACCGGTCCGCGCACACGGTCCGGGCGTACGTCGGCGACGTGGTGTCGCTGCTGGACCACGCGCACCGGATGGGCTGCGCCGAACTGGCGGACCTGGACCTGACGGTGCTGCGCAGCTGGCTGGCGAAGCAGCGGACGATGGGCGCCGCGCGGACGTCGCTCGCCCGCCGGGCGGCCACAGCGCGGACGTTCAGTGCCTGGGCGCACCGCTGCGGGCTGCTCCCCACCGACGTGGCAGGTGCGCTGGCCAGCCCCCGCGCCCACCGGGACCTGCCGTCCGTGCTCCGCGCCGACCAGGCCGCCGCGCTGGTCGAGGCGCCGGGCCGGTCCACGCCGGGTGCGCCGACGGCGCCGGACACCACAGCCGGCTCACCGCCCCTCGGCCTGGTGCCGGGCGGGCGCCCGACCGCTTCGGGCAGTGCGTCCGGGCCGACGGAGCCTGACACGACGGACGGAAGAACGGCGACCCACACGGCGGACGGCACCGCCGGGGCCGGCACCGCGAGCGGGGCCACGGCGGATCGGGCCTCCGCGGACGGCACCGCCGAGGCCCTGGTGCTGCGGGACAGGGCGCTGCTGGAGCTGCTCTACGGCACGGGCGTACGGATCAGCGAGGCGTGCGGCCTCGACGTCGCCGACGTCGACCACGCGCGGCGGGTCGTGCGGGTGTTCGGCAAGGGCGGCCGGGAACGCACCGTCCCGTACGGGGTGCCGGCGCAGCGGGCGCTCGACGAGTGGCTGCGGTACGGCCGGCCCGCGCTGGCCGGGCCGCGCTCCCCGGAGGCGCTGCTGCTCGGCGCCCGCGGCGGGCGGCTCAACCCGACGACGGCCCGACGGATCGTCAGCGGGTACGCCGAGGCCGCCGGGCTGCCCCCGGTCAGCCCGCACGGGCTGCGGCACTCGGCGGCGACCCACCTGCTGGAGGGCGGCGCCGACCTGCGGGCGGTGCAGGAGCTGCTGGGGCACTCGTCCCTCGCGAGCACCCAGATCTACACCCACGTGTCGGTGGAGCGGCTCCGCGCGGCCTACCGCCAGGCCCACCCCCGAGCTTGACCAACGACAGGGAGCCGGACGGCCGGGCCCGGCCGCCGCGGTGATGGCCCGGCCCCTGACCGGCGAAAGGGAGCCGGACGGCCGGGCTCCGGCCGTCGCGGTGATCGCCCGGGCGCCGGGGCTGCTGCGGTGGCCGGCGCCCGAGCTTCAGGAGCGACGCGGCGACGAGCCCGGCCCGTCCGGGGCCGACCCGCGGAGCAGCACGTGCGGCGGCCGGCCCAGGTCCAGACACATCCGCACGTCGTCGTAGCGCTCGTCGCCCACCTCGATGACGTTCGGCAGCCGGCCCCACTCGCGGAACCCGAGCCGCTCGTAGAGCTCGATGGCGCCGTGGTTGTTGCCGCGTACGCCCAGCGCGAGGGTCTCGATGCCGGCCTTGCGGGCGTCCTCGATGAGCGCCCCGGTGACCAGCCTGCCGATGCCCCGGCCACGGGCGGCCGGGTGCGCGGTGATCTTCTCCAGGTCGGCGTAGTGGGCGAAGATCGGCTTCGGGCCGCGCCGCCACAGCCCGGTGCCTACGACCCGGGAGTCGAGCACGGCGAGGACCAGCGCGGCGTCGCCGGCCTCGACCAGGCTCAGCACCGCGTCCAGCCAGGCGTCGGTCTCGGCACGGCCGGGCGGGACCGCGTACCCGATCGCGCCGCCGCGCTCGGCCACCGCGTGCAGCACCCGGTGCACGTCGGCGCGGAGTTGCCCGTCGGCGGCGGTCGGCCAGCGCAGTTCCACAGGGGTGTCCATGGCCCGCGATTCTGCGGGATCGAGCGGGGTCGACCGGCACGGGCACCCGGCGGAACGCCGGCCGGAGATCCACCGGCCGCTACGATCACCGGGTGAGCGTCCCGCAGCCGCCAGAGCCGATCGCGGCAGCCCGCCTGCTCTTCTCGCTGGACCCGGCGGTCAGCCATCTCAACCACGGCTCGTTCGGCGCGGTCCCGATCCCGGTGCAGCGGGCCCAGCAGCGGCTGCGCGACGAGATGGAGGCCAACCCGCTGCGCTTCTTCACCCAGGGCCTGGTCGACCGGATCACGCACACCCGCCGCCATCTGGCCGGCTTCCTGGGCGCCGACCCGGACGGCGCCGCCCTGGTGCCGAACGCCACCACCGGCGTGGCGGTGGTGCTCCAGTCGCTCGGCCTGCGCCCGGGCGACGAGGTGCTCACCACCGATCACGGCTACGGCGCGGTCGGCCTTTCCATCGCCCGCGAGTGCCGCCGTACGGGGGCGGTCACCCGGGCGCTGCGGGTGCCGCTGGCCGCCACCGACGAGGAGGTCGTCGAGATCGTCCGCGCGGGGCTGCGCCCCGGCCGGACCCGGCTGCTCGTGGTGGACCAGCTCACCTCGGCCACCGCCCGGCTCTTCCCCGTCGCCGCCATCGTCGGGGTCGCCCGGGAGAACGGGATACCGGTCCTGGTCGACGCCGCGCACGCCCCGGGCATGCTGCCGACCCCGGTCGGTGGCATCGGCGCCGACTTCTGGGTGGGCAACCTGCACAAGTGGGCGTACGCGCCGCGCGGCAGCGCCGTGCTGGTGGTCGCGCCGCCGTGGCGGGAGCGCATCGAGCCACTGGTCGTCTCGTGGGAGCAGGAGTCGGGGTTCCCCGGCCGGGTCGAGTGGGCGGCGACGCAGGACTACACCGGCTGGCTGGCCGCGCCGGTGGGGCTGTTCACGCTGCGCAGCCTCGGCGTCGACCGGGTACGGGCACACAACGCCGCGCTGGTGGCGTACGGCCAGCGGGTGGTCGGGGACGCGCTGGGGGTGGCCCCCGCCGACCTGCCGGACCCCGGCGGGACCGGGGTCGCCATGCGGATCATCCCGCTGCCGGCAGGCATGGGCGCCACGTTCGACGCGGCGCGGGCGCTGCGGCAACGCATCGCCGAGCGGCTCGCCACGGAGGTGGCGGTCATGACCTGGAACGGGCAGGGCTGGCTGCGGCTGTGCGCGCAGGTCTACAACACCGCCGACGAGTACGAGCGCCTCTCGGTGCGCCTACCCCCGCTACTCGCCCAGCGCTGAGCCACCTCCGCGCTACGCCGCCACCCGCTGTCCCGGCCCGCCGGCTGTGGACGACGGGTCGGTGCCGGCGCCGTCGAGTGGCAGCAGCCGCACCGGCCCGAGGCCGAGCAGCGCCAGCGGGTCGAGGTACTCCGTGCCGCGCCGCAATCCCCAGTGCAGGCAGGCCGGGGCGGGGCAGCCGGGGTGGCCGGCGAGCAGCGCGCCCAGCGGCGCGCCGGCGGCGAGCCGGTCGCCGGGGCGGACCGCCGGTGACACCGGCTCGTAGGTGGTCCGTAGCCCGTCGGCGTGCCCGACGCTGACGACCGGGCGACCGGCGACCAGGCCGGCGAAGAGGACCGTGCCGGCACCGGCCGCCCGCACGGTGGCGCCCGGCGCGGCGGCCAGGTCGACGCCCCGGTGACCGGGCAGCCACGGCTGCGGCGGCGGGTCGAAGCGGCGGACCGGGCGGGGCACGCCGTCGAGCGGCCACCGGAACCGCGCCGCCCCGGGTGCCGAAGCCTCGGCCGACAGGGCTTCGGACACCAGGGCCTCGGGTGCCGAAGCCACGGGTGCGGGGGCCTCGGGCGACGAAGCCACGGGTGCGGGGGCCTCGGGCGACGACGGGAGGTCGGGTGCCACGGCCGCCGCCGCCCCGACCGGCGCCGGGCCCGGCCCCGTGGCCGGCACGGCGGCCGGCCCGAGGGACAGCAGGGCGGCGCAGAGCGCGGCGACGCCGGTGCGGGTTGCTGGTCGCATGGGCGCAGCCTGCTCGGCGAGCCTCCCGCCCCGCCACCCCGGCCACCCGCCCCTGTGGACAGCGGGTCCCCTGTGGACAGCCACCGGAACCTGGCGTGATCTGCTATGTGCCGGCTCGACCGGCACGCTCCCACCCCGTCACCACCGCCCCGAGGCGTCCCCCCGACCGGCGGGGCCGAAGCCTAGGCTGGGCCGGTGACGCGGGACTGGTACGCCTGGCACGACGACTACGAGGACCCGGGGTCGGCGCTGTCCCGCCGGCTCGCCGAGGTGCGGTTGCGGGTCGCGCAGGCGCTCGACGCGGCCCCGCCCGGCCCGCTGCGGGCGGTCAGCCTCTGCGCCGGGCAGGGACGTGACCTGATCCCCGTGCTGGCGGCCCACCCCCGCCGCGACGACGTGACGGCCCGGTTGGTGGAGATGGATCCCCGCAACGCGGAGATGGCCCGGTCGGCCGCCCGCGCGGCGGGTCTGTCGGCGGTGGAGGTGGTGGTCGGCGAAGCCGCGCGCACCGACGCGTACGCGGATCTCGCCCCGGCCGACCTGGTGCTGGTCTGCGGGGTGTTCGGCAACGTCAGCGAGGCGGACGTCCGCGCCACCGTGCGGCACTGCGCGGCGCTCTGCGCGACCGGCGGCACGGTGTTCTGGACCCGGCACCGGCGCAGCCCCGATCTCGTGCCGACCATCTGCGAGTGGTTCGCGGCGGAGGGCTTCGCGCCGGTGGCGGTGAGCAGCCCGGCGGACGGCGTGGGCGTGGGTGTGCACCGGTTCCTGGGCGAGCCCCGTCCCCTCCCGGCCGGGGTGACGATGTTCGAGTTCGTCGACTGAGGCCGGCCACACTGGACGAGCAGGTCGGTGGTGTGTTCGCCTGGCGCCGGTGGCGACGCCTGCTCGGCGGGGCCCGTCACGCCACGGCACGCGACGACGGGCGCCGCGAGCGGGCACAGGGCCGCAGGCGCCGCGAGCGGGCACAGGGCCGCAGGCGCCGCGAGCGGACACGGGGCCGGCAGGCGCCGCAGCAGGGAACCGGACGAGCGAGGCCGCGTGGCGGTGGGGGTTACCGACGGGGGCCGGGCCCGGCGGTCGGGCCACCGGGCGGGACGTGAGTGGTGGGTCAGCCGCCAAAGCCGGAGTCGGCGGGGAGGGAGATGTCGGGCTTCTCCAACTCCTCGACGTTGACGTCCTTGAAGGTCATCACCCGGACGTTCTTCACGAACCGGGCGGGGCGGTACATGTCCCACACCCAGGCGTCGTGCATCTCGACCTCGAAGTAGACCTCGCCGTCGGAGTTGCGCACGTGCAGGTCCACCTGGTTGGCCAGGTAGAACCGGCGCTCGGTCTCCACCACGTAGGAGAACTGGCGGACAATGTCGCGGTACTCCCGGTAGAGCTGCAGCTCCATCTCGGTCTCGTACTTCTCGAGATCTTCCGCGCTCATCGCACTCCGCCTTCCATGACCACATCTTCCCCCACCGACGCCGGAGGCCGAGGCTGCTCGCCCAACGCCACGCCGACGGTACCCCCTGGCGCGCAAGAGCGCTCCATCGGCTCGTCCGGCCTTGCGTCCACCGGTCGGCGCGCCCGGGGCGGGGCGCCGTCCCGGCCGGACACCGCCGCCACGTTGACGTACGAGAACCGGTGCTCCCGGCACGGCCCCCGCTCCCGCAGCGCCGCGCTGTGCTCCGGCGTGATGTAACCCTTGTGCTCGGCGAACCCGTAGCCGGGGAACGTCCCGTCCAGCTCGACCATGATCCGGTCCCGGGTCACCTTGGCGAGCACGCTCGCCGCCGCCACGCAGGCGGCCACCCGGTCGCCCTTCCAGACCGCCAGCCCCGGCACGTCGAGGCCGTCGACGCCGAAGCCGTCGGTGAGCACGTACTCCGGGCGGGTGGCCAGCGAGGCGAGGGCGCGACGCATGGCGGCCAGGTTGCACACGTGGAGGCCCCGCTCGTCGACCTCCTCGGCCGGGATGACCACCACGGAGTACGCCAGGGCGCGGGCGACGACCTCCTCGTAGACCCGCTCCCGGCTGGCCGGGGTGAGCAGCTTCGAGTCGGCCAGCCCGTCGATCTCGCCCCGGCGCCCCTCGGGCAGGATCGCGGCGGCGGCGACCAACGGGCCGGCGCAGGCGCCGCGGCCCGCCTCGTCGGCGCCGGCGACGTGCCGGAAGCCGCGCCGCTGCAACGCGCGCTCCAGCGCGTAGAGCCCGCCCTCGCGGCGCACCACCGTGCGCGGCGGCGTCAGCACGGCACACCTCCGTCGGCCGTCGGCGACTCGGCCAGCGCCCGGGTCAGCACCGCCGGCAGGTCCGGCGGGTAGTAGCGCTCGTCGGTGGCGGCCAGCTCGTCCAGCGGCCACCACCGGTGCGCGGCGACGCTGGCCCGCTCGACCTCGCTGAAGCCTGCGGTGTCGACCTCGTGATCCGTCACCCGCACCAGGAAGAACTCCTGCTCCTGCCGGTACCAGACACCGTCGAACGGAAACTCCGTGACGTCGCGGTGCACCGGCGCGCCGAACGCCGGGACCGGCAGCCGCAGCCCGGTCTCCTCGGCCAGTTCCCGCGCGGCGCCCTCGGCGTACGTCTCGCCCGGGTCCAGGCCGCCACCGGGGGTGAACCACCAGCGGCCGTGCTCGGGACGGGCCGGGTCGGAGCCGCTGAAGAGCAGCACCCGGCCCGCCGCGTCGACGAGCAGGACGCGGGCCGCGCGCCGCGGGGTGTAGTCGGTCACCGCACCAGCCTGCCAGACGCCGCCGACAACGCCCACGCCCGGCGGCCCCTACGGCTCGGGGATGCCCTCGAACTCCTTCGGGACGCTCAGCCAGGTGGCCCGGTTGACCGGCCAGAAGACGGTGAAGGCCCGCCCGACGACCTCGTCCTCGGGGATGGTCGCCTTGGTGATGTCCTGCTCGGACTGCTGCCAGTGCTGCAGGGAGTCGCCCGACGCCTCGCGGTGGTCGCCCATCACCCAGAGCCGTCCCTCCGGGACGGTGATGTCGAACTCCTCGGCGGTCTTGTCCCCCGGGTAGATGTACGGCTCGTCCAGCGGCTTGCCGTTGATCACCAGCCGCTCCTGCGGGTCGCAGCAGACCACGTGGTCGCCGCCGACGCCGATGACCCGCTTGATGAAGTCCTCGCCGTCGGGGTTGCTGCTCCACTCCAGGGGCGCCTTGAAGACGATCACCTCGCCGCGGTGCGGGGACCGGAAGTCGTAGACCAGCTTGTTGACCAGCACCCGATCGTCGATCTGGAGCGTGTTCTCCATGGACGGAGAGGGGATGAAGAAGGTCTGCAGCACGAAGGCTCGCACCAGCACCGCGACCAGGATCGCCACGCCCAGGAGGATGGGCAGCTCCTTCCAGAAGGAACTGCGGGGCTTGTCGGTCTGCTCGTCAATCACGGATGGAGCCTACGTTGCCCGGCTGGACGCCACCGTCCGGAACGCGCGAGAACGGCCAGCGCGGCCACGAACGGGACGAGCAGCACCACCCCGCCGCCCGGCGTGGGACGCACCGGGGGCGGGGCCCCGGTGGAGGCGGCGGGCGGGTCGGCGACGTCGTCGAAGGTGGCCGGCACCGACAGCGCGCTCCACCGCGACGACGGCCAGACCACCGTGAAGGCGCGGCCCACCACGTTGTCGATCGGCACCGTCCCCTGGCAGCGGGCGTCCTGGGAGACCAGTCGGTGGTCGCCCATCACGAAGATCTGCCCGGGCGGGACCACGACCTCCTCGAAGCGCCGGGACCGGCACTCGCGGGGGTTCGGCGGGATGTCGAGCGGCGAGTCCCGGATGACGTACGACGACTCGTCGAGCGGCGTGCCGTTGACCAGCACGCGGCCCTGGGCGTCGCAGCACTTGACGCGGTCGCCGGGCAGCGCGATGACCCGCTTGATGAAGTCCTTCTCGCCGGGGCGGCTGACGCCGACCAGGTCGCCGACCGTCCGGCCGAGCTTGCCCACGAACCCGGGTTCCGGCTGCTGCTCGTCGACCTGTGGGGCCCAGCGGTCGGTGCCCCGGAAGACGACCACCTCGCCCCGCACCGGGTCGCGTACGTCGTAGACGACCTTGTTGACCAGGACCCGGTCGCCGACGAGGAGCGTGTCCTCCATCGAACCGGACGGGATGAAGAACGCCTGGAGCAGGAAGGTGCGGATCAGCACCGCGAGGCAGAACGCGACGACCAGCAGCAGTGGCAGCTCCTGCCAGAGCGGCATCTGGCGGCGGGGACGTCGCGCCCGGCGGCGCCACGGGTCGACGGCGCCGTCCTCGTCCAGCGTCTGCACCACGCCACTCTCCGGTCAGCAGATATGACAACTACCGCCCGGGCGCCTCGTCGAGGCCCCCCGGGCGGTAGTGGACGTCTCCCCGCCCTCGTGGCGGGACGCCGCCCGGCTGCGCCCGTACGACCAGGGTAGTGCGGTCCGGTCGGTACGACACACGCGCAGCTCAGGCGGCGTGGCGAGCGTGAGGTCAGCTGGGCTGCTTCTCGCGCTTCTCCTTGATCTTGGCCTTCTTGCCCCGCAGCTCGCGCAGGTAGTAGAGCTTGGCGCGACGCACGTCACCGCGGGTCACGACCTCGATCCGGTCGATGGCCGGGCTGTTGATCGGGTAGGTGCGCTCGACACCGACACCGAAGCTGATCTTGCGGACCGAGAAGGTCTCGCGCAGACCGTCACCCTGGCGGCGGATGACGACGCCCTGGAAGATCTGGACACGGGACCGGTTGCCCTCGACGACCCGGGCGTGCACCTTGACGGTGTCACCGGCACGGAAATCGGGGAGGTCGGTCCGCTTCGACTGGGCGTCAAGGGCGTCCAGGATGTTCATCGCTGCGTCCTCGTGAGGCTCACGGCGCACCGTCAGTCGATGCGCGGATGGGTGATTCTGATCCCCGGGTGTGGTCGGTGGCCCGACCTCGGTCGAGGATCCTCGCAGCCGTCCGCGGCGCGGCCGGTTGCGGCAACCCCTCTACTTTGCCACATCCCCCGGAGGCAACTGAAATCCGGCCCCGTCCAGCGCGGCGACGTCCCGCTTGTCCAGGCGCTCCGGGTCGAGCGCGGCGAGCATGTCCGGGCGGCGCCGGGCGGTGCGGATCAGCGCCTGGTCCCGCCGCCAGCGGGCGATCCGCCCGTGGTCGCCGGAGCGGAGCACCTCCGGCACCTCCAGCCCGCGCCAGGTCGCCGGCTTGGTGTACATGGGGGCCTCCAGCAGCCCGTGGGCGTGCGACTCCTCGTCCAGCGAGCCGGCGTTGCCGAGCACGCCGGGCAGCAGCCGGGTGACCGCCTCCAGGATCACCAGGACGGCCACCTCCCCGCCGAAGAGGACGTAGTCGCCGAGGGAGACCTCGGTCACCGGCATCCGGGTGGCGGCGTGGTCGAGCACCCGCTGGTCGATGCCCTCGTACCGGCCGCAGGCGAAGAGCAGGTGCGGCTCGGCGGCCAGCTCGTGGGCCATCGCCTGGGTGAAGCGGGCACCCGTCGGCGCGGGCACCACCAGCCGGGGCGGGGGCGCCTCCGCCGGGGCGAGGGCGTCGAGCGCCTCGCCCCACGGCTCCGGCCGCATCACCATGCCGGGCCCGCCGCCGTACGGGGTGTCGTCGACCGTGCGGTGCACGTCGTGGGTCCAGCTCCGCAGGTCGTGTACGGCCAGCCGCAGCGTGCCGTTCGCCCGCGCCCTGCCGATCAGCGACAGGTCCAGCGGGGCGAAGTACTCCGGAAAGATCGACACGATGTCGACGCGCATGCGGGGATGCTCCAGCGGTTCTACAGATCGAGCAGACCGGCCGGCGGGTCGACGACGACGCGACCGCCGGCGAGGTCAACCTCGGGGACGATCGCCTTGACGAACGGAATGAGCGCGGTGCGGCCCTCGGGACGGCGCAGCACCAGCAGGTCGGAGGCGGGGGCGTGGTCGATCCGGGCCACCTCGCCCAGCCGCTCGCCGCCCGGGGTCACCACGGCCAGCCCGACGAGCTGGTGGTCGTGGAACTCCTCCGGGTCCTCCGGCGGGGCGACGTCGGCGCTGTCGACCGCGACGAGCGTGCCGCGCAGCGCCTCGGCGACGTCCCGGTCCAGCACGCCCTCGAACGCCACCAGCAGCCGCCCCTGGTGCCAGCGGGCGGACTCCACGGTCAGCTCGGCGGGAACCCGGAAGGGCTCGCCGTGCTCGGGCGCGGCCTGCTGCGGCGGCGCCGCTCCCGGCTCGGTACGCAGTACCGAGCCGGGAGCGAAGCGCGCTTCGGGTTCGTCGGTCCGCACCTCCACGGTGACCTCACCGCGGATCCCGTGCGGCTTGCCGATCCTGCCGACGATGAGCAGCATCAGTACGAGTCGACGATGTCGACGCGCACGCCGCGCCCGCCGATGGAGCCGATCACCTGGCGCAGCGCCTTGGCGGTCCGGCCGGACCGCCCGATCACCGTGCCGAGGTCCTCCGGGTGCACGCGGACTTCGAGCCGCTTGCCCCGGCGGGAGTCGACCAGCCGGACGCGCACGTCATCGGGGTGGTCGACGATGCCCTTGACCAGGTGCTCCAACGCCGGACGCAGTGCCATGTCAGGCCTGCTCGCCGGAGTCCGCACCGGCCTGCTCCTCGGTCTTCGGCGCCTCCTCGGCGGCCGGAGCCTCGGCCTTGGCGGCCTTCTTGGCGGGCTTGGCCGGGGCCTCGGCCAGCCCGGCGGCGGCCTTCGCCTCGGCCTCGTACGCCGCGGTGCGGTCGACCCGCTCCGCGGCGACCTTCAGCGGCGGCGGGGCCGGCAGGCCCTTGAACTTCTGCCAGTCACCGGTCAGCTCCAGCAGCCGCTGCACCGCCTCGCTCGGCTGGGCGCCGACGGACAGCCAGTACTGGACCCGCTCCGACTTGACCTCGATCACCGAAGGGTCTTCCTTCGGCTGGTAGACCCCGACGAACTCGATCGCCCGGCCGTCGCGCTTGGTGCGCGAGTCGGCGACGACGATGCGGTACTGCGGGTTGCGGATCTTGCCCATCCGCAGGAGCCGGATCTTTACGGCCACAGTTGTTTCGCTCCTGTTGCGATCTCACCAGCCCGACGAGGGCGGTGCACGGGTGAGCGCCGACCGGCACAGTGGGGTTTGGGCCGGAGACTGCTCGGTGGACTGGCGCGGTGCCCGGGTTAGAGGGCGCCGGACACACGCCGGATACCAGCCAGCCATTCTGCCAGATCCGGCCCGGATCTCTCACACCGGACCGCCCGGGGTCACCCGTGGACCGACGGAAGTGACCGAAAGCACACCTGACAGCTCAGCGCGCCGGCGGGCGGTCCCAGCCGGGCGGAAGCTCGTCGGGGGTGGTCCACTCCGGCGGCGGGGCGAAGTCGCACCAGGTGCCGTCGAAGGGAAACTCCCCCGCCTCGGCCAGCGCGATAACCCGCTTGCCCTCGGCCCGGACGGCGTCGGGATCGGCGACCCAGTAGTGCTCGGGGAAGGCGAGCCGCTCGACGAACTCGTCCTCGTCCTTCCACTCCCAGCCCAGGTCCGGCCGGACGACCACGTCGAGATCCTGGTCCACCATGTCGACCCCGGCGAGCGCCCCGTCGTCCCAGCGCACCCCGGGCTCCTCCAGGTTGACGTACCAGGCGGCGAAGCGGTCGTGCGCGTCGCGGAACCACCAGACCGAATGGGCCGCCCCGGCCGGCAGGAACTTCAGCACGGGCGGGCCGTTCCACCGGCCGGCGGCCAGGCGGTAGGACGAGGAGACCCACTCGGCGAACGGCACCGCCCGCATGCCCAGCCCGGCCTCGGTCACCTCGCTCGCCACGGGCGAGTTCCGGGCCACCCAGAGCAGCAGGCCCCGGTCGTCGTCGCTGACCACCCGGGCGGCGCGCACCCAGCCGATCCGGCCCCGGCGCACGTTGCGGTGCACGATCAGCCGCCCCGGTTCGAATCTCACACCCCGACCCTACCGCTGCCCGCCCCGCGAGCCCGCCCACCCGCTCCGGGTGTCAGGAAGGGCCCCTTCCTCTACCTCAGGCGTCAGGAAGGGCCCCTTCCTCACACGGCGCTCAGTAGGCGCGGGCCAGGATGGCGACGAGGTCCGGCTCGTCCTCGGAGTCGGGCACGGAACCGTCGGCGCGAAGCAGGCAGCGCACGGTGACGCCCTGCCCGTTGGCCTCCGCCTCGCCCTGGACGCCGACCGCCGACCACGGCACCCGGGCCCAGCCGGTGGCGGCCGCCTCGATCGCCTCGGCCAGGGTCGACACCTCGACCGTGCGGGACTGGCGGTGCGCCAGGGCCTGGTCATGCAGCGCCTGCTGGTCGGCGTCGAGGGCGGCCAGCACGGTGGTGACCACGTCGGCCACGGCCGTCGGGGACTTCGAGCCGTCGGTGCGCCGGACCACGACCGCGTTGCCGGCGGCCAGGTCGCGGGGACCGACCTCGACGCGTACCGGATAGCCGCGCAGCTCGGCGTCGACGGCCCGGCGGCCGAACGGGGTGTCGGTGCGGTCGTCGAGCGCGACCCGGACGCCGGCGTCGCGCAGCGCGTCACGCAGCTTGGCCGCCGCCTCGCCGACCCCCTCGCCGTCCTTGACCACCATGACGTACGCCTGCACCGGCGCCAGCTTCGGCGGCACCCGCAGGCCGTTGTCGTCGCCGTGGCACATGATCAGGCCGCCGAGCATCCGGGTCGAGGTGCCCCAGGAGGTCGTCCAGGCGTGCTCCCGGCCGCCCTCGGCCGAGGAGTAGCTGATGTCGAACGCCTTGGCGAAGTTCTGCCCCAGCTCGTGGCTGGTGCCGAGCTGGAGGGCCTTGCCGTCGCCCATCATGCCTTCGCAGGTGTAGGTGGCGGTCGCGCCGGCGAAGCGCTCACGGGCCGTCTTCAGGCCGACGACCACCGGGATGCCCAGCACGTTGACCATCAGGTCCTCGTACGCCTCGTGCAGGATCCGGCGGGCGTAGGCCCGCGCGTCGGAGCGGGTGGCGTGCGCGGTGTGCCCCTCCTGCCACAGGAACTCGCTGGTGCGCAGGAAGACCCGGGGGCGCAGCTCCCAGCGGACCACGTTGGCCCACTGGTTGAGCAGCAGCGGCAGGTCCCGGTAGGAGTCGATCCACTTGGCCATGAACTCGCCGATGACGGTCTCGCTGGTGGGGCGCACCACGACCGGCTCGGCGAGCTGCTTGCCGCCGCCGTGGGTGACCACCGCGAGCTCCGGCGAGAAGCCCTCGACGTGCTCGGCCTCGCGCTTGAGGTAGCTCTCGGGGATGAAGAGCGGGAAGTACGCGTTCTCCGCGCCCGCCGCCTTGATCCGGGCGTCCATCTCGGCCTGCATCCGCTCCCAGATGGCGTAACCGGCCGGTCGGATGACCATGGTCCCCCGGACCGGGCCGTTGTCGGCCAGCTTCGCCTTGGCGATCAGGTCCTGGTACCAGCGGGGAAAGTCCTCCGCACGGGGAGTGAGCACGCGTGCCATGACCGCACATCCTATGCGTCGGCCGTCCGGACGGCGCGATCGGGCACGGTGTCGTCGTCAGCTACCGGGACGGCCGGGTGCGGCGGGCCGGGGGCGTACGCCACCATGGCAGCGTGAACAACGGCAGCCGGTCCAGGGACGCGATCGTCGATGCCGCCCGGTCCCTGACGGTCGCGAGCGGCTGGGACGGCGTCCGGATGGGTGCCGTCGCCCGGGCGGCCGGGGTCAGCCGGCAGACGGTCTACAACGAGTTCGGCAGCAAGGCGGGGCTGGCCGAGGCGCTCGCCCGGCGGGAGGTCGACCGGTTCGTCGGCGACGTGCGCGCCCTCCTACGCGCCCACGGCGACGACGTCCGGGCGGCCGCGCACGCCACCATCTCGCACACCCTCACGCAGGCGGCCGGCGACCCGTTGATCAAGGCAGTGCTGACCAGCACCGGGGGCGGTTCCGACGAGCTGCTGCCCTACCTGACCACCCGGTCGGAGCTGGTCCTGACCGAGGCCACCGAGGCGCTGCTGGAGTGGGCCGACGAGGTGCTGCCGGGCGCCGACCGGGCCGCGGTCGCCTACGCCACGGACTCGGTCGTCCGGTTGGTGATCAGCCACATCATCCTGCCCGGCGCCCCGGTCGCACAGACCGCCGCCCGCCTCGCCGACCTGGCGGTGTACCTGCTCCTGCACGCGGTCACCCAGGGCGCCCACACCGACTGACCGCCGCCCGCCTCGCCGACCCGGCGGTGCACCCGCTCCTGCCCGGGGCGCCCACACCGACTGACCGGCGCGGCACCGGAGCGGGATCGGCCATGCGCCGGCTCGCCGGCGGGCACGGCGGGTCAGCGGACGACGCGACCGCGCAGCACGATGCGGGCGGGGCTGCGCACGGCGCGCAGGTCGGCGCGCGGGTCCTCGGGATAGACGACGAGGTCCGCCAGGCCGCCCTCGACCAGGCCGGGGAAGCCCAGCCACTCGCGCCCCCGCCAGGACGCGGCGGCGAGGACGTCCACCGCCGGCATGCCGGCCTGCTCGTGCAGCAGCAGCATCTCCTCGGCGGCCAGGCCGTGGTCGATGCCGCCGCCGGCGTCCGTGCCCACGTAGATCGGCACCCCCGCCTCGTACGCGGCCCGCACCACCTCGGGGAAGCGGTCGCGCAGGGCGAGCATGTGGTCGGCGTACCCGGGGAACTTGGGCCGGGCCTGCTCGGCGATCCCGCCGAACGTGCGGATGTTGATCATCGTGGGGACCAGGGCGGTGCCCTGCCGGGCCATCAGGTCGACCAGGTCGAGGCTCAGGCCCGTGCCGTGCTCGACCGAGTCCACCCCGGCACGCACCATGATCTCCACGGCCGACTCGCTGAAGGTGTGCACCGCGGCGCGTACCCCCGCGGCGTGCGCGGCCGCGACGGCCGCGGTCATCGTGTCGGCGTCCCAGGACGGCTCCAGGTCCCCCACGCCCCGGTCGATCCAGTCACCGACCAGCTTGACCCAGCCGTTGCCGGCGGCCGCCTGCGCGGCGACCGTGTCGGCGACCTCCGCCGCGCCGACCTCCACACCGATGTCGCGCAGGTAGCGCTTCGGCGGCGCGACGTGCCGGCCGGCGCGCGCCAGGCGCGGCAGCCCCGGCTCGTCGTCGAGTTCCGGGTACGGGTACGGCGAGCCGGCGTCGCGGATGGCGAGCACCCCGGCGCCGACGTCGGTGCGGGCCAGCTCGCGGGCCTGGTCGAGGGAGGTGATCGGCGCGCCGCCCCGGGCGATGCCGATGTGGCAGTGCGCGTCGACCAGGCCGGGCAGCACGAAGCCGCCGTCGGCGATCGTCTCCGCGCCGGGCACCGGTTCGAAGGTGACCCGGTCACCGACCAGCCAGAGATCCCGGACCTCGTCGTCGGGTAGCAGCACACCACGCACATGCAGAGCCATGTGCACAGTCCTACCGGATCACGCCCGGTCGTGCCTCGGCAGGCCGCCCCGCGCGCCACCGGGTCGTCTGCGGCCTGCTGCTGTCGTCCACCCGGACCGAGCACCGGCGGTTCACCCGGACCGGGTGGGGCCGGCTCACCCGGCCCCGGTGAACGGTGGTTGGTACCGCGAGGGCGGTCGCTCGCCGTCCACGCCGAAGAGGAGGTCTCCAGATGAGCACGCCGATTCCGAACGACCGACGGGTGCCGAACTACCTGCGGCAGAGCGGCCGGCCGGAGTTGACGCCGCGGCAGCGGCGTCGCGTCGCGCACAAGCAGGCGCGGCTGGACAGCGTGACGGGTCGACGCCCGCCGAAGCCGGCACCGGGACGGTGACCCGCGACCGGGTGGCGGCCGGCCGCCGCCCGGCCCGGGGCGGCCGGTAGCCGCGTCGCCGCCTCGGGGCGGCCGGGGAGGCGGCGGCACTCGCCGGCGGTGCCGGCCGGGGGTCAGCGCTTGCCGTCGCCCTTGCCCAGCTTGTTGAAGTCGATCTTCGGCAGCTTGAAGCCCGGGGGCAGGCCCTGGCCGGCGGCCAGGTCGTTCGGGTCCATGCCCGGCGGGAGCTGCGGCATGCCGCCCGGGAAGCCGCCCGGCATCCCCGCGCCGGCGCGCGGCCGCCCGCCGCCCTTGGTGCCCTTGCGCTTGTTCTTCGGCGACTTGGTCGCCTTGCGCCGGCCACCGGGCAGCCCCATCATGCCGCCCATCTGCTTCATCATCTTCTGCGCGTCGGCGAAGCGGTTGAGCAGCTGGTTGACGTCCATCACCGTGACGCCTGAGCCGTTGGCGATGCGGGCCCGGCGGGAGCCGTTGATGATCTTCGGGTTGGTGCGCTCGGCCGGGGTCATCGACCGGATGATCGCGGTGACCCGGTCGAAGTGCTTGTCGTCCAGCTCGGCGAGCTGGTCCTTCATCTGCCCCATGCCCGGCATCATGGCCAGCACGTTGGCGATCGGGCCCATCCGGCGGACCGCGATGAGCTGGTCGAGGAAGTCCTCCAGGGTGAACTGCTCGCCGCCCATCAGCTTGGCGGTCATCTTCTCCTTCTGATCGGCGTCGAAGGCCTGCTCGGCCTGCTCGATCAGAGTGAGGACGTCGCCCATGCCCAGGATCCGGCTGGCCATCCGGTCCGGGTGGAAGACGTCGAAGTCCTCCAGCTTCTCGCCGGTGGAGGCGAACAGGATCGGCTGGCCGGTGACCTCCCGGACCGACAGCGCGGCGCCACCGCGGGCGTCGCCGTCGAGCTTGGAGAGGACCACGCCGGTGATGCCGACGCCGTCGCGGAACGCCTCGGCGGTGCGTACCGCGTCCTGGCCGACCATCGCGTCGATGACGAAGATGACCTCTTCGGGGTCGACCGCGTCGCGGATGTCGGCGGCCTGCTGCATCATCTCCGCGTCGATGCCGAGCCGGCCGGCGGTGTCGACGATGACGATGTCCCGGGCCGCCCGCTTCGCGTGCTCGATCGAGGCGCGGGCGACCTGCACCGGGTCGCCGACACCGTTGCCGGGCTCGGGGGCGTACACCTCGACGCCGGCGCGGCCACCGAGCACCTGGAGCTGCCCGACGGCGTTGGGCCGCTGGAGGTCGGCGGCGACCAGCAGCGGCTGGTGGCCCTGGGCCTTGAGCCAGCGGGCCAGCTTGCCCGCGAGGGTGGTCTTGCCGGAACCCTGGAGACCGGCCAGCATGATCACGGTCGGCGGCTGCTTGGCGAACTGGAGCCGCCGCCCCTCGCCACCGAGCACGTTGACCAGCTCGTCGTTGACGATCTTGATGATCTGCTGGGCGGGATTGAGCGCCTGCGAGACCTCGGCGCCGCGCGCCCGCTCCTTGACGTTCGCGATGAAGCCCTTGACCACCGGCAGCGCGACGTCCGCCTCCAGCAGTGCGAGGCGGATCTCGCGCGCGGTGGCGTCGATGTCGGCGTCGGTGAGCCGACCCTTGCCGCGGAGCTTGGTGAAGATCCCGGACAGGCGGTCACTCAAGGTGTCAAACACGCGAACATCCCGTTTGTCAGTGTTCCGGTAGGCACGACGGCGACCGGGCGAGGCGCCCGGCCACCGCTAGGGTATCCGGCCGCCCGCATGACCGCTCCTGGCCGGGCGCAGGCGGGGCGGCGGGCCCGGGCCACGAGCCGCCCCGTCCAGGCCGCCGGCCCGGTCCTCGCGGGCACCGTGTTGGCAGCTCCCTCTGTCGCGGACGTCGACCGGGCCCTCCTCAGACCGCGGCCAGCACCGCGGCCTCCAGCCGGGCCCGGGCGGCGTCGTCCGGCCACCCGCCGACGAGGTAGAACGCGTCCACCACGTCCCCGCCGAGGGTGGAGATGCGCGCCGCGCGCACCTGGGCGCCGGCCTCGTCGAGGGCGCAGGTGACCCGGTAGAGCAGGCCCGCCGCGTCGGCGGCGCGCAGCTCCAGCAGCACGGCGTCGGTGGCCGCCTCCCGGTGCCAGACGACCCTCGGCGCGGCGCCCCCGGCCCGCGCCGCCAGGGCCCGGCCGCGCAGCCGCTGGGTGACCGAGACGTCGCCGTTGACCGCGCGGCGCAGGTCGGCGCCGAGGGCGATCGGGTCGGGCGCCAGGCCGTAGCGGGGCTGCACCCGGCACTCGACCAGGGCCCGGCCGTCGACCGTGGAGGCGTCGGCGGAGATCACCTCCAGCCGGTGCAGGGCCAGGCACCCGGCCACCGTCGCGAGCAGGCCGCGCCGGTCCGCCGCGGCCACCGCCACCCGGTCCCCCGTCAGGTGTACGACCGGCAGGGGCTCCGCCAACAGCGCCGGGTCCGGGGCGGGCGGGGCGGGCAGCGCGCCGGTGTCCAGCGCGGTGCGGACCCTGGCGACCAGCTCAGCGACCAGCCGGCCCTTCCAGTCCGACCAGGCGGCCGGCCCGGTGGCCGCGGCGTCGGCGCGGACCAGGGCGTGCAGCAGGTCCAGGGTGGTGGTGTCGCCGACTCGCTCGGCCACCCCGGAGATGGTGACCGCGTCGGCGAGGTCCCGCCGGGTGGCCACGTCGGGCAGGAGCAGGTGCAGCCGGACCAGCGTGCCGATCAGCGCCGCCTCCGGCGCGGGCAGGCCGATCCGGGCGGCCACCGCCTCGGCCAGCGGCGCGCCGATGGTGCTGTGGTCCCCCGGCAGCCCCTTGCCGATGTCGTGCAGCAGGGCGCCGAGCAGCAGCAGGTCGGGGCGGTCCACCTCGCGGGTGTGCCGGCCGGCCTCGGACGCGGTCTGCACGAGGTGCCGGTCGAGGGTGAACCGGTGCACCGGGTTGTGCTGCGGGAGGCTGCGCAGCCGGGTCCACTCGGGCAGCCAGCCCTCGACCAGCCCGTACCGGTCGCAGGTCTCCCAGGCCGGCACCAGGCCGGGACCGGCGCCGAGCAGGGTGACGAGCGCGGCCCGGGCCTCGGCCGGCCACGGCGCCGGCAGCGGCGGGCAGTACGCGGCCAGCCACTCGCAGGTGGCCCGGGCGATCGGCAGTCGGGTGGTGGCCGCGGCGGCGGCGACCCGCAGCGACAGGCTCGGGTCCGGTCGCGCGCCGATCGCGGTACGGGCCAGCACCAGCTCGCCGTCGTGCTCCACGACGTCCCGGGCCACCGGCCGGCGCACCGGACGCCCGTCGGCCCCCCGCCGGCGGCCCAAGCGGAGCCGGTCGGCGGCGCGGAAGGCGTCGTCGAGGGCGTGACTGACGGTCCGCGCGTCTCCCGCCACCCGGCGCAGCAGCGCGTCGCCGTCCTCGGCGACGGCCCCGGCCCGCGGGCCGGCGTCGGTCGCGCCGGACGAGGATCGGCGCGGCCCCGCGTCGGGCGCGGGCTGGCGCAGCCCGAGCAGCGCGGCGACGCCGTCGCGTTCCTGGGCGAGCAGCCGGTCGACCCGGCGGCCGACCTGCACGTGCAGCGCGTCCCGGGTGTCCAGCAGTCGCCGGTGCGCGGCGCGGACGGCGGGGCGCAGGGCGTCGGTGATCCCGGCGGTGGCGATCGCCCGCAGGATGCCCACGTCGCGCAGCCCGCCGGCGGCCTCCTTCAGGTCGCCCTCGAGCAGGAAGGCCAGCTCGCCGTGGGCCTCCCAGCGGGCGGCGGTGATCTCGCGCAGCCCGGGGAGCTGCCGTACGGCGGTGCGCCGCCAGTGGTCGGCGGCGGACCGGACGAGCGTGTCGGCGAGCGCGGCGTCCCCGGCGACCAGCCGCGCGTCGAGCAGCCCCAGGGCGACCTTCACGTCGTCCTGGGCGACCGACAGCGCCTCGGCGACGGTGCGGACGGAGTGGTCCAGCCGCAGCCCGGCGTCCCAGACGGGATACCAGAGCGCCGCGGCGAGCTCGTCCACGCCGGGCACCCCGGCGTGCAGCAGCACGAGGTCGAGGTCGCCGTGCGGGGCGCACTGCCGCCGTCCCAGCCCGCCGACGGCGACGAGCGCCACGCCGGGCCGGTCCGGCAGCAGAGCGCGCAGCCACCGGTCGTGGGCGTCGGCGCGCGCGGCCCGGGCCGCCTCCCCGACACCCCCGTCCACGCCGACGACCCCGCCGACCGAAAGGGCCGGGCCGCCGTTGCCGGCGTGGCCCGACGCGGTCCTCCCGGTCGTCGAGGTCATGTCGGTCGTGGCCCGGTCAGAGCGCGTCGAGGCCGCGCTCGCCGGTGCGGACCCGGACGACCTCGTCGACCGAGGTCACCCAGACCTTCCCGTCGCCGATCTTGCCGGTCCGGGCGGCGGTGACGACGGCGTCGACGATCTTCTCCACGTCGATCTCGTCGGTGAGCACCTCCACCCGGATCTTGGGCAGGAACTCGACCGTGTACTCGGCACCCCGGTAGACCTCGGTGTGCCCCTTCTGCCGGCCGTAGCCCTGGACCTCGCTGACGGTCAGGCCGGCCACGCCGAGGGCGTGCAGGGCCTCCTTCACCGCGTCCAGCTGGTACGGCTTGATGACCGCGGTCACCAGCTTCATGTCCAACCCCTCCATCACAGGAACGTTAACCGGCGACCTTCTCGTCGGCCGGCTCGGCGGCCGGCTCGGCGGGCGACGCGGCGGGCGCGGCCGGTGCCGCCGTCTGCTTGGCACCGGTCAGCCCGGCCATGGCGAAGGCGCTGCCGCCCCCGCTGCCCGCGGCCGGCGACAGGTCGTAGCCGCTCTCGGCGTGCTCGGCGATGTCGATGCCGCCGATCTCGTCCTCGGCGCGGAGCCGGAAGCCGATGGTCTTCTCGATCGCGAGGGCGAGCACCCAGGCCACCGCGAAGGACCAGGCGGTGACGATCAGGCCGGCCAGGGCCTGCCGGCCGAGCTGGGTCGCCCCACCACCGTAGAACAGGCCGTCCGAGGCGCCGATGACGTCGGTGATCGCGCCGTTGACCGAGTTGGTGGCGAACAGGCCGAGCCAGAGCGAGCCGATCCAGCCGCCGACGAAGTGCACGCCGACCACGTCGAGCGAGTCGTCGTAGCCGAGCTTGTACTTGAGGCTGATCGCCAGCGCGCAGACCGCCCCGGCGACGACGCCGAGCAGCACCGCCGCCCAGGGCGCGATGAAGCCGCAGGCCGGGGTGATGGCGACCAGGCCGGCGACGGCGCCGGACGAGGCGCCCACCATCGTCGGCTTCCGGTCCTTGATCCACTCGACGGCGATCCAGCCGAGCACCGCGGCGGCGGTGGCGAGCTGGGTGTTGATGAAGGCCAGGCCGGCGACCGAGTCGACGGTGAGCTCGGAACCGGCGTTGAAGCCGAACCAGCCGAACCAGAGCAGCCCGGCGCCGAGCGCGACGAGCGGGATGTTGTGCGGCTTCATGCCCTCCCGGGGCCAGCCGAGCCGCTTGCCGAGCACCAGCACCAGGGCCAGGGCCGCCGCGCCGGCGTTGATGTGCACGGCGGTGCCGCCGGCGAAGTCGAGCGCGTGGATGTCGCCGCCGATGATGCCGCCGCCCCACACCCAGTGCGCGACCGGGAAGTAGACCAGCGTCGCCCAGCCGAACGCGAACAGCAGCCAGCCGGCGAACTTCGCCCGGTCGGAGATCGCGCCGCTGATCAGCGCGACGGTGATCACGGCGAAGACCATCTGGAAGGCCATGAACACGTAGAGCGGGACGCCGATGCCGCTCGGGTTCTCCGCCGTCGCGCCCCAGAGGTCGGTCTCGGCGAGGAAGGTCTTGGTGCCGAGGTAGGCGCCCGGGTCGCCCCAGAAGCCGTTGACATCGCTGCCGAACGCGATGCTGAAACCGTAGAACCACCACAAAACAGAGATGAGCCCGATCGCGGAGAAGCTCATCATCATCATGTTCAGAACACCCTTGGCCCGGTTCAGGCCGCCGTAGAACAGCGCCAGTCCGGGCGTCATGAGCAGCACGAGCGCCGTCGACACCAGCAACCAGACGGTGTTGCCGGAATCGATCGTGGGTGCGTCAGGCACGCCGGCCTCCTAAAGGTGAAGTCCCTCCTTTCCGGCTTCCGGGGCAGCGTCGCCCGTACGCCGGATGCGCGGAAGCCTGCTCGCTCCCTGTTTCCCCGAACGTCACCCGTCGATTTCCGGACGGTGACGGCTTGTTTCGGACGTGTGAAGACACCCTCACCGCCCGGGCGGGCCGGGCGGCGGGTTCGCCCTGGCCGGGGGCCGGGCGGCACGGACCGCTCGGCCCGGCGCCCGGGCGGCACGGACCGGTCAGCGCAGCGCGTACTCCAGGGCGTTGCGCTCGTAGTCCAGCAGCCGCAGGTCCCGCATCGGCCGGCGCAGGTGCCCCTTGTGCACGATCCGGACGAAGGCCGGCTCGCCGGCGGCGGCCATCCGGCGGATGCCCTCGACGTGGTCCACGATCCGCTTGCGGATGGTCCGGATCAGCCGGTGCCGGTCCCGCGGGATCAGCCCGTACGCGTCGGCGAAGAGGCGCAGCCGGCGCGGCCGGTCGGGGTGCTTCCAGCCGAGCGTGATCGAGTCCCGGTCGGAGAAGATCGGCACCCACGTCCAGGCCGCGTACGCCACGTCGTAGATGCGGGCGCCGGGCGAGGCGAGGTCGAAGTCGATCAGCCCGAGCGTGCCGTCGGGCCGCCAGATGACGTTGTGCGGGGCGGCGTCGTGGTGGCAGATCACCTCGGTGTCCGGCGGCGGCGGGCCGAACGAGCGCCACACCGCCCCCGGCGGCGGCACGAAGCCGTACTGGGCGTCGTGGAACATCCGCAGCATGGTGGCGACGGTGACCAGGGCCTCGTCGGTGACCCAGTGCGGGGCCAGCGGGTATTCCCCGCACTCCCCCTCCAGGTACGACAGGACCTCCCGGTTGCGCTCGTCCATGCCGAGCGCGCGGGGGGCGCCGGTGAACCCGACGTACTCCAGGTGGCGCAGCAGGGCGTGCACCGACGGCGTCCACGGCCCGGCGTTGCGCCGGACCGTGTCGCCGACCCGCACCACGGTGCTGACGTTCCCGCCGTGCAGCGGGATCTCCTGCGAAGTCACGTACGGTCTCCCGAGGCGCTGCGACGGGTGGCTGGGGTCGCGCCACCCGGCGTAGGCGCGATCGTCGGTCGTCACTGCGAGGTTACGCCTCCCGGGCGAGCGGCTCGGTACCGAGCAGCGCGTCGACGAACTGCGCGGGGTCGAACGGCGCGAGGTCGTCCTTGCCCTCGCCGAGCCCGACCAGCTTCACCGGGATGCCCAGCTTGCGCTGCACGGCGATCACGATGCCGCCCTTGGCGGTGCCGTCGAGCTTGGTGAGCACCACGCCGGTCACGTTGACCACCTCGGTGAAGACGCGGGCCTGCTCCAGCCCGTTCTGCCCGGTGGTGGCGTCCAGGATCAGGATCGTCTCGTCGATCGGGCCGTGCTTCTCCACCACCCGCTTGACCTTGCCCAGCTCGTCCATCAGGCCGACCTTGTTCTGCAGCCGGCCGGCCGTGTCGATGAGCACCGTGTCCACGCCGGTGTCGATGCCGCGCTTGACCGCGTCGAAGGCGACGCTGGCCGGGTCGGCCCCCTCCGGACCGCGCACGGTCTCGGCCCCGACGCGACTGGCCCAGGTCTCCAGCTGGTCGGCGGCGGCGGCCCGGAAGGTGTCGGCCGCGCCGAGGATCACGCTCCGGCCGTCGGCGACCAGCACCCGGGCGACCTTGCCGCAGGTGGTGGTCTTGCCGGCGCCGTTGACGCCGACCACCAGCAGCACCGCCGGCACGCCGTCCTTGGGCGCGGTGTGCAGCGAGCGGTCCAGGGTCGGGTCGAGGGCGTTGACCAGCTCCGCGGCGAGCAGGGCGCGCAGCTCGGTGCCGGACCGGGTGCCGAGCACCCGGGTGCGCTCGCGCAGCCGGTCGACGATCTCCCGGGTCGCGTCGATGCCGACGTCGGCGGTGATCAGGCTGTCCTCGATCTCCTCCCAGGTGTCCTCGTCCAGGTGGTCGCGGCTGAGCAGGCCGAGCAGGCTCCTGCCGAAGACGTTCTGCGAGCGGGACAGCCGGGAGCGCAGGCGGACCAGCCGCCCGGCGGTCGGCTCGGGGACCTCCAGCACCGGGGCCGGGGCCTCCACGACCGGCGGCTCCACCAGGATCCCGGTGGACAGTTCGGCCTCCGGCGCCTGCACCGGCGGCCCGGCGAGGTCCTCCTCGGCCCGGGTCTCGACCTCCGTCTCGGGCAGCGGCGGCTCCGGGCGCCGGCGCAGCCGCGGCACGACCAGCCCGATGCCGCCAAGGATCAGCACGCCGAGCAGGGCGAGTGCGATGAGGAGGTATTCGGTCATGCCGGAATCCTGTCAGATGCCGGCGAAGCTGTCCCAGCCACCGCTCCCGACGGGCCCGTCCGGGGGCCGGCGGTAGGCTGCGTCACAGCCAGCAGTGGTGCGACCGCCGGCCGGGTAGTAAAGATGAAGTCCGCTCGTCTGGAGGTCGACCATGCCCGCGGCACACCTGCTGATCGGCCCGTTGCTGCGGCGGGTGGTCGACACGCGGGCCACCGTCTGGGTCGAGACCAGCGCGCCCGCCGTGGTCACCGTCCGCACCGCCGACGGCGCCCGCGGCACCGCGCCCACCTTCTCCGCGTACGACCACCACTACGCGCTCGTGGTGGTGGAGGGGCTCACGCCCGACAGCGCCACCAGCTACGAGGTGCTGATCGACGACGAGGTGGCCTGGCCGGTGCCGAAGAGCGGGTTTCCGCCCAGCGTCATCCGCACCCGGGCGGCCGACGACCTCGACCAGCCGGTCCGGTTGATCTTCGGCTCGTGCCGGGAGACCACCCAGCACGCCACCACCCGCCGGCTGCCCCCGGACGCGCTCGACGCGTACGCCCGGCGGCTGATGGCCGACCCCGACCCGGCCGGCCTGCCCGACCTGCTGGTGCTCCTCGGCGACCAGGTCTACGCGGACGTGACCTCCCCCACCGTGCGGCGGCTGCTGAAGCGGCGCCGCCGGCGGCCGAGGGGCGCACCCCGCGACCAGGTGGTCAGCTTCGACGAGTACACCAAGCTCTACCTGGAGTCCTGGCGCGACCCGGAGATCCGCTGGCTGCTCTCCACCGTGCCGAGCGTGATGATCTTCGACGACCACGAGATCATCGACGACTGGAACACCTCGGCCGCCTGGCGGGCGGACATGCGCGAGCAGCCCTGGTGGGCGGAGCGGATCGCCAGCGGCCTCGCCTCCTACTGGGTCTACCAGCACCTGGGCAACCTCTCCCCCGACGAGATCGCCGCCGACCCGGTCTTCGCGAAGGTCAGCGCGGCGGAGGACGCCACCGGCGTGCTGCGCGAGTTCGGCCAGCGGGTCGACACCGAGGCCGACCTCGCCCACGACACCGAGCGGTGGCGGGCCGTGCAGTACCAGTGGAGCTACGCGCTGGACCTGGGCCGGACCCGGCTGGTGATGCTGGACAACCGGTGCAGCCGGGTGCTGGAGCCCGGCCAGCGGGCGATGCTGCCCCCGGGCGAGTGGTCGTGGTTCCTCGACCGGGCCCACGGCGTCTACGACCACCTCGTGGTGGGCGCCTCGCTGCCCTGGCTGCTGCCGCCGGGCATCCACCACGTGGAGGCGTGGAACGAGAAGCTCGCCGACTCGCGGCGGCGCTGGGTCGGGCGGCTGTCGGAGAAGCTGCGCCGAGGGCTGGACCTGGAGCACTGGGCCGCGTTCCGCCGCTCGTTCGAGGCGCTCGGCGCGCTGTTCGCCCGGATCGGCAGCGGCACCCCCGGCGAGCCCGGCGACCGGGTCGGGGCCGGGCCCGCGTACGCGCCACCGGCGTCGATCAGCGTGCTCTCCGGCGACGTGCACCACTCGTACGTGGCGCGGGCCCGGTTCGACGACCGGAGCGTGGTCACCCCCGTGCACCAGCTCACCTGCTCACCCATCCACAACCAGGTGCCCGCGGGGATGCGCCCGCTGATGCGGCTGGGCTGGTCGCCCGGGCCGGCCGGGGCCACCCGGGCGCTCGCCCGCTCGGCCGGGGTGCGCCGCCCGCCGTTGCGCTGGAAGCGGCTGGCCGGCCCGTACTTCGGCAACGCGGTCGCCACGCTGGTGCACACCGGGCGGACGGCCGAGGTGACGATCGAGGGCACCACCAGTGACGGCCACCTGCGCGAGGTGATGCGGCAGCGCCTGGCCCGGGGCGCCTGAACCGCCCGCCGTACCCTGACCACCGTGGACGAGCACCTGCCGGAGGCGATGCGGGCGGTCGAGCACGAACTGACGGCCCTGCTGCGCCGGGGGCGCGCGGTCTCCTGGGAGATCGCCCGGGAGGTGCACCCCAGCCTGGAGCCCAACGCGTACGGGCTGCTGCTGTGGCTGCGCCGGTGCGGCTCGGTCCGGCTCACCGACCTGGCCGCCCGCCTCGGCGTCGGCAAGGGGACGCTGAGCCGGCAGATCCACGGGCTGGAGGGCCTGGGCCTGGTCCGGCGCGACCCGGACCCGACCGACCGGCGCGCCGCCCGGCTCAGCCTGACCGAGGAGGGGCAGCGCCGGTTCGACGCCGCGCAGGGCGGCCGGCTCGAACGCTTCCGGCAGACCCTGGGCACCTGGTCGGCGGCGGACGTCGGGGACTTCGCCCGGCTGCTGCGCCGCTTCAACGAGGAGTACTTCTAGGCCGCCGGAATAGGGCGTCGGCCGGCCAGGTTGTTGCCTAGGGCAACCGGAGAGGACGGAGCTGGCATGAGCACGGACGCCCCGGAACGGGAGGAGTACGGCCCCCGCACCCGGCCGGGGCCCTACGAGCGCGGCACGGACGGGCCGAAGGTGGTGCTGGTCGGCGTGGACGGCACCCGCACCTCGGAGCGTGCCGGCTGGTACGCGGCCGGGCTCGCCCGCCGGCAGGGCTCCGCCCTGGTGGTGGTCCACGTCAGCCCCGTGCCCGGGCTGACCACGCTCGTGCCGGGCCTGGACGCCGGGGAGGTGCAGCGCTGCCACGACGAGCTGACCGCGGAGCTGCGCCGGGAGTGCCGGCGCGGCGCCGAGGAGCTCGGCCTGCCGGTCACCTTCCTGCGCCGGCGCGGGGACGCGTACGCCGAACTGCGCGCGGCGGCCGACGAGTTCCGGGCGGATCTGGTGGTCGTCGGCTCCTCCGAGCGGGCCGGACACCGGCTGGTCGGCTCGGTCGCCACCCGCCTGGTCCGGGCCGGCCGCTGGCCGGTCGTCGTGGTGCCCTGACACGTCGCGGCGCCCTGAGGTCGCGGTGCGGCGGATATGCGGTCGCGGCTTGTCGGCCGTGCCGGCGAGGATGGCCGGCATGACCTGGAGAGCACCGGAGATCGCCCGGACCCCCGAGCCGTACGTCGGCGACGAACGCACCATCCTGGAAGGCTGGCTGGACTACCACCGGCAGACGCTGCTGCTCAAGTGCGCCGGGCTGACCGCCGAGCAGTTGCGGACGCCGAGCGTCGAGCCCTCCGGGCTGACCCTGCTCGGGCTGGTCCGGCACCTGGCCGAGGTGGAGGCCTGGTGGTTCCGGGAGAACTTCGCCGGCGAGCGCGTCGACTACCCCTACTACACCCCCGACAACCCGGACGCCGACCACGACGTCAGCGCCGCCGACGCCGAGGCCGACTTCGCCACCTTCCACCGGGAGGTGGAGCTGGCCCGGGCCGCCGCGGCGGGCCGCTCGCTCGACGACACCTTCACCGAGGTCGGCCCGAAGCGCCGGACGTTCAACCTGCGCTGGGTCTACGTGCACATGATCGAGGAGTACGCCCGGCACAACGGCCACGCCGACCTGATCCGCGAACGCATCGACGGCGTCACCGGCGACTGACCACCCGGGGGCGCGCCGCGCCAAGGCTCCCCGGTGCCGCTCGACGGCACCGGGAGCCCCGCGCCGTCGGCCCGGCGGCCCCGCGCCACGGCCGAGCGGACCAGCCGGGGCAGCGCCTCAGTACGCCAGCGCCGCCCGCAGGTAGCGCAGGTCCTCGGAGCGGCCGGTCCAGCGGAACGCCGACAGCCCGGCGGCCCGGGCGCCGCGCACCGACCAGTCCTCGTCGTCGACGAAGAGCACCCGGTCCGGCGGGGTGGCCACCGCCTGGCAGGCGGCCTGGAAGTACTCCTTGGCCGGCTTGTTCACCCCGAGCCGGTACGAGCTGACCACCACGTCGACCTCGCCGACCAGGCCGAGCGCGGCCAGGTCCTCGTCGAGCAGGTCGGTGGCGTTGGTGGCGAGGCCGACCGGGAGGCCGCCGGCGCGTACCTCGCGGACGAAGTCGAGCACCTCGGTGTCCACCTCGCCCCGGTAGCGCTGCCACTGCTCGACCGCGGCCCGGGCGCGCTCCGGCCCACCGGCCGGCCCGGCCAGCGCGTCGGCCACGCTGGCCATCCAGTCGGCGTGGCTGACCTGGCCGGTGAGCACCGGCTGGAGCCGCCCCCACTGCATGGCGATCTCGGTGAGCACGCCCTCGGACAGGCCGTACTCCCGCTCCACGCCGGCGGCCACCGCCGGGTCCCAGCGTCGCAGGACGCCGTCGAAGTCCACCAGGAGCGCCGTGGCGCGTTCCCGACCCACTACTCGTTCTCCTCGCCGCGGCCGCGCCGCTCGTCGTCCCCGTCGGCCCGGTTGAGCCGTTGGCTGATCACCTGGGTCACCCCGTTGCGCATGGTCACGCCGTACAGGGCGTCGGCGACCTCCATCGTCCGCTTCTGGTGCGTGATGACGATGAGTTGGCTCTTCTCCCGCAACTGGGCCAGCAGCGTGATCAGCCGGCCCAGGTTGACGTCGTCGAGCGCCGCCTCCACCTCGTCCATGATGTAGAACGGGCTGGGCCGGGCGCGGAAGATCGCCACCAGCATCGCCACCGCGGTGAGCGACCGCTCGCCGCCGGAGAGCAGCGACAGCCGCTTGATCTTCTTGCCCGGCGGGCGGGCCTCCACCTCGACGCCGGTGGTGAGCAGGTCCTCCGGGTCGGTGAGCACGAGCCGGCCCTCGCCGCCGGGGAAGAGCACGGTGAAGACCTGCTGGAACTCCCGGGCCGTGTCCTCGAACGCGCTGGCGAAGACCTCCAGGATCCGGTCGTCGACGTCCTTGACCACGGTGAGCAGGTCGCGGCGGGTGGCCTTGAGGTCCTCCAACTGCTCGGAGAGGAACTTGTAGCGCTCCTCCAGCGCGGCGAACTCCTCCAGCGCGAGCGGGTTGACCTTGCCGAGCAGGCTCAGTTCCCGTTCCGCCTTGGCGGCCCGCTTCTCCTGCACCGGCCGCTCGTAGCGCACCGGCTCGGGCACCGGCAGGCCGTCCCGCTCGGCCGCCGCCACGTCCGCCTGGGTGGGCGGGACGGGCTGCTGCGGGCCGTACTCGGCGACCAGGGTCTCCACGTCCAGCCCGAAGTCCTCCGCGGCCTTCGCCTCCAACTGCTCGATGCGCAGCCGCTGCTCGGCGCGGGCCACCTCGTCCCGGTGCACCTGGCTGGTCAGCCGCTCCAGCTCCGCGCCGAGCCGCTTGGCCGCGCCGCGTACCTCCTGCAGCTCGGCCTCGCGGGAGGCGCGCTCGCGCGCCACGGCGTCGCGGTGCTCCTCGGCGGCGGCGATGGAGGTGGTCAGCCGGCTGAGGGCCTCGCGGGCGCCGCCCGCCACCGCCCGGGCGATCCCCGCGCCGCGGGTCCGCGCCGCCCGCCGCGCCGCGGCGCGTTCCCGCGCCGCCCGCTCGGCGGTGGCCTGCCGGCGCAGCGAGTCGGCGCGGCCGGCGATCGAGGAGACCCGCTCCTCGGCGGTACGCACCGCCAGCCGGACCTCCATCTCGTTCTGCCGCGCCTGCGGCACCATCGCGGCGAGCTGGTCGCGTTCCTCGGTGGAGGGTTCCGCGTCGACCGGGGTCTCCTCGGCCAGCCGCAGCCGTTCCTCCAGCTCGGCCAGCGTGAGCAGGTCACGCTCCCGGGCCGCCTCGGCGCGCGCCCGGGACTCGCCGAGCCGGTCGGTCTCGGCCTTCGCGGAGCGGGCGGCCGCGCCCAGCTCGGCCAGCCGCCGGGCGGCGGCGTTGCGGTGGCTCTCCGCCTCCCGCTTGGCGGCGGCGGCGTGCTGCACCGTCTCCTTGGCGGCGGCCACCTCGGCGCGGGCGTCGACGAGCTGTTCGCGCAGCTCCGCGCCGGTCCGCTCGGCCGCGAGCCGGTTCGACCGGGCCTCCTCGACCGCCGCCTGCACCTCGATGAAGCTGGGCGCCTTGGCCGACCCGCCGGCCGCCGCGTACGCGCCCACCACGTCGCCGTCCGGGGTGACGGCGCGCAGCTCGGGATTGCCGGCGACCACCTCGGTCGCGGCGGCGAGGTCGTCGACCAGCACCACGTCGCGCAGCGCCCGGTGCACCGCCGGCCGGAGCTGCGGGGAGCACTCCACCAGGTCGGGCGCCCAGCGGGCGCCGTCGGGCAGCTTCGGCCGCAGCGCGTCGGGGTGGGCGTCCATGCCCGGGCCGGCGGGGCTGCCCACCAGCAGGCCCGCCCGGCCGGCGTCGGAGATCTTCAGCAGCCGCATCGCCTCGACGGCCTCGTCGACGCCGCTGACCGCGACCGCGTCGGCGAGCCCGCCGAGCGCGGCGGCGAGCGCGGCCTCCTGCCCGGGGGCGACGGTGAGCAGCCCGGCCAGGCTGCCCAGCAGGCCCGGGACCTCGTCGGCGCGGGCCAGCAGCGCGCCCGCCCCGTCCTTGCGGCGCAGGCCCAGGGCGAGCGCCTCCTCCCGGGCCTTCCAGGTGGCGGCGTCCTTCTCCGCCGATCGCTCGGCGTCGGTCAGCGACCGCACGGTGGCCTGCGCCCGCTCCAGGGCGGCGGCGGCCTCGGCGTGCCGGGCGTCGAGGTCGGCGTTGTCCCGGTCCGCCTCGGTGGACTGCTCGGCCACCGCGTCGAGTTCGGCCTGCGCCTGCTCGGCCCGGGCCAGGGCGTCGGCGTGCGCGGCGGCGAGCCGTTCGATCTCCTCGCCCGCGCTGGTGGTCCGCGCCCGGGCGGAGTTGACCTGGCCGGTCAGCCGGGCCAGCCCCTCCCGCCGGTCGGCGATCGCCTTGGCGGCGGCGACCAGCTCGCGTTCGGCGGCGGCGAGCTGCCGTTCCAGCTCCTGGCGGTGCTCCACCGCCTCGGCGAGCCGGATCTGGTCGTCGGTGAGCGCGGCGCGCAGCTCCTCCTCCTGCTCGCGGACCCGCTCGGCCTCGGCCTCCAACTGGTTCGGGTCGCGGCCGGGGCGCTCGTCGTCGGGGGTGGCGCTGAGGTGCCGCAGCCGCTCCCGGGCGAGCTGCTCGATGGAGCGGAACCGCTCGGAGAGGGCGGAGAGCTTGTACCAGGTGTCCTGCGCGGCGGCGAGCAGCGGCGCGTCCTCGGCGAGGACCGCCTCCAGCTCGGCGAGCCGGGCCTGCACCTCGGTGTGCTCGGCCTCGACCTGCTCGCGCCGCTCGCGCACCGCGGTCTCGTCGGCGATCTCCCGGTCCAGGGTGGCACGCAGGGTGGCCAGGTCGTCGGCGAGCAACCGCAGCCGGGCGTCGCGCAGGTTCGCCTGGATGGCGGCGGCGCGGCGGGCCACCTCGGCCTGCCGGCCCAGCGGCTTGAGCTGGCGGCGCAGCTCGGCGGTGAGGTCGGTGAGCCGGTTGAGGTTGGTCTGCATCGCGTCGAGCTTCCGCAGCGCCTTCTCCTTGCGCTTGCGGTGCTTGAGGACGCCGGCCGCCTCCTCGATGAACGCCCGCCGGTCCTCCGGCTTGGCGTGCAGCATGCCGTCGAGCCGTCCCTGCCCGACGATGATGTGCATCTCCCGGCCGATGCCGGAGTCCGACAGCAGCTCCTGGATGTCGAGCAGCCGGCAGGAGTCGCCGTTGATCTCGTACTCGCTCTCGCCGGAGCGGAACATCCGACGGGTGATGGAGACCTCGGTGTACTCGATCGGCAGCGCGCCGTCGGTGTTGTCGATCGTCAGGGTCACCTCGGCCCGGCCCAGCGGGGCGCGACCGGCGGTGCCGGCGAAGATGACGTCCTCCATCTTGCCGCCGCGCAGCGCCTTGGCGCCCTGCTCGCCGAGCACCCAGGCGATGGCGTCGACGACGTTGGACTTGCCGGAGCCGTTCGGGCCGACCACGCAGGTGATCCCGGGCTCCAGCTTCAGCGTCGTCGCGGAGGCGAAGGACTTGAAGCCCTTCACCGTCAGGCTCTTGAGATGCACCTTCTCGATCCTCGTCCGGTGGCCGCCGTACCGTCGCCGGCTGCGCGGACCTGGGTTAACCCGCAGACTAACCCGCGGCCGACGGCAGCCCGGCACGCGACCCGCCTGACGGGCGCCCGGCGGGGCCGGCCGGGGTACGCCCGGCGACGTCGAGGTGACCATTTTCCGGCCGTTCCCGAACCGGTCCGCACAAGATCACGAATTGGCGCCGGCGAAAAGGGGTGCGGACAGAGCTGCGCGCCGGCACAGAAGTGTCGGCGCGCTTTTTTGCGTGATGCGATTCAGTTTTTCGACCCCGGAGTTCAGGTCAGCGCGGGCTCGGCCAGACGGAGCAGATCGTCCGCCTCCGTCGCAGCCGCCGCGAGCCGATCGTTCTCGGCACGCAACCGCGTGATCTCGAACTCCAGTGCCCGAACCGTGGCACGCAGTCGGGTGACCTCGTCGAGCAGACGCCGGTCGGGCGCTGCACCTACGTGGCCGTACAGGGCCTTCGCCATGATGACTCCTTGATATGCGCTGCCGGAAAGGCCGGCCAACGCGCGCCCAATGTGTACGCGGCTGTCATTCCAGGCGATTCTGGGCATGACCGGGCGCGACTGGCGACACCTATATATTGAGCCGATACCCCCTCCTTCGTCAAGTTCCCGCAGGCCGTAGATCATTTCCACGTCGACCTGTCCACTTGTCGGGGGGCTGCCACAAGGCGCGGACACTCTCTGTCCGGACACCTTTACTCTACGCCCCGGTTCCCGGGAAGTCCCTACCCGGCCGTCCGGCTTCCCCTTAACTCTTTCTTAGCCACGTTGCCGCAGCTCAGAGCCGCCACGTAGCGTCACTCCGCCCGCAACCGACCCCCTGGAGGCAGAGGCGTGTACCGCTGGACCGACCCGAACGACCCGGACGGCGCCGGCCGGCGCCCCGAGCAGCCGCACAGCGAGGAGCCGGCCTGGCTGACCGACCGTCCGGAGCCGAGGTCGGCCTACCTGTTCGGGGACGACCCGGACCGACCCGCCGACGAGTGGCACCGCGACCAGCCGACCGCGCGCTGGCAGGCGGAGCCCGCCGAGCCCGCCGCACCCTGGCCCGCGGAGCCCGCCGCGCACCGGCAGACCGGAGACGCCGAGCCCGCCGCGCACTGGCGGGCCGAGCCCACCGAGCGCTGGCAGGACGAGCCGACCGGGACCTGGCCGGCCGGTCCCGCCGAGCCGACCGCCACCTGGCAGGCCGAGCCGGGCGTTCGCGGGCACGCCGACGCCGATCTGCGGGACGGCGGGCCGTACGGGGCCGAGGTGTTTCCGGCCGACGGGCGGGCGGCCGGCGGCTGGCCGGTCGACGCCCCGACCGCCCCGATCGACCTCGCCGCGAACGAGGACGGCACCGCCGGGACGACGCCCGGCGAGGGCCGGCACCGCCGCCGCCGCGGCTTCCCTCGCCCGGTGCTGATCGGAGGCGCCGCCGCGGCCGCCACACTGGTGGTGAGCCTCGGCGTCGGCGCGGTCGCGCTGGGCGGCGACGGCCCGAAGACCGACCCGACCGCCGTCGACGACACCATCGCCGCCGCCCCGGCGCTGCCGGGCACCGAGGAGACGCCCGGCGACGCGCTGACCACCCCCACCCCGAGCGCCGCACCGACCACCGCCACGGCCACCCCGTCGCCCACGAAGGCCACCAGGCCCACGCCGGCACCCTCGCGCACCACCGCGCCCTCGCGGCGCACCGCCGAGCGGAGCACCGCGCCGTCCGGCGGCGGCACGAAGGCGCCCGTCAGCAGCGGGGTCAGCGCCCAGGCCCGCGAGGTGGTGAACCTGGTCAACGCCGAGCGCGCCAAGGCCGGCTGCGGGGCGCTGAGCATCGACGACAAGCTGATGACCGCCGCCCAGCGGCACAGCCAGGACCAGGCGGACCACCGGAACATGTCGCACACCGGCAGCGACGGCAGCGACGCCGGCGACCGGCTGGACCGGGTCGGCTACGCCTGGCGCACGTACGGCGAGAACGTCGCCTGGAACCAGAAGACGCCGGCCGCGGTGATGGACGCCTGGATGAACAGCTCCGGTCACCGGGCCAACATCCTGAACTGCGCCTTCACCGAGATCGGCGTCGGCGTGGCGAACAGCAACGGGCCGTACTGGACGCAGGTCTTCGCCGCGCCGCGCTGAACGCGAGTCGTGGCCGGGTCCGCGCTCGTTTGACCGGGTGAGGTGCGCCGGATCGGCGTACCCGCTCCGGGCGGCACTCCGCCGCCCCGGCACCCGGGAGCTTGCCGATGCGGATCCGGCCGCGTACGCGCGGCGTCGGGCGGGGCCCGCGCCGGGTCCTGGCCGCCTGCCTCGTCCTCGCGCTGCTGAGCACGGTCGGCGGCTGCCGGGTGGCGCTCACCCCGCCCGGCGCCCCGACCACCTGGCCCGCGGAGTCGGCCGGCCGGTGGCGGTGGCAGTGGCAGCTCAGCGGGGTGCTCGACCCGACCGTCGACGCCGACGTCTTCCTGCTCGACCCGGTCGCCACCACCACCGCGCAGACCGCCGAGCTGCGCTCCCGGGACCGCCGGCTGGTCTGCCAGGTGCACGTCGGGTCGGTCCTGCCCAGCGACCCGGACGCGACCCGCTTCCCGGCCACCGCGCGGGGTGCCGCAGCCCGCCGTCCCCAGAGCCGCTGGCTCGACGTGCGGCAGTGGGACGCGCTGCGGCCGGTGCTGGCGGACCGGTTCCGGCTCTGCCGGGGCAAGGGCTTCGGCGCGGTCGCGCTGGCCGACGCCGACGGGTACGCCCACCGCTCCGGCTTCCCGCTCGACTTCGACGACCAGTTGCTGTTCAACCGCCGGCTGGCCGAGCTGGCCCGATCCCTGGACCTCTCCCCCGGGCTGGTCAACGACGTGCCGCAGGTGGCCGCCCTGGCGCCGGACTTCGACTTCGCCGTCAACGAGGAGTGCGTGCGGCTGGCCCTGTGCGCCAAGCTGCTGCCGTTCGTCGAGGCCGGCAAGCCGGTGTTCCACGCCGAGTACACCGGCTCGACCGCGGACTTCTGCGTCACCACGGTGGGCTACGGCTTCTCCTCGATCCGCAAGGACCGGGAGCTGGACGCCTGGCGGGCCTCCTGCCCGGTGTTCTGACGCGGTGGGGGCCGGACCGCGGTGTGCGGTCCGGCCCCCACCGTCGCGTGGGTCAGCGGGCGCCGACCAGCTCCGGGGCCGGGGCCGGCGGGTCCGTGGGGACCTTCGCGGGGCGCTCCCGCAGGAACTTCGGGGCCCACCAGTTCGCGTCGCCGAGCATGGTCATCAGCGCCGGCAGCACCACCGCGCGGATGATCGTGGCGTCCAGCAGGATCGCCGCCGCCAGGCCGATGCCGAGCTGCTTCATGTCGATCGTGCTCAGCGTGGCGAAGATCGAGAAGACCCCGACCATCACGATCGCCGCGCTGGTCACCACGCCGGCCGAGGAGGTGATGCCGTACGCCACCGCGTCCCGGTTCGACATGCCGGCCCGGATGCCCTCGCGGATCCGGCTGACCACGAAGACGTGGTAGTCCATCGAGAGCCCGAACAGCACCACGAAGAGGAAGAGCGGCAGCCAGGTGACGATCGCGCCCATCGAGGTGAAGCCGAGCAGGCCCTCGGCCCAGTCGCCCTGGAAGACCAGCACCAGCAGCCCGTACGCGGCGCCGGCGGAGAGCAGGTTGAGCAGGATCGAGCTGAGCGCGATCACCACCGAGCGGAACGTCAGCATCATCACGAGGAACGTCAGCACCAGCACGAAGCCGATGACCAAGGGCAGCTTCGACCGGACGTGCTCCGCGTAGTCCTCGCTGGCGGCCACGCCCCCGCCGACCGCGTACTCCACACCGGGCACGCCACCGAGCGCGGCCGGGACGAGGTCGTCCCGCAGCCGGTCCAGTGAGCGGACGGCCTCGTCGGTGCGGCTGGCGTACGGCGTCGCGACCTCCAGCACCGCCACCCGCTGGTCGGCCGACACCTTGATCTTCGGGCCGCCGGCCTCGGTCGGGGCGAAGAGCGGGTCGGCCGCGGCGTGGTCGGCCAGGCCGGTCAGCGCCGCCTTCACCCGGTCCGCCTCGGCGGCCGGCGCCCGGACAGCGACGGTGTGGCTGGTGCCGTTGCTCGGGAACGCCGTGGTCAGCCGGTCGTACGCCTGCATGGCGGACGTGCTGCGCGGCAGGTCCTCCATGCCGGGGAACTTGAGCTTCATGCCCAGCGCGGGCGTGGCCAGGGCGAGCAGCAGCCCGACCGAGATCACCAGGGTGACCACCGGCGCCCGCAGCGCGGGCTTCAGCACGGCCGGCCAGAAGCGCGGCTTCGCCTCGCCGTGCCGCCCGGTACGCGGGGCGGTCAGCCGCCACAGCAGCGGCACCCGGGGCCGGTCGACCCAGCGGCCGAGCTTGGCCAGCAGGGCCGGCAGCACGGTCAGCGAGCCGATCACCGCGACCGCGACGACCAGGATCGAGCCCACCGCGAGGGAGGAGAAGGTGGCGTCGTTGGCGAGCAGCAGCCCGCCCATCGAGATCATCACGGCGAAGCCGGAGACCACGACGGCGTGACCGGAGGTCTCCGCGGCGATCTCCACCGCGTCGAGGCCGGAGCGTCCCTTGGCCCGTTCCTCGCGCTCGCGCCGCACGTAGAACAGCGAGTAGTCGACCCCGACCGCCATGCCGATCAGCAGGATGACGCTGGCCGTCGTGTCGGTCGCCGGCACCAGATGCGAGGCGAGGGTGGAGAGCCCCAACGCCGCGGCTACCGAGGAGAGCGCCAGCAGCACCGGCACGCCGGCGGCGATCAGCGCCCCGAACGCGATGATCAGGATGGCCAGCGTCACCGGCAGGCTGAGCAGCTCGGCCCGCTTGAAGTCCTCGCCGAGCGTGTCGTCCAGCGCCTTGCTGATCGACGGGCCGCCGACCTGCTCGACGCGCAGCTGCGGGTGCTCCTCCTGCACCCGGGCGGTGGCGTCCCGCAGCGGCTGCACCCGGTCCGACGCGCTCTCCGCGTCACCCGACATCGTGATCGGCACCAGCAGCGCGGAGCCGTCCTGAGCCGGCACCGGCTCCCCGACCGAGGCGACCCCGGTCACCGAGCGCAGTTCGGCCGCCGCGTCGGCGGCGGCGGCCTTCGCCGCCCCGAGGTCCAGCGTGCCGCCGCGCGCCGTGATCAGGACGTTCTCCACCGCCGGGTCGGCGAAGTCGCCGGCGTCCACGATCAGCCCCGCCCGGCCCGACTCGCCGACGGCCTGGTCGCCCTGGGTGGCCTCGTTGAGCCCCGCGGCGCTCCCCCCGACGAAGCACACCGCCACGAACACCACCCACAGCGCGATGGCCCGCCACGGATGCTCCGCGCTCCACCGCGCGAGCCGCACCGTCACCGGTCTTGCCCCCATTCCGGGTCCCCCTGTCACGTCAACCCCCTGTCAACGGGGTTGACGCTATGGACGGAACCGGCCCGGGACATCAGGGAACGGCCCCGGCCCTTCCCCGGCACCTGTACGTGGCCTGAACGGCGCTCCGGCCGGGCGAGCCGTGCCGAAACGGGCGCGGGGGAAGGGCGATCCCCGACCGGCCGGGGCCGACGCGCCGACCGCGACCCGGAAACGCCTCGGGGTCATCCCCGAACGGCCCCCCGGGGGCGGGGCTGGCAGCGCGGGCAACTGTAGGACGAACGGTTCATGAACGCCTCCCGACGTACGGGCGCGCCGCAGCGGTGGCACGGCAGGCCCTCCCGGCCGTAGACGTTCAGCGACCGGTCGAAGTAGCCGCTCTCCCCGTTGACGTTGACGTAGAGGGCGTCGAAGCTGGTGCCGCCGGACTTGATCGCCTCGGCCAGGACGTCCCGGACGTGGCCCAGCAGCCGCAGCGCGGCCGGGCCGGTCAGCGCGTCGGTGGGGCGGGCGCCGTGCAGCCTCGCCCGCCACAGCGCCTCGTCGGCGTAGATGTTGCCCACCCCGGAGATCAGCGTCTGGTCCAGCAGGGCACGCTTGACCTCCGTACGCCGTCGGCGCAGCGCGGCGACGAACGCCGCGTCGGAGAACTCCGGGTCCATCGGGTCGCGGGCGATGTGCGCGATCTCCGCCGGCAGCTCCGCGCCGCCTGCGGAGACCGCCAGCCCGCCGAACGTGCGCTGGTCGACGAAGCGCAGCTCGGGCCCGTCGTCGGCGAACCGGAACCGGACCCGCAGGTGCGTCTCGTCGGGCGTGTCGGCCGGCTGCACCAGCAGCTGGCCCGACATGCCCAGGTGCCCGACGACGGCGTCCCCGCTGTCCAGCGGCAGCCAGAGGTACTTGCCCCGCCGGCGCACGTCGCGCACCGTCCGGCCGGCCAGCACGTCGGCGAAGTGCCCGCCGCCGGGCGCGTGCCGGCGCACCGCGCGGGGGTGGTGCACCTCGACGGACGCGATCCGCCGGCCGGTGACCCACCGGGCCAGCCCCTGCCGGACCGTCTCGACCTCCGGCAGCTCAGGCACGGCCCAGGCCCGCCTCGACCTCGGCCCCCGCCGCCTCGCCGGCCGCCTCGGCCCGCTCCCGCTCGGCCCGCTCCTTCTCGGCCTGCTCGGTGAGGGTGCGCCAGGCCGCCTCGGCGGCCCGCTGCTCGGCCTCCTTCTTGCTCCGCCCGTCGGCCCCGCCGTAGCGGTTGCCGGCGACGACCACCCAGGCGGTGAAGGTCTTGAGGTGGTCGGGCCCGGTGCCCTCGATGCGGTACTCAGGCACGCCGAGCCCCAGCGCGGCGGTCAACTCCTGGAGGCTGGTCTTCCAGTCCAGGGCGGCGCCCCGCCCGGCCGACTCGGCCATCAGCGGGTCGAACAGCCGGTGGATGACGACCGCCGCGGTGTCCAGCCCGTACTGGAGGTAGATCGCGCCGAGCAGCGCCTCCAGGGTGTCGGCGAGGATGCTGGCCTTGTCCCGGCCGCCGGTGGTCTCCTCCCCCTTGCCGAGCAGCAGGTAGGCGCCGAGCCCGTCCGGGCCGAGGCCGCGCGCCACGTCGGCGAGGGCGCGCATGTTGACCACGCTGGCCCGCAGTTTGGCGAGCTGCCCCTCGGGCAGGTCGGGGTGGTTGTGGAACAGCGCAGTGGTGATCACCACGCCGAGCACCGAGTCGCCGAGGAACTCCAGCCGCTCGTTGGTGGGCAGGCCGCCGTTCTCGTACGCGTACGAGCGGTGGGTCAGCGCGCGCTCCAGCAGCTCCGGATCCAGGCTGACGCCGAACGCGGCTTCCAGGTGACCGACGGACGCCCGCCGCCGCTTGTCGTTGCTCATGATGTGGGTACCTCGGTGTCGGTGGTGCGGTCGGTGCTTTCCTCGCGGTGGCCCGCCTCGGCGCCGTCGAGCAGCGCGCGGACCTGGTCGGCGGCGCGCCGCCGCCAGAGATGGGCGGCCAGGGCGATGCCGGAGGCGACGTCCTCGGCCCGGGCCGCGCCGTGGCAGACGACCACCGTGCCGGCCACCCCGAGCAGGGCGGCCGCCCGGGGGGCGCCACCGCCGGGCGGGAGCCCGCCGGCCATCGCGTACGCGCCCTCGATCGCCTTGAGCAGCACGTTACCGGTGAAGCCGTCGGTCACCACCACATCCGCGCGCGCGCCGAGGGAGACGTCGTACCCCTCGACGAGGCCGACGTAGCGACCCCCGCAGGGCAGCGACGCGGCGGCGAGGACGGGATCGGCGAGCCGGCGGGCACGGTCGCCCTTGCCGGCCTCCGTGCCGACCGAGAGCAGCCCGACGCGCGGGGTCGCGACGGCGTGCGCCACCGCGGCGTAGGCCGCGCCGAGGACGGCGTGCCGGGCGAGGGTGGCCGGGCGCGGCTCCAGTGAGCCGCCGACGTCGAGCAGGACCACCGGGCCGGCGACGGCCGGCAGGGTGGCGACCAGCGCGGGACGGCGTACGTCCGGCCAGCGGCCGAGGCCGAGGGCGACGGCGGTGACGGTGGCGCCGGTCGAGCCGGCGGAGACGAGAGCGTCCGCGGCCCCGTCGCGGACGGCGTGCACGGCGGCGCGGACGGTGCTGTCGGAGCGGGCGGCCACGGGGTGGTCGGCCATGCTCACGGCGGTGCGGACCGGCCGGACGGCGACCCGGGCGCGCTGCGCCGGGTCGAGGGCGTGGACCACCTTTCCGGCGGTCTCGGTCGGGCCGACGAGAAGCAGATGTAGGTCGGGATCGGCGCGCACGGCCCGCAGAGCGCCGTCAACCACGACGTCGGGAGCGTCGTCCCCGCCGAGGAGGTCAACGGCGATCCGCGCGGTGCCCGGCTCCGCCGCGACGCCGGCCGGGTGAGTCCGGCCGGCGTCGGTGGGAGCCGGGGCACCGGGCGTTCGCCAGGGTGCGCGCGCCGCCCGACCTGCGGTCGGGGGCGTCACTCGGCGTCCAGGTCAGACCTCGAGGACCTGGCGGCCGTTGTAGGTGCCGCAGACGGAGCAGGCGGCGTGCGGCAGCTTGGCGGACTTGCACTGCGGGCAGGCCACGGTCGCGACCACGGCAGCCTTCCAGTTCGCCCGGCGGGCGCGGGTGTTGCTGCGCGACATCTTGCGCTTGGGGACGGCCACGGTTCCTACTCCTCTTTACGGGTCAGTTGCGACAGGCCCGCCCATCGCGGGTCGATCTGCTGGTGACTGTGGTCGGCCGGCAGATCGTCCCAGTGCACCCCGCAGTCGGGGCACAAGCCTGGGCAGTCCTCCCGGCAGAGCGGGTTGGTCGGCAGCGCGAGCACCACCGCGTCCCGCAGCGCCGGCTCCAGGTCGATCAGGTCTCCCTGCATCCGGCCCACCTCGTCCTCGTCGGTCGTGGAGTCCGTGGTGCTGTTCTCGTACGCGTACAGCTCCTGGATCCGCACGGCCACCGAGTCGTTGATCTCGCGCAGGCAGCGGCCGCACTCGCCACGCACGGGACCGGTGACGGTCCCCGAGACGAGCACGCCCTCGGACACCGACTCCAACCTCAGGTCGAGGTCGAGGTCCGCGCCCTCCGGCACGCCGATCAACTCCACGCCGAGGTCCGCCGGTGCCGGTGCCACCCGCTTGACCGTACGCAACGCACCAGGCCGGCGCGGCAGCTCCCTCGTGTCGAGGACCAGCGGCGACCTGGGGTCGAGTGTCGATGGCGAATGTTTGGGCATAGTCAGACTCCGGCCGGTGAGAGGCCGACAAAAAAGGTTACCTGGGCGACCGCCGGACCGTCGAACCGGGGGCGACGCCCGCCCCGTCTGTCGGCTGGTGAGGTGCCGCTCAGAAGGGTAGCGGGCGTTCCGCCTCATCCCCAGCGAAGGTGCCGATCTCCCGCAGCGCGTGCATCTTGTCCCGGCCGCGCTCTATCGAGGCGAGCGCCCGGGTGAGGAACTGCTCGAAGTTGGCCAGCGCGGTGTCGACGTAGTCGTCGACCTCCTCGCGCAGGCGCTGCGCCTCGGCCCGCGCCTCGGCGATGATCCGGGCGCCCTCGTGCTCGGCGGAGACGGTGATCTCGTTCACCGAGACCAGGCGGGCGTGTTCCGCCTCACCCTCGCTGATGATCCGGTCGGCCTCCCGCTTGCCGGCCTCCATGATCTTGTCCCGCTCCTCGAGCAGCGCGACGGCCTTGCGCACCTCCACGGGGAGCTCGGCGCGCAGCTCGTCGAGGGCCGCGATGAACTCGCCCCGGTCGACCATGCAGTTGTTGCGCGACATCGGGACGGAACGCGCCTGCTCCACCATGGCGATCAGTTCGTCGATGCGATCGAGCGAGTCCACCGGTACCTCACTCCTGTCGTTCGTCGGGCCGACCTACATGATGCGGGCTACGGCCGGGTTCCCGCTCCACACATCATGTCGCGCCACGACCACACCGCGCCTCTCACCCCGGCCCGGCGCGTCGCGCCGCCCGTCCCGCCGGCTCCGTACGGGCAGGCGGCGGGCGGGGGCCGGCGGGCGGTCGGGGTCGGCGCGCCCGACCCCCCGGTGGCGGGCGGAGATCAGTCGCGGGGCGGCGGCGCGAGGCGGGCCCGCAACTCCTCCCGGACCCGGTCGGGCACGTGGGCGGAGATGTCGCCGCCCCACTTCGCCACGTCCTTGACCAGGCTGGAGGAGAGGAACGAGTAGAGCGGGTTGGTCGGCATGAACAGCGTCTCGACGCCGGCCAGGCCGATGTTCATCTGCGCCATCTGCAGCTCGTAGTCGAAGTCGCTGACCGCCCGCAGGCCCTTGATCAGCACGCTCGCCTGCTGCGCGCGGCAGAAGTCGACCAGCAGGCCACGGAACGACTCGACCCGGACGTTGTCGTAGGAGGCGGTCACCTCGCGGAGCATGTCGATGCGCTCCTCGACGGTGAACAGGCCGCTCTTCGACTGGTTCACCAGCACGCCGACGATCACCTCGTCGAACAGGCGGCTCGCCCGGCCGATGATGTCGAGGTGTCCGTTGGTGACCGGATCGAACGAGCCGGGACACACCGCACGTCTCATGATCGGCGACCGTACCAAAGGGTGGTTTCGCCGTACCGGCGGCTGCGCTCGCCGGTGACACCGTCCACCCACCCGACCGGCCCGGTGCGGCTGGACCGCTCCACCACGACCAGGGCGTCGGCGGCCAGCCACCCGCCGCCGACCAGCGCGGCGAGCATCGCGGTGACCTCCGCGTCCGACACCGCGTAGGGCGGGTCGGCGAAGACCACGTCGTACGGATCGCCTTCCGGGCCGGCCGCCAGCACCGTGGCGACCTTGCCGGTGACCAGCCGGGCGGCCGGGGCGGCGCGCAGCGCCGCGACGTTCTCCCGGATCACCCGGGCCGCGCGCGGGTCGGACTCCACCAGCAGCACGTGCGCGGCGCCCCGGGAGAGGGCCTCCAGGCCGACCGCGCCGGATCCCGCGTAGAGGTCGGCGAAGCGGGCGCCCGCCAGGTCCACCTCGGCCTGCACCGCGCTGAACAGCGCCTCGCGGACCCGGTCCGAGGTGGGCCGGGTGCCCGCCCCGGGCGGGGCGGCGATCCGGCGGCCGCCGAGCGTCCCGGCCACGATCCGGGTCACCGATTCCTCCTGCTCATGCGCACGACGCTACGCGACGGCCACCGCGGCGGGTCAGCCGGCGGCGAGCACCGTGTCGACCAGGGCATGCTCGAACTCGTCCTGGTTGGTCAACACCACCAGCCGCCGGTCGGACTCCGGCAACCAGGCGGCGAAGGCCTTGAAGCCGGCGTTGTCCCCAGAGTGGTAGACCGCCCGTTCCCCCGCCAACGGCCCCACGAAACAGCCGTAGCCGTAGCCGCTGGCGGCGATCCCGGTCGGCGCGACCGAGGTGGTCATCCGGGCGACCGAGGCGGGCTTCAGGAGCCGTCCGCGCCGCGGCACGTCGAGCCAGGTGAGCAGGTCGTCGGCGGAGCACCACACGTCCCCGGCGCCGATGTTCACGGTGTCCAGGTCCCAGGACGGAACCGGCGCCCCGGCGGAGTACCCGACGGCCACGCCGTCCCGGTCCCGTGGGGCGCCGGCGAAGCTGCCGGTCATACCGAGCGGCGTGAAGATCTCCTTGGCGAGGAATTCGGCGTACGGCCGGCCGGCGGCCCGCTCGACGGCATGGGCCAGCAGCACGTAGCCCGGGCTGCTGTAGTGCCAGCGCGATCCGGGGGTGAACAGCGGCGGGACGCTCCGGAACTGTGCCAGCAGGTCGTCGGGGTCGGTGGGCCGGCCCAGATCGATCATCGGGTGATCCGACCAGTGGCCCAGGCCGGACGTGTGGGTCAACAGGTGGTGCAGCGTGACCGGGCGCCACTCCGGCGGGCAGCGCGGCACCCAGCGGTCGACGGGATCGTCGACGTCGAGCGTCCCACGTTCGGCGAGAAGCAGCACGGCCGCCGCGGTCATCTGCTTGCTGATCGACGCGATCTGGAACCGGGTCGCTCGGGAACACGGCGTCCCGGCGACGTCGTCCGCCGAGCCGGTGACCCGCTCGACGACGAGCTTGTCACCCTGAGCCAGCAGAAGCACGCCGCGCGTGAGGGGAAGAGTCGACATCGACCGATCGTAGACGCGTCTGCCCGGCCGGCGGTCAGCCCTTTTCCAGGTATTCGGCGCGCTCCTCGTCGACCAGGGCCGCCACCGAGGCCGCCAGCGCCGGGTGCCGCGCCAGCTCCGGATCCTCCTCGACCAGGGCGATCGCCTCGGCCCGGGCGTCCCGGATCAGGTCGGCGTCGCGCAGCAGCGACAGCAGCCGCAGGTGCGAGCGCCGCCCCGACTGGGTGGCCCCCAGCACGTCGCCCTCGCGTCGCTGCTCCAGATCCAGCTCGGCGAGCTTGAACCCGTCCGTCGTGGAGGCGACCGCGTCGAGCCGCTCCCGCGCGGACGCGCCCTCCAGCGCCTCGGTGACCAGCAGGCAGAGGCCGGGTGCCGAGCCCCGGCCGACCCGGCCGCGGAGCTGGTGCAGCTGGGACACGCCGAACCGGTCGGCGTCGAGCACGATCATCACGGTGGCGTTCGGCACGTTGACGCCCACCTCGACCACCGTGGTGGCGACCAGCACGTCGACGTCGCCGGCGGCGAAGGAGCGCATCACCGCGTCCTTCTCGTCGGCGGGCAGCCGGCCGTGCAGCACGCCGATCCGCAGGCCGTGCAGCGGCCCCTCGGCGAGCAGCGGCGCCACCTCGGTGACCGCCATGGGCGGCCGCCGCCCGTTGTCGTCGACCGGCGGCTCCTCCTCGCTGGCCGGGCCCTCCCCGATGCGGGGGCAGACCACGTACGCCTGGTGGCCGGCGGCCACCTCCTCGCGCAGCCGCCGCCAGGCCCGGTCGAGGAAGGCCGGCTTCTCGGCGGCCGGGACCACGTGCGAGGCGATCGGCGAGCGGCCCTGCGGCAACTGGGAGAGGGTCGAGGTCTCCAGGTCGCCGTAGACCGTCATCGCCACCGTGCGCGGGATCGGGGTGGCCGTCATCACCAGCACGTGCGGCGGCTGGTCGGCCTTGGCCCGCAGGGCGTCGCGCTGCTCGACGCCGAACCGGTGCTGCTCGTCCACCACCACCAGGCCCAGGTCGGCGAAGTCGACGCCCTCGTAGAGCAGGGCGTGGGTGCCGAGCACGATGCCCGCCGCCCCGCTGGCCACCTCGGCCAGGGCGCGCCGGCGGGCCGCCGCGCCCAGGGAGCCGGTGACCAGCTCGACCCTGGTGGCGTCGTCGGCCGCGCCCAGCTCGCCGGCCCGGCCGAGCGGCCCGAGCAGGTCGAGGATGCCCCGGTGGTGCTGCGCGGCGAGCACCTCGGTCGGGGCCAGCAGCGCGGCCTGCCCGCCGGCGTCGACCACCTGGAGCATCGCGCGCAGCGCGACCACCGTCTTGCCGGAGCCGACCTCGCCCTGGAGCAGCCGGTGCATCGGGTGGGCGGTGGCCAGGTCCGCCGCGATCTCCACCCCCACGTCCCGCTGGCCGGGGGTCAGCTCGTACGGCAGCCGGGCGTCGAACGCGGCGAGCAGGCCGCCGGGCTTCGCCGGACGGGGCCGGGCCGGCCACGCGGCGGCCCGGTGCTTGCGCTGCACCAGGGTGAGCTGCACGGCGAACGCCTCGTCCCACTTGAGCCGCCGCCGGGCCCGGTAGAGCGCCTCCTTGCTGGACGGCCGGTGGATCTCGCGCAGCGCCACGTCGATGCCGACCAGGTTGCGACTCGCTCGCACGGCGGCGGGCAGCGGGTCCTCCGGCGGGGTGAAGGTGTCCAGCACCACCCGGACGCAGCGGGCGATCACCCAGGTGGGCACCGCCGCGGCGGCCGGGTAGACCGGGATCAGCGCGCCGGCGAACTCCTCGATCTCCTCGTTGGCCGCCGCCTCGCCGTCGCCGCCCTCGCCGAGCAGGACGTACTCCGGGCCGTTGAGCTGCCGCTTGCCCCGGAACTCGGTGACCTTGCCGGCGAACAGCCCCCACCGACCGGGGCGCAGCTCCCGCTCCCGCCACGCCTGGTTGCCGAAGAAGGTGAGGGTCAGGGTGCCGCCCGAGCCGTCGCCGACCGTCACCTCCAGCAGGTTGCCCCGGCGCTGGCGCATCGGGCGTACGGCGGTGCGCTGCACCTGGGCCAGCACGGTGACCTGCTCGCCGACGTCGAGCGAGCGGATGTCGGTGTGCTCGCCGCGCTCGTCGTAGCGGCGCGGGAAGTGGTAGACCAGGTCACCCGCGGTGTGCAGGTCGAGGTGGCCCGCGAGGGCCTTCGCGGTCTTCTCCCCGACCAGCTTCTTCAGCGGCGTGTCCACCGTGCACGGCTCGGACGTCATTCGACCCCCACCAGGAGCGGATAGTGCGGCTGCCCGCCCGGGTACGCCTGCACCTCGACGAACGGCCAGCGCCGGCCGACGTGCTCGCGGACCGCCTCGGCCAGCCCGGCCGGGGCGTCCGCCCCGGAGAGCAGGGTGACCAGCTCGCCGCCGCCGCCGAGCATCCGGTCGACCACGGCGGCGCAGGTGTCGGCCAGGTCCGACCCGATCAGGTGCACCTCGCCCTCGACCAGCGCCAGCACGTCGCCAGGGCGGCAGGGGCCGGCGACGGTCAGCGCCTCGCGGCTGGCGTAGCAGACCTCGGCGTAGCGGCAGGCGCCGGCCGCCTCCGCCATCGCGATCACGTCGTCCTCGAAGCGGCGGGCCGGGTCGCGCACCGCGAGGGCGGCCAGCGCCTGCACCGGGGACCGGGTGGGCACCACGCTGACCTTGATCCCCAGCCGGTGCGCCTCCTTGGCGGCGGCGCTCGCCACCGCCTGCGTGTTGGGGTCGTTGGGCAGCACCACCACCCGGGCGGCGCCGGTCGCGCGGATCGCGTCCAGCAGCTCGCCGGTGGACGGGTTGCCGGGCACCACCGTGGCGCCCTCGCCGGCGACGAGCTCGGCGATGCCCGCGCCGGCGGCCACGACCACCGCCGCGCGGCCGTCGCGCGCCATCGGCGGGGCGGGGGCCTCCTGGTCGGCGAAGCGGGTGACCGAGATGCGGTGCGGCCGGCCGGCGACCACGCCCGCCTCGATCGCCGCGCCGACGTCGTTGACGTGCACGTGCACGTTCCAGGTGCCCGCACCGGCGCTGCCGTCGCCGACGACCACGAGCGAGTCGCCCAGGGCGGCCAGCTCGGCCCGCAGCCGGGCCACCGCCTCGGGCGCGGCGTCGAGCAGGAACTGCACCTCGTAGGCGTACTCCTCGGAACCGGTCTCGCGGACGGCGGTGGCCGGCGGGCGGGCCGCGCGCGACGCGGGCGCGGGATGCCCGGGGCTCTCCCCGGTGACGACCTCGACCAGGGCGTCGAGCAGCAGGCAGAGGCCCCGACCGCCGGCGTCGACCACGCCGGCCCGGGCCAGCGCGGGGAGCTGCTCCGGGGTGCGGGCCAGCGCCCGCGCCGCCTCGCCCGCCGCCGCCCGGGCGACCGCCCGCAGGTCGTCGCTGTCCGCCCGCTCGGCGGCGCGGGCCGCGGCGGCGACGACGGTGAGCAGCGTGCCCTCGACGGGGCGGGCGACGGCGGCGTAGGCGGCCGTGGTCGCGTCGCGCAGCGCGGCGGCCAGCTCCCGCCCGCGCACCGCGGGCACGGCGGAGACCGCGTCGGCGAAGCCGCGCAGGATCTGCGACAGGATCACCCCGGAGTTGCCCCGGGCGCCGAGCAGCGCGCCCCGGGCCATCAGCCGCAGCGCGTGCCCGTGCGGGGTGTGCCCGTCCTCCGGGAGGGTGCCGAGGTCCATCGCCAGCGCCTGCTGCGCGGAGGTGAGGGTGAGCACCAGGTTGGTGCCGGTGTCGCCGTCGGGCACCGGGTAGACGTTCAGGTCGTCGATCTCGCCCTGGTGCCGCCTGAGCGCGGCCAGCCCACCCGCGCACCAGCGGCGGATCGCGGCGGCGTCGAGGGTGTCCAGCACGGCGAGAAGCCTACTGGCGGGCACCGACGCGCGCCGGGGTCCGCCGGCCGTCCGGCGGCGTGTCCGGCCCGGCGCCGCCGGCCGCCCGTCAGGTCGGCGCCCCGACGAGCCCGCGCCACCCGGTCCGGTGGTCGGGGGCCGCCGGTTCCCGTGGCCGCGGCCGGACTACCCTCGTGGTCGCGTCCCTTCCTACGGTGCCGCCGGAGGGGACTGCGAGACCGGACCACCGCGACCGCGTCGTGCCGACCCACCCCGAGGCGCCGCCCGGGGCCGGTTGGTCGGGTGCGCGGGTCATCGGGTAACCTGGCCAGGTTGCCCGGGCAGCGCCTGGCGGCGACCTCATGAACGTTTCAAACCCAGGAGTATCCCGTGGCTAGCGTGTGCGACGTCTGTGGCAAGGGACCGGGCTTCGGCCACAACGTGTCCCACTCGCACCGGCGGACCAACCGCCGCTGGAACCCGAACATCCAGTCGGTGCGTACCCCGGCCGGTGGCGGGAACACCAAGAAGATGCAGGTCTGCACCTCGTGCATCAAGGCTGGCAAGGTCACCCGCGCCTGACGCGGTAGGCACCAGCTACACACTCGTCAGTGCCGGCGGGCCCCACGAGGGCCCGCCGGCTCTGTCGTGTCCGGGTCGCCGGCCTCGTGCCGGGGTTCCGGCGCCCCGGCCGCGCGCCCGTCCCGACAGGCCGGCCCCGCGTCGCCCGGGCCGGCTCGTGTCGGGTCCGGGCGGGTCGGCTGACGGGTACGCGACCGCCCCTCCGCCGCACGTCGCGGGCCTGGTTAGGGTCTGCCTGCGCCGCGAGTCCGGATCGGGCCGGCGCGAGGAGCAACCGAGCGCGGAGGACGACTGGTGCAGCTTGACCTAGGCCGGGACGAGATGGTCATCGTCGGCGCCTCCCTCGGGATGCTGCGCTGGTTCAGCGAGGAGCTGCCCGCCGACAGCGTCGTCCTCGTCGAGGAACCGGACGTCATCGAGCGCCGGGGGCTGGATCGGTTCGCCCGCGAGATGCCCTTCATCTCCCGCGTGGTGCCCGCCGAGTACCAGCTCGGCTTCGACGCCGCCGCGCTGGTCGCCCGGGAACCCGGGCTGGCCGCCGCCCGGCTGGTCATGCCCGGCCTCGAGTACGCCGTCGGGGCCGCCGCCCGGCTCGCCGAGGCGCTCGGCCTGCCCGGCGCCGGTCCGGCGGCGGCCGACGTCTTCTCCGACAAGCACCGGATGCGGCTGCTCGCCGCCGAGGTCGACCTGGCCAACCCGGCCTTCGCGCTGGTCGACTCCCCCGCCGCGGCGACCGGGTTCGCCCGGCGGCACGGCGGCCGGTGCGTGCTGAAGCCCACCCGCCGCTCGGGCAGCCTGGGCGTGCAGATCATCGCCGACCCGGCGGAGGTCGCCGGGGCGTGGGCGGGCACCGCCTCGCCCGAGGACCCGCCGGAGGCGACCGGCCGGGGGCTGCCCACCGGCGTCCTCGTCGAGCAGGTCGTCGACGGGCACGAGCACAGCGTCGAGCTGCTCGTCGCCGACGGCGAGGTGATCTTCGCCAACGTCACGGACAAGCGGGTGCTCCCGGGGCGCTCCCCGGTGGAGACCGGCCACACGGTGCCGACCGCGCTGCCCGACGCCACCCGTCGGGAGCTGGTCGGGGTGGCGACCCGGCTGGCCGCCGCCGCCGGCTTCCGCACCGGCACGCTGCACAGCGAGTGGATCGTCGCCGACGGGGTGCCGACGCTGGTCGAGTGCGCCGCCCGGCTGCCCGGCGACATGATCACCGCGCTGGTGTCGATCGCGTACGAGTGCGGGTTCGTCGAGGCGTACCTGCGGACGCTGCGCGGGGAGCGGCCCGCCCTGCCCGCGCGGCCGACCGGCGCGGCGGCGGTCGAGTTCCTGCTGGCCGCGCCCGGCACCGTCACCGCCGTCGACGGACTGCGCGCGGCCCGCCGGGTGCCCGGGGTGCTGGAGGTGCAGCTCGACGTGGCGGTCGGCGACACCGTGACGGAGGTGACGTCCTCGCTGAGGCGCAGCGGTCACCTGCTGGCCTGGGGCGCCGACCCGGCCGAGGCGACCGGCGCGGCCGGCAAGGGTGCCGAGCAGATCCTGTTCACCACCGCCTGAGCGCGCCGCGCCCGGCCCGGCGACTTGCCCGGCCGGGCCGGGAGCCCCTCGGGCCGCGGCTCAGAGGGTGCGGCCGAACGAGAGGCAGCCCGGGGCGTCCTTGTAGAAGCCGAAGTTCGGGATCCGCTCGTAGCCGGCCGCGGTGTACATGGCGATGGCCTCGGGCTGCTTGTCGCCGCACTCCAGGACGATCCGCTTGCGCCCGTGCTCGCGGGCCGAGCGCTCCACGGCGGCCAGGACCGCCCGGGCCACGCCCCGGCCCCGGGCCGCCGGTGCGGTGTACATCCGCTTCAGCTCGGCCGTGTCGCCGTCGTCGCCGTGGCTGCGCCAGCCGCCGCAGCCGACCGGCTCGCCGCCGAGGTGGGCGACGAGGAAGGCGCCGGCCGGCGGCACGAACTCGCCCGGGTCGACCGGGGTGTCGTCGCCGCTGCCGCCGTACCGGGCGCCGAGGTCGGCCAGCGCGGCGCGGATCAGCCGCTGCGCGACCGGCGAGTCGAAGCGCTCGACGCGGATCTCGATCTCACTCACGGAGTAAAGGGTACGACCAGCGCCGGCCCTTACCGGAAGTGGTCCCAGCCGGCGGGTCCGTCGTACGGGCCGCCGTCGACCGTGACGCCGGAACCCTCCGTCACCCGCCCGATCGGCCGCCAGTCGGGCGGCAGCGCCACCGCCGGCGGGAAGGTCGCGGCCAGCGCATGGTCGTCGCCGCCGGTGAGGAGCCAGGAGTACGGGTCGACGCCGAGGGCCTGGGCGGCGTCGCGCATCTGCCGGGGCACCTCGAAGGCGTCCCGGCGCACGTCGAGGGCCACGCCGCTGGCCCTCGCCACGTGCCCGAGGTCGGCGAGCAGCCCGTCCGACACGTCGATCATCGAGGTGGCGCCGAGCCGGGCCGCGTGCGGTCCGGCCCGGTACGGCACCTCCGGCCGCCGGTACGCCTCCACCAGCAGCCGCGGCGTCCGGAAGCCCCGGGAGAGCACGGTCAGTCCGGCCGCCGCGTACCCGGTCCGGCCGGCCAGGGCCAGTACGTCCCCGGGCCGCGCCCCGGAGCGCGTCACCGGCGGCCGGCCGCCGAGGTCGCCGAGAGCGGTGACCGCGATCGTCAGCGTGGGGCTGGCGGACATGTCCCCGCCCACCACGCTCGCGCCGACCTTCGCCGCCTCAGCGCCGAGCCCGTCGGCGAGTTCCTCGGCCCACCCGGTCTCCAGCTCCGGCGGCATGCAGAGCGCGACCAGCAGCGCCGTCGGCTCCGCCCCCATCGCGGCGATGTCGGCCAGGTTGGCCGCCGCCGCCCGGTGGCCGACGTCACGCGCGGCGGACCAGTCCCGCCGGAAGTGCCGCCCCTCCACCAGCACGTCCGTCGAGGCCGCGACCCGGGCGTCCGGGGCGGCCACCACCGCCGCGTCGTCCCCGGGACCGAGCAGAACGCCCGATCCGTACGACAACCGGGCGGTCACCCGGTCGATCAGGCCGAACTCGCCGACCCCCGCGACACTCATGCCGGCCCTCCGCCGTGCTCGCTCACCGCTTCTCCTCGACCACCGATAGGGATCAGACCTGGTCCGTAAGGTACTTTCTCCTCTCGGGCCGCTCGCGGGCGGCGACGGACGGAGGTCGAGTCGTGGTACAGGCGTACATCCTCATCCAGACCGAGGTCGGCCGCGCGCGTGACGTGGCCGGTCACATCGGGGACCTTGCCGGCGTGGTGCGGGTCGACGCCGTCACCGGGCCGTACGACGTGGTCGTGCTCACCGAGGCGAACACCGTCGACGAGCTCGGCAAACTCATCGTCAGCAAGGTGCAGATGGTGCCCGGCATCACCCGCACCCTCACGTGTTCGGTGGTGCGCCTGTAAGTGGACAAGATCACTGACTCTCCCGTGACCGATTCCGCCCAGGCGGACGAGGCCGCCCCCGACCGCCCGGCCCGGGACCGGACGACCCGGAGCGCCGCGCTGATCGCCACGCTGGTCGCGCTGCCCGTCACCGCGCTGGTGGGCGCGCTCGCCTTCGTCCAGCTCTCGCCGGACGACTCGGCCGAGCCGGCCGCCGCGCCGAGCGCCACGGCCAGCGCTCCCCGCGCCCAGTCCACCGCCCCGGTCGAGATGGCCGCCCCGGCGCTGGCCGAACGGCCCGCCACGGTCTGCCGGGCGCTGCTCTCCCAGTTGCCGCCCACGGTCAACGACCTCGCCCAGCGCCCGGTCACCGCCGGGTCGGAGCAGAACGCCGCGTACGGCGACCCGGCGCTCACCCTGGCCTGCGGCGGCGCGGAGCCGACCGTCGGCGAGACGGACGACGTGTGGACGGTCAACCAGGTCTGCTGGTACGCCCAGGAGGAGACCGACGCCACCGTCCTCACCACGCTGGACCGGGAGACCGCCGTCACCGTCCGCGTGCCGCGGTCGTACGGGCAGGCGTTGCAGTGGGTCTCTCCGATCTCGGAGACGATCGTGGCCTCCGTGCCCTCCGGCGGCGACGCCCCGCGGGGCTGCCAGGGCTGACGCCCGCCCGTCCGCCCGCCAGGAAGGGTCCCTCCCCGACGTCAGTCGTCAGGAAGGGACCCTTCCTATGCATCTGGCGTCAGGAAGGCGCCCTTCCTTGCAGGTCAGTGCAGGCCGACGCCCCGGTGCAGGGCGGTGCGGATGAGGCGGTTGACCAGCTTCGGGTACTCCAGCCCGGACGCCGCCCACATCCGAGGGAACATCGACGTCGGGGTGAAGCCCGGCATCGTGTTGATCTCGTTCAGGTAGACGTCCAGTTCCGGGGTGACGAAGAAGTCGACCCGGGCCAGCCCGGCGCAGTCCAGCGCGGTGAAGGCGCGGACGGCGTACTCCCGGACCTGCCGGGTCACCTGATCGGGCAGGCCGGCGGGGATGTCGTACTCGCAGGCTTCCTCGGAGTCGATGTACTTCGCCTCGAAGTCGTAGAAGTCGTACTCGCCGACCACCCGCACCTCGGCGAGCACCGACGCCTCCGGCGCGCCGCCGGCCTCGCCCTCCAGCACGCCGCACTCGATCTCGCGGCCGACGACCGCGCCCTCGACCAGCACCTTCGGGTCGATCTGGCGGGCGGTGGCGACGGCGGCGTCCAGGTCCGCCCAGTCGGTGACCTTGGTGATGCCGAACGACGAACCGGCCCGCGACGGCTTGACGAACACGGGCAGGCCGAGCCGCTCCTTGTCCGCCTCGCTCAGCGTCATCCCGCTGCGCAGCACCGCGTACGGGCCCACCGGGATGCCCTCGGCGGCGCAGAGCTTCTTGGTGAACTCCTTGTCCATCGCGGCGGCGGAGGCGAACACGTTCGCCCCGACGTACGGGATGCCGGCCATCTCCAGCATGCCCTGGATGGTGCCGTCCTCCCCGTACGCGCCGTGCAGCACCGGGAAGACCACGTCGACGTCGGCGAGCGCCCGGGGACCCTCGGTCGGGTCGAGCACCATCAGCCCGTTGCCGGTGGGGTCGGCGCGCAGCACGATGTCGGCGCCGGACTCGGCGGTGATCTCCGGCAGTCGGCGCGCGTTGATCGCCAACTGGGCCGGGTCACCGCTGGTCAGCACCCACTGCCCGGCCCGGGTGATGCCCACCGGCACCACCTCGAACTCGTCCGGGTCGAGGGCGCCGAGCACGCTGCCGGCGCTGACGCAGGAGATGCCGTGCTCCGGGCTGCGGCCGCCGAAGACGATCGCCACGCGGGTCCTGCCTGGGGTGGTCACTCCGGTCACCTCTTCGTACGCGACTGCTGCGCCGGTGGTGGCGCTCACCCGGTTGACCTTACTGTGCGTTGCGGGCCCCGGCTGCCGATACCCGGGGACGGCCGACCCGACGCCGCAATCGGTCAACAAAGGATGTACGTTGCGTAACCGCCCGCGCGGAGATCCGGGGAGGTGACGGCACCGGGCGCCCACTACGCTGCTCGTCCTATGAGCGCTGATCCCCTCATCGAGTCCCTGACGGCGGCCCTGGACGCCCGCCCCGACGACCTGCCGCTGCGACTCCACCTCGCCTCGCTGCTGCTGGACGCCGGCCGGGCCGGGGAGGCGATCGCGCAGGTCGGACAGGCGCTCGCCCGGGATCCGGGCAACGACCAGGCGCAGGCCCTCATGCAGCGGGCGCTGGGCGGCTCCGTACCCCCGCCGCCGGCGCCGGCCCCGGCGGGCCCGCAGCCGCCGGCGCAGCGCCCGGCGCCGGCCGGGCCCGGCGGTCCCGCCGCGACCGCCGGCCACGACCCGCTGGCGGCCTACGAGCAGGAGCTGGCCGACGTCGTGCCGCCGCGCTTCGCCCGCGCCGGCGACGAGCCGGAGCCGGTGGCCGGCGACTCCGACCGGGTGTACGACGTGGAGACCTCCGGCATCCGGCTGGCCGACGTGGGCGGCATGGCGGCGGTCAAGGAGCGGCTGGAGCTGGCCTTCCTCGGCCCGCTGCGCAACCCGCAACTGCGCAAGATGTACGGCAAGAGCCTGCGCGGCGGCCTGATGCTCTACGGCCCGCCCGGCTGCGGCAAGACCTTCCTGGCCCGCGCGGTCGCCGGGGAGATGGGCGCCAAGTTCATCTCGCTGTCGATCGTGGACGTGCTCGACATGTGGATGGGCAACTCGGAGCGCAACCTGCACGAGCTGTTCCAGGCGGCCCGCCGCAACGCCCCCTGCGTGCTCTTCCTCGACGAGGTCGACGCGCTGGGGCACAAGCGCTCGCAGGTCGGCTCCAGCTCGATGCGGACGCTGGGCAACCAGTTGCTGGCCGAGCTGGACGGGATGGAGGGCAGCAACGAGGGCGTCTTCGTGCTGGCCGCCACCAACACGCCGTGGGACGTCGACCCGGCGCTGCGCCGCCCGGGCCGCCTCGACCGGATGGTGCTGGTGCTGCCGCCCGACGCGGAGGCGCGCGCGTCCATCCTGGAGTACCACCTGCGCGAGCGGCCGATCGCCGGCATCGACCTGCGGAAGATCGTGGCGGCCACCGAGGACTACTCCGGCGCCGACCTGGCCCACCTCTGCGAGACCGCCGCCGAGTACGCGATGGCCGACTCCGTACGCACCGGCGAGGTGCGGATGATCGAGCAGCGGGACCTGGAGCGGGCGGCGAAGGAGGTCCGGCCCTCGACGAAGCCGTGGATGGCCACGGCCCGCAACGTGGCGATGTTCGCCAACGAGGGGGGCGTCTACGACGACCTGGTGGCGTACCTGAAGCGGCGCCGGATGCTGTGACGCCGGACGGCCCGGCGGGGCGCCGGGCCGCGCCTCTCCGCCGGGCCGGGCCTCCTGCCGGGCGGGCTCTCCGCCCGGCGGGGCCGCCTCCCGACCGCGCCGCCAGGGCGGCGTCGACCGACCGCGGCCGCCCGGGCCGCCTCCCGACCAGCGCCGCCCGGGGCGGCGTCAGCCGCGCACGTGCCGCCGGCCGATGGCGATCACCTTGACCCGCTGCCGGCCGGCCCGCACCATGCCCAGCGCCATGAACGCGCCGGCGATCCGGTCGGCCGCCTCGCGGCTGGTCGCGCCGACCACCTGGCGGCGCCGCTCGGGGCAGGTCCGCTCGTCGCGGCCGGCGCCGTCGACGGGGCGGACGTCGGTCAGCACCACGAGGAACCGCGTCATCGGAGGCCGCCGGGGCGGTCGGCGCGGGCCTGCTGACGAGTACGCACGTCGAATCCCTTCCGGCTGACGGGCCAGGGGCGTGGCACGCGGCGATCGGGCTCGGGGGGAAACCCGATCGCCGCGCGCCCCATCCCCTCCGGTCACTCACCACCACCGTCGCCACGACAACCGGCGGTGAGGACGCGACCACAGATTGACACGTATACAGCCGTGAATGCAACTCTCATCGACGTTCTCTCATCTACACCTTCCCGGAAAGATGTGCGACGATCGATGCATGGCTCCCAAGACCGCCCGGGCCCGCCGCCTGGGCATCGCGCTGCGCACCCACCGGGAAGCCGCCGGCCTCACGCTGGAGGCGGCGGCGGACGAGATCAGCAGCACCCGCAGCACCCTGTCCCGCTACGAGAACGCGCAGACGCTGGTCAGCCCGGCCACCGTGCGCGCCCTGCTCACCCTCTACGGGGTCGGCGCGGACGAGGTGGCGGCAGCCGTCCAGCTCGCCAAGGACGCGCGCAAGCCCGGCTGGTGGGTGTCGTACTCGTACCTGCTGGACCGGCGCACCATCGACTTCATCGCCCTGGAGGCCGAGGCGACCGGGATCGCCAACTTCGAGCCGTCCGTGGTGCCGGGCCTGCTGCAGACCGCCGACTACATCCGAGGCGTCATGCGGGGCGGCCCGCACACCCTCGGCGACGACGAGGTGGAGCAGCGGGTCCAGGTCCGGCTCGACCGGCAGCAGCGGCTCACCGGCGACAAGCCGCCGATCCTGGACGCCATCATCGACGAGGGCGCGCTGCTGCGGCCGGTCGGTGACCGGTCGGTGATGGAGAGCCAGCTCCACCACCTGCTGAAGATGGGCGAACTACCCAACATCACGGTGCAGGTGATCCCCCTCGCCGCCGGCTATCACCGGGGCACCCGGGGCTCGCTGCACATCCTGGAGTTCGCCGACCCGGAGGACCCGATCATCGCCTCGGTGGAGACCGTGGCCGGGCAGATGGTCCTGGACCGGCCGGGCGACCTGCGTACCTGCACCAAGATCATGGAGCACCTGCGGACCGTCGCGCTCAGCCCGGCGGCCAGCCGCGACCAGCTTCTCCAACTCCTGAAGGGACGGTAGGACCATGACACCGACGACCAGCGCCACGCTCGCCGCGGCCCGGTGGCGCAAGAGCAGCCACAGCGGCGACGAGGGGGCGTGCGTGGAGATGGCGGTGCTCCCGGAGACCGTCGCCGTCCGCGACTCCAAGGACCCGTCCGGTCCCGCGCTGCTCTTCCCGCCCGCCGCCTGGGCCGCCTTCGCCACGGCGCCGCCCCGCCGCTGACCCCACCCTCGGCGCCGGCGCCGCCTGCCCGCACGCGACGCCGGCACCCCCGCGCCGTCGACGGTCCCGCCGTTGGGAGCCGGTGGGGCCGTCGACGGGCGGGCCACGGCGGGCCTCCCGCGCGGCGCCCGCGCGCCGCCGGGCGACGGTGGACCCACCCGAACTGGCGGCCCGGCGGCCGGCGGGAGACCTCGCGCACCTGCCGCGCGTCGGGAGCGGGCGGCCCGCGCCGAGACGCGGAGCCCCGGTCAGGCGGGGCGGCGGGCGGTGACGGCGGTGGCGTCCCGGTCGTCGTCGCGGGTCACCGCGGGATCCAGGCCGGCGGCGGTCAGCGCCGCGCAGAGCGCGTCCGCCTGCGCCTCGCTCGTCTCCACCACCAGGTGCCCGCCCGGGGCCAGCCAGCGCGCCGCGCCCGCGGCCACCCGGCGCAGCACCGCCAGCCCGTCCGACCCGCCGTCCAGGGCCACCGGCGCCTCGTGCAGCCGGGCCTCCGGCGGCATCAGCGCCACCGCCGCCGTCGGCACGTACGGGGCGTTGGCCACCACCAGGTCCAGGCTCCCCCGCCAGCGCGCCGGCAGCGGCTCGTACAGGTCGCCGTGGAAGACCGGCACGCCCAGCGGCGCCAGGTTGCGCCGGGCGCAGGCCACGGCGGCCGGGTCGACGTCGGCGGCGGCCAGCCAGCGCGGCGCGAGCCGGCGGGCCAGCGCGACGGTGGTGGCGCCGGAGCCGCAGCACAGGTCCACCACGGCCGCCGCCGGACCGGTCACCGCGACGGCGGCGTCGACCAGCAGGGCGGTACGCGCGCGCGGCACGAACACGCCGGGGTCGACGGCTATCCGCTCGCCGCAGAACTCGGCCCAGCCGAGCAGGTGCTCGAGCGGGAGCCCGGCGACCCGGCGGTCGGCCAGGTCGGAGAGCGCCCGCGGCGAGTCGGCGGCGGCGATCAGCAGGTCCGCCTCGTCCTCGGCGTAGACGCAGCCGGCGGCGCGCAGCCGGTGCACGAGGGCGGGCCGGTCGGGGTGGAAGGAAACGGTCATGGTGAACCTCCGGGAGCGCTCGTCGACGCTCCCGGCCGCCGGGTCAGCCGGCGTGGCGTCGGAGGGGAGCGTCGGTCCTGCCTGTCGGGTGGATCGGACTCACCTCCTCCGGTCGGGCCCGGCGCGGGCCACGGACGGCCCGTACGGGCCACGGTCACGATAGCTCAGCGGCTGGCGTCGAGCGCGGCGGCCACGTCGGCGACCAGGTCGACGGCGTCCTCGATGCCGCAGGAGAGCCGGACGAAGCCGGGCGGAGTGTCGTCGCCCCACTGGGCCCGCCGGTCGGCGGTGGTGTGCAGCCCACCGAAGGAGGTGGCCGCGGCGACCAGCCGGGCCGCGTCGAGGAAACGCGCCACCCGCGCGGCGTCGCCGAGGTCGAAGGAGAGCACGCCGGGGATCCGTCGCATCTGGACCGACGCCACCGGGTGGGCCGGGTCGCCGGGCAGCCCCGGCCAGCGCAGCCCGGTCACGTCGGACCGCCCCGCGAGCAGCCCGGCGAGCGCCTCGGCGTTCGCGGTCTGCCGGGCCAGCCGCAGGTCGAGGGTGGCCAGCGACCGGTGCGCGAGCCAGGCGTCGAACGCGCCGGGCACCGCACCGGTGACGTTCCGCCAGGCGGTCACCGCGTCCAGCAGTTCGGTGGAGCGGGTGGCGACGTAGCCGAGCAGCAGGTCCGAGTGCCCGGTGAGCGCCTTGGTGCCGGAGGCCACCACGAGGTCGGCCCCGAGGTCCAGCGGGCGCTGCCCGAGCGGCGTGGCGGTGGTGTTGTCGACCGCGACCAGGGCGCCGGCGGCGTGCGCGCGCGCGGCCAGCGCCGGCACGTCGGCGACGTCCAGGCCGGGGTTCGCCGGGGTCTCCAGCAGCACCAGGCGTACGCCGTCGAAGGCCGGATACGGGCCGGCGGTCGGGGCGAGGAGCACCCGCACCCCGTTCCCCTCCAGGGTGTCCCGGGCGAAGGCCCGGACGGCGAAGTAGCCGTCCGACGGGAGCACCACGGTGTCCCCCGGCCTCAGCACCGTCAGCAGCAGCCCGGTGATCGCGGCCTGCCCGCTGGCGAAGACCCGGCACTCGCCCCCCTCCAGCTCCCCGACGGCCGCCTCCAGCAGCCGGCGGGTGGGGTTGTCCGGCCGGCCGTAGCCGTTCGGCGCCGCCGCCGGGCCCGCCCACGGGTCCAGGTGGTACGGCGCGGCGAAGACCGGCCCCGGCAGGAACGGCTGACCGGGCGCCGGCTCGGGCAGGCCGGCGCGGACGCAACGGGTGCCGTCGTGTGGTTCGGTCACTCGTTCACTCCGGCTTCGTCGTCCGGCTCATCAGGGCGTCGACGGCGAGGCGCGGGTCGACACCCTCGTGGCAGACCAGCTCGACCTGCTCGGTGATCGGCATCTCCACCGCGTGCGCCCGGGCCAGGTCGCGGATGGCGAGCGCGCTCTTGACCCCCTCGGCGGTCTGCCGCGTGGCGACGCGGGCCTCCTCCAGGGTCGCGCCCCGGCCCAGGTGCTCGCCGAAGGTGCGGTTGCGGGCCATCGGGGAGGAGCAGGAGGCGACCAGGTCGCCCATTCCGGCCAGGCCGGCGAAGGTGAGCGGGTCGGCGCCGAGGGCCACCCCGAGCCGGGCGGTCTCGGCGAGCCCCCGGGTGACCAGCATGGCCCGGGTGTTGTCGCCGAAGCCCATCGCGACGGCGATCCCGTACGCCAGCGCGATCACGTTCTTCACCGCGCCGCCCAGCTCGCAGCCGATCACGTCGTCGTTGGTGTACGGGCGGAAGTAGGGCGTGGTGATCGACCGCTGCACCAGCGTGGCCCGGTCCGGGTCGGTGCAGGCGACCACGGTGGCGGCCGGCTGCTCGGCGGCGATCTCGGGGGCCAGGTTGGGCCCGGAGACCACCACCACCCGGTCCGCCGCCACCCCGGCGGTCTCCACGATCACCTCGCTCATCCGCCTGGTGGTGCCGAGCTCGATGCCCTTCATCAACGAGACCAGGGTGGCGTCCGGGTGCAGGTGCCCGGTCCACTCGGCGAGGTTGCCGCGCAGCGTCTGCGACGGCACGGCCAGCACCACCAGCTCGGCTCCGGTGATCGCCTCGGCGGCGTCCCCGGTCGCCGTGACGCGGGACGGCAGCAGCACGTCCGGCAGGTACTCCGGGTTGCGCCGCCGCGCGCGGATCGTGTCGGCGACCGCCGGGCGGCGTGCCCAGATGGTGACGTCCCGGCCGGCGTCGGCGAGGATCTTGGCGAACGCCGTCCCCCACGAGCCGGCCCCCAGCACCGCGACGTGCCCGCTCACGCCGCCACCTCGCTCCGCTCGGCGGCGGCGCGAGGCGCCACGCTGCTGTGCCTGATGGTTCGCTCGCACCGCTCGCTCACGCCGCCGCCCCCGGCCGGCGCTCGCCGCCGGTGCGGCCCGGTCGTTCCCACAGGGGCGGCGGCGTGCCGCCCCGGATCTCCGCGAGCATGTCACGCAGCCGCAGCATGATGGTGTCGGTCATCTCCTCGAGGACGGCCTTCGTCGGGGTGGCCCCGGTCCACCGGCTCAGGTCGACGGGCGGGCCGGCGACCACGGTCACCGGGAGCCGGGGGCGGGGGTTCAGCCGGGCCCGGCGGGGGTCGAAGATCCGCTCCGGGCCCCACATGGCGACCGGGATCACCGGCGCGCCGGTGGCGAGCGCGAGCCGGGCCGCCCCGGTCTTGCCCCGCATCGGCCACAGGTCCGGTTCGCGGGTGGTGGTGCCCTCCGGGTAGATCACCACCGCGCCGCCCTCGTCGAGCGCGGCGACCAGGGCGTCCAGCGACTTCACCGCGTCCACGGTGCCCCGCTCGACCGGGATCTGCCGGCACCGGTGCAGGATCCAGCCGACCACCGGGACCCGGAACACGCTGGCCTTGCCGAGAAACCGCGGCCAGCGGCCGGAGTCGTAGACGAAGTGCGCGGCGACGAGGGGGTCGGCGTGCGAGATGTGGTTCGGCACGATGATCACGCCGCCGTCGCGGCGGAGGTGCTCCATGCCGCGCCAGGTGCGCCGCGTCCAGACCGTCATGACCGGCTTGACCAGCACCACGGCGAACCATTGCCAGAATCCCAGCCTCCGCCGTGTCACTGCGCCTCCTCGTGCCGCCCCGACCCGCACCGGATCCGCACCCGGTCACGCCCGCAGCGGAAATCATGCCTGCTCGCCCCGGGTCCGGCCAGAGAGGGTACCGCCGCCCGGCTGGCAGGATGGCGGGTGTGAGTCAGCCGAGGTGGACCGTCGTGGTGCCGGTGAAGCGCCTCGCCGCCGCGAAGAGCCGGCTGCGGGGGGCGCTGCCGGCCGTACCGCACGAGGCGCTGGCGCTGGCCCTGGCGGCCGACACGGTCGCCGCGGTGCGGGCCTGCCCGGCGGTGGCCGGGGTGCTGGTGGTCACCGACGACGCCCGGGTGGCCGCGGCGGCCCGCCGGGCGGGCGCGCGGGCCCTGCCGGACGCTCCGGACGCCGGCCTGAACGCCGCCTTCCGGCACGGCGCGTCGGCCGCCGGCGGCGGCTGGGTGGCCGGGCTCACCGCCGACCTGCCCGCGCTGCGCCCGGCCGAGCTGGCGGCGGCGCTGCACGCGGCGCAGGCCGGCCCGGCGGGCGTACGCCGGTACGTGCCCGACGCCCCCGGCGACGGCACCGTGCTGCTGGCCGCGCCGCCGGGCGTTCCGCTGGATCCCCGGTTCGGGGTCGGCTCGGCCGCCGCGCACGCGGCGAGCGGGGCGCTGGCCCTGAGCGGGGACTGGCCGAGCCTGCGCCGCGACGTGGACACCGCCGACGACCTGGCCGCGGCGGCCCGGCTCGGGCTGGGGCCGGAGACCGCCGCGCTCGCCGCCGCCGGCTGCCCCGCCTGACGCGCGCCGGCCGCGTGGGTGCGGCGGGTGGGTGCGGCGCGTGCGGGCGGCGTGCCGGGCTGCGGGCGGTGTAGCGTGCGGGACATGCAGGGCACGGTGGCCACCTACGACGCGGCGACCCGCAGCGGGATGCTGCTCCTCGACGACGGCACCGAGCTGGCCTTCCCGGCGCGGGCGTTCGACGCCTCCGGCCTGCGGCTGCTCCGTCTCGGCCAGCGGCTGCGCGTCGAGACCGACGCCGCCGGCGAGGTCGTCCGGGTGACCTTGCCGACGATGGCCTGAACGACTGGTCGATGTTCATTTTGCGTTAACCCGGCTCGGGTGATTATGGGCAGGTGAGCACCCCTCGCGAGCCCACCAACCGACCGCCACGCGCCGCCGACCCGGCCGCCGCCCGCAACGGCACCCGTGCTCGGGGCGTCGACGGCCGATTCCGCCCCGCCGGGTCGGCCGAGACCGCCCGGACGGACGACGCCGGCCCCGACGCGGCGGCCGCCTCCGCCGGCCTGGAGGAGGTGCTGGACCCGGTCACCGGGCCGTCCCCCGCCGCCCCGTCGGCCCCGGCCCCGGACCCGTCGGCGGCCCCGGCGGCGCCCGGCGCCGACGACGAGCCGCCCGCCGTGGCGCCGCTGCCCGAGGACCGCTTCCTCAACCGGGAGCTCTCCTGGCTCGACTTCAACGCCCGGGTGCTGGCGCTCGCCGAGGACCCGCGCACGCCGCTGCTGGAACGGGCCAAGTTCCTGGCCATCTTCGCCAGCAACCTGGACGAGTTCTACATGGTGCGGGTGGCCGGCCTGAAGCGGCGGCTGCAGGCCGGTCTCCCGGTGCGCGGCGGCGACCGGCTGCCGCTGCGTACCCAGTTGGAACTGGTCGCCGAGAAGGCCGCCACGCTGGTCACCCGGCACTCGGCCTGCTTCACCGACGACGTCCTGCCGAAGCTGGCCGCCGAGGACATCCGCATCCTGCGCTGGGCGGACCTGGACGACCCCGAGCGGGAGCGGCTGCGCGCGTACTTCCGGGAGCAGATCTTCCCGGTGCTGACGCCGCTGGCGGTCGACCCGGCGCACCCGTTCCCGTACATCTCGGGACGGTCGCTCAACCTGGCCGTCGCGGTCCGCGACCCGGACGGCGGCTCCGAGCTGTTCGCCCGCGTGAAGGTGCCGAACAACGTGCCCCGGTTCGTCCGGGTGCACCGGGACCTGCCGGGCGTGCGGATGCTGCCGGTGGAGGACCTGATCTCGGTGCACCTGGGGCAGCTCTTCTCCGGCATGCAGGTGGTCGAGTGCCACCTGTTCCGGGTCACCCGCAACGCCGAGGTGGAGGTCGACGAGGACCGCGACGAGGACCTGCTCCAGGCCCTGGAACGGGAGCTGGCCCGGCGCCGGTTCGGCCCGCCCGTCCGGCTGGAGGTGGACGCCGCGATCTCCGACCACATGCTGGAGCTGCTCGTCCGCGAGCTGGACATGCACGACCAGGAGGTGCTGCGGGTGCCCGGCCTGCTGGACCTCTCCGCGCTGTGGCAGCTCTACAACGAGGCCGACCGGCCGGACCTGAAGGACCCCCCGTTCGTGCCGGCCACCCATCCCCGGCTCACCGAGGGCGAGGTGCCGCGCAGCGTCTTCGCCACCCTGCGCGACGGCGACATCCTGGTGCACCACCCGTACCACTCGTTCGCCACCAGCGTGCAGCGCTTCATCGAGCAGGCCGCCGCCGACCCCGACGTGCTCGCCATCAAGCAGACCCTCTACCGCACCAGCGGCGACTCGCCGATCGTCGACGCGCTGGTCGAGGCGGCGGCCGCCGGCAAGCAGGTGGTGGTGCTGGTCGAGCTGAAGGCGCGGTTCGACGAGGTGGCCAACATCGGCTGGGCGCGCACCCTGGAGCGCGCCGGCTGCCACGTCGTCTACGGCCTGGTGGGCCTGAAGACGCACTGCAAGACCGCCCTGGTGGTACGCCAGGAGGGCAACCAGATCCGCCGCTACTGCCACATCGGCACGGGCAACTACCACCCGAAGACCGCGCGGCTCTACGAGGACTTCGGCATGCTCACCGCCGACCCGGAGATCGGCGCCGACCTGACCGACCTGTTCAACGTGCTCACCGGCTACAGCCGGCAGACCGCGTACCGGCGGCTGCTGGTCGCCCCGCAGGGCATCCGCAGTGGGCTGATCGAACGCATCGAGCGGGAGATCTCGCACGTGCGGCTCGGCATGCCCGGGCTCGTGCAGATCAAGGTGAACTCGCTGGTCGACGAGGAGGTCACCGACGCCCTCTACCGGGCCTCCCGGGCCGGCGTGCACGTCGACCTGCTGATCCGAGGCATGTGCACGCTGCGGCCGGGGGTGCCGGGCCTGTCGGAGAACATCCGGGTCCGCTCCATCCTGGGCCGGTTCCTGGAGCACTCCCGGATCTTCCGGTTCGGCAACAACGGCGACGCCGAGTTCTGGATGGGCTCGGCCGACCTGATGCACCGCAACCTGGACCGCCGCGTCGAGGCGCTGGTGCGGGTCAGCGACCCGGTCGCCCGGGCCGAGCTGGACCACGTCATGGCCGCCGCGATGAGCCCCGACGTGGAGGCGTTCGAGCTGGCGGCGGACGGCACCTGGAGCCGGCGTACCGGCACCGCCGAGGAGCCGCTGGTGCACCTGCAGGATCTGCTGCTGCGTCGGGTCGGTGGCACGGCGGGCTGACCCGCGCGCGCATAGGCTGACCAGATGCTGGATGAGCGGGACGCGGCCGGCCCGGGCCGGAGCTGGGCGGCCGACCTCCCCGACGGGACGACACCGGTCCGGGCGGCCGGCGGCGTCGTGTGGCGCCCCGCCGACGCCCCCGACCCGACCGCCGTGGGCCCGGGCGGCCGGGGCGTCGGGGTGCTGGTGTGCCTGGTGCACCGGCCCCGCTACGGCGACTGGTCGCTGCCGAAGGGCAAGCTGGAGCCGGACGAGCACCCCCTGCTCGCCGCCGTACGCGAGGTGGCCGAGGAGGCCGACGTCTGGGCGGTGCCGCAGGTGCGGCTGCCCAGCGTGCGCTACCGGAGCGAGGGCCGGCCGAAGGTGGTCGACTACTGGTCGATGCGGGCGGTGGCCGACGGCGGTTTCCAGCCGGGCACGGAGGTCGACGAGGTGCGCTGGCTCGACGTCGACGAGGCCGTCCGGCTGGTCAGCTACCCGCACGACGCGGAGGTGCTGGCCGCGTTCGCGGCCCTGCCGGCGGTGACCGGGACGCTCGCGCTCGTCCGGCACGGGCACGCCGGCAAGCGGGGCACCTGGTCCGGCCCGGACACCGGCCGGCCGCTCGACGCCCGGGGCTGGGCGCAGGCGCAGGCGCTGGCCCCGCTGGTGGCGCTGGTCCGCCCGGCGCGGCTGCTGTCGGCCTCGGCCCGCCGGTGCGTGCAGACCCTCGACCCGGCGGCGGCGCTGCTCGACCTGCCGATCGAGGTGAGCGGCGACCTGGACGAGCCACGGCCCGGTCAGCAGCCCGACGAGTGCGCGCTGGCCGTCGCCGCCCGCCTGACCGAGCTGGCGGCCTCGGGCGAGCAGGTGGGGGTGTGCAGCCAGGGCAAGGTGATCCCGGCCGCCCTGGAGCGGCTCAGCGGGCGGGCGGGCGACTTCACCACCCCGAAGGGCGGCGGCTGGCTGCTCGCCTTCACCGGGGACCGACTGCTCGCCGCCGACCGCCTCTGACCGGCCGACCCCGACCAGCAGGACGACGCCCGGGGCGAGGGTGCGGGTGGTGAGGTGGCGGGAGCGCACGGGGCTGCCTTTCGCCGACCGGAAGCGGTTCCGCGTGTGGCACACCGCCCGGTCAACGCCCCGACGACCAGCGCGTGGACGCGGCGAGGGCGCCCACCGTGCCGGTGGACGCCCTCGTACCGCTAAGCATCAGCGCGTGGCCGCGGCCTTTCTGGCCGGAGCCTTCTTCGCCGGGGCCTTCTTGGCCGCGGTCGTCTTCTTCGCCGCCGCGGTCTTCTTCGCCGCCGTGGTCTTCTTGGCCGCGGTGGTCTTCTTCGCCGGGGCGGCCTTGGCGGTCGTGGTCTTCTTCGCCGCGGTGGTCTTGGCCGCCTTGGCCGCCGTGGTCTTCTTGGCCGCGGCGGTCTTCTTGGCCGCCGTGGTCTTCGCCGCGGCGGTCTTCTTCGCCGCCGCCGTGGTGGCCTTGGCGCCGGCCGCCTTGGCACCCGTGGCCTTGGCACCCGTGGCCTTGGCGCCCGTGGCCTTGGCGGCGGTGGTCTTGGCGGCGGCCGTGGCGGTCTTCTTCGCCGCCGCCGTGGCCTTCGGCACCTTGCCGCTGGCCACCATCTCCTTGAATCCGGCGCCCGGCCGGAAGGTCGGGACGGATGTCTTCTTGACCTTCACCGCCTCGCCGGTCCGTGGGTTGCGCGCTGTTCGGGCGCCCCGGACGCGCTTTTCGAACGCTCCGAATCCGGTGATCGCCACCTTCTCGCCCTTGGTGACCGCCGCCTGGACCTCAGCGAGGACCGCGTCGAGCGCGGCCGTCGCCGTCTTCCGGTCCCCCAGGCGAACGGCGAGCGCCTCGATGAGCTCGGCCTTGTTCACGACTTCCTCCCGATTGTGCAACTGACTCGACGCGAGCCATTCTGCGCGCACGGTATGCCCTGTGCTGCCGGGACACAAACATTCGGTGGAAAAAAGCCCTTGTGTCGTAACGGATTCGCCCCCACCGGTCAGACCGGTGGGGGCGGAAACCGCTGCGGGATCGGGCGTACGGCTATGCGACCGAGGGCAGGAACGGCGGCCGGGTGGCCTCGAAGGCACTGATCTCGGCCTCGTGCCGGAGGGTGAGTCCAATGTCGTCCAAGCCCTCCATCAGCCGCCAGCGGCTGAAGTCGTCGAGCGGGAACGACCAGGCGGCCTCACCGACCCGGACCTGCCGGGCGGTCAGGTCGACGGTGACCGGGGTGGTCGGGTCGGCCTCGACGAGAGACCAGATCTCCTCGACCGCTTTCAATTCCAACTCGACCGGGAGCAACCCCTCCTTGAGCGCGTTGCCCCGGAAGATGTCGCCGAACCGGGGGGAGATCACGGCACGGAAGCCCCAGTCGCGCAGCGCCCAGACGGCGTGCTCCCGGGAGGAGCCGGTGCCGAACTCCGGACCGGTCACGAGAATCGACGAACCGGAATACGCCGCATCGTTGAGCACGAATTCGGGGTCCTCGCGCCAGGCGCTGAACAAGCCGTCCGCGAAACCGGTCCGGGTCACCCGCTTGAGGTACACGGCGGGGATGATCTGGTCGGTGTCCACATTGGAACGGCGCAGCGGCAAAGCGGTGCCGGTGTGGGTGGTGAACCTCTCCATCAGCGGTGTGCCCTTCTACAGGTCGGCGGGAGCGGCCAGCCGGCCCGCCACGGCGGTGGCGGCGGCGACCGGCGGGGACACCAGGTGGGTGCGTCCACCCCGGCCCTGGCGGCCCTCGAAGTTGCGGTTGGAGGTGGACGCGGAGCGCTGGCCCGGGGAGAGCGTGTCCGGGTTCATGCCCAGGCACATCGAGCAGCCGGCGAAACGCCACTCGGCCCCGGCGTCGGTGAAGACCTTGTCCAGCCCCTCCGCCTCGGCCGCCTCGCGGACGGTGGCGGAACCGGGCACGACGAGCATCCGCACCCCGTCGGCGACCCGGTGCCCGCGCAGCACGTCGGCGGCGGCGCGCAGGTCCTCCAGCCGACCGTTGGTGCAGGAGCCGACGAAGACCACGTCGACCGCGAGGTCGCGCAGCGGGGTGCCGGGCCGCAGGTCCATGTACTCCAGCGCCCTGCGGGCGGCGGTGCGCTCGGCGTCCGTGACGAACTCCTCCGGGTCCGGCACCGCCGCGCCCAGCGGCGCGCCCTGACCCGGGTTGGTGCCCCAGGTGACGAACGGGGTGACCACGCTGGCGTCCAGGGTCACCTCGGCGTCGAAGGTCGCGCCCTCGTCGGTGGGCAGGGTCCGCCAGTAGGCGACCGCCGCGTCCCAGTCGGCACCCCGCGGGGCGTTCGGCCGCCCCTTCAGGTACGCGAACGTGGTCTCGTCGGGCGCGATCATGCCGGCCTTGGCGCCCCACTCGATCGACATGTTGGCGATGGTCATCCGTCCCTCCATGGACAGCGACCGGATCGCCTCGCCGCGGTACTCGACGATGTGGCCGCGACCGCCGCCGGTGCCGACCTGGGCGATCAGGGCGAGCACCAGGTCCTTGGCGGTGACCCCGGGGGCGAGCTGCCCCGTCACGTTCACCGCCATCGTCTTCGGCCGGATCTGCGGCAACGTCTGGGTGGCCAGCACGTGTTCGACCTCACTCGTGCCGATGCCGAACGCGAGCGCCCCGAACGCGCCGTGGGTGGAGGTGTGCGAATCGCCACAGACGATGGTCATGCCGGGCTGGGTGACGCCGAGCTGCGGGCCGATGACGTGCACGATGCCCTGGTTGGCGTCGCCGAGCGCGTGCAGCCGGACGCCGAACTCCGCGCAGTTGCGGCGCAGCGTCTCGATCTGCGTACGCGAGGTGGGGTCGGCGATGGTGAGCAGGTCGCCACGCCGTTCCCGGAACGACGGGTCGGCGTACCCGGTCGGGGTGTTGTGGTCCTCTGTCGCGAGCGTGAGGTCGGTGCGGCGCACCCGGCGGCCGGCGAGGCGCAGCCCGTCGAAGGCCTGCGGACTGGTCACCTCGTGCAGCAGGTGCAGGTCGATGAAGAGCAGGTCGGGCTCGCCCTCGGCGGACCGTACGACGTGCGCGTCCCAGACCTTCTCGGCCAGGGTCCTCGGCTCGTTAGTAGTGACTCCCACCATCTGGACATCCTAAATTCTGGGAGGTAAATTTCGGCTTGTGGGACACAGTATGAGCGGTGTCGGCGTTCTCGACAAGGCGGTGGTCATTCTGGCCGCCTGCGTCGACGGCGCCAGCCTGGCCGAACTCGTTGAACGCACCAAGCTGCCCCGGGCGACCGCGCACCGGCTGGCGCAGGCGCTGGAGATCCACCGGATGCTCGTCCGGGACACCCAGGGCCGCTGGCGCCCCGGCCCGCGCCTGGGTGAGCTCGCCAACGCCGCGCCGGACGTGCTCCTGACGGCGGCGGAGCCGCTGCTGGCCGCCCTGCGCGACGCCACCGGCGAGAGCGCGCAGCTCTACCTGCGCCGCGCCGACGAGCGGATCTGCGTGGCCGCCGCCGAGCGGGCCAGCGGCCTGCGGGACACCGTGCCGGTCGGCTCGGTGCTGCCGATGACGGCCGGCTCGGCGGCCCAGATCCTGCTCGCGTGGGAGCCGCCGGAGGCGGTGATGCCGCTGCTGCCCCGATCGAAGTTCACCGGCCGCACCCTCGCCGAGGTACGCCGCCGCGGCTGGGCGCAGAGCGTCGCCGAGCGGGAGGCCGGTGTGGCCAGCATCTCAGCGCCGATCCGCGACCGCACCGGCCGGGTCATCGCCGCGATCAGCGTCTCCGGCCCGATCGAGCGCCTCGGCCGCCGCCCCGGCGAACGCCACGCCATGGCCGTCGTCCGGGCCGGCCAACGCCTCTCCGGCCTCTGACCGACCACCCCGTCGACGGCCTTCCGGCCCGGGTCCGGGAAGCTCGGCGAGCGGGCATCCCCTGCGGGCGTTCTGCTCTCCATCGGACTCCCCGGGCCGCCTGGACGCGCCCAGACCGCCCAGACCGAGCGGGCCGCTCAGACCGAGCGGGCCGCTCAGACCGCAGCGGACTGCCCGAGAGCCAGCGGGCTGCCGGGAGCCCAGCGGCCAGCCAAGGAGCCATCGAGGGCACCGAGAGCCGCACAGGGCAGGGCGCCGAGAGCCTCAGGGCGCCCTGACCCAAGCGAACTGCCGGGAGCCCATCGGGCAGCCGGGAGCCGGCCAGGCTTTGGGGGCGCCGGCCAGGCTGCCCGGCAGTCTCGGGCCGCCGGCCAGGCTCTCGGGCCGCCGGCAGTCGGGCCGCCGGCAGTCGGGCCGCCGGCCAGGGGCCGGCGCCGAGCGGTTGGCCGAACCCGGAGCTATCCACGCCCTCGCCTCACGCGATCCAGCGGCTTCAGCCGGACGATCAAGAGGTTTGCGTCCCGAACCACCCCGAAACCCGACCAGAACCTCTTGGTCACCGGCAGCACGAGGGTCCGGAGCGGAGGGCCGGGGGGCGGGGAGCGGGTGGGACTAAAAACGGAATGGCCCGCCTCGACGGAGTGAGGCGGGCCATTCGTGTGGTAGCCCCGACCGGATTCGAACCGGCGCTACCGCCTTGAGAGGGCGGCGTCCTGGGCCGCTAGACGACGGGGCCAAGACTTTCCTGCTTCCACCGCCCTTACGAGCGGTGCCGCTGTAGTCTAGCGGCGTCCCCCGAGGGGGCCGGCACCGGGTCGGGCGGGCGCGCGGACCACCGTGAGACCAGGTGTCAGGCGGCCGACGGCCCGGCGGGGGCCGCCCAGGAAGACGGCACCGGCAACCGCTCGCAGGGGCCCGGCACCGGCAACCGCACGGGAAACCGGCACCGGCGGCGGCCGCAGGTAGCCGGCGAGGCCACCGGCCGCCTGCCCAGGGATCCCGCACGGCAGCAGCCACCGTGGGAGGACCTGCACCCGACCGGCGCGGGCAGCCGCCCCGCAAGGACCTCTACGACCCAAAAGACAGCAGGCAAGAAGAAGACGGGCAGCGGCAGCCGGACCAGCAGGATCGGCGCAAACCGGGCCGGTTCACCAAACCGGGCCGGTCACCGGACCTGGCCGGAGACGCGAAACGGCCCGCCTCACCGGGTGAGACGGGCCGATCACGCTGTAGCCCCGACCGGATTCGAACCGGCGCTACCGCCTTGAGAGGGCGGCGTCCTAGGCCGCTAGACGACGGGGCCAGAACTTCCTTGCCACACCGCTCTCCCGAGCGGCGCCGCTGGACTCTATCAGAGAGAACCTCCGACTCCCAGACGGGAACCGGAGATGCTCTCCAGCGAGATCCAGCGCCCGAGGCTCTCTCGAACCTCGGCTGCGCTGGGGTACCAGGACTCGAACCTAGACTAACTGAACCAGAATCAGTCGGGCTGCCAATTACCCCATACCCCATTGGCCCCTTGCGGCGCCGGGAACAAACTCTACCCTCCCGGTGCCGACAGGCCAAATCGAGCCCCCCAAACCGCCCGTGACCTGCGGAAACGGGGCCTCGACGCGGATCAGGCGACGGGCACCACCGGATTCGTCAGCTCCCCGATCCCCTCGATCCGCACGGTGACCGTATCCCCGTCCACGAGCGGGCTAACCCCCGCCGGCGTGCCGGTGAGCACCACGTCGCCGGGGAGCAGCGTCATCACGTGCGAGACGTACGACACCAGGGCCGGCACGTCGAAGACCATGTCCCGGGTCCGGCCGAGCTGGCGGACCTCCATCTCCTCGGGGTTGCGACCCACCTCACACCGGATCTCCAGGTCCCGCACGTCGAGCCCGGTGGTGATCCACGGCCCGATGGGGCAGAACGAGTCGAAGCCCTTGGCGCGGGTCCACTGGCCGTCGGAGCGCTGGAGGTCCCGGGCCGTGACGTCGTTGGCGCAGGTGTAGCCGAAGATGGCCCGCTCGGCGGCGGCCCGGTCGGCGCGCCGCGCGCCCGGCGCGCCGATCACCACCGCCAGCTCGGCCTCGTGCTCGACCTGCTTGGAGAAGATCGGCAGCCGGATCGCGTCCCGGGGCCCGATGACGGAGGTGGACGGCTTGAGGAAGAGCAGCGGCTCCTTCGGCACCTCGCTGCCGTGTTCGGCGGCGTGCTCGGCGTAGTTGCGACCGACGCAGACGACCTTGCTGGGCAGGATCGGCGAGAGCAGCCGGACGTCCGACAGAGCCCAGCGGGCGCCGGAGAACTGGATCTGGCCGAACGGGTGGCCCTCGATCTCGGCGATGGTCAGGCCCTGCGGGCCCGCCTCCGGCTCACCCTCGACGACCCCGAACGACATTCCCTTGGCATGAGCAAAACGAGCGATACGCACCAGGCCAATCTAGTGCGGTGTCCCCCGGCGTCCACCAGGTCTGCCGGTGGGTCGCCGTGGTGGTGGGTCCGCAGCCCGGGGTGCGCGCACCCTACGTCACGGCCCGCCTCACGGGGCGGACTTCGCGACTTCGTACCCGCCCGGCGTCGCCCCGCCCCTAGCGTCGGCTCCGGAGGTTCGGTTCGTATGCCTGCATCGACACGACACCACAGGGCCCTCGCAGTGTTCGTCCACTGCCTCGGCATCCTCGCCGCCGTGCCGGCACTGCCCACGGCGGCACCACCCGCGGCGGCCGCGCAGCCACCACCGGCGGTAGCCCCACAGCCACCACCGGCGGCCGCGCCGACCCCGGCGCCGGCGATGCCGTCGGTGCCGCCGGCGGTGCCCTCCCCGACCCGGCCCGCCCCGCCGGTGGCGAAGCCGCCGGTCACGGTGGCGGTGGCACCGGAGAGCACGCCGGCGCCGCGCTACCGGATCCAGGTCCGCAACGCCGGCAACACGCCGGTGGACACCACCGTGCGGCAGGAGCTGCCGCCCGGAGCCTCGGCGACCGCCATCACCACCGGCGGCCGGGCCACCCGCGCCACCGGCCAGGCCGCCGCCGAGGTGACCTGGCAGCTCAAGCTGCCCGCGCGCAGCACCACCACCCTGGGCACGACGCTGACGACGGCCGCCCCGGACCGCCCGCTGACCGCGCCGGCCTGCGCCTTCGCCCGCGACGGCAGCCGGCCGTACGACTGCGCGACGGCGACCTGGAACGCGGCCGCGCCAGCGGCGGCGAAGGAGACCCCGGAGACGCCGGCGTGGCGTCGGACGCCGGTGCTGCTGGCCGGGCTGGCCACGGTGGCGGTGCTCGCGCTCGGCGGGGTCTGGACGTGGCGGCGGCGCCGTCGGCCCGTCGCCACGGCCCTCTCGCCCGGCGGGCGGGGGACCGTCTACCCGCGGCCCGCCACGCCCCGGCCGGCGCAGACCCGCCGTACGCCGTCGGTCTGGCTGATCGTGCCGGTGGCCGCCGCGGTGCTGGCCGGCACGGTGGGCACCGCCGCCTGGACGGCCACCCGGGAGGTCGCGTCCATCGACACCGACAGCCAGCCGACCAGCGGCGCGTGGATCGGCCGGGGCACCAACGGCGCGATCGGCGAGCCGCTGCGCGAGTCGGCGTTCGAGTTCACCGTCTTCCGGGTGGCGTGCGACCCGGGCCGCGGCGCGCGGCAGTGCCAGGCCACGGTCGGGGTGCGCAACCTCACCCCGGAGCAGCAGAGCTGGCACGGCCGCCTGCAACGGGCGTACCTGCCGGACGGCAACTTCGTCAGCACCGACGAGCAGGCCACCCGGGCCGCCAACCAGGGCCGGGACGTCTTCGCCCAGCCGATGGCGGGCGGCAGCCGGATGGTGCTGCCGCTGGTCTTCACGGTCGACGGACAGGCGCCGCCGGAGCAGTTGGAGCTGCGCAGCGGGGTGTTCTCCGCCGGGGTCCGGGTGGACGTGCCCTGACCGGCGGCGGGGCGGCGGTCGTACCCTGGGTCCGTGACCGCCGCCCTCGCCCCGACCGCCGTGCTCGACGCGGCGCGCTGGCGGGCCCGGCGCCGGGCGCACGAGGCGCGGGTCGACGCCTGGCTCACCCCGCACCTGGCGCGCCGCCGCCGGGGCGAGAAGCACCCGGTGGAGGACTTCCTCTTCACCTACTACTCGCACCGCCCGGCGCAGCTACGCCGGTGGCACCCGGGGGCCGGAGTGGTGCTGCGCGACGCGGACCCGGCCGAGTTCGGCCGGGACTACCGCGCCACCGCCGCCGGGGTCACCCTCGACACCGAGGGGGTACGCACGCGGCGCGCCGAGTCGGTCGAGTGGATCCGGGCGCTGCTGGTGGCGACCGCCGGCCGGCCGGCGCACCTCGGCTGTTTCGGAATGCACGAGTGGGCCATGGTCTACCGGCAGACCCAGGCGGAGGTACGCCACAACGCCTGGCCGCTGCGGCTGAGCCCGGAGCGGACCGCGGCCGTGGTGGAGGAGCGCGGGGTGCGGTGCAGCCACTTCGACGCGTACCGGTTCTTCACCGCGCCGGCCCGGCCGTTGAACGTGCTCACCCCGACGCGGGAGACGCAGCACGCCCACGAGCAGCCGGGCTGCCTGCACGCCAACATGGACCTCTACAAGTGGGCGTACAAGCTCTCCCCGCTGGTGCCGGGCGAGCTGGTCGCCGACGCGTTCGAGCTGGCCCGGGAGATCCGCACGCTCGACATGCGGGCCTCCCCTTACGACCTGGCCGACCTCGGCTACCCGCCGGTGCGGGTGGAGACGCCGGAGGGGCGGGCCGAGTACGCCGCCGCGCAGCGGGGGTTCGCCGACCGGGCCGCGGCGCTGCGGGCCCGGCTGCTCGATGCCCTGCCGGCGTAGACCCGCAGGCAGGGCGGGTCTACGCCCGTCGTCCTGCCCGTCGGTCGCCCTGCCCCGTGGTTCGCCGCGGTCGTGGGTCGCCGCGGGCGTCCGTCAGTCGCCGTCGACTCGGCGGTCGCGCTTGCGCTGCGACTGGCGTTTCTTCTCGGCCAGCCGGCGCTCCTTGGCCCCACGGGAGGGTCGGGTCGGCCGGCGGGGCGGGGGCGGCGGGGCCGCCGCCTCGCGCAGCAGCGCGGCCAGCCGTTCCCGGGCCGACTCCCGGTTGGCCAGCTGCGCCCGGTGTTCACTGGCGGTGATGGTCAGCACGCCGTCGACGAGCCGCCCGGCGAGCCGGTCCAGCGCCCGCGCCCGCAGCGTTTCGGGCACCCCGGGCGAGGCGCCCAGGTCGTAGCTCAGCTCGACCCGGGAGTCGGTGGTGTTGACGCCCTGGCCGCCGGGGCCGGACGAGCGGGAGAAGCGTTCCCGCAGCTCAGCGGCGGGGACGACCCACCCGTCGGTCACCCGCAGTCCGTCGTCCACACCCCGAGGCTATCGCCCCGGCCCGGTGCTCGGGGTGGCGGACGGGCCAGGGGTCGGGTGGGCTGGGGCGGGCTCGGCGTCGGAGTCGACGGCGGCGTACGCGACCGCCCCGACGAGCAGCAGGGCGATCACCCCGATCTTCGTGGTGGCCACCTTGATCAGCAGCCACGCGGTGCGCCGGGCACCGGGCACGGTCTTCTTGACGGTCTGGTAGTCGGCCCACCCGCGTCGCGCCCGGGCGTACGCCGACCCGACACCGGTTCCGATGATCAGGCCCACCAGCAGGAGGGCCACGATGACAGGACGCTCCACCCACGCCAGTATCCACACTCAGCGTAATATTTCCATGGTCCGATCATTTCGCGCCGGGTATCCGACAGTTTTCACGTTCCCATCCCGCGCGAGGACGGCGTCCGCGCAGCTCAGCCGCCCTTTCCGATGATCGTGTCGGCGGTCTGCTGCACCTGTTCGATGGGGATGGCGAAGCCGATCCCGATGGAGCCGTTGCCGTCGATGGTGGCGATCGCGGTGTTCACCCCCACCACCTCGCCGCGCGCGTTGACCAGCGGGCCGCCCGAGTTGCCCGGGTTGATGGAGGCGTCGGTCTGCACCGCGGTGTGCCGGTTGTCACCGAGGCGCACTTGCCGGTCCAGGGCGCTCACGATGCCGGCGGTGACGGTGCCGGCGAGCCCCAGCGGCGAGCCGACCGCCAGCACCGGCTCGCCGACCCGGGTCGCCCCCGGCTTGGCCAGCGGCAACGCCGCCAGGCCGGCCGACGGCGGCACCCGGAGCACCGCCAGGTCGCTGCGCGGCTCCCGGCCGACCACCTCGGCGGCGAACCGCCGCCCGTCCGGCAGCTCCACCGTCACCGAGCCGCCGCGCCCCTTCGCCAGGATGTGGTCGTTGGTGATGATGTGCTGCTGGTCGTCGACGGCGAAGCCGGAGCCGGTCGCCGAGGCTCCGCCGCTGCCCCCCACGAGCACCGAGACGACCCCCGGCACCGTCTTCTCGGCCGCGGTCACCAGCTCCGCCGGGACCGGGGCCGCCGAGGCCGCCGCCGGGCCGGGCGCGTCGTCCCGGCTGGCCACCACGCCGCCGGCCACCGCGCCGGAGGCCGTGGACAGGGCCACCACCGCCAGCCCGGCCAGCAGCCGCCCGTGCCGGCGCCGGCGCCACCCGGCGGGGCCACGACCCGACCCGGGCCCGTCCCACCGGGGCCGCCCGTCGGGGTCCAGCTCCGGCGAGATGAACCAGGGGCCGCGCGGTTCGCCCAACCCGGTCTGCACTGCCATGCGTACGCTCCTCACGTGTCCTTCTCGGCGGTGGCCGTACGGGTCAGGGCAGCCGGGAGAACCAGCGCATCGAGCCGGCCGCGGCGCCCATGGCGAACACGAGTCCCAGGCCGATGAAGCGGGCCGAGACGTCCTGCCGTTCGGTGCGGTAGCCCACCGAGGTGCCGATGTCGTCGTAGACGGCGCGCAGCTCGTCGCTGGTGTGGGCCTCGTGGAACCCGCCCCCGGTCTCCTCGGCGACCGCGCGCAGGGTCTGCCCGTCCACCGGCACCTGGATCGGCCGGCCGCCCCGGTTCACGGTGCCGCTGGGGGTGCCGAACGAGATGGTGTGCACCGGCACCTTCATGGCCACCGCGTCGGCCGCCGCCTCCATCGGGTCCATGCCGGAGGTGTTGGCGCCATCGGAGAGCAGGATGATCCGGGCCGGCGGCGGGTCCTTGGCCGCCTGGCTGTCGAAGCCCTTGACCGCACCCAGCGAGGTGCTGATCGCCTCCCCGATGGCGGTGCCCTGCACCCCGGTGGCCCCCTCGACCAGCCGCTCGACCCCCTCGTGCAGCGCCTCCCGGTCGGTGCTCGGCGGCACCAGCACCGCCGCGCTGCCCGCGAAGGCGACCAACCCGACGTTGAACTCGTCCGGCAGGCCGTCGACGAAGCGCCGGGCGGATTCCTTGGCGGCGCTGAGCCGGTCGGGTTCCACGTCGCCGGCGAGCATCGAGGTCGAGACGTCCACGGCCACCACGACCGTCGCCCGCTCCCGGGGCACCCGCACCTCCGCCGTCGGCCGGGCGAAGCCGACCACCAGCAGCGCCAGCATGGCGAGGAAGAGCCCGGCCGGCAGGTGCCGCCGCCAGGTCGGCCGCTGCGGCGCGACCCGGTCGAGCAGCCGCAGATTGGTGAAGCGGACGGCGTACCGGCTGCGCCGGCGCTGCATCAGCAGGTAGCCGACGGCCAGGGCGAGCACCCCGAGCAGCAGCCAGAGCCGGACGGGTGACTGCCAGATCACGCCGCACCTCCCCGGGCCGCGGCCGGGGCCGCCGCGAGCCGCCGCTGGGCGTGCACGTGGCGCACGATGTCGGCGCCCCAGTCCCGGTCGGTGCGCAGCGGCAGGTGGGTCGCTCCGCTGCGGCGCAGCGCCTGGCCCACCTGGTCGCGCTGGGCGGCGGCGGCGGCCGCGTACCGCTCGCGCAGGCGGAGGTCGCCGGTCCACACCTCCCGTGTCCGGCCGGTCTCCGGGTCGACCAGGGTGATCAGGCCGACGTCCGGCAGTTCCAGTTCGCGCGGGTCGGTGACCTGCACGGCGAGCACCTGGTGCCGCACGGCGAGCCGGCGCAGGGGCGCCTCCCAGGCCGGCGCGTGGCGGGGGTCGTCGGGCAGGCCGTCGAGGAAGTCCGAGACCACCACCACGAGGCCGCGCCGCAGCGCCACCCGCTGCACGGCGGCCAGCCCGTCGGCCAGGTCGGGGCCGCCGGGCGGCGGGTGGCGCTCGTCGTACCCGCCGGCGCGCGGCGCGGTCAGCAGGGCGCGGAGCAGCCCGAGCAGGTGGGTACGGCCGCTGCGGGGCGGGAAGCGGCGCAGCCCGGCCGGGCCGAGCACCTGCGCGCCGAGCCGGTTGCCGACCCCGGCGGTGAGGAAGCCGACCGCCGCCACCGCCGCCACGGCCAGTTCACGTTTGTCCAGCTCGGCGGTGCCGTACTCCATGCTGGGGCTCGCGTCCACCAGCAGCCAGGTGGTCAGCTCCCGGTCGGCGTCGACCTCGCGGACGTGCGGAACGGCGGTCCGGGCGGTGACCGCCCAGTCCATCCGGCGCACCTCGTCCTCGCCCGGGCGGTACTCCCGGCTGCCGGCCGGCTCGCTGCCCGGCCCGGGGAGCAGGCCGCGGTACCGCCCGTGCAGCAGGCCGTCGAGCCGCCGGGTGACGGTCAGTTCCAGCCGGCGCAGCCGCCGGTCCGGGGCGAGGTCGGCCAGCCCCGGATCGGCCGGCACGGGCGCCGGCGCGGTGGCCCCGCGCCACCTCATGCCGCCGCCAGGTCGGTTGCGAACTCGGGGTGGCCGGTGGCGACGCGGGGCGGTGGCACCGCCTCGACCAGCCGGCGCACCAGCGACTCGGCGGACACCCCGTCGGCGACCGCGTCGAAGGAGAGCACCAGCCGGTGGGCCAGCACGTCGACGGCCAGCTCGCGGATGTCCTCGGGCACCACGTACTCGCGGCCGCGCAGCAGCGCCTGGGCCCGGGCGGCGGCGACCAGCCCGAGCGTGGCCCGCGGGCTCGCCCCGTACGCGAGCAGCGGGGCGACCTCGGGCAGGCCGAACCGGCCCGGGTCGCGGGTGGCGAGGATGAGCCGGACGACGTACTCGGCGAGGGCGTGGTGCACGAAGACGTGGGTGGCGCGGGCCTGGAGGTCGCGCAGCCGCTGCGGGTCGAGCACCCGCCGGGCGGTGGGCCGGTCGGCGCTCATCCGGTAGAGGATGGCCAGCTCGTCGGCGTCGCTCGGGTAGTCGACCACGATCTTCATCAGGAACCGGTCGCGCTGCGCCTCCGGCAGTTGGTAGACCCCCTCGGACTCGATCGGGTTCTGGGTGGCCAGCACCAGGAACGGCTCGGGCACGGCGTAGCTGCGCCCGCCGATGGAGACCTGGCGCTCCGCCATCGCCTCCAGCAGCGCGGACTGCACCTTGGCGGGGGCGCGGTTGATCTCGTCGGCGAGCACCAGGTTGGCCATGACGGGGCCCAACTCGATGTCGAAGGTCTCCTTCGACGCCCGGTAGATCCGGGTGCCCACGATGTCCGACGGGACGAGGTCGGGGGTGAACTGGATCCGGGAGAAGGTGCCGCCGACCACGGTGGCGAGGGTCTGCGCGGCGAGGGTCTTGGCCACCCCGGGCACGCCCTCCAGGAGGCAGTGCCCGTCGGCGACGAGGGCGGTGAGCAGGCGCTCGACGAGCCGATCCTGCCCGACGATCACGCGTTTGACCTCGAAGAGGATCTGTTCCAGCTCGGCGGAACTCGCGTCGGGATCGGCCGGGCTGGGCACGCTGGCCAGGGTGTCCGAGATGTCCGTCACGGTGCTTGCTTCCCGTGGTGGCCGTCGGACAAACGTCGGAATATCACGCCCTGCGGTGCCCATACGCCGCCGAAGCGCGGTGGGGCGTACGCAACGACTCAGCCCGGCCGAAACCGGAGAAGCCGGCCCGCGCGGCTGGCGTGCGGGCCGGCTTCTCCGGCAGGGATCAGAGGTGTACGACGAGGTGGAACGGCAGGTCGGCGGGGGTGCCGGCCGAGTTCCGGGTCTGCACGAAGACGCCGTTCGGCGTGTACAGCCGGGGCGCCACGACCGCCTCGCCCCCGGGCGGGATGCAGCAGGAGTCGGGCCGGCCGATGGTGGCCACGTAGACGCCGCTGGTGACGACGTAGGGGAACTGGATCTCGTACTGGCCCACGCCGTACTTGATCACGTAGCCGGTGCCGCGGGCCTTGATGCCGTTGGCGTTGACGACGGTGACGTAGTGGCTGGCGACGGTTGCCTGGGCGCCGTCGGCGAGCGCCGCCTTCGCCCTGCGCGCCGACTCCGCGGTCACCGGCGGCTGGGCGCCGCCGCTGGCGCGGGCTGCGGGCTGACTGCTCCCGTCCGGGGCGTTCGCGACGGCGACGCCGCCGCCGGCCAGGGTGAGCGCCAGGACGGCGAACGCCACCGCCGCCGCCTTACGTCTGAGGATCGAGGTCATGACAGGTCTCCCTTTTGTGACCGTGGTGATACGACCGGCCCGCGCCGCGCGGGACGGATGATTACCTTTTCGACTCCGGGGCGATAATCGGCCGAAGGGCGACTCAAGAACGGCCCCGATCGCACCTTGGGAATTGAGGACTTGCCAGCAAGACCCTTGCTGAGCTGCGATAACTACTCACAGCGTCGACGTCGTAACCACGTGGAACGTAGCATCACGAAAAGCTGGTGGTCAATAGGCAATCGCGCTTCACGGGGCTGCCGTAAATCGTGAGAAGCGAGCCCTTCCACATTCGCGAAATGGGTTCGCCGCTGATTTCCGCAACCCGGCACGGAGACCCGCCGAGTAGTCTGCAGCCATGATCACGCAGACCGGGCCCCGGCCGGTGGGCACCCGCTCGGACCGGATCCTCACCGCGCTCTGCTGGGTGGCCGTGGCACCCGGGGCCGCCTGGGCCGCGGTGCGGCTGCCGGGGCTGGAACGCGGGCCACTGGTGCAGTTGCTCGCGTTCACCCCGTACGTGGCCGCCGGGAGCCTGCTGCCGCTGGTGCTCGCGCTCGCACTGCGGCGCCGGTGGCCCGCGGCGGTCGCGGCGGTGGTCACGGCGACGCTGGTGGCCGCGGTCGCGCCCCGGGCCCTGCCCGCCGGGCAGCCCCCGGTCGCCGGGCCGACGGTACGGGTGCTGACCGCCAACCTCCTCGCCGGGGCGGCCGACGCGCGGGCGCTGGTCGACCTTGTCGAGCGGCACCGGGTCGACGTGCTCACCGTGCAGGAGTTCACCCCCGGGGCCGGGGCGGAGCTGGACCGGCTCGGCCTGGGCCGGCTGCTCCCCCACCGGCACCTCGACCCGCAGCCGGGCACGGTCGGCTCCGCGCTCTACGCCCGGTTCCCGGTCGACGAGGGCGGCGTCCGGCGCAATCGTGGCGGGTGGGGCTTCGACCAGGCGTACGGCACGGTGACGGTGCCCGGGGCGCCGCCGGTGCGGGTCGAGTCGGTGCACCCGGCGGCCCCGTACGCGGTGGACCAGGTCGGTCACTGGCGCACCGACCTGGCCGCGCAGCCGCCCGCGACGCCGGACGGGCCGCTGCGGATCCTGGCCGGCGACTTCAACGCCACCCTCGACCACGCCCCGTTGCGCGCCCTGCTGGCCACCGGCTACGTCGACGCCGCCGACGCGGTCGGCGCGGGTCTCATTGGCACCTGGGGTCCCTACGACGGCGACCCGATCCCGCCGGTGACGATCGACCACGTGCTGGTCGACCGCCGGATCGCCGTGCGGGCGGTGGCCGTGCACGGGATACCGGGCAGCGACCACCGCGCCGTCCTGGCCGAGCTGCGCCTGCCGACCGGCTGACCCGCCGGAAGCAGCCTGGCCCGCCGGGCTGGCCGGCGCCCGCCCGGCGGCCGGGCGGGCGGTGGCCGGCGGCGCCGGGACCGGCCCGCCTCAGAGCCGGGCCGCCTCAGACCCGGGCGTCCTCAGACCCGGCGCGGTCGAGGCCGTAGGTGAGGGCGTCGACGAGGGCGTGCCAGCTCGCCTCGACGACGTTGGGGTGCACGCCGACGGTGGTCCAGTCGCGGCCCGTGCGGTCGGCGGTCTCCAGCAGCACCCGGGTCACCGCCCCGGTGCCGCTGCTGCCCTCCAAGATCCGCACCTTGAAGTCGGCCAGCTCGAAGTCGCGCAGCTGCGGGTAGTGCCGGGCCAGCCCGGCCCGCAGCGCCTCGTCCAGGGCGTTGACCGGGCCGTTCCCCTCCGCGGTGGCGATCACCCGCTCCCCGCGTACGCGGATCTTGACGGTCGCCTCGGAGACCACCGCCCCGTCCTCCCGGTGCTCGACCAGCACCCGGTACGACTCCAGCGTGAACGGCCGCGGCGGCGCGGTGTCCAGCTCGGCGCGCACCAGCAACTCGAACGAGGCGTCGGCGGCCTCGAACGACCAGCCGCCGGCCTCCAGCTCCTTGACCCTCCGGGTCACCCGGGACAGCGCCTCCGGATGGCCGGCCAGGTCCAGGCCGAGCTCGCGGCTCTTGAGCTCGACGCTGGCCCGGCCGGCCATCTCGGTGACGAGGATCCGCATGTCGTTGCCCACCACCTGTGGGTCCACGTGGTTGTAGAGCAGCGGATCCACCTTGATCGCGCTCGCGTGCAGCCCCGCCTTGTGGGCGAAGGCCGCGGCCCCGACGTATGCCTGGTGGGTGTCGGGGGCGATGTTGGCGATCTCGGCGATGGCGTGGGAGACCCGCACCATCTGCCCCAGGCAGCCCTCCGGTAGGACGGGCAGCCCGAGCTTGAGCTGGAGGTTGGCGACCACCGCGAAGATGTCGGCGTTGCCGGGGCGCTCGCCGTAGCCGTTCGCGGTGCCCTGGAAGTGCCGCACCCCCGCCTCGACGGCGGCGATCGTGTTCGCCACGGCGCAGGCCGTGTCGTTCTGGCAGTGGATGCCGAGCAGCTCCGGGCCGACGCCCAGCCGGGCGGTCAGGTCGGCGATGGCGGCGCTCACCTGGGAGGGCAGCATCCCGCCGTTGGTGTCGCAGAGCACGAACCGCTCGGCGCCGGCGGCGAGCGCGGTCTCCACCACGGCGGCCGTGTACGCCGGGTCGAACCGGTAGCCGTCGAAGAAGTGTTCGCCGTCGACGAAGACCCGGCGGCCCTCCGCCACCAGGTGCGCCACGGTGTCGCGGACCATCGCCAGGTTCTCCCCGGCGGTGGTGCGCAGCGCCCGCTCGACGTGCCGCAGGTCGGCCTTGGCGACCAGGGCTACCGCCGGGGTCTCCGCGTCGAGCAGGCCGCGCACCTGCGGGTCGTCGGCGACCGGCACCCCGGCCCGGCGGGTGGCCCCGAACGCCACCAGCAGCGCGTGTTTCAGGTCCAGCTCGCTGCGCGCGCGGCGGAAGAACTCCGTGTCCTTCGGCACCGCGCCCGGCCAACCGCCCTCGATGAAGCCGACACCGAACTCGTCGAGCAGCCGGGCCACCGCGAGCTTGTCGACCACCGAATAGCTGAGCCCCTCGCGCTGGGCACCGTCGCGCAGCGTCGTGTCGTACACCTGGAAGGTCATCAGGGATCCTTTCGAGAGCAACAAAAAGACCCCCCGCGGATGCGGGAGGTCTGCGCGCTCGGCGGAGGGGAGGCCGGCGCGCTAGGTGCGAATAATCAGGTGGGTGCTGGTCACGACCACAACTCTGCCACCCGGCCCCTGGTTCTGGGAGGAACAGTCCACATTTCGGGACGGTGACGGACGGTGAATAGCGCACCCCGGGCGCGCCCGCGGCCGGAACCGGACGTTCGTGATCCACTTCACAAGTAACCCGGCCGCCACCAGGCGGAAACAGCGCTGAGGAAGTATCTGGAACCGATCCAGTTTTACCGGCCTCGTGCCGCTGTCAAGGAGGACCTGTGCTCACTGTCGGTGACCGCTTCCCCGAGTACGAACTCACCGCCTGCGTGTCGCTGGACGCCGACAAGGCGTTCGAGACGATCAACCACAAGTCCCACGAGGGCAAGTGGCGGGTCGTCTTCTTCTGGCCGAAGGACTTCACCTTCGTCTGCCCGACGGAGATCGCCGAGTTCGGCCGGCTGAACGACGAGTTCGCCGACCGGGACGCCCAGGTCCTCGGCGTGTCGGTGGACAACGAGTTCGTCCACTACGCGTGGCGCAAGGACCACCCGGACCTGCGCGAGCTGCCGTTCCCGATGCTCAGCGACATCAAGCGCGAGCTGACCGCCGCCTGCGGCGTGCTGGGCGAGGACGGCGTGGCCCAGCGGGCGACCTTCATCGTCGACCCGAACAACGAGATCCAGTTCGTCATGGTGACCGCCGGTTCGGTCGGCCGGAACGTCTCCGAGGTGCTGCGGGTGCTCGACGCCCTGCAGACCGACGAGCTCTGCCCGTGCAACTGGAACAAGGGCGGCGAGACCCTGGACGCCACCAAGCTGCTCGCCGGCGCCGGGGCCTGACGATGGGTCTGGACGCGATCAAGGCGGCTCTGCCGGAGTACGCCAAGGACATCAAGCTCAACCTCGGCTCCACCATCGGCACCAGCACGCTGAAGCCGGAGCAGGCGTGGGGCACCGCCCTGGCCTGCGCCGTCGCCGCGCGCAACCCGGTGGTGCTGCGGGAGATCGCCGAGGAGGCGGCCACCCACCTCGGGCCGGAGGCGGTCGAGGCGGCCAAGGGCGCCGCCGCGATCATGGCGATGAACAACATCTACTACCGGGCCAAGCACCTGATCGGCGACGAGCAGTACCAGTCGATCCCGGCGCGGCTGCGGATGCAGATCATCGCCAAGCCGGGCGTGGAGAAGGCCGACTTCGAGCTCTGGTGCCTGGCCGTCTCGGCCATCACCGGCTGCGGGGTGTGCCTGGAGTCGCACGAGAAGACCCTGCGCGGCGCGGGCTTCAGCCGCGAGCAGGTGCACGAGGGGCTGCGCATCGCCGCCGTCGTGCACGCCGCCGCGGTCACCCTGGACGCCCAGGACGCGCTCGCCTGACGCGTACGCCCTGGTGGGCCGGCGCCGCACGACGGCGCCGGCCCACCGCCGTCTCCGGCACCGGCTCGCCGCCACATCCAGCCCCCGCCCACCGCCGTTTCCGGCGGCGACCGCCCGGGTAGCTCCTCCCAGGACGGGGACTCGATCAGGCGAGACGACTGGCGACAGTCGGGGCAGGAGTTGTCACATGGACAGGCTCGACCCGCACAGCACGCACGGCAGCCCGGACCCGGTGCGCCGCGGCGGCCAGGGCGAGTTCGCCGGCGGCGCGCCCGCCGGCACGTTCGACCCGTGGCGCTACCGGGACACGGCGAGGGTGGCCGACGCCGACCTGGTCGGCTACAAGGTCGAGGCCACCGACGGCGGCATCGGCAAGATCGACAGTGCCAGCCACGAGGTCAACGACAGCTACCTGGTGGTGGACACCGGCCCGTGGATCTTCGGCCGGAAGGTCATGATCCCGGCCGGCACGGTGAACCACGTCGACCACGACGAACGCAAGGTCCACGTCGACCGGAGCAAGGACCAGATCAAGGCCGCCCCGGAGTACGACGAGACCGCCGACACGGACCCCACCTACCGGGACCGGCTCGGCGGCTACTACGACGAGACGTACTCGGCGATCCCGCCCGGCACCGCCCGCTAGCCACCGGCACACGACGGTCTCCCGCCACCCGCGGGAGGCCGTTACCGTGTCAGGGTGGACGCCACCGAGGCCAACCGCAGGATCCCCTTCGCCACGATGTTCAACTTCCGCGACGTCGGCGGCCACTCCGGCCACGACGGGCGCACCGTACGCCGGGGCCGGCTCTACCGCTCCGACTCGCCGCACCGCATCGACGACGCCGACCGGGAGGCGTTCGCCGCCCTCGGCGTCCGCACGGTCATCGACCTGCGCCGCCCCTACGAGGTGGAACGCGACGGCCGGATCCCCCACTTCGACGGCCTGACCTGGCGCAACATCCACCCGGAGCACGCCGAGTGGGGCGAGCGGCCCTACCAGCCGGGCACCGACCTGGCCCGCTACCTGGCCGACCGGTACGCCGACCTCGCGGAGACCGGCACGGCCGGGCTCGCCGAGGCCGTCGGGCTGATCGCCGACAGCGGCAACGCCCCGGTGGTGGTGCACTGCGTCGCCGGCAAGGACCGCACCGGCATCGTCTGCGGGCTCACCCTCGCGGTGCTCGGCGTCGACGACGACGAGATCGCCGCCGACTACGCGCTGAGCACCGAGGCCGGCGAGCGGTACCGCGCCTGGTTCGAGGCCACCGGGCGACAGGCGGGGCACACCCTGCCGGTGCTGACCTGTCCCGCCGAGGCCATGACGTACTTCCTCGCCGAGCTGCGGGAGGCCCACGGCTCGGTCGAGGGCTACCTACGCCGCGCCGGCGTCACCGACGCCCAACTCGCCGCCCTCCGCGACCACCTGCTCGATTGACGCGGGCGCGGCCGACAGCGACACCGCCCCCGCGCCGGGACGGCGCGGGGGCGGGACGGTCGTGCGTGCGGGTCAGAGAATGCGCTGGACCCAGCCGTGCGGGTCGTCGGCCTGGCCCCGCTGCAGGCCGACGAGCTGCTGGCGCAGGGCCATGGTGACCCGGCCGGGCCCGCCGTCGCCGACCAGGAACTCGCCGTCGGGGAAGCGCACCTGCCCGATCGGGGTGATCACGGCGGCGGTGCCGCAGGCGAACACCTCGCGGAGCCGGCCGCTGGCCGCGTCGGCCTGCCAGTCGGCGAAGCTCACCGGCCGCTCCTCGACCCGGTGCCCCGCGCCGGCGGCCAGGTCCAGCACCGACTCCCGGGTGATGCCGGGCAGGATCGTGCCGGTCAGCGGCGGGGTGACCACGGTGCCGTCGTCGTAGACGAAGAACACGTTCATGCCGCCCAGCTCGTCGACGAAGCGGCGCTCCACCGCGTCGAGGAAGACCACCTGGTCGCAGCCGTGCTCGATCGCCTCGGCCTGGGCCACCAACGAGGCGGCGTAGTTGCCGCCGCACTTCGCCGCGCCGGTGCCCCCGGGGGCCGCCCGGGTGTAGTCCGGCGAGACCCAGACCGTCACCGGCTTGACCCCGCCCGAGAAGTACGCGCCGACCGGCGAGGCGATCACCACGTAGAGGTATTCGTTGGCCGGGCGGACGCCGAGGAACACCTCGCTGGCGAACATGAACGGCCGCAGGTAGAGGCTGCCGTCCTCGCCCTCGGGGATCCAGTCCCGGTCGATCTCGACGAGCCGGCGCAGCGAGTCGACGAACGTCTCCTCGGGCAGCGGCGGCATCGCCATCCGCCGGGCGGAGGCGGCGAACCGGGCGGCGTTGGCCTCCGGCCGGAACATGGTGACCCCGCCGTCGGGCGTCCGGTACGCCTTCAGGCCCTCGAAGATCTCCTGCGCGTAGTGCAGGACCGCGGCGGCCGGGTCCATCGGGATCGGCGCGCGCGCCTCGACCCGGGCGTCGTACCAGCCCTTGCCGTCGGCGTAGCGGATGGTGACCATGTGGTCGGTGAAGACCCGGCCGAACCCGGGGTTGGCCAGCAGGGCGGCCCGATCGGCGACGGATACCGGCGCGGGATTCGGACGGATCTCGAAGTCGAGCTTGTCACCACCGCTCATCGCGCTGACCTCCCTGCGGGACGGACGGCACACGAGTCCGTATGCCGAGAACATGGTGCGAGAAACTTACCCCGAACGGTCGTTCAGGGGGTAGCTACGCCCGGCGCACCCAGGGCGGCCGGACGGGTGACGCCGCCGCGCCCGTGGGGCGGGCGGGGCGGCAAACGGGGTGCGGGCGGCCCGGGGTGGGCCGCCCGACGGCGTCAGGAAGCGGCGTACCCGGCCAGCCGGTCGCCGACCTCCTCGGTGCGCAGCGGTACGCCCGGGGCCCGACCGGCCAGCTCCGTGCCGACCGCGGCGGTGACCCGGGCCGCAGCGTCGGCGTGCCCGAGCTGGTCGAGCAGCAGCGCGGCCGAGAGCACGGCCGCCACCGGGTCGGCCACGCCGCGCCCGGCGATGTCCGGCGCCGAGCCGTGCACCGGCTCGAACATCGAGGGGTACGCCCCCGTGGGGTTGATGCTGCCGCTGGCCGCCAGCCCGATCCCACCGGTGACCGCGGCGGCGATGTCGGTGAGGATGTCGCCGAACAGGTTGTCGGTGACCACCACGTCGTAGCGCTGGGGCTGGGTGACCAGGAACATCGCGGCGGCGTCGACGTGTTGGTATTCCGTCGTCACGTCGGGGTGCTCGGCGGCGACGGCCTCGAACGCGCGCGCCCACAGCGAGCCGGCGTGGGTGAGCACGTTGGTCTTGTGCACCAGGGTGACCTTGCGCCGCTCCCGGCGGGAGGCGCGGGCGAAGGCGTCGCGGATCACCCGCTCCACCCCGTGCCGCGTGTTCAGGCTCTCCTCGGTGGCGATCTCGGCCGGGGTGCCGCGGTGCAGCGCGCCGCCGGCGCCCGCGTACAGGCCCTCGGTGCCCTCGCGGACCACCACCAGGTCGACCTCGCCGGGCTTGACGCTGGCCAGCGGCCCGGCCACGCCGGGCCAGAGCCGCGCCGGCCGCAGGTTGACGTACTGGTCGAAGGCGAACCGCAGCTTGAGCAGCAGGCCCCGCTCCAGCACGCCGGGCGGCACGCTCGGGTCGCCGACGGCGCCGAGCAGGACCGCGTCGTGCCCGGCCAGCTCGGTCAGCACCGAGTCGGGCAACACCTCGCCGGTGCGGTGCCAGCGGGCGGCGCCGAGGTCGTACTCGGTAGCCTCCACCCCCGGGAGCACGGCGTCGATGACCTTACGGGCCTGCGCGACCACCTCGGGTCCGATCCCGTCCCCGGCCACCACCGCGATCCGTGCCACGTCCTGCGCTCCTTCGCCTCGCCGTTGGGTCGACCGTACGCCGCTGTCCCGCCTCCCGGTACGAAGCTTCCACCATTCGGGAAATTGAGATGCACAGCAGGCTCCCAGGTGGCATTCATGGTCAAGTCATCTCCGCTGCCTAGCGTGGTGACGAGCGGGTCACGGGGGCCCGTGACGGCGCCGCGACGACGCGGCCGCCGGCAGCGAGGGGGCACTGTCATGCGGATCGACCAGCAGCCACGGACCCGCTGGGTGGACCAGTCGGGCCTCCAACAAGGCCGTCCTGACCTGCGGCTCGGCGCCCGCAGCCACCGCATCGACCGCCCGGGCGCGACCACCGGCGACCGGATCGCCGTCCAGCACACCGTACGGACCTCGACGGCGGAATACTCGCTGCTGCTCAACGCGCCCGAGTGGCTGGGCCGGCGGGGCGTCGGGGACGCGCTGCGCGACGCGGTGGCGGAGCTGCGGGCCATCGACCTCACCTACGGCCCGAGCCGGCCCGAGAGCCTGGTCTCCCGGCTGCGGCGCGGCGAGATCAGCCCCGAGTCGTACCCGCCGCTGGCCGACCTGGTCGACCGCTGCGCGGCGATGCGGGCGGCCACCGACGGCTGGTTCGACGCCTGGGCGGTGCCCGGCGGCTTCGACCCCGGCGGCCTGCTCGGCGGGTGGGCGGTCGAGCGCGCCGCCGCCCGGCTGCGCGCCGCCGGCATCCACGACTACGCCGTGCTCAGCGGCGCCGACCTGGTCGTACGCGGGCACGCGGCACACGGCGGCCCGTGGCGGGTGGCGGTGCACCACCCGACGGAGCGGCACCGCGCGCCGCTGGTGCTGGAGATGACGGCGGGCGCGGTCGGCACGTCCGGGGTGAGCGGCCGGCTGGGGCACGTGGTGGACCCGCACACCGGCGAGCCGGCCGACCAGTTGGTCGCCGCCACGGTGGTCGGCCCCGACCTCGCCGTCGCCGACGCCTACGCCACCGCGCTCTACGCCGCCGGGCCGGCCGGTCTCGTCTGGTTCCGCAACGGGTCGGACTACCGCGCGCTCTTCGCCCACCGCCGCTGAGCCGCCGGCCGGTGCGGGGCGTTGCCGGGACGCCGGCGACGGGCGGGGCGGAGGGCCGGCAGGCGCGATCGGCCCCCACGGTCTCGGCAACGATCGTGAGGGCCGGTCAGCGACGAGTGCGCGTGGCTCGCGCAATCGAGGGGTGCGGGCCGGTCGGCCGGAACGTCGACCTCGCCACCCGAAGACGGGCCTACGCCGCGAGCTCGGCCAGTAACCGCACCGGTACGCTAGCGAATCGACGCAACTCAACGCAAGGGTCTCCACACCGGACCGTCGCGGCGCGGAAGAACCCGTCCGGCGGGGCGATTTCGACGGGGTGAACGGCGGATGGCACGCTGTCCGCCGTGAGTTTCGATCTGAGCGTGTGGGCCCTGGCGGACGGGGCGACACCCGAGGACGTGCGGGCCGCGGTGCGGCGCTGCCGGCAGGGGCAGCACGTCGAACGCCACCCGGACCCGCGGGTGGTGGCGTTCTACCGGGCGATCACCAGAAGCTATCCGGACCGGCCCGCCGGGCAGGACACGCCGTGGGCGGTGGCGCCGCTGCACGCGGCGAACGACCACGTCGAGCTGAACCTGCACCCGACCTGCCCGGACCAGGTGCTGCTCGACATCGAACGGCTGGCCGGCGAGCACGACCTGATGCTCTTCGACGCCCAGGACGGCTCGGTCTACCCGCCCCCGGCGCGGCTGCCCGGCTGACCGCCCGGCGGCACGACGCCCCGCCACCGACCGACCGCCCGGACGACGGGCCCTGCCCCGCCGACCGCCCCGCACGAGACGACGGGCCCGCCGCCCGGCGGACGACGAAGGGCCCGGCGGAATCGCCGGGCCCCGGTTGTCGTGCGTTCAGGTCACTCGTCGCGCAGGTCGGCGGCGCTGGCCGCGACCGCCCCGATCGAGTCGGCCGCGGAGGTGAGCAGGTCCGCGCCGAGCGCCTGGTCCACCGTGAGGGTCATCAGCGTCTCGCCGCCGGCCTCCCGACGGGCCACCTGCATCGCCGCGATGTTGATGCCGGCCTCGCCGAGCAGGGTGCCGACGGTGCCCACGACGCCCGGACGGTCGACGTAGCGGAGGAAGACGAGGATGCCCTCCGCGCCGATCTCCACGTCGAAGCCGTCCACCTCGGTCAGCTTGAGGACGTCCCGCGTGCCGGCCTGGGTGACCGTGCCGGAGACGCTGACCGTACGGCCGTCGGGCAGGGCGCCGCGGACGGTGACCAGGTTGGGGTGGTCGACCGTCTCGGCCTGGGTGACCAGGGTGACCTCGACGCCGCGCTCGGCCGCCAGGTGCGGCGCGTTGACGTAGGTGACCTGCTCCTCGACCACCGAGCTGAACAGCCCCTTGGTGGCGGCGAGCTTGAGCACCGACACGTCGTGGTTGACGATCTCGCCACGCACCTCGACGGTGACGCTGGCGGCGACCCCGCCCGCGACGGCGGTGAAGGCCCGGCCGAGCTTCTCGGCCAGCGGCAGCAGCGGCCGGACGTCCTCGTGGACGACGCCGCCGGCCTGCACGTTCACCGCGTCCGGCACGAACTCGCCCTGGAGCGCCAGCTTGACGCTCTTGGCCACGGCCAGGCCGGCCTTGTCCTGCGCTTCGGCGGTGGAGGCGCCCAGGTGCGGGGTGGCCACCACGTTGTCGAAGGCGAACAGCGGCGAGGAGGTGCAGGGCTCCTTGGCGTAGACGTCCACGCCCGCGCCAGCGACCCGGCCCTCGGCGATGGCGTCGGCCAGGGCCTGCTCGTCGACCAGCCCGCCGCGGGCGGCGTTGACGATCCGGACGCCGGGCTTGACGACGGCCAGCTCCTTCTCACCGATCAGACCGACGGTCTCCGGGGTCTTCGGCAGGTGGATGGAGATGAAGTCGCTCTCGCGCAGCAGCTCCTCCAGGCCCACCAGGCGGACGCCGAGCTGGGCGGCGCGGGCCGGCTGGATGTACGGGTCGTACGCGATCAGGCGGGTGCCGAAGGCGGCGATCCGCTGCGCGAAGAGCACGCCGATGCGGCCGAGCCCGACCACGCCGACGGTCTTGCCCTGGATCTCCACGCCGGTGTACTTCGACCGCTTCCACTCCCCCGCCTTCAGCGCGGCGCTGGCGCTGGCGGTGTTGCGGGCCACGGCCAGCAGGAGCGCGACGGCCTGCTCGGCGGCGGAGACGATGTTGGAGGTGGGGGCGTTGACGACCATGACGCCCCGCGCGGTGGCGGCCGGCACCTCGACGTTGTCCAGGCCCACGCCCGCCCGGGCGACGACCTTCAGCCGCGGCGCGGCGGCGATCGCCTCGGCGTCGATCTGGGTGGCGCTGCGCACGATGACGGCGTCGGCCTCGGAGAGCGCCGAGAGCAGGGCCGGACGGTCGGTGCCGTCGACGTGGCGGACGTCGAAGTCGTGGGCGAGCACCTCGATGGCGGCGGGAGCGAGTTCTTCGGCGATCAGTACGACAGGAGTCATTGGTCCTCGTAGTTGTCGTCAGAGCGGTTGGCCGGGCTGCGGGACGCCGCGCTGCGCCCTGCACTGATCCGTGCCATGGCCGTCAGGTGCCGGCTACACACCTACCCGCGATCGTAGGGGGCCGGCCGGCCGGCATGGCCCGGACCGTGGGGTGAGTGCCCTCACAACGGGTGACGACCGGCCGGTGAACGGCGCGTGACGGGGCGCCCGCGCCGGTTCGGCGGGGCGGGCGAGGTCCGTCTGGGGCAGGTGGCTTCGGCGCGGACCGGCCGGGCGGCGTCGGCGCGGCGAGCGGTGTCGGTGGGTGGCGGAAAGGAGGCGGCCCGGCCCGGGCGCCGGGGAGAGCGCCCGGGCCGGGCCGCCGGGGTGTGCGTCAGGCCGTCTCGGTGATCGGGCGGTCGACCCAGCTCATCATGCCGCGCAGCTTGCGGCCGGTCTCCTCGATCGGGTGCGCCGCGCCCTCGGCCTGCCACTTGCTGAAGTTCGGCCGGCCCTCCTCGTCCTCGGCGACCCACTCGCGGGCGAACTCGCCGGACTGGACCTCGCTGAGGATCTTGCGCATCTCCTCCTTGACCCGGGCGTCGATGACGCGCGGCCCGCGGGAGAGGTCGCCGTACTCGGCGGTGTCCGAGATGCTGTAGCGCATCTTGGCGATGCCGCCCTCGTACATGAGGTCGACGATGAGCTTCAGCTCGTGCAGGCACTCGAAGTACGCCACCTCGGGGGCGTAGCCCGCCTCGGTGAGCACCTCGAAGCCGGTCTGCACGAGCGCCGCCGCGCCGCCGCAGAGCACCGCCTGCTCGCCGAAGAGGTCGGTCTCGGTCTCCTCGGTGAAGGTGGTCTGGATCGCGCCGGCCCGGGTGCCGCCGATGCCCTTGGCGTACGACAGTGCCAGGGCGAGCGCGCTGCCGCTCGCGTCCTGCTCGACGGCGACCAGGCAGGGCACGCCCTTGCCGTCGACGTACTGGCGGCGCACCAGGTGACCGGGGCCCTTCGGGGCGACCATCGCCACGTCGACGTCGGCCGGCGGCTTGATCAGGCCGTAGCGGATGTTGAAGCCGTGGCCGAAGAAGAGGGCCTTGCCCGGCTTCAGGTTCGGCGCGATCGAGTCGGCGTAGAGGCGGCGCTGGGCCGTGTCCGGCGCCAGGATCATGATGACGTCGGCCTCGGCCGACGCCTCGGCCGGCGTGACCACACGCAGGCCCTGCTCCTCCGCCTTGGCCCGGCTCTTGGAGCCCTCCGGCAGACCGATCACCACGTCGACGCCGGAGTCGCGCAGCGACAGCGCGTGCGCGTGGCCCTGGCTGCCGTAGCCGATCACCGCGACCTTCCGACCCTGGATCAGGCTCAGGTCGGCGTCGTCGTCGTAGTACACCTCAACGCTCATGATTTCCCTTTCGTACGGCGGCCCGGGCGGCCCGTCGTGGATCTGTGCGGATGGCGGATTTCAGGCGGCGCGCCGCGCCGGCCAGGTGGGGGCGGGTCAGGCGGCGCGCCGCGTGGGGCGCGGTCGGGGGTCAGGCGGCCCGGAGCGCGGGCCCGGCGGTGATGGAGCGCGAGCCGCGCCCGATCGCCACCAGCCCCGACTGGACCATTTCCTTGATGCCGAAGGGTTCGAGGTCGCGCAGCAGCGCGTCGAGCTTGTCCGGCGTGCCGGTGGCCTCGATGGTCAGCGTGTCCGGGGCCACGTCGACCACCCGGGCCCGGAACAGGCCGACCGTCTCCAGGACCTGGGCCCGGGCCGCGCGGTCGGCGCGCACCTTGACCAGGAGCAGCTCCCGGGCGACCGAGACCTGCGGGTCCAGCTCGACGATCTTGAGCACGTTGACCAGCTTGTTGAGCTGCTTGGTGACCTGCTCCAGCGGAGACGACTCGGCGTTGACCACGATGGTGATCCGGGAGACGTCCGGGTTCTCGGTCTCGCCGACGGCGAGGCTGTCGATGTTGAAGCCGCGCCGGGAGAACAGGCCGGAGACCCGGGCCAGGACGCCCGGCTTGTTCTCCACCAGGACGGACAGGGTGTGCATGGTCATGCCACGACCTCGTTCCGCGCGGTCGCGCCGGGACGCGACTGGGGGCTGAGCCGGATGGTTCGCTCACTCATGGTCAGAGCTCGTCCTCGTCGAAGGCGGGGCGGACGCCCCGGGCGAACATGATCTCGTCGTTGCTGGTGCCGGCGGCGACCATCGGCCACACCATGGCGTCCTTGCCGACCACGAAGTCGATGACCACCGGGGCGTCGTTGATGGCCATCGCGGCCTCGATGGTCTTGTCGACGTCCTCCGCGTTCTCGCAGCGCAGGCCGACGCAGCCGAGCGCCTCGGCGAGCTTCACGAAGTCGGGGATGCGGTGCTTGTGGGTGCCGAGGTCGGTGTTGGAGTAGCGCTCCCCGTAGAACAGGGTCTGCCACTGCCGCACCATGCCGAGGTTGCCGTTGTTGATCAGGGCGATCTTGACCGGGATGCCCTCCAGCGCGCAGGTGGCCAGCTCCTGGTTGGTCATCTGGAAGCAGCCGTCGCCGTCGACCGCCCAGACCACCGTGTCCGGCTTGCCGACCTTGGCGCCCATCGCCGCCGGCACCGCGTAGCCCATCGTGCCGAGGCCGCCCGAGTTCAACCAGGTGTACGGCTTTTCGTACGAGATGAACTGGGAGGCCCACATCTGGTGCTGCCCGACGCCGGCCACGTAGATCGCGTCCGGGCCGGCGATCTCGCCGAGCCGCTTGATCACGTACTGCGGGGAGAGGGTGCCGTCGGCCGGCTCCTCGTAGCCCAGCGGGTAGCGGCTGCGCAGGTCGTCGAGCTGGGTCCACCAGTCGGCGACATCGGCGCGGTGGCCGGCCGACTGCTCGGTGGTCACCGCCGCGATCAGCTCGTCGATGACGTGCCGGGCGTCCCCGACGATCGGGACGTCGGCGTGCCGGTTCTTGCCGATCTCGGCCGGGTCGATGTCGGCGTGCACCACCGTCGCGTCCGGCGCGAACGAGTCCAGCCTGCCGGTGACCCGGTCGTCGAAGCGTGCGCCGAGGGCCACGATCAGGTCGGCCTTCTGCAGGCCGTAGACGGCGGCCACCGTGCCGTGCATGCCCGGCATGCCCAGGTGCTGCCGGTGCGAGTCGGGGAACGCGCCCAGCGCCATCAGCGTGGTGACCACCGGGATCCCGGTCAGCTCGGCCAGCTGGCGCAGCCCCTCGGTGGCGCCGGCCTTGAGCACGCCGCCGCCGACGTAGAGCACCGGGCGGCGGGCGGTGGTCATCAGCCGGGCGGCCTCGCGGATCTGCTTGCCGTGCGGGTGCAGGGTCGGCCGGTAGCCCGGCAGGTCCAGCGTCGGCGGCCAGGTGAAGGTCGTGGACGCCTGGAGGACGTCCTTGGGGATGTCGACCAGGACCGGACCGGGCCGGCCGGTGGCGGCCAGGTGGAACGCCTCGGCCAGCACCCGCGGGATCTCCTCGGCGTTCTGCACGAGGAAGTTGTGCTTGGTGATCGGCAGCGTGATGCCCTGGATGTCCGCCTCCTGGAAGGCGTCCGTGCCGATCGAGGGCCGCGCGACCTGGCCGGTGATCGCCACCATCGGCACCGAGTCCATGTACGCGTCGGCGATCGGGGTGACCAGGTTCGTCGCGCCGGGGCCGGAGGTGGCCATGCAGACCCCGACCCGGCCGGTGGCCTGGGCGTAGCCGGTCGCCGCGTGCCCGGCGCCCTGCTCGTGGCGGACCAGGATGTGCCGGACCGTGGAGTCGTAGAGCGGGTCGTAGGCGGGCAGGATCGCGCCACCCGGGATGCCGAAGACGACGTCGACGCCGAGCGCCTCGAGGGACCGCACGAGGGAGCCGGCTCCGGAGACCTGGGCCGGGGCGGGTGTGCGTACCCCCGGGACGGCCGGGGTGGCCGCGGCGCGGGCGCCGGCGTGGTCGGCGTCGCTCGCGGGCTCGGCGGCCGGGCGGGTCCGACGGGCGGAGTGGGCGAGTGTCTCTGGCGTGGGTCTCGTCATGGCGGTTCAAGCCTTCGGCTGGAGTGGGTGCGGCTGTTCGAGCGGTGTGACGCAGGACTCGGGGCCCCGGTCGATGGGTCCGACGGCAACAAAAAAGCCCACGTGCAGATGCACGGGGCCAGCGCACTCTCGACGAGGAGAGTGCGCTCAGATAAGTACTCGCAGCGACCGGTACGACGACATGCGGTCAAGCCTGACGCATCTCACGCGATGAGTCAACTGATCCCACATGTTGGTTAACGGACTGGGGAGATTCACCCGTCCGAGGGGCCTGCGCACCCCACTCCACCTGCCCGGATCCGGCCTCGGGCGGGCGCGGGGCGGGCACCGTCGGCAGTCGCCGGGGCGGCGCGGCCGGCGCGGCGGCGGGGGCCGTCGGCAGTCGCCGGGGCGGCGTCACGGGCGGGGCGGGGGCGGGGGCCGGCCGGGCGCCGGGGGACGTGGCCGCCTCCAGCATCGCCTCCAGGTGCTCGGCCGGGACGCCCCAGCCGGACAGCGCTCCCTGGCCGAAGCGGCAGCCGGCGGCGACCACGGCGGCCAGCTCGGTGCGCGTGGTCACCCCCTCGGCGATGACCTCCAGGCCGAGCTGGTGGCCGAGCCGCATGACGATGTCGACCATCGGCGCGAAGGCCGGGCCGTCCCGGCCCACCGGCCGCACCGGCTCGTGCTCGGCGACCAGGCTGTGGTCGATCTTGAGGATGTCGATCGGCAGGCGCCGTAGCTGCCCCAGCGAGGAGTAGCCGGCGCCGAAGTCGTCCAGTGCGATCCGGACGCCGGTCAGCCGCAGCGCGGTCAGCCGCCGGATCAGCTCGTCCAGGTCGGTCGCGACGGCGTGCTCGGTGACCTCCAGCACCAGCCGCTGCGGCGGCACGTGGTGCGCGCGTAGCGCCTCGGCGACCTGGAGCACGTACTCCGGGGCGTGCAGCTCACGCGGCGAGACGTTGACGGAGACCCAGACGTCGTGGCCGTCGGCCAGCCAGCGGGAGAGCTGGTAGCAGGCCTGGTGCAGCACCCAGGCGCCCAGCTTGGCGATCATCCCGCACTCCTCGGCCAGCGGGATGAACTCGTCGGGACGGACGCTGCCCAGCGTCGGGTGGTGCCAGCGCAGCAGCGCCTCCGCGCCGACCGGGCGCACCGAGGGCAGCGAGGCCACCGGCTGGAACACCAGCCGCAACTCGTCGCGCTCGATCGCGCCGCGCAGCTCGTGTTCGAGCGTGGTGCGCCGGCGCAGGAGCTGGTCGTACGCGGCGTCGTAGCGCTCGATCCGGTTCTTGCCGCGCTGCTTGGCGTAGCGCAGCGCCAGGTCGGCGTGGCGCTGGAGCAGCTCCACGTCGGGCTCCCCGGCCCAGCCCGCCAACCCGATGCTCACCGACAGGAAAACCGGCCCCTCGGGCTGGTCGTAGGCGCGGCCGAGCACGCCGAGCAGGCGTTCGGCGACCCGGTCCGCGTCGGCCGGGCGGCCGTGCATCAGCACCGCGAACTCGTCCCCGCCGAGCCGGGCCGCCACGTCGCCGGGGCGGAGGTTGCCGCGCAGCCGCCGGCCCACCTCGGCCAGCACCGCGTCGCCGACGTCGTGGCCGCGCATGTCGTTGACGTTCTTGAAGCCGTCGAGGTCGAGGCCGAGCAGCACGCAGGGCGTGCCGGCCTCGGCGCAGCGGTGCAGCGCCCGCAGCAGCCCCCGCCGGTTGGCCAGGCCCGTCAGCGGGTCGGTGTGCGCCAACTCACGAAAGTGCGCCTCGCGCTCCACGAGCCGCCGGGCGTAGCCGCGCACGTCGTGCAGCGTCAGGTACTGCCGGGCCACCAGGGCGAAGCCCTCGACGCTGCCGGCGACGATGCCGAGCGCGTCGAACCGGCCGTCCTGGAGGAGGTGGTACATCGCCGAGGCGGCCATCGCGAACATCGGGACGAACGCGTGGTCGCCGTCGCGGCGGATCAGGTCGAGGTCGGCCTGGCCGGCCGGGTCCACCCGCCGGGCGGCCGACGCGGCGGCGACCAGGCCGGCGGCGAGCACGCCCGCCCCGGCCAGCGCCACACCCGGCCCGGCCTGGCAGAGGCCGGTGGCGACGCCGAGCCCGCCGCAGGTCACCGCGGTGGCCCCGACGCCGAGGCCGGCGAGGAACCGGCGCGGCGGCGGGGCGCGGAACGCCACGACGAGGGCGGTCCCGGCGGTCAGGGCCGCGCTGACCGTGGCCAGCAGGATCGGCGGGCAGGCCAGCGGGGTGGCGTCGCCGAGCAGCCGGGTGGGCTCGGAGAACAGCACCCAGCCGACGAACCAGAACGCGGCCGCCAGCACCAGGCCGTCGAGCGCCAGCCGCACCGTGGCCGCCGCCGACGCGGCCACGCCGGGCAGCCGGAGCAGCCCCGCGGCGAAGAGCAGCCCGCCGACCGCCGTGCCGACCGCGACGACCGTGGCCCAGCCCGTACGCCGGTCCGGCCCGTGCGCCCCGTGCCCGGCGGCGGCGAGCGCCACGGCCACCCCCACCAGCAGGCTGGCCAGCGCGACCGCGGACGCCGCGGCGAGCAGCGCGTACGCCTGCCGGTGCGGCCCGGACCGCCGCCGGGCGTCGGCGGCCGAGAGCGCGGTGGCCGCCGCGGCGACCAGCCCGCACAGCACCGCTGCCGCGACCATGCCCGGGGGGAGATGCACGTCCTCAACTGTGCCGGATGAGGGTTCCGCGTGGGGCCCCGGGTGTGCATCCTTTGGGACACGGCGCGCGCCCTGGGCAGGTGCTCCGGCGGCGGTGCAACACTGGTAGGCATGCCTGAGCTGCGGTCGAAGACCTCCACGCACGGTCGGACGATGGCCGGCGCCCGGGCCCTCTGGCGGGCCACCGGGATGACCGACGACGACTTCGGCAAGCCGATCGTCGCCATCGCCAACAGCTTCACCCAGTTCGTACCCGGTCACGTGCACCTCAAGGACCTCGGCGGCCTGGTCGCCGAGGCGGTGGCCGAGGCCGGCGGGGTGGGCCGCGAGTTCAACACCATCGCGGTGGACGACGGCATCGCCATGGGCCACGGCGGCATGCTCTACTCCCTGCCCAGCCGGGAGTTGATCGCCGACGCCGTCGAGTACATGGTCAACGCGCACTGCGCCGACGCCCTGGTCTGCATCTCCAACTGCGACAAGATCACCCCGGGCATGCTGCTGGCCGCGCTGCGGCTGAACATCCCGACCGTCTTCGTCTCCGGCGGGCCCATGGAGGCCGGCAAGACGGTGGCGATCGAGGGCGTGGTGCACTCCAAGATCGACCTGGTCGACGCGATGGTCGCGGCCGCCAACGAGGCCGTCACCTCCGACCAGCTCGACGCCATCGAGCGCTCCGCCTGCCCGACCTGCGGCTCCTGCTCCGGCATGTTCACCGCCAACTCGATGAACTGCCTCACCGAGGCGATCGGGCTGGCCCTGCCGGGCAACGGCTCGACGCTGGCCACCCACGCCGCGCGCCGGTCGCTCTTCGTCGAGGCCGGCCGCACCGCCGTGGAGATCGCCAAGCGGTGGTACGACGGCGACGACGCCTCCGTGCTGCCCCGCGCGATCGCCAACCGGGCCGCGTTCGAGAACGCCGTCGCCCTGGACGTGGCGATGGGCGGCTCGACCAACACGATCCTGCACCTGCTCGCCGCCGCCCGCGAGGCCGAGCTGGACTTCGACGTCGCCGACATCGACGCGATCTCCCGCCGGGTGCCCTGCCTGGCCAAGGTCGCGCCGAACTCCCCGCAGTACCACATGGAGGACGTGCACCGGGCCGGCGGCATCCCGGCCATCCTCGGTGAGCTGGACCGGGCCGGCCTGCTCCACCGGGACGTGCACGCGGTGCACTCCCCCAGCCTGCAGCGCTGGCTGGCCGACTGGGACGTCCGGGGCGGGTCGCCGACGCCGGAGGCGGTCGAGCTGTTCCACGCCGCGCCCGGCGGGGTGCGCACCACCGAGCCGTTCTCGACCACCAACCGCTGGTCGTCGCTGGACACCGACGCGGCCGGCGGCTGCGTCCGGGACCTCGCCCACGCCTACAGCCCCGACGGCGGGCTGGCCATCCTGCACGGCAACCTGGCCCCGGACGGCTGCGTGGTGAAGACCGCCGGGGTGCCCGAGGAGTGCCTGACCTTCCGGGGCCCCGCCAAGGTCTACGAGTCCCAGGACGACGCCGTGTCGGCGATCCTCGCCAAGGAGGTCGTCGCCGGCGACGTGGTGGTGATCCGCTACGAGGGGCCGAAGGGCGGCCCCGGCATGCAGGAGATGCTGTACCCCACCTCGTTCCTCAAGGGCCGGGGGCTGGGTCGGTCCTGCGCGCTGCTCACCGACGGGCGCTTCTCCGGTGGCACCTCCGGCCTGTCCATCGGGCACGTCTCCCCCGAGGCGGCCTCCGGCGGGCTGATCGCCCTCGTCGAGCCCGGCGACGAGATCGTCATCGACATCCCGAGCCGGTCGATCGAGCTGAACGTGGCCCCCGACGTGCTGGAGGCCCGCCGGATCGCCCAGGAGAAGCGCGACCGGCCGTACACCCCGGTCGACCGGCAGCGGCCGGTGTCCGCGGCGCTGCGCGCGTACGCCTCGATGGCGACCTCGGCCAGCGACGGCGCCTACCGCCGCGTTCCGGAGTAGTCCCGCCCGCACCGGGCCACGCCCGGCCGGCCGAGTTGGTCGGCCGGGCGTTGGCGCACGCGCCCGCCACGCGCGGACCGGCGTTCCGGGCGGTGCCCGGCCGGCGCCGACCCGCCCAGGTCCGCCACCGGCGTCAGGACGGGTCGACGATCCGGTCGATGACCAGGTGCGCCGCGCCCATGATGCTCACGTCCTCCCCGGCGACCACCCGCTCGATGAGCAGCGCCTCGGTGGCCAGCGGCAGGCAGCGCTCGTAGAGGGTCGCGCGCATGCTGGCCAGCAACGGCTCGCACTCGGCGAGCCGGCCGCCGATCGCGACGACCTGCGGGTTGAAGAAGTTGACCACCACGGCGAGGATCTCGCCGATCGCCCGGCCGGCCCGGCGGGCGAGGGCGGTGGCGTGGCGGTCACCGTCCTCGATCAGCCGCATCACGCCGGTCAGGTCGTCGACCGGCACGCCCTGCTCCCGCAGGGCGGCGACCAGGGCCGCGCCGCTGGCCACCGCCTCCAGGCAGCCGGTGTTGCCGCAGCTGCACAGCGGCGCGGGCTCGGCCAGGACCCGGCAGTGGCTGATGTCCCCGGCGGAGCCCTGGGCGCCCCGGTGCAGCGCCCCGCCGGAGATGACCCCCGCGCCGATGCCGGTGCCGGCCTTGACGTAGACCGCGTGGTCCAGGTGGGCGTGGGCCGCCCGGTGCGCGCCGAGCGCCATGAGGTTGGCGTCGTTGTCCACGATGACCGGTACGTCCGTGCGCTGTGCACAGAAGGCGTGGACGTCGAAGCCGTTCCAGCCGGGCATCCGGGAGGGGCTGACGATCCGGCCGGTGCCGGACTGCACCGGCCCGGGGATGCCGATCCCGATGCCCCGCAACGCGTCGACGCCGGCGGCGGAGCTTCCCCGCTGGCCGGGCACCACCGCGTCGGCGGCGGGCACCAGCGCGGCGAGGTCGTCGAGCAACGCGCCGAGCAACGCCTCCGGGCCGTCCTCGATGCGTACCGGCCGGGACCGGGCCTCGACCACCCGGCCGGAGAGGTCGAGGGTGCCGAGCCGGGCGTGGTGCGCCCCGAGGTCCACGGCGCCGATCAGCGCGCCCCCGGTGGGCACCGCGAGCTGACGGGGCCGTCGTCCGCCCCGTGACTTGCCCGCCCCGGTCTCCTGGAGCAGCCCTTCGCCGATCAGGGCCTCGACCCGTTGGGAGACGGTGGACGGGGACAACCCGGAGAGCCGGGCGAGGTCCGCACGACTGACCGCCGCCCCGCTGGCCACCAACCGGAGCAGATCGCGTGGCCCACCGCGGAGGCCGTCACGCGGGGCGTCGTCAATCGTCACGCCAGGTTCTTAGCATCCGAACTTACTTCCGGCAAGCAGTTGACTTCATTCGGCGTGTCGCATTAGATGAGCCGCGTTGGTTCGGCGTTCACAAAACTTTGTTCGAGTGTTGTAGAAAGTGGGGCGAGCTGTGGCTGTGACACCGACGGCACCCGACCTCGCGGGGCGGACCGGGTCCACGCGCCCGGACCGGCCGATGGTGGCCGTCCGCGGCCTGCAGAAGTGGTTCGGCCCGCTGCACGTGCTCAAGGACATCGACCTGAGCGTGGCCGCCGGCGAGGTCGTGGTCGTGGTCGGCCCGTCCGGCTCCGGCAAGTCGACCCTCTGCCGCTGCCTCAACCGGCTGGAGGTCGCCGGCGCCGGCGACATCGAGATCGACGGCGAGCCCCTGCCCGCCGAGGGTCGCAAGCTGGCCCGGCTGCGCGCGGACGTCGGCATGGTGTTCCAGTCGTTCAACCTGTTCGGTCACCGGACGGTGCTCGACAACGTCACGCTCGGCCCCACCAAGGTCCGCCGGATCTCCAGGACCGAGGCCCGCGAGCAGGCGCTGGCCCTGCTCGACCGGGTCGGCATCGCCGACAAGGCCGACCGCTACCCCGCGCAGCTCTCCGGCGGCCAGCAGCAGCGGGCGGCCATCGCCCGGGCCCTCGCGATGCGGCCGAAGGTGCTGCTCTTCGACGAGCCGACCTCGGCCCTGGACCCGGAGATGGTCAACGAGGTCCTGGACGTGATGGTCTCCCTCGCCGCCGAGGGAATGACCATGATCGTCGTGACCCACGAGATGGGTTTCGCCCGCCGCGCCGCCGACCGGGTCGTCTTCATGGACGCCGGCCGGATCGTCGAATCCGGCACCCCCGACGAGTTCTTCGCCGCCCCCCGCACGGACCGGGCGCGCGACTTCCTTTCCAAGATCCTCCAGCACTGATCCCCCGAGGAGGGTGACATGTCGATGTGGCACAAGAAACTCACGCGACGCGGCGCGGTGACGATGGCCGCCGCGGTGGCCGTCGCGCTGGCCGCCGCCGGCTGCGGCGACGGCGGCTCCGCGCCCCTGCCCGGCAACGCCGGCGGCGAGAAGGTCGACCAGTCGGTGTACGACGCCGCCCCGGTCGCGTCCGACGCCGAGATCCCGGCCGGCTCCACCATGGACGCGATCCGCAAGCGCGGCTACCTGACGGTCGGCGGGTCGCTGGACGCCCCGCTGCTGTCCCAGCAGAACCCGGTCAGCGGCCAGATCGAGGGCTTCGACGCCGACATGGCGAAGCTGCTGGCCAAGTACATCATCGGCAAGCCCGAGGTGAAGACGGTGACCATCGGCACCCAGACCCGGGAGGCGATGCTCCAGGCGAAGTCGGTCGACGCGGTCTTCCAGACGTACACCATCACCCCGCAGCGGGCCACCCAGGTCGCCTTCGCCGGGCCGTACCTGACCTCCGGCCTGGCGGTCGCGGTGCGCAAGGACGAGACGGGCATCAAGGGCGTCCAGGACCTGGCCGGGAAGACGGTCATCGTCGGCGCGAACACCCCGGCGGTCACCGCGCTGCCCACCGCCGCGCCCGGCTCGAAGCAGGTCGCGTTCGCCACCGACCCGCAGGCCGTGCAGGCGCTGCTGCAAAAGCGCGGCGACGCGTACGTGCAGGACTTCACGCTGCTCGCCTCCGGTGCCAAGGCGAACCCCGGCATGAAGGTGGTCGGCGAGCCGTTCACCACCGAGGCGTACGGCATCGGACTCAACCGCGAGGACGCCCAGTTCAAGGAGTTCGTCAACAACTGGCTCAAGAAGATCCAGGCCGACGGCACCTGGGGCAAGGTGTGGGAGAGCACCCTCGGCTCGGTGGTGGAGGGCGGCGCGCCCACCCCGCCGGCGATCGGGTCCGTCGAGGGCTCCTGAGGATCCCTTCCCCGACATGGACGCCCTCACCGCACACCTCGGCGTACTCGGCCACGGGCTGGTCACGACGGTCCACCTGACCGTCGTGACCACCATCGGCGCGCTGCTGCTGGGCATCGTCGTGGCGACGCTGCGGATCTGCCCGGTACCGCTGCTGCGCACCGTCGGCACCGTCTACGTCGAGGGGCTCCAGAACCTGCCGTTGCTGGCCCTGCTGGTGCTCTTCGTCTTCGCGCTGCCGACGATCGGCATCTCGTTCCCGCTGTTCACCTCGGCGGCCATCGTGATCGCCGCCTACGAGGGGGCGTACCTCGCCGAGGCGATCCGGGCCGGGATCAACACGGTGGGGGTGGGGCAGGCCGAGGCGGCGCGCGCCATCGGGCTCACCTTCAGCCAGTCCCTGCGGTACGTCATCCTGCCGCAGGGACTGCGCGCGGTGATCCAGCCGATGGGCAACATCTGCATCGCGCTGCTGATGAACACCTCCCTGGCCGCCGCCGTCGGGGTGGTCGAGCTGACCCAGGCCGCCAACAACGTGAACCTCGTCGAGGCCCAGCCGATCGCCGTCTTCACCGGCGCCGGTCTCGCCTACATGCTGCTGGCGCTGCTGATCGGTCGGCTCACCGGCGCGCTGGAACGAAGGCTGGCGATCGTCCGATGAACCCCACCCAACAGATCCTCTTCGACGAGCCGGGCCCCCGGGCCCGACGGCGGATCCGGATCGCCACCGTGCTCGGCGCGCTCGCCGTCCTCGGCGGGCTCGCCTGGGCGGTCCACCGGTTCGCCAGCTACGGCGAGTTGGCCGCCGACCGCTGGCAGCCCTTCACCACCTGGCCGATCTGGCGCTACCTGCTCGACGGGCTCTGGGCCACGCTGCGCGCCGCCGCGGCCACCGCCGTGCTCAGCGCCGCGCTCGGCCTGCTGCTCGCGCTCGGGCGGCTGTCGGTCCACCGGCCGGTGCGCTGGCTGGCGGGCGCGTACGTGGAGGTCTTCCGGACCGTACCCGCGCTGCTGCTGATCTACGTGACGCTCTTCGCGCTGCCGCAGTACGGCCTGAACTTCCCGCTGTTCTGGAAGCTCGTGGTGCCCCTGGTGGTCTCCAACTCGGCGGCGTTCGCCGAGATCTTCCGGGCCGGCATCAAGGCGCTGGACCGGGGCCAGACCGAGGCCGGCCTGGCGGTCGGGCTGCGGCGGGGACAGGTCATGCGGCTGGTCGTGCTGCCGCAGGCCCTGCTCCAGCTCGCCCCCTCCCTGGTCAGCCAACTCGTCGGGCTGCTCAAGGACACCTCGCTCGGCTTCGTGGTGAGCTACACCGAGCTGCTCTACAGCGGTCAGGTGCTCTCCTCCTACACCAACCTGCTGATCCAGACCTTCCTGGTGGTGGCGCTGATCTACCTGGTGGTCAACGCCTCGCTGTCGAAGTTCGCCCGGGTGCTGCAGGCCCGCAACGGTCGCCTCACCGGACGCCGCAAGTCGGCCGAACCGGACCCGGCGGCGTCACTGCTCGTCCAAGGGGGTACCGCCCGGTGAACACTGTCCCGTACGCCGAACTGGCCCGGGTCACCCGCAACGGTTTCGTGGAGAGCCGGCACCTCGGCAGCGTGGTGGTGCTCGATCCGTCCGGAGCGGTCGCGCTCGCCGCGGGCGTACCCGACGAGCCGGTGCTGCCGCGCTCCACCCTCAAGCCGGCGCAGGCGCTGGCCTGCCTCACCGCCGCGACCGCCGCCTCGTCGCCGGCCGCCCACGCGCTGACCGGCCCCGCGCTGGCCATCGCCGCCGGCAGCCACACCGGCGACGACCGCCACGTGGCCGTGGTACGCGACCTGCTGGCCGCCGCCGGGCTGGGCGAGGAGGCGCTCGGCTGCCCGGTGGACTGGCCGGAGGACGAGGCGACCCGGGAACGGCTGATCCGCGACGGCGACCGGCGGAGCCGGATCCGGATGAACTGCTCCGGCAAGCACGCCGCGATGCTCGTCGCCTGTGCCGCCCGGTCCTGGTCCACGCACGACTACCTGGACCCGGCGCATCCGTTGCAGCGCGAGATCGCGGCCACGATCGGGCGGCTGGCCGGCACCCCGGTCACCACCGTGGCGGTGGACGGCTGCGGCGCGCCGCTGTTCGGGCTGCCGCTGACCGGACTGGCCCGTACGTTCCAGGCCCTGGTCCTCGCGGAGCCGGGCAGCGACGAGGCGCGGGTTGCCGAGGCGATGCGCCGCCATCCGGAACACGTCGGCGGCTGGCACGGCCACCCGAACACCGACCTGATGCGGGCGCTGCCCGGGGTGCTCGCCAAGGGTGGCGCCGAGGGCGTGCTCGGGGTCGCCGCCCCGAACGGGTACGCGGTCGCCGTGAAGGCGGTCGACGGAAGCCCCCGGGCCACCACGGCCATCGCCCTCGCCGCCCTGGACGCCGCCGGCGTACCGGTCGACGGCGTCGGGGAGCTGCGCCGGGTGCCGGTGCTCGGCGGGGGCGAACCGGTCGGCGCGATCACCGCCGCCATCGATTGGACCGCGGGACGGCCCCGCACGGAGAAGGAAGACTGATGACGACATTCGAGATCTGCATCGACAGCGTCGAGGGGGCGGTCGCCGCCGAGGCGGCCGGCGCCGACCGGGTGGAGCTCTGCTCCGCGCTCTTCGAGGGCGGACTGACCCCCAGCATCGGCACCATCGAGACGGCCCTGCGCAGCGTGGACCGGATCCGGGTGCACGTCATCGTCCGGCCGCGCGCCGGTGACTTCATCTACTCCCCGGCGGAGGTCGACGCGATGGTGCGCGACGTGCGGGCGGCGGTGGCCGCCGGGGCGCACGGCGTGGTGATCGGGGCGCTGACCGCCGAGGGCGACATCGACGTACCGACCACCCGGAAGTTGATCGAGGCGGCCGGCAGCGCCAGCGTCACCTTCCACCGGGCGTTCGACATGGTCCGGGACCCCTTCCAGGCGCTGGAGCAGCTCGTCGAGCTGGGCGTGGACCGGGTGCTGACCTCGGGCCAGGAGGTGAGCGTGCTGGAGGGCGCCCCGCTCATCGCCGAGCTGGTCCGCCGGGCGGAACGCCGGATCGTGGTGATGCCGGGCGGCGGCATCACGCCGCGCAACATCGCCCGGATCATCGAGGCGACGAACGCCGAGGAGTACCACTTCGCGGCGCTGGTGACCTCGGACAGCCCGGCGGTGCACCGCAACCCGGCGCCGCACATGGGCGGGTCCCTGCACCGCTCCGAGTACGAGCGCTCCGGCACCTCGGGCGAGCTGGTCGGCCGGGTGCTGGCCGCCGCGCGGGCCTGACGTGGTGAGGGGCGCCGCCAGGCGCCCCTTCCCGCCGGCCGGCGGTCAGCGCGACGCCGACGGGAACTCCTCGAAGTACGCCTCCACCCGCTCCGCGGTGGCCGGACGGGCCAGCGCGAAGCCCTGCCCGTACCGGCAGCCCGCCCGGCGCGCGCCGTCGACCAGGCCGGGCGACTCCAGCTCCTCCGCCACGATGTCCAACCCCAACCGGTCCCCCACGGCCACCACCACGTCGATCAGCGGGCGCTGCGGGTCCGCCGGGTCCACCAGCTGCGGGCCGACCTTGAGCAGGTCGATCGGCAGCCGGCGGAGCTGGGCGAGCGAGGCGTGCTCGGCCCGGAAGTCGTCCAGCGCGGTGCGGATGCCCAGCGAACGCAGCCCGGCCAGCCGGGCCACCACGGTCGGCAGCTCGGCGGCCACCCTCGGCTCCGCCACCTCGACCACCAGCCGGTCGGACGGCACCCCGAACGCGTCCAGCACGGCCGCCGTGCGGGGCACGAAGTCGGGCGCGGCCAGCTCCCGGACGGTCACGTTGACCGCCATCCAGAGCTGCCGGCCCAGCGACCACGCGGCGAGTTGCCGGCAGGCCCGGTCCAGCACCCAGCAGCCCAGCTCGCCCACGATGTCGAGGTCCTCGGCCACCGGCAGGAACTCGGCCGGGAGCACCGTGCCGAGGACCGGGCTGCGCCAGCGCAGCAGCGCCTCCGCGCCCACGGGCTGCCGGTCGGCCAGGTCGAGCACCGGCTGGTAGACGAGGTCCAGCTCGCCCCGGGCGACCGCCCCGGGCAGCTCCCGCTCCAGGTCCAGCCGGCGCACGAGCTGCTCCTCCAGGTAGGCGTCGTACCACTCGACCCGGTCCCGGCCGAGCTGCACGGCCCGCCGCCGGGCCAGGTCCGCCTGGCGCAGCAGGTCCTCCGGGGCGGTGCCGGCGACCTCGGCCAGCCCGATGCTGACCCGCAGCCGCAGCACCCCGCCCGGCACCTGGTAGGGCTGGGTGAGCGTGGCGAGCAGCCGGGTGCCCAGCGCGTACGCCAGCACGGGGCCGGTCCCAGTGACCACCGCGAGGCCGGCGGCGGTGAGGTCGGCGACCACGTCCCCGGGGCCGACGACGGCGCGGGCGCGACGTGCGACCTCGGCCGCCACGGCCTCCCGGGCGGCGTGGCCGGGCCCCTCGGCGGTGGCGCCGGGAACGTGCAGGTCGACGACGAGCAGCGCGCCGCAGGGGGACGGCCCGCCCCGCAGCGCGGCGAGGGCCCGGAACAGCTCGGCGCGGCCCGCCGGCCCGCCGGACCGCCCGGTCCCCGGCGAGCGGTGCCGGGCCGCCGGCGCCTCGGCGCGGGTCGGCATGGTCTCGACGCGGGCTGGCGCCGCCTCGGCGCAGGTCGCCGCGGCGTCGGCCGGGCTCGGCGCCTGCGTGTGGGCGGGCGGGGCGACGGCGGGAGCCGGCGGCGGGTCGCCCGCCCGGAGCAGGTCGCGGAGCACGAGCGGCGGCGCGACCGCGAGCGCGAGCAGCACGGCGGTGAGGTCCGGCGGCCCACCGGAGCGGAGCTGCCAGCCGGTGGCCGCCACGGCCGCGGCGGCCGGGACCACCACCCGGGGCCACACGAGGCTCGGCAGGGGCGGCGGGTCGGGCTGCCGGGCCGCCCGCCGCGCCCCCGCCGCGGTCAGCAGCACCCCGCCCACCAGCGGGGGTACGGCCAGCAGCGCCGCCCGGACGGGCGACGCCCCGGTCGGGAGCGCGGCCAGCGCCACCAGCCCGAGCAGGGTGAGCGCCGCGCCGCCCCGGCACCAGACGGCGCCAGAGCGCCGGTGCGGCCCGGTCAGCGCCGTGAGCACCGCGATCGCGAGCCCGCCGAGGGCCATCGCCGCCGCGAGCCGGGCCGGCGGGTCGAGGCGGTCGCGGGGCAGCAGCAGCCAGCCGGCCAGGGCCAGCCCGAGGCCGGCGGCGGTCGCGTCGAGGGCCCGCCGCAGCCGGACCCGGGCGGCCGGGTGCGGCGCCCGTGCCCGCGGGGGCAGGCCGGCGGCGAAGAGCGGGCCGGCGACGGCCAGCCCCGCCACGGCGACGGCGGGGCGGTGGCGGGGGTCGGCGAGCGGGAGGACGGCGGCGGCCAGCCCCGCGCACACCACCGCGGCGTCGAGCAGCACGGCGACGCGGCGGGGCAGCGCCGCGCGGCGGCGGGCCGCCCGGGAGGGGCCGGGCGCCGGCACGGGGGGCGGGCCGACCGCCAGCCGGGACAGCCGCGCGCCGGCCAGCGCGGAGCCGGCGGCGCCCGCCAGCGCCACGACGGTCGGGATCGGCATTCGGCCGGTCGCGCCGGCGAGCAGGAGCAGCGCGACGGCGGCGAGGACGAGGGTGTCCGGCACGGCCGGACGGCGGGCGAGGGCGCGGGACGGGTACGCGAGGGGCACGGCGGTCGCCTTCGTGAGGGGGCACGGGCGGTGCGGCGGTGCGGGAGCGTCGGAACGGGGTGGGTCCGGTGCCCATCTATCGCCAACGAGCGCGCACGCAAGCGGTGACGCCGAAGCGACAGTGACCCTCGCCACTGCCAGCCGTTCGGTGGAGCCCGGCGCCGCCCGGCGCGTACCAGGGACGGCAGGGGTGGGATCATCGGGGGGTGAGCAGCTCCGGCACCGTCCGCTTCCGGCACAACCAGGCGATCCTGGCCGCCGCGATCATCGCCTTCATCGGCGCCCTGCCGCTGGCCGGCGCCCGGTGGTACCTGCTGCCGGTCCTGCTCGTCCCGCTCGCCGTCGGGGTCTGGGCGTGGCGCGCCGGCACCGACGTGGACGCCCGCGAGCTGCGCCTGCGGGCGCTGGTCGGGCAGCGCCGGATCAGCTGGGACCGAGTCGTGGAGCTGGCCCCCGACGCACGGGGCCGGGCGGTGGCCCGACTCGACGACGGCCAGGCGGTGCCGCTGCCGGCCGTCCGCGGCGCCGACCTGCCCCGGCTGGTCGAGGCCACGGGCCAGACCCTGCCCGGCGCGGCGGGCTGACCCACCGCGCCGGCACCGGTCAGTAGCCGTCCGCCACCGCGTTGACCAGCGGCTCGCCGGCCGCGAACCGCCGGACCTGCTCCCCGATCAGCCGGTACGCCCGCGGCAGCAGGCCGCGCACCGAGCCCGCCACGTGCGGGGTGAGCAGCACGTTCGGCATCGCCCACAGCGGGTGGTCGGCGGGCAGCGGCTCGGGGTCGGTGACGTCCAGCGCGGCCGAGATCCGGCCGGTCCGCAGCTCGGCGACGAGCGCCTCGGTGCGGGCCACCGGCCCGCGCGCGGCGTTCACCAGCAGCGCGCCGTCCCGCATCGCCGCGAGGAACTTCTCGTCGACCAGCCCGCGGGTCTGCTCGGTCAGCGGCACCAGCAGCACCACCACGTCGGCCTCGGGCAGCAGGCCCGGCAGCTCCTCGACGCCGTGCACCCCCTGCTCCGGGCGGGCGGTCCGGGCCACCAGGGTGAAGCTCACCTCGAACGGCGCGAGCCGGTCCCGCACCGCCGTGCCGATCGAGCCCGCCCCGACGATCAGCACCCGCTTGCCGGCCAGCTCGTCGGTGGGCGCCACCTCCGCGTACGCCCACTCGCGCCGGGCCTGCGCCCGGGCGAGGGCCGGGAAGGCCCGCAGCTGGGACAGGATCGCCGCGACCACCCACTCGGCGGTGGACGGATCGTGCACGCCCCGGGCGTCGCAGAGGGTCACACCCCGCGGCATCCGGCCGGCCCACGCGTCCGCGCCGGCGGAGAGGAGCTGCACCACCGCCAGGTCGGGCAGCTCGCGCAGCAGCGCGGTGCTGTCCCCGCCGGCCAGGAAGGGCGGCACCCAGAACCGGACGCCGGCCACGTCCGAGGGGAGCCGGGTGGGTTCTTCGAGCACCTCGACCGTGACGTCCGGGGGCAGCTCCCCGAGGAGCGCCCGTCCGGCCTCGTGCGGAATCCATACCTTCACGCCAGCCGACGATAGGCCCCCGACCAGGCCGCCGGCCGGGCGGGGCGGGCCCCGGCACCCGGTCGGGCGGGTCCCGGCACCCGGTCGGTTCCGTCGACCCCTGGTACGCCACCCCGGCGGGCTACCCTGGGCCGGGTGAGCGCCCGTCCCCTGTACCCTCGCACCCGCCGCCTCCGCGCGGCCCTGGCGGCGTCGTGCGCGGCGCTGCTGCTCGCGACCGCCGGTTGCAGCTTCGGCGAGCCCGAGCCGGACCCGGCCGGCGAGCCGCCGACCTTCCCGACCCCCTCGACGACGCCGAGCGCCGGTGACACCGGCGGTCAGGTGGTCACCACGGTGCTGGCCAAGGGCCTGCGGGTGCCGTGGGGCATCGCCTTCCTGCCCGACGGCGCCGCGCTGGTCACCGAGCGGGACAGCGGCCGGATCCTGCGGGTCGGCCCCGAGTCGGGGCCCGACGGGCTGAAGGTCACCCCGGTGCAGACCGTCCCCGACGTGGCCGCGTCCGGCGAGGGCGGTCTGATGGGCATCGCCGTCTCCCCCGACTACCAGCGCGACAAGTCGGTCTTCGTCTACTACACCACCGAGCGCGACAACCGGATCGCCCGGCTGGAGCTCGGCGGCGCGCCCACCCCGATCCTCACCGGCATCCCCAAGGCCGGCATCCACAACGGCGGCGGCCTCGCCTTCGGCCCGGACGGCCTGCTCTACGCGAGCACCGGCGACGCCGGCGACCGGCCGCAGGCGCAGGACGTCAAGCGCCTCGGCGGGAAGATCCTGCGGATCACCAAGGACGGCAAGCCCGCGCCCGGCAACCCGTTCCCGAACTCCCCGGTGTGGTCCCTCGGCCACCGCAACGTGCAGGGCCTCACCTGGGACCCGGGCAAGCGGATGTACGCCGTCGAGTTCGGCCAGAACACCTGGGACGAGATCAACCAGGTCACCAAGGGGCGCAACTACGGCTGGCCGCAGGTCGAGGGGCGCGACGACGACAAGCGCTACGTCAACCCGATCGCCCAGTGGCCGACGTCGGACGCCTCGTGTTCCGGGCTGACCGCGGCGGACCGGCTGCTGGTCACCGCGTGCCTGCGCGGCGAGCGGCTCTGGCTGGTCGAGCTGACCGACACCGGCACGGTGCTCGGCCAGCCGCGCGAGCTGCTGTCCGGGCGGTACGGGCGGTTGCGCGCCGTGGCCGCCGCGCCCGACGGCTCGATCTGGGTGAGCACCTCCAACCACGACGGGCGGGGCGACCCGGCGCCGGAGGACGACCGGCTGCTGCGCCTCGTCTTCGCCGACGGCGGGGCCGGCCGGAGCTGACCCGCCCGGCTCGGCCGGGTTTGCCAAGATCCCTCACTGGGCAGGTCAGAATCTCAACATGGACGGGCAGGAGAACGAGCAGCACGGCCACCGGGACGAGGACGCCCCGGTGGCCGGTCGTGCCCGACGGCTCGGCCGGGGCGACGCCGACCGGGACGGCCAGGGAGGCCGGCGCGCGCTCCGCGCGACCGGGATGACGCTGGCGATCCTGGCCGTCACCCTGGTCGGGGTGGTCGTCGGCGTGCTCGCCGGCGGCCGGGTGAGCACCGACATCGGCCCGTTCCAGGCCGACCTGACGGTGGCACCGGCGGTCAGCGGCAGCACCACCGTCGACATCCCGCCGCTGGGCGCGCTGCTGCTCGACAGCCACGACGGGCCGACCCACCTGACGGTCGAGCTGGGCGCGCTGGACCAGAGCCGCGTCCAGGCACTGATCGACGACCCGGCCAGCATCAACCGGGCCAGCCAGACCGCCGTCGAGGACGTCCGCGAGGGGGCGCTGCGGCTCGGCCTGCGTACGCTCGCGTCGGCCGTGCTGGTGACCCTGCTGCTGGCCCTGCTGGTCTTCCGCGACGCCCGCCGGGCGGCCTGGGCCGGCGGGCTGGCGCTGGTGATCACCGCCGGCAGCCTCGGCACCGCCGCGGCGACCATCCGGCCGCAGGCCATCGAGGAGCCGCGCTACGAGGGGCTGCTGGTCAACGCCCCCGCGATCGTCGGCGACGCCCGGCGCATCGCCAACGACTACACCCGGTACGCCGAGCAGCTCCAGCGCATCGTCGGCAACGTCAGCCAGCTCTACACGACCGTGTCGTCGCTGCCGGTCTACGAGCCGGCCCCCGGCACGACCCGGGTGCTGCACGTCTCCGACATGCACCTCAACCCGACCGGCTGGCAGCTCATCCGCACCGTCGTCGAGCAGTTCGGCATCGACGTGGTGATCGACACCGGCGACATCACCGACTGGGGCAGCGAGCCGGAGGCCTCCTACGTCGGCTCGATCGGCCTGCTCAAGAAGCCGTACGTCTACATCCGGGGCAACCACGACTCCGGCCGGACGGCCGCGGCGGTGGCCCGCCAGCCGAACGCGATCGTGCTCGACAACACCACCACCACAGTCGCCGGGCTGACCATCGCCGGCATCGGAGACCCGCGCTTCACCCCCGACAAGAACACCTCGCCGGCGGGCAGCGGCCTCACCAAGCAGGTCGCCGACCAGGTGATAGGCGCCGGCGACAAGCTCGCCGCCACGGTGCGCAGCTCGCCACGACCCGTGAACATCGCGCTGGTGCACGACCCGGCCTCCGCCGGCCCGCTGTCGGGCGCCTGCCCGCTGGTGCTCGCCGGGCACACCCACAACCGGCAGGTGTCGAAGCTGCCGGAGGTGCCCGGGCAGATGCCGACCCAGCTCATGGTGCAGGGCTCGACCGGCGGTGCCGGGTTGCGTGGGCTGGAGGGCGAGAAGCCCACCCCGCTGTCGATGACCGTCCTCTACTTCGACAAGGACAAGCTGCTCCAGGCGTACGACGACATCACCGTGGGCGGCACCGGCCAGGCGCAGGTCAACCTGGAACGGCACGTCGTGGAGAACCCGAAGGCGGGCGTGCCGGCCCCCGTCACCCCCACCCCGACCCGCTGACCCGCCGAGCGGGACGCCGGGCGACCGCCCGACACCCGGCCCCGGGCGGCGCTCAGCGAAGGGACAGGGCGGCGAGGGCCGCGTTGACGATGCTGCCGGGCAGCAGGTCGTGCAGCTCGTAGAGCTCGTGGACGCTGCCGGACTGGCCGAACTCGTCCACCCCGAGCGGCACCGCGGGGGCGCCGACCGCCGATCCGAGCCACGCCATCGCGTGCGAGGCGGCGTCGTGCACGGTCACCACCGGCACCCGGTCGACGAACGCCGAGCGCAGCGCGCCGGCGACGCTCGGCACGGTCGCCGTGCGTACGCCCTGGCGCAGGGTGCGCTGCCAGGCCCGGTAGAGCCGGTCCAGTGAGGTGACGTCGACGACGTGCGCGGCGATGCCCTCCTCGGCCAGCTCCGCCGCCGCGACGAGCACCTCCGGCAGCACCGTGCCGGAGGCGGCGAGCTGCACGACCGGGGCGTCGGCCAGGTGCGGGTACGCCTGGTGGGCGTCCACCAGCCGGTACGCCCCGGCGACCGCCTGCCGGCGCAGCACCGCGTCGCCGAGCCGGGCCCGGGCCGCCTCGAAGGGCGCCTGGTCGATCGGGCGGGTGCTGAGCCGGAAGTAGTACGCCCCGTCCTCGGCCGGCGCGGCCGTCGCCGACGGGCTCGCCCCGCCGGCGATCTGGCCCAGCGCGTCGCAGAGCAGCCAGTCCAGCGTGGCCGCGTACGCGGGTTCGAGGAACGTCACCCCCGGCAGCTCCAGGCCGACCGAGGCGGTGATGGTCGACTGGTGCGCCCCGCCCTCCGGGGCCAGGGTGATGCCCGACGGCGTGCCGGCGACCACGAACCGGGAGCCGGAGTAGGTGCCGTAGAGGAAGGCGTCGAGCCCGCGCAGCACGAACGGGTCGTAGACCGTGCCGACCGGCAGCAGCGGCTGTGCCGACAGGTCCCAGGCGAGGCCGAGCTGGCCGAGCAGCAGGAACAGGTTCATCTCCGAGATGCCCAGCTCGATGTGCTGGCCGGCGGGGCTCTCCGTCCAGCGCAGCATCCGGTCCTCGGTCCAGGAACGCTGCTCGGTGGGCGCGAAGACGCCGGTCTTGTTGATGAACCCCGCGAGGTTCGTGGAGGTGGCCACGTCCGGGGCGGTGGTGACCAGGTAGCGGCCGACCTCGGGGTTGCGGGCCAGCTCGACCAGCACCCGACCGAAGACCTCCTGTGTCGAGACGGGCTTGTTGGCGCGTACCCGCGTGCTCTCCGGGACGGTGACCCCCAGCGCCCGCTCGCGGGGCGCGCGGGACAGCGCCTCCCGGCGCTCGCCGGCCCGGATGCCGGCCGGGGACGCCGGGTCGAGGCGGTCCCACTCGGTCTGCGGCGTCAGGCCGTGCGCGGCGCGCAGCGCGTCGACCTGCTCGGTGGTGAGCAGCGCCGAGTGGTTGCGCGGGTTGCCGGCGATCGGCAGCCCCCACCCCTTCACGGTGTACGCGAACACCACGCTGGGCCGGTCGGTGACCGCGTCGCACCGGGCGTACGCGTCGAGCATCGCCGCCATGTCGTGCCCGCCCAGGTCGGTGACCAGCGGCCCCAGCTCGTCGTCGCCGATGTCGGCGATGAACGCCTCGATCCCGTCGGGCGCGCCGTCGAGGAACCGCTTGCGCAGCTCCGGCCCGGCTAGCCCGAACAGCGACTGGTACTGCTCGTTCGGCATCGCGTCGATCCAGTCGCGCAGCCGCTCCCCGCCCGGCCGGGCGTACGCCTCGGCGAGCCGGCGGCCGTACTTCACCTCGACCACGTGCCAGCCGGCGGCCTCGAACTGGCCCCGCCACTGGTTGATCCGCACCCCGGGCACCACCCGGTCGAGCGACTGCCGGTTGAAGTCGACCAGCCACATCACGTTGCCCAGGCCGGTGGTGGCCGGGTCGGCGACCGCCTCCCAGATGTTCCCCTCGTCCAGCTCGGCGTCGCCGATCAGCGCGACGAACCGGGAGTGCGGGCGGGCGCCGAAGTGCGCGTCGACGTAGCGGCGGGTCGCGGCCGCGAACAGCGGCGCCGCCGCGCCGAGCCCGACGGAGCCGGTGGAGAAGTCCACCTCGTCCGGGTCCTTGGTGCGCGACGGGTACGACTGGAGCCCGCCCCGGGCCCGCAGCTTCGTCAGGTACGACCGGTCCAGGTTGCCCAGCAGGTACTGGATGGCGTGGAACACCGGCGAGGCGTGCGGCTTGACCGCCACCCTGTCCTCGGCGTCCAGGTGCGCGAACCACAGCGCCGTCATCGCGGTGACCAGCGAGGCGCTGGACGCCTGGTGCCCGCCCACCTTCACCCCGTCGCCGGTGTCGCGGTCGTGGTTGGCCGCGTCGACGATCCGGGTGGCGAGCCACAGCACCCGCCGCTGGATCTCGTCGAGGACGTCGAGGTCGGTACGGTTCACGGTCGACTCCAGGGGTCCGGCACGTCGCCGTTGACGGCCGGTCGGGGGCGGGAACTGCGCGGGTACGCAGCGGAACTGTGCAGGTACGCAGCCGAACTGCGCGGGTACGCAGCCGCCGCGCACGACGAACGCACGCGGCGGCTCGGGTGTGAGGAAGGGGCCCTTCCTATACAAAAGGCGTCAGGAAGGTGCCCTTGCCTTACACGTCAGGCGCCGAGGCGGGACAGGATCAGCTCGCGGACGGTCTTGGCGTCGGCCTGGCCGCGGGTGGTCTTCATGACCGCGCCGACCAGCGCGCCGGCCGCGGCGACCTTGCCGCTGCGGATCTTGTCGGCGATGTCCGGGTTGGCGGCGATCGCCTCGTCCACGGCGGCGGTGAGCGCGCCGGTGTCGGAGACCACCTCCAGGCCCCGGTTGGTCATGATCTCGGTCGGCGAGCCCTCGCCGGCCACCACGCCCTCCAGGACGGTGCGGGCCAGCTTGTCGTTGAGCTTGCCGGCGTCGACCAGGCCCTGGAGCTCGGCGACCTGCGCCGGGGTGGCCCCGACGTCGGCCAGCTCCACGCCGGTCTCGTTGGCCCGCCGGGACAGCTCGCCCAGCCACCACTTGCGGGCGGCGGCCGGGGAGGCGCCGGCGGCCACGGTCTGCTCGATCAGCTCGACCGCGCCGGCGTTGAGCACCGACTGCATGTCCAGGTCCGACAGGCCCCACTGCTCCTGGAGCCGGCGCCGGTGCAGCCGGGGCAGCTCCGGCAGGGCGGCCTTCAGCTCGGCGACCCAGGCGGCGTCCGGCGCGAGCGGCACCAGGTCCGGCTCGGGGAAGTACCGGTAGTCGGTCGCGGTCTCCTTCGACCGGCCCGGGGTGGTGTCGCCGGTGTCCTCGTGGAAGTGCCGGGTCTCCTGGGTGATCCGGCCGCCCGCGTCGAGCACGGACGCCTGCCGGATGATCTCCGACCGGACCGCCCGCTCGACCGAGCGCAGGGAGTTGACGTTCTTGGTCTCGGTGCGGGTGCCCCACTCCTGGCCGGGCAGGTTGAGGGAGGTGTTGACGTCGCAGCGCAGCGACCCCTCCTCCATCCGCACGTCGGAGACGCCCAGCGAGCGGATCACGTCGCGCAGCTCGGTGACGTACGCGCGGGCCACCTCCGGCGCGAGCGCGCCGGTGCCGGCGACCGGCTTGGTGACGATCTCCACCAGCGGGATGCCGGCCCGGTTGTAGTCGACCAGCGACTCGGTGGCGCCGTGGATCCGGCCGGTCGCGCCGCCGACGTGCAGCGTCTTGCCGGTGTCCTCCTCCAGGTGCACCCGCTCGATGCCGATGCGCACCAGCTCGCCGTTCACCTCGACGTCCAGGTAGCCCTCGAAGCACAGCGGCTCGTCGTACTGGCTGATCTGGAAGTCCTTCGGCATGTCCGGGTAGAAGTAGTTCTTCCGGGCGAACCGGCACCACTCGGCGATGGAGCAGTTCAGCGCCAGGCCGATCCGGATGGTCGCCTCGATGGCGGCCCTGTTGGCGACCGGCAGCGAGCCGGGCAGGCCCAGGCAGACCGGGCAGACCCGGGTGTTCGGCGCGCCGCCGAAGTCGGTCGGGCAGCCGCAGAACATCTTGGTGTTCGTGCCCAGCTCGACGTGGGTCTCCAGGCCGATCACCGGTTCGTAGCGCGCGACGACCTCGTCGTACGCGGGCAGTGTCGTCGTCATCTGAGCTCCTGCCTCACAGTGCCGGTGGGGTGAACGTGCCGACGGCGCTCTCCAGCGCGGCGGCGACCCGGTACATCCGGTCGTCGGCCATCGTCGGGGCCATGATCTGGAAGCCGACCGGCAGCCCGTCGGAGAGCCCGCACGGCACCGAGATGCCGGGGCCGCCGTACAGGTTGGTCGGGATGGTGAACAGGTCGGCCAGGTACATCTGGTATGGGTCCGAGGTGCGTGCCCCGATCGGGAACGCCACGAACGGGGTGGTCGGCGAGATCAGCGCGTCGACCTGCTCGAAGGCCGCGGTGAAGTCCCGGGTGATCAGGGTCCGGACCTTCTGCGCCTGCCCGTAGTAGGCGTCGTAGTAGCCCGACGAGAGCGCGTACGTGCCGATCATGATGCGGCGCTTGACCTCGGGGCCGAAGCCGGCCTCCCGGGTCAGCGACATGACCTCCTCCAGCGACCGGTTGCCGTCGTCGCCGACCCGCAGGCCGAAGCGGACGCCGTCGAACCGGGCCAGGTTGGAGGAGCACTCGCTCGGGGCGATCAGGTAGTACGCCGGCAGCGCGTACGTGAAGTTCGGGCAGGACACCTCGACGATCTCGGCGCCCAGCTTGGTCAGCGCGTCGACCGACTCGCGGAACGCGGCCAGCACGCCGGGCTCCGCACCCTCGCCGGTGAACTGGGTGACGACGCCGAGCTTCACGCCGGTCAGGTCACCGGTCGCCCCCCGCCTCGCGGCGGCCACCACGTCCGGCACGGGCTGCGGGATCGAGGTGGAGTCGCGCGGGTCGTGCCCACCGATCACCTCGTGCAGCAGCGCGGCGTCCAGCACCGTACGGGCGCACGGGCCGGGGGTGTCCAGCGAGGAGGAGAACGCCACCAGGCCGTAGCGGGAGGTGCCGCCGTAGGTCGGCTTCGCGCCGACGGTGCCGGTGACCGCGCCGGGCTGGCGGATCGAGCCGCCGGTGTCGGAGCCGATCGCCAGCGGCGCCTCGTACGCCGCCAGCGCCGCGGCGCTGCCACCGCCCGAGCCGCCCGGGATCCGGTTCAGGTCCCACGGGTTGTGCGTCGGGCCGTACGCCGAGTACTCCGTGGAGGAGCCCATCGCGAACTCGTCCATGTTCGTCTTGCCGAGCATCACCGTGCCGGCGGCGCGCAGCCGCTGCACGATCGTCGAGTCGTACGGCGGGCGCCAGCCCTCCAGGATCTTCGACCCGACGGTGGTCGGCACGCCCTTGGTGGTCAGCACGTCCTTCACCGCGACCGGCACGCCGGCCAGCGGGCCCAACTCCTCGCCGGCGGCGCGGCGGGCGTCGACCTCGCGGGCGGCGGCGAGCGCGCCCTCGGTGTCGACGTGCAGGAACGCGTTCACCCGGTCGTCGACGGCGGCGATCCGGTCCAGGTGCGCCTGGGTGACCTCGACGGCGGAGGTCTCGCCGGCGGCGACGAGCCCCGCGATCTCCGTCGCGGTCAGTCTGGTCAGGTCGGTCATGACGCCACATCCTCATCCAGGATCCGCGGTACGCGGAACCGCTGCTCCTCGGCGTCGGGCGCGCCCGACAGCGCCTCCTCCGGGGTCAGCCCGGGCACCACGACGTCGTCCCGCAGGACGTTGGTCAGCGGCACCGAGTGCGAGGTCGGCGGGATGTCCGCCGCGGTGACCTCGCCGACCTGCGCGACCGCCTGGAGGATCACGTCGAGCTGGCCGGCGAAGGTGTCCAGCTCCTCCTCCGTGACGGCGAGCCGCGACAGTCGCGCCAGGTGCGCGACCTCCTCGCGGGAGATGGCGGCCATCGGTGCCCCCTTCGTGACGGTGTTGCCGGTCGGGCCGGGTGCCGGCCGCGCGGCGATGTGCGTGACGCGCGGTGACCGGAGCGAGTCTATTGTTCCGTCCCGGCGGCGCGTCCCCGACTCCCCCTCCGGGCGCGGCGCGCCGGGCCGCCGCCCCGGGCGGGCACCCCGGCGACCTCGGCCGGCGGTCAGCTCAGCGGGCGTGCCGACGGGGGATCTCCGCGTCGGGGCTGGGGGTCGGACGGACCGGGCGGTAGCGGGCCAGCCAGGCGACGAGTTCCTCGGCCGGCATCGGCCGCGCGTAGAACCAGCCCTGCGCGGCGTCGCAGCCGGCGGCGTGCAGCATGCGCCAGGTGCGCTCGTCCTCCACGCCCTCGGCCACCACCCGCAGCCCGAGCGCCTTGGCCAGCTCGATCGTCGACCGCACGATCGCCGCGTCGTCGGCGTCCTCGGCCATCCCCAGCACGAAGGAGCGGTCCACCTTCACCTCGGACAGCGGCAGCCGACGCAGGTGCTGCAGCGACGAGTAACCGGTGCCGAAGTCGTCCAGCGCGATGCCCACCCCGATCCGGTGCAGCCGGGAGATGGTGGCGAGCACCCGGCGGGGGTCGGCCATCAGCGCCCCCTCGGTGATCTCCAGTTGCAGCCGCTGCGGCGGCACGCCGTGGCGGGCGAGCCGGTCGGCGATCTGGTCGGCGATCTCGCCGGTGTGCAGGTCCCGCACGCTGACGTTGAGCGCCGCCGGCAGGGCGATCCCGGCGGCCGACCACTTGGCGAGCTGTTCCACCACGTCGTCCACCACCCGCCGGGTCAGCAGCCGCATCACCGCGCTCTGCTCGGCGACCCGGATCAGCTCCTCGGGGTCGACCATCCCCCGGCGGGGATGCCGCCAGCGCAGCAGCGCCTCGACGCCGACCACCTCACCGGTCGCGATCGCGACCTGCGGCTGGTAGTACATGGTGATCTCGCCCGCGTCGGCGGCCGGGTGCAGCTCCGCGTCGCGCCCCCGAACCGGCCCGGGGTCCGCGCCCCACCGCCGGGCCGCGTCCTGCCGGCCGCCCCGCCGGCCCGCCGGGTCGCGGTCACCGCGCCGGCCGCCGTCGCCGGTCGTGCCCTGCCGGCGTACGCCGACGCCGGGCTCGCCGCCGGACCGCCCGGCGCGCTCGCGGCGGCCCGGACCGTCGCCCCGGTCCGGGCCGGTCTCGGGCGACGCCGCCCGGCGGCGGATCGGGTCGGCGGCGGTGACGATCCGGTTGATCAGCTCGTCGGTGTGCGGCGGCTCGGTCCGTTGCCGGCGGCGGCGCAACCGCCAGCGGCCGGATCCGGCGTCGGGGCGCAGACCCGCGGCGTCGGCCGGCAGTTCCGCGCCGTCCCCGCCCCGCGCGCCCATCGCCGGCGTGGCCGGTGCCGTCCCGGCGGCACCACCGACGCCCGGAGCACCGCCGACGCCGGCGGGGTCGCCGCCTCCCCCGGCCGGGGCCCCACCGGTCGCGGCCTGGTCGGCCGGCTCCTGCGGCCCGTCGCCGTCGCCCGGCAGCCCGGCCCGCGCGCCTTCCCCCGCCGGCAGCCCGGCCCGCGCGCCTTCCCCCGCCGGCAGCCCGCCCCGCGCGGCGTCCTCAGGCGGAAGCCCGACCCGCGCGCCTTCCCCCGTCGGCAGCCCGGCCCACGACGCCGGCGGCGGGCCGGCCCGGCGGCCGGACTCCAGCACCCGGCGCAGGTCCGCGAGGAGGCTGAGCCGCTCGGCGGAGTTGTGGTCCGACTCGGCCGCGTAGACCGCCACGGTGTCGTTGCGGTGCTTGGCGTCGTACATCGCCACGTCGGCGTGGCGCATCAGGGTCGCGAAGTCCTCGCCGTGCTCGGGGAAGAGCGCGATGCCGATGGAGCCGCCCACGTCGAGCGGCAGCCCGTCCAGGGGCACCGGCTCGGCCAGCGCGCGGACCACCCGGTCGGCGAGGTCCCGGGCCTCGCCCACGTCGGCCAGCCCGGTCATGACGATGGCGAACTCGTCCCCGCCCAGCCGGGCCACCATGTCGTCCCCGGCCACGCCGGTCAGCCGGCCGCTCACCTCGACCAACAGCCGGTCGCCCACCGCGTGCCCGAGGGCGTCGTTGACGTTCTTGAACCGGTCGAGGTCGATCAGGAGCAGCGCCAGGTGGGCGCCGGGCTCGCCGCGGGCCGCCCGTTCGGCGTGCAGGTGCACCTGCTCGCCGACCTCGGCCAGCAGCGCCTTGCGGTTGGGCAGGCCGGTGAGCGGGTCCAGGGAGGCCAGTTGCTGCTGCTCCACGCTGAGCCGGGCCATCCGGTAGACGGCGAACAGCGGCACCAGCACCAGCGGGATCAGCGCCGCGCTGGCCCGGGCCGCGGCGACCAGCACCGGGGCGAGCAGCAGCAGCGAGCCGGTGGAGAGCAGCTCGAACCCCAGCCCCTGCCGCAGGCTGGGCCACCAGCGGTCGCCGAAGCGCAGCCGGACGGCGGCGCTCACCAGCGCGTAGTTGACGGCGAACCAGGCCACGGTCGCGCCGCCCACGGCGGCCACGTCCGTCCAGCGCAGTGAACCGCCGTCGAAGATGCCGCCGGGCCCGAGCCAGGTGACCGCGGACGCGGCGGCCAGGGCGCAGGCGTACTGGCCGGCGTTGAAGGCCGTCCGCCAGGGGGCGTGCCCCATCCGCCAGCCGGAGACGACGACGGCGACCGCCTGCACGGCGACCGCCGGGCCGAACCCCCAGCCGAGCAGGATCGCGAAGGTGAAGCAGGTCGACGGGAAGACCGCCGACGTCTGCCGGCGCCCCGGCGGGACGAACGGACGCGCGTCGCAGCCGACGGCGAGGGCCGCCGCCACCCAGAACGCCGCCGGCAGCTCCGGCAGCTCCTCCGGGAGGGCGAGCAGCGGGCGTACGCAGAGCAGCACGGCCAGCGCGACGACCGACCAGACGAAGACGAAGAACGGGCGTCCCCGGCCGGGCGGAACGGAGTTTCGCAGGTCGGCGGCCTCCATCACACCTCCCGGGGCTCGGTCCACGAGGCGTGACCCGCTGACACGCCGTGCCGTCAATGAAACGCCCTCGGTGGCGCAATGCCCGACACGACAGTCGCGAATCGGTCGTAGTCGTAATTAAGTTGGTATCCGGGCCAGTCCCCGCAAGCCGCCCGCAGCGACGCCACCCGGCGACCGCGAGCAGCACCGCCGCCCGCGCGCCAGCCCCCGCGCCCGGGCGGCTTCCCCGGCGCGCCGTCACTCCTCGACGCGGGCGACCCCCCGGGCCGCGTCCGGGCCCTCGTCCAGCAGCACGCGGAAGCCCGCCTCGTCCAGGACGGGCACCTTGAGGCTGGCCGCCTTGTCCGCCTTGGAGCCCGGGTTGTCGCCCACGACCACGAAGGAGGTCTTCTTGGAGACCGACCCGCTCACCTTGCCGCCCCGGCTCTGGATCGCCTCGGCGGCCTGGTCGCGGCTGAACCCGGCCAGCGTGCCGGTCACCACGACGCTGAGCCCCTCCAGCGGGCGCGGCCCCTCGTCGACCACGTCCTCGGCCATCCGTACGCCGGCCTCGGCCCACTTGCGGACCACCTCGCGGTGCCAGTCGACGGCGAACCACTCCCGGACGCTCGCCGCGATCGTCGGCCCCACGCCGTCGACCGAGGAGAGCTCCTCCTCGCCAGCCCGGTCGATCGCCTCGACGGAGCGGAAGTGCCGGGCGAGCGCCCGCGCGGCGGTGGGCCCGACGTGCCGGATGGACAGCCCCACCAGCACCCGCCACAGGTCGCGTTCCCTGGCCACGGCCAGGTTGTCGAGCAGCTTGACCGCGTTGCTGCCGAGGCTGCCGTCCTTGTTGACGAAGAAGGGCGACTTCGCGAGCTGCTCGGCGTCGAGGGAGAACAGGTCACCCTCGTCGGTGATGATGTGGGCGTCGAGCAGCGCCGCCGCGCTCTTGTGGCCGAGCGCCTCGATGTCGAACACCTTGCGGCTCGCGAGGTGGAAGACCCGCTCCCGCAACTGACCGGGGCAGGTGCGGGAGTTGGGGCAGCGGATGTCGACGTCGCCCTCCTTGGCCGGCGCCAGCGGCGAGCCGCAGGCCGGGCAGGTGGTGGGCATGACGAACGGCCGGGCGTCGGCGGGACGCAGGTCGACCACCGGGCCGAGCACCTCGGGGATCACGTCGCCGGCCTTGCGCAGCACCACGGTGTCGCCGATCAGGACGCCCTTGCGCTCGACCTCCCGCGCGTTGTGCAGGGTGGCGTACGCGACGGTGGAGCCGGCCACCTTGACGGGCTGGAGCACGGCCCGCGGCGTGACCCGGCCGGTGCGCCCGACCTCGACGTCGATGTCGAGCAGCTTCGTGGTCACCTCCTCCGGCGGGTACTTGAAGGCGATCGCCCAGCGCGGCGCGCGGCTGGTCGAGCCGAGCCGGCCCTGGATCGAGACCGGGTCGACCTTGACCACCACGCCGTCGATCTCGTGCTCGACGTCGTGCCGGTGCTCGGCGTAGTGGGCGATGTATTCCGCGACGCCGGCCAGGTCGGGCACCACCCGCCAGCGGTCGCTGGTCGGCAGCCCCCACGCCTTGAGGGCCGCGTAGGACTCGGACTGCGTCACCGGCTGGAAGCCGCGGCGGGCGCCGATGCCGTGCACCACCAGGCGCAGCGGACGGGACGCGGTGATCCGTGGGTCCTTCTGGCGCAGGCTGCCGGCGGCCGCGTTGCGCGGGTTGGCGAACGGGGCCTTGCCCTGCTCGACCAGCCCCGCGTTGAGATCGGCGAAGCCAGCCACCGGGAAGTAGATCTCGCCGCGGACCTCGAGGAACTCCGGCATGTCGGGGAACTCCGCCGACGCGGAGAGCTGGCCCGGCACGTCGCGGATGCTGCGCACGTTGGCGGTGACGTCCTCGCCGGTGCGGCCGTCGCCCCGGGTCGCCGCGCGGACCAGCCGCCCGCGCTCGTAGGTGAGGTTGATGGCGAGCCCGTCGACCTTCAGCTCGCAGAGGTAGGCCACCGGCCCGCCCGCGTCGCGCTCGACCCGCTCGGCCCAGGCCGCCAGCTCCTCGTCGGCGAAGGCGTTGTCGAGCGAGAGCATCCGCTCGGCGTGGGCCACCGGGGTGAAGTCGGTGGAGAAGGTGCCGCCGACCCGCTGCGTCGGCGACTCGGGCGTACGCAGCGCGGGGAACTGCTCCTCCAGCGCCGCCAGCTCCCGCAGCTGCCGGTCGAACTCGGCGTCGGAGATCGTCGGCGCGTCGAGCACGTAGTAGCGGTACTGGTGCTCCGTCAGCTCCTGGCTCAGGGTGGTGTGCCGCTCCCGCGCCTCCGGGGTCGGCTCGGCGCCCGCGGCCGCCTCCTGTGCCGGAGTGACCTGCTGGGTGATGGCTTCCTCGGACACCGTGCGCCTCCCGTGATTCCGTTACCCCGGCACCGTATCGGGCCGGTGGGACAATCCGCCGGCCACCCGCCACGCCGGAAGGGCGACACGGCCGCCGACGTGCGAGGATCGCCGGACGGCGGGGCCGCGCCAGGTGGCCCGCCACCCGCGGCGTCCGCGCCGCACCGACTGTCGAGGCGGGGGTACGGATGCGCGAATGGCTGCTCTGGGCGGCGGCGGTCGCGCTGGCCGTGGCGGCCGGCTGGGCGTGGGGCGAGTGGCGGCGCGCTGCGCGTCGCGACGCCCCGCGCCGGCGGGACCGCCCGCGCACCCGACCCGGCCGCGGCACCGCCTCCCGGGGCGGGCCGGGCCGGTCGACCGCGCCGCCCCGGCCGCGTGCCGCCGAACGGGCCCCCGCCGACGCGCCGCGCCCCGGCGAGATCTGGTGGGCCGACGTCCCGTACGCCGACGGCACCGGCTCGAAGGTGCGGCCCTGCCTGGTGCTGCGCGCCGACGCCCGGGGCGCCGACGTCCTGAAGATCACGAGCCAGGACAAGAGCGCCCGGGACGACCACGTCCGCATCCCGACCCGGGAGTGGGATCCCGGCGCCGACCACGACAGCTTCGTCGACCTGGCCGAGCCCGCCCACGTCCCGCTGTCGGGCTTCTCCCGCCACGCCGGCGCCTGCGACCCCGCCCTGTGGCGGCGCATCCGCCGCCTGCCCCACCTCCCCGGCGCCTGACCGCGCCGTCCGGCCGGCCCCGCACACGGCCCGACCGGGCACGCCGTCCGGCCGGGCACGCCGTACCGCCCGCCGGACGGCCCGCCGGGTCAGTCCCAGGCGCGGGCGAGGGTGTGGAGCTGGTCGGCGTACTCGATGCGGGCGGCCCAGGCGTCGGGCCAGGCCGGCATGCCCAGGGCCGCGCCGACGAAGGCGCCGGCGAGCGCGGCGATCGAGTCGGAGTCGCCGGCGGTGGTGGCGCCCCGGGCCAGCGCGGTGACCGGGTCGTCGGCGTGCCGGATCGCGCAGAACAGCGCGGTGGCCAGCGCCTCCTCGGCGATCCAGCCCTCGCCGGTGTGCCGGCACGGGTCGCCGCCGTCGTCGGGGCCCGCGAGCGCGGCGTCGAGGCGACCGAGGACCGCCAGGCACTCGTCCCAGCCGCGGGCGATGAAGTCCTCCGGCGTGTCCACGCCGGGGCGCTGCCAGAGGTCGCCGAGCCAGTCGGCGCGGTAGACGCGCCGCTGGTCGCGGGCCCGGTCGGCGAGCAGCCGCGGCAGGTCCGCCGGCGCCGCGCCGTCGCGCAGGAGCCGCACGGCGTACGCGGTCAGCTCGCTGGCCGCCAGGCCGGTCGGGTGCCCGTGGGTCAGCCCCGCCTGGAGCTGGGACAGCCCGGCGAGGGTGTCGAGGTCGACGTCGAGCAGGCCGACCGGGGTGACCCGCATGTTGGCCCCGCAGCCCTTCGAGCCGGCGACCGTCGCCTCCTGCCAGCGCACGCCCCGCCCGAGTTCCGCGCAGGCGCGCAGGCAGGTCATGCCCGGCGCCCGGTTGTTCTCCGGGCTGGCCGCCCAGTCGAGGAAGCGTTGCCGCAGCAGCGGCTCGACGGCCTCGGGCGTCAGCGCCGGGGCGTCGTGCAGCGCCCAGCCGACGGCCAGCGCCATCTGGGTGTCGTCGGTCACCAGTGCCGGGTGGCCGGCGAGCTCGCGCGGGCCGGCCGGGCCGTAGCGGCGGACGATCTCGGCGACGGTCAGGAACTCGGTCGGCTTGCCCAGCGCGTCACCGTAGGCGAGGCCGAAGAGGGAGCCCGCGGCCCGCCGGAGCGAGGTGTCGATCATTCCCGCGATCATGCCGCCCGACCGCAACCCGCACCACCGCGCGGCGCCGGTAACCCGCGCCGCGGCCCGCCGAGCCCGCGCCGCCGGACGGCCGGGGCGGCCGGCGATCGGCTCAGTCGAAGAAGACCAGGCAGAACGGGTGGCCAGCGGGATCGGCGTAGACCCGGAAGTCGTCGCCCTCCCCCGGCAGCCGCCGGGCGCCGAGCGCCAGCACCCGCTTCTCGGCCGCCTCCACGTCCTCCACCTCGACGTCGAGGTGGAACTGCTGGGGGCGCTCCGGGTCGGGCCACGTCGGCGGGCGCAGGTCGGGTGCCTTCTGGAAGGCGAGCCGGTGCCCGGAGCCGGAGATCACCACCCACCCGTCGTCGCTGGCGTCGGCGTCCAGCGGCAGACCCAGCAGCTCGGAGTAGAAGTCGGCCAGGGCCCGGGGGTCGGGACAGTCGATGACCACGGTGCGCAGCTGTCCAATCATGCCGAGCATCGTGCCCCGCCCGTACGACGGGAAACCTCAGTCCTCGGCGAGCCGCCGCCCCGCGTCCCGGCAGGCGGCGAGCACCGCGCGGGCGTACTGCGGGGTGGCGTTGGCGAGGCCGCACGCCGGCGTGACCACGACCTGCTCGGCGAGCCGCCGGCGTGGGAAGCCGAGGCGGTCCCAGAGCTGGCGTACCCGGTCGGCGACCTGCGCCGAGGTGGGCGCGCGACCGGCGGCCGGCGGCCGGGTCGGCGCGGCGCCGGCCAGCAGCCCGAGCCCGGCGTCGATCGCCTCGCCCAACGGATCCAGGTCGGTGACGAGGTCGAGGTCGAGGGCCACGCCGACGGCGCCCGCGGCGCGGATCAGCTCCAGCGGCACGTCCGGCGCGCAGCAGTGCACCAGGACCGGCACGCCGGCCGCCTCGACGACCGTGCGCAGCAGCGACCCGGCGACGCCCGGCTCCACGGCCCGGTACACGCCGAACCCGCTCTCGGTGGGCACCCGCCCGGCGAGCACCGCCGGCAGCGACGGCTCGTCGAGCTGGAGCAGCACGGTGGCGCGCGGCAGCCGGCGGACGACCGCCGCGACGTGGGCGCGCACCCCCTCCGCCAGCGAGCCCGTGAGGTCCCGGACCGCGCCGGGATCGCGCAGCATCCGGCCCCCGATCGGCAGCTCCAGGGACGCGGCCAGGGTGAACGGGCCGCCCGCCTGGATCTTGACCGGCCCGGCGTACTCCTCGGCCTGCTCGGCGAGCTGGTCGAGGTCGCGTTCCATCAGGTCGCGGGCGCGGCGCAGGTCCCGCCCCGGGCGGGGCGCGATCCGCCAGCGGGCGGCGTACAGCTCGACCGGCAGCTCGACCAGCAGGCCGGCGGTCCGGCCGACCAGGTCGGCGCCGGGGCCCCGGGCCGGCAGCTCCGGCAGGTGCGGCAGCGCGGGAAGCTCGCCGAGGACAATCCGCTGCGCCTCGGCGATGTCGGTGCCGGGCAGGGAACCGATGCCGGTCGCCGCGCCGGCCGGCCAGGGCCACGCCTGATCTGTCACGGCCGAAGACTATCCGGCCGCCGGGCGGCCGGGCCGCTCAGCCGGCGATCGTGGCGGAGCCGAGCACGACGTCGCCGGCCGGGTCCGGCCGGTAGGCGACGATCGCCTGGCCGGCGGCGACCCCACGCACCGGGCGGCGCAGCTCGGCGCGGAGACCGTCGGCGGTCAGCTCGACCGTCGCGGGCACCACGTCGCCGTGCGCCCGCAACTGCACCTCGCACTCCAGCGGGGCGTCCGGGCGGGGCCCGCCCGTCCACACCGGACGCTCGGCGCACACCCGGGAGACCTCAAGGGCCTCCGCCGGGCCGACCGTCACCGTGTTGGTCTTCGGCGTGATGGAGAGCACGTACCGGGGGCGGCCGTCCGGCGCCGGCCGGTCCAGGTGCAGGCCGCGCCGCTGCCCGACGGTGTACGCGTACGCGCCGCTGTGGCTGCCCACCACGGCGCCGGTGGTCGCGTCCACCACGTCGCCGGGCGCCTCGCCGAGCCGCTGCGCGAGGAAGCCGCGGGTGTCGCCGTCGGCGATGAAGCAGATGTCGTGCGAGTCGGGCTTGTCGGCCACCGCCAGCCCCCGCCGGGCGGCCTCCTCGCGGACCTGCGCCTTCGTCGAGTCGCCGAGCGGGAAGACCGACCGGTCGAGCTGCTCGCGGGTGAGCACCGCGAGGACGTACGACTGGTCCTTCGCCACGTCGACGCTGCGGCGCAGCAGCCCGTCCGCCCCGAGCCGGGCGTGGTGGCCGGTGACCACGGCGTCGAAGCCCAGGGCCACGGCCCGGTCCAGCACCGCGGCGAACTTGATCTTTTCGTTGCAGCGCAGGCAGGGGTTCGGCGTACGGCCCGCCGCGTACTCGGCGACGAAGTCGTCCACCACGTCGGAGTGGAAGCGGTCGGCCATGTCCCAGACGTAGAACGGGATGCCGATCACGTCGGCGGCCCGCCGGGCGTCGCGGGAGTCCTCCAGCGTGCAGCAGCCGCGCGCGCCGGTGCGGTACGTCTGCGGGTTGCGCGCCAGCGCCAGGTGCACGCCGGTCACGTCGTGCCCCGCCTCCACCGCCCGCGCCGCCGCGACCGCCGAGTCGACCCCGCCGGACATCGCCGCCAACACCCTCACCGGCCTACTCCCTTCACCCCACCGAGCCTATCTCCGCCCCCGCCCGCGCTGGCCCTCCCCGCCCCCGCTGGCCTCCCCGCCCCACCCGGGGAGGGAGGGGTGGGGGTCACCGGGGGGTACGGAGGGCGGCGGCGCGGCGGGCGCGTTCGACGGTGGCCGGCAGGGCGGCGATGAGGGCGTCGACGTCGGCGGACGTGCTGGTGTGGCCGAGGGTGAAGCGCAGCGAGGAGCGGGCGCGGTCGTCGTCGGCGCCCATCGCCAGCAGCACGTGGGACGGCTGGGCCACCCCGGCGGAGCAGGCCGAGCCGGTCGAGCAGGCGATGCCCTGGGCGTCCAGCAGGAGCAGCAGGGCGTCCCCCTCGCAGCCGGGGAAGGAGAAGTGCGCGTTGCCCGGCAGCCGGCCGGTGGGGTCGCCGTTATAGACCACCTCGGGCACCGCCTGCCGGACCCGCTCGACCAGGTCGTCGCGGAGCGCGGCGATCCGGGCCGCGTACTCCTGCTGGCCCTTGACCGCCGCCTCCACGGCGACGGCGAAGGCGACGATGCCGGCGGTGTCGAGGGTGCCGGAGCGCACGTCGCGCTCCTGGCCGCCGCCGTGCAGCAGCGGGGTGGCCGGGACGTCGCGGGCCAGCACGAGGGCGCCCACCCCGGTCGGCCCGCCGAGCTTGTGCCCGGTCACGGTCAGCGCGGCGACGCCGCTCGCGGCGAAGTCCACCGGCACCTGCCCGACCGCCTGGATCGCGTCGGTGTGAAACGGCACCCCGTGCTCGGCGGCGACCGCGGCCAGCTCGGCGACCGGCTGCACGGTGCCCACCTCGTTGTTGGCCCACATCGCGGTCACCACCGCGACCCGGTCGCCGTGCTCGGCCAGTTCGGCGCGCAGCTCGTCGGGGCTGAGCCGGCCGACGGCGTCCACGGAGAGCCAGCCGACCCGGGCCCCCTCGTGGTCGGCCAGCCAGTCCACCGCGTCTAGCACGGCGTGGTGCTCCACCGCGCTGGAGACCATCCGGTCCCGCCGGGCGTCGGCCCCCCGCCGCGCCCAGAAGATGCCCTTGACCGCGAGGTTGTCGCTCTCGGTCCCGCCGCCGGTGAAGACGACCTCGGAGGGCCGGGCGCCCAGCGCGGCGGCCACCCGCTCCCGCGACTCCTCCACCCGCCGCCGGGCGCGGCGGCCCGACGCGTGCAGCGAGGACGCGTTGCCGACCTCGCGGGCGGTGGCGACGTACGCCTCCAGTGCCTCGTCGAGCATCGGGGTCGTCGCCGCGTGATCCAGGTATGCCATCACGGCTCAGCCTAACGACCGGCCCCGGACCGGACGGAGGCCGGAGTACGCCGTCCAACCCACGGGCATGAGAGCCTGCCCCCGCCCGTCACGAATCTCCCGGACGTCGTGGGGTACTACCGACCCGCGCGACACGCTGATGTTCCCGGTCGGCGTGCACGGCGACGGGTCGGACGAGCCGCTGCCGTTGCCACCGCGCCTGGACCTTCAGGCATACTCGGGTGTCGACGTTTCCGCCGAGGCGCACGACAAGGACCCGGCCCGCCCGGGCAAGAGCCCGCTGAGGGCCCCCTGACGGGCTGATCGGCGGGCCGGCTCAGCTCCCCGGCCCGCCGATCAGCTCCCCACCGGCCGGGAGCCGGCGGCGAACTGGCCGAGAGCCTCGCGCCGGCGCCCCGACGACCAGCAGCGGTCCGCCTTCCCCGGTCCCGCCAACGCGGCGAGGGCCGGCAACCGCCGCGCGGTTCCCGGCCCTCGTGCGGGCGAGCGTTTGCTCACTTGCGCTTGCGGATCTCCTCCGCGGCCTGCGGGACGACCTTGAACAGGTCACCCACCACGCCGAAGTCGGCCAGCTCGAAGATCGGCGCCTCGCCGTCCTTGTTGACCGCGACGATCGTCTTCGAGGTCTGCATGCCGGCCCGGTGCTGGATGGCACCGGAAATGCCGAGCGCGACGTAGAGCTGCGGGGAGACGGTCTTGCCGGTCTGGCCCACCTGGAACTGGTGCGGGTAGAAGCCGGAGTCGACGGCCGCGCGGGACGCGCCGACGGCGCCGCCGAGCAGGTCGGCCAGCTCCTCGACCAGCTTGAAGTTGTCGGCGTTGCCGACGCCGCGACCGCCGGAGACGACGACGCCGGCCTCGGTGAGCTCGGGGCGGGAGCCCTTCTGCTCGGCGACCCGGTCGACGACCTTCGCCAGCTTGTCGGCGTCGGTGACCGACACGGTGAGCTGCTCGACGGCCGGGGTCGCGGCCGCCGGGGCCGGGTTGACCGAGTTCGGCCGGACGGTGACCAGCGGCAGGCCGCGGGTGACCTTGGACTTGACGATGGTCGAGCCGGCGAACGCGACCTGGGTGGCGGTGCCGTCGGCGGCCAGGGCGACCACGTCGGTCAGGATGCCGTTGTCCAGCTTCACGGCCAGGCGGGCGGCGATCTCCTTGCCCTCCTGCGAGGAGGCGAGCAGCACGGCCGCGGGCTGCACCCGCTTGACCAGCTCGGCCACGACGGTGGCCTTGGGGGCCACCAGGTAGCCGTCGATCTCGTCACCCTCGGCGGCGTAGATCTTCTCCGCGCCGTACTCGCCCAGCTTGGCGCTCAGCGCCTCGGCGGCGCCGGGGCCGCCGAGCACGACCGCGCTCGCCGTGCCCAGCTCGCGGGCGAGAGTGAGCATCTCCAGGGTGACCTTCTTGACGCCGAATTCCCGGGTGGCTTCGACGACGACGAGAACCTCAGACATGTCCAGACCTCTCACACGAACTTCTCGGTGGCGAGGAACTCGACCAGCTTGACGCCGCCGTCGCCCTCGTCGGTGATCTTCGCGCCGCCGGAGCGCGGCGGGCGCTTGGTGTGCTCCAGCACGGCGCTGGTCGCGCCCTCGAAGCCCACCTCGGCCGGGGCGACGCCGAGGTCACCCAGGGAGAGCGTCTGCACCGGCTTCTTCTTGGCGGCCATGATGCCCTTGAAGGACGGGTAGCGCGGCTCGTTGATGGTGTCCCAGACGGAGACCACGGCGGGGGTGGCGGCGGTGACCACCTCGTAGCCCTCCTCGGTCTGCCGCTCGACGGTCAGGGTCGAGCCGTCGACGGTGAGCTTGCGGGCGCCGGTCAGCGCCGCGACGCCCAGCCGCTCGGCGATCATGTGCGGCATCACCTGCACCCGGCCGTCGGTCGACTCGGCGCCGCAGAGCACCAGGTCGGCGTTCAGCTGGCCGAGCGCGGCGGCGAGCACCTTCGAGGTGGCCACGGCGCAGGACCCGTGCAGGGCGTCGTCCACGACGTGCACAGCCTTGTCGGGGCCCATGGAGAGCGCCTTGCGGATCGACTCGGTCGCCCGGTCCGGACCCATGGTCAGGACGGTGACCTCGCCCCCGTGGGCCTCCTTGATCTTCAACGCCTCTTCGATGGCGTACTCGTCCATCTCGTTGATGACGTTGTTCGCCGAGCCGCGGTCGACGGTGTTGTCGTCAGTGCGCAGGTTGCGGTCCGCGCCCGAGTCGGGCACCTGCTTGACGAGTACGACGATGTTCATCGCGCTTCGACGACCCTCCTGTTTGGTGTAGCGATCACTCGCCCGGTCACGGGCGCAGCCTCCCGCGTGACTTAACGATCGGTCAACCACGGGCTGCTGTGCAGTTGCCCACGGCGCAATGTTACCTGCCAGTAGCATCGCCCTCGGGCGACCTCAGGGTGACACAGCTCACCACGAGCCGCCCGGGCGGGTAATCTGGCAAATCGGGAGGTGTCGCGAAATGTCAGAATCTTCCAGCGCCACGCCGCACGACCCGCCGCGGCACCCCTGCCGCCGGACGCGCCCCGAGGCGTACCGCTGCGCCTGCGGCCGGGTCCGCGACCGGTGCGTACGCGCCACCGTCCGGGCGCTCTGGTCGCCGGCCCGGCGCGCCACCGCGCCGACGGACCGGCTCACGCCGACTGAGCCAGCGCACCCCTGATCCGCTCGATGACCGCGGCCTCGGCCGGAGTCACCCCCCGGTGCGCGCCGGCCACCCGCTCGGCGGCCGACAGCACCACCTCGCGGTAGGTCGCCACGTCCTGCGGCGACTTCTCGCGCAGGATCTCGACGGAACGGCCCAGCGCCGGCAGCACCGCCGCCTCGATCTCCGACGCCGAGCCCCGGGGCAGCTTCGGCAGCGGCCCGCTGGTCAGCGCCTCCTTCACCACCCCGCTGGTGTCGGCCATCGCGCCGGAGGCGACGAAGCTCTCCCGGAACAGGGCGAGCATCCCCGGGTCGGCGTTGGCCACCAGGAACACCGCCCCGAACGCGCCGGTCTTGAGGGTCAGCCGCTCCTCGGCCGTCAACCGCTGCTCCATGATCACGGAGTGTAGACGTACGGGATGGTCGTCGTGACCGGGACGAGGCCGAGCCGCTGGAGGATCGGCCGGCTCTCGTCGGAGGCGTCCACCTGGAGCAGCGTCCGGTCGCGCTGGGCGGCGAGCCGGGCCCGGTAGGTGACCAGTGCCCGGTAGATGCCCCGGCGGCGCCACGGGGCGAGCGTCGAGCCGCCCCAAAGGGTGGCGAACCCCGTCCCCGGCACGTAGCGCACCCAGCCGGCGCTCACCACCTCGTCGCCCGCCTCGGCCACCACCACCGTGACCGCCTGCGGGTCGGCCGCGATCTCCTTCTCCAGCCCGGTCGCCAGGTGGCTGCGGTCGGCGTTCCAGACCGCCGCCTCCATCGCCGCGATCCGGTCCAGGTCCGCGCGGGCGGTCACCTCGCGCAGGCGTACGCCCTCGGGAACGACCGGGAGCGCGGCCGCGAGCGGCGCGACCGGGCCGATCACGACGGTCTCCGGCTCCTCCGGCACGAACCCGGCGGCGCGCAGCCGCTCCGGCAGGTCCGCCGGCTCGTCGTGGCCGTGCCACTTCCACTCGACCGACTCGCCGCGCTCCCGGAAGATCTCCACCTGCCGGGCGATCAGCGCGTCCAGCGCCGCGCCCCTCAGCCCGTCGAGGTCGCGGTAGGTGAGGAAGCCGCCGCGGTCGAGGCCGAGGAGGCGGACCAGCGGGCCGTCCCGTTCCACCGTCACCCCGGCCGGCAGCGGGTCGGGCACCGACGCCCGCAACTGGTGGTCGTACGCGTTCCGCAGCGTCGTCGCGTCAAGATCCGTCATCGCTTCAGGCTACGGCCGGACGGAAGCGGATAATCGGCACGTGTGGCAGGCGATCAGGCGATGGTTCGACCCGCGCGAACTGCGCTCGGTCGGCAGCACCCCCGACTACCGCTTCTCGCTGGCCAACGAGCGGACCTTCCTGGCCTGGCTGCGTACCGGACTGGCGCTGGTCGCGGGTGGGCTCGCCGCCGCCCAGTTCCTGCCGCCGCTGCCGCTGGCGCACCTGCGCGAGGTGATCGCCGTCGGGCTGCTGCTGCTCGGCGGGACGGTGGCGGTCCGGGCGGTCGACCACTGGGCGCGTACGGAGCGGGCCATCCGGCTCGGCGAGGAGCTGCCGGCCTCCCGCTTCCCGGCGGTGCTCGCCCTCGCCGTCGGCCTCGGCGCGCTGCTGCTGGTGGCGGCGGTGCTCGCCCGGGCGATCGGCGGCCGGTGAGCGCCGGCGCGGAGCGGACGCCCCCGGGCCGCCCGGCGCGCGACCCCGGGCTGCAACCCGAGCGGACCCGGCTGGCCTGGCGGCGCACGGCGCTCGCGCTCACCGTGATCATGGTGCTGACCGTGCGGCTGGCGCTCACCGGCCCGCCCGGCGGCGGGACGCTCGGCGCGCTCGGCGCCGGGCTGGCCGTGCTGGGCTGGGGCGCGGCGCTGGCGGTCTGCTGGCGGCGGGCGACCGGCGTGGGCCCGGCCCCCCGCTACGGGCGGGCGCTGCCCCTGGTCGCCCTGGCCACCGCCGGCTACGCGCTGCTCGGCGCGCTCCTGGCGGCGCGCGGGCTGGGTTGACGGGACCTGGTGCGCCATCATTGACGCATGGCCCGGCTGTACGTCCTCCTCTTCGTGGTGCAGATCGTCCTCGCGGTCTGCGCGCTGATCAGTTGCCTCTCCGCCGAGGAAGGCCAGATCAAGGCCCTGCCCCGGATCGCCTGGGTGCTGATCATCCTGTTCTTCCCGCTGCTCGGCTCCCTCGCCTGGTTCGCCGCGGGGCGCGAGCGCACCCCGGGCCGCCCCGGCGACGCGCCGAAGGGCCGGATCCTGCCGGCCCGCGAGCGGCCCCGCCCGGTCGCCCCGGACGACGACCCCGAGTTCCTCCGCTCGCTCGGCGAGCGCACCCGGCGGGAAGACCAGGAGCTGTTCACCCGCTGGGAGGAGGACCTGCGCCGACGCGAGGACGACCTGCGCCGACGCGACGGCGAGTCGCCGCGCCAGGACGACCTGCGCCGCCGCGAGGGCGAGCCGCCGCGCGAGGAGGACCGCCCGGAGGTCTGACCGCCGGGCTGCGGCGGGTCACACTCGACGCTTGAGCCCGCGTACGGCGAGCGGGGCGAAGATCGCCGCGAGGAGCGCCGCCCAGAGCAGCGACTGCACCACCGGCGTGGCCACCGGCCCGCCGACCAGCAGGCCGCGCAGCGCGTCGGCCAGGATCGTGACCGGGTTGACCTCCACCCAGGACTGGAGCCAGCCGGGCATGGTCTCGGTCGGCACGAACGCGTTGCTGGTGAAGGTCAGCGGGAAGATCACCATGAAGCCGAAGATCTGCACCTTCTCCGGCTCGTTGACGAGCACGCCGACCAGCACCGAGATCCACGACGCGGCCAGCGAGAACGCGAGCAGCAGGGCGAACGCCCCGAGCAGGCCGAGCAGGCCGTTGCCCAGCCGGAAGCCGAGGATCATGCCGACGCCGACGAGCAGCGACACCGACCACGCCTGCTTGACCGTGTCGGCGAGGATCCGCCCGGCCAGCGGCGCCCAGCGGGCGATGGGCAGCGACCGGAGCCGGTCGAACACGCCCTTGGTGAGGTCGTTGTTCAGCCCGAACCCGGTGGTCATGGTGGCGAAGAAGGCGTTCTGCACGATGATGCCCGGCAGCGCGAAGGTCAGGTAGTCCCCGGGCGAGCCGGAGATCGCCCCGCCGAACACGTACGTGAACAGCAGCACGAACATCACCGGCTGGATGCTCAGGTCGAGCAGCTCCATCGGGTTGTGCTTGATCTGCACCAGGCTGCGCCAGGCCAGGGTGAGCGTGTGGCGCAGCCCGGCGGCGGGGCCGAGCCGGCGGGCCGGCGCGACCGGCGCGGTCAGGGTGGCGGCGGTCATGCCGGTGTCCTCTCCAGGTCGGCCCCGGGCGGGGCTTCGGCGTCGGCGTCGGCGCGGTGCCCGGTCAGCTGGAGGAACACCTCGTCCAGGCTGGAGCCGCGCAGGGCCAGCTCGGCGACGGCGACGTCGGCGGCGTCGAGGCGGCCCACCACGGCGGGCAGCACGCCCGGGTCGTTCACCGGCACGGTGACGGTGCTCTGGGCCACCTCCGGGGTGGCCCGGGCCGCCTCGCCGGCGATGGCCACCACGGTCGGCAGGTCGGCGGCGTCCGAGGGCCGGACGGCGAGGACCTGGCCGCCGGTCCGGGCCTTCAGCTCCTCGGGCGTGCCCTGCGCGATCACCCGGCCGTGGTCGACGACGGCGATCTCGCCGGCGAGCTGGTCGGCCTCCTCCAGGTACTGCGTGGTGAGCAGCACCGTCACCCCGTCGGAGACCAGCCCGCGCACGATGTCCCACAGCTCGTTGCGGCTGCGCGGGTCGAGGCCGGTGGTCGGCTCGTCGAGGAAGAGCACCTGCGGCCGGCCGACCAGGCTGGCGGCGAGGTCGAGCCGGCGGCGCATGCCGCCGGAGTAGGTCTTGGCCGGCCGGTCGGCGGCGTCGGTGAGGTGGAAGTCGGCGAGCAACTGCCGGGCACGGGCCCTGGCGTCGGCCCGGGAGGAGCCGAGCAGCCGGCCGATGAGCAGCAGGTTCTCCGCCCCGGTGAGGGTCTCGTCGACCGAGGCGTACTGGCCGGTCAGGCCGATGAGCTGGCGCACCCGGTGGGCGTCGCGCACGACGTCGTACCCGCCGACCGTCGCCCGCCCCTCGTCGGCGCGCAGCAGGGTGGCGAGCACCCGGACGGTGGTGGTCTTGCCGGCCCCGTTCGGCCCGAGCAGGCCGAAGACCGTGCCGGTGGGGACGGCCAGGTCAACTCCGGCGAGGGCCGTGGTGTCGCCGAACCGGCGCACCAGGCCCTCGGCGCGGATCGCGTGATCCATCGCAACTCCTGTCGTTCTTGCTGGTCGAACCACCATGACCGGCATCCCTGACATTCCGCCGATCCCGGGCTGACGTTACGACGACAGGCGCTGACATACGCGTGATTTAGCTGGTGGTGGAACGCGCCCGCCGCCGTCGCCGGGTCGCGGCGACGGCGACGGGCGGTGGTTCAGGCCAGGTTCGACGAGCGGGGGTACGCGTCGGCCGGGTCGGTGAGCACGTTCACCAGGTACGGCACGCCGGCGTCGAAGGCGCGGGCCAGGGCCGGCCCGAGGTCGGCGGCCTTCGCCACCGTCTCGCCCGCGCCGCCGAGGGCGCTCACCACGTGGTCGTAGCGCAGCTCCGGCTGGAGGTCGGCGGCGACGTCGTAGCCGTACATGGCGCGCATGGGGTGCTTCTCCAGGCCCCAGATGCCGTTGTTGCCGACCATGATCACCACGGGCAGCTTCTGCCGGGCGAGGGACTCCACGTCCATCAGCGAGAAGCCGGCCGCGCCGTCGCCCATCAGCACGCAGATCTGCCGGTCGGGGTGGCTGACCCGGGCGCCCATCGCGTAGCCCATGCCGGTGCCGAGGCAGCCGTACGGGCCCGGGTCGAGCCAGGTGCCGGGCTGGGCGGGCTCCAGGTAGCGGCCGGCGTACGAGACGAAGTCGCCGCCGTCGCCGATGGTGATGGCGTCGCGGGCCAGGACCCGGCGCAGCTCGCCGTAAACCCGGGCGGGCCGGATCGGGTCGGTCTCGGCGGCCATCTCCTCGGCGTCGCGGGCCTTCGCGGCGTCCTCGGCGGTGCGCAGCCCGGCGATCCAGTCGGCGTGGTCGGCCCGGTCGCCGGGGTGGTCGGCGAACGCGGTGAGGACCAGCCGGAGGTCGCCGGCGGGGGCGGCGGCCGGCTGGACGTGCCCGGCCCGCTGGCTGGGCGCGTCGACGACGTGCACCACCTTCGCGTCGCCGAAGTCGCCGAAGCCGAGCCGGAAGTCCAGCGGGGTGCCGACCACCACGACCACGTCGGCGCCCTTGAGCGCCACCCGGCGGGCCTTGGCGAAGGCGAGCGGGTGCTCGGGCGGCAGCGCCCCCCGGCCCATCCCGTTGGTGAAGACCGGCACCTGGAGCGCCTCGGCGGCGGCCCGCAGGGCGTCGACCGCGTCCCCGGCGTAGACGTCGGAACCGGCGATGATCACCGGGCGGTCCGCGGCGGCGATCAGGGTGGCCGCCTTCGACACCTCGTCCGGGTCGGGCTCGACGGGCGCGATGCCCGGCGGTGCGGGCAGCTCGGCGTCGGCGGCCGAGAAGACCGCCTCCAGGGGAAAGTCGAGGAAGACCGGGCCCCGGTGCGGGGTGAGCGCGGTGGTCAGCGCCGCGGTCACCGCGCGCGGGATGTCCTCGGGGCTGAAGACCGTCTCGGCGTGCTTGGTGACCGGGGCGACCAGCGGCAGGTGGTCCATCTCCTGGAGGCTGCCGGAGCCCCAGCGGAACTGCGGGGCCCGGCCACCGAGCACCAGCACCGGCGAGGCGTTGAAGTACGCGCTGGTCAGCCCGGAGATGCCGTTGGTGACGCCGGGGCCGGCGGTCAGCACGGCGAGGCCGGGGCGGCGCTGGAGCTTCGCCACCGCCTCGGCGGCGAAGACCGCCGACTGCTCATGCCGGACGTCGTAGAGGGGGAAGCCCGTCCGGTGCGCGGCGTCGTAGAGCGGGAAGACGTGCCCGCCGGAGAGGGTGAACATCTCCCGCACCCCGTACGCGCGCAGCGCCGCGAGCGCGAGTTCCCCGCCGTGACCTTCGATCCGCTCCGTCATCGCCGCTGTCCCTTCGTCCGCATGACCGGAGTCACACGCTACTCACCGGTAGGCGGAATGTGAACCGATCTCGGCTCGACGCGTGGGCCGGCGGGCGCGCCGCCGGCCCACGCCGGTCAGCGGCCGGTGAAGTCCGGCTTGCGCTTCGCCACGAACGCCGCCATGCCCTCACGCCGGTCGTCGGTAGCGAAGAGCGCCGCGAAGAGCTGACTCTCCCACGCCAGGCCGGAGTTCAGGTCCATGTCCAGGCCGCCGTCCACCGCGAGCTTCGCGGCGCGCAGGGCCTGCACCGGGCCGGTGAGGTACGGGCGCACCAGCTCGACCGCCGTGTCGTAGACCTCGGCGGCCGGGACCACCCGGTCGGCGAGCCCGATCCGCAGCGCCTCCTCGGCGTCCACCATCCGGCCGGACATGATCAGGTCCTTGGCGCGGGCCGGGCCGACGAGGCGGGCCAGCCGCTGGGTGCCACCGGCGCCGGGGATGATGCCGAGCTTGATCTCCGGCTGGCCGAGCTTGGCGTCCTCGGCGACGACCCGCCAGTCGCAGGCGAGGGCCAGCTCGCAGCCGCCGCCCAGGGCGTATCCGGTGATCGCGGCGACGACCGGCTTGGGGATCCGGGCGATCGCGCCGAGCGCGCTGGACAGGTCGGCCGCCCGCTCCGCCATGTCCACGTAGGACATGTCGGCCATCTCCTTGATGTCCGCGCCGGCGGCGAAGACCTTCTCCCCGCCGTACACGATGACGGCGCGGACATCCGGGTCTGCGGTGGCCGCGGCGGCCGCGGCGCGCAACTCCTCCTGCACCTGGGTGTTCAGCGCGTTCATCGGCGGCCGCTCCAGCCGGATGGTGCCGATGCCGTCCTTGGTCTCCAGCCGCACGAACTCGCCCACGCTGGCCCTCACTTCCTCGTCGAAGTCGCGAGCCAACCTTACGGCGCGGGCCGGTGGGGTAAGTAGTGTGGTGTCAGGCCCGCCACCGGGAGTGCAGCCATGATCACTTACTACGACGACAGGTCGGTCCAGATCACGTCCACCGCCGTCCGCGTGGACGGCCGCACGTTCCGGCTGGCCGACGTCAGCATGGTCTGGCACCAGCGCGGCAGCCGGTCCTGGCGGGTGCTGGCCGGCCGGGGCGCGATCGGCGCGGCGCTGGCCGGCCCCCTGGTGGCCGCCGCGCTCGGCATCGCGCTGGCGCTCACGCTGGACCGCTCCCTCACCGTCACCGTCGCCATCGTCTGCGCCTCGGTGCTCGTCGGGCTCGCGGTCGGGCCGGTCGCCGACTTCCTCTTCGAGCACCTGGACCGCTCGTACGCGCGCGGCAGCCGGCAGTTGGAGATCTGGGCCCGTTGGCGCGGCCAGCCGGTGCGGCTGCTGCGCACCGGCGACGCGCTGCGCTTCGGGCAGATCTACCGGGCGGTACAGCGGGCGGTGGAGGCCGGCCAGCCGGTGACGCCCCGCCGTCGCTAGAACTCGATCGGCTCGTCCGGCAGCATGCCGAGGCCCCGCAGCAGCCCGTAGAGGTCCTGCTCGCCCCAGAACTGCACGATCCGCCCCTCCGCCAGCCGGTACATCTTGCAGGCGCTCTGCACCGCGGTCTCCCCGGTGGCGTCCCGCCGGTAGGTCTGTGCCAGCGAGACAACGACGCGGTCGCCGGCGGCGAAGAGGGCGTGGGTCCGCTGGTCGAGCACGGTCAGCCCGGGCGACGCGACGGCCTGCTCGACGAAGTGCCGCCCCCGCACCTGCTGGCCGGACCCGTAGATCTGCACGTCCTCGGCGACCACCGCGCGCACCTCGGACAGGTCCTTGGTGACGAACGTCCGCAGGTAACGACGAACCGTCGCGACGTTGCGGTTCTCCTCGTTCCGGCGTTCCTCTTCGGTCATGTGCTCGTGGCCGCTCATGCGCTCCGACGGTATCCAATGGATTCACGCGGCACCGGCCCTGGAGGGCCGGGTTAGGCTTAGTGATGACCATCTATTACCGGGACGACGCCGTGCAGGTGACCTCGGAGTCGATCCGGGCGGGAGGGCACGCCGTCGCGATCGCCGACGTGACGTACGTCTGGCACGCGCAGGGGCCGAAGACGCTGGCGGTACGCGGCCGGGTGCTGGGCCGCGGCGTCCTGGTCCTGCTCCTCTCGCTGCCCCCGCTGGTCGCGGTGGTCTGCGTGCTCGCGCTGGCCTGGTCGGCGCACGACCGGGGCGAGTGGCAGTTGGCACTGGTCATCCTCGCCGCGTGCGTGGTCGGCGCGCTGGCCCTGGCCCCGTTCCTGGAGATCCCGCTCGGCTGGCTCGACCGCTCCTACGAGCGGGGCAGCAAGGTGCACGAACTCTGGGTGCAGCACCACGGCCACGAGGTGCTGCTGCTGCGCACGCCGGACGCGCTGCGGTTCGGGCAGATCTACCGGGCGGTCCAGCGCGCGGTCGAACAGCACACGGAGCGCTGACCCGAAGCCCTGCCCGGGGCCACGCCGTCCGGCGGTTCGGGCGCGGGCGACGCACACTTGGTGCCATGGTGATTCCCCTCCCCCGACCCGCCGCGGTCGTCGGCCTGACCCGTTCCGCCCTCGACCAGGCCCTCGGCTCGGCGGCCTCGTTCGCCGCCGTGCCGGCCCGCGCGTTCGCCGTGCTGGACTCGGTGGAGGCGCTGCTGACCCGGATCAACGGCGTGGTCGACCGGATCGACGGGATGGTGGACCGGGTCGACGGCGTGGTGGGCCGGGTCGACGGGATGGTGGAGCGGGTCGCGCAGACGCTCGACCGGACCGACCGGGTGCTCACCGACGCCGACGCCGCGGTGCGGGAGGTGTCCGTGATCAGCGCCGCCGCGACCACCGCCGTCGGGACGGCGACCGAGGTGGCCGCCGCCGCGTCCGTCGTGGTCAGGGAGGCCGAGTCGGTGGCTGGTCGGGCGGCTTCCGCCGTGGGCACCGCGGCGGAGGCGGCGGCCACCGCCGCCGAGCTGCTGAGGGCGTACGAGCCGGCGCTGCGCCGGGCGGCACCCATGGCGAACCGCTTCGTCGAGCAGCTCAGCCACGAGGAGGTGACCGCCGCGATCCGGCTCGTCGACGAGCTGCCCAAGCTCAAGCAGCACCTGACGGCGGACATCCTGCCGATCCTGGCCACCCTGGACCGGGTCGGCCCGGACCTGCACGACCTGCTCGACGTCACCCGCGACCTGAAGCTCGCCGTCGCCGGCATCCCGGGGCTGGGCATGCTCCGCCGCCGGGGCGAGAAGCTCAGCGACGACGCGGAGGCGTGAGCGGCGGTCGGCGGCTCGACCTAGCGTGGGGCGGTCACGGCCCCGTTCACCGGGACCCGGTCGGCGCCGATGCGCCGGATGCGGTCCGCGCCCCACTCGCCCAGCGGTGCCAGGGCGGCGTTGAGGGAGGCCCCGTGCTCGGTCAGGGAGTACTCGACCTTCGGCGGCACCTCGCGGTACACCTCACGGTGCACCAGCCCGTCCTCCTCCATCTCGCGCAGGTGCTGGATCAGCATCTTCTCGCTGACGCCCGGCAGGCCGCGGCGGAGCTCGGCGAACCGGCGGGTCCCGTGGTGGTGCAACTCCCAGAGGATCAGCGACTTCCACTTGCCGCTGACGACGTCCATCGCGGCATCGATGCCGCAGATGTAGGGACCGCGTCGTGCCCGCGTTGCCATGCCACCCTCCCCACCGTACTTACCAGGAGGTAAGTACCTGACTAATTAGTCGGTACTGGCGCACTCTACCGGCTGCGGTGAGGATCTCCTCGTACGACGACTCGCGAGGGGGAGCCCCGACCATGACAACGAACGACGGCGTCCAGGTGAGCGTTCTCGGCCTGGGCGCGATGGGCAGCGCCCTGGCCGCCGCACTGCTGGGGGCCGGACACGGGACGACGGTGTGGAACCGCTCGCCGGGCAGGGCGGACGACCTCGTCGCGCAGGGCGCGCAGGCCGCCGCCACGGCGGGCGACGCCGTCCGGGCCAGCCGACTGGTGATCGTCTGCCTGCTGGACCACGCGTCGGTCCACGAGGTGCTCGACCCGCTCGCCGGCGACCTGGCCGGCCGGACCCTGGTCAACGTGACCACGACGTCACCGGACCAGTCCCGCGAGCTGGCCGCCTGGGCCGCCGACGCGGGGATCGCGTACCTCGACGGCGGCATCATGGCCGTACCGTCCATGATCGGGCAGCCCGGAGCGTCGATCCTCTACAGCGGGTCGGCCGACGCCTTCCGCCGGTACCAGCCGCTGCTCGACGTGTGGGGCGACAGCACCTGGCTCGGCGAGGACCCCGGGCTGGCGTCCCTCTACGACCTCGCCCTGCTCGCGGGCATGTACGTCATGTTCGCCGGGTTCATGCACGGCGCCGCCATGGTCGCGCCGGCCGGCGTGACGGCGACGAGGTTCGCCACCATGGCCGCGCCCTGGTTGACCGCCATGACCGGCGCCTTCCACGAATTCGCCGCAGTCATCGACGGCGGGGACTACACCGTCGACGGACAGCAGAGCCTGGAGTTCTCCGACCTCGGCGACATCCTGGCGGCCAGCGCCGAGCAGGGCATCAGCACGGAGGTCGTCGCCACGGTCCAGCGACTCCTGCACCGCCAGATCGAGGCGGGCCACGGGAAGGAGGGCTTCGCCCGCATCATCGAGAGCATCAAGCACCCCGCCTAACGGAGCCGGCCGCTGCGACGTCCGGGGGAGGTAGCAGCGCAGGGGCGGCCGACGTTCCAGAGCCAGGTCAGGCCGGGGTGTAGAGCTCCTCGATCTCGGCCCGGCTGGGCAGCGCCACGGAGGCGCCGAGCCGGCGGGCGCAGGCCGCCCCGGCCGCCGCCGCCCAGCGCACCGCGTCGACGAGGTCCCGGCCCTCGCCCCAGGCGACCGCGAGCGCGGCGGTGAAGGCGTCCCCGGCCCCCGTCGAGTCCACCACGTCGACCTTGACCGCCGGCACGTGCACGGCCGTGCCGTCCCGGTCGCCGTACCAGGCGCCCTGCGCGCCGAGGGTGAGCACCGCCCGGGGCACCAGGTCGAGCAGGGCCGACGGGTCGTCCCGGCCCCGCCCGGTGAGCGCCTGTGCCTCGGTCTCGTTGACCACCAGCAGGTCCGTCGCCGCGAGCAGCTCCGGGGGCACCGACACGGCCGGCGAGGCGTTGAGCACGACCCGGGTGCCGGCCGCCCGGGCGGCGACCGCCGCCTGGGTCACCGTGCCGACCGGGATCTCCAGCTGGGCGAGCAGCACGTCCGCGGAGCGTACGGCCGTCAGCTCGGGCTCGGTGAGGTGGGACATCGAGGCGTTCGCGCCCGGGGTGACCAGGACCGCGTTCTCGCCCTCGGCGTTGACCATCACCAACGCCACCCCCGACGTGCCGTACGTCGTGCGGAGCTGGTCGGTGCCGACCCCGGCGGCGGCGATCCGGGCCCGCAGGGTGACGCCGAACGCGTCGGAGCCGATCGCCCCGAGGAAGGCGCAGGAGGCGCCGGCGCGGGCCGCGGCGATGGCCTGGTTGGCGCCCTTGCCGCCGGGCACCATGACGAAGCCGCTGCCGAGCAGGGTCTCCCCCGGCCGGGGCAGGGCGGGAGCGGTGCCCACCAGGTCCATGTTGGCGCTGCCCACGACGACGACCCTGGTCTGCCGCACGCCGACCTCCTTCTGCGCCTCAGGCGGCGCGGGCGGTGTACCGGTCGCCGGAGCGCTCGACGACCAGCGGCAGCCCGAAGGTCTTGGAGAGGTTGTCCCCGGTGAGGGTGTCGCCGAGCAGGCCCTGGGCCACCACCTGGCCGTCGCGCAGCAGCAGCGCGTGGGTGAAGCCGGGCGGGATCTCCTCCACGTGGTGGGTGACCAGCACCAGCGCCGGGGCGTCCGGGTCGTACGCCAGCTCGGCCAGCCGGGCCACCAGGTCCTCGCGCCCGCCCAGGTCGAGCCCGGCGGCGGGCTCGTCGAGCAGCAACAGCTCCGGGTCCGTCATCAGCGCGCGGGCGATCTGCACCCGCTTGCGCTCCCCCTCGGACAGCGTGCCGTAGGCGCGGTCGGCGAGGCCGCCGATGCCGAGCTGGCTCAGCAGCGCGCGGGCGCGGGCCTCGTCGCCGCTGTCGTAGCTCTCCCGCCAGCGCCCCAGCACCGACCAGGCGGCCGTCACGACCACGTCGCTGACCCGCTCGTCGGCGGGCACCCGCTCGGCGAGCGCGGCGGTGGAGAGGCCGATGCGCATGCGCAGCTCGTTGACGTCGGTGCGGCCGATGCGCTCGCCGAGCACGTGGGCGGTGCCGGTGGTCGGGTGCAGCCGCCCGGCGGCGAGGTTGAGCAGTGTCGTCTTCCCGGCACCGTTCGGGCCGAGCACCACCCAGCGCTCGTCCAGCTCGACCCGCCAGTCCACGTCGTGCAGCAGGGCCGTGCCGGACCGGCGTACGCCGACGCCGTCGAGGCTGACCACCAGATCCGCGTCCACGGGCGCGGGCGCGGCTGCGGCGCCGCCGGCGCCGGGGATCAGGTCACCAGTCACCCGACCATCCAACCACGCAGCGCCGCGGCGCCCCCCACGGGCGGCGCCCCGGTCGTAGGGTGAGGCGCCGTGTCGTTGGTCACCACACCCGAAGGACGGTCCATGCCCGCACGGAACACGGAGCCGCGCCGGTGAGCGCGGTCATCGAGATCGAGGGTCTGCGCAAGACCTTCCACAGCCTGCGGCGGGGGCGCCGGGTCGCGGTCGACGGTTTCGACCTGCTGGTGGAGTCCGGCCAGATCCACGGCTTCCTCGGCCCCAACGGGTCGGGCAAGACCACCACGCTGCGCGCCCTGCTCGGGCTGGTACGCGCCGACGCCGGCCGGATGACGGTGCTGGGACACCACTCGCCGGAGCAGCTGCCCCAGGTGTCCGGGCGGGTCGGGGCGATCGTGGAGAGCCCGCAGTTCTTCGGCAACTTCACCGGCCACCGCACCCTGCGCCTGCTCGCCCGGGCCGGCGGCGTGCCGGTCGCCCGGGTCGACGAGGTGCTGGAGCAGGTGGGCCTGCGGGACCGGGGCGACGAGCGGGTCAAGGGCTACTCGCTGGGCATGAAGCAGCGCCTGGCGGTGGCCTCGGCCCTGCTCAAGGACCCGGAGCTGCTGATCCTCGACGAGCCGGCGAACGGGCTGGACCCGGCCGGCATCCGGGAGATGCGGGACCTGATGCGCTCGCTGGCCGACGCCGGCGTGACGGTGCTGGTCTCCAGCCACATCCTGGCCGAGATCCAGCTGATCTGCGACCACGTGACGATCATCTCGCAGGGCCGGCGGGTGGCCGCCGGGCGGGTCGACGAGGTGCTCGCCGGCTTCGACCGGCACGAGTTGCTGGTGCGGGTGGACGATCCGGAGCGGGCCGCCGAGCTGCTGGCGGCGGCGGGGATGGTGGTGACCGGGCGCGACGACCACCTGGTGGTGGGCGACGTGGACGACGCCGCCACGGTCACCCGCACGCTGGGCGAGGCGGGCCTGTGGGTGCGCGAGCTGACCCCGCTGCGGCCCGACCTGGAGAGCGTCTTCCTCGAACTGACCGGCACGGCGGCGCACCCGACGGTCCCCCGCCAGGTGGACGACTCGGTGCTGCCCGACCGTGGGCCCCGGGAACCGGTGATCGACCTCGACGCGAGCGGAGTGGACGCGTGAATCTGGTCCGTGCCGAGCTGGAGCGCCTGGGCGCCCGGCGCTTCGTGCAGCTCATGGTCGTCCTGCTGGTGCTCGCGTTCGGCGTCACCGCGGCGACCACCCTCGCCGGTTCCCACCGGCCCACCGCCCAGGAGATCCTCGACGCCGAGCAGCAGGCCGCCGCGGCGCGCGCCGAGATGGAGCGCATCCACCAGCTCTGCCTGGATCGGCAGCGCGGCGTCATCCGGGTGGACGAGGTGCACGAATACCTCCCGGACGACTGCAGCGAGGTCGACCCGGCCCGGATGGAGCGGGCGCCGGTGGCCGGCGACTACCTGACGGGGGTGTTCACCTTCGCCGAGGAGGCCCGGCCGCTGCTCTACTTCCTCATCGCCTTCCTGGTGCTCTTCGGGTTCCTGGTCGGCGCCTCCTACATCGGGGCGGACCTGAACTCCGGCGGGGTGGTCAACCTGCTGCTCTGGCGGCCCCGGCGGCTGACGGTGCTCGGCGCCAAGCTGGGCACGCTGCTCGGCGCGACGGCGCTGCTGTCGCTGGTCGCCTCGGCGGCGTACCTCGCGGCGTTCTGGCTGATCGCCCAGCTCGCCGGTCGGCCCGGGCGGCTCGACGGGGAGTTCTGGGGGTCGCTGGGCGCGCTGTGGGGGCGCGGCATGGTGCTGGTGCTGCTGTTCACCGCGACGGGCTTCGCCCTGGCCACCCTGGGCCGGCACACCTCCGCGGCGCTCGGCGCGATCGCCGCCTACCTGGTGGTGTGGGAGCTGGGGGCCCGGCTGGTGTTGGAGATCCTGGACGTGGTCAAGGTGGACCAGTACATGCTCTCCAGCTACCTGGCCGCCTGGCTGAACGGCAAGGTGGAGTTCTGGGAGATGCGGGCGTGCCCGGGCGGGATCACCGAGTCGTGCAGCGGCTACTACCCGCTGACCTGGCAGCCGTCGCTGATCCTGCTGCTCGGGCTGACGGGGGCGCTGACCGCGGCGGCCTTCGCCGTGTTCCGTCGACGCGACCTGATGTGACCTGCGGCGTCATCCGGCCCCGGTGCGTCAAGACCTTGCAGCACCGGGGCCGGTGATGAAATATTCCTTCACATGACGCGCGGCCGACCCCGACCCCGCCGTCGGCGGCGGTCAGCCGACCGTCGAGCCGAAGACCTCGTCGCGGACCGCGTCCAGCGCCGTACGCAGCGCGCCGCGCAGGATCGGCTCCTCGGTCAGGCCGGTGGGCACCACCCGGGGCCGGACCAGCGTGATCGCCGCGACCTCGTGCTGCACCCGCTCGGCCAGCGCCGCCCCACCGGCCTGGCCGACCTCACCGGCGAGCACCACCAGCGGCGGGTCCAGCACCACGCAGGTGCTCGCCACGCCGAGCGCCAGCCGGCGGGCCACCTCGTCGAGCATCGGGCCCCCGGCCGTGCCGTCGGCGACCGCGGCCCGCACGGCCGAGGCGCCGCTGTCGTCCGGGTAGCCGTGCGCCCGGGCCAGCTCGCGGACCGCCTCCGCGCCGATCAGCTGCTGGAACGCCGGTTTCGCCCGGCGGGAGACGTCGCGCGGGATGGGCGCCCCGGGCACCGGCAGGTAACCGATCTCGCCCGCGGCCCCGCTGCTGCCGTGGTGCAGCCGGCCGCCCAGCACGATCGCCAGGCCGACGCCCGCGCCGACCCAGACCAGCACGAAGTCCGTCAGCCCCCGCGCCGCCCCCGACTGCGCCTCGGCGACCGCCGCCAGGTTGACGTCGTTCTCGAAGACCACCGGGGTGTGCAGGTCCTCCCGGAGCGCGGCGAGCAGGCCACTGTGCCAGCGCGGCAGGTTGAAGGCGAAGGTGATGTCGCCGGTGCCCGGGTCGACCAGGCCGGGGGTGCCCAGCACGACCCGCCGCACGCTCGACAACTGCGCGCCGGCGCTGCTCGCGGCCTGGACCACCGCGTTGTGCACGACCCCGACCGGGTCGTCGGTGTCCCGGGTCGACTGCTCGACGCGGCCGATCACGGCGCCGGTGATGTCCGCGCAGGCGGCAACAACCCGGTCGGCGCCGACGTCCACGCCGACCACGTGCGCGCTGCCCGGCCGCACGGCGTAGAGCTGGGCGTTCGGTCCCCGCCCGCCGGCCTGCTCGCCGACCCGGGTGACCAGCCCCCGCTCCTCCAGCCGCTCGACCAGTTGGGAGGCGGTGACCTTGGACAACCCGGTCAGCTCGCCGAGCCGGGCCCGGGTCAGCGGCCCCTGCTCCAGCAGCAGCTCCAGCGCTGCGCGGTCGTTGAGCGCCCGCAACAGACGGGGGGTGCCGGGCAGCCGGGTCGAACTCATGCCACGTCCTCTAGTTTTGTTAAACCTTGCTAACTGTAAACGGACCTGCAAACGGGTAGCCGTAGCGTATCGGCCGCCCGGGACCGGGACGCTCGGCCGACCCGGTACGTCGCCGACCGCCGCCGGTACGACATCCGTGCCCTCGGGCACCGAAAGGGGAAGATCACGTGGGGCTCGATCCAGGACTGCGCCGGCTCGCGCTCGGCACGCTGCTCGCCGCGTACCCGGGGCCGGTCCCGCCGGACTGGGCGGTCGACCTGGTGGCCGAGGGGCTCGCCGGGCACACCCTGTTCGGCACCAACGTCCACGACCCGGGGCAGGTGGCGGCGAGCACCGCCGCCCTGCGCGCGGGCCGGCCGGACGTGCTGATCGCGATCGACGAGGAGGGCGGTGACGTCACCCGGCTGGCGCACGCCACCGGCAGCCCGTACCCGGGCAACGCCGCGCTCGGCGCGATCGACGACGTGGCGCTGACCCGCCGGGTCTACGAGGCCATCGGCGCGGAGCTGGCGGGCCTCGGCATCACCGTCGACCTCGCGCCGACCGTGGACGTCAACAGCGCCGACGAGAACCCGGTCATCGGCACGCGCTCGTTCGGCGCCGACCCGGTGCGGGTCGCCGCGCACTCCGCCGCGGCGGTGGCCGGCCTCCAGGCCGCCGGGGTGGCCGCCTGCGCCAAGCACTTCCCGGGGCACGGCGCGACGGTCGCCGACTCCCACTACGAGCTGCCCACCGTGGACGTGCCGCTCGACGTGCTCCGCGAGCGCGACCTGCCGCCCTTCGCCGCGGTCGTGGCGGCCGGCGCGCAGGCCGTGATGACCGCGCACATCCGGGTGCCGGCGCTGACCGGCGACGGCCCCGCCACGTTCAGCCGGGCGGTCCTGGTCGACCTGTTGCGCGGCGAGTACGGCTTCACCGGCACCGTCATCACCGACGCGCTGGAGATGAAGGGCGCCGCCGTGGCCGCCGGCGGGGTGGGGCCCGCCGCCGTACGGGCCCTCGCCGCGGGCGCCGACCTGCTCTGCGTCGGCGCCAAGGTCGACGCCGAGCTGGTCGAGCGGGTGGTCACGGAGATCGTCGGCGCGCTCGCCGACGGCCGGCTGGACCGGGCCCGGGTCGAGGAGGCCGCCGGCCGGGTCGCGACGCTCGCCGCGTGGACCCGGGCCACCGGCGCGACCTCGGTCGCGTCCGCCGAGCTCGGGTACGCCGCGGCGCGGCGGGCCGTCCGGGTGGAGGGGGCGCTGTCCGACCTGGACCGCCCGCTGGTCGTGCAGCTGCACACCGCCTCGACCATCGCCGAGGGACGGGTGCCGTGGGGCCTCGGCCCGCACCTCGACGGCGTGGAGGAGCTGCGCGTGGTCGCCGCCGAGGCCGAGCCTGCCGCCCTGCGCCGGCTCGCCGGGGACCGGCCGATCGTGCTGGTCGGCCGCCACCTGCACCGCCTGCCGGGTGGCCCCGAGCTGATCGCCGCGCTGGCCGCCGCGCACCCGGTGACCGTGGTCGAGATGGGCTGGCCGGCCCGGTGGCGGCCGGCGGGCGTACGGGCGTTCGTCACCACGTACGGCGCGAGCCACGCCAACGGCCGGGCGGCGGCCGAGGTGCTCGGTCTGGCCGGCTGACGCGGGCGGCACGCGCCGGCGGCCCGGCCGCCGCCGGTGGTCGGGCCGCCGCCGGTGGTGCTCGGGCCGCCGGTGGCCGGACGCCGCGCGCCAGCCGACGTCGCCGTCCCGGTCGACCCGGGCGCCGCCGGTCCGGCCGGCGTCCGGTCGGCGGCACCCGGGCGCGGGTCGGCGGCTTGACGGGGCGGGCGCGGGGTATGCCATCAGGATGACCGTCACCGACCCCTGGCTCCGGGCGCTGGCCGACCTCGTGTCCCGGTCGCACCGGCTGGCCCCGGACGAGTTGCCGGTCGCCGTCAACGTCGCGCTCCGGCCGCTGGGCGTGACGGCCACCACGTACCTGGTCGACGCCGAGCAGCGCGACCTGCGCCCGCTGCCGGAGCCGGGTCGGCCGACGCCGGACCCGCTGCCGATCGACAGCAGCCTGGCCGGTCGCGCCTTCACCCATGTCGAGGTGCACGCCGGGCACGGCCCGCCGCCCCGGCTGTGGGTGCCGATCGTCAACGGCACCGACCGGCTGGGGCTGCTGGAGGTGTTCCCGCCGGCCGGGACCGACCTCGCCGACGAGGCGGTCCGCGACGGCTGCCGGCTCGTCTGCGGCCTCGTCGGCCACCTGGTGACCAGCAAGAACGCGTACGGGGACATCCTGCACCGGGCCCGGCGCAGCCGCCCGATGGCCGTCTCCGCCGAGCTGCTCTGGCAGCTCCTCCCGCCGCTGACCTTCGCCACCTCGCACGCCGCCGTCAGCGCCCTGCTCGAACCCTGCTACTCGGTCGGCGGGGACGCTTTCGACTACGCGGTGGACGGCGGGATCGTGGCGCTGGCGATCCTCGACGGGGTCGGCCACGGCCTGCCCGCGGTGGTGACGACGTCGGTCGCGCTGGCCGCGCTGCGGGCGGCCCGGCGCGGCGGCGCGGACCTGCCGGGCCTGGTGCGGGCGGTCGACGCCGCGATCGCCGGGCAGTGGCGGGACGCCCGGTTCGTCACCGCGGTGCTCGCCGAGTTCGACACCGTCACCGGGTCGCTGCGGTACGTCAACGCCGGGCACCCGCCGCCGGTACTGCTGCGTCGGGGGCGGGCCGTGCGGGCGCTGGACGGGGGCCGGCGGCTCCCGCTCGGCCTGCCCGACGGCCGGGTCGACGTGGCACGGACCCGGTTGGAGCCCGGTGACCGGCTGCTGCTGCACACCGACGGCGTGACGGAGGCGCGCAGCCCGGCGGGCGAGATGTTCGGGCTGCCCCGGCTGGCCGACCTCGCCGAGCGGCACATCGGCGCCGGCCTGCCCGCGCCGGAGATCCTGCGCCGGCTGAGCCACGCGGTGATCGAGCACCAGGCGGGGCCCCACCAGGACGACGCCACCCTGATGCTCGTCGAGTGGTCGGCCGACGCGGCCGTCAACACGGAACCCTGAGCGGGTCAGCCCAGCCCGCGCCTGCCCCGGGCGGCGGGCCGTTCGGTGTGGTCGTCGGGCAGCCCGAGCAGCGCACCGACCGCGGTGATCCGCAGGACCCGCGCCACCACCGGCTGCGGGTTCGCCACCCGCAGCGTCACGTCGCGCTCCCGGGCCAGGGCGACGCCGTGCACGAGGACGCGTACGCCGCTGGAGTCGAGGAAGCCGACGTCGGCGAGGTCGACCAGGACCTCCCGGACGCCGGGCCGGCCCAGCGCGTCGGTGATGGCGGCGCCGAGCGCGTCGGCGGTGGCCATGTCGACCTCGCCGGCCGGGCACAGGACCACCCGGTCCGGCTCCGGGTCCCGCACATGCAGGTCCATGGGCCCGCCTCACCGTAGGAAGACGCACCGAGACCGGCGCGGGGTCGACCATACCGGCCCCCTCCCGGCAGGGCCATGCGGAAGCCGCACCACTCGGTCTTGAACACGTTCAAAAAGTGCCCTACCCTCGGGGCGAGGAACTTGAACACGTTCAAGAAGGGCGTCGGCGATGGACACCAAGGTCTGGATGTACCTGGTCTACCTGGCGGTCAGCATCGGGCTGACCGTGTGGGTGGCCCGGGCGCTCTCCCGCAACGGGCTGGTCTTCCTCGAGGAGGTGTTCGCCGACGAGCGGCTGGCCCGGGCGGTGAACAGCCTGCTCGTGGTCGGCTTCTACCTGCTCAACCTCGGCTACGTCACGGTGGCGATGAAGCATCCCGACCCGATCGGGTCCACCGCCCAGGCAATGGAGGAGCTTTCCCTCAAGATCGGCCTGGTGCTGCTGGTGCTGGGCGCGCTGCACTTCTTCAACGTCTTCGCGCTCGGCCGGTACCGCCGGGGCCGGCTGCGCCAGCTCGCCACCCACCCGCCGCTCGCCCCGGTCGGCCGGCTGCCGATGCCGCCTTCGCCCCGCGGTCCCCACCCGGCCGCCGCGACCGGCCTGCACCCCGGCAACCCGCAGCCCGCCGGCCCGCAGCACCCCGCCGGCCCGCAGCACCCCGCCGGCCCGCAGCACCCCGCCGGCCCGACCGGCGCCCGGCCGGAGGCCGGCCCCGGCGCCCCGCCGGCCCGATGACCGTCCCGCCCCACGACGGGACGGGCGGGGTCCCGGACGCCACCGCGCACGGGGACGGTGGCGTCCGGGGGTTCACGGTCCTCTACGACGCGCAGTGCCCGCTCTGCCGGGCCGCCCGCCGCTGGCTGGCGTCCCGCGCGCAACTCGTACCCCTGGAGTTCGTGCCGGCCGGCTCCGCCGAGGCCCGGCGGCGCTTCCCCGCCCTGGACCACGACGCGACGCTGCGCGACCTCACCGTGGTCGCGGACACCGGCGAGGTGTACGCGGGCGACGGCGCCTGGTTCGCCTGCCTGTGGGCGCTGGCCGACCACCGGGGCACCGCCGAGCGGCTGGCGCGCCCGCACCTGCTGCCGCTCGCCCGCCGGATCGTCGCCGCCGCCTCGTCGGTACGCGAGCGCGTCCGCGATCCGTGGGCGGAGCCGGCCGACGACCCCGGCGGCGGCGGGATACGGTGACCCCGTTGACATCCTCCCGGCCCTGAAGGGCCGGGATTCCCCCGGTCGCCCGTGAGGTTTCCTGCTTCATCGCCGACTGCCCGCCCGGAGGGGAGTCCGTTGAGGTCTTACACCAGCTCCACAGGCGTTTTACCTGTCCGCCAGCCCGGCGGCCAGAAGGTTCCTCGCTGCGTTGACGTCCCGGTCATGGGTCACACCACAGGAGCATTGCCACGCACGGACGGTCAACGGCAGGGATTCGGTCAGTCGCCCGCAGTCCGCGCACAGCTTGGACGAGGGGAACCAGCGGTCCACCGTCACCAGGGTGCGCCCGTACCAGGCGGCCTTGTACTCCAACATGGCCCGCAACTGCGACCAGGCGGCGTCGGAGATCGCGCGGGCCAGCCGGTGGTTGCGCAGCATGTTGCGCACAGTCAGGTCCTCGATCACGACCGTTTGGTTCTCGCGGACGAGTCGAGTCGACAGTTTGTGCAGGTGGTCCCGTCGCCGGTCGGCGATCCGCGCGTGAATCCTGGCGACCTTGAGTCGGCCTTTGGCCCGGTTGGCCGAGCCTTTCTCCTTGCGCGCGTGTTCCCGCTGGGCCCTGGCGAGCCTCCGCCGGTCGGCCCGCTCGTGACGGGGGTTGGTGACCTTCTCCCCGGTGGACAGGGTCACCAGGCTGGTCAGCCCCGCGTCGACACCGACCGCCGTGTCCACCGGTGGGAGCGGTTGGACGGTCGGGTCCTCGACGAGCAGGGACACGAACCAGCGGCCCGCCGCGTCTCGAGACACGGTGACGGTGGACGGCACAGCGCCGTCGGGCAGCGGACGCGACCACACGATGCGCAGCGGCTGCGCCTGCTTGGCCAGGGTGAGCTGCCCGTCCCGCCAGCGGAACGCCGACCGGGTGTACTCGGCACTGGCCCGGGACTTCCTCCTAGACTTGAAACGGGGATATCCGGCGCGCTTGGCGAAGAACGCGGTGTAGGCGGCGTGCAGATGCCGCAGCGCTTGTTGCAGCGGAACGCTGGACACCTCGTTGAGGAACGCCAACTCCTTTCCGCGTTTCCATTCGGTCAGGGCCGCCGACGATTCCGCGTAGCTGATCGAGCGGCGTTGGGTGGCGTATGCGCGGGTCCGCATCTCGAGGGCTTTGTTGTAGACCAGACGCACACACCCGAAGGTGCGGTGGAGTTGTTCAGCCTGCTCACCGGTGGGATAGAAGCGGTACTTGTATGCCCGCTTCACCACCCCACCCACATTTCACAAGCTATCAGTCCATTGTGTTACACGACCCGTTGAGGGGAGGCAGCGGCGTTCCTCCCGGCCCTGAACGGCCGGGTATCCACGCCGCAACTCTGATGACCGAGCAGACTGCGCCGACGACCGCTGCGGGTGAGCCGGCCACCGCCCGGGGCGAGCAGACGCGGCAGCTCATCCTGGACACGGCGATGCGGCTGTTCCAGGAGCGGGGGTACGCCCGGACCACCATGCGCGCCATCGCCCAGGAGGCCGGGGTGGCGGTGGGCAACGCCTACTACTACTTCGGCTCGAAGGACCACCTGATCCAGGAGTTCTACGCCCGCGCGCAGGTCCAGCACCGGGCCGCGGCGCAGCCGGTGCTCGACCGGGAGTCCGACTTCGCCGCCCGGCTCGCCGGGGTGCTGCACGCCGGCATCGACGTGCTCACCCCCTCGCACGACTTCGCGGCGAGCTTCTTCAAGACGGCGGCGGAGCCGACGTCACCGCTCAGCCCGTTCTCCGCGGAGTCGTCCGCTCCCCGGCAGGCGGCCGTCGGCCTCTTCGCCGAGGTCCTCGACGGCTCCACCGCGAAGGTGGACGGCGAGCTGCGCCCCCACCTGCCCGAGCTGCTGTGGCTCGCGTACATGGGGGTGGTCCTCTACTGGGTCCACGACCGGTCCCCCGGGCAGGCCAAGACCCGACAGCTCATCGACGGCGCGGTGCCGCTGGTCGACCGGCTGGTGGGGCTGTCCCGGTTGCGGGTGCTACGCCCGGTCACCCGGCAGGTGCTCGACCTCATTCGCACGCTGCGTCACTGACCCGTCGGGCCGCCTCGACACGCTCCGCCCCAGGTCAAGTCCACTTCTGGACAGTCCCAACCACCCGGCGACATCTTGCCGAACCGCCCGTCAATACGTAGCGTAGTCGACACGCACGGCGACCGGCCCCGCAACGCCCGTCGCGGGCACGGGGACCTGGGGGAGGCTGCGGGCCGTGGATCCGGCCCGGGATCCACGGTCCGCGCCCCACCCCCCACCGCCTGCTCACGGCGGGTACACCCCGAACGATCGCCAGCCCCGGTCGGGGAAGCCGGCCGCCTCGGCGACCCGCGCGGAGGCCGCGTTGGCGCGGTCGTGCAGGTAGGTCGGAACGGCCCCCTCGTCGAGCACCCGGCGGGCCGCCTGCGCGACCAGTCGCCGGGCCAGCCCCCGCCCCCGCGCCGCCGGCACCGTCCCCACCGCCAACTCGTGGCCGTACGCGTCGTGCCGCTTCACCCCCACCCCGGACAGGTACCGGCCACGCTCGTCGCGCACCACCAGCACGGGCCGGTCGAAGAGCCGGAGCCAGGACGGCAGCCCCGGCGAGGCCGGGGACACCCAGTCCCCCACGTCGGGCAGCGGGGCCGGGGCGACGCTCCACCGGAACACGTCGTCGTGGACCGCCCAGCCGGGCCGACCGACCGCCGCGGGCAGCCCGGGCAGCAACCGCCCGACCCGCCGGCGGGCCAACTCGCGGACCGCCTCCACCCGCTCCGGCGGTACGGAGAGCACGGTGCTCGCCCCGGCCGCGACCGCGATCGCCGGCCGCAGCCGACCGTCCCAGGCCGGCCGGGCCCGCCGGTGCGACCCGACCACGTGCAGCCCCGGGCCCGCCGGCCACTGGCCCAGCCAGGTCGACAGGTGCAGGTGGAGCCGCCGGTCGAGCATCGAGTCACCTCCCCCGCGGCCGACCCACGGCAGCCGCCCGGGCGAACGCCGCCGGGGCCGCTCGCCGCGCTCGCCGGGGCGCGGCTCGCACCCCGGCCCGTCCGCCGATCACCGTACGCCGGACGGTTGCCGCCCGGCGTACGGATCCGATCAATGGTGGGCGCGACCCGCGTGCCCGGCGTGGCCCGGCCGGTGCTCCCCGCCCCCGGCCTCGTGCACCGCGTGGCCGACGGAGCCGCCCTCGTGCCCAGCAGGCCCGGCGTGGGTCGACCCGGCGTCGTGGCCGGCGTGGGTGGCGTCGGTGCCGTGGCCGGCGTGGGTCGCCCCGGTGCCGTGGCCGGCGTGGTACCGGTGGGTAACCGCGTGGCCCCGACCGCGCCCGATCAGCGCCCGGTTGACCGGCACGGTGACCACGAAGGCCACCGCGAGGGCGAAGGCGAGGCTGGCCCAGAACACCCAACTCGTCAGGCCGGCCTCCATCGCGCCGGGGATGGCGAGCATGACGCCGTTGTCGACCACCTCCATCACCGCGATGCTCACCGTGTCGGCGACCAGCGCCACCTTGATCGCGGTGCGCAGCGGGACGCCGGAACGCAGCACCGGCCGGATGGTCAGCGAGTAGCCGAAGAGGAACGCCAGGCCGACCGCGAGCGCGATCGTGGCGAGGTCGGACCAGCCGAGGGCGGTGCCGATGACCATGCCGAGGACCTCGCCGATGGCGCAGCCCGTGAGGCAGTGCAGGGTCGCCGTGATCGCCAGCCGGGTGAGATTCGCGTTCGTCATGCCCCGACCATATACCCCCAGGGGGTATCTCATCAAGGGGTGTCGACCACCCTCCCGCGACCGGTGCCGGGCGCCGCAGGTCGGCGACGCCCGGCGGGCGCCCCGGGCGCGCACCCGGCCCGCGGGACGTCGGGTCGACCCGGCCGCCGACCTCGTCGCCGGGCTCCGGCACCACAGGGCGCCGACGCCGGTTCAAGCGCAGGGCGGGCGGGTACAGGTGCAGGACATCGTCGATGGAGGCCGCCTCGAGATCGCTCGCGGGCGCGGGAACCCGGGACATCGATCGGCCGTCATATTCATTTCCATACATGTACAACTTTGTTTGGGACGGTAGTCGTCATGCCGAATCAGCCGAACGACCGGTACCAGCAGGAGACCGAGCGGCTTTGGCGCGCGCCCGGGGCCGCCGGGCGGTTTCCCGCGCAGCCGCCGTACCGGGGCAACCGCGGCGTCACCCGTACCGAGACGCTCTCCTGGGGAGAGCTGAACAAGCTGCCGGCCGGGACCTCCACCCGCCGCAACCTCAACCCGCGCTGACCCGACCGCCCACGCCGGGGCAACGACACACCCGGGGCGGTCCAGCGATGGCTTTCGCACACCTGTCGGGTAATTTCTTGTGGTCCGGAACCCGGCCCACGACAGGAGAAACATCGCGCATGGGCAAGAAGACGATCCACGTCTCCGACTTCAGCGGCACGGTGATCCAGCCCGACGACGAGGTGGTCCGCGTCGTCGTCCTGGAGCACCCTGACCTGGTGGCCGGGCCCGTGCAACTGGATGCCACCCCGGTCGAGGTGGAGAGCATCGACGACGCCGCGCTCGACGTCGCGGTCGTCGAGATCCACGACCGGCACGGCGGCGGCGAGCCCCGGCGGGTGGTGCTGACGGCGAGCGAGTTCGACGCGATGGCCACCGACGTGCCGATGGCGCAGTTGCTCCGGACCGCCGAGCGGGTCCGCCCGCCGAAGGCCCGCAAGAGCGCCGAGAAGGTCGACTACGGCACGATCGAGCACGCCGGCAAGCCGCACCGGGGCCGGGTCACCGAGGAGGAGGCCCGGTTGGTGCGCGAACAACTCGACGAGGTCAACAAGCGCCTCGCCGACGCCGGGATCCGCCAGATCGATCCCGCCGACCCGGAGCACGCCACCCGGTACGGCTTCCCCACCGCTTCCTGAGTCGCCGTCGCGGCAACCGACGTGCCGGCGCCCGCCGGCGGGCGCCGGCACGTCGCCGCCGACGCGCCGCGCCGGACGCTCGTCGCGGCGTCCCCCGACCGCCGCGACGAGCGCCGGCTCTCCCGTCAGCCCTGGACGCTCTTCGCGGCGGCGGCGACCGCCGCGAGGATCGTCGACTCGGCGGTGGCCTTGTCGACGCCGAGGTCGGCCAGCACCCCGGTGCCGTTCTCCAGTTCCAGCAGGGCGAGCAGGATGTGCTCGGTGCCGATGTAGTTGTGCCCCAGCCGCAGCGCCTCGCGGAAGGTCAGCTCCAGAGCCTTCTTGGCCTGCGCGTCGTACGGGATCAGGTCGGGGACCTCGGCCGAGGACGGCGGCAGCGCGGCCGTCGCGACCTCGCGCACCCGCTCCAGCGGCACGCCCTGCGCGACGATCGCCTGCGCGGCGAGGGCCTCCGGCTCGCTGAGCAGCCCCAACAGCACGTGCTCGGGGCGGATCTCGGCGTGCCCGGTGGCCCGCGCCTCGTTCTGCGAGGCCATCACGGTGTTGCGGGCGCGGGGGGTGAACCGGCTGAAGCCCTGTTGCGGGTCGAGCGGCGTTTCGGCGGCCTTGGGCACGAAGCGCTTCTGCGCCGCCTGCTTGCTGACGCCCATGCTCCGGCCGATGTCGGTCCACGAGGCGCCGGAGCGCCGCGCCTGGTCCACGAAGTGGCCGATCAGGTGGTCGGCGATCTCGCCGAGGTGGTCGGCCGCGATGACCGCGTCGGCGAGCTGGTCGAGGGCGTCGGTGTGCGCCTTCTTGATCGCCTGGATGAGGTCGTCGAGCCGGACCGGGTTGCTCATCTGCACTGGTTCGGTCATGCGTCAACGATAGGTTGACGACCCTCGGTCGTCAACCTCCAGTTGACGGCGACTCGTCGGCGACGGCCGACCCGACCGCGACGGAAGCACTGCGGCGATTCGCCGCCACCCCGGCACACCCGGTGTCGGCGGGCCGGGGTGGCGGCGCCCGGTCAGGCCGCGCTTCCGGCCGTCCGCAGGCTGGCCGGGCGCATGTCCGTCCAGACGCTCTCGATGTGGGTCAGGCACTCCTCGCGAGAGCCGCGGACGTCCAGCGCCTGCCACCCGTCCGGCACCGGCCGGTCGGCCGCCCAGATCGAGTACTGCTCCTCGGCGTTGCGGACGACGACGTACTGCTCCGCTTCGAAACTCATCCCGCGTCTCCCCGTCACGAACCGGTCACTGTGGATCACTGGTACCGCACGACCCTATCCAGCCGGCGCAGCCGGGGGCAACGACAACCTTCACTCGATCCGGCGCCGCCGGCGACACGGTTTGCCGGCGCCGGCGGCAGCCCGGCCCGGGCGGGCCAACGCTCAGCTCCCGCTGCCGTCAGGGTCCGGCGCGTCGCCCGACAGCGGCCGGACGAGAAGCTCGAACGCCTCGGCGTACCACGTCTCCGGCACCGACTCGGGGTCGACGAGGCGCTGGATGCTCAGCCCGATGTCCAGGCCGAGGAGCAGGGTCGCCGTACGCGCCACCAGCGCGGGGTCCGGCCCGTCGGCCCGGGCGGCCAGGTGGGCGGCGATCCCGGCGCGGGTGCGGCGCAGCGCCTCGATGTAGCGGGGACGCACCCGCGGATTGCGCATGGCGGCGATCCAGAACTCCATCATCAGCAGCGCGAAGTCGGCGTTCTCCCCGGCCCGGTCGCCGGTCGAGTTGGCCGAGCTGAGGGCGGCGAACGCCTGCACCATGTCGGACTCACCGGCGTTGACCTGGGTCAGGTCGGTGCCGATGATGTCCAACTGCCGGTCCAGCAGGGCGAGGATGATGTCCTCCTTGTTGCGGAAGCTGGAGTAGACGGCGCCCTTGGTCAGCCCGGCCGCCGCCGCGATGTCGTCCAGGGAGGCCGCCGGCCCGCGCTCGGCGAGCAGCCGCTGCGCCGCGTCGAGCAGGCGGTTCCGGTTGTGCCGCTGCCGCTCCTGGCGCCCCATCCGTTCCATCAGGCGACTCTCCCGTCGTTCCGCTTGACCAGAATCTCCACATTACGCATACTCGGCGGTATCTGAATACCGACCAGTATCGGAGATGTCATGGTGCTGCGCGTGGACCATGTCTGCAAGGAGTATCGCGGAGGGGTGCGGGCCAACGACGACATCAGCATCCGGGTGAACGCCGGGCAGGTCTACGGCCTGCTCGGCCACAACGGCGCCGGCAAGACCACGCTGGTCAACCAGGTCGCCGGGCTGATCCGGCCGACCAGCGGCACGATCCGCATCGGCGACGGCGACCCGGTCGCCGACCCCGGGTTCGCCCACCGGGTCTGCTCGGTGCAGCCGCAGGCCCAGGTGCCGCTGATGGGCGTGACGCCGCGCCAGGCCATCACCCTGGTGGCCCGGATCCGGGGGGCGGGCCGGGCCGAGGCGGCCGCCGCCACCCAGCGGCTGCTCGAGGCCCTCGACATCACCGAGTGGGCCGACACCCCGGCCGAGCGGCTCTCCGGCGGCGTCCGCCGCCTCGCCGCGTACTGCCTGGCCGCGGTGCGGCCGGGCCAGGTGATCGTGCTCGACGAGCCCAGCAACGACGTGGACCCGGTGCGCCGGCGGTTGCTGTGGCAGCAGGTCCGGTCGTTGGCCGACGACGGGGCGGCCGTCCTCCTGGTCACCCACAACCTCACCGAGGTCGAGCGGATCCTCGACCGGCTCTCGGTCCTGGCGCACGGCCGGGTGGTCGCCGAGGGCACCGTGGCCGACCTGCGCGCCGGCGCCGGCCCGGCGCTGCGGCTCGACGTCGGACTGTCGGCCGGCAGCGACGAACCCGCGCCACCGCCGTTCGCCGGGCAGCCCCCGCGCCGGGACCGGCAACGGCTCGCGTACGCCCTGGACACCGCCGACGCGGTGGCCGCCACCGAGTGGGCGGCCCGCATGCAGGCCGCCGGCACGATCGAGGACTTCTCGCTGTACCCGATGCGGGTCGAGGACATCTACCTCGCCCTCGAAGAGCACCAGCCGACCCACGAGGAGGTCGACGATGTCGTGGCTCCGTAGCTACGCCCTGCTGCTGCGCTGGAACGCGCTGCGGCTGCGCTTCCTGCTCCCCCTCTTCGCGATCGTCTCCGCCGGGCTCTCCGTCGGCATCATCGTCGGCTTCGCGTACCTGCTGCCCGACGTCGACGCGACCAGCGCCGCGTTCCTCGCCACCGGCGGCCCGACCATCGGGCTGATCACCGTCGGGCTGGTGATGGCCCCGAACATGGTGGCGCAGAGCAAGTTGCAGGGCAGCTTCGAGTTCGACCAGACGCTGCCCGTCCCACCGCTGGCCTCGGTCGCGGCGGGGGTCACCGTGTGGATCCTGGGCGCGCTGCCCGGGCTCGTGCTGTCGCTGGTGGTCGCCGCGTTCCGCTTCGACCTGCGGCTGGACCCGAGTCCGCTGGTGATCCCCGCCGCCCTGCTCGTCGCCCTGACCGCCACCACGCTCGGCTACGGGCTGGCCCACGCCCTCCCGCCGGCCGCGGTCGGCCTGGTGACCCAGCTCGTCGTCTTCGTCACGCTGATGTTCTCCCCCGTCAACTTCCCCGTCGACCGGCTACCGGGCTGGTTGCAGGCCGTGCACGTCGTGCTCCCGTTCCAGTACATGGCGCAGGGCGTACGCGAGGCGCTGGTCGGCGGCATCAGCGGCACCCCGTACCTCGTGATGGGCGCGTGGTGCCTCGTCGGGCTGGTGGTGACCTACCGGCTGATCGTCCGGCGGCCGTGACTCACCGGGGCGTCACCTCGTACAGCGGGAAGTAGCTGTCGAAGGCGTCGCGGGAGTAGGCGTCGGCCAACTGCGGGATGGCGTCGAAGGAGGCCACCGGCTCGTTGATCTCGGGCAACCAGCCGGTGCTCTCCTGCACGTCCCGGATCCGCCGGCAGTCCTGGAACCGCCACGCGTGGGTGTGCACGTGGATGTGCCGGCCGATGCACTCCACCGCCCGCAGGTTCGACAGCCGCATGCCGTGCTTCCAACCGACGGTGGCGAGCACGCTCTCCCGGGCCAGCGACTGCAACGTCACCCGGTGCAGCCCACCGCCCATGTTGTCGAGGAAGATGGAGACGCCCTGGCCGCCGCTGAGCTCCATCACGCGCTCCACGAAGCGCCGCTTGGAGTCCCTGTGCCGGTCCAGCGCGTCCGGGTCGCCGGAGGCCTTCGCCACGTCGTAGTCCAGGTCCGGGAACTCCCGCCGGTCGATCGCGGCGGCGCCGGTGGCGGCGATGGCGGCCAGCCGGCTGTCCCGACCGGACACCATGGCCGTCCGGAAACCGTCCCGGCGGGCCAGCTCGAGCTGTGCCCAGACCACGCCGCCGCCCCAGCCGAGGACCAGCGGGGGCTCGTCCCAGTGGTCGTCGACCTGGGCCTCCCAGCAGCGCCGGGCCACCCGCCAGTTGTCCCAGGCGGTGAAGTACCGGGCGAACGGCGCCCAGCGCTCGATCGGGTGGCGGCTCTGCTCGGGCAGCGGCACCATCAGCCGCGCCTCCGTGACGAACCGCCCGGACAACAGCCCCGGCGAGCCGGGGGCGTCGTACGCGCAGATCCGCTCGGCGTAGCCGTTGCGGTCGATCACCCCGAACGGGATCCACAGGCACTCCTGCCCCTCGCGCAGGCCCCGCACGCCCGGCCCGGCCGCGAGCACCCGGACCACCCCGCAGGTGCCGAGGACGATCTTGTCGTCGCCCCGCTGCCGGGCCACGTCCACCGGGTGCCGGGCGATCGCGTGCTCCATGTTGGCTTCCCAGCAGCCCACCAGCGGCTCGACGAGGACCTCACCCTCCTCGGGCCGGCGCACCGGGATCTGCTCCAGCGTCAGCTGTCCCCGGGTCGGCTCGCTCCCCGGTTCAGTGGCATGCAGCACCCACGCCTTGGTCGTCGCCATCCTGCACCTCCTGATCGTCGTCATCCATCTGGGCGGCCAGTGCCTGTTCCACGGCGGCGGCGAACGCCGTCACCGTGCGGTTCTCGAACACGCTGCGGATCGGCAGGTCGACCTGCCAGGCGCGGCGGGCCCGCGACACCACCTGGGTGGCCTTGATCGAGGTCCCGCCGAGCGCGAAGAAGTCACCGTCGGGGCCGAGGCCCTCCACCTGGAGCACCTGGCCCCAGAGCGTCGCCACCGCCTGCTCGGTGACCGTCATCTCGGCCTGCGCCTCCTGCTCGCGGGCCAGGTCGCGCGGCGACGGCAGCGCGCGCACGTCGAGCTTCCCGCTGCTGGTCAGCGGCAGCCGGTCGAGCGGCACGACGGCGCCGGGCAGCATGTACTCCGGGAGCACCTGCGCGCAGTGCGCGAGCAGCTTCTCCGCGTCCACCCGCGCCGCGCCGGCCGGCACCACGTACGCCACCAGGGTGTCCGGCGTGCCGTCCGAGCCGTCCGAGGCGCGGGCCACCACCGCGCACTCGGCGACGTCGTCGTGCCGGCGCAGCACCGCCTCCACCTCGCCGGTCTCGATCCGCAGGCCGCGCACCTTGACCTGTTGGTCGGTGCGGCCGAGGAAGCGCAGCGCGCCGTCCTCGGTCCAGCGCACCAGGTCGCCGGTGCGGTAGAGGCGGGCACCGGGCGGGCCGAACGGGTCCGGCACGAACCGCTGCTCGGTCAGCTCGGGACGACCCGCGTAGCCCCGGGCCAGTCCGGCGCCGCCGACGTGCAGCTCGCCGGGGATGCCGACGCCGACCGGGCGGCCCGAGGCGTCCAGCACCCGGACCGTGACGTTCGGGATCGGCCGGCCGATGGGCGGCGCCTCGTCCTCGGGGCCGCACTCGTGCACCGAGACCCAGATCGTCGCCTCCGTCGGGCCGTACGCGTTGAAGACCCGACGCCCGGGAACCCGCCACTGCCGCACCAGCGACGCGGGCAGCGCCTCGCCGGCGAGGACGAGGGTGCGCAACTCCGGCAGGGCCGCGACCGGCACGGCCGCCAGGGCCGACGGGGTGATGGTCAGCGCGGTGATCCGCTCGGTGGCCAGCAGGTCCCGCAGGTCCGGCCCCGGGGCCACCCGCTCGGCCGGGGCGAGGTGCAGCGTGGCGCCCGCGCCGAGGGCCATGGCCACGTCGAAGACCGACGCGTCGAACGTCGGCGACGCCCACTGGAGCACCCGGTCGTCCGGGCCCAGCCCGAAGAGCGCGCGCTGGGCCGCGATGACGTTGCACAGCCCCCGGTGCGGCACGAGCACACCCTTGGGCCGGCCGGTCGACCCGGAGGTGTAGATGGAGTAGGCCAGGTCGTCGGGGCCGGCCACGGCGGGCAGCCGGTCGTCGGGCAGGTCGGCGTACCGGTTACGGTGCGCGTCCAGCAGGACGGTCTCCACCCCAGCGCGCGGCAGGCCGGCGCGGTGGCGCCGGTCGCTGACCACCACCGCCACACCGGCGTCGGCGAGGATGTCGGCCAGCCGGGCCGGCGGGTGGTCGGGGTCCAGCGCGACGAAGTAGCCACCCGCCTTGAGCACGGCGAGCATCGACACGACCAGTTCCGGGGTACGCCCCAGGCACAGCCCGACCGGCGTGTCCGGGCGCACGCCCAGGTCGCGCAGGTGCCGGGCGATCTGGTTGGCCCGGCGGTCCAGCTCCCCGTAGGTGACCGACTCGCCGCTGGCGCGCAGCGCGACCCGGTCGCCGCCCAGGTCGGCCTGCTCCTCGACGAGCCCGTGCACCGTCGTCCCGTCCGGGTACGGCGCGGACGTCCCGCTCCAGCCGGCCACCAGGGCGCGTTCGGCGCCGGTCAGCACGTCGACGTCACGCACCGGCGTGTCCGGCCGCGTCGCCACGGTGTCGACCACCGTCGCGAGGTGCCCGAGCAGCCGGGCGACGGCGTCGTGGCCGACCCGTCGGGGGTCGTAGCCGACGCGGACGGCGAGCCGCTCGCCCTCGGGGATCACCAGCACGGACAGCGGATAGTTGGTCCGGTAGCGGTACTGCCCGTCGCGGATCTCGACCGCGCCGCTGCGCCGGTGCAGCACACCCACCCCGGGCAGGTTGAGCACGGTCATGATGGTGTCGAACAGGGGCAGGCCCGGGGGCACCTCGCTCCACCGCTGCACCTGCTCCAGCGGGCTGAAGTCGTACCGGCGCAACGCCGCCTGTTCGTGTTGCAGGGCGACGGCGGTGGCGAGGACCGAGCGGGCCGGGTCGAAGCGGACCCGCACCGGCAGCGTGTTGATGAACAGGCCGGCGGTGTGCTCCACCCCCGGCACGTCCGACGGGCGGCTGGACAGCGTGCCCCCGAACACGACGTCGTCGCGCCCGCTGTGCGCCCGCAGGACCAGCGCCCAGCAGGTCTGCAGCAGCGCGCCGAGGGTGACCTCGCGGCGCCGGCCCAGCTCCCGCAGGGCCGCCACGGTCTCCGCCGGCACGTGCAGCACCTGCTCCGGGTTGTCCCGACCCGACGGCTCCGGCGCGCTGCCGTCCGCAGGGCGGATCCACGCCGGGGTGGTCGAGTCGGTGACGCCGCGCAGCGCCTCCCGCCACGCCTGCCCGGCCGCGTCGAGGTCCTGGGCCCGCACCCAGCCGACGTACTCGTGGAAGGAGGTAGCCGGCCTGGTCTCCAGGGGCCGCCCGCCGGCCAGGGTGTCGTAGTTGGCGAACGCCTCGTCGAGCACCATCAGCGCCGACCATGCGTCCAGCAGCAGGTGGTGGTAGCGCAGGACGAACGTGTAGTCCTCCTCGCCGGTGCGGATGAGGGTCAGCCGGACCAGCGGCGGCTGCTGGACGTCGAACCCCTGGAGCCGGTCGGCGCGCAGCCGCTCCTCCAGCCGGCCCGGCAGGTCCGCGGCGGGCACGTCCCGCCAGTCGAGGGTCTCCATGGGCACCTCGACGTGGTCCCGGACCACCTGGACGGGCTGCTTGATGTCCTCCCAGTGGAACGACGTACGCAGCACCGCGTGCCGCTGGGTGAGCGCCTGCCACGCCGCGAGCAGCAGGTCCGGGTCGACCGGCCCGTGCAGCCGGTACTCGACCTGGTCGACGTAGAAGGCCGCCCGGGGGTCGGCGAGGCTGTGCGACAGCAGCCCTTCCTGCATGTACGACAACCGGTAGATGTTGTCGACTCCGGGAACGGTCACGGATTGTCCTTCCTCAGCGTCTCGGGTGCGGTGGGACGTCCGTTCGGGCGGCCGGAACTCGCCCCGGCCAGTTGCGCGGCCAGCGCGGTCAGGTCGCTCGCGTCCAGCTCGGCGTCGGCGAAGGCCGCCAGATCGGCGGGTGTGCGGCGGCCCTTCCCGGCCGGCGCCCGCTCCCCGCCCGGCCGGCCGGGCCCCGGCGCGGTGTCGGCGTCCGCGCGCCCGCCGGGCCCCCGGCCCCCGGCCCCCTCGCCCTCGGCGTCCCGGTCGTCGGTGGCGACGGCGGCGAGGTCCCGGACGGTCGGGTGGGCGAAGACGTCGGCCTCGGCGATGCGCAGGCCCGCCCGGCGGGCGGCCCCGACCAGCCGGAGGCTGAGGATCGAGTCGCCGCCGAGGTCGAAGAAGTTGTCGGTGACGCCGACCCGGTCGACCCGGAAGATCTCCGCCCAGATCTCGGCGAGGATCTGCTCGCGCGGGCTCTCCGGGGCCTGGTGGGGCCGGCCGGTGTCCGGCCCGGCGGCCGGGGTCGCCGCCGGGGTGGCGTCGACCAGTTCGGCGTAGAGGCCCGGCCGCCACCGCTCCGGCAGGTGCCCGGCGAGCCGGGACCAGTCGGCGTCCGCGACCACCAGGCACGGCGGCCCGGACGCGGAGCGGGCCAGCACGTCCAGCCCGGCGGCCGGGTCGAGGGGGTGCAGCCCGAACGCGGTCAGCCGGTCCCGCTCGCGGGCGCCCAGCCGCGCCGCCATCCCGGTCTCCGCCCACGGGCCCCAGGCGATGCTGACCGCCGGCAGGCCGAGGGCGCGCCGGTGGCCGGCGAGGGCGTCGAGGAAGGCGTTCCCGGCGGCGTACCCGGCCTGGCCCGCGGTGCCGACCACCCCGGCCAGCGACGAGAACAGCACGAAGAAGTCGAGCTGGTCGTGGAGTGTGGCGAGGTGCAGGTGCGCGGCGGCCAGCTTCGGCCGGAGCGGGATGTCGAGGCGGTCGGGCGTCTGCGCGCCGAGCGGGGCGTCGTCGAGGCCGCCGGCGGCGTGCACCACGCCCCGCAGCGGCGGGCCGGTGCGCCGCGCCTCGGCCACCGCCAGGTCCAGCGCGACCGGGTCGGTGACGTCGCAGACCAGGGTCCGCACCCGGTCGTCCTCCCCCGGAAGGGGCTCGGCGCCCTCGACGGCCGTGGCGCCCCGGGACAGCAGCCACACCCGGCCCGCGCCCCGTTCCAGCAGCCAGGCCGCGATCCGGCGGCCGAGGCCGCCGGTGCCGCCGGTGACGAGGTAGCTGCCGTCCGGGTGCACGGGCAGGGTCTCCGGCCCGTCGGCCGGCGCCGGCAGGAGCCGGGGCACCAGCGTCCCTGTCGGGCGGGCGGCCTGCTGCGGCGGCGGGGCCGGGGCGGCCAGCGCGGCGAGCACGGCGGCGGCGTCCGCGGCCGGGTCGCCGTCGGGCGCCAGGTCGAGCAGGACGACGTCGGCGTCCGGCCGCTCGGTCATCGCCACCCGGCCCAGCCCCCACACGGCGGCGTGGGTGGGGTCGACCGGTCCGGTGTCGTCGGTCTGCTGGCAGCCCCGGGTGGCGAGCACCAGCCGGGCCGTCGGGTGCCGGTCGGCCAGGGCGTGCAGCAGGTGCAGCGCGGCGTGCACGCCGCGGGCCTGCCGCTCGTGCAGCGCCCCGGCGCCGCCCGGCACCCCGGGGCCGTCGTCGAGGGGCCACAGCAGCGCGACACCGCGCAGCGGCTCGGGCTCCGCCAGCAGCGCGGGCAGGCCGCCGGGGTGCTCGGCGACCGTCGCCGGCCCGACCGTCCGGCAGGTCCCGCCGCCGTCGTGGACGGCGGCCGCGACCCGGTCGGCGACGCCCCCGCTGTCGGCCAGGAGCAGCCAGCGGCCGGTGGTGTCGGTCGGGCGGTCCGGGGCCGGGTCGGCGGGACGCCAGTCGATCCGGTGGCGCAGCCGGTCGCCGTTCTCGGCCCCGCGCAGCAGCGCGTCCCGGCGGACCCGGCGCAGCCGCAGGCCGTCGACGACCAGGCGGACCCGGCCGGCGGCGCGCAGGGTGACGTCGAGGACGAGGTCGTCGCCGTCGGGGGTGGCCGACCGCAGCCGGGCCCGGCAGGTGAGGTCGTCGTCCAGGGTGGCCGTCGGCCCGGGTGCGTACCAGGCGAGCCGGTCGACGCCGACCGGAACGGCCAGCCCGCCGCCGTCGGCGGCCAGGGCCTGCGGGGCGAGCGCCAGGACCAGGCGCAGGCAGGAGTCGAGCAGGCCGGGTTCCGGTTGCGTGGACGGCGGTACGACGCGCGGGCGGCGCAGCGTGGCGTCGACCTCGTCGCCGTGCCGTACGACCGACTCCAGCCACCGGTAGCGCGGGCCGAGCCGGTAGCCGGCGGCCCGCATCCGGTCCTCCAGGTCCACCACCTCGGTGCCGGCGCTGTCGCGGGGACGGGCGGGTTCGGCCGGCGGCGGGCCGGCCGGTCGCACGGTGCCGGTGGCGTGCACCCGCCAGCGCGCCGGGTCGGTCCCGGTCGCGCTGACCACCTCGGCGGTCCGCCCGGGGCCGTCCGGGGCGCCGAGCAGCACCTGCACCCGGGCCTGTTCGCCGGCGGTCAGGGTGAGCGGCTCGGGGAAGGCCACGTCGGTGACCTCGGCGGTCGGTTCCCCGTCGGCGGCGGTCGCGGCGAGGATCGCGGCGAGGTGGTTGGCGGCCGAGACGACGGTGGCGCCGAAGAGGCCGTGGTCGGTCAGCCGCTCCGGCAGCTCGGGGCCGACGACCTGCTCGAAGACGCTCCCGGTGAGAGCGGGTGAGCGCAGCCGCTCCCCGAGCGGGCCGGTGTCGGCGGACCGGGCCACCCCGAGGCGGGTGTCGCGCCAGAAGCGACGCCGCTGGAACGGGTACGTCGGCAACGGCACCCGCCGGGCGTCCGGGTGCACCCGCTCCCACGCCACCGGCGCGCCCGCGCAGAAGGCGGCGCCCAGCGCGTCCCGGGCCACGGCGCGGTCGGCGCGGCCCCGGCGCATCGCCGGCACCCACCGGGCGCCCCGCGGCACGAGCGCCCCGCGGCGGGCCAGCGTGCCCAGCACCGGGTCGGGGCCCAGCTCCAGCACCAGCCCGCAGTCCAGCTCGCCGAGGCGGCCCACCGCCTCGGCGAAGCGGACCGGCTCGCGGGCGTTGCGGCGCCAGTAGTCGGCGTCCATCAGCCCGTCGAGCAGCCGCCCGGTCACCGTGGAGACCACGTCCACGCGCGGCTCGGCGGGCCGGACGCGGGCCGCCTCGGCGGCGAGACCGTCCAGGGCCGGGTCCATCAGCGCCGAGTGGAACGCGTGCGACACCCGCAGGTCACGGTGCCGGACACCGGCGTCGTCCAGGGTCCGCGCCACGCTCTCGACGGCACTCGCCGGGCCCGACACGACGGTCTCGGCCGGGCCGTTGTACGCCGCCACGGACACCTCGGGGTGCCGGGCCAGCACGGCCTCCGTGGCCGCCCCGTCGGCCGCGACGGCGAGCATCCGGCCGCCGGCGGGCAGCGCGTCCATCAGGCGGGCCCGTACGGCCACCAGCCGGAGCGCCTCCTCCAGCGGCAGCACGCCGGCCACGCACGCCGCGGCGTACTCGCCGACGCTGTGGCCGAGGACGACCGCCGGCGCCAGGCCCCAGGAGCCCCAGAGCCGGGCCAGGGCGTACTCGACGGCGACGACGGCCGGCTGGGTCCAGCCGGTGCGGTGCAGCAGCTCACCGTCGTCGTGAAGCACCCGGAGCAGGTCGTCGCCCAGGTGCTCGCCGAGGATGTCGGCGCACTCGCGCAGGGCGGCGCGGAACACCGGCTCGGTGTCGTACAGCGCCCGGCCCATGCCCGGGTACTGGCAGCCCTGGCCGGGGAAGACGAACGCGATCCGGGGGACGCCGCGAACCTCGCCCTCGACAAGGTCGTCGGCCCGGCCCCGGGCGTACCGGTCGAGGTGGTGGCGCAGCTCCGCCCGGTCGGCGCCGGTGACGGCCAGGCGGTGCCGCAGCGGGGCGCGGAACCGGGCCGCGGCGGCGCAGACGGCCGGCGCGGGGAGTTCCGGGTGCCGGTCGAGGTGAGCGGCGTAGCGGCCGGCGAGGGCCCGCAGCGCGGCGGGCGACCCGGCGGACAGCGGCAGCAACAGTGCGTCGCCGCTGCCGTCGCCGCCGTCCGGACCGGCCTGGCGAGCCGGCCCGGCCGGGTCGGCGTGGTCGACCGCGTCGCCCGGGACGGCCCGGTCCGCCGTGCCGGGACCGGCCGGGGTGGCCGGTGCCAGGGCGGCCGGGGCGGTCGCGGGGCGGTGCTCGGCCAGCAGCACGTGCGCGTTGGTGCCGCCGATGCCGAACGAGCTGACCCCGGCGACCCGGGGCCGACCGTCCGGGCCCGCCGGCCAGGGTCGGCCGGTGGTGGCCACCGACAGGGGCAGGTCGTCCCAGGGCAGGCGGGGGTTCGGGGTGCGGAAGTTCAGGTGCGCGGGGATCCACCGGTGCCGCAGCGCCAGCACCGTCTTGATCAGGCCGACCACCCCGGCCGCCGCCTCCAGGTGACCGATGTTCGTCTTCACCGAGCCCACCACCAGCGGTTCGCGCCGGTCCCGGCCCAGCACGTCCGCGGCGGCGCGCAGCTCGATCGGGTCGCCGAGCGGGGTGCCGGTGCCGTGCGCCTCCAGGTAGCCGACGTCGGCCGGGGCGAGACCGGCGGCGCGGAGCGCGTCGGTCAGCAGTTCCTGCTGGGCGGTGCCGTTCGGCACGGTCAGGCCGCTGCTGGCGCCGTCGTGGTTGACGGCGGACCCGGCGAGCACGGCGTGGATGTCGTCGCCGTCGGCGATCGCGTCGGAGAGCCGCTTGAGCACCACCATCCCGGCGCCCTCGCCCCGCGAGTAGCCGTCGGCCGCCGCGTCGAAGGTCTTGCACCGGCCGTCCGGGGCGAGCGCGCCGGCCCGGCAGAGGAACAGGGTGATGTCCGGGGCAAGCATCAAATGCGCGCCGCCGGCCAGCGCGAGGTCGCACTCGCCGGCCCGCAGCGCCTGGGCGGCCAGGTGCACGGTGACCAGCGACGACGAGCAGCCGGTGTCGACCGCCATCGACGGCCCGCGCAGCCCCAGCACGTACGACAGCCGGCCGGCCGCCACGCAGAAGAGGTTCCCCGTGCCGGTGTAGCCGTCGATCCGGGCCGGGTCGGCGATCTGGAGTCCCTTGTAGTCGTCGATGGACAGACCGGCGAAGACGCCGCCGCGGGTGCCGCGCAGCCGGTCCGCCGGCATCCCGGCGTGCTCCAGCGCCTCCCAGGCCACCTCCAGCAGCAGCCGCTGCTGGGGGTCCATGCTCTCCGCCTCCACCGCGGAGATGCCGAAGAAGTCGGCGTCGAAGGTGTCCACGCTGGGCAGGAACCCGCCGCGGCGGGCATAGATGGTGCCGGGTTCGAGGGGGTCGTCGCCGTGCAGCGCGTCGACGTCCCATCGGTCGCGGGGCACCGGGCCGGTGGCGTCGACGCCGTCGCGCAGCAGCCGCCAGAACTCGTCCGGGCCGTCGGCGCCGGGCACCCGGCAGGCCATGCCGACGACGGCGATCGGCTCGTCGGCCGCCGGCACCCGGCCCGTGCGGGCCGGGGCCGCCGCCGGAACGGTCGCCGGCCGGTCCGCGTCGCCGCCGCCGAGCCGGGCGGTGAGGTGGGCGGCGAGGTCGGCGACGGTCGGGTGGTCGAACGCGACCGTCGGCCCCACCGGGACGTGCGGGCGCAGCTCGGCGGCGAGCCGCTCGGCGAGGCGGACGGCGGTCAGCGAGTCGAAGCCGAGGGCGAACAGGCCCGCGTCGGCGGGGATCTCGGAGCGGTGGCGGCCCAGCACCTCCGCCGCGCGGTCCACGACGTACTCCCGGACCCGGTGGCCGAGCCCGGCCGGGTTGCCGGCGCGGAGCCGGTCGACGACCGACGACCCGACGGACACCCGCTCCGGTTCGGCGGCCGGGGTGCCGGCGGCCCGGGTCACGGCCGGCAGCGCGTCCCAGGCGACGGGCAGGCCGGCGAGGTAGAGGTCGGCGGCCAGCGCGTGGACCGCCTCGGCGGCGTCCCGGTCGGGGCGCAGCGAGCCCAGCACGCTGGTGCCGGGCCGCCCGCCCAGGCACTGCAGCAACGCCGTGCGCAGCACCGGGGTGGGGCTGATCTCCAGGTGGACGGCGGCGTCGGCGCGGCCCACCGCGTCGAGGAAGCGCACCGGGCGGCGGGACAGCATCCCCCAGTGCTCCGCGCCCAGCCGGTCGCCGGTGACCAGGTCGCCGTGGACGGTGGAGACCATGTCGGTGGTGGTGGGCCCGTGGCGCAGCAGCGGCCGCAGGTCCGCCACCAGTTCGTCGGTGAACGGCTCCATCTGGGGGCTGTGGAAGGCGTAGTTGATGCCGAGGTCGCGGTGGAACACGCGGTCCGCGGCCAGCCGCGCCACGGCGGCGTCCAGGGCGGACCGCTCCCCGGACAGCACCACGCTCGCCGGGCCGTTGACCGCCGCCAGCGACAGCCCGGCGGGCAGGTCGGCGAGCAGCCGGGTGGCCTGGTCGGCGGAGAGGCCGACGGCGAGCATCCCGCCGCCGCCGGTCGCCCGCTGCAACATCCGGCCCTGGTGGTACGCGACCGCCATGGCGTCCTCGACGCCGAGCGCCCCGGCGGCGTACGCGGCGGTGATCTCGCCGAGGCTGTGCCCGATCACCACGTCGGGCCGTACGCCGAGGCTGTCCAGCAGCGCGAGCAGGCCGATCTCCACCGCGACGATCGCCGGCTGGGCGACGGCGGTCTCGGTCAGCCGGCTCGCCCCGGCCGGCCGGCGGATCTCCTCGGTGACGGACCAGCCGCCGAGCGCCCGGACGGCCGCGTCGCACCGGTCCAGGGCGTCGGCGTACGGGGCGCATCCGGACAGCCCGTCGCCCATGCCGGGCCACTGGGTGCCCTCGCCGGAGAACACCATCGCCAGGCGCGGGACGTCGGTGCCGGTGGCCGTGCGTACCCCGTCGGTGTGCTCCCCGGCGGCGGCGGAGCGCAGGGCGGCCACCAGCGCCGCCCGGTCCCCTCCGGTGGCGACCAGCCGGTGCGCGGCGCCCGCCGGCGCGCCCTGCGCGGTCGGCTCCGCCCCGGCGTCCAGCCGGTCCGCCGCCTCGGCGGCCAGCTGGCGCAGCCCGTCGGCGTCGGCGGCGCCGATCGGCACCATCCAGGACATGGGTACCTCCGTCACCGTGGTTCCACCGCCGCCGGGACGGGGAACGGCGTGTCCTTGATCTGGTGGCCGCCCAGCTCGCCCTCCACCAGCAGCACCTTGGCGGCGGCGGGCGGCGCGGGCGGCCGGAGCACCTCGGCGACCGGCCGGTTCGGGTCGGCGGTGATCGCCGCGAGCGTCGCCACGAGGTCGTCGAGCACCCGGCCGGCGGCCTCGTCGGTCAGCAGGTCGCGGTGGTACGACAGGATCAGTCCCAGCTCCACCCCCGGCATCACGTCGAGCCGGAACGGCTCGGCCAGCCGGCTGAAGAACGTCGGGACCCGCTCGGTGGAGCCGAACAGGGTGGGGTCGAGGTTCTGGAAGACCAGGTACGCGTCGAACATCGGCTCGTCCGCCGGCCAGCCGGCCCACTCCGCCACCCGCTCCGGCGCCACGTACTGGTGGTGGGCGGCGTCGGCGCCGACGGTCATCACGTGCGACAGCAGGTCGACGACGGGCCGGTCCGGCTCGGGCAGCCGCACCCGCATCGGCAGCACGTTCATCGTCGGGCCGGTCAGGTCCTCGACGCCCGGCAGGTCCGCCGGACGGCCGTTGAAGAAGACCCCCAGGGTGGCCTCGTCGCGGCCGGCGTACCGGGCGAGCAGCGCCGCCCAGGCGGCCTGGACCAGCGTGTTCGGGGGCATCCGCAGCCGCTGGGCGGTGTCCCGCAGCGCCTCCGTGACGCGCGCGTCCACGTGCAGGTGCTGCCGGGCGTAGCCGTGCCGGTCTCCGGGCCGGTTGTCGGGGGCGGACGCGGCCAGCGGGGTCGGCGACCACCCGCCGGCGAACATGTCCCGCCAGAACGCCGGCGTGTCGGCCGGTACGCCGCGGCGGCGCAGCCAGTCGACGTAGCGGCTGAACGGCACGTCCGTGCCGGCCTGCGGGGTCTCGCCGGCGAGCAGGCGATGGTACTCACCGATGACGTCGCTGAGGAAGACGCTGAGGCTCCAGCCCTCCATTCGCAGGTAGCTGAAGCTGAACACGGTCCGGTAGGCGTCCTCGTCGACCTTGGCCAGGAACAGCCGGATGCCGGCGGGGTCGTCGGGGGCGCAGCCCACCACCTGGTCCTCGCGCAGGAAGCGGGCCAGCGCGGCGTCCTGTTCGGTGGCGGTGAGCCCGGTCCAGTCCTCGTACCGGGAGGGCAGCTCGACGTCGCGCCGCACCACCTGCAGCGGCTCGTCCAGGTCGGCCCAGACGAACATGGTCCGCAGCAGGGCGTACCGGCGGGCCAGCCCCGCCCAGCAGCGGCGCAGCAGGTCCACGTCGATGGGGCCGCGCAGGGTGTCGACGCGCTGCACCAGGAACTCGCCGGGTCGCGGGTCGGCGACCAGCCGGCGCAGCATGTGCGCCTGGTACGGGGCCAGCGGGAAGACCTCCTCCACGTCGGCGTCGGCCAGCAGCCGCTCCCGGTGGGCCCGGTCGCGCTCCGACAGCCCCCAGTCGCCCGGCGACTCCGGGGCGGGCCCGTCGACGGTGCCGCCCTCGGCCAGCCGGGCGTCGGCGACCGCCGCGAGTTCCGCCACCGTCGGGTGCGCGAACAGGTCGCGGGGCACGAGCGGCAGGCCGGCCCCGTTGGCCCGGGCCATCACCCGGATCCCCCGGATCGAGTCGCCGCCCAGCTCGAAGTAGTTGGCCGTGGCGCTGACCCGTTCCAGGCCGAGGACGGACGCCCAGATGTCGGCGACGAGCTGTTCGGTGCCGTCGGCCGGCGGGACGTGCGCTCCCCGGTCCCGGGCCGCCGCCGGCGGCGGCGCCGGCAGGTCCGACCAGTCCACCTTGCCGTTGAGGCTCAGCGGGATGCCGGTCACCGGGACGAACACCGCCGGCACGGCGTAGCGCGGGATCCGGTCCTTCAGGTGTGCCCGCCAGCGCGGGCCGAGTTCGCCCATCAGCCGGGCCTGGCGGGGCCAGTTCGCGAGCGCGCCGCCGCGCGCGGGCGGCGCGGGGGGCCACGACGGGCGTACGTCGGCGCGGTGGAACAGGGCGTCGATCCGGGTCGGGTCGGCGACCGACGGGGCGACGACGACGCCCACGCCCAGCTCGTCGGCGAGCCGGTACAGCTCGTCGGGGTCGACGCCGGCCGGCTCCCGGTCGACCCGGGCGCGCAGCTCGCCCACCGTCCGGCAGGCGCCGTCGCCGGCCCGCAGGGCGGCGATCTCGCGAAGCCGGCCGTTGGGTATCCCGGTCACCGCGACCACCGGTTCCTCCCGGAGCCGGTCGCGCAGCCGGCCGGCCAGGTCGCCCTCCCAGCCGAGGGGGTCGGCGGCCGGCTCCGGCGCGGCCGGGCCGTCCGCCGCCGGGTCGGCGGCGACGCGGACGACCACGTCGTAGCGGAACCGGCTCAGCTCGTTGTCGTAGCCGCCGCGCTTGAGCCGCACCTCGACGGCGGCGACGCCGGGCAGGGTGTCACCGAGGGAGGCGAACAGCGCCGGGTCGAGCGCCAGCTCCTCCTCCTGCCACGTCCGGGCGGCCGCCCGGGCGAGCACCACCGCCGGGTCGGCGTCCGGGTCCGCCCGGTGCAGTTCCACCGAGCGGTGGAAGTCGGCCAGCAGGGGCAGGCTACGGACGTCGCCGACGACGATCCGGCCGCCCGGGGCGACCAGCCGGCGGGCCTGCGCGAGCACCTCCCGCAGGTAGTCGACGTCCGGGAAGTACTGCACGACCGAGTTCAACAGCACGGTGTCGAACGACCCGGCGGGCAGGTCGGCCAGCTCGTGCGCGGCCCGTTCGTCGAGGGTCACGCCCGCCAGGCCGCGGGCCCGGACCTCGGCGCGGACCTGGCCGAGCGCGAACCGGGAGATGTCGGTGCCGTGGTACGACGCGGCGTGCGGCGCGATGCGCAGCAGGAGCAGGCCGAGCCCGCAGCCCACCTCGAGGACCCGGCCGGGCGGCTCCGCCAGGGCCAGGGCGACGGTCTCGTCGACCCACCGCCGCATCTCGTCGGCCGGGATCGGGTCGCCGGTGTAGCTGCTGTTCCAGCTGGAGAAGTTGCTGTCCGCCGCGTCGGCGCTCTCCGGCTCGGTGTACGCGTCGTCGAAGACCCGCGCCCACTGCTGCACGGTGCCGTCGGCGTCGCCGGTCGCCGGGGACCCGTCCGGGGTCGCCGGCGCGGCCGGCTCCGGGTGCTCCGCGGAGCGGGGCACCACGTACGCCACGAGCTGGCCCTCGCCGGCCTCCCCGCCGGCGGCGTCGCGGCGCACGGTGACCACCGCGTCCCGCACGGTCGGGTGCTCCCGCAGGGCCGCCTCGATCTCGCCCAGCTCGAAGCGGATGCCGCCGAGCTTGACCTGGAGGTCCTCCCGCCCCAGGTAGGACAGGGTGCCTCCGGGCCGCCACCGGACGATGTCGCCGGTGCGGTACATCCGGGCGCCGGGGCGGTCGGTGAACGGGTCGGGGACGAACCGCTCGGCGGTCAGCGCGGGCCGGCCCTGGTAGCCGCGGGCCACCTGGATGCCGCCGATGCACAGCTCGCCGGGCACGCCGACCGGCACCGGCCGGCCGGCCGGGTCCAGCACGTAGATGCTGGTGTTGTCGACGGGGGCGCCGATCGACACGTCGGTGGTGTCCTCCCCCGGCGGGCACCGGTAGGCGGTGACGTCCACGGCGGCCTCGGTCGGGCCGTACAGGTTGTCGAGCCGGGCGGGCAGCCGCTCCTGGAGGCGGCGGACCAGGTCGCGGGGCAGCGCCTCGCCGCTGCACACCACCCGGCGCAGCCCGGTGCAGGTGGCCGAGCGCGGCTCGTCGAGGAAGAGCCGCAGCATCGACGGTACGAAGTGGACGGTGGTGACCCGCTGGTCGTTGATCAGGTCGACCAGGTAGCCGGGGTCGCGGTGCCCGTCGGGGCGGGCCATGGTGACGGTCGCGCCGACCAGCAGCGGCCAGAAGAACTCCCACACCGAGACGTCGAAGCTGGCGGGGGTCTTCTGCAGCACCGCCTCGCCGGCGGTCAGCTCGAAGCGGCGCTGCATCCAGCGCAGCCGGTTCACCACGGCGCGGTGGCTGTTCATCACCCCCTTCGGCATGCCGGTGGAGCCGGAGGTGTAGATGACGTACGTCAGGTCGTCCTCGGTGACGCCGCTGGTCGGGGCGTGCTCGGGCTCGTCGGCGCAGTCGTCGCGGTGCAGGTCGATCACGGGCGGCGCGTCGGCGGGCAGCACGTCCCGCCCGCCGTCGCCGGTCAGCACGATCTCCGCGCCGCAGTCGGCGAGCAGGTACGCCAGCCGCGCGGGCGGGTGCTCCGGGTCCAGCGGCACGTAGCAGCCGCCGGCCTTGAGCACGCCCAGCAGCGCCACCAGCAGTTCCGGCGAGCGGTCGAGGCAGACGGCGACCCGGCTGTCCGGTCCCACCCCGTGCCGCCGCAGCCGGTGGGCCAGCCGGTTGCCGCGGCGGTCCAGCTCGGCGTAGGTCAGCGACCGGTCGTCGAGCCGGACGGCGACGTGCCCGGGGGTGCGCCGGACCTGCTCGGCGATCAGCTCGTGCAGGACGCGCGGCGCGGGTTCCGGGGCGGCGGTGTCGTTCCACGCCCGCAGGACCCGGTCGCGTTCCTCGTCGTCGGTCAGCTCCAGCCGGGACAGCGGGGCGTCGGGGTCGGCGCAGACCTGGTCGAGCAGGCGCAGCAGGCTGGCCAGGATCCGCTCGACGGTGTCCCGGTCGAACAGGTCGGTGGCGTATTCCAGCCCGCCGGGCAGCGTGTCCCCGGCGTCCGCCAGGGACAGCCACAGGTCGAACTTCGCCGACCCGGTGTCGCCCTCGACCAGCCCGACGAGCTGGGTGTCGGCGGTCAGGTCGACGCGCGGCGGCGGGGTGTTGTTCAGCGCGAGCATCACCTGGAACACCGGGTTGTGGCTGGTGCTGCGCTCGGGCTGCAGCTCGTCGACCAGCTTCTCGAACGGTAGGTCCTGGTGGGCGAAGTCGGCGGACACGTCGGCGCCGACCCGGGTCAGCAACTGCCGGAAGGTCGGGTCGCCGGTCACCGTGGTGCGCAGCGCCAGGGTGTTGGCGAAGAAGCCGAACAGGTCCTCCAGCTCGGGGCGGTTGCGGTTGGCGACCGGCGTGCCGACGACCACGTCGGGCTGCCCCGACCAGCGGGAGAGCACCACCGTGAAGGCGGCGAGCAGCACCATGAACAGCGTGCTGTCGGTGCCGGCGCAGAGGGCGCGCAGCCGCCCGGTGAGCCGCTCGTCGACCGTGAACCGGAGGGTGTCGCCGCGGAAGCTCTGCACGGTGGGCCGGGGCCGGTCGGTGGGCAGCTCCAGCAGCGCCGGGATTCCGGCGAGACGGTCCCGCCAGTAGCGCACCTGCCGGGCCAGCGTGGGCCCGGACATCTGGGCCCGCTGCCAGACCGCGTAGTCGGCGTACTGGAGCTTCAGCTCGGGCAGCCGGGGCGTGCCGCCGGTGACCAGCGCGGAGTAGCACTCGGCCAGCTCGCGGGAGAACACCCGGCCCGACCAGCCGTCGGCGATCAGGTGGCTCCAGTTGACCAGGAAGACGTGCCGGTCCGGGGCGAGCCGGAACAGCCCGAACCGGACCAGCGGCCCGACCGCCAGCACGAAGATCCGCCGGGCCTCCTCCTGGAGGGCCTGGCGTACGCGCTCGTCGCGCTCGGCCTCGCTCAGCCCGGTCAGGTCGGTCACCGGCAGGTCGACGGCCGCGGGCGGCGAGACCACCTGCACCGGCTCGCCGTCGGCCTCCCAGATGGTGGTGCGCAGCGCCTCGTGCCGGTCGACGATGCGCTGCACGCTGTCCCGCAGCGCCGCCACGTCCAGCGGCCCGCGCAGCTCGACCGCCATCGGCGTGTTGTACGCGGGACTGTCCGGCACCATCCGTTCGAGGAACCAGAGGCGCTGCTGGGAGAAGGAGAGCGGGGCCGGGCCGTCGTCGCCCCGGCGGGGGATCTCGTCGCGGTTGCCGCGCCGCCCCTTGGACCAGGCCGCCAGCAGCGCCTGCTTCGCCGGGGACAACGCCTGGGCGGGGCGCGCCCCGCGCTGCTCGTCGACGGTCATCGCGCGGCCCCATCGCCGTCGCCTGCGGAGGACGGGGTGCCGTCCGCCCCGGGGGATCCGTCGGGGTCGCCGCCGTCCGGCCCGGGTGCGGGGTCCGCGTCCTGGAGGGCGCGGATGATGGTGGCCTGGGCGGCGATGGTGTGCGCCTTGAACAGCTCCTCCAGCGGCAGGTCCACCGCGAAGCGTTCCCGCAGCCGGGTGACCAGGCGAGTGGTCAGCAGAGAGCTGCCGCCGAGGGCGAAGAAGTTGTCGTGCACGCCGACGGTCTCGAAGCCGAGCAGCTCGCGCCAGGCGGCGGCGATGGACTCCTCCAGGTCGTCGCGGGGCGCGACGTAGTCGGTGGTCAGGTGGGGACGCTGGTGCAGGGTGCTGCCGAGGTCCACGTCGAGGCTCGTCGGGCCGGCGTCCACCGGCTCCGGCGCCCGGCGCAGGGCGAGCGAGTCGTCCTGCACCGGCACGGGGCCGTCCTCCGGCACGTCGATCCAGTAGCGGCGACGCTCGAACGGGTAGGTCGGCAGGGACACCCGCCGGCAGGGCTGGCCGGCCGCGAACGACTCCCAGTCGACGTCCACGCCGGACTCCCAGAGCCGCGCCAGGGTCGCCAGCAGGAACGCCTGGTCCGGCTGCGAGTCGCGGGGGTGCCGGACGGAAGGCAGGACGGGCGGGGCCGCGTCGTCGCCGTTCGCCCCCACCAGCGCGCCGAGCACCGTGCCGGGGCCGACCTCGACCAGCATCCGGTCGGCGGAGCCGGCGAGCAGGGTCCGCACCCCGTCGGCGAAGCGGACGGTGCCGCGCAGGTGCCGCACCCAGTAGCCGGGGTCGGTGGCCTCGGCCGGGGTGATCCAGGTGCCGGTGACGTTGGAGACGTACGACAGCGTCGGCTCGCGCAGGGTGAGGCCGGCGACGTGGGCGCGGAACTCGTCGAGCACCGGCTCCATGGCCACCGAGTGGCCGAGGGTCTGCACGTGCAGCCGGCGGAAGTCCACCCCGTCGGCGGCGAGCCGGTCGGCCAGCTCCTGCACGGGCTCGACCAGGCCGGAGACGGTGCACTGGCCGGGGGCGTTCACCGCGGCGATGGAGAGTTCCGGCCCCAGCCGCGCGGCGAGTTCCTCCTCGGGCAGCGAGACGGCGAGCATGGCGCCGCCGGGCAGCCGGTCGATGAGCTGGCCGCGCAGGGCCACGGTGTCGATGGCGTCGGCGAGGTCGAAGACGCCGGCCAGGCAGGCGGCCACGTACTCGCCGCTGCTGTGCCCGAGCATCGCGTCCGGGCGCACGCCCCACGACTCCCACAGCTTGGCCAGCGCGTACTCCACCGCGAACAGCGCGGTGGTTACCCCGGCGGACGTGCCGAGGAACTCCTGGACGGCGCGGTCGCCGTCGGGGGCGCGGACCACGTCGCGCAGGTCGAAACCGAGCCGGGCGAGGGCCAGGTCGGCGCAGCGGTCGAGGTGCTCGGCGAAGACCGGCTCGGTGGCGTAGAGCTGGCGGCCCATGCCGACGTACTGGCTGCCGCCGCCGGGGAAGAGGAAGGCGACCTTACGGCCGGGCCGGAAGTCGACGGCGCCGGTCGGGGGCGTGGTCAGCGCCGCCGCGGCCTGGGTGGCGTCGCGGCAGACCACCGCCCGCCGCCGCTCGAAATGCCGACGACCCACCTGCAACGTGTACGCCACATCCGCCAA
>NZ_JBIAZP010000006.1:0-425156 GCF_042899165.1 Micromonospora sp. NPDC000121
GGCGGTGTGGCCGGACGGACGTTGACACCCTCCCGCGCCGCCTGCGTGAATGATCCGGCCGGCCCCCCCCCCCCCCCCCCCCGGGCACCCCGGCCCCCCCCCCCCCCCCCCCGCCCCCCCCCCCGGCCGGCCCCCGCCCGGGGGGGGGGGGCCCGCCCCGCCGGGGGCGGGGCCCCCCCCCCCCCCCCGCCCCCCCGCCCCCCGGGGGCCCACACCCCCACCCCGACGCACAGCAACCACACCCCCACCCCGACGCAAAGCGACGCACGGCAAACCCCGGACCAACGCCAGGGCACACAGGAACACAAACCGCTGACATCATCTCCCGGTGCCCGTGAAGATCCTCCGCGTTCCGCTCGCCGCCACCACCGCCGCCGTGGTCGCCGCCGCAGCGCTCCTCGCCGGCCCGGTCCCCCTCCGCACCCCGGCCGCCGCCGGCATCGTCCCGATCCCCGCCGTGCAGCGGCAGGCCACAACCCCCGCGGCGGAGCCGGCGACACCGACGCCCGCCCCGACGCTCCCGGGCGCGACCCCGCCCGGCACGCGGCCACCCGTCGTCGACCATGGGCCGCGTACGGGGAACAAGGTGGCGCTCACCTTCGACGCGGACATGACGGACGCGATGCGGTACCAGTTGCGCAGCGGCGCGGTGCGGTCGTACGCGAACCTGAGGATCATCGACCTGCTGGAGCGGGAGCAGGTGCCGGCCACGTTCTTCCTGACCGGCAAGTGGGTCGAGCAGTACCCGGCGGTGACCCGGCGGCTCGCCGCGAACCCGCGCTTCGAGCTGGCCAACCACACGTACGGGCACCTGGCGTTCACCCCGGACTGCTACGGCCTGCCCCGCATTCCCCAGCGGGAGATGACGGCCGACGTGGCGCGGACGTTCGACGTGGTGGCCGCGTACGGCGGGCGGCAGACCCGGTACTTCCGCTTCCCGGGCTTGTGCCACGACCGGAAGGCGCTGGACGCGCTGGCGCCGCTGGGGGTGACGGTGGTCGACGGCGACGTGGTGAGCGGCGATCCGTTCGCGAAGTCGTGGCGGCCGGTGGTGCGGGCGGCGCTGGACGGGGTGCGCCCCGGGTCGGTGATCGTGCTGCACGTGACGGAGGCGAACGCGCCGATGACGGACGAGGCGCTGCCGCACATCCTGGCGGGGCTGACCGAGCGGGGCTTGGAACCGGCTCCGCTGTCGGAGGTGCTCGGGCAGGGCTGATCCGCCTCGCCAACCCCGCCAAAAGCCTAAAATCGGGGCAAGACTCTAGAGGAGGTTGGCATGACCGCAGCGATGGAGATGCCCCGCGTCCAGGAGTGTGTGGTCGTGGCCTGCGCGTACAACCACACCGGCGACTGCCACGCCTTCGCCATCACGATCGGCAGCATGGACCACGCGCACTGCCACACGTTCATCGAGATGCCCGCCGTCCAGGCCGGCGTGGACGGCCTCATCGCGCAGGTCGGCGCCTGCCAGCGGGCCGACTGCCGGCACAACGACCAGTTGGAGTGCCACGCGCCGTCGATCAAGGTCGGCCCGGACAACGACATGGCCGACTGCATGACCTACATCAGCCGCTGACCGCCCGAAGGGTCAGGGAAGGGCCGCCTGCACAACGCCCGGCGTTGGCAGGGGCCCTTCCCTTTCAGCTCAGGCCGTTGGCCTCGCGGACGACGGTGACCAGGTCGTCGATGATGCCGGTGAGGGCGAAGTCCTTCGGCGTGAAGACCCGGGCGACCCCTGCGGCGCGGAGCTGCTCGGCGTCGCCGGCCGGGATGATGCCGCCGACCACGACGGGCAGGTCCGGGCGGCCGGCCGCGCGCAGCCCGTCCAGCACCGCCGGCACCGCCGCCAGGTGCGAGCCGGAGAGCACCGACAGGCCGACCAGGTCCACGTCCTCCTCCACGGCGGCGGCGACGATCTGCCCGGCGGTCAGCCGGATGCCCTGGTAGACCACCTCGAAGCCGGCGTCGCGGGCGCGTACCGCGATCTGCTCCGCGCCGTTGGAGTGCCCGTCGAGGCCGGGCTTGCCGACCAGCAGCCGCAGCCGGCCGCTGCCCAGCTCGCGGGCGGTGGCGGCGACCCGCTCGCGGACCGCGGCCAGGGTGGCGTCGCCGCCGGCCCCGGCGGCGCCGGCCAGGCCGGTGGGCGCGCGGTACTCGCCGAACACCTGGCGCAGCGCGCCGGCCCACTCGCCGGTGGTCACGCCGGCCCGCACGCACCCCAGCGTCGCCGGCATCAGGTTCGTGGTGGTCGCGGCGTCCGCGCGCAGCCGGGCCAGCGCCGCGTCCACGGCCGCCGCGTCCCGCCCGGCCCGCCATTCGCGTACGGAGGCCGCGGCGGCCGCCTCGACCGCCGGGTCGACCTGTTCGACGGCCTCGGCGCCGGCCGCGGTCAGCGGCGACGGCTCGGTCTCGGCGAACCGGTTGACCCCGACCACCACGTCAGTGCCGGCCTCGATCCGGCGCCGCCGCTCGGCCAGCGAGGCGACCAGCGCGCTCTTGAGGTAGCCGGTCTCCACGGCGGCCACCACGCCGCCCATCTCCAGCACCTTCTCCAGCTCGACCCGGGCACCGGCGACGATCTCGTCGACCAGCGCGGTCATCACGTGCGAACCCTCGAACAGGTCCGGGTACTCCAGCAGGTCCGACTCGTACGCGAGCACCTGCTGCATACGCAGCGACCACTGCTGGTCCCACGGCCGGGGCAGGCCGAGGGCCTCGTTCCAGGCGGGGAGCTGGACGGCGCGGGCCCGGGCGTCCCGGGACAGGGTCACGCCGAGCATCTCCAGCACGATGCGCTGGATGTTGTTCTCCGGCTGCGCCTCGGTCAGGCCCAGCGAGTTCACCTGCACGCCGTAGCGGAACCGGCGCTGCTTCGGGTTCTCCACCCCGTAGCGCTCGCGGGTGATCTCGTCCCAGAGCGCACCGAAGGCCCGCATCTTGGCGATCTCCTCGACGAAGCGCACGCCGGCGTTGACGAAGAAGGAGACCCGCTGCACCACGTCGCCCATCCGCTCGGCGGACACCTGGCCCGAGTCGCGGACGGCGTCGAGCACCGCGACGGCGGTGGAGAGCGCGAAGCCGACCTCCTGCACCGGCGTCGCGCCGGCCTCCTGGAGGTGGTACGAGCAGATGTTGACCGGGTTCCACTTCGGCATCGTCGTCAGCGTGTGCGCGATGACGTCGGCCGTGAGCCGCAGCGAGGCCGCCGGCGGGAAGATGTAGGTGCCCCGGGAGAGGTACTCCTTGATGATGTCGTTCTGCGTGGTGCCGGAGAGCACCGAGGCGGTGTGGCCCTGCTCCATCGCCACCGTGCCGTAGAGGGCGAGCAGCCACATCGCGGGCGCGTTGATGGTCATGGACGTGTTCATCTCGGCCAGCGGGATGCCCTCGAAGAGGGCCCGCATGTCGCCGAGGTGTGCCACCGGGACGCCCACCCGGCCCACCTCACCGGCGGCCAGCTCGTGGTCGGGGTCGTAACCGGTCTGCGTCGGCAGATCGAAGGCGACCGACAGGCCGGTCTGCCCCTTCGCCAGGTTGCGGCGGAAGAGCGCGTTCGTGGCGGCGGCCGAGCTGTGCCCGGCGTACGTGCGCATCACCCACGGGCGGTCGCGTTCGGGCAGCCGACCCGGGAGAGCCTTCTCGTCCATGGCGGGAGTCTAAGTTACCGTTCAGTCACCGGAGCTGTGGAAAACCACACAGATCCATGGAGCGGACGCCCTGGTGCGAAGCCCCCGACATGGCTCGGACCGCCACACCCCGGTAGGGCCGAGGCCCCGGTCACAACGCACACTTGACGGCATGGATGACGAGCTGGCGATCTCCGTCCGGGGGCTGCGCAAGGCGTACGGCGACAACGTCGCGGTGGCGGGCGTGGACCTCGACGTCCGCCGGGGCGAGGTGTTCGCCCTCCTCGGCCCCAACGGCGCCGGCAAGACCACGACGGTGGAGATCCTGGAGGGCTTCCGGCGGCGCGACGCCGGCGAGGTCTCGGTGCTGGGCAGCGACCCGGCCGCGCCGGCCGCCGACTGGCGGTCCCGGGTGGGCATCGTGCTCCAGGGCACGGGCGAGTTCGACGAGCTGACCGTCGCCGAGGTGGTGCACCACTTCTCCGGCTTCTACGCCGGCGCCGACGACCCGGACAAGGTCATCGCCCGGGTGGGGCTGGCCGGCAAGGCGAAGGCCCGCACGCACACCCTCTCCGGTGGGCAGAAGCGCCGGCTCGACGTGGCGCTCGGCATCATCGGCCGCCCCGAGCTGCTCTTCCTCGACGAGCCGACCACCGGCTTCGACCCGGAGGCGCGCCGGGAGTTCTGGGAGCTGATCCGAGACCTCAACGCGGCCGGCACCACCATCGTGCTGACCACCCACTACCTCGACGAGGCCGAGGCGCTGGCCGACCGGGTCGGCGTGATCGCCGGCGGCCGGGTGATCGAGGTCGCCACGCCGGACCGGCTCGGCGACCGGCAGGCGGCGCTGGCGACGGTCTCCTGGCGTACGCCGGAGGGGGCGCTGGAGACGGCGGAGAGCGCGACGCCGACGGCGCTGGTGGCCGAGCTGGCCGCGCGCTTCGGCGGCGAGGTCCCCGGCCTGACGGTGACCCGGCCGACCTTGGAGGACGTCTACCTGCGGATGATCGGACACCGATGACCACCACGACGAAGCCCGCCACGCCGACCCCGGTGGCCCCGGCCCGACGGCTCGGCCCCGTCGCCCTCGGCCTGCGCCAGGGGCGGCTGGAGATCACCCAGTTCCTGCGCAGCCGGGAGTCCGTCGTCTTCACGATGGGTTTCCCGGTGGTCATGATCCTGATCTTCGCGGCGATCTTCAGCGACGAGATCGCGCCCGGCGTCAAGTACACGCAGTACTTCATCACCGGCATGATCGCCACCGGCCTGATGACGGTGAGCTTCCAGAACCTCGGCATCTGGATCCCGATGGAACGGGACCGGGGGGTGCTCAAGCGTTACCGGGGCACGCCGATGCCCAAGTGGGTCTGGTTCGCGGGCAAGGTGATCACCGTGGTGGTGATCGGGGTCGCCGAGACCGCGCTGCTGCTCGCCGTCTCGGTCGCGCTGTTCGACCTGGAGCTGCCAGGGACCGCCGCCAAGTGGCTGACCTTCGGCTGGGTGTCGGTCCTCGACGTCACCGCCTGCACGCTCTGCGGCATCGCGATCTCGTCGCTGGTCCGCACCGCCCGCGGTGGCCCGGCGGTGGTCACCCCGGTGGCACTGGTGCTCCAGTTCATCTCCGGGGTGTTCTTCGTCTTCACCGAGCTGCCGAGCTGGATGCAGCAGGTGGCGGCGCTCTTCCCGCTGAAGTGGATGTGCCAGGGCCTGCGCTCGGTCTTCCTGCCGGAGAGTTTCGGCGCCCAGGAGCCGGCTGGCTCGTTCGAGCTGGACCGGGTCGCCCTGGTGCTGGTCGCCTGGTGCGTCATCGGGCTGGTGCTCTGCCTGACCACCTTCCGCTGGACCACCAAGCGCGACGGGTGATCCGCCGGAGCGGTTCCGGCACCGCAGGCCGGGCGACCCCGCTCACCCACCGCCGACGAGCGCGGCACCGAGCGGCGTACGCCAGTAGAGCACCTCGCGCCCGGACCGCCGTTTGCTGACGGCGCCCGCGTCGAGCAGCACCCGCAGGTGGTCACTCACCGTCCCGAGGGACAGCCCGGTCACCACCACCAGTTGCGAGGTGCTCAGCGGCGCGTCCAGCCGGGCCAGGATGTTGGCCCGGTTCGCGCCGATCAGCCGGGCGAGGCCGTCGGGCGCCGGTGAGTCGGGTTCCACCAGGATCCCGCGCGCCGGATAGACCATCCCGAACCGGGTGGGCACGTCCCACACCACCCAGCCACGACGGCAGTGTGCCGGCACGAAGACCAACTGCTCGGCCTCGTCCAGCGACAGCGGCGGCTCCGGATAGTCGTTGACCTGGAGACGGCCGTCGCCCAGCCACCGCATGTTGCGGTTCAGGTCGGCGATCACCCCCGCCCAGCCGCCCGTGCTCAGGGCGGCGGTGCGGGCGACGATGTCCGCGCGCAGCCGGCGTTCCCGCTCCGGCCACTCCGGCTCGACGGTGTGCGTCCAGACCCAGTCGAGGAGCTCCACCACCTGGCCGGTGAGACCGTCCGCCAGCAACTCGGCGGCGAGCGGCGCCGGGCGGGTGGCCCGCAGGTCGGCTCGGATCTGCTCGTCGGACAACCGCGCGACGGCCGCCAGCTCCGCCGGGAACGTCGGTTCCGGCGAGGCGGGCGCGATGGTGAGGAAGTCCGCGGTCCACCGGGGGTCGAACGACGCGGGCAGCAGCGCCCGGACCACGGGCCGGACGGCCAGCATCCGCCGGAACGCCTCGATGTGGGGCCCTCGCCAGGCGCGCTGCCAGGGGGTACGCGGGTCGTACAGCGCGCGCAGCGCGGCGACCGTGTCGACCATCGGCGAGACCGTGAAGCGGCTGCGCGCGAGCAGGTCCGATGGCACCCGCCAGACTCCCACGTTTCGCCTCCGGACGTAACTCTACGAGATCCACCCGGCGCCCCACACGATCGTGCCCGTGAGAACGTACGCAGACCTGTTCGCGGCCCGTGAGTTCCGCAACCTGTTCCTCGCCAACTGCGCGGGGATCGCAGCGCACACCACGTCAGCGCTGGCGCTGGGCGCGTTGACCTACGCGTCGACCGGCTCGGCGCTGCTCACCGCGCTGAGCATGTTCGGCGCACCGCTGGCCGGCGTCCTCGGCAGCCTGACGTTGCTGTCGGCCGCGGACAGCCTGCCGCCCCGCCGGGCGCTGACCCTCGCCGCGGTGCTGGTCACCGTCGGAGCGGCGGTGCAGGCCGTGCCCGGGCTGCCCCTGTGGGCCCGGTTCACGATCATCTTCGCCAGCGCGTACGTCGGCTCGATCACCGGTGGGGCCAGGTGGGCGCTGCTCACCGACATCCTGCCGGCCGACGCCTACGTACTGGCGCGGGCCACCATGAACACGAGCGTCGGCGTGATGCAGATCGCCGGGTTCGGACTGGCCGGCGCCCTGCTCGTCCTGCTGAGCCCCTACCAGGTGTTCCTGCTCGCCGCGGTGCTCCGGGCGGTCGCCGCCGCGGTGGGCTGGTTCGGGTTGTCCGAACGCCCGGTCCGGGTCAGCGAGCGGACGACGATCGCGCGCACCGTGCGGGTGAACAAGGAACTCTGGGCAGACCCGGGCCGCCGGTCGCTCTTCCTGAACCTGTGGGTCCCCGGCGGTCTGATCGTCGGGTGCGAGGCGCTCTTCGTCCCGTACGCCGGTGATCGCGCCGGCTTCCTGTTCGCCGCCGCCGCCCTCGGCATGCTGATCGGGGACGTCGTGGTGGGGCGGTTCCTGACCGGGGCCCGCCGGGAAGGGTGGATTCCCACACTGCGGTTGCTGCTCGCGGTTCCCTATCTGGTCTTCCTGTTGTCTCCGCCGCTACCACTGGCCATGGTCGTCGCGCTCTTCGCCTCGGTCGGCTTCGCCGCCGGGCTGCCGTTGCAGGAACGGCTGATCGCCCACTCGCCTCCCGAGGCCCGTGGACAGGTCCTCGGCCTGCACCACAACGGCATGTTGGCCGGGCAGGCGGTGTGCGCCGCGCTCGCCGGCGCGATCGCGGACCTGGTCCCGGCGTACTGGGCCGTCGCGCTGCTGGCCGGGGCGGCGCTGACCGCCACCGCCGCGCTCACCTCGGGGCTGCGACGGACCGCACCCGAACCGGTCACGGCGATACCGACGTCGCCGGCATGAGCAGGCTCCCGACCGAGGGCACCGGCGGCATCAGGTGCGGTCCAGCGCAGGACGGAGGCGCCGGCGGCGCCTCCGTCGATGTCGGCTCAGTAGGTGTAGAAGCCCTTGCCGGACTTGCGGCCCAGGTCGCCGGCGGTGGCCATGCGCTGGAGCAGCTCCGGCGGGAAGAACTTCTCGTCCGCGGTATCGGTGTAGATGTTCTTCGTGGCGTTGAGCAGCACGTCCACGCCGGTCAGATCGACCGTCGCCAGCGGGCCCATGGCGTGGCCGAAGCCGAGCTTGCAGGCGATGTCCAGGTCCTCGGCGGAGACCACGCCGGACTCGACCAGCCTGACCGCCTCCATGACGAGCGCGCTGATCAGCCGGGTGGTGACGAAGCCGGCGATGTCCCGGTTGACCACCACGACGGTCTTGCCGATCCCCTCGGCGAACGCCTTCGCCGTCGCCAGGGTCTCGTCGCTGGTCTTGTAGCCGCGCACCAGCTCGCAGAGCTGCATCATCGGCACCGGCGAGAAGAAGTGGGTGCCGACGACCGCCTCCGGCCGCTCGGTCGCCGTGGCGATCTGGGTGACCGGGATGGCCGAGGTGTTGGTGGCGAGGATCGCGTCGGGCCGGCAGATCTTGTCCAGCGCCCGGAACACCTCGTGCTTGATCTCGATCTTCTCGAAGACCGCCTCGACGACGATGTCCGCGTCCGCCGCCGCCTCCAGGTCCGTGGTCGGGGTGATCCGGCCGAGCGTCGCCTCGACGTCGGACGCCTCGATCCTCCCCTTCGCGGCGAACCTCTCCAGCGACTTCCGGATGCCGTCCACGCCCCGCTTGGTGGCCGCGTCGTCCAGGTCCCGCAGCGTCACCTGCCAGCCCGCCTGCGCCGCCACCTGGGCGATGCCCGAGCCCATCAGCCCGGCCCCGACGACCGCGAGTCGACCCGCCATCTGCTTCTCCCTCGCCTGAATGAGTGTCTGCCAGCACCCTAGTCGGCACGCCTGAACGGATGCTAAGGCGTGTCGCCCCGGGCGGCGGCCGGCAGCGGCGGGGCCCTCAGATGGTCAGGTCCGGCTCCTCCGGCGCGGTGCCCCGCTCCACCTCGACGCCGAGCGCCCGCAGGTCCGCCGCGAAGTCCGGGTAGCCCCGGTCCACGTGGTGCACGTGGGAGACCTCGGTGACCCCCTCGGCGCAGAGCCCGGCGATGATCAGCCCCGCGCCGGCCCGGATGTCGGTAGCACGTACGGGGGCGCCGGAGAGCTGCTCCCGGCCGCGTACCACCGCGTGGTGCCCGTCGGTCTTGATGTCCGCGCCCAGCCGCATCATCTCGTTGGCGAACATGAACCGCCCGTCGAAGATGTTCTCGGTGATCAGGGACGCGCCGTCGCTGACCGCCGCCAGGCCGATCGCCATCGGCAGCAGGTCGGTGGCGAAGCCCGGGTACGGCAGGGTGACCACGTCCACCGCCTTCGGCCGGTCGTCCATCCGGATCCGGAACGCGTCGCCCCGGGTCTCCACCAGGCCCCCGGCGAGGACCAGCTTGTCGAGCGCGACCTCCAGGAACCCCGGCTCCACCCCGGTCACGGTGACGTCCCCCCGGGTCATCGCCGCGCCGAAGGCCCAGGTGCCGGCGACGATCCGGTCCCCCACCGTGGCGTGCCGCACCGGCCGCAGTCCGGGCACCCCCTCGATGTGCAGCGTCGACGTGCCGGCGCCGGAGATCCGCGCGCCCATCTGGTTGAGCATGGTGCAGATGTCGACGATCTCCGGCTCGCGGGCCGCGTTGTCGATGACGCTGCCGCCGCGCGCCAGCACGGCCGCCATGACCAGGTTCTCCGTCGCCCCGACGCTGGGGAAGTCGAGCATGATCTCCGCGCCGTGCAGCCCGTGCGGCGCCGAGGCGATCACGAAGCCGTGCTCGCCCGAGATCTCCGCGCCCATCCGGGTCAGCCCGGAGATGTGCATGTCCAGCCCCCGCGAGCCGATGGCGTCCCCGCCGGGGTGGGCCACCCGCACGTACCCCCGGCGGGCCAGCAGCGGGCCGAGCACGCAGATGGAGGCGCGCAGCCGGCGGACGAGGTCGTAGTCGGCCTCGGTGCCGGGCTGTTCGGGCACGTCGATGACGACCGACCGGGACCGGGCCACCCCGCCGTGCGCGACCATCGGGTCGACCGGGTCGTCGGCGTCGAAGCGGATGCCGCAGCCGAGCCGGCGGAGCACCTCGCCCATGATCGCGATGTCGGTGATCCGCGGGACGTTGGTGATCACGCTGCGTCCCGGGGCGAGCAGCGCGGCGGCCATCAGCTTCAGCGCCGAGTTCTTCGCGCCGACCACGTGCACCGTGCCGGCCAGGCGGGCGTCGCCGCGCACCCGGATGACGTCGACGTCGTTGACCGCCGGGTCACCGGCGTCCCCGGGGCCCACCCCGCCGGGCCGGAGGGCGCCCGGGCGCACCGGGATCGTCAGGTCCGGTATCCGTAGGCTGTGCGTCATGGCCGTCCACCTCACGCGCATCTACACCAAGGCCGGCGACGCCGGCATGACCAGGCTGAGCAACAACGAGCAGGTGCCGAAGACCGATCCGCGCATCACCGCGTACGCAGACGTCGACGAGTGCAACGCCGCGATCGGCGTGGCGCTCGCCCTCGGGCAGCTCGACGACGAGCTGCGGAGCGTCCTGGCGTCGATCCAGAACGACATGTTCGACGTGGGCGCCGACCTGGCCACGCCGGTGGAGCCGGATCCGAAGTACCCGCCGCTGCGGGTCACCGAGGAGTACGTCGAGCGCATCGAGGGTTGGTGCGACGAGTACAACGCACGCCTGAGCAAGCTCGACTCCTTCATCCTCCCCGGCGGCACCGCGGGCGCGGCGCTGCTGCACGTGGCGCGGACGATCGCCCGACGCGCGGAGCGGGCGGCGTGGGCCCTGGTCGCACACGACCCCGAGCGGACCAGCTCGCTCCCGGCAAAGTATCTCAACAGGCTCTCTGACCTGCTGTTCATCCTGGCAAGAACGGCCAATCCGGGCGGAGATGTGCTATGGGTGCCGGGCGGTAGCCGCTGACCGCGCAGCGCCCCCTCCCGCCGGACGCTCCGGTGGGCGCGCTGCACCACGTCGAGGTCTGGGTGCCCGACCTGGCCGCCGCCGTCCGCAGCTGGGGCTGGCTGCTCGGCGAGCTGGGCTGGACGCCGTTCCAGGAGTGGCCGGCCGGCCGCTCCTGGCGGCTCGGCCCGACGTACCTGGTGATGGAGCGGTCACCGGCGTTGCGCGGGCGGCGGCACGACCGGCTGGCCCCGGGCCTCAACCACCTGGCCTTCCACGCCGGCCCGCCCGCCGCGGTGGACCGGCTGGTCGCGGCGGCGCCGGCGCACGGCTGGACGCTGCTCTTCCCCGACCGCCACCCGCACGCCGGCGGCCCGCAGACCTACGCCGCCTACCTCACGGACACCCAGGGCTACGAGGTGGAACTGGTCGCCTCACCACCCGAGTAGTTCAGCCGGTCACCTGACGAGACCGGTTCGGGTGCAGGTGGTGTGAGAGGGCGCCGGACCGCGGACAGTGCGACGGCAGGGGTTTCCGGGGAGCCCGCCCGCGGAGGGATCAAGCCTGACCGCCCGGAGCGGGTGGGCTCCCCGGAAACCCCAAGGGCGAGGGGACGTCAGGCGGCGGGCCAGTCCTGGGAGGCCAGACGCGGCGAGACCGCCCCCGGAGGGGCGGCCTCGAGCCAGGAGAGGAATCCGGTGACGGTGGATCGCGTCATGGCGATCTCGACCGGAGCGTGGTTGCTGGTACAGCGCAGGATGACCCAGTCGGCGGGCATGGAGAGGCGTTCCTGCCCCTCCGGCAGCCGCCGCCGCTCCACGACGAGCCCTTTGCGGGAGAGCACCCGGGTGGGCCGGATGGCGAAGCTGAACACGCGGTACCAGCGGAGTTCGTCGCCGACGAACCGACCGAAGCCGGGGGACCAGCCGCGGCCGTCGAGCATCGTGGAGGTCCGGACGCCGAGCCGGATGACGCCTCCACTACGCGTGACGACGGCCCGTCGGACGAAGAGGATCAGAAGCGCGCCGAGGATGACGGCGATGCCGATTCCGATCCCTTCGACGATCCCCATCGGCGGTGGTGGCTCAGCGGCTCTGCGCGGCGGAAACCGGGGTGGCGCTCTCGGCTAGGACGGTGACGCCGTCGGCGGTCACCGAGAGGAAGCCACCGGCGACCTCGTAGGAGACCTGCTCGCCGCCGGCGAGCTTGATGCGTACCTGGCCGGGCTCGGCGAGCTGGCCGAGCAGGGGCGCGTGCCCCGGCAGCACACCCAGCTCACCCTCGGTCGTCCGGGCGACGACCATCTCGGCGTCACCGGACCAGACCTTCTCCTCGACGGCTACGAGCTCGACGTGAAGCTGCTGTGCCACGCTGTCTCCTTGCTGCGGCGGCGGATTGTCGAAAGTCTAGTCTTGCCGCGGACGCGCCCCCAACGCGGGTGGCGAGACCTGCGCCACGGCTACTTGGTCTTGTTCTGGAAGTCGGGGTGCTCCAACAGGAACGCGTCGAGCTGCTTGTTGCGCAGGGCGGCGAAGAAGTCCTCGACCTCCGGCTCGAAGCGCTCGCCCTGGTACTTCCCGTTCTCGGTGACCCCGCCGCCCGGCAGCTTGACCATCTGCATGGTCTCCGGGCGGAGGTTCTTCAGCGCCAGACCGAAGTCGATCACGCTGTGGCCTCGGCCGCTGAAGACCAGGGACTGGCCGGCCGCCCGCAGCACCCGGTCCAGCTTGATCGGGTTGGTCACCACGTCGGCGCTGAGCGCCTGGCCGGCCATGGCCTTGACGAACTGCTGCTGGTGGCGCTGGCGGCCGTAGTCGCCGTCCGGGACGCCGTTCTTCGGGTAGCGCTGCCGGACGTAGTCCAGCGCCTGCCAGCCGTTGAGGTGCTGGTTGCCCTTCTTGTAGACCGCCTGCGGCCCGATGTAGCCCTCACCGTACGGGTTGCCCTTGCGGTGCGTGCCGTCCGGCTCCCGGTGCTCCGAGCGCACCTCGCGCTCGATGTACATGTCGACGCCGCCCATCGCGTCGACGATCTTCTGGAACCCGCTGAAGTTGATGATCGCGCCGGCGTCGAAGCGCTCGATGCCGGTCACCTGCTGCACGGTATTGGCGAGCAGCTCGAAGCCCTGCGCCGCGCTCGGGTTCTGCCCCTGCACCATGCTGCCGCGCGACATGGCCGCGTTGATCTTGTCCCGGCCGCCGGCGTAGCCGGCCTTGTCGAACTTCGGAATGTCCACGAGCAGGTCGCGGGGCATGGAGAAGAGATACGCCCGGTCCATCTCCTCGGGCACGTGCAGCACCATGATCGAGTCGGCCAGCGGCGGGGTCTCCGGCTTGCGCGGGTCGATGCCGACCAGCAGGATGTTGAGCGGGCCCTTGATGTCGCTCTTACGCTCGGTCGCGCCGGCGGCCTGGTCGCCGAAGAGGTCGGCCTTGCCCACCGCGCCCTCGTAGCGGGCCATCAGCGCCTCGGTGCCGACCAGGACCACGCCGCTGAGCAGCATGAGGACGGCACCGAACACGGTGCAGGCCCGGGCCCAGCGCGGCACCCCCGACCACATGGACGACTTGCCGCCGCCCTTGCCGGCCTTACCCACGATCATCTCCTTCGTCACGCCCACGATGAGGAGACGGGCGCACGCAGCCGATTTGATTGCACACATCGACGCTCGCTCGCGGCGAACGCGGATCGACGGTACCTCGCGTTCGGCATGATCGCCGACTGCGCGGAACCGGGCAGCGGCGATCATAAGACCCGAAGATGAACAAAAGGCCGCCCCGGCGTTGCCGGGGCGGCCTTTTTCAGGACCGACAGGTCAGCCCTTCATCAGCTCCGCAGCCTTGCGCTCCAGGTCCTCCAGACCGCCGCACATGAAGAAGGCCTGCTCGGGGAAGTGGTCGTACTCGCCCTCGCTGATCTTCTTGAACGCCTCGATGGTCTCCTTGATCGGGACCGTCGAGCCCGGCACGCCGGTGAACTGCTCGGCGGCGTAGGTGTTCTGCGACAGGAAGCGCTCGATCCGGCGGGCCCGGCCGACGGTGAGCTTGTCCTCCTCGGAGAGCTCCTCGATACCGAGGATGGCGATGATGTCCTGCAGGTCCTTGTACTTCTGCAGGATCCGCTTGACCTCGGTCGCCACCGCGAAGTGCTCCTGGCCGACGAACTCCGGGGCGAGGATCCGGGACGAGGACGCCAGCGGGTCCACGGCCGGGTAGATGCCCTTGTCGGAGATCGACCGCTCCAGGTTGGTGGTCGCGTCGAGGTGGGCGAACGTGGTGGCCGGAGCGGGGTCGGTGTAGTCGTCCGCCGGCACGTAGATCGCCTGCATCGAGGTGATGGCCTGGCCCCGGACGGAGGTGATGCGCTCCTGGAGCTCGCCCATCTCGTCGGCCAGGGTCGGCTGGTAACCCACGGCGCTCGGCATGCGGCCGAGCAGGGTGGAGACCTCCGAACCCGCCTGGGTGAAGCGGAAGATGTTGTCGATGAAGAGCAGCACCTCCTGCTTCTGCACGTCGCGGAAGTACTCGGCCATGGTCAGGGCGGACAGCGCCACCCGCAGCCGGGTGCCCGGCGGCTCGTCCATCTGGCCGTAGACCAGCGCGGTCTTGTCGATGACGCCGGACTCGGTCATCTCGGCGATGAGGTCGTTGCCCTCACGGGTGCGCTCACCCACGCCGGCGAAGACCGAGGTACCACCGAAGTTCCGGGCGACCCGGGTGATCATCTCCTGGATGAGCACCGTCTTGCCCACGCCCGCGCCGCCGAACAGGCCGATCTTGCCGCCCTTGACGTACGGGGCGAGCAGGTCGATGACCTTGATGCCGGTCTCCAGCATCTCGGTCTTCGGCTCCAGGTCCGCGAAGGCCGGGGCCTTGCGGTGGATCTGCCAGTGGTCGTCCGGGTTGAGCGTCTCGCCCTCGGTGAGGTTGAGGCACTCGCCGATCGCGTTGAACACGTGGCCCTTGACCGCGTCGCCCACCGGCACGGTGATCGGCGAGCCGGTGTCGCGCACCTCGGCGCCGCGGACCAGACCGTCGGTCGGCTGCATCGAGATGGCGCGGACCATGTTGTCGCCCAGGTGCTGGGCGACCTCGAGGGTCAGCGTCTTCTCACCGCCGGAGAGGGTCACGTCCACGTGCAGGGCGTTGAACAGGGCCGGCATGGCGTCGCGCGGGAACTCGGCGTCGACGACCGGGCCGATGACCCGGACCACGCGACCCGTGGCCGTCTTGGTCTCTACTGGGGCAGTCATCACACTTCACTTCCCGACGCGGCCAGCGCGTTCGCGCCGCCGACGATCTCGCTGATCTCCTGGGTGATCCCGGCCTGGCGGGCCGAGTTCATCTCACGCGTGTACTTCTCGATCATCTCTTCGGCGTTGTCGGTGGCGCTCTTCATCGCCCGCCGACGGGCCGCCGACTCGCTGGCCGCCGACTCCAGCAACGCCGCGTAGATCCGCGTGTTGATGTACTTCGGCAACAGCGCGTCGAGCAGCGCCTCCGCCTCCGGCTCGAACTCGTACGCCGGCAGCAGGCCCTCGGACCGCGGGCGGTCCTCGACCTCCATCGGCCCGATGATCTTCGCGACCGGGGTCTGGGTCATCAGGGAGTGGAACTCGGTGTAGACGATGTGCAACTCGTCGATCCCGAGCACCCCGTCCGCCCCGGCGCCGCCGTCGACGTCGTCCGCACCGGCCGAGAACGCCTTGATCAGCGTCTCGCCCACGGTGCGGGCGTCGGCGAACGTCGGCTGCTCCGAGAACCCGGTCCAGTTCGCCTCGATCGGCCGGTCACGGAAGCGGAAGAAGCCGAGGCCCTTGCGCCCGATGACGTAGAGCACCGGCTCCTTGCCGTCGGCGCGGAGCCGCGCGATCAGCGACTCCGCCGTCTTGATCGCGTTGGAGCTGTAGCCGCCCGCGAGGCCGCGGTCGGAGGTGACCAGCAGGACGCCCGCCCGCCGCACCCGCGGACGCGGGGTGAGCAGCGGGTGGTCGATCCGCGCGTTGGACGCCAGCGCCGTGAGCACACCGGTGATGGCCTGGGCGTACGGCAGGGACGCCTCCACCCGGGCCTGGGCCTTGGCGATCCGGCTCGTCGCCACGAGCTCCATCGCCTTGGTGATCTTCTTCATCCCCTTCGCGGAGCGGATCCGCTGGCGAAGAACGCGTACCTGGGCCGCCATGAATCAGCCCTTACTGCTTCTCGACCGGGCGGTCGGTCGTGCCGTCGCGGAAGCGGGTCACCGTCTCGCGGGTCTCCTCGCCCTCGAGCGGCGCGGCCGGGGCCTCGTTGATCCGACGCTCGTCGGCCTTGCCGAGGAAGACCTGCTTGAACTCGGCGATGGCGCTGTCGAGCGAGCCGACGATGTCGTCGCCCCACTTGTGGTCGGCGATGGCGGCCAGCACACCCTCGTGCTTGTGGCGCAGGTACTGGAGGAACTCCGACTCGAAGCGGCGGACCTCGCCCACGGGGATGTCGTCCAGCTTGCCCTCGGTGCCGGCCCAGACCGAGACGACCTGCTCCTGCACCGGGTACGGCGAGTAGTTCGGCTGCTTGAGCAGCTCGACCAGACGCGAACCGCGCTCCAGCTGGGCGCGGGAGGCCTTGTCCAGGTCGGAGGCGAAGGCGGCGAACGCCTCCAGCTCGCGGTACTGGGCCAGGTTCAGCCGCAGCGAACCGGCGACCTTCTTCATCGGCTTGACCTGCGCCGCGCCACCGACCCGGGAGACCGAGGTGCCGACGTTGATGGCCGGCCGGACGCCCTGGTTGAACAGGTCGGTCTCGAGGAAGATCTGGCCGTCGGTGATGGAGATGACGTTGGTCGGGATGAAGGCCGAGATGTCGTTGGCCTTCGTCTCGATGATCGGCAGGCCGGTCATCGAGCCGCCGCCCAGCTCGTCGGAGAGCTTCGCGCAGCGCTCCAGCAGCCGGGAGTGCAGGTAGAAGACGTCACCCGGGTACGCCTCGCGGCCCGGCGGGCGACGCAGCAGCAGCGACACGGCGCGGTACGCCTCGGCCTGCTTGCTCAGGTCGTCGAAGACGATCAGGACGTGCTTGCCGCCGTACATCCAGTGCTGCCCGATGGACGAGCCGGTGTAGGGGGCGAGGTACTTGAAGCCGGCCGGGTCGGAGGCCGGGGAGGCGACGATGGTCGTGTACTCCATCGCGCCCGCCTCCTCCAGGATGCCCTTGATGGAGGCGATCGTGGAGGCCTTCTGGCCGATGGCGACGTAGATGCAGCGGACCTGCTTCTTCGGGTCGCCGGAGCGCCAGTTCTCCCGCTGGTTGAGGATGGTGTCCAGCGCGACCGTGGTCTTGCCGGTCTTCCGGTCGCCGATGATCAGCTGCCGCTGGCCCCGGCCGATCGGGGTCATGGCGTCGACCGCCTTGATACCGGTCTGCAGCGGCTCGTCGACGGACTGCCGGGCCATCACGTTCGGGGCCTGGAGCTCCAGCTCGCGGAAGCCCTCGTTGGCGATGTCGCCGAGGCCGTCGATCGGCTGGCCGAGCGCGTTGACCACGCGGCCGAGGAAGGCGTCGCCGACCGGCACGGAGAGCACCCGGCCGGTGCGCTTGACGCGCTGGCCCTCTTCGAGCTTGGCGGAGTCACCGAGGACGACGACACCGATCTCCCGGACGTCGAGGTTCAGCGCCACACCCAGGGTGCCGTCCTCGAACTCCAGGAGCTCGTTGGTCATGGTCGAGGGGAGGCCCTCGACGTGGGCGATGCCGTCACCGGTGTCGGCGACGGTGCCGACCTCCTCGCGGGAGACGTCGGACGTGTAGGAGGAGACGTAGCGCTCCAGGGCGCCGCGGATCTCCTCCGTCGAGATGGTCAGCTCGGCCATCCTCTGCTTCCTTAAGTATCAGGGGCCCGGGATACCTAGTACCGACCGGTCCGAATGGCGTCTATTCTCAGGCGCTGGGCGGCAGGGCCGTCTCAGCGCTTCGCGAGCGCGTTGCGGGTCTCGTTGAGGCGGCGCAGGACGGTGCCGTCGTACAGGTCGGAGCCGACCCGCACGCTCACGCCACCGAGAACTCCGGGGTCCACCGTCTGCTTGACGGAAACCTCTCGACCGTATATCGCGGAGAGGCTCGCGCCCAGCCGGCGCTCGTCCTCGTCACTCAACGGGGCCGCGACGGTCACGTACGCCACCTGCCGGTCCCGCCGGTCGGCGGCGAGCTCGACCAGCCGGGTGAGCGCCCCGGTGAAGGAGCGTCCCCCGAACCCGCCCAGCGCCACCTCGACGAGGCGGAGGGTGACCGGACGGGCCTTGCCGGCGAGCAGCTCGCGGGCCAGGCCGGCGCGCTGCGCGACCGGGGCGATCGGGTCGGCCAGCGCGTTGGAGAGCGCCGACTGACCGGAGACCACCTGGCCGAAGCGGAACAGCTCGTCCTCGACCTCGCCGAGGTCGCCGGCGGAGTCGGCGCTGGCCAGCAGCGCCTCCACGCCGAGCCGCTCGGCGCCGTCGAGCAGCTCCGACGGTGCCGACCAGCGGCCGGAGACCAGCGAGGCGACCAGGTCGAGCGCCTCGGCGCTGACCTTGCCGCGCAGCAGTTCGCCGAGCAGGGCGGTGCGGTCCGCACCCGGGCGGGCCGGGTCCGAGAGCGCCCGGCGCAGCCGCGGCTCGCGCCGCAGCAGGTCGGCGACGGAGAGGATGTCGTCGGCGGTGGTGGCCACCGCCGACGGCTCCGCACCGCGGACGTACGCGTCGAGGCGCTCGGCCGCGATCTTGTACGACTCCCGGCTGGCGGCCTGCATCAGCGGGCCCCCGCGCTCTCGAGACCGCTCAGGAACCGGTCGACGGTGCCCTTGCGACGCGCCTCGTCGGCGAGCGACTCGCCGACGATCTTGCTGGCCAGGTCCACCGCGATCGTGCCGACCTCGGTGCGCAGCTCGCGCACGATGGTGGCCCGCTCGGCGGCGAGCTGCTCCTTGCCGGCCGCGATGATCCGGTCGGACTCCTCCCGCGCCTTCGCGAGGATGTCCTGCCGGATGCCCTCGGCGTCGGCCCGGGCGTCGTCCCGGATCTTGGCGGCGTCGGTGCGCGCCTCGGCGAGCTGCGCGCGGTACTGCTCGAGGAGCTGGTTGGCCTCGGCCTGGGCGGCCTCGGCGCGCTTGATGCCGCCCTCGATCGCGTCCACCCGAGCCTGGAACGTCTGCTCCATGCGGGGGAAGACGAACTTCATCAGCACGACGCAGAGCAGGGCGAAGGCGATGCCGCCCACCACGATCTCCTGCCAGATCGGCACGATCGGGTTGTGGGTCGACTCACCACCCTCAGCGGCGAGCAGGAACATGGATGACCTCCCGGTCCGAGGGGGGCGGAATTACCGAATCGGGCCCTGCCAGATGAAGCCGAAGGCGATGCCCAGCAGCGCGAGCGCCTCGATGACGGCGAAGCCGATCCAGACGTACGGCAGGGTCATCCGGGACGACTCCGGCTGGCGGGCGGTCGACTGGATGTAGGCGGCGAAGACCAGGCCGACACCGATGCCCGGGCCGATGGCCGCGAGACCGTAGCCGATGGCGGCGGTGCTGCCCTCTACCGCGGCGTAGATGTCCATTAGTGGGTTCCTCCTGGTTATCACGCGTGACGGTCACGCGGGACGACAACTGTTGGTGCGAGGTGGATCAGTGCTCGTCGGCGAGCGCGCCCTGCACGTAGCTGGCGGTCAGCACGGTGAAGACGTACGCCTGCAGGACGATCACCAGGAACTCGAGGAAGGTGAGCGCAACGGTCATCGCCCAGGACAGCACCGAGACCGGCGCGAGCCAGGCGTTGGCGTTGAGCATCGCGAAGCCGCCGAGCGTGAAGACCAGCAGGAGCATGTGGCCGGCGAACATGTTCGCGAAGAGACGCACGGCCAGCGAGAACGGCCGGACGAGGAAGGTCGAGAAGAACTCGATCGGGATCAGCAGCGGCAGGATGTACCAGGGCGCCGGCGGGATGAGCGAGTTCTTGATGAACTTCCCGGCGCCGTGGTGCTTGATGCCCGCGTAGATGAACAGCACGTAGCTGATCACGGCGAGGAAGGCCGGGAAGGCGATGTGCGAGTTCGGCGAGATCTGGAACAGCGGCACGATCGCGAAGAAGTTGGTCAGCAGGATGAAGCAGAACAGCGTGGTGAAGTACGGCGCGAACCGCACACCCGCGTGCCCGATCATGTCGACCGCGATGTTGTTGCGCACGAAGCCGTAGATCGACTCGGCGATCCACTGCTTCTTGGTCGGCACCAGCTGCGGCTTACGGTAGCTGGCCAGGAAGAAGATGATCAGGACGCCGACGGCGATCCAGACCATCGCTGTGATCTTGGTGAACCAGTAGGAGTCGTGCGCACCCCAGGGCAGGATGCTGGGCAGGTAGAAGTCCTCCACGCTGGGTGGGAATGCCGCCTGGCCCGCTGCCAGGACGTTCGCCTGTCCGAACACCGCGTCCCTTCCTAAGTAGGCGTGCCGAGCTTGCGGACGACCAGGATGATCCCCCCGGCCATGCCGAGCACGACGCCGATCCCGGTGGCGATGCCGCCGGTGTCGAGCCACTGGTCGACCAGCCAGCCGATGAAGCCCCACACGAGCATGCCCGCGATCAGGTAGCTGAGCGCGGTCCAACCCTGGCCGGCGCCGGGCGGAACGTCGTCCGGGCCGCCGCTGGGTCGGGGGGTTTGGTCACCAGCCATGACGGGGCGAACGATATCAGCCGGGATTACGAGGCTGTGCCTCGCCCCCCGCACAACCGTCGTTGTGTGGGCCTCTGGCGGGCAGCATCGTCTGTGGGCACGCTACTCCCCTTCCGCCAGCCTGGAAATGACCGGTGCCGGACACATTTCCGCGCCGCCCGCGGTGTGGGACGGGTCCATCGTGGGTCGTCACCACGTCCGCGCTGCTCGCCCGCCGCGAGACCCCCGGGCGCCCCGTGCTCGCCCGCCGCGGGCCCCGGGGCGACCCGTGCTCGCGGGCTCAGCGGGGACGGCGGGCGTGCACGGTGGTGAGCCACCAGATGTGCACGCCGGTCCAGACCACCACCCCGGCGGCGATGCCCAGGCAGAGCGGGATCAGCCCGGGCCAGCCGGTCGACGCCACGGCCACCATCACGACGCCCAGCAGGGTCATCTTGGCCGCGTACAGGCCGAGGCCGAACGGGAGCACGAGCTGCGGGTTCACCGAGTCGGCCCACGCCAGCACCACGGTGGTCAGGGTGTAGCTGACCGCCGTGACACCCACCCCGGCCGCCGCGCCCAGCGCCGCGTCCGCGCCACCGGCCAGCGCCCCGGCCAGCGCGGCCACCGCGATCAGCAGGCCGCTGGCGGCCAGCAGGATCGGCAGGTGCCGCAGCCGCCAGCGCCGGTCGGCCGCCGTGGTCGCCGCCGGCTCGCGCACCCCGGGCTCAGCCACGGGGGTACGCCGGGAAGTCGGCGACCAGCGCGGTCACCTCGGACGCGATCCGGGTCAGCTCGTCGGCGCCCCCGGGGGCGGCGGGATCGGTGCGCACCGCGCGGGCGATCAGCCCGGCGATCCGGCGCATCTCCCCCTCCCGCATCCCCTGGGTGGTCACGCTCGGGGTGCCGACGCGGATGCCGGAGGCCACCATCGGCTTCTGCGGGTCGTACGGGATGGCGTTCTTGTTCAGCGTGATGCCGGCCGCGTCGCAGCGGGCCTCGGCGTCCGCGCCGGTCACCCCGGCCTCGCGCAGGTCGATCAGGGCGAGGTGGGTGTCGGTGCCCCCGGACACCGGGCGCATGCCCTCGGCGGCCAGCCCGGCGGCGAGCGCCTGCGCGTTGCTGACCACCTGCGCCGCGTACGCCTGGAACTCGGGCTGGGCGGCCTCGCGCAGCGCGACGGCCTTGGCGGCGACGACGTGCATCAGCGGCCCGCCCTGGGTGAACGGGAAGACCGCCTTGTCGATGCGCTGGGCCAGCGGCTCCCGGCAGAGGATCATGCCGCCGCGCGGCCCACGCAGCACCTTGTGCGTGGTGAAGCAGACGACGTCGGCGTGCGGCACCGGCGACGGGACGGCCTTCCCCGCGACCAGCCCGACGAAGTGCGCCGCGTCCACCATCAGGTACGCCCCGACCTCGTCGGCGATCTCGCGGAACCGCGCGAAGTCGATCAGCCGGGGGTAGGCCGTCGCGCCACAGATGATCATCTTGGGGCGGTGGGCGAGGGCCAGGTCGCGCACCTCGTCGTAGTCGATCAGCTCGGTGTCCCGCCGGACGGTGTAGCCGACGGTGTGGAACCACTTGCCGGAGAAGTTCACCCGGCTGCCGTGGGTGAGGTGGCCGCCGTGCGGCAGGTCCATGGCGAGCACCGTGTCTCCCGGCTGCACCAGCGCGGCGTACGCGGCCAGGTTGGCGCTCGCCCCGGAGTGCGGCTGGAGGTTGGCGTGCTCGGCGCCGAAGAGTTCCTTCGCCCGGGCGATGCCGATCTCCTCGGCCCGGTCGACCTCCGCGCAGCCGCCGTAGTAGCGCCGGCCCGGGTAGCCCTCGGCGTACTTGTTGGTCAGGGTCGAGCCGAGCGCCGCCAGGACCGCCGGCGAGGTGAGGTTCTCGCTGGCGATCAGTTGCAGGCCGCCCCGCAGCCGGTCCAGCTCGCCGAGCACCACTCCGGCGATCTCCGGGTCCGTCGCGCGGAGTTGGTCGAAGTCCGGCCCCCAGAAGGTGCTCGTCTCAGTAGCCACAGCGCCAGAGTCTATGGGGCCGCACACTGGAAGTCGTGAGATGCCTGGTCACCGGAGCGACGGGTTACATCGGCGGGCGGCTCGCGCCCCGGCTGCTGGCCGAGGGGCACACCGTGCGCTGCCTCGCCCGCAAGGCCGGCCGGCTGCGGGACGTGCCGTGGACGGCGCGGGCCGAGATCGTGGAGGGCGACCTGCGCGAGCCGGCGACCCTGCCGGCCGCGTTCGAGGGCGTCGACGTCGCGTACTACCTGGTGCACTCGCTCGGGCAGGCCGGCTTCGAGGCCGCCGACCGGGAGGCGGCGGCCAACTTCGCCGCCGCGGCCCGCGCCGCCGGCGTACGCCGGATCGTCTACCTCGGTGGGCCGGAGCCGGCGGCGGACCGGAAGGTCCCGTCGGCGCACCTGCGCTCCCGGGCCGAGGTGGGGCGGATCCTGCTGGACAGCGGGGTGCCGACGGCGGTGCTGCGGGCGGCGGTGATCATCGGGTCCGGCTCGGCGTCGTTCGAGATGCTGCGCTACCTGACCGAGCGGCTGCCGGGCATGGTGACCCCGCGCTGGGTCCGCAACCGGATCCAGCCGATCGCCGTCCGCGACGTGCTGCGCTACCTGGTCGGCTGCGCGGGCCTGCCCGCGGAGGTCAACCGCGCCTTCGACATCGGCGGGCCGGACGTCCTCACCTTCCAGGACATGATGCAGCGCTACGCCCGGGTGGCCGGGCTGCGCCGGCGGATCATCGTGCCGGTGCGGCCGCTGACCCCGTCGCTCTCCTCGTACTGGGTCGGGCTGGTCACCCCGGTGCCGAACGCGATCGCCCGGCCGCTGGTGGAGAGCCTGGTCCAGGAGGCCGTCGCCCGCGAACACGACATCGCCGGGCACGTCCCGGACCCGCCGGAGGGGCTGACCGGATTCGACCAGGCGGTCGCGATGGCCCTGGCCAAGGTGCGCGACGGCGAGGTGGAGACCCGCTGGTCGACGGCGAGCATCCCGGACGCGCCCGCCGAGCCGCTGCCCAGCGACCCGGCGTGGTCCGGCGGCACCGCCTACACCGACGTCCGGGAGCGGGCCGTCCACGCGCCGCCGGAGGCCCTGTGGCGGGTCGTCGAGGGCGTCGGCGGGGAGCACGGCTGGTACTCGTTCCCGCTGGCGTGGTCCGCCCGGGGCTGGCTGGACCGGCTGGTCGGCGGCGTGGGGCTGCGGCGCGGCCGGCGCGATCCGCACCGCCTCCGGGTCGGCGAGGCGCTGGACTTCTGGCGGGTGGAGGAGATCGTGCCGGGCGAGCTGCTGCGGCTGCGCGCCGAGATGCGGCTGCCCGGCCGGGCCTGGCTGGAGATGCGGGTCGCCCCGCTGGACGGCGACCGCAGCCGCTACCACCAGCGGGCGGTGTTCCTGCCCCGCGGCCTGGCCGGGCACGCGTACTGGGGGGCGGTGGCGCCCTTCCACGCGGTGGTCTTCGGCGGGATGGCCCGCAACATCGCCCGGGGCGCCGAGCAGGCAATCCGCCGGCCGGGAAACCTCCGTTCCGGCCGCCGCTGACCCGCGACCGTCGCCGGCCAGGGGTTCAGTCGCCTCTGCGGACGCCGGTGTACCGGAAGGCGGTCGTCTCGCTGGGCGGCACGAAGTCCCGGACCGGCTGGTCGCGCAGGGCGAAGGAGAGCACCTCGCCCACCGCCTCGACCAGTTGCCCCTGCACCTGCCGGCCGACCGCGTCGCGCGGGTCGTCGGGGTTGGCGGCGATCGAGGCGACCGCCAGTTGCGGGGTGAAGGCGACCACCGTCTCGGTCGCGTACCCGTCCGAGCTGCCGGTCTTGCCGGCCACCGGGCGACCGAGCTGCCGGCGCAGCCCCTCGGCGGTGCCGCCGTCGCATTCCCGGTACATCGACTGGTCGCCGACCGGGCAGCGGGCGGCGTCGGTCGCCGCCCGGGCCACGTCCGTGTCGACCACCTGCCGGCAGTCCGGCTTCGCGGCGGCCACCGGCCGGCCCGCCGCGTCGATCACCGAGACGACCGGCAGCGGCGCGCACCACGTCCCCTCGGCCGCCACCGCCGCGTACGCGCCGGCGAGGTCGAGGGGGGTGGTGGCGGAGACGCCGAGGGTGAACGGCCCCCACTCGCGCGCCCCGTGGCGGGCCAGCCGCGCGTCGTCCCCGGCGCGGAACACGATCCCGAGCCGCTCGGCCATCTCCACCACCCGGTCCGCGCCGACCCGCTCGGCCAGCCAGGCGAAGTAGGTGTTGACCGAGTTGCCGAACGCCGTCCACATGGTGTGCTCACCGTCGATGTCGCTGTTGGCGTTCTGGGGGCACCAGTACCCGTCGCAGCTCGCCGCCCCGGTCGCCGGGAAGTCGGTCACGATCCGCTCCGGCGCGTCGAACTCCGTGTCCAGGGGCAGCCCGGACTCCAGCGCGGCCATCATGGTGAAGATCTTGAACGTCGAGCCGGCCTGGTAGCCGTGGATCGCCCCGCCCCCGGCGACCAACTGGTTGACCGTGTTCGGGTGGTTCTTCTGCCCGGCCGGGTTGCCGGCCACGCTGTAGTTCCGGTTCACCGCCATCGCGAGCACCCGGCCCGTGCCGGGCTGGACCACCGCCGTCGGCGCCGCCCGGCGGTCCTCCACGGAGTAGATCCGGCGGACCTGCTCGGTCGTGGCGCGCTGCACGGCCGGGTCGAGCGAGGAGACGATCGAGAAGCCGCCCCGGCGCAGCGTGAGCTGCCGCTCGTCGACCGTCGCGCCGAACGCCGGCTGGGCGTTCCACCACCGGGTGAACCAGTCGCAGAAGAAGCCCCAGTCGTTGTGCGCCGCCGGCACCGCCGTGCAGTCGTTCGGGGTCTGGCTGGGGCGCAGGCGCAGCTGCTCGGCCCGGGCCCGCTCCGCCGCCGCCGCCGGGACCTGCCCCGATTCGACCAGCCGGTCCAGCACGTACGCCCGGCGGGCGAGCGCCGCGTCCGCGTCGCCGTTGATCGGGTCGTCGCTGTGCGGGGAGCGGACCAGCCCGGCCAGCAGCGCGGCCTCGGCCAGCGTGAGATCCGCCGGCGCCTTGGAGAAGTAGCGCTTGCTCGCGGCGGCCACCCCGTACGCCCCCGCGCCGAAGTAGGCGATGTTGAGGTAGCGGGCCAGGATCTCGTCCTTGGTCAGCTCCCGCTCCAGGGCCAGCGCGTACCGCATTTCCTGGATCTTGCGGGCGGTGGTGAGTTCGGTGGCGGCGGCGCGCTGCCGCTCGCTGAGCCGCGGGTCGTTGCTGAGCACGTTGCGGACGTACTGCATGGTCAGCGTGGACGCGCCCTGCCGGGTCTCCCCGCTGCCCTGGTTGACCGTGAAGGCCCGCACCACGCCGCGCAGGTCGACCCCGCTGTGCTCGTGGAACCGCACGTCCTCGGCGGCGATGATCGCCTGCCGCATCACCGGCGCGACCTCGGCCAGCGGCACGTCCACCCGGTCCTCCTGGTAGAAGGAGGTGATCAGGGTGGTGCCGTCGTTGGCGTAGAGGTTGGAGCGCTGGGCCGTCGGCGGCGTGCGCAGCGTGTTGGGCAGCTCCGAGTACGGCGCGGCGAGCGCCGAGAACCCGATGCCGAACACCAGCGCGGCCGGCAGGGCCGCCGCCGCGAGCGCCACGCCCGCGAGCGTGCCGGCGAGCAGCACGGTGAACAGTCTTTCGAGGTGTGCCCGGGTCATCAGCTCTCCCCGCAGGAGCCGGTCAGGACCCACCCAGAATGACCTGAAAGTCCCTCTTCACCGCCCCTTTCCCCCAAACCCGCAGGAAACTCACGCGCGGGGGTACCTCCGGCGGGTTACGGCACGAACCCGGCGGCGGGTGTGGCCGGTCACGGCCCCAAACCTGCCCGGCGGCGGGTGTGGCCGGTCACGGCGGCAGGCCTGCCCGGCGGCGGGCGGGGCGGTTACGGCAGGAGCGCGACGGCGAGGGGGTGGACGGTCTCCTCGATCTCGTCGGCCACCCGGCTGAAGCACTGGTCGCCCCGCCCCCACGGGTCGTCGAGATCGTCGGTGGGCAGGGCGGTGGCGCCCTCCCGGGCGGCGTGGGCGGCGGCCACCAGGGCCACGCCACGCGCGTACACCCCCTCCGGGGTGGCCTCGGCCGGGGGCAGCCCGGCCGCGTCCACCGCGGCGAGCAGCCGGCCGAACTCGCCCAGCACGAACGTGCGCCCCGCGGCGTCGGGGCGCAGCGCCACCACGTACTCCTGCTGGTCCGCGGTGGCGGTGAGCACGAGGTCGGCGGCGTCGATGTGGTCCGAGCGGAGCTTGCGGGCGGCGAAGCCGTCGGTGCTGCCGCCCCGGGTGGTGACCTGCCGGGCGGCCGGCGGGTTCATCTCCTCGCCGGCGTGCCAGCCGCCGGTGCCCGCGCTGTGGCTGTGCACCAGCTCGTCGGCGCGACCCGGGTCGGCCTCCCGCCGGGTCAGCCGCTCCCGGACGGCGAGGGCCAGCAACCGCTCGGCCATCGGGGACCGGCAGATGTTGCCCATGCACACGTGCAACACGGTGAACGGCGGCACTCAGACCCCCTGGCCGGCGAGGATGTCCGGCACCACGTCGCGCAGCTTCTCCAGCGGGACGGCGCCCTGGCGGAGGACCTGCGGCACCTCGCCGGTGAGGTCGACGATGGTGCTCGGCACCGGGTCCGGGCAGGGCCCGGCCTCCAGGTACGCCCGCACCGAGTAGGCGAGCTGGTCGCGGGCCTGCTCGGCGGTGAGCGCGGCCGGCTGGCCGGTCTTGTTGGCCGAGGCGACCGCCATCGGGCCGGTCTCGCGCAGCACCTCCAGCGCCACCGGGTGCAGCGGCATCCGCACCGCCACCGTCCCGGACGTGTCGCCGAGGTCCCAGCGCAGGCTCGGCGAGTGCTCGACGACGATGGTCAGCGCGCCGGGCCAGAACGCCTCCACCAGGTCCCGCGCCGCCTGGGGCAGCGAGTAGACCAGGCCGTCGAGGGTGTGCCGGGAGCCGATCAGCACCGGCGGCGGCACGTGCCGGCCGCCCTTGGCGTCCAGCAGGGCCTTGACCGCGTACGGGGTGAACGCGTCCGCGCCGATCCCGTAGACCGTGTCCGTCGGCAGGACGACCAGTTCGCCGTTCTTGACCGCCTCGATGGCCGCAGCGATGCCGCGGTCCCGGTCGGCGGGCGACCGGCAGTCGTAGAGCATCACGAGGAGCCAGTCTGCCACGCCGCGTCGGCGGCGGCGTGCGGGCCGTCCGCCCGGCGGGACGCGGTGGCGAAGCGGGGCCGCCCGGCCAGGTCCGGATGGTCGGCCACCGCCTCGAACCGGCCGTCCGCGGCCAGCAGGTCGGGCACCGCCGTGCCGTGCGTGTCGTCGTGCTCGACGCCGAGCGCCCCGCCCGGTCGCAGCAGGGCCGCCGCCCGGGCCACCACCGGGCGGATCACCGCCAGGCCGTCCGCCCCGCCGAAGACCGCGCTGGCCGGATCGTGCCGGCCCACCTCCGGCGGCACGGGCACGTCGGAGGGCACGTACGGCGGGTTGCAGAGCAGCACGTCGACCCGGCCCACGAGGTCGGCGAGCAAATCCGGGGCGGTGACGTCCGCCGCCACCACCTCGATCGGCCGGTCCCCCGCCGCCGCCCGCGCCGCCGCGTTGCGCCGCAGCCAGGGCAGCGCGTCGGCCGAGCGTTCCACCGCGACCACCCGGGCGGCCGGCAGTTCCTGGGCGACCGACAGGGCGATCGCTCCGGAGCCGCTGCACAGGTCCACCACCACCGGGGCGGGCAGGCGCCCGGCCCGCGCGATCCCCCAGCCGGCGAGCAGCTCGGTTTCCGGCCGGGGCACGAAGACCCCCGGCCCGACGCCCAGCTCCAGGTGCCGGAAGCCGGCGACGCCGGTGAGGTGCTGCAACGGCTCCCGGTCGGCCCGCCGGGCGACCAGCCCGTCGAACCGGTCGAGCTGCTCGGCGGTGAAGCCGTCGGCCAGCGCCAGCCGCCCCCGGGGCACCCCCAGCACGTACGCGGCCAACTGCTCCGCGTCGGCGCGGGCCGCCTCGACACCGGCGTCGGCCAGCGCCCGGGCCGCCCGGGACACCGCCACGGAAGGGCGTTGTCGTCTCGTCCCTTCGGACGGCTGTTGCGGCGCGGTCGTCACGAGATAATCATGAGGCGTCGCGGCGGACATCACGAGCGGATGCGTCCGGGCGCACACCGACAGGAGGTCGCGGGTGGGTTGGCTCGACCGGGTCACCGACCAGGTTGACGCCCTGACGCGGTCGCGGGCGTTGCAGGAGTCCAGCCGTTCCGCCGAGGCGTATTCGATCCTCGACCGCGTCATCGGCACCACCACCGACCCGTACGCGCGGGCCGACGCCCTGGTACAGCGCCTCTCGGCGGTGATCAACCTGGGCCGGACGGCGGAGTACACGCGGGCCGTCGAGGAGGCCTCCACCGCGGTCCGCGACCTCGCCGAGCCCTACCTGCACGGGCACCTCAACGCGCTGGCCGCGCTCGCCGCGCACCACCAGGGCGCGCTGGACCGCTGCGTCACGCACCTGGTCAAGGCCGCCCGAGCGCTGGGCGCGGTGCCGGATCCCGACCGGGACACCGCGTGGGGCTGGCACGACCTGGCGATGGCCTACTCCTACCTCAGCTTCCACGGCTACGCCCTCGGCGCGATCGAGCGGGCGCGGCAGCTCGGGACGACCGCCGGGATCCCGGAGGAGACGTTCGCCGCCCCCGGCATCCGGCTGCGCAACGCGGTGGCGCTGGACCACAACGGCGACAGCGACGGTTGCCTGCGCGTGCTGCGGGACGTCGCCGCCGACCTGGACCGGTTCCTGCGTACCGGCCGGGCCGGGAAGCTGCGCCCGAGCAGCCTGGCCGCGTACGGCTACGCCGCCGCCCGGCGGGGGGCCCTCGGCGACCGGCTGGAGGTCGGCACGGACGCCGCCCCGGCGCGGCTGCTCGGCCACGGCGGGGACAGCGCCCGGGCCCGCGACATGCGTCAGCTCGGCCAGGTCTGCCTCGCCGTCGCCGAGGGGCGGCCGATCGAGGCGGTCACCCGGCTGGACACCGTCCAGGTCTCCAGCGAGACGCTGGGCGCGGCCGAGCCGGCGCGGCTGCGCAGCATCGCCCTGGCCCGCTCCGGCGACCACGCGGGGGCGCACCGGGCCGACCGGCTGGCGTTCCGGCTTGCCGCCCAGCGCAACGACCGGCTCCGGGACGTCTACATCGACGGCATCGCCGCCCGCATCGACCACGAGGAGATGCGCCGCGAGGCGGCCCGCTTCGAGGGCGAGGCGCTGACCGACCCGCTGACCGGGCTGCCCAACCGGCGCCGGCTGGAGCGTTACATCGCCACGATTGTCGCCGGCGGCGACCGGGTGGTGATCGGCGTCTGCGACCTGGACGGCTTCAAGGCGGTCAACACCCGGCACGGGCACCACTCCGGCGACCTGGTGCTCCAGCGCGTCGCCGGGGTGATCAACCGGGTGATGCGCCGGGGCGACTTCGTGGCCCGCTACGGCGGCGACGAGTTCGTGGTGGTGCTTCCCCACGCCGGGATGGCCGAGGCGGCCGAGGTGGGCCGCCGGATCGACGCCGCCGTGCGGACGGAGGACTGGGAGTCGCTGGTGCCCGGCACCCCGGTCGGGGTCAGCGTCGGCTTCGCCGAGGTGGGCGCCACCGGCCCGGGCCTGCGCGACGCCCTCAGCGCCGCGTTCGAGGCCGCCGACCGCGAGATGCTCCGCGCGAAGACCCGCCCCCGCGCCTCCTGACCCCCGCCCACCTCCTCGGGCGGCACGCCGGACCGTCCACCGACGGCGGCGGGTCAGCGGCGGGTCAGCTCCGTGTCGCCGGCCAGGCGGGCGGCGCGGTCGGCCTCCGCCAGGGCGTCGAGGACGCCGTCCAGGTCCCCGGCGAGCGACAGGTCGAGGTTGTACGCGGTGTAGCCGATCCGGTGGTCGGTGATCCGGTTCTGCGGGAAGTTGTAGGTGCGGATCCGCTCCGAGCGGTCCACGGTGCGCACCTGCGCCTTGCGGGCGTCCGAGGCGGCCGCGTCGGCCTGCTCCTGGGCCGCCGCCAGCAGCCGCGCACGCAGGATCCGCATCGCCTGCTCCCGGTTCTGCAACTGGGACTTCTCGTTCTGGCAGGAGACCACGATGCCGGTCGGGACATGGGTGATCCGCACCGCCGAGTCGGTGGTGTTCACCGACTGGCCGCCCGGCCCCGACGAGCGGAACACGTCGATCCGCAGGTCGTTCGGGTCGATGGTGACGTCGACGTCCTCCGCCTCGGGCAGCACCAGCACGCCCGCGGCGCTGGTGTGGATGCGGCCCTGCGACTCGGTGACCGGGACGCGCTGCACCCGGTGCACGCCGCCCTCCCACTTGAGCCGGGACCACACGCCGTTGCCGCCCTCGGGCACGCCCTTGGTCTTGATCGCCAGCGAGACGTCCTTCACCCCGCCGAGGTCCGAGTCCTGGGCGTCGATCACCTCGGTGAGCCAGCCGCGCCGCTCGGCGTAGCGGGTGTACATCCGCAGCAGGTCGCCCGCGAAGAGCGCGGACTCCTCGCCGCCCTCGCCGGCCTTGATCTCGACGATCACGTCCTTGGCGTCGTGCGGGTCACGCGGGATCAGCAGCTCGGCCAGCCGCTCCTCCAGCGCCGGCAGGGTCGCCGCGATCGACTCCGCCTCGGCGGCGAAGGACGGATCCTCGGCGGCCAGCTCCCGGGCGGCGACAAGGTCGGCGCGGGCCTGCTCCAGCTCCCCGGCCGCCTTGTGCAGCGGGACCAGCTCGGCGTACCGACGGCCGACCCGGCGGGCGGTGCCCTGGTCGGCGTGGATCGCCGGGTCCGCCAGCCGCTTCTCCAGCTCGGCGTACTCGTCGAGGAGGGCGGCCAGGCGCTCGCTGCTCATGCGGGGGAAGCTCCTTCGACGACGACGGGACGGGGGCGGAACCGGGGCGGATACGGACGACGCCCGCGTCCGGCACGAAACCGGGCGCGGGCGCCGAACGAGGAGTTACTTGGCCTTCTTGGCCTGAACCTTGGCGTACTTCTGCTGGAACTTCGCGACCCGCCCGGCGGTGTCCAGGACGCGCTGCTTACCCGTGTAGAACGGGTGGCAGGCGCTGCAGGTCTCGACGTGGATCGAGCCGCCCTTGGCGGTGCTGCGGGTGCTGAAGGTGTTGCCGCAGGAGCAGGTGACCTCGGTGGTCACGTACTCCGGGTGGATGTTGGGCTTCATGTCGCCTCGGTCCTTTCGTGGATGGTCGCCGGGTCGCCGTCGGTGTCCGTCGCCTCGTGCGCGACGGGCTCGGGCGTGAACCGGAACCGGTGGCCGATTGACCAGTGTGCCATGGGCCGGCGCCGGCCCGGCAATCGGGCCGTACGGCTGCTCCGGCATCGACAACGCGCGCCCCGTCTCCCGCATTCCCGCCGCCTGGCCGGGCATTCACCCCGGCACGGCCGCCCGCCGGTCGTGCCCCGCCCGGGGCACGGCGGCGGACCCGCCGCCGGCCCGCCGAGACGTACGACACGGAGGAGCCATGGCCCGCCTGATCGCCACCCGGGGACTGCCCGCCTCCGGCAAGACCACGTTCGCCCGGACGCTGCAACCGTCCGTGGTCCGGGTCAACCGGGACGACCTGCGCCGGATGCTGCACGGCGAGCGGCTGTTCACCCAGTGGGCGGAGTGGCAGGTGACCGTCGTGCAGCGGGCGCAGGTCGAGGCGCTGCTGCGGGCCCGGGCGGACGTCTGCGTCGACGACACCAACCTGCGGTCGCGGACCCTGCGGGACTGGGCCGACCTGGCCGCCCGGTACGGCGCCGAGTTCGAGGTGCACGACTTCACCGACGTGCCCCTGGAGGAGTGCCTCCGCCGTGACGCCGCCCGCCCGGAGGCCGAACGCGTCGGCGAGGCGTGGATCCGCCGGCTGCACGAGCGCTACCTGGAGGGGCGGGCGCTCCCGCTGCCGGTGCCGCAGGCCCGGACGGGACGGCCGGCCACGGTGCACGCCCCGTCGACCGGGCCGCCGGAGATCGTCCTGGTCGACATCGACGGCACGGTCGCGCTGAACGTCTCGCGCAGCCCGTACGACATGACCCGGGTCGACGAGGACGAGCCGAACCCGGCGGTGATCGCGGCGGTCCGGGCGATGCACGCGGCCGGGTACGGAGTGGTCTTCTGCTCGGGCCGGGACGCCACCGCCCGGCCCGCCACCGAGGCGTGGCTGGCCCGGCACGTCCGGGTCCCCTACCTCGACCTGCACCTGCGCGCCGTCGGCGACAACCGCAAGGACTCGGTGGTCAAGCAGGAGATCTACGAGCGCGAGGTCGCCGACCGCTACCGGGTGGTCGGCGTCTTCGACGACCGTCAGCAGGTGGTGCGGATGTGGCGCGCCCTCGGCCTCACCGTCTTCCAGGTCGCCGAGGGCGACTTCTGAGGCCCGCACCGGAGATCGGTGCGGGCCTCAGATCGGCGCTGGGAAGGGCACCTTCCTATGCACCAGGCGATAGGAAGGTGCCCTTCCTTACACCTCAGGCGGCGGGGGTCAGGGTGACGGTCGCCTCGGCGTGGACGCCGTTGACGTCCACGGCCAGCTTGACCTGCGCGCCGGGGCTCAGGGCGGTGAGCGTGCCGGTGGCCGGGTCGAAGCGGGCCACGTGCCAGGGCTTCAGCCCGGCGGCCGAGCCGACGTGCAGGTTCGGCGAGGCGGACCAGTCCGCGCTCACCGGCGCCGCCACCGGCACCGTACGCCCGCCCGGCTGGGTCACCGTGGCGGTGACCGTCGCCGGGGCGCCGACGGCGACGCTGGCCGGGGCGGCCAGCGCGAGCCCGTCGACGTGCGCGTGGAACTCGGCGGCGACCCAGCGCGGGCCCTCGGCGAGCGGGTCCCGCCGGGCCTGGTCGGCTTCGGCGGGGCTCACCGGGTCCACCCCGAACTCGGTCCACCCGGTGAATCCGCCCTGGTCGGCCGGGGTGGACGGGTTCTTGCCCGAGTTGCCGTTGATCAGGTACGGCACCCCGTCGACCCGGTCGGCGTGGAACGTGCCGACGTGTCCGCCGACGAAGACCGCCCCCTTGCCGGTGCGGTGCTGGAAGTCGGCCAGCCACTGCTCCAGCAGCGCGGCCTCCTTGCGGTCGCCGAGCTGGCTGGCCTTGGCCGGGCTCGGGTCGCGCGGCGGGTGGTGGTGCAGCACCGCCACCGAGCCGATCGCCGGGTCGCCGGCCGCCGAGTCGAGCGCCTCGCGCAGCATCCGCACCTGGTCGAAGCCGCCGCCGCGCAGTGAGCCGGTCGACGAGTTCAGCGTGACGAACCGGGTGCCCTTGTGGTCGAAGACCCGCTCGGCGTCGCCGAACGCGGCCCGGAAGTTGGCGATCGGGGCACCCATGATCTCGTGGTTGCCGGGCACGTAGTAGTACGGCAGTTCCCCGCCGAGTTCCTCGTCCAGCACCCGCTTCGCCAGCGCGAAGTCGGCCGGGTAGGCGGTGTCCACGAAGTCGCCGTTGATCACCAGGAAGTCCGGCTTCGCGGCCTTGACCTCGCGGAGCGTACGGCGGGCCTGGGCGACCAGGTCGCTGTCCGGGTCCGCCGCGACGAACTGCGCGTCGGACATCACCGCGAAGCGCCAGGGCGCGCCGTCGACCGTGCCGTCGCGGAGCACCACCCGGTCGGTGCGGGGCGCCTCCGCCGGCACGTCGACCGTCTGCGGCACCTTCGCCACCAGGTCGTCGATGACCACCTCGCTGCGGTACTGGGCGGCGGCGTTGGTCTCCGCCACGTAGAACCGGCGGATCCGCACCGGGTACTGGACCCCGGCGGGCACGGCGAACTCGACGTACTTCCAGCCCTTCCAGGTGATCAGCGGGCCGCGCAGGACGTGCTGCGTGTTCTGCGCGTCGTGCAGGTGCAGGCTGGGCCACTCCCCGGTGCCGTTGCCGTGGATCCACATGCCGAACGCCTGCGGCTGGCCGGCCACCTCGATCCAGGCCGGCGGGTCGGCGTACGCGGCCCGGGTGCCGGTGGACTGGCTGAAGTCGTACGTCATCTTCAGGCCGGTGCCGGTGCGACCGGGCGCCGGGGCGACGGCGCCGCTGGCCCGGGCCTGGCTGAACTTCCAGGCCGCCGCGTCGTCGAACGTGGCCACCGGCACGTCGGTGAGCCCGACGGTGACGGGCAGGACGGTGCTGCTGTCGCCCACGCGGACCGTGACCAGCGCCGAGCCGGTGTTCCGCAACGCGGTGACGGCGAGGTTGCCCTCGGCGGTCGGGGTGATCTTGAGCAGTTCCGCGTCGTACTCCAGCTTCAGGTCGGCGGGCTCGATCGGGGCGGTGTTGCCCTCGGCGTCGTAGCCGACCACGCCGAACAGCGCGCTGCCGTCGGTGCCGTCCAGGCCGATCCGGTCCACGGTGGAGTCGATGCGGGCCAGCGGGCCGAGGACGGTGAGGTCGAGGGTGCCGCTGGCCTCGCCCCGCCAGGCGGTGACGGTGGTCCGGCCCGGCGTCGCGGCCCGGAAGACACCAGACTCGTCGACCTTGCCGTGCACCGCCGGGTTGGCCCGCCACTCCGGCGCGCCGGCCGCCGGGCCGTACGTCTCGTCATGGCCGGCGGCGGTGAGCCGGCGGGTGAGGCCGGGGAAGACCCGGTCGGGGCGGCCGCCGCGCACCGGCGCGACGCCGGGTGCGCTGGTCGGGTCGCTGGCGGTCTCCAGCCAGTACCCGGTGAGCCGGCCGCTGCCCTGGGGCGCGTAGAGGGCCAGGCCGTTGGGCACCGCGCGCTCCGTCCCGTCGGACGGGCTGTTCTCCACCTGCACGGCCGCCGCGCCCGGCTCCCGGGCGAGCAGCGTGGACGAGCCGCCGCCGTCGAGGTTGAGCGCGTGGTGGGCGCCGAGCTCGGCCATCATCCGGCCCATCTCGGTCTGGGTGACGCCGCGGCTGTCGACCTGCCGGCCGTCCACGGTCAGCAGGATCATGCGCCGGCCGTCGGCGGAGAAGCCGACCGACGTGCGCGGGGCCAGCGTCGCGTCGGCGATGTTCTGCACCACGCCGTCACGGACCAGCACGTTGCCGCCGCCGACCGCCGCGTGCAGGGTGCTGCCGTCGGCGGGCTTGGGCTGCCAGGCGACCGTCACCGGGTCGCCGGGGCGCAGCCCGGCGAGGGCGTCCGCGCCGGCGTCGCGGCCGAGCAGCACGGTGGTGCCGGCCGGGATCGGCCCGGTGCCGGCCGTCGCGCCGACGGTGGCGACGCGGCCGTCGACCACCGTGACCTCCGTGACGCGGGCGGCACCGGCGACCGCGCGTTCCCGGGTGTACGACCCCCAGAGCGGGGTGAACACGCCGATCCCGTTCGCCTGGATCATGTTGTTGAACTGGGTCAGCGTCACCGGGCCGGTGGGCAGCGTCGCGGTCCCGTCGAAGTTGACCTGGATCACCCGGCCGAGCCCCTCGGTGGTGATCGCGACGGCGTTGCGGTGCCCGCTGACCGCGGACTGGACCAGCTCACCGTCGCGGATCCCGACGCCCTGGGCGGCACCCGAGTTGTTGATGTCGAAGAAGTCGCCGTTGACCGCGGCGACCGCGCGGGAGGCGTCCACCGCGCGGCGCAGCGGCTCGGCCCGGCTGACCGCGCCGGAGTTCACGTAGTCCACGGTGACGCCGCCGGTGAGGTCGGCCGTGAGCGCGTCGGCGCGCAGCCAGCCGGCGGCGTCGTACCGGTCGAAGGAGGTGAGTTGGAGGCCCGGGGCGACCGGGCGGGTGGTCTTGGCGGTCTCCAGGCCGCCGGCCGGCTCGACGCCGGTCGGGGACCCGGCGGCCGCCGCGCCCGCGTCCGGGTCGCCGGAGAGCGTGACGGAGTCGGCGGGGTACGAGGAGGCGCGGGGCGCGTCCTCGGCCGCGGTGGCGGAGAGGTCGGTGGCCGGATTCGGCGCACCGGCGGTCGCCGGCACGGTGCCGGCCATGGTGAGCAGCGGCGTCAGCAGCAGGACGCCAGCGAGCCGAGCGGATCGTCTGCGGGTACGCATGGGGCACAGTCAACCGGACTGTGAATAGAAGTTTCAATACCTGTCAACCAAACCGAAGGAAAACTCCACCCCCGTGTCCCATGACGGACCTCGACAGCGAGCGGCCCGCAGGTCCAAGCGCGACACCGCGAGGAGAGCCCCTGGCGGGCGTGGCGACGGAACGTGACTGTCGCGCGTGGACGGATGGCGGCCGGTTGACGGCAAGGGTGCCCGGGGACGCGAGAAGGGCACGGCCGCGACGGCCATGCCCTTCTCGTCGGTCTCAGCCGGGGAGGGTCACTCCCCCGGCGTCGACTTGGCGATCTGCATCAGGAACTCGATGTTGGTGCGGGTCTGCTTGAGCTTGTCGAGCAGCAGGTCCAGCGCCGCCTGCGAGTCCAGCGAGTGCAGCACCTTGCGGAGCTTGTGGATGATGGCCAGCTCCTCCGGCGCGAGCAGGATCTCCTCCTTGCGCGTGCCGGACGGGTGGATGTCGATGGCCGGGAAGGTGCGCTTGTCGGCGATCTTCCGGTCCAGCTTCAGCTCCGCGTTGCCGGTGCCCTTGAACTCCTCGAAGATGACCGTGTCCGCCATGGACCCGGTCTCCACCAGCGCGGTGGCGAGGATGGTCAGGGAGCCGCCGTTCTCGATGTTGCGGGCCGCACCCAGGAAGCGCTTCGGCGGGTAGAGCGCGGTGGAGTCGATACCACCCGACATGATCCGGCCGCTGGCCGGCGCCGCCAGGTTGTACGACCGACCGAGCCGGGTCACCGAGTCGAGCAGCACGACCACGTCGTGGCCCAGCTCGACCAGGCGCTTCGCCCGCTCGATCGCCAGCTCCGCCACCGTGGTGTGGTCCTGCGGCGGACGGTCGAACGTCGCCGCGATGACCTCACCCTTCACCGACCGCTGCATGTCGGTGACCTCTTCGGGGCGCTCGTCCACCAGCACCACCATCAGGTGGCACTCCGGGTTGTTGTGCGTGATCGCGTTCGCGATGGCCTGCAGCACCATCGTCTTGCCCGCCTTCGGCGGCGACACGATCAGCGCGCGCTGGCCCTTGCCGAGCGGCATGACCAGGTCGATCACCCGGGTGGTGAGGATGTGCGGCTCGGTCTCCAGCCGCAGCCGCTCCTGCGGGTACAGCGGGGTGAGCTTGTAGAACTCGGGCCGACGCTTCGCCTCGTCCGGCTCCATCCCGTTGATGGTGTCCAGCCGCACCAGCGGGTTGTACTTGTCCCGCCGCTGCTCGCCGTCGCGCGAGGCGCGCACCGCACCGGTGATGGCGTCACCGCGCCGCAGACCGTACTTCTTGATCTGGGACATCGAGACGTAGACGTCGTTCGGGCCGGCCAGGTAGCCGGTGGTCCGCACGAAGGCGTAGTTGTCGAGGACGTCGATGATGCCGGCCACCGGGACGAGCACGTCGTCCTCGCCGACCTGCGGCTCGCGCCCGCCGTCGCCGCCGCCCTCGGCCCGCTCGCCGCGGCCGCGGCGACGGTCCCGGAACCGGCTGCGCCGGCCGCGCCGGCCGCCGCCCTCGTCGTCGTCGCCGTCGGCGTCGCGCTCGACGCGCTGACCGCGGTCGCCCCGCTCGTTGCGGTCGGCCCGCTCACCGCGCTCGGCCCGCTCGTTGCGGTCGCCGCGCTCGGCACGCTCACCGCGCTCGGCACGCTCGCCGCGCTCCGCACGGTCAGCCCGCTCGCCGCGCTCCGCACGGTCAGCCCGCTCGGCACGCTCACCGCGCTCCGCACGGTCAGCCCGCTCGGCCCGCTCGCGGCCACGGCCCTCGCCCCGGTCGGCACGCTCGCCGGCCTCGGCCTCGTCCGTGCGGGTCTCCGCGGGACGGGTCTCGGCGGCGGCGGCCCGCGCCTCGGCGGCGGCGGCCCGGCTGCGCCGGGTCCGGCCACGGCCCTCGGTCTCGACGGCCGCCGGCTCCGCCGGGGCCTGCTCCGCGGCCCGCCGCTCGGCCTCGGGCCGCTCGGTGGTCTCGCGGACCTCCGCGTGGACCTCCTCACGGGCGGGAGCGGCGGCGGCCGCGACCTCGGCCCGCGGTCGAGGGGTCCCGGCGGTGGCGCCGCCCTGCCGCTCGGAGATCGCGCTGATCAGCTCGCCCTTGCGCATCCGAGCCGTGCCCGAGATGCCGAGCGACGCGGCCAGGCTCTGCAGCTCCGGCAGCAGCATCGCCGACAGACCGGTGCCGCTGCGCCGACGACGGGCGGGGGCGGCGGCGGTGGTGGCATCGCCAGCGACGTTGGAAACATCCGACGTCACGTCGGTGGTGTCGCTCAATGGATTCCTTCCCTCGATAGGCCGGGACTGCCCGGGGTCGAAAACAAGGTGGCCGGGCGGCCTCGGTGCACCCGCCTCGCATGGACGCGTCGCGGGAGTCTGTGACACAGCAGCCGGTCGGTTTCCCGACTCACCAACATCGGTGAGCAGGTCTCGCCGTCTGCGGCGACCTGTGAAGACTGCGGTGCGGCGTGGGCCTAGGCAGGGGTGACGGGCTTACCGCCGAAAGCTTCGGGGGTGCGCCGACCCGCAGGAAGATCGCATGCTTCGCGGCTGTGCTAAGTCTAGAGCGTAATCAACTCTTCCGACCTGCGGCAACAGGGTCCCGCTCCGCGTGTCCGAGTCTACCCCGGGCAACCCGTGCTCCGTGCCCGTCCGGGTCCAACCGCCAGACCTGCCAGTCTGTTCCCGGATCGTAGCCTTCCGGCACCCCGTCCAGGGCCAGTACGGTCGGCCCGGCCCCACTGATCACAGCGGCCACACCCGCCTCACGAAGCGCCCTGACCAGGGCGGCGCTGCCCGGCATGCCCTCCGCCCGGTAGTCCTGGTGCAGCCGGTCGACGGTGGCCGGCAGCAGCAGCGCCGGCTCGGCGGTCATCGCGTGCACCAGCAGCGCGGCACGTCCGGCGTTCAGCGCCGCGTCCCCGTGCGGCACGGAGGCCGGCAGCGCGGCCCGCGCCGCCGCCGTCAGGCCGCGCTCCTGCGGCACGAAGACCGTCGGGCGTACGCCGGCGACGACCGGCAGCGACACCGCCCGGGCCCCGGACGACTCCGTCCAGGCCAGCGTGAAACCGCCGAGCAGGCAGGGCGCCACATTGTCCGGATGGCCCTCGATCCCGGCGGCGAGCCGCAGCGCGGCGGCGTCGTCCAGACGGGTTTCCCCGTCGGTCACCAGCGCCCGGGCGAGCAACACGCCGGCGACGATCGCGGCCGACGAGGAACCCAGCCCCCGGGCCTGCGGGATGCGGTTGACGCACTCCACCGCCAGGCCCGGCGGCTGGCCGCCCAGCGCGTCGAAGGCGGCCCGCATGGCGCGCACGACCAGGTGCCGGTCGTCGGTCGGCAACTCCCCGGCGCCCTGCCCCGTCACGGCCACCGTGACGCCCCCCGCCGTGACCTCGGCGGCCACGTCGTCGTGGAGGGCCAGGGCGAGCCCCAGGGCGTCGAAGCCCGGCCCCAGGTTGGCGCTGGTGGCGGGAACCCGGACCCGGACCGGACCGGAGGCGAATGTCGTCGGCACGGCCTCATGCTATGGCTCCGTACCGACGTCGCGGCCGGCCGCCCGCCGGCTGGGACGGGGCCGCCGCCGGCACCGCGCGTGTGATCCGGCCCGGCGCCGTTCCGCTAGCCTGACCCGACCGACAACGGCAGGAGGCAGAGTGCTCGGACACCTGGCGACGACGCTGGCCACGCAGGCGCCCACGGTGCTGGTGTTGCTGGTCGGCCTGGTGCTGACCGCGACGGCCGGGCGTCGGCTGCCCCGACGGCCCCGGCTGCTGGCCCTGTTCGGCCTCGGCGTGCTGCTCGTCAGCTCGGCGCTCACCCTCGCCTGGGTCCTGCTGGCTCCCCGCCTGATCGACGGCTACTTCGGATATTCCGACGGCGAGGACTTCGGGTGGCGCGAGTTCCAGCTGGTGAACACGGCGTACAGCGTGGTGATGGCCGTGGCGTACCCCCTCGGGCTGGGCCTGGTGATCGCGGCGGTGCTCGCCGGGCGGCAGGCGACCGGCCCGGCGGCCGCCCCCTCGGGCGGCTGGCCGCCCGCCGGGCCCGCGCCGACCCCCGGGCCCACGCCGACCGCCGCCGGGCAGCCCGCGCCGGTATGGACGGCGGCCGGCCCCGGCCAGCCGCCGACGCGGTGGGACGGTCGGTCCCGGCCGGACGCGCCCGCAGGCGGGGCGGGACAGCCCTGACCGGCGGGGCGGAACAGCCCTGATCCGCGAGCACGTCAGGGCTGACCGGCGGCGGGTCAGCGGGCGGGGGTCGGGTCCGGCTCCCCGACCGGGTCGGTGAGGGAGAGCTGCCGGGTGGCGATCCGCCAGCCGACCGCGTAGACCAGCGTGACCAGGCCGCAGCCGGCCAGCACCACCCGTTCGTCCACGGTGTCCACCACGGCCGCCACCACGAGCTGGCTGACCGAGATGGCCAGCGTCGCCAGCATCATGTCGGTGGCGAACACCCGGCCCCGCAACCGGTCGGGCACCTCGCCCTGCAGGGCGAAGTTCGACATCACCCAGTTGCTGCCGCCGGCGAAGTGCGCGACGAAGACCAGGGCCAGCACCAGCGGGAACCAGGCGGCGACCGAAATGCCGAGGTAGGCCAGCCCGTACAGGGACATGGACAGCGCGAGCCCGGACAGCAGCCAGGCCCGGTTGTTCAGCACCCGACGCATCAGGATCGGCCCGACCAGCGCACCCGCCCCGCGGACCGCGAAGAGCAGCCCGGTGCCGACCGGCCCCACGCCGTACAGCGCGGCGAGCAGCGGGAAGACCGTCAACACGCCGTTGCCCAGGCCGACCGCGCTCTTCACGGTGACCAGCCCCAACACCCGCGGCCGGTGCCCGATGTAGCCCAGCGCCTCGCGGATCGCCGCCCAGGTCTGCTGCGCCGGTCGACCGGCGTCGCGCGGGGCCTGCAACGGCCGGCGGATCAGCGCCGCCAGGCCCGCCGCCATCGCCAGGCCGACCACTCCCACCCAGAAGCAGGCGTACGGGCCGACGGCGGCGCTGAGCACGCCGCCGAGCGAGGCGCCGACGATGGTCATGGTGCCCCAGGCCGACCCGGCGACGGCGTTGCCGGCGGCCAGCTCGTCGGGATCGAGCACGTTGGGCAGGGCGGCCTGTGCCGCCGGGGAGTAGAACGCCTTGGCCACCGCCACCACGCCGATCCCGACCATCGCCAGCCAGGCCGTGCCGGCGCTGCGCACGCCGAGCAGCAGGAGCACGCCGAGCAGGGCCGCGACGTTGGCGGCGATCATGATTTTGCGCCGGTCGAACCGGTCGGCGACCGTGCCCGTGTACGGCAGCAGCAACGCCACGATGCCGGTGTCCACGGCGAGCACCAGGGCCCCCCACACGCCGCTGCCGGTCAGGTCCGGCAGGAGCACCAGCAGCGGCACCATGACGAACCAGTCGGCGCCGAAGACCACCAGCTCGGCCAGGACAAGATTGCGGAAGTTCCGGTTGCGGGCGAGGACCGAGACGGTGGACGGCACGTCCGGACCCTACCGGGCGGTGGCCGGCGCGCCACGGCCTCCGGCGGGTACCTGACCGAACGCGGACGCCCCCGGCGGGCGGGACCGGCCGGGGGCGTCCGCGGACGTGCGGGCGCTACTCCGCCGGCGGCAGCGGCGACTTGCGGCTCTTCGGCAGCCGCAGCACCTCGAACTGGTCGGTGCCGTCCACCAGCGCGGCCGACGGCGCCGGCCGGGCCGTCCCCTCCGCGCCGGCCGACGGTGCCACGGGCACCGGCTCGCCGGCCCGCTCCGTCCCGCCGTCCCGGGCGCCGGGCGCGGGGGCCGCCGGACCCGCCGAGGTCGCGCCACCGGACCGGCGCGCCCGCCAGGAGCGGATGCCCTCCTTGGTGTGCTCCACCATCGTGTAGAGCGTCGGCACCAGGATCAGGGTGAGCAGCGTCGAGCTGAGCAGACCGCCGATCACCACGATCGCCAGCGGCTTGGAGATGAAGCCACCCTCCCCGGTGAGGCCGAACGCCATCGGCAGCAGCGCGAAGATGGTGGCGACCGCGGTCATCAGGATCGGCCGCAGCCGGCGCCGGCCGCCCTCGACCACCGCCTCCCGGACCCCCATGCCCTGCGCCCGGTACTGGTTGATCAGGTCGAGCAGCACGATCGCGTTGGTCACCACGATGCCGACCAGCATGAGCACGCCGATCAGCGCCGGCACGCCCAGCGGGGTGCCGGTGGCCAGCAGCAGGCCGATCGCGCCGGTCGCCGCGAACGGCACGGAGACCAGCAGGATCAGCGCCTGGGTCAGGCTGCGGAACGTGGCCACCATGATCAGGAAGACGATCGCGATGGCCGCGAGCACGGCCAGGCCCAGGTCGGCGAACGCCTCCTCCTGGTCGGCGCTGACGCCGCCGATGGCGAAGGTCGCCCCCGGCACGTCGATGGCGTCCAACTTCTTCTGCAGTTCCTGGGTGGTGGCGCCGAGGTTGGAGCCGGTGGCCGTACCGGTCACCGAGACGCTCCGCTCCCCCTCGATCCGGGTCACCTGCTGCGGCCCCTCGGCCACGGTGACGTCGGCGATGGCGTCCAGCTTCACCGGCCCCACCGGCAGCGCGCGCAGCTCCTCGACCGAGACCGGCACCTTGCCCGCGAACCGCAGCACCACGTCCCGCTGCCCGCCGTCCAGGGTCACCTGGCCCAGCGGCGCGCCCCGGAACGCCTGCGCCACCAGCTGGCCGACGGCGGCCTCGGTGAGCCCGGCCCGGCCGGCGGCGACCCGGTCGACGGTGACGTCGACGCGCGGCACCCGGGTGGCGAGGCTGGTGGAGACGTCCTCCACACCCGACACGCCGGCCATCGCCGCCCGCACCTCCTCGGCGGCCCGGTTCAGCGCCTCCGGGTCGGTGGCCTGGACGACCACCTCCAGCTGGTTGGCGGCGGCCCCGCCCTGCCCGGCGCCGAAGCTGACCTCGCCGACGGCCGCGCCGAGCGCGTCGATCTCCTTGCGCAGGACCTCCCGCATCTCCTTGGCGTCCGTCTCGCCGCCGAGGGCCAGCGACCAGGTGGCGACGTTGTTGCCGCCGCCCGCGAACGGGTTGTCCCCGCCGCCCGCCGTCACCTGGTACGTCTCGACGCCGTCGGTCCGCTCCAGCACCGCCTCGATCTGGCGGGCCGCCGCGTCGGTGCCGGCCAGCCCGGTGCCCGCCGGCAGCTCCTGCGTCATGCTCAGCGTGTCCTGGCCGGAGTCGTCGATGAAGTTGGTCTCCAGTTGACGGGACAGTCCGAACGTGCCGAACAGCACGAGCACGCCGAGCCCCAGGGTGATCCAGCGGGTGGCCCGCTTCCGGGTGGCGAACCCGATCACCGGCAGGTACGCCCGCTGCAACGGGCTGCGCAGCTCCTTCTCCTCCGCCGCCCGGCGCACCGCGGCGTCGTCCGCCGTGCCGCCGGAGGGCTTGAGGAACCAGTACGCGAGCACCGGGATGACGGTCAGCGAGACCAGCAGCGAGGCGAGCAGCGCCACGGTGACGGTGATCGCGAACGGCGCGAACAGCTGCCCGACGAAGCCGCCCACCAGCGCGATCGGCGCGAAGACGGCCACCGTGGTGAGCGTGGACGCGGTCACCGCGCCGGCCACCTCGCGGACGGCGGCGAGGATCGCCTCGCGCTTCGGCTCGCCGTACTCCAGGTGTCGCTTGATGTTCTCCAGCACGACGATCGAGTCGTCGACCACCCGGCCGACCGCGATGGTGAGCGCGCCGAGGGTGAGCAGGTTCAGCGAGTAGTCGCCGATCCAGAGCGCGATCAGGGCGACCACCACCGAGAGCGGGATGGAGACCGCGGTGACCACGGTGGAGCGGATCGACAGCAGGAAGACCAGGATGACGATGACGGCCATGACCAGGCCCAGCAGGCCCTCGGTGGTCAGGCTCTCGATGGACTTCTCGACGAACGGCGCCTGGTCGAAGACCACGGTCAGCTCGGCGCCGGAGACCTCGCGCAGCTCGGCCAGCCGGTCCCGGATCTCGTGGGAGATCTCCACCGCGTTGCCGTCGGGGGCGGCGGTGACGGCGATGCCGAGGCTGTCCCTGCCGTTGGTCCGGGTGATCGCGGTGGCCGGGGCGAGCTGCTGCTCGACGGTGGCCACGTCGCCGAGGCGGACCGGGGCGGCCTTCCCCGCCGCCGGCGCGACGACGATGCCGCGCAGGTCGTCCAGCGTGGCGAGCGGGGTGCCCACCTGCACGGGAAGCGCCCGGGTGCCGTCGGCCACCGCGCCGGCCGGCACCGTCACGCCGTTGGTCTTCAGCGCGGCGCCGATCGCGGCCGGCTGGAGCTTCGTCGCGGCCAGCTTCGCCGGATTCGGGGTGACCACCACGACGTCGTCCCGGGCGCCGGTCACGTCGACCGACCGGACCCCCTCGATCGCCTCCAACTCCGGCACGACCGCGCCACGCAACTTCTCCGCGAGGGCGCGCTGGTCGTCGCCGCCCGACGCGGCGAGCACCACGGCGGGCAGGTCGTCGGTGCTGCCGGCGATGACCTGCGGGTCGACGCCCTCCGGCAGTTGCGTGTCGATCCGGTTGAGCGCGGTCTCCATCTTGTTGACCACGTCGTCCAGGTCCGTGCCGAACTCGTACTGCACCTGGACGGTCGTCGAGCCCTCGCGCGAGGTCGAGGTGACCTTGTCCAGGCCGGGAATGCCCTGGAGGCTGTTCTCGATCGGCTCGGTGACCTGCGACTCGACGACCTCCGGGCCGGCTCCGGGGTACGCGGCCACGATGAACGCGGCCGGGAACTCCAGCGACGGCAGGAGTTGCTGCTTCAGCGACGGCACGGCGAACGCTCCGAACGCCGTGGTCACCACCGCGATGAGGGCGATCAGCCCTCGATTGGCGAGGCTGAATCTGGCGAGCACCGACATCGGCGTGGCTCACTCCTGGAGAGAGGACGATTGCGGGGCGGGAGAAGTCTCCCGCACCCGCCGCGGCGCGCACCGCCCGCCCCCGTCCCAGGTCCCGCCCACAGGACGGGATGGATCAGGCGTGGTTCAGGCCAGGTCGAGCGAGCGGGCGGCGGCCAGCGGATCGTTGGCGATGGTGATCGGGGAAGGCGCGGTGGAGATGGCCCACTCCGGGTCCTTCAGGCCGTGCCCGGTGACCGTGCAGACGACCGTCGAGCCGGCCGGGATCCTGCCGGCGGCGCCCTGCTGGAGCAGGCCGGCCACGCTGGCCGCGCTGCCCAACTCGACGAAGACCCCGACCTCGCGGGCCAGCAGCCGGTACGCGGCCAGGATCTCCCGGTCGGTGACGGCGGCGATCAGGCCGCCGGAGGAGTCCCGGGCGTCCAACGCCCTGGTCCAGCTCGCCGGGTTGCCGATCCGGATGGCGGTGGCGATCGTGGACGGCTCGCGGACCATCTGGCCGGTGACGATCGGCGCCGCGCCGGCCGCCTGGAAGCCGTACATCTTCGGGGCCCGGGTGGTGTTGCCGTCCCGCAACTCCTCCGAGTAGCCCATCCAGTAGGCGGAGATGTTGCCGGCGTTGCCGACGGGCAGGCAGTGGATGTCGGGAGCGTCGCCGAGCGCCTGGACGATCTCGAACGCGGCCGTCTTCTGGCCGTGCAGCCGGTCGATGTTGACCGAGTTGACCAGGGCGACCGGGTAGTCCTGGGCGAGCTTCGCCGCCAGCGACAGGCAGTCGTCGAAGTTGCCCTGCACCTGGAGCAGCTTCGCGCCGTGCACCAGCGCCTGGGCCAGCTTGCCCAGCGCGATCTTGCCCTGCGGCACGAGCACCGCGCAGGTCAGGCCGGCGCGGGCCGCGTACGCCGCCGCGGACGCGCTGGTGTTGCCGGTGGAGGCGCAGATGATCGCCTTGTTGCCGGCCTCGACCGCCTTGGAGACCGCGAGCGTCATGCCCCGGTCCTTGAACGAGCCGGTCGGGTTGGCCCCCTCCACCTTCAGGTGGACGTCGCAGCCGAGCCGGGCGGAGAGCACCGGCGCGGGCAGCAGCGGGGTGTTCCCCTCGTGCAGGGTCACGACGGGCGTGGCGTCGGTGACCGGCAGTCGGTCCCGGTACGCGTCGATCAGACCCCGCCACATGTCGCTCTCCTCGCTCTATCGCCCCACCGGACCGGGGGCACCATCAGCGTGGACCAGCCTGCCCGGCCGGACGGCGGCGCACCCGTCGTTAACCACCTGGCGAGACGCGAACGCGGCCACGCCACGACCGGCCCGGGCGCGGCGCGCGGCCACACCACGACCGGCTCGGACGCGGCGCGCGGCCACGCCCCCGCCGGCCTGATCCCGGCCGGCCCGGTCCCCGCCAGCCCCGCCCTCGCCGGCCTGATCCCCGCCGGCCCGGCCCCGGAACCGCCCGGGGCCGGCGACGCCGCCCGGAGCGCGGCGGGCCGGACGGGTCACGCCCCGCCCTCGACCCGCAGCACGCTCGCGACCGACCGGACGATCTCCAGCCCGCGCAGCTCGCCGACGGTGGCGGCGAGCGCCGCGTCCGGGGCCACGTGGGTGACGATGACCAGGTCCGCGTCCTCGCCCCGGCCGGCCGCGCCGCCGCCCGCCGGGCCCTGCCGCACGGTGGCGATCGAGACGTCGTGCCGGGCGAAGACCCCGGCCACCGCCTCCAGCACGCCCGGCCGGTCGGCCACGTCCAGGCTGATGTGGTAGCGGGTGAGCGCCTCCCCCATCGGCCGCACCGGCAGGTCGGCGTACGCGGACTCGCTGGCCGAGCGCACCCCGGCGAGCCGGTTGCGGGAGACCGCCACCACGTCGCCGAGGACCGCGCTGGCGGTCGGCGCGCCGCCCGCACCTCGACCGTAGAACATGAGCTGCCCGGCCGCCTCGGCCTCGACGAAGACCGCGTTGAACGCGTCCCCGACGCTGGCCAGCGGGTGGGTCAGCGGGATCATCGCCGGGTGCACCCGCACGCTGACCGTCTCCCGGCCGGCGGCGTCGACGCCCCGGGCGGCGATGCAGAGCAGCTTGATGGTGCACCCCATCGCCTTGGCGCTGGCCACGTCGGCGGCGGTGACCTCGGTGATGCCCTCCCGGTGCACGTCGGCCGCGCTCACCCGGGTGTGGAACGCCAGCGAGGCGAGGATGGCCGCCTTGGCCGCCGCGTCGAAGCCCTCCACGTCGGCGGTCGGGTCGGCCTCGGCGTACCCCAGCTCGGTGGCCTCCTCCAGCGCCTCCGCGAAGCCGGCGCCGGTGGCGTCCATGGCGGAGAGGATGAAGTTGGTGGTGCCGTTGACGATGCCGGTGACCCGGTTGATCCGGTCCCCGTGCAGCGACTCCCGCAGCGGGCGCAGCAGCGGGATGGCCCCGGCCACGGACGCCTCGTAGTAGAGGTCGCCGCCGCCCTCGGCCGCCGCGTCGTGCAGGGCCGCGCCGTCCTCGGCGAGCAGCGCCTTGTTGGCGGTGACGACGCTCTTGCCGGCCCGCAGCGCCTCGACGAGCCAGCTCCGCGCCGGCTCGATGCCGCCGACCACCTCGACCACCACGTCGACGTCGTCGCGCTTGATCAGCCCGAGCGCGTCGGTGGTGAACAGCGCGGGGTCGACCGGCAGGTCGCCCCGGTCCCGGCCGAGACGGCGTACGGCGATGCCGGCGATCTCCAACGGGGCGCCGATCCGGGCGGCGAGGTCGGCCGACTGCTCGTGCAGCAGCCGTACGACCTCGCTACCGACCGTGCCGCAGCCGAGCAGCGCCAGGCGCACAGGTGACGTCATCCCACATCCAATGCGAGCAGGTCCTCTTCGGTTTCCCGCCGAACGATCAGGCGCGCCTGGCCGGCCCGCACCGCGACCACTGGGGGACGGGGCACGTGGTTGTAGTTGCTGGCCATGCTCCGGCAGTAGGCGCCGGTGCCGGGCACCGCGACAAGATCTCCGGGCTGCACGTCGGCGGGCAGGAATTCATCCTTCACCACGATGTCCCCGGACTCACAATGCTTTCCCACCACGCGGGCGAGCATCGGCGCGGCGGCCGACGCCCGGGAGGCCAGCGTCGCGGAGTAGGACGCGTCGTAGAGCGCGGTGCGGATGTTGTCGCTCATCCCGCCGTCGACGCTGACGTACGTCCGGATGCCGTCCACGTCCTTGACCGTGCCGACCTCGTAGAGGGTGAACACGGCCGGCCCGACGATCGCCCGGCCCGGCTCGATCGACAGGTGCGGCACCGCCAGCCGCTCGGCGGCGCACTCGGACTCGACGATCCGGCGCATCCGCTTCGCCAGGTCCTGGGGCGCGGCCGGGTCGTCCTGGGTGGTGTACGCGATGCCGAAGCCGCCGCCGAGGTCCAGCTCGGGCAGCTCCACCCCGCGCGCGTCGCGGATCTGCGCCTGGAGGCCGAGCACCCGGCGGGCGGAGACCTCGAAGCCGCTGGCGTCGAAGATCTGCGAACCGATGTGCGAGTGCAGGCCGCGCAGCTCCAGCACGCCCTCGTCGAGCACGCGGAAGGCGGCCTCGGCCGCCGCCCCGCCCGCGAGGGAGAAGCCGAACTTCTGGTCCTCGTGCGCGGTGGCGATGAACTCGTGGGTGTGTGCCTCGACGCCGACGGTGACGCGGATCATCACCTTCGGCCGGACGCCCCGCTCCCGGGCCAGCGCGGTGAGCCGGTCGATCTCGGTGAACGAGTCGAGGATGATCCGCCCGACCCCGGCGTCCAGCGCCCGGACCAGCTCGCCGACCGACTTGTTGTTGCCGTGGAAACCGATCCGCTCGGGCGGCATCCCGGCCGACAGCGCGGTGGCCAGCTCGCCGCCGGTGCACACGTCGAGGTGCAGGCCCTCCTCGGCGATCATCCGGACCACGGCGCGGCAGAGGAACGCCTTGCCGGCGTAGTAGACGTCGACGCCGTCGAAGGCGGTGCGGAAGTCGCGGCAGCGCGAGCGCAGGTCGTCCTCGTCGAGCACGTAGACGGCGGTGCCGAACTCGGCCGCGAGGTCGCCGACGCCGAGCCCGGCCACGGTCAGCACCCCGTCGCCGCCTCGCGTCACGTTGCGCGGCCAGAGCGCCGGCACCAGCGCGTTGACGTCGACCGGCGTACGCAGCCACGCCGGCCCCCGGCTGCCGATGTCCCCGTGCAGGGCACCGGCCTCGTGCGCGCGCATCAGCGGTCTCCGCTTCGCGGCTGCGGGGCTCGCAAGCTCACTCCTCGCATGTCACATCCTCTCGGGGGCGGAGACGCCCAGCAGGCGCAGCCCGTTGGCGATCACGGTGCGGGTGGCGTCGTTCAGCCAGAGCCGGGCGCGGTGCAGGTCGGTGGCCTCCTCGTCGCCGCGCGGCAGGATCCGGCACTCGTCGTAGAACCGGTGGTAGGCCCCGGCCAGCTCCTCCAGGTAGCGCGCCACCCGGTGCGGCCCCCGCAGCTCGGCCGCCGTGGCGACCACGGCGGGGAACTCGGCGAGCGCCTTGAGCAGCTCGTTCTCCTTCTCGTGCCCGAGCAGCTCGGGACGGAACGCCTCGGCGTCGCCCCGGGTCAGGCCCACCTCGGCCGCGTTGCGGCCCACGCTGGCCGTCCGGGCCGCCACGTACTGCACGTAGTAGACCGGGTTGTCGCGGGTGGCCCGGGTCCACAGCTCGACGTCGATGTCGATCGGGGAGTCGCTGGAGTAGCGGGCCAGCGCGTAGCGGGAGGCGTCCACGCCGATCGCGTCGACCAGGTCCTCCAGGGTCACCACGGTACCGGCCCGCTTGCTCATCCGGACCGGGGCGCCGTCGCGGACCAGGTTGACCATCTGGCCGATCAGGATCTCCAGGTTGCGCTCCGGGTCGTCGCCGAAGCACGCGGCCATCGCCTTCATCCGGCCGATGTAGCCGTGGTGGTCGGCGCCCAGCATGATCACGACCCGCTCGAAGCCGCGCTCGCGCTTGTCCAGGTAGTAGGCGCAGTCGGCGGCGAAGTACGTCCACTCGCCGTTGGACTTGCGCAGCACCCGGTCCTTGTCGTCGCCGAAGTCGGTGGTGCGCAGCCAGGTCGCGCCCTCGGACTCGAACACCCGGCCCTGCGCGCGCAGCCGCTCAAGGGCGAGGTCCAGCTCGCCCCGGTCGTGCAGGTCCTTCTCGTTGAAGTAGGTGTCGAACTCCACCCCGAAGCCGCGCAGCGACGACTTGATCTCGGCGAACATCAGCTCGACGCCCTCGACCCGGAAGACCTCCTGGGCGGCGGCGTCGTCCAGCTCCAGCACGTCCGGGCGGATGCCCCGGACCGCCTCGGCGATCTCGGTGATGTAGGCCCCGGCGTAGCCGTCCTCGGGGGCCGGCTCGCCCTTCGCGGCGGCGAGCAGGGAACGGGCGAATCGGTCGATCTGGGAGCCGGCGTCGTTGAAGTAGTATTCCGTGCCGACGTCGGCGCCGGTGGCGCGCAGCAGCCGGCTGAGCGCGTCGCCGACGGCCGCCCAGCGGACGCCGCCGATGTGCACCGGGCCGGTCGGGTTCGCCGAGACGAACTCCAGGTTGATCTTCTGGCCGGCGAGCCGCTCGCTGCGGCCGTACTCCTCCCCGGCCTCGACGATCGTCCGGGCGAGCTGGCCGGCGGCGGCCGCGTCGAGCCGGATGTTGAGGAAGCCCGGGCCGGCGATCTCCACCGACTTGACCCCCGGGGCCCGGCCGAGCTGCTCGGCGAGGGCGGTGGCCAGCTCGCGCGGCGGGACACCCACCTTCTTGCTGAGCTGGAGCGCCAGCGTCGAGGCGTAGTCGCCGTGCTCGGGGTTGCGGGGTCGCTCCACCGCCGTGGAGTCCGGCAGGGCGGAGCGGTCCAGGCCCCGCTCGGTGAAGACGGCGTGGGCTGCGGAGAGTACGACCTCGGCGAGTTCTGCGGGAGTCACCGATCCATGTTATCGGGGGTAGACTCGGTCCCCGCGGCGGCGACCCAGAGTGTGAAACCGGCCCGCCGGATCCCCTGACCGACCGACCTGACGAGGCACGATGAGCATCAGCACACCGGGTGGCGGCCCCGAGCGCCGTCCGACCGTGGTCAGCACCGGCAAGAAGCCGGCGGCGGGCCGGCCGGCCGCCGGCGCCGGCAAGGCCGGGTCCGGCAGCGCCAAGGCCGGGTCCGGCAACAAGGCCGGGTCCGGCAAGCCGACGGGCCCCCGCGCGGGCGCCGGGGGCAAGGGCCGCAAGCCGGTCACCCCGGTGAAGGTGAGCCAGGGCCGTTCCTGGGGCCCCATCGCGCTCTTCGTCGCCGTGGGCGTGCTCGCCGTGTCGATCATCGGCTACGGCGCCTGGGCGTCGTTCCAGGGCGCCAAGCCCTGGGAGGACCGGGCGGCCGACATCGCCGGCATCGTCAACTTCCGCGAGAAGGACAAGGAGCTCACCACGGGCGGCAACCACCAGACCGGCCCGATCACGTACTCGGTGCTGCCGCCGGTGGCCGGCCCGCACAACGCGAGCTGGCAGAACTGCATGGGTGACGTCTACGACGCCCAGATCTCCAACGAGCACGCCGTGCACAGCCTGGAGCACGGCACGGTGTGGATCACCTACCGGCCCGACCTGCCCGCCGACCAGGTGGCGAAGCTGACCGAGAAGGTGCAGGGCAAGGAGAAGATGATGCTCAGCCCGTTCGAGGGGCTGGACAAGCCGATCTCCCTGCAGGCCTGGGGCTACCAGCTGAAGGTCGACAACGCCGACGACAGCCGGATCGACGACTTCATCAAGGCGCTGCGGGTCAACGCCTCGATCGAGGGCCCGACCGCGCTGTGCAGCCAGGGCATCACCGCCACCGGCACCGCGCCGCGCGACGGCAACCAGATGGGCTGAGGAGAGCGATGAGCACCCCGACCATGATCGACACCGCCGAGCCGGCCAGCCCGGCTCCGGAGGAGCGCCGGCCGTCCGGGCGCCGCTGGGGCACCGCCGCGCTGGCCCTCGCCGTCGTGGTCGGGCTGCTCCTCGGGTACGCGGGCGGCCTGCTGACGCCCGGGTTGACCCGACCGGGCGACACCTCGGCGGAGGCGGGCTTCGCCCGGGACATGACAACCCACCACGCGCAGGCGGTGGAGATGGGCCTGGTCGCCTTCGACAGGGGCACGGACCCGGAGGTCCGCAGCATCGGCGGCGACATCGCCACCGCCCAGCAGGGTGAGCTCGGCATCATGCAGGCGTGGCTGCGCTCGTGGGAGCTCGACCCCGCGGGCAGCGAGCCGTCGATGTCGTGGATGCCCGACGGCGCCGGAATGGTCAAGAACGGGCTGATGCCGGGCATGGCCACCCCCGAGGAGATGGCGAAGCTGCACGCGGCCGAGGGCCGGGAGCTGGACGTCCTCTTCCTGCAAATGATGATCAAGCACCACCTGGGCGGCATCCACATGATCGACGGCATCCTCGACGTCACCGACGAGCCCGACGTCCTCAAGACGGCCCAGACCATGAAGAACACCCAGCGCAAGGACCTGACCAACCTCCAGAACGCGCTGAAGCGCCTGGGCGGCTGATCCGCCCTCGCCGCACCGCTCATCCGTCGAGAGGTCCGCGTCGCGCCGGTTCACCCCGGCCGGCCCGGACCTCTCGCCGTTTCCCGACGGGCCGTATGCCCGGTTTGCCACCATACGCTCGCTAGCGCGCGGTCCGACCGATTGCCACACTAAAGGAGTTTTCTCCACACATATCGTGACCAGTTGCGATTCGGGCTCGTTGCGCAGGACGTGGGGGTTGCACTGAGAGACGCACGGCGTTCGGTCACCAGTTGGTGCCGGCGCCACACCATCGGCGGTGACGGGGCGGTGGCGGCCGTCCGTCGCGGACAGCGGCAGGGCGAGCCGGGAACGCTCAGCCGCGAACAGGAACTCGAACTGATCGACGTCCTGCGGGGCGTCTACCCCGACGAGCTGGGCCTGGACGAGGAGCTGTGGACGCGGCAGAGCCTGCACACCCTCATCCAGCGCCGCTTCGAGCTGCCCATGGACGCCGGGGCGGTCGGGGCGTACCTGCGGGCCTGGGGGTTGGGCCCGCGGGAGCCCCGGGAGCGGGCCTGCGGGCTCTGCGTCGGCGCGGTGGAGCGCTGGGTGCGCAGCGAGTACCCGGCCATCACCCGGGCCGCGCAGGAGCACCTCGCCGAGGTCTACTGGATCGGCCGGGTACGCCTGCGCGGCACCATGCCGGCGGCGGACGTCATCTCCGCCGTCTCGTCCCGCGGCCGGGTGCGCTTCATGATCACCACGCCGTCGGTCGACCCGCCGCTCCCCCGCGACTTCGTGCTGCGGCTCAGCGGCGAGGAGCAGCGGACGGTGCACCTGATCGTCGACGGCTCCTGGCCCCGCAACGAGTGGCCCCGCCGCCTGCCCCGCCGCATCGTGCTGCACCCGCTGCCGAGCTGCGGCCGCGCCGTCGCCGCCTGAGTGGGGCGGCCGCGCCTGAGCGGGGTCGACCAGCCTGAGCGGGCCGACCAGGCGTTCCGGGCCCGCCCGCAGCCGGGCCCGGCGACACGGGCTCGATCATCCGATACCGATTCGGCGTTCCGGGGAGGCGTTTGCTAGTCTTCTCAAGTCGCTGAGCCCCCGTAGCTCAGGGGATAGAGCACCGCCCTCCGGAGGCGGGGGCGCAGGTTCGAATCCTGCCGGGGGCACCGAGGTCGACAAGCATCTAAGGCCCCTGACCAGGGAAACCCGGTCAGGGGCCTTAGTCATGTGTCCGGCCGGTAGCGGGCGTCTGCGCCACATGCCTACGCCACTCGCCACCCGGGCCGGCGACACCCTCCCGTCAAGCCAGGCCGACAGGGCGGCGTGCCGCAGGCTCACGCGTTGCCCACGCCCACTCGTCGAGGCTTACTGACCAACTGACCCAGCCAGCGCTGGCCCCAGTCGGGCTGGGGCCTCAGCCGCCTGGATTCGCGGCGCGCGACCGCCATTCGCGGGCCAGGACGGCGAAGACGAACTGGTCGGCCCACTCTCCCCGGCAGAGGTGGCTGTCGACGTGGTGCGCCTCCTGGCGCATGCCGAGCCGGATCATCAGGCGGGCGGACGCCTCGTTCCGGCCGTGACACCGAGCGTAGATCCGGTGCAGCCCGAACTCGTGGAAACCCCAGTCCACGAGAGCCGTAGCGGCTTCCGTGGCCAGCCCACGACCCCCGTGGTCGGGGTGGAAGACGTACCCGAGTTCCGCCGTGCGGTCGCGCTGGCTGCGCCAGACCAACTCCACGGTCCCGATCACCCCGTCATCGGTGGCCACGGCCAGAGTCAGGCAGTCTCCCTCCGCGCGCAGCGCATCCTCGCCCGCCATGGCGACCACCGACGCCCGCGACTGCTCGCGGGTACGCGGCTCGGCGCCGAGCATCCAGCGGACGACGTCGGGTCGGCGCTGATACGCGTACACGTCGTCGAGGTCGTCCAGCGTGACCGGGCGCAAGGTGAGCCGCGCGGTACGAATCGGGTACGTCGGCCGGAACATCAGGCGATCCTAGAGAAGCCGGGGTCGGCATGGCGCCGCTGTTTCGGCGGCCGGGAGGCGGACACGGGCCTCACTCGACAAGCTGATCCTCGACAAACTGCAACCTCTTGAGCACCTTTCCTTCCTTGCTCTTGTCATAGATGTCGTATTTCTTCTGCGGGTCGGCATCCGACCATCTCATCGCGGCAACGAGATCGTTCTTGTGATGTTCCAGCCGGTCCGTGCTCAGGTAACCTTCATCGGGCTGCCAGTCCCTCGGCAAATCGTCGCTCTCCCGGTAGAAGTACATGTGGAAGAGCCGGTTTTTTCCCTCTGCCACCTTGAACTCCCCTTCGATGGGGTGCTCCGCGCCGTACTTGTCCACCAACTCCTTCAACTCTGTCAGGTCTTCGGGCGGGTTCAGGATCATGTAGTGCTTCCTGACGGTCACATCTTTTTCATCCGCTTTGCCGAAGACCTCCTCCGTGTTCTCGATCTCGAAGATCCTGGTCTCCCCCGAGTCCTCGTTTCTCGTGCATCCGACCAGGCTCAACGGGACGAAGAGCACGCCAATGATCAAGGCTAGAATCTTCGCACTGGCTCTGGTCACCGGATCCTCCTACGAAATGGACTGGCCGCAGCACGTCTGGCAAACGAGACGGGCGAGGGCCGCTGCGGCGCGGACCCGCCAGGAACGCGAGGCGGGGCAGCGCGATCATGAGCGGAGATTACCTACGCCCGGGGACGGGGGCGCAGGGTCGGGTCCTGCCGGGGGACGCGAACACGAACGGGGCGGACGCGTAAGCGTCCGCCCCGATGGTCGTTCCGCTCAGGTCCGAGGCGCGGTGTCCCGGGCCCACCGCAGCAACGCGGTGAAGGCCAACACGGACGTCACCGCGCCACCCGCGAGACGCACCCAGTGCCCGGCGACGAACTCCGCGGCGACCTGACGCAGGTACTCCGGGGAGTGCGTGCCGACCGGGTCGACGAACATGATCTCGTTGCGCGGCCAGAAGAAGAACACGGAGAACAGGAACTCGCAGGCGACGAACACCGCCGCCGCGCCGACGATCCACCACCGCAGCCGGGGGTTCCGCCAGGTCAGCACCACCGCGGCGAGACAGGTGAGGACGACGGCGGCGCCGAGCGGCGGGAAGTAGTCATGCGGGCCGCCCGCCACCAGGAACTCGCGGGCCCGGTCCAGCGACGCAGGCGGGTCGCGGAAGATGTTCGGATAGAGCATCACGGTCTCGGCGGCGACGCCGCCGAACGACAGCATCGACGCCCACACCAGAGCGACGAGCACCGTCCAGGTCAGCCTGTTGCGGGTCATGGTTCCTCCTGCCGATCCGCCGAGCCGTCCCGGCGCCGTCCGCGTGGTCGTCGTCGACGCTAGGCCGGCTACCGTCGCCGGTCTGCCGCCCGGAAGCGCGAATCCGGGTCGCTTCCGGGCGTGCGCCGGCGCCGGCCGGTCGCCCGCCCGCGCGATCGCCGTCGCTTCCCGACGTAGCCGGCAGCCGCGAACGGACGCGCTCGGGCGACAGTGCCGACGCCCGGTTGGCCCTACGCTCGTGGTGTGCCGGTATCCCGCCCCACCCGCACCGACGCCCTGCTGGGCCTGGCCACCTTCTGCCTGGTCGCGACGGCCGTGGCCACCGGCGACAGGCCGGCCGCCCCGGTGGCGTACGGATTCGCGGCCGGCTTCGGCGCCCTGCTGCTGGTCGCCCGGGCCTGGCCCGTGCCGGCGCTGCTGGCGACCGCCCTCGGCATCATGGCGTACTACACGTTGGACCTGCCGCCGATGGGCCTGGCCGCGCCGACCGCCGCCGTCCTGTACACGGCGGCGGAACGGGGCCGGGCGCTGTGGGCGGCCGTGGTCGGCGGGGCGTTGCTGGCGGCGTCGGTGGCGTCGCGGCTGGCCGAGGGCGACGACGCCGGCATCGTCCTGGGCTTCGAACTCGGGTCCGAGGCGGCGCTGATGCTGGCCGTCGTCGCGCTCGGCGACGCCGTCCGCCACCGCCGCTCGCTGCGGGCCGAGCTGGCCCGGCAGGTGGTCGCGGCCGCCGAGGAGCAGCGGCGGGAGGCCGCCCGGCAGGTCGAGGCCGAGCGGCTGCGCATCGCCCGGGAGGTGCACGACACGCTCGGGCACACGATGTCCGTGGTCACGCTCCAGTCGGCGGTGGCGCAGGAGGCGCTCGCCGACCGCGCACCGGAGCGGGTGGACGCGGCGCTGGCGGCGATCCGGTCGGCGGGCGGCAGCGCCATGGCCGAGCTGCGCGCGACGCTGGGCACCCTGCGCGGCGACGCCGGCGTCCGCCAGCCACCGCCGGGAGTCGACCAGCTCGCCGCCCTGGCCGAGGGCGTCCGTCGCAGCGGGCTCGCCGTCGACCTGCGCGTCGACGGCGACGTCGACGCGCTGCCGGCCGTCGTGGGCACGACCGCCTACCGGGTCGTGCAGGAGGCGTTGACCAACGCGCTGCGGCACGCGCGGGCCACGAGGGTCGACGTCACCGTCCGGGCGACCGGCTCGCACCTGGCGCTGGAGGTCGTCGACGACGGCCGGGGCGTTGCGACCTCCCCGGGGCAGGGCGGCGGGAGCCAGGGGCTGCGCGGGATGTCCGAGCGGGTCGCCCTGCTCGGCGGGACCGTCCACACCGGCACCGCCGGGACGGGCGGCTTCCGGGTGTCCGTCCGACTGCCCGTCTCCGGGCCCCGGGCGTGACGCCCCTCCGCGTCGTCCTCGTCGACGACCAGCACCTCATCCGCGCCGGGCTCCGGGCGCTGCTCGAACGCGACCCGGACATCACCGTCGTCGCCGAGGCCGCCGACGGCGCCGCCGGCCTGGCCGCCGCGCGGGCTCACCGGCCGCACGTCGTCCTCATGGACGTCCGCATGCCGGGCACCGACGGCATCGAGGCCACCCGGCGCATCCTGGCCGACCCCGGCCTCGCCGACGTCCAGGTGGTCATGCTGACCACCTTCGACGACGACGAGTACCTCTTCGACGCCATCCGTGCCGGGGCGGCCGGGTTCCTACTCAAGGACACCGCGCCCGACGCCCTGCGCGCCGCCGTACGCACCGTGGCCGGCGGGGACGCGCTGCTGTCGCCCGCCGTCACCCGCCGCGTCCTCGCCGCCGCCGCCCGCTCTCCCGTGCCCGACGCCACCCGGCTCGCCGGGCTCACCGAGCGGGAACGCGACGTCCTCGCCCAGGTCGGCGCCGGGCGGTCCAACGCGGAGATCGGCGCCGCCCTGCACCTCAGCCCGGACACCGCCCGCACCTACGTCAGTCGCCTGCTCACGAAGCTGCACGCCCGTGACCGGTCCCAGCTCGTCGTGATCGCCTACGAGAGCGGGCTCGTCCGACCCGGCGAGCGGTAGCACGGGCGGATGCGCCCCGGCGGGCCCACGGGTCCCGGCGGCGCGGCGGCCGTACGTCAGCCGCCGCGGATGCGCGCGTACGTCAGCCGGCGGCGCGGCGGGCGCGGGCCCGGCGCTTGCCCTCGTGCATGGCCTGTACCCGCGCGATCGGGATGGTGTGTCCCTCCGCGACCAGGTCCGCCGGGAGCTGCTGCGGCGCGGGCATCCGCTCGGCCCACGGGTCGCGGTCGGCGACCAGCGCCGGGACGGTGCGGATCGTGAAGTCCGCGGGGGTGACGTCGCCCAGGTCGGCCCAGTCCACCGGGAAGGACACCGGCACGCCCGGCCGCAGCCGGGGGCTGTAGGCGGCCACCACGGTCGCCCCGCCGGCCCGCGTCGAGTCCACGAACACCTTGCCGCCCCGGTCCTCCCGGATGAAGGCGGTGGTGGCCAGCGCCGGGTCCAGCCGTTCGGCGCGGGCGGCGACCGCCCGGGTGGCGGCGGCCATGTCCTCCACGGCGGCGCCCGCCGCGACCGGCACGAAGACGTGCACGCCCTTGGCGCCGCTGGTCTTGACCGCGCCGGTGAGCCCGGCGTCGGCGAGCGCCTGCCGGACCAGCAGGGCGGCGGCCACCGCCAGCCCGAACGAGTCCCCCTCGGGCGGGTCGAGGTCGAGCACCAGGTGGGTGGGGCGGTGCAGGTCGTCCACCGTGGCCAGGGTGGGGTGGTACTCCACGGCGCGCTGGTTGGCGAACCAGAGCAGGGTGCGCCGGTCGTCGCAGAGCGCGTACGAGACCTCGCGGTGGGACGCCTCGGCCCAGACGGAGGTGCGGCGCACCCAGTCCGGGGTGTACTTCGGCAGGTTCTTCTGCATGAACGCGGGCTGCCCGGGCCGGACCCGGATCACCGACAGCGGCCGGCCGCGCAGCGGCGGCAGGATCCGCTCGTGGACGGCGTCGAGGTAGTCGACCAGGTCCCGCTTGGTCGCGTCGTCGCCGTCGGACAGCGGCTGGTCGAGGTTGGTCAGCGACACGCCGTCCCGGGTCTCGTCAGCGCGACTCATCCGATTACCTTCCCGGCCCGGCGGCCGGCGGTCAACCGGACGCGGCGGTGTGATCCCCGAAGAACGGGTCGCCGCCGGCCCGGACGACGTCGAGCAGCCGGGCCGTGTGCGCGCGGGCGGCGTCGTAGAGACCGCCGCCGTAGCTGACCCGGGCCGCCCCGAGCGCGGCCAGCTCCGACACCGCCGGCGCGCCGGGGCGGGCCAGCGCGTTCAGCGGCCCGGGCACGGCCCTTACCAGCGAGGACAGCGCCGCCGGGTCGGCGAGCAGGATCGGGTAGACGCAGTCCGCTCCGGCGGCCAGGTAGCGCGTGGCCCGGCGCGCCGCCTCGTCGAGCGGGTCGGCGAGACCCTCGGCGGGGCGGAGGAAGACGTCGATCCGGGCGTTGAGCACCACCGGGACCCCGGCCGCGTCGGCCGCCGCCCGGACCGCGGCCAGCAGATCGGCGTGTTCCGCGGCGTCGACCAGCGCGCCGGTACGCGGGTCCGAGTCCTCCAGGTTGAGCCCCACCGCCCCGGTGTCGAGCAGCCGCTCGACCAGCTCGGCCGGGCGCAGCCCGTACCCCCGCTCCAGGTCGGCGGTGACCGGGACGGTGACCGCGCGGGCGACGCGGGCCACGGCGGCGAACATCTCCCCGGGCGGGGTGGCCTCGCCGTCGGCGTGGCCCAGCGCCTCGGCGACGGCGCTGCTGCTGGTGGCGACGGCCGGGAAGCCGGCGGCGGCGACCCGACGGGCGGAGCCGGCGTCCCAGGCGTTGGGCAGGACCAGCGGGTCGCCGGGCCGGTGCAGCGCGCGCAGCACCGCCGCCCGGCCCGCGAGGGTCTCGGTCATGCGCCGATTCTCGGCCGGCGGCGGCCCGGCCCCAAGCGCCAATCCCGTGCCGCTGGACCGGGCCGATTCCGGCGTCGACCGCACCTGGGCCTGGACGCGCCGACCGCCCGCCGGGCCGGGTGCCTGCCGCACACCCCGCCCGGCGGGCCCCTGACGCGGCCGGCCTCCTTCGCCGCGCAGGCCGTCGTGCCGGTCAGCCGGCCGGCTGGTGGACCGGAGCGCGCTCGGCGGCCGGGGGCCGCTCGGCCACCGGGGCCCGCTCGGCCACCAGAGCGCGCTCGGCGGCCGGGGCCGGCTCGGCGGCCGGGCGGCTGACCGGGGCGGGCCGGCGGTGGAGGGTGACCACGGCGACCAGCAACGCGGCCGCGACGAGGGCGGCGGCCACGGCGAACGCGGTCCGGTAGCCGGCGGCGAGCGCGTCGGCCTCGGTCCAGCCGACGTCCCGCAGGCCGTCGGTGCGGCTGGCGGCCAGCGTGGCGAGCACGGCCAGCCCGAGCGCGCCGCCGACCTGCTGGGTGGTGTTGACCAGCCCGGAGGCCAGTCCGGCGTCGGCCGGGTCGGCGCCGGCCATGGCCAGCGTGGTGACCGCCGGCAGGGCGAGCCCGCCGGCGACGCCGAAGAGGAGGATCGACGGGAACACGTCGGGCAGGTAGCCGCCGTCGACCGGGAGCCGGGCGAGCAGCAGGAACGCGGCCACCGCCAGCGCTAGCCCGGCGACCAGCACCGCCCGGGCGCCGTAGCGGGCGATCAGCCGGCCCGCGAGGCCGAGCGAGACCACCGCGATCGTCACCGGCGTGGGCAGGAAGGCCAACCCGGTAGCCGTCGGGTCGAGATCCAGCACGAGCTGGAGTTCCAGCGCGAGCAGGAACTGGAAGCCGAAGAAGGCGGCGACCATGAGGAACTGCACGACGTTGGCGGCGACCAGGTCGGGGGTGCGCAGCACCCGCGGCGGCAGCAGCGGGGTCGCGGTCGTCCGCTGCCGCAGCGCGAACGCCGCGAGCAGGACCGCCGCGAGCGCGGCGGCGCCGAGCGTCCGGGCCGAGGCCCAGCCGTGCTCGCCGGTGCCGACGATCGCCAGCACGGCGACCATCAGGCCCCCGGTGACCAGCGCCGCGCCGAGCAGGTCCAGGCCGGCGCGCAGCCCGACGCCCCGGTCGGCGTCGAGCAGGCGTACGGCGGCCAGCAGGATCAGCAGCCCGATCGGCAGGTTGACCGCGAAGATGGCGGGCCAGCCGGCCAGGTCGGTGAGCACACCCCCGGCCAGCATGCCGATCGACGCCCCGGCGGCGCCGGTGAAGCTGAAGACGGCGATCGCGCGCGCCCGCTCGGCAGGTTCCGGGAAGAGCCGGACGATCATGCCGAGGCTCACCGCCATGGTGAGCGCCCCGCCGACGCCCTGGAGGAAGCGGGCCACGACCAGCGCCTCCGGACCGGTCGCCACCGCGCAGAACAGCGAGGCGACGGTGAACAGCGCGACGCCGGACAGGAAGACCGCCCGCCGGCCGAGCAGGTCGCCGAGGCGGCCGGCGAGCAGCAGCAGCCCGCCGAAGGCGACGAGGTAGGCGTTGACCACCCAGGCCAGGCCCGTCGCGGTGAAGCCGAGGTCCCGCTGGATGGCGGGCAGCGCCACCGCGACGATGCTGCCGTCCAGGATGATCATCAGGCTGCCGGCGCAGAGCACGAGCAGGGCCGGCCAGCGGGATTCGACGGTACGGGTGGACACGGACGCCTCCTAGGTGCACGGTTTGTTACCAGAGCCATCTTCTGTGACCATGAGGCGGAGCGTAAGGAGGCACTTTGATGTCCCAGGGAAACACCGATGTGTCCGTGGACCGGACACAGGCGTGCGCGGCCGACAACGCGCCCTTCACCCCCGGCCAGGCCAAGGCGTGCACCGTCCGTGAGGTGCTCGACCGGGTGGGTGGCAAGTGGAGCATCGGCATCCTGGTCGCCGCCTCCCAGGGGCCGGTGCGCTTCACCGAGCTGGAGCGCACGGTGGAGGGGATCAGCCGCCGGATGCTCACCCTGACCCTGCGCAACCTGGAACGCGACGGCCTGCTGCGCCGGACGGTCTATCCGACCGTGCCGCCGAAGGTCGAGTACACCGCCACCCCGATCGCGCTGGAGCTCTACGACTCGCTGGTCGCCCTGACGAGCTGGGCCGAGCGGCACCGCGACGCGATCGCCGAGGCGCGCGTCGCGTACGACCGGGCGCACGGGGAGGCGGGCTAGGCGACCACCTTGGCGTCCCAGTCGACGTGGTGGTCGTAGAGCCAGGCCAGTGACGCCCCGCCGTCGCGGGCCACCCGACGGGCGAACAGCGGCAGCGCGGCGTCCCGCAGCATTCGCCCCAGCGGCCCGAGTGCCTTGGTGCCGCTGGTCCGCCGCCCCTGGGCCACCACCCGCTCGACCCGCTTCCGGCGCAGCCGCTCGTACGCCCCGAACGCCTCCGCCACGTCGGGCAGGTCGCGCAGGCAGCGCGCCAACTGCACCGCGTCCTCGAACGCCATCGCGGCGCCCTGGCCGGAGGAGGGGGCGGCGGTGTGGGCGGCGTCGCCGATGATCACCATCCGGTCCCGGTGCCAGACGGGCACCGAGGGCAGGTCGTAGGTGGGCCAGCCGTACTCCATCCGGTCGGTGGCGTCGATGATCCGCAGCGCCGGCCCGGCGTCCTCGGCGAACAGGGCGCGCAGCCGGGACCGCCAGTCCTCGGCGTCGATCGCGGCGAGCTGCGCCGGGGTCAGCTCGGTGGGCTGCGGCGGGTTGGCGAACCACCAGACCTCGTCCCCGCCCACGGCGATCCAGCAGAAGAAGCAGCGCTTCCCGAAGACCATGTTCATCAGCCCGGGCTCGCCGCCGAGCCCCGGGAGCCGGGTGAACCCGCCGGCGTTGAGCAGCGGCACGTAGCGGGGCGCCGGGGCCGCCGGGTCGATCACCTGGCGGGTCCGCGAGCGCAGCCCGTCCGCCCCGACCAGCAGGTCTCCCTCGGCGGTCCGGCCGTCGGCGAACCGGGCCCGCACTCCCGAGCCGGTGGGCTCCGCGTCGACCAGGCGCGCGCCGTGCGCGATCGGCACGCCCCGGCGGACCGCCTCGTCGCGCAGGGCCCGGTAGAGGTCGGAGCGGCGGACCGTCGTGCTGCCCGAGCCGCGGGTGCGGGTGCCGCTGGTGCCGAACTCCGCCAGCCGGCGCCCCCGGTGGTTGTGCAGCGCCATCCGCGGGGTCGGGTGCCCCAGCCCGGTGACCAGGCCGTCCAGCCCGACCGCGCGCAGCGCGTCGACGCCGTTGACGGAGAGGGTGAGGAACGCGCCGACGCCGACCGCGTCGCGCTCGTACGCCTCGAACACCACCGGCTCGATGCCGGCGCGCTGGAGCGCCATCGCCGCGACCGGGCCGGCGATGCCGCCCCCGATGATCAGAGCTTTAGTCATTAGATGACTATACATATTTTGACTATCGGCAGGAAGGCCGTCACCTAAGGTGAGGGCATGGCTGCCCGCGCACAGCGCCGCTCCCCGCTGGCGATGATGGTGTTGGCGCTGCTGGTCGAGGAGCCGATGCACGCGTACCGGATGCAGCAGGTGATCCGGGAGCGCGACAAGCAGGACGTGGTCAACGTCGCGCAGCGCAACAGCATCTACCAGACGATCGAGCGCCTGCGGCGCGAGGAGCTGATCCGGGTCAGCCGCACCGACCGGGACGAGGGCCGCCCGGAACGCACCGTCTACGAGCTGACGGACGCGGGCCGCCGGACGCTCGACGGGTGGCTGGCGGACGCGCTCGCCGCTCCCGCCCGCGAGTTCCCCGAGTTCCCGGCGGCGCTGTCCTTCCTGCCGATCCTCCCGCCCGCCGAGGCGGCCCGGCAGCTCGAACGCCGGGTCGAGGTGCTGACCGCCCGGCTGCGCGAACGCGAGGCCGTGCTGGCCGCCGTCGAGCTGCCCCGGCTCTTCCTCGTCGAGGACGAGTACCGGCTGGCCATGATGCGGGCCGAGCTGGCCTGGGTCCGCGCGCTCGTCGCCGACCTGCGCGCCGGGACGCTCACCTGGAGCGGCGAGTGGCTCGCCGACTGGACCGGCGACGAGCCGGCCTGACGCCGCACGCCCCTCGGAAACCCGAGCAGACGCCACACGCGCCCCCCTCGAAGACCGCCGAGCGGACGCCACACCCCGACCACCTGTGGGGAACGCCACGCCTTCGATCTGACCGATCGGTCAGGGTCTGACCGATCGGTCAGGCATGCTGGTTCGAGGAGGTGGACCGGCATGGTGCGGGTGGTACCGGAGACACGCGACGACATCCTCACGGCGGCGGCGCGACGCTTCGCGGTGACCGGCTACCGGGGTACCTCGTTACAGGACATCGCCCGCGAGGTGGGCTGCTCCAAGGCGGCGGTGCTCTACCACTTCGCCAACAAGGAGGCCATCCTCACCGAGCTGATGGCCCAGCTCGTCGAGGTCCTCCAGGCGCTCGACGAGCGGATCGCCGCGCACCGGGGGGCGGCGGCCCAGCGGGTGGCCGCCGAGGGCTTCGTCGACCTCGCGGTCCGGTTCCGGCGCGAGATCGCCCTGCTCCGGGGCGAGTTCTCGGAGTTGCTGAACCAGCCCGCCTTCGCGCACATCCAGCGGATCTCCGAGCGGCTGGTCGACGCGGTCGCCGGGCACCCGGAACGCCCCTCCGCCCGGATCACCGCGCTGGTGCTGCTCGCCGGCATCGCGGAGACGTGCGGCGAGTTCGCCGACGTACCCGACGAGGAGCTGCGAGCCGCCCTGCTGGCACTCGTACGACGGGCGCTGGAGCCCGTCGACTGACTCGTTCCCACCATCCACAACCGAGGGACAAGGAACTCATGGCGACCCTGCTCTACCGGCTCGGCCGGGCCTCGATGCGCCGGCGGCGACTCGTCGCGGCGATCTGGCTCGTCGTACTCGTCGGACTCGGCCTCGCCGCCGCGACCCTGCGCGGCCCGATGGCGGACAACTTCACCATGCCCGGCACGGAGTCGCAGCGCGCCCTGGACCTGCTCGCCGAACAGTTCCCGGCGGCCAGCGGCGCGACCGGCACCATCGCGGTCAAGGCACCTGCCGACGGCGCGCTCGGCAGCCCGCAGGGGCAGGCCGCGGTGAAGGAACTCACCCAGGAGGCGGCGACGCTGCCCGGGGTGGTCGGCGCCGTCGACCCGTTCCAGGTGGGGGCGGTCTCTCCCGACGGCCGGTACGCGCTGGTCCAGGTCCAGTTCGCCACCCGCGCCGACGAGGTGACCGACGCCCAGCGCGACGCGTACGAGCGGGTCGGTGCGCGGGCCGAGGCCCAGGGTTGGCAGGTCGCGCCCGGCGGCGAGGTGCTCAACGCCGTGCCGGAGGTGGGCTCGACCGAGGCGATCGGTGTCGCGATCGCCGCGATCGTCCTGGTGGTCACGTTCGGGTCGCTGGTGGCGGCCGGGATGACGATGCTGAACGCCCTGATCGGCGTGGGCGTCGGCATGGCGGGCCTCTTCGCGCTGAGCAGCGTGGTCGACCTGACCAGCACCGCCCCGATCCTCGCCCTGATGCTCGGCCTCGCGGTGGGCATCGACTACTCGCTGTTCATCACCTCCCGCTACCGGCAGAACCTGATCGAGGGGCTGCCGGCGGACGAGGCGGTGGGCCGCGCGGTGGGCACCGCCGGCTCGGCCGTGCTCTTCGCCGGGGCCACCGTGGTTATCGCGCTGGCCGGCCTGGCCGTGGTCAACATCCCGTTCCTGACCGTGATGGGTCTGGCCGCCGCCGCCACGGTCACCGTCGCGGTGCTGGTCGCAATCACGCTCCAGCCCGCCCTGCTCGGCTTCGCCGGCCGCCGGGTGCTCCCCCGCAGGCTGCGCTCGTCGGTGCCGGCCGGGGCGGTCGACGGCACCGCGGCGCCAGCGGCCGAGGACCGGTCCGGGCTCGGGTTCCGCTGGGCGCGCGCCGTCACCCGGTTCCGGATCCCCGTCATCCTGGTCGGGCTGCTCGGGCTGGGCCTGCTCGCGCTGCCCACGCCGGACATGCGGCTGGCGCTGCCCGACGCCGGCACCGCGCCGGTCGGCTCGCCCGCCCGGGAGTCCAACGACCTGATCACCGAGGGCTTCGGGCCGGGCTTCACCGGCCGCCTCGCGGTGGTGGTCGCCGGGGACACCCCGCAGGCCACCTCGGCCGCCGTCCCGCAGGTCACCGCGCTGATCCAGCGCACCGAGAACGTCCTCGCGGTGGCCCCGCCGCAGCTCAGCCCGGACGGCCGCACCGCGCTGCTCGGCGTGGTGCCGAAGACGGGGCCGACCGACGAGGCCACGGAGACCCTGGTCAACGACGTCCGGGGCGCGGTCGGCGGGTTCCGCGACGTGGACGTGCTGCTGACCGGCGCGACCGCCATCGGCATCGACGTCTCCGAGAAGCTCTCCGACGCCCTGCCGGTCTACCTGCTGCTGGTGGTCGGGCTCTCGGTGCTGCTGCTGATGCTGGTCTTCCGCTCGCTGCTGGTGCCGGTCAAGGCGGCGCTGGGCTTCCTGCTCACCGTCGCCGCGACGTTCGGCATCACCGTGGCGGTGTTCCAGCAGGGCAACCTCGCCGACCTGGTCGGCCTGGACACGCCCGGGCCGCTGGTCAGCTTCCTGCCGATCCTGCTGATCGGCATCCTGTTCGGCCTGGCGATGGACTACGAGGTCTTCCTGGTCTCCCGGATGCGGGAGGACTTCGTGCACGGCGACACCGCGCAGCAGGCGACCATCAACGGGATGGGGCACGGGGCCCGGGTGGTCACCGCCGCCGCCCTCATCATGATCTCGGTGTTCGGCGGCTTCGTGTTCCTCGACGACCCGGTGATCAAGTCGATGGGCTTCGCGCTCGCGATCGGCGTCGCCATCGACGCGTTCGTGGTGCGGATGACCATCGTGCCGGCGGTGATGTCGCTGCTCGGCCGGGCAGCGTGGTGGCTGCCCCGGTGGCTCGGCAGGGCCCTGCCGAACGTCGACATCGAGGGCGAGGGCCTGCGCGCCCACCTCGACGACAAGGCCCCGGTGACTCCACGCGCCTGACCCCGCCCGACCCGCCGATCATGCGGTTGTGGTGCCCCGCGCAACGGCGAAGCCGATGCGAATGGACACCACAACCGCGTGATCGCGGAACAGGGGCAGGGCGGGGTCGCCCGCGCCGCGTCGGCCGGTCAGACGCCGGCCGGGTAGGTCTCCATCTCGCCGGGTGCGGTCAGGGCGGGCAGCGGGTGCAGGGCGGTGGTCTCGTCGCACCAGACGAAGGCGTCGTACCGCTCCCCCAGCCGGGTCGGCACGTAGTTGCCCCACGACTCGAACGACGGGTCGTAGACCACCCCGATCGCCCGGTGGTCGGCGGTGTCGGTGACCCAGCCCGGCTGGTCGGGGCCGCCGAAGACGAGCACCGCCCGCTCCGGCATCAACTCGTGCAGCCGGCGCTCGACCGAGCCCGGGCGGGCCGGCGGCACCACCATCGCCTCGGCCGGCGATCCCCAGCGCGGCGCGGCGATCACCGTGCCCCGGTAGCTGCCGAAGCCGACCAGGACCACGTCGTCGGCCCCGTGCCGCTCGCGGGCCAACTGACCGATGTTGATCATCCCGTCGGCGGCCATGTCGGTGGCCCGGGCGTCCCCGATGTGCGTGTTGTGCGCCCAGACGACACCCCGCGAGCCCGGGCCGTAGCGGTCCAGCAGTCGGTCCAGCGTGTCCGCCATGTGGGTGTCCCGGACGTTCCACGACTCCGGGCCGCCCCCGACCATGGCCCGGTAGTAGCGCTCCGCGCCGGCCACCACCTCCGCGTTCTGCCAGGCCGAGAAGCTGTCCGCGCCGTCCGCGGCGGCCTGTTCGCGGGTACGCGCCAGCAACCGGACGACCTCCTCCTCGCACCGGGCGGAGACGAACCGGCTGGCCATGCCGTACTCCTCGACCCGCTTGCCGTACGGCTCGAAGCAGCGGTACGCGTCCTGCGCCGCCTCCAGCGACGCCGGGTCCTCCTCGCCGAGGTAGTCGAAGATCGCCTGCATCGACTCCCACAGGCTGTAGACGTCCAGGCCGTGGAAGCCGGCCCGGGCGTCCTCGGGCCGCTCGACGTTCCACGCCCGCAGCCAGGTGCAGAACCGGGACACCTCGGCGTTCGCCCACATCCAGGTCGGCCAGCGCTCGAAGCGTTCCAGCGCGACGCGCGGCTCGGTGGCCCCGCCCGGGGCGCCCGTCACGGATCGGTGCACCCGGTCGCAGTCGGGCCAGTCCCCCTCCACGGCGACGAAGGAGAAACCGCACTCGGCGATCAGCCGACGGGTGAGCTGTTCGCGCAGCCGGTAGTAGTCGTAGCTGCCGTGCGTCGCCTCCCCGATCATCACGATCCGGGCGTCCCGGACGCGTTCCAGCAACGGGTCGAAGTCGCTCGGCGCGCCGAGCCGCTGAACCAGCATGCGGGCGGCTACCCGGCGTGTCGCCGGGCAAACCGCCGGCGGTCGGCCGACGCCCCGCCGGGCCCGCGCGACCTGGGCCGCGCGGGGCCGGGCCGGAACCGGCTGGGAACGGGACCCGGGCGGGACACGAAGGCCGGACCTGAACGGGCGCGGGGGGTGGGGGGGGGACCCGGGCGGCACGGGCGGTGTGCCCGCGGGCTGAGCGGGTAGCCCGTCGGCATGACCGTCACCGGCGTGCAGTTGCAGGAGTACCTGGCCGGGCTCGACTACCCGGTCTCCCGGGAGGACCTGGTCCGCTGGGGCCAGGAGAACGGGGTCAGCACGGAGATGCTCCAGATGCTCCGGTCCCTGCCGATGGAGGAGTTCGACTCCCCCGCCGAGCTGAGCGAGGCCCTGAACACGTTGGCCTGACAGGACCCTGAGCACGCCGGCCTGACCCGGGGCCCCGAACACGCCGGCCGGACCTCGGCACGACCGCCGCCCCGGCTCACCGGGCGTGCAGCAGCCGGAACAACACCAGCCACTGTTCCGGCCAGACGTGCCCGACCGGGGTGGCCGGGTCGAGCCGCGTCGCCCGCAGCGCCGCCGACAGCCGCGCCCGCGGGTGGTGCCGGCCCAGCGAGGCCGCGAGCGAGCCGCCGACCCCGTCGAAGCCGATCTCCACCATCCGCCGGTACGCGGGCAGCGCCGCCGGGGTCAGCAGCGGCTCCGGCCGCCGCTCGACGCGCAGGATGCCGGCGTCCACCCGGGGCACCGGGCGAAACGCGGTGCGGGGCACCCGCCCGGCGAGCCGCCAGCCGAACTCCGGCCAGGTCAGCACGGTGAGCCGGGTCCACCGGCCGTAGTCGCCGCTGCGCCGGCGGGCGTACTCGAGTTGGGTGAGCAGGGTCGCCGCGCGCAGCTCCGGCGCGGCCAGGCACCACCGCACCACGGCCGAGGTGAGCGACCAGGGGATGTTGCCGACCACGTCGAACTCCTCCGGCGGCGGCGTCGCGGTCAGGAAGTCGGCCTGCCGGTGGGTGACGTTCGGCAGGCCGGCGCAGACCCTGGCCAGCTCGGCGCCGGCGGCGGGGTCCACCTCGTACGCCGTCAGGTGCCGGCAGCGGGCGGCGAGCGGCCGGGTGAGCTGGCCCCGGCCGGCGCCCACCTCCAGCAGGAGCCGGTCGGGCCGGGGCCGGGCGGCGTGCACCAGCCGGGCGATCGCGGCCGGGTCGACGAGGAAGTTCTGGGAGAGTACGCGCCGGGAGCGGTCGCGTTCGGTTGCTCGGGTACGGCGGGGCGCCACGGGTCGTCGTCCTGTCTGTCGCCGTGCGGCGACGGGGCGGACAGGCAGCCGGAAGGGGGCCTGTCCGAGGGAAGGTGGACTCGGACGGCCCTGGGAGTGGCGCGGGCAACGTCGGATCGGCGGCGCACGGCGGCACACCACCGCTCGGCCGGGGGCCGGGGTGGGCGCGGCACACCACCCGGGCGGGGACCGGGGTGGCGCCGGCGGCGCTCACCTCCGGGGCGTCACCCGGGGCGGCGGGGCGGCGCCGGGGACCCGGGAAGGACCGGGCGGAGGGCGCCGTGCGTGCGGTGCGGGATCAGTCGCGGGTCGCGTCGGCCAGGGCCGGACGCCGGACTCGCGGGCGGGCCACCAGCAGTGGCCCGAGGGCGGCCGGCGTGCCGACCTCCTCGATCACAGCGTGCGCTGACATGCCCGCGACCCTAGCGCCGTGGTCGGCGACCGGCGACCGCTTTTCGCCTCAGGCCGGCACGTCGACGGTGCGGCCCTCGGCGCGGGCGGTCTCGGCGGCGGCGAGCACGGCGACGACCTCGCGGCCGAAGCGCACGTCGCAGCGGTGGTCCCGGGTGCCCGACCCGATCTCCTCCAGCAACTGGTCGATCGCCACCCCCAACGCGGTGGCCGAGTCGCCCTCGCCGGCCGGGACGGTCTCGACGCCGTTCTCGCCGTAGAAGACGAACTCCCGGCTCACCGCCTCCTGCGGGGCGTCCAGGGTCAGCGAGACGGTGCTCGTCGCGCCCCCGTCGTGGGTGAGCAGCAGGTGGACGAGCCCGCGCGGCCCGTCCATCGCGGCGACCCGGGTGACCCGGCCGAGCACCGGCAGGATGAGCGACAGCGCGTGCGGGCCGATGTCCCAGAGCGCGCCGTGCTGCCGCCGCCAGGGTGAGGCGCCGTAGGGGCTGCTCGGCTGGAAGATCGAGCCGAACCGGACCGCCTTCGCGGTGTGCCACCCGCCGACGGCGGCGGTCGAGGCCAGGAAGCCGACGATGTCCGGCTGGTAGCGGCCGGTGAAGAAGACCACCGAGGCGACGCCGGCCGCCTGCGCGGCGTCGACCACCCGGTCGGCGTCGGCGACGGTCAACGCGAGCGGCTTGTCCAGCAGCAGGTGCCGCCCGGCGGTGGCCGCGCGGGCGGCGATGTCGGCCTGGACGTCCGGCGGGAGGGCCACCGCGACCGCGTCGCAGGCGTCGATCAGCGCGTCGACGTCGTCGAACGCCGGCACCCCGTAGCGCTCGGCCAGGCTGGCGGCCTTGCGCGGGTCGCGGCCCCACACCCCCGCGAGCGTCGCCCCTGGATGCGCGTGCAGCGCCGCGCCGTGCGTCTCCGCCGCCCAGTGACCGGTGCCGAACAACCCGAACCGCACCACGAGAACCCCCACCGTCGTCGTCGCGCCACGGCAGCACCCCGCGGCCCCGGTCCACGCTAGTCGCCCGCCCCGGCGCCCGCCCGCGTGACCGGGCCTATTCCGGATGTCCGGGGCGGCGGGTGCCGGGGTGTACTACGCGGGTTAGTAGGCTGTGCCGGTGACCGAACCGAGCCCCGGGTGGCCCCGATGACCAGCGCAGCCTCGGCCGGTTCGCCGGTGGACGGGCTCCTCGCGACCGCCTCGATCGTGCTCTCGCTCCTCGTCGCCGCCTGGGCCCTGGTGGCGACGCTGCGGCAGCGCGCCCCGGACCGGGTGCAGTTCGCCGGCCTGGCCCTGCTGGAGGCGGCGCTGCTCGTGCTCGCGGTGGTGGCGGGCGTCGCCCTCGGCGGCGGCGAGCGCCCCGGCGAGCCGGGCGCCTTCTTCGGTTACCTGGCGACCCTGGTCTGCCTGCCGCCGCTGGCCTGGGTGCTGGCGCGGATGGAGCCCACCCGCTGGGGCTCGGCCATCGTCTGCGCGGTCTGCCTGGTCACGCCGGTGGTCGTCGTACGGCTGCAGCAGACGTGGGAGGTGCTGGGTGGCTGAGGTGCGGGCCCCGGAGCGCAAGCGGACCAACGCCGGCCCGGGGCGGCTGCTGATCGCGGTCTACCTGCTCTTCGCGATCGCCGCCACCAGCCGTGCCGGCCTCCAGATCGCCACAAGGTTCGACGAGGCCCCGGTGGCGTACCTGCTCTCGGCGCTCGCCGCGGCCATCTACATCGTCGCGGCGGTGGGGCTGGCGCGCGCGGGTGCCGCCGGCCGTCGCGTCGCCCTGGCGTGCTGCACGGTGGAGCTGGCCGGGGTGCTCGGCGTCGGCATCCTCAGCGTGGCCGACCCGGAGCTGTTCCCGGACGAGACGGTCTGGTCGCGGTTCGGCAGCGGGTACGGCTACATCCCGCTGGTCCTGCCGGTGCTCGGCCTGATCTGGCTCTGGCGCACCCGCAGATCCCCCTCCTGACCCACTCCGGCCCCCACCCCTCGACCTCGGGTGAGGCCCCGAAGGGGTGGGGGTGGGCGGGACGAGGGGTCAGTCCTTGGGGCCGCCGGCGACGTAGATGACCTGGCCGGAGACGAACGACGCTCCCTCGCTGGCCAGGAACGAGATGGTGTGGGCGACGTCCTCGGGGCGGCCGGTACGACGGACCGGGATCTCCGCCGCCGCGTGCTTCTGGAGGTCGTCGAAGTCGACCTTCATCCGGGCGGCGGTGGCGGCGGTCATGTCGGTGACGATGAAGCCGGGCGCGACGGCGTTGACGGTCACCCCGAACGGACCCAGCTCGATGGCGAGCGTCTTGGTGAAGCCCTGGAGGCCGGCCTTCGCGGCGGAGTAGTTCGCCTGGCCCCGGTTGCCCAGCGCGGAGGTGCTGGAGAGGTTGACGATCCGGCCCCACCTCTGCTCGACCATGTGCTTCTGGGCGGCCTGGCTGAACAGGAACGCGCCGCGCAGGTGCACGCCCATGACCGTGTCCCAGTCGGTGTCGCTCATCTTGAACAGCAGGTTGTCGCGGAGCACGCCGGCGTTGTTCACCAGCACGGTCGGCGCGCCCAGCCCGGCGGCGACCCGCTCCACGGCCGCCTCGACCTGGCCCCGGTCGGACACGTCCGCGCCGACGCCGAGCGCCCGGCCACCGGCGGCGGCGATCGCGTCCACGGTCTCCTTGGTCGCCGCCTCGTCGATGTCGACCACCGCGACCGCGAGGCCGTCGGCGGCCAGCCGGCGGGCGGTGGCCGCCCCGATCCCCCGCGCCGCCCCCGTGACGATGGCGACCCGCTGCTCCTCCGACATTCCTACCTCCCGGTAACTTCCGCTGGACCGGAGGAGCTTAACCCAGGCGTACGCCGCGCCGGCCCGGCGCGGGACGCCCGTCCTGCCGACACCCCGCCACCGCCTGCCGGGGTTACGAGCAGGGTTCGACTACCGTCGCCGCCGTGAACACAGTGGAGATCGAAGCGCCGGTCGTCGGTGTCACCGTCTACCCGGACCGGGCCCGGGTCACCCGCCGGGGCAGCACCCGGTTGGCCGCCGGTGAGCACCGGGTACGGGTCGCGCCGTTGCCGCTGGGCCTGCGGCGGGACTCGCTACGGGTCGGGGGCCGGGGCGCGGTCACCGTGCTCGGCGTGGACGTGACGGCGTGGCGGCAGGCACGCAGCGCCGACGGGCAGGTCCGCGAGCTGGAGCAGCGGCGCCGGGAGCTGGCCGACGAACTGGCCGAGGTCGACGACGCGGCCGAGATCGAGGCGCAGCGGGGCGAGTTCATCGGCCGGCTGGCCGAGCGGGCCGGCGGCACGTACGCCCGCGCCCTGGCCTCCGGCGACGCCGCCCCGACCGACGTGGCCACCTTCGCCGACTCGGTGGCCGGCCAGCTCGCCGACTCCCGCGGCCGGCGGCGCGCGCTGGCCCGTCGGCGTACCGACCTGACCGAGGAACTGGCGGCGGTCGAGCGGCAGTTGACGGCCGCGAACGGCAAGCGGGAACCGGACCGGCTGGCCGCCGAGGTGACCGTGTCGGTGGACGCCGACGACGCCGAGCTGGACCTGGAGCTGACCTACCTGGTCGACGGGGCCCGCTGGCAGCCCTCCTACGACCTGCGGCTGGTCGACGACACCATGACCGTCACCTGGTTCGGTCTGGTCAGCCAGGACACCGGCGAGGACTGGCCGGAGTGCGAACTCCAGCTCTCGACCGCCCGGCCGGCTGCGGCGACCCGCGTACCCGAACTGTCGCCCTGGTATCTCGACCGGGTCCGGCCGGCACCGCCACAGCCGGTGATGAGGGCGGCGAGCTTCGGCGCGATGCCGCCGCCCCCGGCGCCCGGCGCGGCGCCGGCCGCCGCGGCCGGCGCCGCCCGCTCCGGCCCGCCGGAGGCCAGGATGCGGGAGAGCGTCGCGACGGTCGAGCAGGGCGTCACCGCGGCCACCTACCGGCCGGCCCGCCCGGTCGCGGTGCCGGCGGACGGCAGCGCGCACCGGACCACCATCGCCGTGCTGGACCTGCCGGCCCGGCTGGACCACGTGACCGTGCCGGTCCGCGCGGCCGAGGCGCACCTGCGTGCGACGGTCCGCAACACCTCGGCGCACACGCTGCTCCCGGGCCCGGCGGCGGTCTTCCACGGCGCCGACTTCGTCGCGGCCACCCGGCTGCCGACGTGGGCGCCCGGCGAGGAGACCGAACTGGCCCTCGGGGTGGACGACCGGGTACGGGTGGAGCGGAAGCTGGGCCGGCGTGCCGACACCCGGGCCACGCTCGGCTCGACCCGGCGGCGGGAGGTGGAGTACCGGATCAGCGTGGCCAACCACACGCCCCAGGCCGCGACCGTGGAGGTACGCGACCAGCTCCCGGTGTCCCGCGACGAGGCGGTGGTCGTCCGGGAGGCCACGGTCGTCCCGCCGCCGGCCGAGCGCACCGAGCTGGGCGAGCTGACCTGGCGGCTGCGGCTCGGCCCGGGCGAGAGCGGCGAGATCACCATGGGCTTCCGGGTCGAGATCGCCAAGGGCGTCGAACTGGCCGGCTGGCGGGAGTGACCGGTCGCCCGCCGAGGTGGCGCAGGCGGCGGGCGACCGGGCACCCGGGTTAGGAAGAGCGACCGCGGCAGAGGCGGATCCACCGGTATCCGTAGCCGGCCAGCTTGAGGCGGTCCAGCTTGCCCACCCCGCCGTAGTTGCGGTCGGCGAGGACGTCGACGGGGAGGTCCGCCTCCGGCTCCAGCATGCTCAGGTCCACCTCCGCGTCGGAGGTGCCGAGGTTGTGCAGGAAGACCATCGTCCCGGTCCGCCCGTCGGCCCGGTGCGCCAGGACGCCCAGCGGCATCGCCACGTCGATGTGCGTGGTCGAGCCGGAGCCCACCTCGGGGGCCTCGCGGAGCGTACGGATCATCCGCTCGAACCAGGCGAGCAGCGACTTCGGGTCGCTGCGCTGGGCGGTCACGTTGACCTTCTCGTAGCTGAAGTCACCCTTGTCGATCACCGGGCGGACCAGCTTCTCCGGGTCGGCCGTCGAGAACCCGGCGTTCGGCTGGTACGACCACTGCATCGGGGTGCGGATCGCCTCCCGGCCGGGCAGCGACAGGTCCTCCCCCATGCCGATCTCCTCGCCGTAGCGCAGCACCGGCGTGCCGCGCAGCGAGAACTGGAGCGAGTACGCCAGCTCGATGCGCCGGCGGTCGTTGCCGAGCATCGGGGCGAGCCGGCGGCGGATGCCCCGGTCGTAGATGCGCATGTTCTCGTCGGGGCCGAACTCCGCGTACACCTGGTTGCGCTGTTCGGCGGTGAGCCGGGACAGGTCGATCTCGTCGTGGTTGCGCAGGAAGGTGGCCCACTGCCCGCCCTCGGGCAGCGCGGGGGTGTCCCGCAGCGCCTCAATGATCGGCTCCGGGTCCTGTCGGGCCAGGGCCAGCATCAGCCGCCCGTTGAGCATGAAGTCGAAGAGCATGTGCAGGCGGTTCGACGAGCCGCCGGCGTCGGCGAAGAAGGTCGGCAGTTGGTCGGGCTCCACGTTGGCCTCGGCGAGCAGGACGGCGTCGCCCCGGCGCCACTGCACGTGCTGGCGCAGCTCGGTGAGGAAGTCGAAGTCCTTCGGGGAGTTCGGGTTGCCCGCCTCGGTCAGCTCGATGATGAACGGCACGGCGTCCATCCGGAAGCCGGAGACGCCGAGCTGGAGCCAGAACGACACGATCTTCTTGATCTCCTCGCGCACCTTCGGGTTCGCGAAGTTGAGGTCCGGCTGGAACTTGTAGAACCGGTGGTAGAACCAGGACTTGGCGGTCCGGTCGTAGGTCCAGGTCTCGTTCTGCTCGCCGGGGAAGACCATGCCCTGGTGGCGGTCGTCCGGCTCGTGGTCGGACCAGACGTACCAGTCGCGGTACGGCGAGTCCGGCGAGGAGCGGGCGGACTGGAACCAGGGGTGCTCGTCCGAGGTGTGGTTCACGACGAGGTCGATGATCACCCGGATGCCGCGGTTCTGCGCCTGGTGCAGCAGCTCCGCGAAGTCGCCGAGGGTGCCGAAGCGCGGGTCGACGTTGTAGAAGTCGGTCGCGTCGTAGCCGTCGTCGCGGTTGGGCGACGGGTGGATGGGGTGCAGCCAGAGGCAGGTGACGCCCAGCCGGGCGAGGTAGTCGAGTCGGCCGATCAGGCCCCGGATGTCGCCGACGCCGTCGCCGTCGGAGTCCGCGTACGTGTCGATGTCGAGGCAGTAGACGACGGCCTCGGAGTACCACCTGTCAGCCATGCCTGGCTTATGTCTCCGGTCCCCGCGCCCGGCAAACACGGCAGCGGGCGGCGGCGCGTGGACCCGGGCCGGCGGTACGGTCGCCGGCATGGGAGACGGAGTGCGTACGGTCGACTGGGCCGAGGGCGAGTGGTGGAACGAGCCGGTACGGGTAGAGCGGGGGCCGGCCGGCGAGTTGCTGGTGGAACCGGCCGGGGGCAGCGACCTGTGGCGGCACACCTCGTACGGCTTCGTGCACGACGACGCCCCGGCGTTGCTCGCGCCGCTGCCCGTCGGCGACGCGGTGGAGGTGGCCTTCCACCTGGACTACGGCGCGCAGTTCGACCAGGCCGGCGCGCTGGTGCGGGTGGACGAGCGGAACTGGGTGAAGGCCGGGGTGGAGGTCAGCGACGGCCTGCCGCAGGTCGGCGCCGTGGTGACCCGGGAGGTGTCCGACTGGTCGGTCGCCCCGGTGCCGGAGTGGGCCGGTCGGGAGGTCGCCGTGCGGGTGAGCCGCGACCGGGACGCGCTCACCGTGCGGGCCCGGGCCGACGGCGAGCCGTGGCGGCTGGTCCGGCTCGCCCCGCTGCCGCCGGAGGTGGCGGCGACGGCCGGGCCGTACTGCTGCTCCCCCAGCCGGGCGGGGCTGCGGGTCCGGTTCACCGGCTGGCGGCGGGGGCCCGCCGACGCGGCGCTGCACCCGGAGGGCTGAGCCGGGGTGGTTCCGGACACGGACAGGTGTGACCGGCGGGTCGCCGGGTAGAGGAATCTGATCCCCCGGACCCGGCGAAAGGATCGCGATGGCACTCGCCGAAAACGTCGACCCGACCCGGCTCGGCGGGCTGACCGGATGGGTGGCGGGGGTCATCGACGCAGCCGGCGCGTTCGGCGTGGCGCTGCTGGTCGCCCTGGAGAGCATCATCCCGCCGATCCCGAGCGAGATCGTCCTGACGATGGCCGGCTACCTGGCCGGCGAGGGACGGTTCAACGTGGTGCTGGTGGTGCTCGCCGCCACCGCCGGCTCCCTGGCCGGGGCGCTCGTCCTCTACTGGCTGGGCGCCGCGGCCGGCGAGGACCGGCTCAAACGCTGGCTCGACAAGCTGCCGCTGATCGACCGGAAGGACCTGGAGAAGGCGGACCGCTGGTTCGAGCGGCACGGCCGCTGGGCGGTGCTCTTCGGCCGGATGGTCCCGGTGGTGCGCAGCCTGGTCTCCATCCCCGCCGGGGCCAACCGCATGCCGCTGTCCGAGTTCGTGGCCTTCACGACGCTGGGCAGCGGCGTCTGGAACTCGCTCTTCGTCGGCCTGGGCTACGCCCTCGGCTCGCGCTGGCAGCAGGTCGAGCAGTACAGCAACTGGTTCGACTACGGCATCATCGCCGCGTTCGTGGTGATGGTCGTCTGGTGGGCGGTGAAGAAATCCCGCCGCCGCCGTGCCCGCCGCGGCGACCGCGCCGACGCCGCCACCCGCTGAACCCGGCCCCGCCGGCCTGCCGGCCCCGGCCAGCAGGCCGCGGCCGGTGTGGCCGGGGCCGCCGGGTCCGGCCGGCAGGTCGAGGCCGCCTGGTCGGGCCCGCCTGGTCCGGGGCGGTCGGGCGGGAGCCCGGGCGGCGAGGGCCCGGGCTCCCCCCCGGCTCAGCGGCGGAAGGTGAACCAGTTGACGTTGACGAAGTCGGCGGGCTGGCCGCTGGTGAAGGTCAGGTAGACCGTCCGGCGGCCGGTCGGGCCGGCGACGTTGCCGGGCACCGAGCGCCAGCTCTGCCAGCCACCCGTGTTGGCGATCGCGAAGCTGCCGATCGGCGGGCCGGTCGGGCTGTCCAGCCGGACCTCCACCAGGCCGCTGACCCCGCCCGCCGCGCCGGAGGCGACCCGGGCGACGAAGTCGCGCGGCGGGGTGGCGCCGAACTCGACGTTGTCGAAGCGCACCCAGTCGCCGTTTCGCAGCGCGCCGATGTTCTGGCCGCCCTCGGCGCACGCCTCGACGATCACCCCGTTCTGCGCGTTGAACGACTCCGCCTGGATGGTCGCGTACGCGTCCCGCACCCCGCCGGGAGGCGGGGTCGTCGGCGGCGGGGTGGTGCCGCCGCCCCGGCTGTAGACGGCCACGTAGTCGACCAGCATCGGCCGGCCGGGGACGGTGGCGGCCGTCGGCGTGGCCGAGCCGGCGACCCCGTTCGGGAAGGCCCCGCCCATCGCCACGTTCAACAGCAGGAAGTAGCCGGCGTGGCCGGTCATCTGCGACCAGTACGGCTCGCCGATCCGGGACTGGCTGACGGTGTGGTAGAGCTGACCGTCGACGTACCAGCGCAGTTGTTGGGGGCTGACCGAGGCGTCCCACTCGAACCGGTAGGTGTGGAACGCCGACTGGCAGGTGCTGCCGGGGCAGGCCCGGGAGGCGCCGATTCCGTTGAACTCGTCGCACGGCCCGCCGGGGGCCACGCCGCAGTGCAGCACGCCCCAGACCGAGTTGATGCCGTTGACGTTCTCCATCACGTCGAACTCGCCGATGCCCGGCCAGTTCTGGTAGTTGCCCCGGTAGGGCGAGCCGAGCGCCCAGAACGCCGGCCAGTAGCCGGCCGCCTGGGCCCCGGTCACGTTCGGCATCTGAATCCGGCCCTCGATGGCGAGCACACCGCCGGACGGCGGCTTGAAGTTGCTGCGTACGGTCTCGATGCGGGCGGAGGTCCAGCGGCCGGAGGCGTCGCGCAGCGGGGTGATCCGCAGGTTGCCGCCGCCGTCGTGGCTGACGTTCGCGGTGCTGTCGGTGTAGGTCTGGATCTCACCGGTGCCCCAGTTGGGCGGGCCGCCGGGGTAGCTGGTGCCGGTGTCGATGATCCAGTTCGCGGCGGACGGCAACGTGCCGGCCGCGCCGGTGAAGTCGTCGCTCCACACCAGACTCCAGCCGGGCGCGGGCGCCGGCACGGCGGCGTTCGCGGTCACGGTCACCCCGGCCAGGGCGGTGGTGGCGACGACGGCGAGCAGGGCCGACGCCAGGGCCGGCCGGCGTCGTCGGGGCGGGGCGGCGGGTGCCGCCTGGGCAGGTGTCATCGGATGTGCCTCTCTGCGGGGACGGGCGAGAGAGCGCTCTCTCAGGAGTTGTACGTGCCGATCCGACAGATGTCAATGTCGATCGATGTCCGCCGGTGCGGCCTGCGGGCGGCGCAGCACCGCCTGCTCCAGCGCCGACCAGGCGGTCGTGGTGACCAGGTAGATCACCGCGGCCAGCGGCAGCACGAGCGCCACCAGCACGGTCGCGTACGGCAGCAGCGGCAGCAGCCGGCCGAGCACGGCCGCGCCCGGCCCCTCCGTCGGCGTACCGGCCACGGTGCCGGTGGCCGCCGCTGCGCGACGCATCCGCCGGGACGTCCACCACGCGAGGGCGAGCAGGGCCGCCAGCAGGACGCCGAACAGCGGCAGCACCGCGCCGCCCAGGCCGTCGCCGAGGTGGTGGCCCAGCGGCACCCCGGCGAGCCGCTCGGCTAGCAGCCCCGTGCCGCCGTCGGCGGTGCTGAAGAGCCGGTACATGACCAGCAGGACCGGCGCCTGGAGCAGCGCCGGCAGGCAGCCGGACACCGGGCTGGCGCCGTTGGCCCGGTAGAGCGCGAACAGTTCGCCCTGCAACCGGGCGGGATCGTGCGCGTACCGCCGCTGGAGGTCACGGACCTCGGGGGCGAGCGCCGCGCGACGCCGCTCCCCGCGGACCTGCGTGAGGGTCAGCGGCGAGATCAGCAGCCGGACGGCCACGGTGAGGACGACGATCGCGGCGGCGGTGGCCGCGCCGCCGGCCAGCGGTTCGAGCAGGGTGGTGAGCCAGGAGAGCGCGCTGCCGGCGGCGCCGACGGCGTCGTGCAGTGGTGCGAAGGCGAGCATGGTGACCCCTCGGTCCGATTCCGGGTGACGCCCGGCGGGACGACAGGGCGTCGCCGGGCCTCGGGTGACGGCGGAATCGGCCGCGCGGCGGCGGCGCTACGCGGCCGAGGGAAGGGCCCCGGGCGCCCGGGGACGGGGACGCCCGGCAGCGTCCGGGTCGACCTGCCGGGGCACCCGGCGACGGCGGGCCCGGGCCCGCAGGGCGGCGGTACGGCCGGCCCGGGGAGCGCCGACGCCGCCCGCCCCGTGCAGCGCGAGCACGACGGCGAGCAGCACGACGGCGGCCAGCGCGGCCCCGGCGAGCAGGCCGGCCGGACGGTCGGCGAGCAGGGTCAGGTGGGTGAGCGCGTACGCCCACGTCCCCAGCACGATCCGCCACGCTGTCGGCACGCCGACCAGCCTAGGGCCCGCTGTCACGCCGCGACACCGAACCGCGCTGACCTGCGGTTTTACGACAAATCCGGGGTGGACGGAGCCTCCGTGGGAGTGGTACGACTTGGAAATCGACCGGCCAACGCCGGCCTGTCGTCACTCCCGGTCACCGATGCGCCGCCCGACCCGTCGGGCAGGCCGCCAGGCCGACCGGGCCAGCGGGAGCGGGCCCTCCCGGCACACCCCGGCACTGCCGGGCGCCCGCCCGGCCCGACGAGCCGCCTCGACGAGGTGGTGGGCCATCACAAGGAGCCGCCGTGCTTCACCACCGCATCCCCCACCGGCACCAGCCCTTCGAGATCGCCGTCATGGCGATCGCCCCCGTCTGCGGGGCCCTCCTGATCACCCTCGGCGTCCGGCCGCAGTCGGTGGAGATGGCGATGCCGGGCCCCATCCAGGTGGGGTGGGAGTACGGCCTCGTCGTCGCCGGCGTCGCCGGGCTGCTCGGCATCTTCTGGCCCGGCAGGCTCTCCACCGCCCTCGGCATCGAGCTCGCCTCGGTGCTGATGCTCGGCACGATCACCGGCATGTACGCCGTCGCCGTGGCGGTGGTCGCCGGGCAGCAGGGAGTCGCCGCGACCTCCTTCGTCGGGGCGGTGGCCATCGGTTCGGGCTGGCGCGCCGCGCAGATCGTGCGCGACCTGCGCGCCCTCACCAGGGCCGCCCAGGCGGCCCAGCCCGCCGGGCTGGGCGGCGGCGCCGTCTCCGCTGGAGGTGGGACGTGAACCTGTCCGCGCCGAGCGCACCGCAATGGGTGCAGGTCCTGCTCTCCGTCCTCGGGGTCCTCGGCGGCGCCGGGGGTCTCGCCGCCATCGCGACCGTCGTCGTGCAGCGCGGCAAGTTCAAGGCGGACGCCGCCGACACCCTCACCGACGCCGCCCTCACGCTGGTGCAGCCGCTGCGCACCCGGGTCGCCGAGCTGGAGGAGGCCGCCCTGGCCACCCGGGCGCAACTCGACGCGACCCGCGAACAGGTGCAGCAGCTCCGGGCCACGGTCTGGGACCTGCGTAGGACGCTGGACCGGTGGCGCGAGGCCATCCTGGCCCAGGACGCGACCCTGCGCCGGGTCCGGGCCATGGTGCAGGACGGCGAGGACGGCCCCCGACGACGGTGACGCCCGGCCGGTGCGGACGGCCGGTCACCAGCAGGGCAGTCGCGCTCGGATCGGCCGGACGGCCGGCGCGGACGGCTGCCGGCGACGGCTACCGCGGCCTGCCGCCGGCGACGCCGGCCGGTGCGGCGGCCGAGGGTGTCAACCGGCTCGCACGCGACGGGCGACACGCCGGTCGACGCGCCGAGCCGCGTTTCCCGGCGTCGGCACGGTGGGTAACCACTGGCCGACCCGGCGCGGACGGACCGTGACCGGCGCGAACGGACGGTGGTGACGATGACCGGCCAGGTGGCGGAGGCCCCGAGCGCGACGGTCGAGGGGACGGATCTGCTCACGGTGGGTGTCGAGGAGGAGTTCCTGCTCGCCGACCCGCACACCGGGGCCGCGGTGCCCGCCGTCGACCTCGTCCTTGAGCAGGTGCCGCCCGAGCTGCGCGGCCAGGTGGAGCGGGAGTTCCAGACCAGCCAGATCGAGATCGGCAGCCCGCCCGGCCTGGAACTCTCCTCCATCCGGCACTCCCTCGGCGTGCTGCGGACCGCGCTCGCCGACGCGGCCGAGCGGGCCGGCGTACGGCTGCTCGCCATCGGCACCGGACCCGTGGACGGGCCGGTGCCGCCGGTGGTCGACAAGCCCCGCTTCGACCGGATGGTCGAACGGTTCCGCCTGCTGGTCCCCGGCCCCGGCAACAACGGCATGCACGTACACGTCGGGGTGCCCGACCCGGAGACCGGGGTGCAGGTGCTCAACCACGTCCGGCCCTGGCTGCCGGTACTGCACGCGGTGACCGTCAACTCCCCGTTCGCCAAGGGCGAGGACACCGGGTACGCGAGCTGGCGGTCGATCGAGTGGGAGCGCTGGCCGTCGGTGGCGCCCACCCCGTTCCTGGAGTCGCACGAGCACTACGAGCGGCTGATCCGGCAGCTCATCGCCAGCGGCGTGATGCTCGACGAGGGGATGCTCTACTGGTACGCCCGGCTGTCGGCCAAGTACCCGACCGTGGAGATCCGGATCGGCGACGTCTGCCCGTCCGTGGACGACGCGGTGCTCGTCGCCGCGCTGGTCCGGGCCATGGTGGCGACCGCGCTCGACGACATGGCCGCCGGCCGGCCCGCCATCCGGACCGACCACCACCTGCTGGTCGCCGCGCACTGGCGCGCGGCGCACGACGGGTTGGAGGGCGACGGCGTCGACCTCACCGACGGGGAGCTGCGCCCGGCGTGGGAGCTGTTCGACCAGCTCGTCGCGCGGCTGCGCCCGGCGCTGGAGCGGCACGGCGACCTGGCCGAGGTGACCGACCTGGTCGGCGGGCTGCGCCGGCACGGCAGCGGGGCGGCCCGGCAGCGCGCCGTCTTCGCACGCAGCGGCACGCTCGTGGACGTGGTCGCCGACGTCGCGCGACAGACCCGGGGGGCGGGTCGTCCGTGACAGGATGGTCCCCGTGGCGCAACGGCTGATCGTCATCGGTGGGGACGCGGCGGGCATGGCGGCGGCGTCCCAGGCACGCCGCCGCCGCGACCGCGGCGACCTGGAGATCGTCGCGTTCGAGCGCGGGCACTTCACGTCGTACTCGGCCTGCGGCATCCCCTACTGGATCAGCGGGCTGGTGCCGGAGCGGGACGAGTTGATCGCCCGCGACCCGGCGACGTTCCGGGAGAAGTTCGCCGTCGACGTCCGGATGCGGCACGAGGTGACCGCCATCGACCTCGACCGGCGCGAGGTGGTCGCGCGGGACCTCGGGGGCGGCGGCGAGGTCCGCGAGCGGTTCGACACCCTGGTGTACGCGACCGGCGCGGTGCCGACGAAGCCTGACTGGGCGCGTACCGACACCGGCGGGGTGTTCGGCGTGCAGACCCTCGACGACGGCGCGGCGCTGCGCGCCTGGCTGGAGTCCGAGCCCCGGCCGCGCCGGGCCGTCGTGGTCGGCGGTGGCTACATCGGCGTGGAGATGGCCGAGACGCTGATCCAGCGCGGGCTCTCCGTCACGCTGGTGGAGCAGGCCGAGCAGCCGATGTCCACCGTCGACCCGGACATGGCCGAGCTGGTCACGGACGCGATGCGGGGAATCGGCATCACCATCCGCACCGGCCTCACGGTGACCGGGCTGGAGGAGACCGACGGCCGGGTGTCCGCGGTGGTCACCGCCGAGGGCCCCATCCCGGCCGACCTGGTCGTGCTCGGCCTCGGCGTACGCCCCAACACCGCGCTCGCGGCGGCCGCCGGCCTGCCGCTGGGCGTCACCGGCGGGGTGCGGGTGGACCGCCGGATGCGGGTGCCCGGCGTGCCGGGCGTCTGGGCCGCCGGCGACTGCGTGGAGACCATGCACCGGGTCACCGGGATGCCGGTGCACGTGCCGCTGGGCACCCACGCCAACAAGCAGGGCCGGGTGGCCGGCATCAACATCGGCGGCGGGTACGCCACCTTCCTCGGCGTGATCGGCACCGCCGTCACCAAGGTCTGCGACCTGGAGGTGGGGCGCACCGGGCTGCGCGAGCGGGACGCCACGGCGGCCGGCTTCGAGTTCGTCTCGGTGATCGCGCAGTCGACCAACCGCGCCGGCTACTACCCGGGCGCCCGCCCGATGACGGTGAAGCTGATCGCGGAGAAGCCCAGCGGGCGGCTGCTCGGGGCGCAGATCGTCGGCTGGTCCGAGGCCGCGAAGCGGATCGACACGCTCGCGGTGGCGCTGTGGAACGGCATGACGGTGGACGACATGACCGCCCTCGACCTCGGCTACGCCCCGCCGTACGCCCCGGTGTGGGACCCGGTGCTGATCGCCGCCCGCAAGGCCGTCGACGCCCTGACCGCCTCCGCCCGGTAGGTGTCAGGAAGGGCCCCTTCCTGACACCCGAGGTTAGGAGGGGGCCCTTCCTCTCAAGCGGTCGGCCCTTGTCGGGGGTGGCGGTTACCGTGTGTCCGCTGTCGCCGCGCCGGCCACGTCGGGCCGGTCGCTGACCCCTCGGAGGCCCCATGTCGCAGGAGACGACCTACCTCGAACTGTCCGAAGTGGACGGTGCGCACAAGTTCTACGAGGTCGTGGTCGACGACACCGCGCTGACCGTCCGCTACGGCCGGATCGGCGACCAGGGGCAGGTCAAGACCACGGCGTACCCGGACAACGCCCGGGCCCGCGCGGCCGCCGCCAAGAAGATCGGCGAGAAGGTCCGCAAGGGCTACGCGCCAGCCGTGCGCGGCGTGCGGCAGAAGCGGGCCGTCTCCCGGCGACAGATCGTCAGCACCCGCTCCACCGCCCGCACCGCCCCGGTGCTGTGGCGCTACGACTCCGGCGCCCCGGCCTTCGGCATCTTCGTCGACGGGCAGAGCTGCATGGTCGGCAACGAGCGCGGGGTCATCACCACGCTCGACCACGACGCCCGCGTGCTCAACCAGGTCCGGCTGCCCGACGGGGTGAAGTGCATCGTCGCCGACGACGCCTGGATCTACGCGGGGTGCGACGACGGCAACGTCTACGACCTGTCCGGGAAGGTGCCCCGGGTGGCGTACGCGATCGCGCCCGACATCGACATCTACTGGCTGGACATCCACGACGGCGTGCTGGGTGTCTCCGACGCCGACGGCGGCATCGCCGCCGTCGACCACGAGGACGAATTCCTCTGGCGCCGATCGGGTCGCGGCCGGTCGGCCTGGATGGTGCGGTGCGACGCCGACGCGGTCTACCACGGCCACTCGCAGGGCGTCACCGGCTACGACTGGCGCACCGGGCAGGAGCTGTGGCACACCCGGACGGGTTCGGTGCTCTTCGGCTGGCAGGAGCCCGGCGCGGTGTTCGCCGGCACCGGCACCCGGGAGGTGGTACGGCTGGCGAAGGACGGCCGCACCGAGCGCACCTACCGGTGCGACGCACCGGTCTTCTCCTGCGCCACGGCCGAGGGCGGCCGGTTCGTCTTCGCCGGCGACAGCCAGTCCTCCATCTACTGCTTCGACGCGGCCGGCAACCGGCTGTGGAAGCTCGGCACCGGCTGCGGCTCGGCCTACTCGATGCAGTACCACGAGGAGCGGCTCTACGTGGTCACCACCAGCGGCTACCTGGCCTGCATCGACGCCAGCGAGCCGGCGATCCGGGCGGCGGAGGCCGGCAGCGTGCCGGAGGTGGTCGACGTCAAGGCCCCGCCCCGGATGCCGGAGCCGGCGGCCTGGACATCGGTGGAGGTGACCACCGACGACCGGTCCGGCGTGGTGGTGCAGTGCGTCGAGCAGGGCGGCCGGCTGCGCATCCACGTCCTCTCCGACGGGTACCGGCGGGACTGGTCGGTCCAGTTCCCGAAGGGCATCCGCGAGCCGGGCGCGCGCTACCTGGTCACCGAGGTCCGCGAGTCGGGTCGCGGTGGCTTCTACCGGGCGTACGGCGACATCCGCCGGCTGCGCTGAGATGCTCCGGTCCGGGGGCGGTGCGGGACCGCCCCCGGACCGGTCGACGCCAGGCCGACGGCCCGTCACCGGCAGGTCCAGCGCACCGCCCGGCCCGTGTTGTCGAGGTAGAGCTGCCCGGCGACCACCCGCCCGTCGTCACTGAGGCTCCGCACCCAGCCGCTTCCACTGGCGGTCGTGCCGTCCAGCCCTGGCAGCTTCACCATCTTCGTGTCGGTGACCACGGCGGTGAGGTTGTTGCCGGAGGACGTGCCGGCCTGCCAACCGCGGGCGTTTCCGGTCCCGGCCCAGACGGTGGCCGGCAGCAGCTCCGCCTGTCCCGTCCGCAGATCGATCCGCACCGGGTACTCCTGCAGGGCGTTTCGGGGCTCGCCCGGCTGCTTCTCCCGCCACGCCATCCCGGTCACCCAGCCGCCAGCCAGCGACAGGGGCGTGAACTGGACGGTGTCTCCGCCCGGCACGCGGGGCAGCGGCAGCACCTCCGGTCGGGTGGCGCCCGGACGCCAGACGACCGCCCGCCGGGGCCGGCCCGGATCGACTGCGCCGGCCATGTCGGCCATGTCGGCCAGGACGGTGCCGTCCTCGTCGATGTCGACCGCCGACCCGTACCAAGCGGGGCCGGGCAGCGGCAGATCTACCGCCTGGGAGTCGTACGAGTCCCAGACCACCGGCCGTGTCGCCGGCCAGGGCCCCACACTCTCCACGTCCCGCCAGCCGACGATCCGACCGGCGTCGTTGACCGCCGTCGCTGCCCCGGAACCGATTCCCGGCAGGCGGACGGGCTGGCCGTCGCGCACCGCCAACGCCTCCGGCAGGCCGCGGGTGGGCCTCGCGGAGCCCACCGCCAGACCGGACCGGTTGACGTCTTGCAACTCCTGCTCCTCGCCAGGCAGCTCGACCGCCCGGACCCGCCCCTCGTGCCAGATCAGGAGACGATAGTTCCGCAGGTTCCGAGGGATCTGGCGGCCGACCAGCCACCGGCCGTCGGGGTCCCCGCCGGTGACCACGCTGCCGAGAGCGTCGTCCGGCACGGGCAGCAGCTCGGCCGTGCACACCCCTTCCCAGGGGCCGGTCGGCCGCGGTTTCGGCGACGGCAGGCTCGGGCTCACCGCCGGCGCGGGCGCCGCCCGGTCACGCCCGTGCAGGATCCCGGGCAGCGCGGCAGCCGCCAGCACGCCGAGCGCGGCGGCTCCGGCCACCGCCGCCCGGCGGTTGCGCCGACGCCGGCGTGCCTCCCGGATCGCGCCCGGCACGTCGATCCGGGGCAGCCCGGCGGGTTCCTCGTCGAGCCGCCGCAGCAGGTCGGTGACGCGTTCATCGTCGATCGTCATGATCTCCGCTCCCCTCCGGCCCGACCGGCCAGTTCCCGGCCGCCGAGTAGTCGTCGCATCGCCGCCAGCCCATGGGAGGTCTGGCTCTTCACCGTGCCGGCCGAGCAGCCCAGCGTCCGGGCCACCTCCTCGACCGGCAGGTCGTGCACGAACCGCAGCACCAGCACGGCCCGCTGCCGGGGTGGCACCTCGGCCAGGGCGGCACGCAGCACCGTCCGCTCCTCGACACCCCGGTCCTCGGTGGACCGGACGTCGGGCGGCCCGCCGAACAGGTGCACCCGCCACCAGCCACGCCGCCGGGTGTCCAGGAAGAGCCGGACCAGCACCGTGCGGACGTACGCGTCGAGCTGCCCGACGTCACCGATCCGCGCCCAGCGCCGGTAGAGCCGGGTCGCGGTCTCCTGCACCAGGTCGTCGGCCTGGTCGGCGTCGCCGCAGAGCGCGTACGCGAGTCGGCGCAGCGCGGGCAGGCGCGCGGTGACGTACTCGATGTATTCCTGGTCCGATGCGTCCGGCATCCGGCCACCTCCGTGGGGTTCCCTGTTCCAGACGGTCCCGGCCCGGAAACGGTTGTACGCGACCCACGGGCGTGTCCGAGGATGGCCGGATGGCCGTGGACATCGAGATCCCCGACGGGCTGCGCTGGACCGAGGAGGTCGAGGCGGGCCGGGCGTGGCGGGCGGTGCTGCCGGCCCGGCTGGCGGAGTGCGTCGAGCGCTGGCAACTGCGGGTGGGACGCCCCTACCCGTACGCCTTCGCCTCGCTGGCCCTGCCCGCCGAGCTGCCCGACGGCACGCCGGCGGCGCTCAAGCTCCAGTACCCGGACCCGGACAGCGTGCACGAGGCGACGGCGCTCGGACACTGGGCCGGGACGGGGGCGGCCCGGCTGCTCGCGCACGACCCGGAGCGGCGGGCGCTGCTGGTGGAGCGGTGCGTGCCCGGCACGCCCCTGCACGAGCTGCCCGCCGACGCGGCGCTGGACGTGGCGGTCGGGCTGCTGCCCCGGCTGTGGCGACCGGCCGGCCCGCCGTTCACCCCGCTCGCCGAGGAGGCCGCCGGGTGGTGCGAGCGGCTGCCGGTGAACTGGGAACGGGCCGGCCGGCCGTACGAGCGGCGGCTGCTCGACGCTGCGCTCGGGCTCCTCGGCGACCTCGTCGGCAGCCAGGGTGAGCAGGTGCTGGTCAACCAGGACCTGCACGCCGGCAACGTGCTGCGGGCCACCCGCGAGCCGTGGCTCGTCATCGACCCGAAGCCGCTGACCGGCGAGCGGGAGTTCGGCGTCGTGCCGCTGGTCCGCGGGGCGGAGCTGGGGCACTCGCCCGGTGCCGTCCGGCACCGGCTGGGCCGGCTCAGCGCGGAGTTGGGGCTGGATCGGGAGCGGGTGCGGGGCTGGGTGGTCGGGCAGACGCTGGCCTGGAGCATCGGCGAGGGGCAGGTCTTCCCCCGACAGGTCGAGGTGGTCCGCTGGCTGCTCGACGGGACGTGAGCACCGCGGGCGACGCGGCGGGCGTCAGCCCCGGCGCGGCGGTGCCAACACCCTGGGCGCCGCGGCCGGCGTCGGCACCGCGGGCGTCAGCCCCGCTGGCAGGTGGGGCACCAGTAGAGGTTGCGGCCGGCCAGCTCGCCCCGGCCCACCGGCGTGCCGCAGACGTGACAGGGCGCGCCGGGGCGGCGGTAGACGTACACCTCGCCGCCGTGCCGGTCGACCCGGGCGGCGCGGCCCATCGCCTCGGGCAGGTGCGCGTCGCGGACGGTGTCGATCCGGCCGCGCGCGACGGCGAGCCGCATCAGCGTCACCAGGTCGGCCCAGAGCCCGTCCCAGCCGGCGCGGTCCAGCCGCCGTCCCGGCAGCGTCGGCGGCAGCCCGGCCCGGAACAACGCCTCGGTCACGAAGATCAGCCCGGTGCCGGCCACCACCGACTGGTCCAGCAGCAGCGCGGCCAGCGGCGTGGGGCTGCGGGAGATCCGGGCGTACGCCCGGTCGGGGTCGGCGTCGGCGCGCAACGGGTCGGGGCCGAGCCGGCCGCGCAGCGCCGCGACCTCGGGCGGGGTGAGCAGCTCGCAGGCGGTCGGGCCGCGCAGGTCGAGCCAGTGCCGGTCGCTGGTCAGCCGCAGCCGCACCTGGCCGACCGGCTCCGGCGGCTCCCCCGCGCCGTCCGTGAACTTCCCGTAGAGCCCGAGGTGGACGTGCAGCGTCAGCTCGCCGGCGTGGTGGTGCAGCAGGTGCTTGCCGTACGCCTCGGTGGCCTCCAGCACGGTGCCGGTGAGCCGGGCCGCGCCCTCGACGAAGCGGCCCTGCGGGCTGGCGGCGTGCAGCTTGTCGCCGGCGAACAGCTCGGCGTGCCGCGCGGCGAGTCGGTGGATGGTGTGTCCCTCAGGCACGACGGCAACGGTAGCCGGGCCGGGGCCGGCACCGGCGCGGCCGGGTGTCGCGGAGTTCGCGGCTGGGTACCTCGGGTTCGTTACCGCGCGGGCGCCACCCGCTCCACCGGCCGCCGCGCATTCACCAGGAGGTGTGTTGTGGTCAAGATTCCTTCCCTGTCGCGCCGGACGGAACCGGCGCCGACGGACAACGACGCCGACGGCCGGTACCGGGCCGAGGACGCCGGCCCGGCCGGCCGCCCGGTGGTGACCGACCGGGACAGCGACCAGGCGACCTACCGCAGCAGCGCGGCGGCCGGAGCCGACGGGCCGGCGACGGGAGCCGACGGGCGAGGCGGCGACGCCGAGCGGCGGGCGGCCGAGCGCGCCGCCGTCGCGCGGGCGGCCACCGCCCGGCCGGTCGACGACGACACCCGGCGCGGCCCCAGGGTCGCCGACGCGGACCCGACCCTCGAACGGACCGTCGACGGGCGGACGGTCGACCTGGACCGGGACGCGGCGGCGGCGCGGGCCGCCGGGCCGGACCGGGACCGCCCGGTGGACCGCCCCGTCGACCGGGACGGCGACGGCGTCGCCGACCGGGCCCCGGAGCGGCCGGTGATCACGGGCCCGAAGCCCCGGGCCAGCCTGCTCGCCACGCTCGGCCTGGTCGTCGGCGTCGCCGGCGCCCTCTTCGTGCTCACCGGCACCCTCGCCGGGTACGGCATCGGGCTCGGCGCGGTCGGCGCGGTCCTCGCCGTGCTGGGTCTCATGGCCACCCGGCGCCGGCACATCGCCGGCAAGACCGACGCCCTGCTGGGCATCGCGTTCGGCCTCGGCGCGGTGGTCCTGGGCGTGCTCGCCATGACCGGTCAGTTCGACTGGCCCACCACGGACGGCGACTGGGTGGGGCGCCTGCGGGAGTGGCTTGACTCACAGTTTGCGGACCGCTTCTAGCGGGCACTGTCGGGCTCGCCGGCGGCGCTGCCGGCAGTGCCGGTGGTGCACCGGCGACGCCCGACCAGCCTGGTGGTTCACCAGCCGGGCACATCCTTTCGGGGGCGGCGGTTCGCCGCCCCCGAAGTGTTTCCTGGTCCTTTCGGGGGCGGCGTCCGCCGCCCCCGACGTGCTTTCCGCAGGTCGTGCTGGAGCCGCGCCCCTGTCCCGTGCTGGCCCCGCTCCGGCGGAAAGCGTCGGCACGACGTGATGCGCAACGAACCGTCGCCCGTTCCGCCCCAGACGCAATGATTCGCTGCCCTGCGCAACTTCCAGCGGTGGATACCACGCATCGGTGCCGCATAACGTTGAGCAACGGCGCCAGCCCCGTGGGCCGAAGATGGCCGGGGCGCGCCCGACCCTGGGAGCAGGACAATGACGATGGACGCCACCAGCCAGCGCTTCCTGATGTGCCGGCCGACGTACTTCGCCGTCGACTACGCGATCAACCCGTGGATGGACCCGACGGCCCCCGTCGACGCCGACCTCGCCGTCCGGCAGTGGGAGCGGTTGCGCCAGGTCTACCGGGACCTGGGCCACACCGTCGAGGAGATCACTCCGGTGCCCGGGCTGCCCGACATGGTCTTCGCCGCCAACGGCGGCACCGTGATCGACGGCAAGGCCATGGCCGTGCAGTTCCGCGACCCGCAGCGCGCCGACGAGGCCCCCGCGTACCGCGCCTGGTTCGAGGCCGCCGGCTTCGAGATGTACGACCCGAAGCACGTCAACGAGGGCGAGGGCGACATCCTGCTGGCCGGCGACTTCCTGTTGGCCGGCACCGGCTTCCGCACCGCGCACGCGTCGCACGCGCAGCTCCAGGAGGTCTTCGGCTACCCCGTGGTCACCATGCAGTTGGTCGACCCGCGCTTCTACCACCTGGACACCGCGCTCACCGTCCTCGACGAGCGGACCGTGGCCTACCTGCCGGAGGCGTTCTCGCCCGGCAGCCGCGCCGTGCTGCGCCGGCTCTTCCCGGACGCGGTGCACGCCACCCTGGCCGACGCCGAGGTCTTCGGGCTGAACGCGGTCAGCGACGGCCGGCACGTGGTGCTGCCCGCGCAGGCCACCGGCCTGGCCGCGAAGCTGCGCGACCGGGGCTACGAGACCATCGGCGTCGACCTGTCCGAGCTGCGGAAGGCCGGCGGCGGGCCGAAGTGCTGCACGTTGCGACTCCGTCAGGGAAAGGCGAGCAAGTGATCGAGGACATGCTGCGGACGCCGGAGGCGGTCCGCGACGCGGAGCGGTGGACCGCGCACAACTACCACCCGTTGCCGGTGGTCATCTCCTCCGCCGAGGGCGCCTGGCTGACCGACGTGGACGGCCGCCGCTACCTGGACTGCCTGGCCGGCTACTCGGCGCTGAACTTCGGCCACCGGCACCCGCAGCTCGTCGCGGCCGCACACGCGCAGCTCGACAAGCTGACCCTCACCAGCCGGGCGTTCATCCACGACCAGTTCGCCGACTTCTGCCGGGAGCTGGCCGAGCTCTGCGGCAAGGACCTGGTGCTGCCGATGAACACCGGCGCCGAGGCGGTGGAGACCGGCATCAAGGTGGCCCGCAAGTGGGGCTACCAGGTCAAGGGCGTGACGCCGGGCCAGGCCAACATCGTGGTCGCCGAGGGGAACTTCCACGGCCGCACGACCACCATCGTCAGCTTCTCCACCGATGAGGACGCCCGCGCCGACTTCGGGCCGTACACCCCGGGCTTCACCGTCGTGCCCTACGGCGACCTGGACGCGCTGACCGCCGCCATCGACGAGAACACCGTCGCGGTGCTGCTCGAGCCCATCCAGGGCGAGCAGGGCGTCGTCGTGCCGCCGGAGGGCTACCTGCCGGGCGTACGCCGGGTCTGCACCGAACGGAACGTGCTCTTCGTCGCCGACGAGATCCAGTCCGGCCTGGGCCGCACCGGCGCCACCTTCGCCTGCGAGCACGAGGGCGTCGTGCCGGACATGTACCTGCTCGGCAAGGCGCTGGGCGGCGGCATCGTGCCGGTCTCCGCGGTGGCCGCGAACGCCGACGTGCTGGGTGTGCTGAAGCCGGGCCAGCACGGCTCGACCTTCGGTGGCAACCCGCTGGCCTGCGCGGTCGCCACCGAGGTGGTCCGGCTGCTGGCCACCGGCGAGTTCCAGCGCCGCTCGACCGAGCTGGGCGCCCGGCTGCACGCCGGCCTCCGGGTGCTGGTCGGCAGGGGCCTGGTCGCCGTGCGGGGCCGGGGCCTGTGGGCGGGGCTGGACATCGACCCGGCGCTGATGAGCGGCCGGGAGGCGTGCGAGCGGCTCGCCGAGCGTGGCGTGCTCGCCAAGGACACCCACGGCTCCACCATCCGGCTCGCCCCGCCGCTGGTGATCACCGAAGAGGAGATCGACCACGCGGTGGCCCAGCTCGCGGCCGTGCTGGCCGGCTGACCCCGTACGACAGCGGCGGGCGTCGGGACCACGGTCCCGGCGCCCGCCGTCGTCTGCCGGCAGTCAGCGGGGCAGGCGCATCGCCATCGTGGGGGCCTCGGCCATCACCGAGTTCGGCGTGTACGGCGCGCCGGCGGGAAGCTCGCCGGGCCGGCCGATCTGCACCCCGGGGTAGAGCTCGACCATGTCGCCCTCGACCAGCACCCGCGACTGCTTCGGCGCCAACGGGACGCGGTCGCCCTCCGCCATCGACCCGCCCGGCCGGATGCCGGAGCCGTTGGTGCTCACGTCCGTGACGATGACCTCGCCGACCCGCAGCTCGAACCGGACGTGGCTGCGGCTGATCCAGCGGCGCGCCTCATCGTTGAGCCACTGGCCGAGCACGATCCCGCCGGCCTGGTCGGGCGCCCGGCCGACCAGCGCCGGCTGGTCCTCGGTGAGCACGAAGCGGCGCCGGATCAGCCCGCCCACCCGCACGGCGAGCACCACACTGCGCGGACGCGGGCCGGCGTCGCCGAGCCGGGTGCCGTGCCGCGGGCAGGTGGGCGCGCCGCCGCGCAGGGAGGGCGGCGGCTGGGCGGCGGGGCTGCGCTCCACCCGGGCCAGGTCGGCGAAGGACCCGCCGCCCCCACCGCCGAAGAGCGCGCAGCCCGGCTCCGGGCAGCGCCACTGCCGGGAGAGCAGCTTCACGCCGGCCGGCGCCCGGGCGCCGGCGACCGGGGTGTGCCCGCCGCCGACGTGGGCGACGAAGGCCGGCCCGCCGGCGCCGGGCACCGGGGCGAGCACGCGGCCGGGCTGCTCGACCAGCCACGGGTACCGCCCGCGCAGGCCGTCCGTCCGCCCCCGGGTGAGCACCGGCAGCCCGAGCAGGTCGGCCACCTCCAGCATCCGGTCGCCCGGGTTGTCGAGCACCTCGACCAGCCCGTCGTCGGCCCACCGGCGGACCACCATCCGCTCGTTGGAGGTGAGGTCGGCGTCGGAGAGCAGGGCCCGGTGGACGACCGCGTAGACGGGGACGCTGTCCTCCTCCAACTCCCGGGCGAGGGCGTCGATCACCATGCCGAGGCGGAGCAGGCTGGCCGGCCGGCCGCCGTCGAAGTCCTGGTAGCGGATCACCTCGGCCAGGTCGAGGACGGCCCGGGCCAGCGACGGGTCGGTGCAGACCCGCCCCTCGATGGCGTCCAGCACCTTGCTGATCTCGAATCTCATCGGACGCTCCCCACGATCTCGTCGATCCGCCGGGCCAGTTCCAGATCGCGCCGGGTGACCCCGCGCGCCGAGTGCGTCACGCAGCGGAACGTCAGGGTGCGCCAGCGGATGTCGATGTCGGGGTGGTGGTCCAGTTCCTCCGCCGTCGCGGCGACCCGGTCGACGACCGCGATGGCCTCCGGGAAACTGGCCAGCTCCACGGTGCGGGTGATCCCGGTCTGGTCTCCCGACCAGCCCACCAGCCCGCCCAGCTCGTCTCGCACCGCCTCGGCGGTGAGCACGTCTGCCATGGGGAGACCCTACCGGGAGGGGTCGCAACGACGCCGACCAGCGGCGGGAGGTGTGTCCCACCCGGCAGGCGACCGGACGGGGATAGATGGGTGGCTGTGGACGGCGGACGTTAGGCTTTCCGGCGGCCCGGCCGGGCCGCGACCGGCGTCGCCCCGGCCCACCCTGCCAGAGGAGATTCTCAGCATGAACACTCGACGGCTGGCGACCACGGGGGTCGCTATCGTCGCCGCGCTCAGCCTCGGTCTCACCGGGTGCGGCACGAAGACGGACGCGGACGCTCCGGCCGGCAACGGCACCAGCGCGGCACCCGCCAGCTCGGCCCCGGCGGACGCCCGCGCCGAGCTGACTGCCGCCGCGCAGAAGCTCAACCAGCAGAGCGTTCGGATGGAGCTGAAGTCGGCGGTCATCACCGGCAGCGGCGTGATGGACCCGGCCACCAAGACCGGCGACATGACGATGAAGGTGGGCGCGGAGGGCACGTTCCGGATCCTGCTGCTCGGCGACGACGCCTACCTGAAGATCACCGGCATGCAGGGGATGCCGAAGAAGTGGCTGCACATGGACACCACCAAGCTCGGTAAGAGCGGCCAGTTCAACCTGATGCCCGAGGGCGACCCGGGCGGCGCGAAGCAGATGATCGAGAGCGTGGTGGACGTCGAGAAGACCGGCACCGGCAGCTACGCCGGCACCCTCGACTACACCCGCACGAAGGCCGACGACCCGTCCATCCAGGCCCTCGGCGAGAAGGCCAAGTCCGTCCCGTTCACCGCCAAGGTGGACGACCAGGGCCGGCTCGTCGAGTTCGCCATCGACACCAGCGTGCTGCACGAGTCCCTCGGCATGATGACCACCACCTACTCGGACTTCGGCGCCCCGGTCGCGGTGAAGAAGCCCGCCGCGAGCGAGACGCAGGAGGCCCCGCAGGAGCTGATCGAGTCCATGGGCTCCTGACCCGACGCAGGAAGGCGGGGGCGGCGCCGGTCGGCGCCGCCCCCGCCGCGCGTCTCAGCCGCGCAGCGGCCGGCCCACCTCGTGCAGGTGCGCGAGCGCCTGGCGGTACGACTCGACCAGCCCCGTCTCCGCGTACGGGATACCCCGCTCGGCGCAGTACGCGCGCACGATCGGCTGGGCCCGGCGCAGGTTCGCCCGCGGCATGTTCGGGAACAGGTGGTGCTCGATCTGGTAGTTGAGCCCACCGAGCGCGACGTCGACGAACCGGCCGCCCCGGACGTTGCGGGAGGTCAGCACCTGCTTGCGCAGGAAGTCGAGGTCGTCCTCGGCGGTCGGCATCGGCATCCCCTTGTGGTTGGGGGCGAACGAGCAGCCCATGTAGAGGCCCCAGAGCCCCTGGTGGACGGCGACGAACAGCAGCGCCTTGCCCGGCGACATCGCCAGCAGCAACCCGCCGAGGTAGCCGACCGCGTGCAGGCCCAGCAGCAGCGCCTCGACCCTCCGGTGCCGCATCGGGGTGCGGAACCGGCCGTCCGGCTCCCGCCCAACGACCGCCCGCACGCTCGCCACGTGCAGAGCGAGCCCCTCCAGCAGCAGCATCGGGAAGAACAGCCACGCCTGCCGGCGGGCGAGCCAGCGGCTGACCCCGCGCGTCGCGGCGGCCTGCTCGTACGTCCAGACCAGCGCGCCCGCCCCGACGTCCGGGTCCTCGTCCTCGTGGTTCGGGTTGGCGTGGTGCCGGTTGTGCTTGTCGACCCACCAGCCGTAGCTGAGCCCCACCGCCAGGTTGCCGGTGAGCAGGCCCACCGCCTCGCTCGGCCCGCGCCGGCGGAACATCTGCCGGTGACCGGCGTCGTGGCCGAGAAACGCGACCTGCGTGGTGGCGACGGCCAGGAACACGGCGACCAGGAGCTGCGCCCACGAATCCCCGACGAGCCCGACCGCGCCCCAGCCCGCCGCGAAGACGCCCAGGGTGAGCACGATCCGCGTCACGTACCGGCCCGGGCGCCGCTCCAGCAGCCCCGCCCCGCTGATCCGCCGGGACAACTGTGCGTAGTCACTGCCCCGCCGTACCGGCGGGTCTGCCACCGCTCCGAGCACCATTGCGGCTCCCGTTCCCTCGATCCGGATACCGCGCCGGCCGGCGCGCCCTGCCGTCCAGTCTTCCGAGAACCGTTGCGCTGAGTAACCCTGTCCACCCCCCGAGCGGGGGTAGTGCTGCCCCTACCCCCGAGCCGCCGCCGAGGCCTGCCGGCCTCCCGCGCCGGGCGACCGGACCCGCCCCCGCCGGTCAGCCCATCCGGCCGACGGCCGCCCGGAGCCGGGCCAGGTCCCGCCGCCGTCGCTCGTACGTGGCGGCGAGGCCGATCAGCGCGAACCCGCCGACGGCGAGGAAGATCCACCGGGGCAGCAGGTCCCACCCGCGCACCAGCTCGTGCAGCGCGAGCAGCGCCAGCGTCACCCCGCCGAGCAGCACCGGCGCCTGCCAGCGGCGGGTGGCCCCGGCGAGCACCGTGCCGAGCGCGGCGGCCCCCAGCAGCAGCCGCCGCCACGGCTGGGGGTCCGGCGCCACCAGCACCGACACCAGGCTCGGCAGCAGTGCGGCCGCGAGCCCCGGGCCGAGCGCCAGCCAACTGGTCAGCCCGGGCCGGGTGCGCAGCGCCGCCACACCCGCCCCGAGGGCCAGCGCCGCCGCCGGCACCGTGTACGCCTCCAGGACCGCCACTCCCCCGGCGGCCAGCAGCAGCCAGCCGCCGAGCAGCTCAGTGCCGCCGGCGATGCCCGCGAACGCCCAGCGGCGGCCCGCCGGCTCGCCCCGGCGCAGCACCCGCAGCGCGACGGCGGCACCCCAGAGCACGCAGACCGCCGCCGCGTACCGGAGCGCGCCGACCGCGAGCAGCAGCGCGACCAGCGCCACCGCCTGGGCGGCCGCGTCCAGCACCGCCGCCGTGGCGGGCCCCCGGCGGGCCGGGGCGGCCCCGACCGGCGCCCGGCGACCCCCGAGCAGCGCGGCGGCGGCCAGGGTGAGCACCGCGACGGCGAGCACCCCGAACGCGGCCGTCCGCAGCGGCAGCCCGCCGGCCAGCGGCGCGGTGACAGCGAGGCCGGTCGCGGCGGCGACCGCCACCAGGCAACCGGCGAGCCGGGCGTCGTCCCGACGGGCGGCCACGCCGACCACGGTCGCCGCCACCACCAGCACGGCCAGGCCGGCGAGCGTGCCCGCCCTGGTGGCCAGCAGCCCGAGCAGCCCGGAGGCGGCCAGCGCCAGCCCCACCGGCACCCCGACCGGGGCGAGCAGCGGGCGCGGCGCGGCCAGCGCGGCGACCAGCACCGCGACCACCCCGACGGCCAGCGTGACGGCCGGCGCCGCCGGCCACGGCGCGCCGGCGGCGACCAGCAGCACCGGCAGGGCGATCGCGGCGAACGGCAGCGCGACGAGCGCGGCCCGCCACCACCCGCCGCGCGCCGACGCCCCGCCTCCGGTCCCGACGGCACCCCACGTGCCGGCTCCGGTCCCGACGGCACCCCACGTGCCGGCTCCGGACCCGACGGCACCCCACGTGCCGGCACCGGACCCGACGGCACCCGGGGTGCCGGCAGCGGGACCGACCGCGCCCGGGACGGTCCGGTCGGGCCGCGCCGCCAGCAGCGTGGCCACCGCCAGCACGACCAGCGCCACGCCGGCCGGGAACGCCTCCGGGGCGGGCTCGACCGCGGGCGCCCCGGACCACGGCGACACCCCGCCGTACGGGGCGAGGAGCACCGTCGCCGCCACCGGCGCGGCGGCGGCGACGGAGATCACCAGCAGCACGACGCCGGCCATCCGCAGGACGGCGTCGGAGCGGGCCGCACCGCCCAGCGTCGCCAGCAGGACGGCCACCGCGGCGTAGAGCGTCACCGGTTCGTCGGCCGGTACGACCGCCGGCGCCAACCCGACCAGCGCGACCGCCACGGCGAGCCCGACGGAGGCGTACGCCCGCAGGTCGGGCCAGTGCCGGCGGACCGCGAGCAGCCCGACCGGCAGCACCGCGGCGGCGGCCAGCGCCGCCCGCGCCTGCCACCAGGCCGGCGCCCCGGCGGCGATCAGGGCGACGGTCACGCCGGCCGGCGCCGCGAGCGACGCGACGGCCAGGGACACCCCGGCGATCCCGCGCTGGACGGCCGTGCCGCGCCGGCCGGCGGCGGCCGCGGCGAGCCCGGCGGCCAGGACCACCGCGAGCACCGCCCCCGCCCCGCCGGGAGCGGCGAGCCCCGCCAGCAGCGCGTGCCCGAGCAGGAGGGTGCCGGACGCCGCCGCGGTCACCGCCGTCCAGGAGCGGGCGCCGGGCCGCGCCACCGCGACGGCCAGCAGGCCCGCCCCCGCCGCCAGGTCCAGGGCCACCACGGCGGGCCACGGCGCCGGCCAGCCGGCGGGCACGGCGAGCACGGTGGCAGCCACGCCGAACGCGGCCAGCGCCGGCCGGGCGGCCCGGGGCAGCAGCAGCCCCCCGGCCGCCAGGGTCAGCACGATCACCACGGGCAGTTGCCAGCCGTGGGCGATGTCCGGCCCGGGGGCGGCACCGTGCCACGGCGGCAGCGACCGGCCGACCGCGCCGCCGGCGAGCACGACGGCCGCCAGCACGGCGAGCTGGGCGGTCCCCCCGGCCACCAGCAGCGCGCCGAACCGGGGACCGGTCCGCCAGCCGGCGGGCAGCAGCCGCACCGCGCCGGCCAGCGCCACCACGACCAGCGCCGTGAGCACCGGCGACGTCCCCAGCTCGACGACGGGCCGGACGACCGCGCCGGCCAGCACCGGCACCAGCAGCCCGGCGGCGATGGCGCGGAACACCCGACCGCCGGTGAGCACCGCCGCGCCGAGCAGCGTCAGTGCCACCAGCAGCAGCGGGCCCCCGGCCAGCAGCGGGATGCCGGCGGCCCGGCCCAGGGCCAGCGGCAGCAGCGCGCAGCTCGCCGCCACGGTCAGCGCGCCGGCGTACCCGATCCAGGCGACGACGCGCCCGGCGAGGACCACCGGACGCTCCCCCGATCCACCCGCTGGACCGGGCGGTACGGCCGCCGGTGACCCGTTGGCCGGGGTCGGGGCGCCGCCGACCGGGCCGCCCCGAGGACGCAGCGCGACCAGCACCGCCAGGTCGAGCAGCGCCACCCCGACGAAGACCACCGCCCAGCCGGCGGCGTCCGGCCGGGCCTCGACGGCGAACAGGGGCAGCACCGGATGCGCGGTCACCAGGGCCGCGAACCACGGCACGGTCAGCCCGCTGAGCCGGGCGTACCCGGCCGCGACCGCCGCGCCGGCCCCCCCGACCAGCGCGGCGTAGCGGGTGCCGGGCCAGCCGGCCACCCCGAACAGGTCCACCGTCCAGGCGGCGTACCCGTCGAGGAGCACCAGCAGCAGCCCCACCGCGGCGAAGGTCTCCGCCGTGCCGCGCAGCCCCCGCCGCACCGCCACCAGCGGCGCGGCCAGGGCGAGCGCGGTGAACGCGGCCAGGATCAGGGCCCGGCCGGCGACCCCGACCGCCGCCCAGGCGACCGCCGTGAAGACCACCGCCGCGGTGCCCAGCAGCAGTCCGCCGAGGACGAAGAGCAGGCTCTGGACCGTCCGGGTCGAGGTCTCCGCCCCGCCCGCGCCGACCGGAGCGGGCACCGGTGCGACCGGCCCCCGGGCGGGCCACGCCGGCACCGGGCGGGCCCGCGCGAATGCCGGGGCCGCAGCCGGTGCCGGGGCGGCGACGGGCGCCCGGCGCGCGGCGGGGCCGGGAAACTCCGCCCGGACCGCGGCGGCCAGCTCCGCCCGGCGCCGGCGGCTCGCCGCCAGCCGGTCGACGAGCCCCTGGTACGCCACGCGGGCCCGCTCGACCTCGCCGCCGAGCGCGGCGATCTCCCGGTCGAGCCGGATCACCTCGGCGGCCGCCGGGTACGGCGGTCGCCCGCACCCGGAGCAGCCGGAGCCGAGGGAGGCCGGCGCGCCGCAGGCGGGACAGGGGTAACCGGTGGTCTGCACCCGGTCATTCTCGGCCGGTGCCCTGTCACCGCCCCAGAGTGCGCGTACTCAGGGCCTGGTGTGCTCGTGCACCCAGGCGGCGTACGCGGGGTCGCCGCTGTCCACCCGCGTCACCAGGATCTCCGGGACCTCGTACGGATGGCTGGCACGGATCTGCTCCACCAGCGCGGCGGCCCGGTCCGGCGCGGTCTTGAACTGCACCGACCACTCGGTGCTGGTCTCCACCCCGGCACGCCACCAGTAGGTGCTGTCCACCTGGCCGCCCACCTGCGCGCAGGCCGCCAGCCGACCGGCGACCGCCGCGGCCGCCAGCACGTCGGCGACCGACCGCGCGTCCACCACCGTCGTCACCACGCAGATCTGGTCCACCAGCGCACCCTACGCGGCGCCGTCGCGATTGGCCGCGATCCACTCGTCGATCCGCGCCCACCAGTCGAAGAGCCAGTCGATCCGCTCCTGCCGACCGGTCGGCACCTCCTCGGGCGGCACCGACCAGAAGCGCATGACGATCCGCTTGTCCATCGGCAGTTCCCGCCACACGTCGGCCACGGTGAGCATCCGGTCCAGGCCGGTGTGCGCCACGAAGATCACCCCGGCGTCGGGGGCGGCGTCCAGGGCCGCGAGCAGCCCGCCGGGCTGCGGGGCGAGCACGTGCCGCATCCGTTCCGCCCGCAGCGCCATGCGCTCCAGGCCCAGCGCGCGTAGCCGGGCGATGGCCCGCAGCCGGCGGCCCGGGGTGAAGTTGCCGCCCTCCGGGAAGATCACGAAGGCGTCGTCGTCGTCCAGGCCCTCGGCCAGGTGCCCGATCTGCTCGGTCACCGAGCCCCGCCGGTCCGGGCCCGGCGCGAGGAAGCGGTTGGGCAGCCGGTTGAGCAGCACGTCGATCGCCGGGTCCCACTGGAGGCTGTCCTTGAGCACGATCCGCGGTTCCCGGTTGAACCAGTTCACCAGGGCGTGTATCAGGATGAACGAGTCGCCGGGGCCGGCGTGCCGGCAGAGCACCAGCTCCGGCCGGCCGGGCAGGGCCGTGTCGGGATCGGTGCCCACCACGTCGATGCTCAGGTGCAGCGTCCAGCGGGCCTGCCAGAAGAGCACCCGCAGGAACCAACCGGCGAGCACGTAGTGCGCCCGCTGGAGGGCCGGCGACCGCGTCCGCCAGCCGAAGCCGGAGGCGACCCAGAGCCCGAAGAGCGCGAGCAGCGCCGCCGCGTCCCAGACCAGGTAGACGCAGCCGATCCAGAGCAGCCGCAGCGGCCGGAACCGGCCCGGGACCAGCGGCGAGGCCGCCGCCGCGAGCAGCGCCCAGACCGGCAGGGTGGTCACCACCAGGAAGGCGAGCAGCACCACGCCGGGGGCCAGGAGCACCCGGCGTACCCACCGTGGCGGGAGGGGCATCAGCGCGCCACCTGGGTGGCCAGGTAGTGCCGGGAGGCCGTGTAGGCGCGGCTGATCCGCCGCCCCACCGCCGCCATGTCCCGGTACGCCCACGGCGTGTCGTCACGCGGGTTCAGCCCGCCGGTGGGCAGCACGTGCACCTCCACCCCGTCGGGCAGGGCCGCCATCTCCCGGGCGAACCGGTGCCGCCGGGCGATCTCGAACGCGACCTGGGCGATCTCCCAGGGCCGCCGGGGCGGAGCCAGCTCCCGCTCGATCCGCCCCACCTGGAGTACGAAGATCCGCCCGGCGCCCGCGGCGACGGCCTCCCCGATCGGGATGGAGTTCACGATCCCGCCGTCGACGTAGTGCTGTCCGTCGATCTGGGCGGGCGGCAGCAGCCCCGGCACCGAGGCGGAGGCCAGCACGGCCGGCACCAGCGGCCCGCTGTCGAACCAGTGCTCGGCGGCCCGCTCGATGTTCGCGGCGCAGCAGCGGAACGGCACCTGGAGGTCGGCGAAGGTGGTCTCCGCACCCAGCTCGCTCTCCAGCAGCTTGCGCAGCGGGCGGGGCGAGTGCAGGTGGGTCCGGGCGGCGAACCGGCGCAGTTGCCGGGCCACCGAGTCGCCGTACACCTCGCTCGCCTCGGGCGAGGCCCAGAGCCGGACCAGCCGGTCGGTGACCGCCTCGGACGGTTCGGCGGCGACCAGCGCGCCGTTGACCGCCCCGATCGACGTGCCGAGCACCATGTCGGGCCGGATCCCGGCCCGGAACAGGGCCCGCAGCATGCCCACCTCGACCGCGCCGAGAACTCCCCCGCCCCCGAGCACGAACGCCACCGGTCCCCGCGCCATGGCCTCATCCTGGCACGGGCCGCAAAGCGGCCGTCCGGTGCCGGTGCCGGCGGGACCCCGTGCCCGCCGGTTCGCCGGAAGCGCGGGGTGAGCGGGCCGCCGGGGAGGGCCGGTCAGACAGGGCCGGCCGAGGTCAACGCCCGGCCACCCGGGCCGGCTCCCGAGCCCCGGCGGACCGGGCCACGTCGGCGATGAAGCGGCGGTACACCCGCTCGTAGCCGGCGGCCATCTGGTCGGTGGAGAAGTTCTGCGCCACGTGCGCGACGCAGTCAGCCGGGTCGAGGCCGGACGCGGCGCGCAGCGCGTCGGGCAGGTCGTCCACGTCCTCGCGGATCAGGCCCGTCACCCCGGGCCGGACGAGTTCCGGCACGGCCCCCCGGTTCAGCGCCACCACCGGTGTGCCCGTCGCCATGGCCTCCACCATCACCATGCCGAACGGCTCCTCCCACTGGATCGGCATGATCAGGCACCGCGCCTCGACCAGCAGCCGCAGCGCCTCCGCCCGGTCGGCGTCGAGCACCACGTGGACGTCCTCGCCGAGCAGGGGCCGGACCGCCTCGTCGTAGTAGCGGCGTTCGGGCGGCTCGTTGCACTTGCCGGCGAGCACCAGCGGCAGGCCGGCCGCCCGGCACGCCTGGATGGCGACGTCCGGGCCCTTGTCGGGGCTGAACCGGGCCAGCCAGAGCACCGGCCCCTGGCTGGGCGCGGTCTTGTGCGGGATGCCCCGGACGTCCATCGCGTTGTGCACCGTGCCGACCCAGGGCAGCCGCGGGTTGAGCCGGCGCTGGGCGTGGGAGATGGCGACCAGCCCGACGCCCGGGTCGGTGTCGCTGAGCACGTCGCCGTACTCGCCCACGGGGTTGCCGTGCACGGTGGCCACGGTGGGCACCGCCCGGCGCCCGGCGACGAGCGGGCCGATCGTGGTGTGGTCGTGGACGACGTCGAAGTCGGCCGCGTCGACGAGGTGGTTGACCCGGGCCAGGTGGGCCAGCTCGGGCAGCGCCTCGCCGAGCCGTTCGAACTGCAGCTCCGGCACGGTGGAGACGAAGTCGGCGGGGGTCCCGTGCTCCTGGCCCGCCCCGAACACGGTCACCGCGTGGCCCCGCCCGCTCAACGCCTCCACCAGGCCGGTCACCACTTGTTCCAGCCCGCCGTAGCCGGGCGGGGGCATCGACAGCCACGGCGGCACCACCATCGCGATCCGCAACGGCCGTTCCGGCACGCGGTCGGTCGGCAGGTGGTTCACGGCCACGAGTCCTCCCCGGCGGTCGGTGGTGTGGGCAGCCGGCGCCGGACGGGCCCCGGCCGGATCACCCGCGCGGCGTGATCGATGGCGGTTTCCCGGTGACGGCACCGCTAAACGGACAAGCCGGGCGCTCACCCGCCCACGAGGAGCCGGTCCCGCACCGCCCGCACTCCCTCTGCGGACCAGGCCACCCGCTCCGCCTCGTCCCGTTCCCACCAGGACCGGACCACGCCGCCGAGGATCACCGTGTCCCCGTCCAGCTCGACGGTCACCCGTTCGGTGCCGATCCCCCGCGCCAGCGCCCGCTGCAGGTCGCGCCGGGTCCGCTCGGCATCCGGGCGGGCGACGGGCCGCACCTCGACCAGGTTCGTCACCCCGCGTACGCCGCGCAGCCGACGCACCTCCCGTTCGGCGGTACGCCGCTGCCAGCCGAACTCCACCTCGCCGCGCAGCATCACCCACCCGTTGGCCACCGTGACGTCCAGCAGCTCGGCGGGGACGAAGCTGTCCCACTCCAGCGCCCGGCTCACCGCGATCGCGATCTCGCCGTCCGTACGCCCCGCCTCGCCGGGCAGGCGCACCTCGATGTCGTCGGCGACCGCCCGCACCCCGCGTACGCGCTGCGCGCAGCGTTGCGCCGCCCACTTGCGGGCGGAACCGTCCACCCAACCGGTCAGGGTGACCACGCCGTCGTCGACGGTCACCCCGATGTCGTTCGGCTGCACCTGGGCGTCCCAGGCCAGCTCGTCGAGCACGTCCCGTTGGATCCGATCGTCGGTCCGGACGGCCGCTGCCGTGGTCATCGCACCCCTCCGTACGCCTCGCCGGGTCTGCCACCGACCATGCCGGCCCGACGGGTGACGGCGGCTCACCCGCACCGGGTGAACCGCCGTCAGAGGAAGCGGCGGGCGACGGAGCCAACCCCCTTGGCCCCGCCACCCGCCGCCGGAGGGAGGAGGAATGTCTCAGTTACCGGTTAGGACGCCTCGGCGAGCGTCACGGTTGCCGTGGATTCGGTGCCGTTGCGCTTGTAGGTCACCTCGACCCGGTCGCCGACCTTGCCGGCCTGCACGGCGCCGACCAGGTCGTCCGAGTCGTTGACCACCTTGTCGCCGAACCGGGTGATCACGTCGCCGCGCTGGAGCCCGGCCTTCTCGGCGGCGCTGCCGGAGGTGACGGCGGCGACCAGCGCCCCGCCGCCCTCGGCGGCCGTCACGCTGACCCCGAGCGACGGGTGGCTGACCTTCTCGCCGCGCTGGAGCTTGCCGGCCACGTCCTTGGCCTTGTTGCTGGGGATCGCGAAGCCGACGCCGATGTTGCCGGTGCTGCCCTGCCCGGCGGTGGCGATCGCGGTGTTGATGCCGATCACCTCGCCCCGGGTGTTGACCAGGGCACCGCCGGAGTTGCCCGGGTTGATCGGGGCGTCGGTCTGGAGCAGCCCGGCGATCGAGGTGGCGCCCTGGCCCGACTCCTGCCGCTGCTCGCTGCTGCCGGCCTGGATGGTGCGGTCGCGGGCGCTGAGGATGCCGGCGGTTACCGAGCCCTGCAGGCCCAGCGGGCTGCCGAGGGCGAGCACCTGGTCGCCCACCTGCATCGCGTCGCTGTCGCCGAAGGTGGCCGGCTTCAGATCGCTGACGCCGGTGGCCTTCACCACCGCCAGGTCGGTCTGCGGGTCGGTCCCGACGATCCGGGCCTGGACGGTCTTGCCGTCGGAGAAGACCACCCGGACGCTGTTCTGGCCGGCGGAGGCGACGACGTGGTTGTTGGTGAGCACGTAGCCGTCGGCGGTGAGGATCACGCCGGAGCCCTCGCCGCTGTCGGTGGCGATGGAGACGACGCTGGGCTGCACGGCGGCGGCGATCCGGGGCAGGTCGGCGCTGTTGATCACCGGCGCGGCGGAGTAGGTGCGGGTGATCCCGGAGTCGCCGTCCAGGGCGAGCGCGAGCGCCCCGCCACCGACGCCCGAGCCGAGCATCAGGGCGAAGACCGCGACGCCGGCGCCGACGAGCTTGGCGATCCGGCCCGGCCGGGGGCCGGCCGCCGGCGTGGGGGCCCAGGGCGGCACCGGCTGGCCCGGGTGGTGCGCGTGCTGGCCGTAGCCGGCGCCCAACTGTCCCGGCTGGCCCGGCTGTCCCCCGCCAGTCCAGCCGGACTGCTGGCCGTACCACGGCCCGCCCGGGTACGTCGTGCCCTGCGGGTAGCCGGACTGACCGACCGCGTGCGGCTGACCGGGCAGACCGGGCTGACCGGCCGCGTGCGGCTGGCCGCCGGGGGCCTGGGCGGACGCGGGGTAGGGCGGGGCGGACGGGCCGGCCGTGGCGGGCGGGAACGGGCCCGCCGGGGTGGGCTGCGCGGCCGGGGCGCCGGGGCCACGGGCCGGGTCCGGGGCGGCGATCCCCTCGGGGGTCCGGGCCTGCTCCGGAACGCGCGGGGCGGCATCGCCCGCGAGCGGGGCGTCGGCGGTCGGGCCCAGCTCGGCGGTACGGGCGGCGTCGCCGCCCGTCGCCACGGAGGCGGCCGGCGTGGCAGGTGCGGCCGGCGTTGCCGATGCGGCCGGCGTTGCGGGTGCGGCCGGCGTTGCCGATGCGGCCGGCGTTGCGGGTGCGGCCGGCGTTGCGGGTGCGGCCGGCGCCGGGGCGGCGGTGTCGCCGGGGGCGGCCGGGGCGGGGTCGGGGCGGGAGTCGGACTGCGCGCGCTCGACGCGGGGCAGCTCGGCGGTGGGGTGTGACGGCTCGGCGTCGGAGGCGGCCGTCCGGCGCTGCGGGTCGGACTCGTACTCGGTCATGGATCCACCTTCGCTCGGACCACTGCGACCAGCCTGGAACCGGCCTGAATGTTGGCTGAAAGTCACTCGCCATCACCCTCGGTGTCCGGCACGAGCGGCAGCCGGACCCGGAAGGTCGCGCCCCCGCCCGGGGTCTCGGTCACCTCGACGGTGCCGTGGTGGGCGCGCACCAGCGCCGCGACGATCGCCAGGCCGAGGCCCGTGCCGGTGTTGCCCCCGGCCCGCCGGGTACGCGCCGCGTCCACCCGGTAGAAGCGCTCGAAGACCCGCTCCGCCTGGTCGGGGGTGAGCCCGGGGCCGGTGTCCGCGACCTCCACCACGGCCAGGTTGCCCGGCTCGACCCGCAGCCGCAGGGTCACCGAGGCGTCGGGCGGGGTGTGCGTGAGGGCGTTGGTCATCAGGTTGCCGATCACCTGGCGGAGCCGGGCGTCGTCCCCGTAGACCACCAGCGGACCGGAGCCGGGCTCGATCTCCAGCTCCACCCGGCGCTCCGCCGCCACCACCCGGGCGGCCTCGACCGCGTCGCTGGCCAGCACGGGCAACTCCACGGGGGCGAGGGAGAGCGGCCGTTCCCGGTCCAGCCGGGCCAGCAGCAGCAGGTCCTCCACCAGCAGCCCCATCCGGGCCGCCTCCTGCTCGATGCGGCGCAGCAGGTCGGCGGTCTGCTCCGGCGCGCTCGCCGCGCCCTGCCGGTACAGCTCGGCGAAGCCCCGGATGGTGGTCAGCGGCGTCCGCAGCTCGTGCGAGGCGTCCGCGACGAACTGCCGCATCCGCTCCTCCGAGCGCCGGGCCCGCGCCTCGGACGCCTGTGCCGCGCCGGCCGCGTCGCGGGCGGTGGCCTCGGCGGCCCGGGCGGCGGTCTCCGAGGCGGCCCGGGCGGTGAAGGCGGCCTCGATCTGCGTCAGCATGGCGTTCAGCGCCCGGGAGAGCCGGCCCAGCTCCGAGGTCGGGACGGGTTCTCCCCCCTCCGGGTCGGGCACCCGCCGGGTGAGGTCGCCACCGGCGATGGCAGCCGCCGTACGCTCGATCTCCACCAGCGGTTTCAGGCTGGTCCGGACGATCGCCGCGCCGACGGAGGCGAGCAGAATCAGCACCGCGCCGCCGACCAGCACGTCGATCCAGAGCAGCTGCCGCACGGCGACGTCCGCATCGGTGAGGTTCTGCCCGACGACAGTGAACTCGTCCTCACTCACCTGGCGGATCATGATCCGCCAGCGGACGCGCTTGTCGGCGCCCTCGGTGGTGAAGGCCCCCTGGTCGGCATGCTTCTCGTACCAGTCGAGGTTGTTCAGGCTGCCGGGCAGGTTGGCCTCGGACAGCGACCGGTCCCGCAGCACGACGCCGCGTCCGGTGCTTCGGTTGGCCTGGGCCAGAAGGTAATCGGTCGGCAGAGTGTTGGCCGTGGCCTGGTTGGCCACGATGCCCCGGTCAAGCAACGCGTTGAGCTGACCGTCGATCCGGCCCACCAGATAGGTGTGCAGCAGGTACGCGGTCGCCACGCTGATCACCAGGAGGGCGGCGGCGACCAGGGCGAGCACCGCGGCGACCAGCTTCACCCGCAGCGGGACGCCGCGCAGCCATGTCTTCCCCTGGTGGACCGGGTTCACGCCGCCGGCTTGCGCAGCACGTACCCGACGCCCCGCAGGGTGTGGATCAGCCGGGGTTGGGTGTTGTCCACCTTGCGGCGCAGGTAGGAGATGTAGGACTCGACGATGTTGTCGTCGCCCCGGAAGTCGTAGTTCCAGACGTGGTCGAGGATCTGGGCCTTCGACAGCACCCGGTTGGCGTTCAGCATCAGGTAGCGCAGGAGCTTGAACTCCGTCGGCGAGAGCTGCACCCGCTGACCGGCCCGGTGCACCTCGTGGGTCTCCTCGTCCAGCTCCAGGTCGGCGAAGGTCAGCCGGGAGGGCGCCTGCTCGCCGGTGCTGGTCCGCCGCAGCACCGCCCGGATCCGGGCGGTCAGCTCCTCCAGGCTGAACGGCTTGGTGACGTAGTCGTCCCCGCCCAGGGTCAGCCCGCGGATTTTGTCGTCGGTGGCGTCGCGCGCGGTGAGGAAGACCACCGGGGTACGCGTGCCGCCCTCACGGAGCATCCGGATGACCTCGAAGCCGTCCAGGTCGGGGAGCATCACGTCGAGCACGACCAGGTCGGGCCGGTGGTCCTTGGCGGCGTGCAGGGCGGCGCTGCCGCTCGTGGCGGTGGCCACGTCGAAGCCCGCGAAGCGCAGGCTCGCGGAGAGCAGTTCGAGGATGTTGGGATCGTCCTCGACGACGAGCAGTCGCGCCTCGGTCTGGGTAGCGGCCATGTCGCCCATCATCCGCGCTCTCGCTGCGTCCGCGCTGGGCGGTCGCTGGAAAAAGCCTGTGAGCGGGCTGCCGGGGTCAGCGCAGGAGCCGCCGCAGCCCGTCCAACGCGCCGTCGAGCAGCCGGATCGCCGTACGCAGCTGCGAGTCGGTGAGCCTGCGGGCCCGCACCAGGGCGCCCACCTCGACGGCGAAGGCCGCCAGCCGCTGGTCGAACTCGGCGAGCGGCGTCGTGTCCGGCCCCGCCGAGGGGGCGGGCGCCGGGCCGGGTGCCGGGGGCGCCCAACGGGCCCGTCGAGTCTGCCGCGCCGCCTCGCGCAGTTCCCGTTTGAGGTCGCGGACCGAGCCGCGTACCTCGTCGCGGATCTCCCCCGCCAGCGCGGACAGGTCCTCGACCGAGGCCGCGATGTCCGACTCCAGGGCGGTCAGCTCGCCGGCCCGCTGGCGCAGCTCGGCCCGGCCGGCTTCGGTGATCTCGTAGACCTTGCGGCCGCCGACGGCGGTGTGGGTGACCAGCCCGTCGGCCTCCATCCGTTGCAGCCGGGGGTAGATGGTGCCGGCGCTCGGCGCGTAGTGGCCGAGGAACCGCTCCTCCAGCAGGCGGATCAGCTCGTAGCCGTGCTTCGGCCCGTCGTCGAGGAGCTTGAGCAGGTAGAGCCGGAGCCGCCCGTGACTGAACACGGCGGTCACGGCAGCTCCTCTTCCTCGTCGTCGACCGGGCGGGCGAGCAGCGCGATGCTGCCCGAGGTGGCGGACGCCCAGAGCTTACCCTCGCCCGCGCCGAGCACCCCCTCGCTGTCGACCACCGCCCCGGGCGCGGCGCTGCCCCGCACCTGGGCGAAGCCGCTGGTGATCCGGCCAGACGTGGTGTGCAGGCGCACGGCGAGGTCGCTGTCCTCGCGGACCCGGACGGTGATGCCGCCGGAGATCGTGCTGAGCCGGATGTCGCTGCGCCGGGGGTTGTCCAGGTCGCAGGTGATGGCGCCGGAGACGGTCCGGGCGCGCACCTGCCCGGCCGCGCCGTCGGCGAGGGTCACCTCGCCCGAGACCGTCTCCATGTCGAGGTCGCCGGACACGCCCAGCGCCTCGACCGGGCCCGACGTGGTCTTCGCCGACGTCGGGCCGCGCAGCCCCATCAGCGTGATCCGCCCCGCCGTCACCTCCGCCCGGGTCCGGCCGCGCAGGCCCGACGCGACCAGCGAGCCCTCGACCAGTTCCAGGTCGGCCAGCACGTCGGCGGGGACCGCGACGGAGACGTCGACGCGGGGCAGCCGGGACAGCGGCCCCACCCACCAGACGAACTCCGACCACCGCCGGCGCCGCTGCTGGCGTACGACGAGCCGACCGTCGCGGTGCTCGACCAGGACCGGCCGCCGACCGACCCGGGTGACCTCGATCCGGGCCGGGCCGTCGGTGGCCACCACGTTGAGGCGGCCACTGAGCAGGTGGACGTCCAGCCGGGTGACCGACCCGTCCAGAGTGAGCCGCTGCGGGGCGTCCACGGTCCAACGGGTCATCGGTCCTCCCTCCGGTGACGCGCCGCCCGGCGCGTACCACGGCAGGACAGTAACGCGATACATCGCGATATGGCAAGCGGCGCGGGAGGCCGGCGGACCGTCCGTCGCCGTCCGGGTCAGGCGGCCAGGTCGAGATTCCGCTCCGGTCCGGCCGGCACGGCGGGCGGCCCCGGCTCCGCCGGCACGGCGACCGCGGAAGGCGCCGGCACGGCAATCGGCGCAGCCGGCGCCGGCACGGCGACGGGCCGGGACGGGGCCGGCACGGCGACCGCCGCGGACGGCGCCGGCACGGCGACCGGCGTAGACGGCGCCCGCACGGGGACGGGCCGGACCGGGGCCGCCGCGCCGGTCGACGGCGGCATGAGGTGCACGGCCGACTCGGCCGTCCGGGCCAGCAGTCGGCGGTCGGCGTCCCGCGCGGGGTGCAGCGCGGCGGAGACGGTAACCCGGACCTCCAGGTCCCGGGCGGCCAGCACCCGACCCAACGAGCGGAACAGGGTGTCGTCGCCGACGAAGGCGGCGGCCGTGGTCGGCGCCCCGGTCCCGGCGCACACGTAGCCGATCCGCAGCGGCACCACCGGCGCCCCGACGTCGATCGCCGCCTGGAACAGGGCCGGGCGGAACCCCCGGCCCGGCCGGCAACCGCCGGCGTCGGTGGCCCCGCACCACGTCGTACCCTCCGGGAAGACCGCCACCGGGCGACCGGCGCGCAGCGCGGCGGCGACCCGGGCCACCGTCGCCGGCAGGTCGCGCGGGCGGGCCCGGTCGACCAGGACGGTGCCGGCCGCGGTCGCGAGCAGCCCGACCAGCGGCCAGGACCGCACCTCCCGCTTGGCCACCATCCGGGCCGGCGCGACGGCCAGCAGCGCCAGCACGTCCAGCCAGGAGACGTGGTTGGCCACCAGCAACGCCGGTCGCCGCGGCGCCCGGCCGCGCACCACCAGGCGCACGCCGAGGGCGCGCAGCGTCCCCCGGGCCCAGCCGCGCACGGCCGCCGCCCGCTCCCCAGGCGGCAGCACCGGCAGCAGCGCGGCCAGCACCGTGCCCGCCAGCAGCATCCCGAGCACGGCCAGCAGCCGGCCCGCCCGCCGGGCCGCCGGTACGGCCCGCGCCTCGCCGTCGGTCGGGAGGCAGGCCGGCCCGCAGCCCGAGGCGGGCAGCCAGAGCGGTGTGGCACTCACCGCTCGTCCCCACCCAGGAAGTGCCGCAGGTAGCGGGGGTTCATCCGGTCCAGGGAGAAGAGCACGTAGAAGTCGGCCACCCCGAAGTCCGGGTCGTACGTGGGCTCCCCGCAGACCCAGGCGCCGAGGCGCAGGTAGCCGCGCAGCAGCGGCGGCAGCGCGGCCCGCCCGGCCGGTCCGTCGGCCGGCCCGGTCGTCGCGCCCGGCTCGGCGAACCAGGGTCGGCGCGGACGCAACCGCAGCGGCGGCGGGGCCAGGTGCCGGGCCCGGACCTCGTCCCACACCGCGGTGACGGTCCCGCCCCCGTCGGCCACCGGCACCGACGCGCAGCCGCCGAGCCAGCGCGACCCGCGCAGGTGCAGGTAGCGGGTGATGCCGGCCCACATCAGGTTGATCACCGCGCCGGAGCGGTGGTCGGGGTGCACGCAGGACCGGCCGGCCTCGACCAGCTGCTCCCGGAGCGGGTCGAGCGGTGCGAGGTCGAACTCGTCCTCGGCGTACCGGCGGTCGGTGCGGCCCGGCGGGAGGAGCCGGTACGTGCCGACGACCTCCCCGGTGCTCTCCTGCCGGACGATCAGGTGGTCGCAGTACGGGTCGAAGTCGTCGACGTCGAGCCCGGCGACGCCGGGGCGGAGGGTGGCGCCCAACTCGGTGGCGAACACCTCGTGACGGAGGCGTTGCGCGGCCGCGACCTCGCTCGGGTCGTCGGCGATCAGCAGGGTGTATCCGCTGGTCGTCAGGGGTGCGCCAGCGGCGTGCAGAACGGCCATGGCACCTGTGTAGGCGGCCCGGGTTGCCGGGCGTTGGGGTGAGGAGTGTCGATGAGGTGAACGGCGGTCGGCGACCCGTGGCGGTGCCGGCCGGCGGGCGTGCGAGGCTGCCGGGGGCGTACCGGCGACGGGGCCGGACGCCGCGCTGCGGGAGGTTCTAATGATCATCGAGTCGCGCCACAACGGGCCGCCCGGCTCGGGCAACGGCGGCTGGAGCGCCGGGGTCTTCGCCGCCGCGTCCGGCGCCCCGGGGCCGGTCGAGGTGACGCTGCGCCGCCCGCCCCCGCTGGAGATCCCGCTCACTCTCGTCGAGGGGGAGGTCCGCGACCCGGAGGGCCTGGTCGTGGCCCAGGTCCGCCCTACGGAGGACCCCCGCGCGGTCGTGCCGCCGGTGGACCTGCCGGCCGCTCGGGCCGCGTCGGCGGCGTACCCCGGACTGGTCGACCACCCCTTTCCGGGCTGCTACGTCTGCGGCCCGGACCGCCCCGACGGACTGCGGATCTTCCCCGGCCGGCTGCCGGACGGCCGGACCGCCGCGCCGTTCCGCGTCCCCGCCACGGTCGCTCCCGCCACGGTCTGGGCGGCACTGGACTGCCCCGGGGGCTGGGCGGTCATCGCCCCCGGCCGGCCGTACGTCCTCGGCCGGATCGCGGCGGTGGTCGCGGCGCTGCCCGAGCCGGGCGACGAGTGCGTGGTGACCGGCGCGATGGTCGGCGGCGAGGGCCGCAAGGCGCTCGTGCACACCAGCCTGTACGCCCCCGACGGCACCCTCCTGGCCTGGGCCCGCGCGACCTGGATCGCCGTGGCGGCGACCGGCGCGTAGTCGTCCCTGGGGAGGAGGGCCTCCTGCCTGAGGCGGAGGTGGATCTACGGAGCGCGCCTGATTGACCTCGTTGCGCCCGCCCGCCACGCTGTGTCACGGCGTACCCCGAAGCCCCCGCACGAAGGAGAGCAATGACTGACGGGCAGCGAAGCCCCACCGGCGACGGTCAGATCGTGGTGTCCGGCCTGACGAAGCAGTACAAGAACGTCCGGGCCGTGAACAATCTGTCCTTCACGGTCGAGCCGGGGCGGGTGACCGGGTTCCTCGGCCCCAACGGTGCCGGCAAGACCACCACCCTGCGCATGCTGCTGAACCTGGTCACCCCGACCGGCGGAGAGGCGACCATCAGCGGCCGCCGGTACGCCGACCTGGCCGACCCGCTGCGGCACGTCGGCGCGGTGCTGGAGGCGTCCAGCGCGCACAAGGGCCGCACCGGGATCAACCACCTGCGGGTGCTCTGCGCGGCGGCGGGGCTGCCGAAGCGGCGGGCCGACGAGGCGCTGGCGCTGGTCGGGCTCACGCCGGCGGCGAATCGCAAGTTCAAGGGCTACTCGCTCGGCATGAAGCAGCGGCTCGGCATCGCCGCCGCGATGCTCGGCGACCCCCAGGTGCTGATCCTCGACGAGCCGGCCAACGGCCTGGACCCGGAGGGCATCCGGTGGATGCGCGGGTTCCTCAAGAACCTCGCGCACGAGGGCCGCACCGTGCTGGTCTCCAGCCACCTGCTGTCGGAGATGCAGCTGCTCGCCGACGACGTGGTGATCATCGCCGCCGGCCAGCTCGTCCGGCAGGGCACGGTCGAGCACGTGATCGGGTCGATGTCGCAGGGCGTCCGGGTCCGCGTGCGCACCCCGCAGGCCGACGCGCTGACCGTCGCGCTGAAGGACGGGCCGGCCACCGTCGACGTCGACGAGCACGGCGTCCTGCTGGTGGGCGGGGTGGACGCCCCGACCGTGGGCCGGGTCGCCCTCGCCGCCGGCGTCGAACTGCACGAACTGACCACGGAACGGCCCGACCTGGAACGGGTCTTCCTGGAGCTGACGGCCGGAAAGGCGGGCATCCGATGAACCTCGTCCGAGCCGAACTGCTCAAGATCCGCACCACCAGCACCTGGTGGTGGCTGGCCATCGGCGCGTTCCTGTCGATCGCGCTGGCGTTCTCGTTCAACGCCTGGGTCGCCAACGAGACGTTGAGCGGCAAGGGCGAGAGCCTGGGTATGACCGGCGACCTGGCGACCGAGGCGTCGCAGGCCGCCAACCTCTACACCTCCGGGCAGTACCTGGGCCTGATGTTCGTGATGCTGATCGGCATCCTGATGGTCACCAACGAGTTCTTCCACCAGACGGCCACCACGACGTTCCTGTCGACGCCGCGGCGCACCTCGGTGATCATCAGCAAGCTCGTCGCGGCGAGCGTGCTGGGCTTCGGTTTCTGGCTGGTGACCACGCTGATCGACCTGGCCGCCGGGGCGGTCTTCCTGTCGATCAACGACTACGGCACCCTGCTCGACGAGTGGGCCGTGCAGCGGGCGCTGCTGCTCAACCTGCTGGCGTACGCGATCTGGACGGTCCTCGGCGTGGGCATCGGCACGCTGATCACCAACCAGCTCGGCGCGGTGATCACCGCCGCGGTGCTGTACCTGGTCGGCACGCAGGTGGTGGGGCTGCTGTTCATGCTGCTGGCGAACGTGCTGGACAACATGGCCGTGGCCAAGTGGCAGGTGCTCTGGCCGGCCGTCGCCTCGACGGTCATGGTCAGCGAGGGCCAGACGGAGTTCACCCCCGAGTGGTGGGTCGGCGCGCTCGTGCTGATCGGCTACGCGGTGGTCAGCGGCGTGGTCGGCATCATGATCACCCGCCGGCGCGACATCTCCTGACGCCTCGGACGGCGGGGGCGGGGGTGGTGCCGGGCACCACCCCCGCCCCCGTCGAACCGGGCGCCGGCGACACATCGGGCCTTAGCAGCAGTCGGCGGAACACGCAGCGTTTGGCGAACTTCTGGCATCTTCTGTGAAACGGACCACGCAGCGGAGGCGGAAATGCCTGCGGCATCCGCACGGCGTAGCCTGGGAGCCGTCTCGTGCGCGCCCGCAGGCAGGGCCGCACGGCGACGTCGCGTGACACACAAACCCGCGTGAAAGAGGCGATTACCGGCCGTGTCGACCCAGCAGACTTCGCAGGAGAACCCACTGGCGGGTTTCGGCCCGAATGAGTGGATCGTCGAGGAGATGTACCAGCGCTACCTCGCCGACCCCACCAGCGTCGATTCGGCCTGGCACGACTTCTTCGCGGACTACCGTCCGGCGCCCGGCGCCGGGACGCCCCGCGCGGAACAGCAGGCCCCGAAGCCGGCCGCCCGGCCGGAGCCCGCCGGGCAGCAGGAGGCGGCCACCTCGGTCGCGCAGCCGGCCGCCGCCAAGCCGGCGGAGCCGAAGCCGGAGGCCAAGCCGGAGAAGCCGGCCGCCAAGGCCGCCCCGGCCAAGCCTGCGCCCGCCAAGGCCGCCCCGGCCAAGCCCGCGCCGACCAAGCCGACCGCCGCCGGCCCGCAGACCACCCCGCTGCGCGGCGTGGCGGCGAAGATCGTCCAAAACATGGACGCCTCGCTGGCCGTGCCGACCGCCACCAGCGTGCGCGCCGTCCCGGCCAAGCTGCTGGTCGACAACCGCATCGTGATCAACGACCACCTCACCCGTGGGCGCGGTGGCAAGGTCAGCTTCACCCACCTCGTCGGGTACGCGATGGTCCGGGCGCTGGTCGCCCACCCGGAGATGAACAACTCCTACGCCGAGGTCGACGGCAAGCCGGTCATGGTCCGGCCCGAGCACGTCAACCTGGGCATCGCGATCGACCTGGTCAAGCCGGACGGCAGCCGCAACCTGGTGGTCCCGTCCATCAAGGCCTGCGAGCAGATGGACTTCCGGCAGTTCTGGCAGGCGTACGAGGACGTGGTCCGGCGCGCCCGCCGCAACGAGCTGACCATGGAGGACTACTCCGGCACCACGATCTCGCTGACCAACCCCGGCGGCATCGGCACCGTGCACTCGATGCCGCGCCTCATGCAGGGGCAGAGCGCGATCATCGGCGTCGGCGCGATGGAGTACCCGGCCCCCTACCAGGGCATGTCCGAGGCCACCCTCGCCGAGCTCGCGGTCAGCAAGGTCATCACCCTGACCAGCACGTACGACCACCGGATCATCCAGGGCGCGCAGTCCGGCGAGTTCCTCAAGGTCATGCACGAGCTGCTGCTGGGCGAGCACGGCTTCTACGACCAGATCTTCACCTCGCTGCGCATCCCGTACGAGCCGGTGCGCTGGATGCGCGACGTCGCGGTCAACAGCGAGGGCCAGATCAACAAGACCGCCCGGGTGCACGAGCTGATCCACGCCTACCGGGTGCGCGGGCACCTGATGGCCGACACCGACCCGCTCGAGTTCAAGATCCGCAAGCACCCGGACCTGGACGTCCTCCAGCACGGGCTGACCCTGTGGGACCTGGACCGCGAGTTCCCGGTCAACGGCTTCGCCGGCAAGCAGCGGATGAAGCTGCGCGACATCCTCGGCGTGCTGCGCGACTCGTACTGCCGCCGGGTCGGCATCGAGTACATGCACATCCAGGACCCGGAGGAGCGGCGCTGGATCCAGGAGCGGATCGAGCGCAAGTACGAGAAGCCGTCGGCCGACGAGCAGAAGCACGTGCTGAACCGGCTCAACGCCGCCGAGGCGTTCGAGACCTTCCTGCAGACCAAGTACGTCGGGCAGAAGCGCTTCTCGCTGGAGGGCGGCGAGTCGCTGATCCCGCTGCTCGGCGAGGTGCTGGAGGCCTCCGCAGAGGACGGGCTGGACGAGGTCGTCATCGGCATGGCCCACCGCGGCCGGCTCAATGTGCTGGCGAACATCGTCGGCAAGCCGTACGAGAAGATCTTCTCGGAGTTCGAGGGGCACCTGGACCCGCGCTCCACGCAGGGCTCGGGCGACGTGAAGTACCACCTGGGCCAGAACGGCAAGTTCACCACGCCGGACGGCGACCACGCGGTCAAGGTCTCGGTGGTGGCGAACCCGTCGCACCTGGAGGCCGTCGACCCGGTGCTGGAGGGCATCGTCCGGGCCAAGCAGGACCGGATAGACCTCAAGCTGGAGGGCTACACCGTGCTGCCGCTCGCGGTGCACGGCGACGCCGCCTTCGCCGGTCAGGGCGTGGTGGCCGAGACCCTCAACCTCTCCCAGCTGCGCGGCTACCGCACCGGCGGCACCGTGCACGTGGTGGTCAACAACCAGGTCGGCTTCACCACCGCCCCGGAGTACAGCCGCTCCAGCCTCTACAGCACCGACGTCGCCCGGATGATCCAGGCACCGATCTTCCACGTCAACGGCGACGACCCCGAGGCCGTGGTCCGGGTCGCCCGGCTGGCCTTCGAGTACCGGCAGGCGTTCAACAAGGACGTCGTCATCGACATGGTCTGCTACCGCCGGCGCGGGCACAACGAGGGCGACGACCCGTCGATGTCCAACCCGCAGATGTACAAGATCATCGACTCGAAGCGGTCCGTCCGGAAGCTCTACACCGAGGAGCTGATCGGGCGCGGCGACATCACCGTGGAGGACGCGGAGGAGCTGCTGCGCGACTACCAGGCGCAGCTGGAGCGGGTCTTCAAGGCCACCCGCGACGCGGCCACCACGCCACGGCAGCTCAGCCGCCCCAAGCGGGAGGACGAGCCGGAGCCGCAGGTGGAGACCGCCACCGACGCCGCCGTCGTCAAGGCCGTCGGCCAGGCGCACGTCAACCTGCCGGAGGGCTTCACCCCGCACAAGCGGATCCAGCAGTTGCTCGACCGGCGGGCCAAGATGTCCGTCGAGGGCAACATCGACTGGGGCTTCGGCGAGATCATCGCGTTCGGTTCGCTGCTGCACGACGGGGTCACCGTCCGGCTCGCCGGTCAGGACTCCCGCCGGGGCACCTTCGTGCAGCGGCACGCCGCCGTGGTCGACGCCGAGACCGGCCAGGACTACCTGCCCCTGCAGTCGCTGACCGGCGACGGCGAGCGGTCCCGGTTCTTCGTGCACGACTCCCTGCTCAGCGAGTACGCGGCGATGGGCTTCGAGTACGGCTACTCGGTGGAGAACATCAACGCGCTGGTCTGCTGGGAGGCGCAGTTCGGCGACTTCGTCAACGGCGCCCAGTCGGTGATCGACGAGTTCATCTCCTCGGGCGAGGTGAAGTGGGGCCAGCGCTCCGCCGTCACCCTGCTGCTGCCGCACGGCCACGAGGGCCAGGGCCCGGACCACACCTCCGGCCGCCCGGAGCGGTTCCTGCAGATGTGCGCCGAGGACAACATGCGGGTGGCCATCCCGACCACCCCGGCGAACTACTTCCACCTGCTGCGGCGCCAGGCGCTCTCGCCGAAGCGCAAGCCGCTGGTGGTGTTCACGCCGAAGTCGCTGCTGCGGCACAAGCTCTGCGTCTCCTCCGTCGAGGAGTTCACCACCGGCAGCTTCCAGCCGGTGCTGCGCGACCCGGGCGCCCCGGCGCCGGAGTCGGTGAAGCGGGTGCTGCTCTGCTCGGGCAAGGTCTACTACGACCTGTTCCAGGCCCGGCAGGAGCGCGGCATCACCGACACCGCGATCATCCGGCTGGAGCAGCTCTACCCGATGCCGGTGGAGGAGATCCGGGCCGCGCTGGCGGCGTACCCGAACGCCGAGGACTACGCCTGGGTGCAGGAGGAGCCGGCCAACCAGGGCGCCTGGTCGTTCGTCGCGCTCAACCTGCTGGAGCACCTGGCCGACGTCCGGCTGCGCCGCATCTCCCGCCCGGCCGCGGCCGCCCCGGCCGTCGGCTCGGCGAAGATGCACGACGTGGAGCAGACCGCGCTGATCGAGGCGGCCCTCCCCCGCCCGTGACCTGAGCAGCGCACCGACAACCGGGGCAGAGACCGTCGCGCCGACGGTCTCTGCCCCGTCGGCGTCCCGGCCCGTCCGGGGCGGTCCCGGCCGGCGTCCGCCCGGACGGTCGGACGCCCACCCACAGCAGACAGACGAGCGAGGAACGGACAGCATGTACTTCACGGACCGTGGGATCGAGGAACTGGTGCAGCGGCGGGGCGAGGAGTCCGTCAGCGTCGAGTGGCTCGGCGAGCGGCTGCGCGACTTCGTCGACCTCAACCCGGAGTTCGAGACCCCGATCGAGCGCTTCGCCACCTGGCTCGCGCGCCTCGACGACGAGGACGACGAGTGATCCGACCCGCCCAGGGTGCGTTGATCATGGCGTTGTCCCACGCGGCGAGGCGGGCGGCGGCAACTTCATGATCAATGGCCCGGGTGGGTGGGGGCTAAGGTCCCGGGCGGGCGGCAACCCGATCTTCTAGGGTGGGTGCGTGGCCCGGAGTGTGTACCTGACCAGCGTGGGATCCGGCGGGGGCAAGTCGACCGTCGCGCTCGGCCTGGCGGAGCTGTTGTCCCGGCAGGTCGAGCGGATCGGGGTGTTCCGGCCGCTGGTGGGCGGGCACGGCCCCGACCCGATCCTCGCCCTGCTCAGCGACCGGTACCGGGTCGAGCTGCCGCTGGCCGACCTGAGCGGCACCACCTACGCCGAGGCGACCGCGCTGGTCGCCGACGGGCGGCGGGAGGAACTCGTCACCGGCATCGTCGAGCGCTACCGGGCGGTCGAGCGACGCTGCCCGGCGGTGGTCGTGGTGGGCAGCGACTTCGCCGACGGCGGCGACGGCGCCGGCCCCCGCGAGCTGGCCTTCAACGCCCGGCTGGCCACCGAGTTCGGCAGCGTCGTGGTGCCCGTGGTCGACGGCTTCGGGCAGGAGCCGGCGGCGATCGCGGCGGCGGCGCGCGGGGCGTACCACGATCTGGCGGACCTCGGGGCGACGGTGCTGGCGGTCGTCGCCAACCGGGTGCCCGGCCCGATGACCCTGCCCGAGCTGCCCGTCCCCGCGTACGCCATCCCGGAGGTGCCGACCGTGTCGGCGCCGACGGTGGCCGAGGTGGCGGCGGCGCTCGGCGCCACCCTGCTGGCCGGGGACGACGACTCGCTCGGCCGCGACGTGCTCGACTTCGTGGTCGGGGCGGCCCACGTGCCGACGCTGCTGGACCACCTGACCGAGGGCGCCCTGGTGATCATGCCGGGCGACCGGGACGACCTGCTGGTGGCCACCAGCGCCGCGCACGTGGCCGGCCGGGTCTCGGTCGCCGGGATGGTGCTCACCCTCGGCGAGCAGCCGGATCCGCGGGCGATGCGGCTGGTCGAGGCGCTGAAACCCGGCCTCGCGGTGCTCTCGGTGGCCAGCGACAGCTACGACACGGTGGCCGCGTCCAGCCGGATCGAGGGTCGGCCCAGCGCCGACAACCCGCGCAAGGTGGAGGCCGCGCTCGGCGCGTTCGAGCGCTGCGTGGACACCGACGACCTGGCCCGCCGGCTGCGGGTCAGCCGCTCCGAGCGGGTCACCCCGCTGATGTTCGAGTACGACCTGATCGACCGGGCCCGGGCACAGCGCCGGCACCTCGTGCTGCCCGAGGGGGCGGAGGAACGGATCCTGCGGGCGACGGAGATCCTGCTGCGCCGGGGCGTCGCCGACATCACCCTCCTCGGGCGCCCCGACGACGTCGCGCGGCGGACCCGCGAGCTGGGCATCGACATCGGCGGCGCGCGGGTGGTCGACCCGGTCACCAGCGAGTGGCGGGACCAGTTCGCCACCGAGTACGCGAAGCTGCGCGCCCACCGGGGGGTCACCGCCGAGCTGGCGCACGACATCGTCGCCCAGCCGAACTACTTCGGCACCCTGATGGTGCAGACCGGGCACGCCGACGGGATGGTCTCCGGCGCGACCCACACCACCGCCGCCACGATCCGGCCGGCCTTCGAGATCATCCGTACGGTGCCGGGCGTTTCGGTCGCCTCCAGCGTCTTCTTCATGCTGCTCGCCGACCGGGTGCTGGTCTACGGCGACTGCGCGGTCAACCCCGACCCCGACGCCGCCCAGCTCGCCGACATCGCCATCTCCTCGGCGGACACCGCCGCCCGGTTCGGCATCCAGCCCCGGGTCGCCATGCTCTCCTACTCCACCGGCAGCTCCGGAGCGGGCGCCGACGTGGAGAAGGTCGCGGCGGCCACGAAGCTGGTCCGGGAGCGCCGCCCCGACCTGCTGGTCGAGGGGCCGATCCAGTACGACGCGGCGATCGACCCGGCGGTGGCGGCGACGAAGTTGCCCGGCAGCGAGGTCGCCGGCCGGGCGACGGTCTTCGTCTTCCCCGACCTGAACACGGGCAACAACACGTACAAGGCGGTGCAGCGCTCCGCCGGGGCGGTGGCCGTCGGGCCGGTGATGCAGGGCCTGCGCCGGCCGGTGAACGACCTGTCCCGGGGAGCCACCGTGCCGGACATCGTGAACACCGTGGCGATCACCGCCATCCAGGCGGCCGCCGCCGGAAGGAGTCGCCTGTGAGCCGGGTGCTCGTACTCAACTGCGGGTCGTCGTCGGTGAAGTACCGGCTCTTCGACGGGGACCGGGTGCTCGACAAGGGCACCGTGGAGCGGGTCGGCGAGCCGGGCGGCGGCCCGGCCGACCACGAGACCGCCGTCCGGGAGATCCTCGCCGGGCTCGACCTGGCCGGCCTGGCCGCCGTCGGGCACCGGGTGGTCCACGGCGGCAAGCGGTTCGGCGAGCCCGTCCTGGTCGACGACGCGGTGCTCGCCGCGATCCACGACCTGATCCCGCTCGCGCCGCTGCACAACCCCGCCAACCTGACCGGCATCGAGGTCGCCCTGGCCGCGCTGCCGGACGTGCCGCACGTCGCCGTCTTCGACACCGCGTTCCACACCACGCTGCCCGAGGCCGCCGCGACCTACGCGGTCGAGCGGGAGACCGCCGAGCGGTACGGCATCCGGCGGTACGGGTTCCACGGCACCTCGCACGCGTACGTGTCGCGGCGCACCGCCGAGCTGCTCGGCCGCCCGTACGCGGAGGTGAACACGATCACCCTGCACCTGGGCAACGGGGCCAGCGCCTGCGCGGTCGCCGGCGGCCGGAGCGTGGCCACCTCGATGGGCATGTCCCCGCTGGAGGGCCTGGTGATGGGCACCCGCAGCGGCGACCTCGACCCGACCGTCATCTTCCACCTGCGCCGGGAGGGCGGGCTCTCCGTCGACGAGATCGACGACCTGCTCAACCACCGCAGCGGCCTGCTCGGGCTGACCGGCGCCAACGACATGCGCGAGGTCCTCGCCCGCCGGGCGGACGGCGATCCGGCCGCGACGCTCGCCTTCGACGTCTACTGCCGGCGGATCACCGGCTACGTCGGGGCGTACTACGCGCTGCTCGGGCGGGTGGACGCGATCGCCTTCACCGCGGGCGTCGGCGAGCACGCCGCGCCGGTGCGCGCCGCCGCGCTGGCCGGCCTGGACCGGCTCGGCATCGCGGTGGACGCGGAACGCAACGCCGGCAGCGGCGACCGGATCATCTCACCGGAGGGCGCCGAGGTGACGGTCTGCGTCGTCGGCACCGACGAGGAGCGCGAGATCGCCCTCCAGACCCGCGCGGTGGTCGACGCCGCCGGCTGACCCGGGCCCGGGCGTCAGCCCAGCGTGAGCCAGGCGAGGAGGGCGACCAGCACGACCGCGACCGCCCCGGCGCCGACGAGCAGCGGCGTGCGGGACGCGCCGGCCGGCGCCTCGGGCTCGGCGGTGTTGGCGAAGGCGCGGAACGCCGCGGTGTTGCCGCTCGGGTCGGTGTGGTTCTCAGGCATGCCGGTGACCCTAGCCAAGCCGTTACCGCCCGGCCGTCCCTCACGCGCCGCCCGGCCCCAGGTCCGGCCGGCCGGTGGACCGGGTCCGGCCGGGTGGCGGGGATGTCCGGGCCGGACGGCGGGGACGATCCGGGCAGTCGGGCACCTACCGTGGAACGGTGGGGGTGAAGCGGCTGGTCGCCGTGCTGATGACGGCGCTGCTGGCGGGCTGCGCGCCGGCCACCGCCGCGCCCGGAACCAGCGCACCGCCGGCCCGCCCGGCCCCCGAGACGACGTACGCCGTCGGGGTGCGGACGTTCACCCTCGACCCGGCCTCGGCCCGGCCGCTGCCGGTGACGCTCTGGTACCCGGCGGACGGGGACGCGGTGGCGGCCGGACGCTTCCCGGTGGTGGTCTACAGCCACGGGCTGCACAGCCTGCCCGAGCTGCACGCCGGGCTGACCGCGCGCTGGGCCGCCGCCGGGTTCGTGGTGGCCGCCCCGGCCTACCCGCACACCCGGCGCGGGACGCCCCGGTTCAGCCGTGCCGACGTGCGCCACCAGCCGGCCGACGGCTGGCGGGTGATCCGGCACCTGGTGCGGCTCGACGCCCGACGCGGTGATCCGCTCGCCGGGCACCTCGACGTCACCCGGTTCGCCGCCGCCGGCCACTCGGCGGGCGGCTTCACCACGGCCGGCATGTTCACCTCCGGCCGGTCGGGCCGGCTGCGGTCCGGCATCGTGATCGCCGGCGGCGGGATGGCCGGCGGCTTCGCCGCACCGGCGGCCCCGCTGCTGTTCGTGCACGGCACGGCCGACCCGGTCGTGCCGGCGTCGGTCGGTCGGGCCGCGTACCACCGCACGACCGGCCCGGCCGCCTTCCTGAGCCTGCTCGGTCAGGGCCACGGCGAGTACCTGGCCCCGGGGCGGCCCGGCTTCGACCAGGTCCTCGCCACCACCACGGACTTCCTCCGCTGGACCCTCTACGGCGACCCGGACGCCGGCCGGCGCCTGCCCGGCGGCGCCCGCTTCCCGGGCGTCACGGCGTACGAGACCCGCCCCGCCCGCTGACGGGGTCGCGGCGGTGCGGGGCGTCGGGCTACGGTCCGGCGATGGACGGTCTCGCGGGACGACAGCTCGACGGCATCGCCGAGCTGGCCGGGCTGGCGTCGGCGGCCGGCATCGAGGTGTGGCTGCGAGGCGGCTGGGCGATGGACTTCCACCTCGGCGAGGTGACCCGGCCGCACGTCGACGTCGACTGGTACTGCTGGCGGGCCGACGCCGAGCGGCTGGCCGGCCTGCTGCGGGCGCACGGCTGGCGGCCCGACCCGAGGATGCCCGTCGACCTGCAGCTCGACCTGGTCCGCGACGACGTCGAGGCGAGCGTCGCGTACCTGGCGCGGGACGCGGCCGGGCGGGTGGTGGTGGGCGCCGGCCCGTGGGCGGGCACCCCGCTGCCCGACGGCATGCTGACCGGCCCGCCCGGCCGGATCGGCCCGCTGACCGTCCCGGTGATCTCGGTGGCCGCCCAGATCGAGTTCAAGGAGATGTTCCCCGTCTGGATGCCGGAGCGCCCCCGCCGCCCCAAGGACGCCGCCGACCTGGCCCGCCTCCACGCCGCCCCCGGGATGCCTGCGATCGGTTGACGGCGGGGCGGGTGGCGCGGCGAGGCACAATCGGAGCCATGTCGCGTCGCGCCACCCCAGCCCTGCTCGCCACGGCCCTGCTCACCGCCGGTCTGGTCGGCTGCTCCGCCGACGCCGCGCCGGTCGCCCGCCCGGCCGCTCCCGTCGAACCGCCGAAGGCGAGCACCCCGGCGCCGCGCGTGCCCGCCGGCACCGCCCCCGACAAGGCTTTCGCCGTCGGCGTACGCACCCTCAAGCTGAACCGCGACGCGGACCGGCCGCTGCCGGTGACCGTCTGGTACCCGGCGACCGGCAGGGCCGGTGGGCAGCCCGGACGGTCGGCGACGGCCGCCACGGGGAAGTTTCCCGTCGTCATGTTCAGCCACGGCCTGAACGGGCGGCCCGCCGACTACGAGACGCTGCTGACCCGCTGGGCGGCGGCCGGGTTCGTGGTGGCCGCCCCGACCTTCCCGCACACCGCCCGGGGCGGCGACGGCAACGTGCTCGACGTGCTCAACCAGCCCGCCGACGTGTCGTACGCGCTGACCCAGGTGCTCGCCCTCGACGCGAAGTCGGGCGACCCGCTGCGTGGCCGGCTGGCCACGCAGCGGGTGGCGGCAGCCGGGCACTCGGCCGGCGGGGTGACCACCATCGGCCTCTTCACCGCCGGCCGGGACGAACGGCTGGACGCCGGCGTGGTCTTCGCCGGCACCGCGCTCGGCGTCGGCACCGCCTTCGCGGGCGCCGCAGCCCCGCAGCTCTTCGTGCACGGCGAGGCCGACGAGGTGGTCGGGTACGCCGCCGGCAAGGCCGCCTACGACAAGGTGCCCTGGCCGAAGGCGATGCTGAGCCTGCCGAAGGGCGACCACGGCCGGGCGCTGCTCAGCGACGGCGCCGCGCTGCGGGTGGTCTCGGACACCACGGTCGAGTTCCTGCGCTGGTCCCTCTACGGCGACGAGGCCGCCAAGCGCCGCATCCCCACCGACGCCGCCCGCAGCGACATCGCCACCCTCGACAACCGCCTCTGAACGGCCGCGCCCGCCGCAGGGGCGAACGGGCGCGGCCGCCGGGGAACGTCAGGCGGTGTGGTCGACGACGACCTTGCCGAAGACGTCGCCGGAGTGCAGGCGGGCGAAGGCGTCGGCGACCCGGCTGAACGGGACGACCGAGTCCACCACCGGGCGCACGCCCCGCTCGGCGCAGAACGCGAGCAGGGCGGTCAGCTCCTCGGGCGTACCCATCGAGGTGCCCAGGATCTCCAACTGCATGGCGAAGACCCGGCGCAGGTTGACCTTCGGCTCGTGCCCGGCGGTCGCGCCGGAGACGACGATCCGGGCCATCGGCGCGGCGGACTTCAGCGAGTGGTCGAAGGTGGCCGCCCCCACCGTCTCGATCACCACGCCGACCCGCTCGGGCAGCCGCGCCCCGGGCTCGACGGCGGTGGCGCCCAGCTCGGCGATCCGCTCCCGCTTGGCGGCGTCGCGGCTGGTCGCGTACACCCGCTTGCCCATCGCGGCGGCGAGCGCGACGGCCGCGGTCGCCACGCCGCCCCCGGCGCCCTGGACCAGCACGGCGTCGGCCTCGTCGATCCGGCCCCGGGTGGTCAACATCCGCCACGCGGTCAGCCAGGCGGTCGGCAGGCAGGCCGCGTCCGTCACGGTCAGGCCCGCCGGCAGCGGCACCAGGTTCGACCGGGGTACGGCGACCCGCTCGGCCAGCGTGCCGGGAAGGTGCTCGGAGAGGATGGAGACGCCGCGCGGGTCGCCCGGGGTGGCGACCACCGGGTAGACGACGACCTCGTTGCCGTCCGGGTCCACCCCGACGGCGTCGCAGCCGAGGATCATCGGCAGCTGCTCCGCGCGCAGCCCCACGCCGCGCAGCGACCAGAGGTCGTGGTGGTTGAGGGAGCTGGCCCGCACCTGCACGGTCACCCAGTCGTCGGCCGGGTGGGTGGGCTCGGGCTGCTCGCCGACGGTGAGCGCGGCGAGCGGGTCGGCGTCGTCGAAGCGGGAGGCGAAGGCGGCACGCATGATCGGCACGGTAACAAGCCGAGCGGCCGACAAGAAGGCCTGCTCGCTGTGCGACAGGTGATAGGAAGGGCCCTTCCTATCGCTATGCGACAGGAAGGGGCCCTTCCTTACACCTCAGCGGGTGACGCCGTCGCGGCGGGCGGCCTCGGCGACCGCCTCGGCCACCGCGGGGGCGACCCGGGGGTCGAGCGGGGACGGGACGATCGCCTCGGCGGTGAGCGACTCGGCCACGACACCGGCGATGGCGTCGGCGGCGGCCACCTTCATCCCGTCGGTGATCCGGGTCGCCCGGGCGTCCAGCGCGCCCCGGAACACGCCCGGGAACGCCAGCACGTTGTTGATCTGGTTGGGGTAGTCGCTGCGGCCGGTGGCGACGACCGCCACGTGCCGGGCGGCCACCTCGGGGTGCACCTCGGGTGTCGGGTTGGCCAGCGCGAAGACGATGCCGCCGGACGTCATGCCGGCCACCGCCTGCTCCGGGATCTGCCCGCCGGAGACGCCGATCAGCACGTCCGCGCCGCGCAGCGCCTCGGCGATGTCGCCCTCGCGGCCCTCGGCGTTCGTCATCGCGGCCAGCTCGGCCTTGGTGCCGGTCAGCCCGGCCCGGTGCCGGCCGATGATGCCCTTGGAGTCGCAGACCACCACCCGGTCCGGGTCCACGCCGCCGGCGACCAGCATCTTCGTCACCGCCACCCCGGCCGCGCCGGCGCCGCTGACCGCCACCCGCAGGTCGCCGAGCTTGCGATTGAGCAGCGTGGCGGCGTTGCGCAGCGCGGCGAGCACGACGATCGCGGTGCCGTGCTGGTCGTCGTGGAAGACCGGGATGTCCAGGGCCTCGTCGAGCCGGCGCTCCACCTCGAAGCAGCGCGGGGCGCTGATGTCCTCCAGGTTGATCCCGCCGAACGACGGCGCCAGCGCCCGTACCACCGCGACGATCTCGTCCACGTCCTGCGTGTCCAGGCAGACCGGCACGGCGTCGACGTCGGCGAACTGCTTGAACAGCACCGCCTTGCCCTCCATCACCGGCAGCGCCGCGCGCGGGCCGATGTTGCCCAGCCCGAGTACGGCCGAGCCGTCGGTGACCACGGCCACGGTGTGCGCGGCCCAGGTGTAGTCGTCGGCGAGGCCCGGGTCGGCGGCGATCGCCTCGCAGACCCGGGCCACACCCGGGGTGTACGCGAGGGAGAGGTCCTCCCGGCTCGTCAGCGGGACGGTCGAGGCGACGGCCATCTTGCCGCCCCGGTGCAGCCGGAAGACGGGATCAGCGGGGTCCACGGTGGACAGCGACATGGTGACTCCAGGATCTGTCGAGCAGACGGGGCGGCGGCGCGGACGCGAGGTGAGGCGCCGAGCGGCGACACGCGGTGCGGGGGTCACCCGGGCACGCCCCGAGCATAATGTTGCCACCGTCACACCGATGTGAGCGGGGTCATAACCGACGCGGGCGCACCCGCCCCGGCCGGGGCCAGTAGCGCGCGACCACCCGGCCCCGCACGTCGGCCACCCCGTACGCCCGGGAGTCGTCGGTGACCAGGTCGTTGTCCCCGACCAGCCACCAGCCGCCGTCCTGGGCGCGGACCGCCCGCTTGACCACGAGCAGCTCGGGGCGGCTGCGGAACACCGCGACCACGACGTCGCCGGGGCGGACGGCCCGCCCGCCGGGGCGGACCAGCACCGCGTCGCCGTGCCGCAGCGTGGGGGACATGGACGGACCGGTCACCAGCACGGCGGTCAGCGGCCACCGCAGCCGGGGTGCCCCTGCCGGGTGAGCGGCCCCCATCGGTTCACCTCCACCCGGCCTCTCGGCACGCGTCCAGGAGTAATGTCGTGTTGGATCATCGCAAACTTCCCATGGAGGATCCTGATGCGACTTCCACGCATCCTTACGCCCCGCGTGACCGCCAGCGCCCACTGCGACCTGCCCTGCGGCGTCTACGACCCGGCGCAGGCCCGGATCGAGGCCGAGTCGGTGAAGGCGATCTGCGAGAAGTACCAGGCCAACACCGACCCGGAGTTCCGCACCCGCGCCATCCTGATCAAGGAGCAGCGCGCCGACCTGGTGAAGCACCACCTGTGGGTGCTCTGGACCGACTACTTCAAGCCGGCCCACTTCGAGAAGTACCCGCACCTGCACCAGCTCTTCAACGAGGCCACCAAGCTGGCCGGCGCCGCCGGCGCCAAGGGCGGCACCGACCCGACCAAGGCCGACGAGCTGCTGCAGAAGATCGACGAGATCTCCAAGATCTTCTGGGAGACCAAGAAGGCGTGACCCTCGCCGGTCCGCCGACGATCCGGCCGGCACGTCCCGGGGACGTGCCGGCCGTCGTCGCCATGGTGCACGAGCTGGCGGCGTACGAACGCGCCTCCGACGAGTGCCACCTCACGGAGGAACAGCTGACCGCCGCCCTGTTCGCGACTGCTCCGGGTCGCGGCGCGGCGTCAGACGCGCCGAGCTGGAGCAGTCGTAGCCCGGCCCCGGCGCTCTACGGGCACGTGGCCGTCGACGCCGACGACGAGCCGGTGGGCTTCGCGCTGTGGTTCCTCAACTTCTCCACCTGGGCCGGGGTGCACGGTATCTACCTGGAGGACCTCTACGTCCGCCCGGCCGCCCGGGGCACCGGCGCGGGCCGGCTGCTGTTGGCGACCCTCGCCGCGATCTGCGTCGAGCGGGGCTACCGGCGGCTGGAATGGTGGATGATCGACTGGAACCCGGCCGCCGGCTTCTACGCCTCGATCGGGGCGCGGCAGATGTCCGAGTGGGTCCCCTACCGGCTCGACGGGGACGCCCTGGCCGGCCTGGCCGCGCAGGCACGTGGCGGCCCCCACACGTCCGGGCGACCGAGCGGGTAGAGTCCCCGACCGGGGGGATGAGTGGTGACTCAACTGACCGGGCAGCCGACGAGCGAGGACGACGTCGTGCACCTCACCGTGCCCGCGGACGGGGGCTACCTCGGGGTGCTGCGGACGGCCACCGCCGGGCTCGCGGCGCGGCTCCAGTTCGCCCTCGACGAGATCGAGGACCTGCGCATCGCCGTGGACGAGGCGTGCGCCATGCTGCTCGCCATCGCCACCCGCGACGCCGAACTCGACTGCCGGTTCGCGGTCACCGACGACGCGCTCACGGTCGAGGTCACGGTGCCGACCGTCCGGGGCGCCACGCTGCCGGCGGAGTCGTCGTTCGCCTGGAAGGTGCTCACCGCGCTCACCACGTCGGCGTCCGCGAGCGCCGCCGACGGCCGGGCCACCATCTCGCTGCTCACCCGGCGCGCCTCCGGGTACTGAGCCGCCGGTCGCCCCGGCACGCCGGCGGCGGGGCGTCACTCGAAGCCGAGGGCCCGCGTGGTCGGGGTGCTCACCAGCAACGCGGTGACGCCGAGACCGAGCGCCATCAGCGGTACGCCGAGCCACGCCACCCCGCCCTGAAGCATGAACCACCCGACCGGCAGCAGCATGAGCTGAAGCACTATCGCCGGGGCGCGGGCACCCGCCCGGCGTCGGGCCAGCGCGCCGCCGAGCGCCCAGAGCGCCGCCGCCGCACCCACCGCGAACGCGGTCACCAGCAACGCCGAGGTGAGGTCGGTGGTGGCGGCGGTGAGATCGGCCCAGACCAGCCACGCGGCGACCAGCCCCACGGCGACCGCCTCGCCCCATAGCAGCCGGACCGCCCAGCGGAGGGTGACGGGAATCGGGTCCGAGTCGATGGTCACGCGCGCCACGATACCCGGGCTACCGCGGGGTACAGTGCCGCCCATGCGGGCCGTCCTGGTGGTCAATCCGAAGGCCACCACCACCAGCGAGCGCAGCCGGGACGTGCTGGTCCGGGCGCTGCGCAGCGAAGTCGACCTCTCCGTGCGCTACACCCGGCGGCGCGGGCACGCGACCGACCTCGCCCGCGAGGCGGCCGAGGAGGGCGTGGACGTCGTCGTCACGCTCGGTGGCGACGGCACGGTCAACGAGGTGGTCAACGGCCTGATGACGGCCGAGCCGCCGACCGTGCCGGGCGCCGCCACGCCGGCCGAGCGGCTGCCTGCCCTGGCGACCGTGCCCGGGGGCTCGACCAACGTCTTCGCCCGGGCGCTCGGCCTGCCCCGGGACTGGCCGGACGGCACCAGCATGATCCTGGAGGGCCTGCGGCTGGGCCGGTACCGGACCATCGGGCTCGGCCGCGCGGACGACCGCTACTTCACCTTCTGCGCGGGCTTCGGCATCGACGCGGCGGTCATCCACCGGGTGGAGCAGTCCCGCCGGCGGGGCCGGGTCTCCACCCCCGCGCTCTACTTCCGCTCCACGGTCGCCCAGTACTTCCTCAACTCGGACCGACGGCATCCGGCGATCAGCCTGGAGCAGCCGGGCGAGCCGGCGGAGGGCGAGCTGGCCACGGTCATCATCCAGAACACCGCGCCGTGGACGTACCTGGGCGACCGGGAGGTCAACCCGAACCCGGAGGCGTCGTTCGACCTGGGCCTCGACGTGTTGGCACTGCGGCAGCTCCGGGTCGCGAGCACGACACGCACCGTGACGCAGTTCTTCGCCCGGACGCCCGACCCGCACGGCCGTCAGGTGCTGCGGCTGCACGATGTTGCCGAGTTCACCCTGCTCTCAGCCCGTCCGCAGGCGTTCCAGCTCGACGGGGACTATCTCGGCGAGCGGGAGAAAGTTAGATTCACATCCGTTCCCGCCGCACTGAGAGTAATCTGCTAGGTCTCGGGTACTGCCCTAGGTCGACGCGGCGACGACCGCACGGACGAGGCGGCCGCCACACCGAGAGGCAGGTGTCGGAAATGTCAGCAATGTCACGCGGACTGTACTATATTGATCCTCGACTGTGGTACGCCGGGTAACCAGGAAGGCACTGGAATCCGGACAAATGGGTTGTGGGCTTGCTCACCGCCCGGAGTTTTTCCGAGCGCCACCCTTGACATTCAGAGCGTTCGTGAAAGTATTCACAAGCGAACTTGAGTTACCGGGACATTGCCTGGATATGCTCGGCAGGTTGAGCTGTTCCAGCAGGTCCGCGGGGCCAACGACAGCCTGCTCACGCACTGCCGAATAAGCGGACGCGAACCGTCACCGTCGGCGCTGCGGATGCATATAGGAAAAGCACCAAAGCAATATCTGCCACCCACCCAGAATGAGGAGTGTTGCCGCCATGGACTGGCGTCACCATGCTGTCTGCCGCGACGAGGACCCGGAGCTGTTCTTCCCGATCGGGACGTCCGGACCGGCTCTCCTGCAGGTCGAGCAGGCCAAGGCCGTCTGCCGGCGCTGCTCCGTGACCGACCAGTGCCTGCAGTGGGCGCTGGAGTCCGGTCAGGACGCTGGCGTCTGGGGCGGGATGAGCGAGGAGGAGCGGCGCGCCGTGAAGCGTCGCGGTGGCCTCCGGGTGCTGCGCGCTCACTCCGCCTGATCCCACGCACCACAGCTGCACGCCCCGGCCGGGTCCGCCCGCCGGGGCGTCTCGCTGTCCGCACCCCGGTCACCTACCCACCGGGGTGCCCTACCGATCATGAATGGGCTGTGACCCCGGCCACCCGGGCGGTGGCGTCGACGCGCCGCAGGACCAGGTCGGCCAGCTCCGGGGCGTCGGTCAGCGGGGCGGACACCGCCACCGCGCCGGCGTCCCGCGCCGCCGCGGCCACGGCGTCGTGGAAGAGGCCGGGCGCCAGGAAGTACGCCGACACCGCCACCCGCCGGGCACCCCGGGCGCCTAGCCGGGCCACCGCCGCGTCGACGGCCGGCGGGGCGGCCGAGGCGTACGACACCCGGGTGGGCACCCCGAGACCGGCGCACAGCGCGGCGGCCACCCGCCCCACCGACCCGCGCGCCCGGGCGTCCCGCGTGCCCGCGGCGGCGAGCACCAGCCCGTCGAACCGCCCCGGCTCCGCCTCGCGCAACCGCCGGCGCAGGCCCGCCAGCAACCCGCCGTCGACCTCCCCGTCGGCAGGACCGAGCACGTCGGTCACCCGTACCGCGATCGGCGGCCCCGCCGCGCGGGCCGCCGCCACCGCCGCCGGGATGTCCACCCGCCGGTGGTACGCGGCGGTGAGCAGCAGCGGCACCAGCACCGCCCGGGGATGCCCGGCGCCGGCCAGGTCCCGCAGCACGGTGGCGGGTCCCGGCTCGGTGTGGTCCAGCCAGCTCGCCAGCACCGGCGTGCCGGGCCGGGCGGTCGACACCGCCCGGGCCAGCGCGCGGGTCGCCTCGGCGGCCCGCGGATCCCGGCTGCCGTGGGCCACCAGGACCACGGGGTCGGCCGCCCCCCACGGCCCGGGCGCCCCCGGTGCGGGAGCGGCCGGGCCCGGCCCGGTCAGACGTGCAGGCCGCACTCGGTCTTCTCGAACATGGCCCAGCGGCCGGCCCGCGGGTCCTCCCCCGCCTTCGTGCGGCGGGTGCAGGGCCAGCAGCCGATCGAGCCGTAGCCCTGCCGGAACAGCTCGTTCACCGGCACGTTCCAGCGGGCGACGTAGGCGTCCACGTCCGCCTGCTTCCAGGCCGCGATCGGGTTGACCTTGACCTTGCCCCGGCGGGCGTCGAAGGTCACCACCGGCGTGTTCGCCCGGGTCGGCGACTCGTCCCGGCGCAGCCCGGCGGCCCAGGCGTCGTACCCGGCCAGCGCCCGCTCCAGCGGCTCGACCTTGCGGAGCTGGCAGCAGTCGTCGGGGGACTTGTTGAACAGCCGGGGGCCGTACTCGCCGTCCTGCTGGCCGACGGTCAGCCGCGGCCGGATCGACCGGACGTTCACCGGCAGGGTCCGGGCCACCTCGTCGCGGACCTTCAGCGTCTCCGGGAAGTGCAGGCCGGTGTCGAGGAAGACGACGTCCACCCCGGGGGCGACCCGGGAGACCAGGTGGGCCAGCACGGCGTCGGCCATCGAGCTGGTGACGCAGAACCGGTCGCCGAAGGTCTCGGCCGCCCAGCGGGCGATCTCCAGCGCCGGTGCGCCCTCCAGCTCCCGGCCGGCCTCCTCGGCCAGGGCGCGCAGCTCGTCGGGGCCGCGGCGGGCCGGGTCGGCCGGCTTCGGGCCGCCGACGCCGACCAGGCCCAGGTCCGCCGCGGAGACGAGGCCCGCCGGCTCCCCCGTGCCCCCGCTCACCGGGCCACCGCCCGGCTGAGCAGGCCGGTGAACCTCACCGAGAACACCCGGGCGCACGCGTGGCACTCCCAGGCGCCGTGGCCGGCCTCGCTCGGCCGCAGGTCCTCCTCGCCGCAGTAGGGGCAGTACAGCGGCGCGGAACGGGTCTCGCTCATCGCGTCACCCCGCTGTGGCCGACGCCGCGACGGCGCTCCACGACACTCGGCCGGCTGACTCGTTCGCTCATCGGAGTTCCTCCTCGTCGACCCTGATCACCCAGTTGGCGAACGCCTCGCCCGCTTCCCGGCCGGCCAGGTAGCGCCGGGCGAGGCGTTCCACGTACTCCGGAAGCTCCTCGGCGGTGGTCTTCAGGCCGCGCAGCTTGCGGCCGAAGCCGGCGGTCTGCCCCTCGGCCATGCCCAGCCCGCCGCCGAGGTGGACCTGGAAGCCCTCCACCTGACGGCCGTCCGGGCCGACCACCAGCTGGCCCTTCAGGCCGATGTCGGCGACCTGTGTGCGGGCGCAGGCGTTGGGGCAGCCGTTGAGGTGGATGGAGATGTCGGCGTCGAAGTCGCGCAGCCGCTCCTCCAGCCGGGCCACCAGCTCCTCGCCCCGGGCCTTGGTCTCGACGATGGCCAGCTTGCAGTACTCGATGCCGGTACACGCCATGGTGCCGCGCCGCCAGGCCGACGGCTGCGCCTCCAGCCCGATGCCGCGCAGCGCGGTGACCAGGGACTCCGTCCGCTCCGGCGCCACGTCGAGCACCAGCAGCTTCTGGTACGGGGTCAGCCGCACCCGGTCGCTGCCGTGCGCCTCGACGACGTCGGCGAGCCGGGCGAGCTGCCCGCCGGAGACCCGCCCGACCACCGGGGAGGCGCCGACGTAGTTACGCCCGTCGCGCTGCGGGTGCACGCCGATGTGGTCCACCGGCCTGTCGGGAAGCTGCGGGGCCGGCCCGTCGAGCAGGGCGCGGCCCAGGTACTCCTTCTCCAGCACCTCGCGGAACTTCGCCACACCCCAGTCGGCGACCAGGAACTTCAGCCGCGCCCGGTTGCGCAGCCGGCGGTAGCCGTAGTCGCGGAAGATGCCGACCACGCCGGCCCAGACGTCCGGCACCTCGGCCAGGGGCACCCAGACGCCGAGCCGCTGGGCCAGCATCGGGTTCGTGGACAGCCCCCCGCCCACCCAGACGTCGAAGCCCGGACCGTGGTCCGGGTGGTCCACCCCGAGGAACGCGACGTCGTTCGCCTCGTACGGGGTGTCGACCAGCCAGGAGATGGAGGTCTTGAACTTGCGCGGCAGGTTGGAGAACGCCTGGTCGCCGACGTACCGGCGGACGATCTCGTCGACCGCCGGCGTCGGGTCGACCAGCTCGTCGCGGGCGACGCCGGCCACCGGGCTGCCCAGCACGACCCGGGGGCAGTCGCCGCACGCCTCCGTGGTCTGCAGGCCGACGGACTCCAGCCGGCGCCAGATCTCCGGCACATCCTCGATCCGGATCCAGTGGTACTGGATGTTCTGCCGGTCGGTGATGTCGGCGGTGTCCCGGGCGAACTCGCGGGAGATGTCCGCGACCACCCGCAGCTGCGCCAGGCTCAGCTCGCCCCCGTCCACCCGGACCCGGAGCATGAAGAACTCGTCCTCCAGCTCGTGCGGCTCCAGCACGGCCGTCCGGCCGCCGTCGATGCCCGCCTTGCGCTGGGTGTAGAGCCCCCACCAGCGGAACCGGCCGCGCAGGTCCTGCGGGTCGATGGAGGCGAAGCCGCGGTGGGCGTAGATGTTCTCGATCCGGGCCCGCACGTTCAGCGGGTCGTCGTCCTTCTTGATCCGCTCGTTGGCGTTGAGCGGCTCGCGGTGGCCGAGCGCCCACTGGCCCTCGCCGCGCGGGCGGCGCGGGGCCCGGGCCGGTCGGGGGGCCGTCGGATCGCCGGCCCGGGCCGGGATGCTGCTGACCGCCATGGCGGCGTCCTCCGTTGTCTGGGGGGTGCCTCAGGATGCGCGGACGCGGCGGCCGGCCCGTGGGAACGGGCTGGAGACAACGGTGTCGGAACAGCCGGCGCGGGGGCGCGCCCGAGACAGATTGGTCGGGCGTCGTCAGTGGGCCGGACAGATGGCGCTGCGCACGCGGCCGTAGTCGACGTGGCGGCGGGCCACGAAGCGTCGGACGACGGCGGCGGTCATGGAGTCATGCTGCCACACCCGGCGGGGGCCGGCCAACGAGCGCGTGCGTGATCCCACATCACGGGCGACGCGCCCGTCACCGCGCGGCGCGGCGACCCCGGCGGCTGATCGGTGGACCGGCACAACGGCACGGCCCGGCTGTGTGACGCTGCGGTATGTGACCGGTTCTTCTGATTTGTCGGCCGACGGCACGCGCCGGCTGACCGCGCCGCCGGCGCCCGCCGGCGCCCCGGTCCACGCGGGCCGGCTGGTCTGGCTCGGCCCGACGCTGGTGACCCTGGCCGTCGTGCTGGCCGGGATCGGCCACGCCCAACCGTGGCGCGACGAACTGGCCACCTGGAGCGCGGCGACCCGGTCGCCCGGGGACCTGATCCGGCTCGCCGGCACCATCGACGCCGCGACGGGCCCGTACTACCTGCTCATGCACGCCTGGGTGGCGCTCGCCGGCGACTCGGTCACCGCGCTGCGGCTGCCCGCCGCACTGGCCATGGCCGCCACGGCCGGAGCGACCGCCGTACTCGGGCAGCGGCTGGTCGGCACCCGGGCGGGGCTGCTCGCCGGGCTGTTCCTCGCGATGCTCCCGGGCACCTCGCGGTACGGCCAGGAGGCCCGTCCGTACGCGCTGGCCGCGTTCTTCGCGGTGCTGGCGACCCTGCTGCTGGTGACGGCGCTGCGCCGGCCCGGGTGGGCGCGCTGGGCCGGGTACGCCGCCGCCGTGGCCGCCCTCGGGCTGACCCACCTGGTCGCGCTCACCCTGCTCGCCGCGCACGCGGTGGCGGTGCTCACCGCCCGCCGCGAGGGGCCTGCGAGCCGCCCGCTGCGCTGGGTGCTCGCCCTGGTGCCCGCCGCGCTGCTGGTGACCCCGCTGGTGCTGCTGGCCAGGGGCCAGCGGGCCCGGCAGCTCGACTGGGTGGACACGGTCCGGCCGACCGACCTGACGGCGCTGCCGGGCGGGGTGGCGCAGAGCGGCGTGGTGGGCGGGCTGCTGGTCGGCCTCGCCGCGCTCGGGGCGGCCCGGCTCGGCCGGCGTGCCCTGCTGCCCGGGTGCGCCGTGCTGCTGCCGGTGCTGCTGCTCTTCACCGCCGGCCTGGTCGTGCCCCTCTGGGTGCCCCGCTACCTGTTCTTCGTCGTGCCGTTCGCTTGCCTGCTGGCCGGCGCGGCGCTCGCGACGGTGCCGCTGCCGCCCGCGTTGGCGGTGGTTGCCCTGGCCGGGCTGCTCGGCCTGCCGGACCAGGCGGCGCTGCGGCGTACGCACGAGTGGCCGCGCAGCGCCCCGGTCGACTACCGCGGGGCGGCCCGGGTCGTCGCCGACGGCCAGCGGCCCGGCGACGCCGTCGTCTACTCGCCCCGGGAGAGCTGGCTCTTCCTCGACCTCGGCCTCGGCTACCACCTGGGCGACCGCCGCCCCCGGGACGTGCTGGCGACCGAGGACCAGGCCCGCCGGGGCGACCTGTGGGCCGCCGAGTGCGCCCAGCCGGCCGGGTGCCTGGCCGGCACGCAGCGGGTCTGGCTGATCGTGGCCGGCCGCCGCGACGACCCGCTGGCCGCCGTGCCGGGCGCCAAGGGCGACGCGCTACGCGCCGGCTACACCGTCGAACGGGTCTGGCACCGCCCCGGCCTGACCGTCGCGCTGCTCACCCGCTGACCCGTCCCGCCCGCGGCGGGTCAGCCGGCGGCGCGGCCCTCCGGGGCGCTGCGGGCCAGCGGCACGACGAGCGTCGCCTCGGTGCCGCCGTTCACGCCGTCGCGCAGCTCGATGGTGCCGCGCAGCTCGCCGGTCACCAGCGCCCGGACGATCTGCAGACCGAGGTTGCCGCCCCGCTCGGCGTCGAAGTCGGGCGGCAGCCCGCGCCCGTTGTCGGTCACCGAGACGTGCAGCATCTTCCGGAACCGGTGCGCCGACACCACCACCTCGGGCGCCGCGCCGACGGTGCCGGCCGCGGCCGGCGCGGCGGCCGCGTCGGCGGCCGGCGGGAAGCCGTGCTCGACGGCGTTGAGCAGCAGCTCGTTGAGGACCATCACCAGCGACGTGGCGACCTCGGCGGGGAGCACCCCGAAGCTGCCCGTCCGCCGCATCCCGACCGTCGACTCGGCCGCCGCCACCTCGGTCGCCGCGCTGGCCACCCGGTCCACGATGCCGTCGAACTCGACCGCCTCGTCGCTGGACAGGGAGAGGGTCTCGTGCACCAGCGCGATGGAGGCGACCCGGCGTACCGACTCCTCCAGGGCGACCCGCGCCTCCGGCATGGACACCCGGCGGGCCTGGAGGCGCAGCAGGGCGGCGACGGTCTGGAGGTTGTTCTTCACCCGGTGGTGGATCTCCCGGATGGTGGCGTCCTTGGTGATCAGGGCGCGGTCCCGGCGGCGCACCTCGGTGATGTCCCGGACCAGCACCAGCGCGCCGATCGGCACCCCGGCGGGCATCAGCGGCAGCGCCCGGGTGAGCATCGTCGCGCCGCGGGCGTCGATCTCCCGGCGGGGCGGCGCCTCGCCCCGCAGCGCGGCGAGGATGCCGTTCGCCGCGTCCGTCCCCTCCAGCGGGTCGCCGGCCAGCCGGCGGTGCAGCGCCGCCAGGTCCTCGCCCACCAGGTGCGAGGCGTAGCCGAGCCGCCGGTACGCCGACTGCGCGTTCGGGCTGGCGTAGGTGACCTTGCCGCCGGCGTCGAGCCGGACCAGCCCGTCGCCGACCCGGGGCGCCGAGGTGGTCTCCCCCGGGTGGCGCGGCGGCGGGAAGGTGCCGTCGGCGATCATCTGCGCCAGGTCGTCGGCGGTGGTGAGGTAGTTCAGCTCCAGTTGGCTCGGGGTGCGCGCGGTGGAGAGGTTGGTGTCCCGCCCGACCACGGCGACCACCTCGCCGGCCTCGCCGTCCGCCGTACGCAGCCGGACGGGGATCGCCTCGTGCCGGGCGGGCACGTCGCCGTACCAGACCGGGTCGCCCTCCCGCCAGATCCGGCCCTGCCGGTGGGCCACCTCCAGGTGGGCCACCTCCGGCCCGCCGACGATCCGCCCCACCTGGTCGTCCAGGTACGCGGTGGGGGCGGTCGTCGGCCGGACCTGGGCGACGCAGAGGAACGTCCCGTCACCGTCGACGGGCACCCAGAGCAGCAGGTCGGCGAAGGACAGGTCGGACAGCAACTGCCAGTCGCCGGCGATCCGGTGCAGGTGGTCGATGTCGGCCGGACGGAGGCGGGTGTGCTCCTCGGCGAGGTCGCGCAGCGTGGACACGCTGACCAGCGTGCCACGCCGGGCGTCACATCGTCGCGGTGACCTTCTTCAGCCCCCGCGGCGCGTCCGGGTCCTCGCCCCGGGCCAGCGCCAGCGCCAGCGCCAGGCGCTGCAACGGCAGGATGTCGAGCAGCGGGGCGTACCGCTCGTCGACCTCGGGGACGGCCATCCGGGTGGCGCCCTCGACGTCGGCGGAGCCGACCACCACCACGTCGGCGCGGCGCTCGCCGAGCCGGGGCAGCACCTCGCCCATCGACCGGCCGCCCGGCCCGGAGCCGACCACGGCGAGCACCGGCACGTCGGGGTCGGTCATGGCGAGCGGGCCGTGCAGCAGGTCGGCGCCGGAGAACGCCAGCGCCGGCAGGTAGGAGGTCTCCATCAGCTTCAGCGCGGCCTCCCGGGCGGTCGGGTACGCGTATCCCCGGCCGGTGGTGACGAGCTGGCCGGCGAACCGGTAGCGGGGCGCGAGCTGGGTCGGGGTGGGGTCGTCCAGGGTGCGGGCGGCCAGCTCGGGCAGGGCGGCGAGCGCGTCACGCTCGTCGGCGGGCAGCGTGCCGTCGCCGGCCCGGACGCCCTCGACGAGCATCAGCAGGGCGAGCAGCTCGGCGGTGTACGTCTTGGTGGCGGCCACCGCGCGCTCGTGCCCGGCGGCGATGTCGACGCTCAGCTCGGCGACGCCGGCCAGCGGGGAGTCGGGCGCGTTGGTGACGGCCAGGGTCAGCGCGCCCGAGGCGCGGGCGGTGCGCAGCACCTCGGCGAGATCCGGTGAGCCGCCGCTCTGGCTGACGCCGACGACCAGCGCGTCGGAGAGGTCCGGGCGGGCGCCGTAGACGGTGACGGCGCTGGGCGAGGCGAGCCCGGCGGGCAGGCCGAGCCGGATCTCGGTCAGGTACGCCCCGTAGAGGGCGGCGTGGTCGGAGGTGCCCCGGGCCGTGAAGACCACGTGCCGGGGTCGGCGCTCCGCGATGACCGCCGCCACCCGGGCGATCGCCCCGGCGTGTTCGGCGGAGAGCAACCGGGCGTAGCCCGCCGGCTGCTCGTCGATGTCGGCGGCCATGCCAGCCCCTGCACGCGTCACGGAAACTCCTCCCACTGCGCGGTTGCCGCGCGTTTCCTGCTCAGTCTTGCATCTTTGATCTGATCAGAGCAATCGAACGAGCAGGACTGCGCAGTGGATCACCACGTCGGTGCAACATCACCTACGCTTGCCCGGCCCACCGGAGCACCGACGAGCGAGAGGACGACGTGGCCGAGGACGACCGGGCGCTGCCCGCGGCGGAGGAGCTTGCCCTCGCCCGGCTCGCCATGGACTCCGGCGACCTGGAGCACGCGGCCGGGCACGTCGCCGCCGCGCTCGCCCAGGCCCCGACCCTGCCCGAGGTGCACGAGACGCTCGCCCGGCTCGCCGCCGCCGACGGCGCCGGCGGCGTGGACCTCTTCCCGCTGCACCGCCACGCCTTCGTCGGCGCCGTCGTCGCCCGCGCCCACCTGCTGGCCGCCACCGGCCGGCCCGCCGAGGGACTGGACCTGCTGGTCGCCGCGACCGGGCACGCCCCGGGGACGGACTGGGCCGGGGTGCCCTGGGTGACCGCCCCGGAACTCGCCGAGCGCCTCGAACCGGACCGCACCGCCCGCATCCTGATGCAGGTCTGCGCCGCCGTGCCCGACCCGGCGCCCCGGGCCGACCGGGCGGCCCTGGCCCCCTACCTGACGCTGGCCCGCAACGCGGTCACCGTCCACGCCGAGCACGGCCTGCTGCTGGGCGCGGCGTCCGCGCTGGCCCGGCGGGTCGGCGAGGTCGACCTGGCGATCCGCTGGGCCGCCCGGGGCGTACGCGCGGAGCCGTCGAAGATCGGCGAGGTGTGGCTCGGGTACGCGTACCGCAGCGGCGGCCGCACCCGGGAGGCGCTGGCGGCACTCGGCCGCGCCGTCGCGCACGACCCCGACGACCTCGCCGTGTACGCCGACATCGCCGGCACCCTGGCCGACATCGGACGGCTCGACGAGGCGCTCGACTGGATCGACCGGGCCCTCGCCCGGGATCCCACCTTCGACTGCGCCGTGCACACCGCCCACCGGCTGCGCCACCAGCGCGACGGCGACGTGGCGCACCTGGTCGCGCTCGCCGACTTCGTCCGTGACCACCCCGACGACTCGCACGAGCACGGCGACCTGGCCGAGTGCTGCCGCGGCCGGGCCTGGCTCGGGCAGGTGACCCCGGCGACCGGGACGGTGGTGGACGCGCTGCGTCGGGCCGTCGCCGACGACCACGGCGGCGTCGGCGCCGCCGTGCTGCTGGACTCACCCGCGCCGCCGAGCGCGCTGCGTACCGCCGCCACGACCGCGCCGGCGATGCGGGTCGAGGTGGCCGGCGTGCCGGAGCCGGACCCGCGCGAGCCCCGGCGGGCGGACGCCCGCCAGCTCTGGCGCTGGGACGGGGCGACGGTCGCGCCCGCGGTGCCGGCGCCCTCGGCGGAGGCGGCCGCGAAGCTGCGGCAGCTCGCCCACCCGGCGTGGCCGCACCCCCCGGCGGCGTACGACGCGGCGGTCGGCCTGGCCACCCTGGACCTGGCCGATCTGGTGGGCCTGCTGGCGCACCCGCCGGACGCGCCGCGCACCGCCCTGGGCCAGGTGCTGGGGCAGGACCCCTCGCTCTGGGTGCGCTGCGTCCAGGTGTGGGCCTGCCTCGGCCTGCTGCACCACCGCACCGACGAGCCGTGGGCGACCTCGACGCGCCGCCGGGTGCTGCTGGACCTCGTCTGGGGCGTCGAGGACTGGGTCACCGAGGCGGCCCTGTTCGCCATGGTTACCGCCGCCTGGGTCGACCCGGAGGTCCGCCCCGACGTGGCGCGGGTGGTGGCCGAGCGGCTGGCCGACCTCGCGGCGGTGGCGCGGCTGCGCCCGGTGCCCATCGCGGCCTCCCTCGCCCATCTGGCCCTGGCGACGCCGGCCCTGGACGCGGAGACGGCGGCCCTGGCGACCTCCCTGGTCGCCACCCCTCTGGTCCCCCGCCCCCGCGCCGGGCTTCACCGCCTCTGGCGCCGCCTCACCAGCCCCTTCCGACGGCGCTGAGGCGGGTCAGGAGACGGGGGCCTTGCCGAGGGCGGCCTCGGCCTGCTCCTCGCCGGCGCCCTGCGGGGCCGGCGGCTCGTTGGCGGTCCGCAGCGGGATCTCCCTGACGAACCAGGCCAGCACCGGCACCGCCACGGTGAACAGCACGGCCCACCAGAAGACGTGCGAGATCGCGTCGGCGAGGCCGCCGAGCACCAGCTCACGGGCCTGCGTCGGCAGTTCCTTGAGCTTCGCCAGGTCCATCGCCGCGCCGGCCTCGCCGCCGCCGCTGAAGGCGCCGCCGGCCGGGGAGTCGGCCAGCCGGTTGGCGAAGATCGCGCCGAACAGCGAGATGCCGAACGAGCCGCCGATCGAGCGGAAGAAGGTGGCGGCGCCGCTCGCCGCGCCCAGGTCCTTCTGCGCCACGCTGTTCTGCGCGATGAGCATCGAGGTCTGCATGAGGAAGCCCATGCCGACGCCGAGCACGACCATGTAGAGCGAGGACTCCAGCTTGCCGGTGTGCAGGTCGAGCAGGGTCAGCAGCGCCATGCCCACGGTCATCACCACGCCGCCGACGATCGGGTAGATCCGGTACCGCCCGGTCTTCGTGATCGCCCGGCCGACCACCAGCGAGACCACCAGCATGCCGAACATCAGCGGGAGCAGCAGCAGCCCGGAGTTCGTCGCCGAGGCGCCCTGCACGGTCTGCTGGTACAGCGGCAGGAAGTTCATCGCGCCGAACATCGCGAAGCCGAGCAGGAAGCCGATCACGGAGATCAGCGCGAAGTTGCGGTTGGCGAAGAGCCCCAGCGGCAGGATCGGTTCGGCGGCCCGCCGCTCGACCAGACCGAAGACCACCAGCGCGACCACGGCGAGCGCGGCCAGGCCGAGGATCTGCGGCGACACCCACGCGTACTCGTTGCCGCCCCAGGTGGTGATGAGCACGATCGCGGTGATGCCGACCGACAGCAGCCCGGCGCCGAGCCAGTCGATCCGGTGCTCGGTGCGGTACCTCGGCAGATGCATGGTCGTGGCGAGGACCAGCAGCGCGACGCCGCCCAGCGGCAGGTTCACGTAGAACGCCCAGCGCCAGGAGAGGTGGTCGGTGATGAAACCGCCGACCAGCGGGCCGGCCACCATGGCGATGGCCATGATGCCGGCGATCATGCCCTGGTAGCGGCCCCGCTCCCGGGGCGGCACCAGGTCGCCGATGATCGCCATCACGCCGACCATCAGGCCGCCGGCGCCGAGGCCCTGCACCGCCCGGAAGGCGATCAGCTCGACCATGCCGTCGCCCGGCCCGCCGAGCAGGTCGGAACCGGCCATTCCGCACAACGCCGAGCCGACCAGGAAGACGACCACCGAGGTGAGGAAGACGGACTTGCGACCGTAGAGGTCGCCCAGCTTGCCCCAGATCGGGGTCGAGACCGTCGTGCCCAGCACGTACGCCGTCACCACCCAGGTGAAGTGGTCGAGCCCGCCGAACTCGCCCACGATCCGGGGTAACGCCGTGCTGACGATCATGTTGTCGAGCATCGCCAGCATCATGGCGATCATCAGACCGAAGAGGACGACCCGCACGTTGGGTCGCGCTGGTGCCTGTGCCTGGCCTGCCTGCGTCATGGGTAAGCTCCCCCGAGATGTGCCGCACTTACTTGCCGCCCGGCTAGTTAACTTACTAGCCGCACGGTAAGTTGGGCGGCAGGACCGGTCAAGCGAATTGGGTGGTACGCGTGAGGGAGAGCACAGGCGGCACGCGGGAGCGCATCAAGTCCGTCGCGCTGGAGCTCTTCACCGAGCAGGGGTACGAGAAGACCTCGCTACGCGAGATCGCCGAGCGGCTGAACGTGACGAAGGCCGCGCTCTACTACCACTTCAAGAGCAAGGACGAGATCGTCACCAGCGTCGTCGAGGACCGGCTCGAGCGGATGGACGCCCTCATCGCCTGGGCCGAGTCGCAGCCGGCGAGCCTGGCCACGCGGCGCGCCGTGATCGGCCGGTACGCCGACGCCATGTTCACCGGCGACGAGCCGTCGGTGATGCGGTTCTTCGAGCAGAACCAGACGGTGCTGAAGAGTCTCGCCGCCGGGCAGCAGATGCGCGGCCGGATGCTGCGGCTGGCCGAGATGCTCTGCCGGGGAGACGACTCGCCCGCCGCGCAGCTCCGCGCGATCCTGTCGCTCTTCGCCGTGCACAGCAGCTGGTTCGCGATCCGTACGCCGGACATCACCGACACCGAGCGGCGGAAGCTCGCGCTGGAGATGGCCGACGAGCTGCTCGCCCCCATCGGGACCGGGCCCGACGCCGCCGCGACGGAGGCGCCCTGACGCCCGCCGGTCCCAGCGACCGGCGCCAGGCCCGCCTGGTCCGGGCCGGCTCAGGAGGCGGTGAGTTCCAGCCGGAGACCGAGCAGTCGCACCCCGGCGAGGGGTGACCAGTCCAGCTCCGGCACTCGCACGAAGCCCCGGCGCTGGTAGAGCCGCTGGGCGGAGGCGGCGAAGCCGCTGCGGACGCAGATCACCACCGCCGAGCAGCCCAGCTCTCCCGCCCGTGACACGCACGCCTCGACCAGGGCCACGCCGACGCCCCGGCCCTGCGCGGCCGGGTCCACGGCCAGCATCCGGAACTCCGCCTCGCCCGGCCGGGACAGCTCCGCGTACGGCGTGCCGGGAAGGACGAAGGTCACCGAGCCGAGCGCCGCGCCGGTCTCCTGGTCGACGGCGACCAGGACCTCGCCGTGCTCCGCCCGGCCCGCCACGTCGGCGAGCACGGCGGCGTAGCCGTGCTCCCCCTTGAGCTGGCCGTCGGCCTCGTACGCGGCGACCGTCAGCCGGGCCACCGCCGCGAAGTCGGCCGGCCCGGCCCGCCGCACCGAGAGGCCGGTCAATCGATCACCGCGATGAGGTCGCCGTCCTGCACGACGTCACCCTCGTTGACCGCGAGCTGCTTGACGACACCGTCGGACTCGGCGACGACCGGGATCTCCATCTTCATCGACTCCAGGATCACCAACGTGTCCCCCTCGGACACGGTGTCCCCGGCCGACGCGACGACCTTCCAGACGTTCGCCACCATCTCGGCGCGGATCTCCTCGGCCATCTCCACGGCCCCTTCCCTCGCGTTTGCCTGCCGACGTATCCAATCATGCGGACCCCCCGCCGGGGGCGTGGAGCGGTCGCGTCCGGATAGTCCACTGTCGGTCGGGCGTGCCGCGGCGTCCCCACCGGCCGGGACGCGGCGACGCCGGGAGACGGCGACGGGCGGCGACGCCGAAGAGGCGGGCGACGGCGACGGGCGGCGACGCCGGGGAGGCGGGCGGCGTGTCGCGCGGCGCGGCGTACGGCCGACGGCCCCGGCGCACGACGGCGCGCGGTGGCGGCACTAGCATCAGCGGGTCGGACCCCGGCGCCGGGAGGACCGGTGCGTGCACCGGCGCCGAGGTCGTGCGCAGGCGGATCCGACCATCACGAGGAGGTCACCATGGCGAAGAAGGCCCGGAAGAAGAAGGCCCGTAAGAAGAGCGGCGCCAACCACGGCAAGCGCCCCAACTCCTGACCGGCGGCCGGGCCCACGGTCCGGCGTCGATCAGCCAGCGAAAAGCCGGTGGCCCGGGTCGTCTCCGACCCGGGCCACCGGCGTTGCTGTCGGTGCCGCCGACCTCAGTCGGCCAGCTCCCGCGACTCGCTGTTCTCGAACACGACCAGCTCGGTCAACCGGACCCGGAGCCGCTCCCGCAACTCGTCGGGCGCGGTCTCGTTGCCGCAGCAGCGGGCGACCAGCGCCCTCACCTCCTGCTCGATGCCGTACTCGCGCAGGCACGGCCCGCACTCGTCGAGGTGGTAGCGGATCAGCGTGCGCCGCTCCTCGGCGCACTCCAGATCCAGGTAGAGGTAGACCTCCGCCAGCACCTCACGGCAGTCCGTCTCGTGCGGTTCCCCACAGCTCACGTCACACCTCCCGGCCGGCGGCAGCGGTTGAGCCCTTCTTCGACGACGCGGAGGTGAAGCCCCGCTCCGCGGCGTACTGCTCGAGCAGCTTGCGCAGATTACGTCGACCCCGGTGCAGTCGCGACATCACCGTGCCGATCGGCGTGCCCATGATGTCGGCGACCTCCTTGTAGGAGAAGCCCTCGACGTCGGTGAGGTAGACGGCCAGGCGGAACTCCTCCGGCAACTGCTGGAGGGCCTCCTTGACGTCGCTGTCCGGCAGCCGGTCCAGCGCCTCGGTCTCGGCCGAGCGCAGCCCGCTGGAGGTGTGCGACTCGGCCTCGGCGAGCTGCCAGTCGGTGATCTCGTCGGTCGGCGCCTGGACGGGCTGGCGCTGCCGTCGCCGGTAGGAGTTGATGTAGGTGTTGGTCAGGATCCGGTAGAGCCAGGCCTTCAGGTTCGTGCCCTGCTCGAACTGGTGGAAGGCGGCGTACGCCTTCAGGTAGGTCTCCTGGACCAGGTCCTCCGCATCCGCCGGGTTGCGGGTCATCCGCAGGCCGGCAGCGTAGAGCTGATCGACGAAGGGCATTGCGTCCCGCTCGAAGCGGGCCCTGCGCTCGTCCGTCTTTTCGGTGGTCAACCGCACATCCCCTCGCGTCGGATGCTTTCCCGCCGAGGATACGCGCACGAGCCTGCCCACAGATTCACTTCCGGCGGGTGTGCTGGTGCTCACCGCGGCCACGCCGACCGGCGGCGCCGTCGCCGGCCAGTCCGGAGCCCCCAGCAACTGTCGCAGCTGCCGCGCTCCCCGCTCGTCCCGTTCCCGGGCCTGCGTCTCGATCGGCACCCGGTCACCCCCTCGCCAGAAATGTCGTCCGGGGGGTGCAACGCGCACGGACGGGCAGGACATTCCGGCCGGGCCTCCCGTTCCTGGCCCCGGCCCCGGCGGGACGCCGACGCTGGGACCAGGAAGGGCCTGGGAGGACCGGCGCCGCCGCCCGAACCGGGCATCCGGCGCCATCCGATGCAACGACCCGCCGCGGCCACCGGACACGGCCGGCCGGAGCGCCGCCCCTCCCCCGGCGCGCGTCGTCGCCCGCCGGGATCAGGCCCGCGCCCAGCCCCGGTCGCGCAGCCAGTCGCGCACCACCGCGGCCGTGCCGGTCGGATCGCCCCGCAGGTCGTGCCGCTCCCCGGGACGGGTGACCACGCGCACCGCGGGCCCCGGATCCGGCACCCCGAACGGGTCGCGGTCGCCGTTGACCACCAGGGTCGGCAGGCCGGTCCCCAGTTCCGCCGCCCGGGACCGCTCCGGGCGGCCGGGCGGATGCAGCGGGAACGCGAGCGCGACGACGCCGGCGGCGCCGACCGCCCGCGCGGTGCGGCAGGCCACCCGCGCGCCGCTGGATCGCCCACCCACCAGCAGGGGTACGCCGGGATGCCGTTCCCGCAGCACGGCGAGCACGGCGGTCCACGCCTCGTCGAGGTGCCCGGCCGGGGCCGGGGCGCGCCGGCCGGCCACCCGGTACGGCTGCGTCACCCGGGCCACCACCAGGCCCGCGCCGGTCGCCGCGTCGCGGAGCGCGAGCAGGTCGGGAGCGTCGACGTCACCGCCCGCGCCGTGGCCGAGCGCCAGCACGGCGGTCGGCGGCCCGGCCGGCAGGTCGGTGGCGACCCGGGCGGGCCCGCGCGGGGTGGGTAGCTCGTCGGTCTCGGGCACCCGCCCATTCTCGGACGTCCGGGACGCGACGCGGGGCCGGCCCGCGCGATCGCGGACCGGCCCCGGCCGGTCGGTCGACGGTCAGCTCAGCGGCACCAGCGTGAGCAGGCGGTCCCGGACCGGCGGACCCGCCTCGTCGGCGGCGTCCGGATCCGGTTGCACCTCGTCGCGCCAGGCGACCAGCATCGCCCGCCGCTCGCGCGGGGTCGTGCCGCCCCAGACGCCGTGGCAGTCACCCACGTCCAGCGCCCAGGCCAGGCAGGAGCCCTGCACGTCACAACTTCGGCAGAGCGCGACAGCCGCGTCGGCCGGCTCGTTCGGCGCCGGAAAGAACGTTTCCGGGTCGACACTCTGGCAGGTTCCTCTGGTCCGCCACGCCTCGTCCTGCCGCCGCTCCCGCAACGCCCGCAGCAGTCGCGGATCTCGTCGTGCGGCGGCCACCTCGTGCGGGCGGGGCATGCGTGCCCGTGTCATCCACCCACCTCCCCCGTGGGACCGGCAAGATCGGTGAGCGTCGTCCGCCCCGTGCGAGTCGCGCCCACTACCGGCGCTGTGTTCTATCGCACTTCCGGACACGGAGACAAGCCTCTACGGCAAATACGGGTAAACAAGCAGGCGACGTTTCATCCGCAACTCTGGCAAATCACGCCCGACAATGTGCCGGCACTGTCAGAAGAGCGTCATTTCCTCCGGCGCGGCGGCGCGGGCGACCGGCACCCTGGCGGTCAGCTCCGGCCCGTCGTTGCGCACGTCGCCCACCGCCGGCCCCACTGGGCGGACCTCCAGCCCGGCCAGCCAGTCGAGCGGGGGCGGGGCGAGCAGGCCCGCCGGCTCGTCGGTGGCCGCCAGCCACGACCCCCACCGCTGCCGGGGCAGCAGCAGCGGCATGCGCTCGTGCACCTCGGCCAGCTCGCCGAGCGCGGCGGTGGTCAGCACGCTGCACGTCAGCAGGGGGCCATCGGGGCCCTCCCAGACCGACCAGATGCCGGCGAAGGCGAGCACCGAGCCGTCCAGCGGAGTCATGTAGTACGCCTGCTTGCCCCCGCCGGGCGAGCGGACCCACTCGTACCAGCCGTCGGCCGGGACGAGGCAGCGGCGGCGGGCGAACGCTCCGGCGTACGCCCGGCTGGTGGCGACCGTCTCGGCGCGGGCGTTGATCATGCGGGCGGCGCCGGCGGGCGACCGGGACCAGGCCGGCACCAGCCCCCAGCGCCCGACCGACAGCGCGCGGTGGCCCTCCGGGCTGACCCGCACCAGCGGCACCGGGTCGGTGGGCGCGACGTTGTGGTCGGGGCCGAGCCGGCCGCCGGTCTCGTCGTGGGACTCGAACAGCGCGCTCAGGTCACCCGCGCTCCGGGTCGTCGCGTACCTCCCGCACATGCCGCACACGCTAACCCGCCGGGCGTCGCCCGGCTGTCCCGCTGACCGGGAGCCGGGACGGTGGCCGGGGTCATCCACCGGCGGACACGGCAGAATGTAACCGTGGGGAACCTGACCGCGACCCGGCCGCCGCAGCCGTGGACCGCTCCGACCGCCTCCGACCCGGTGGCGGCCACGCTCCGCCTGCCCGGCTCCAAGTCGATGACCGCCCGCGCCCTGGTGCTGAGCGCGCTGGCCAGCGGTCCCTCGACGCTGGCCGGGCCGCTGCGCGCCCGGGACACCGAGCTGATGGCCGCCGGGCTGCGCGCGCTGGGCGCGCACATGTCGATCAGCGACGACGAGCGCTGGCTGGTCCGGCCGCACCCGCTGGTCGGCCCCGCGCACGTCGACGTCGGGTTGGCCGGCACGGTGATGCGCTTCGTCCCGCCCGTGGCCGGCCTGGCCGACGGGCGGATCACCTTCGACGGCGACCCGCAGGCCCGCATCCGGCCGCTCGGCCCGCTGATCGGCGCGCTGCGCTCCCTCGGCGTACGCGTGGACGCCCCCGCCACCGGCAGCCTGCCGCTGACCGTGCTCGGCGCGGGTCGGGTGGCCGGCGGCGAGGTGGTGATCGACGCCTCGGCCTCCAGCCAGCTCGTCTCCGGGCTGCTGCTGGCCGCCCCGCGCTTCGACCGGGGCGTCGTGGTCCGGCACGTGGGCCCGCCGGTGCCCTCCGCGCCGCACCTGCGGATGACGGTGCAGATGCTCCGGGCCGCCGGGGCGGCGGTCGACGACGGCACCCCCGATGTCTGGGCGGTCGAGCCGGGCCCGCTGAGCGGGCGCGGCTGGGAGATCGAGCCGGACCTGTCCGGGGCGGTGCCGTTCTTCGCCGCAGCGCTGGTCACCGGCGGCGAGGTGACCCTCCAGGGCTGGCCGCGCAGCAGCGCGCAGCCCGTCGAGCAGCTCCGCTCGCTGCTGCACCGGATGGGCGGCGAGGTGACCCTCTCCACCGCCGGGCTGACCGTCCGGGGCACCGGCGCGGTGCACGGCCTGGACGCCGACCTCTCCGACGTCAGCGAGCTGACCCCCGCGCTGACCGCGCTGGCGATGCTCGCCGACTCGCCGTCCCGGTTCACCGGCGTCGGCCACATCCGGGGTCACGAGACCGACCGGCTGACCGCGCTGGCGCGGGAGTTCACCGCGCTCGGCGCGGACATCACCGAGTCCCCCGACGGGCTGGAGATCCGGCCCCGGCCGCTGCGCGGCGGGGTGTTCGAGACCTACCACGACCACCGGATGGCGCACGCCGCGGCGGTGGCCGGCCTGGCCGTGCCGGGCATCGAGCTGAGCGACGTGGCGTGCACCTCGAAGACCATGCCCGAGTTCCCGGCACTATGGTCGGCGATGGTGACCGGCAAGAGCTGACACGACGGGGGGCGGGTCCTGGCGACCAGACGGCGGGAGTACGACGAGGACGACGTCCGGGTCCGACCCGGGAAGTCGTCGCGCCCGCGTACGCGCACCCGCCCCCGGCACGAGAACGCCGTCGACGGCTTCGTGACCGCCGTCGACCGGGGCCGCTACACGTGCGTGCTGCCCGACGCCGGGCCGGACGCGCCCACGGTCACCGCCATGCGGGCCCGGGAGCTGGGCCGCAAGTCGGTGGTGGTCGGCGACCGGGTCGGCCTGGTCGGGGACACCTCCGGCACGGCCGGGGCGCTGGCCCGGATCGTCCGGATCGCCGAGCGGACGTCGGTGCTGCGGCGCACCGCGGAGGACGACGCGACCACCGCCGAGGGGCGGCTGGAGCGGGTGGTCGTCGCCAACGCCGATCAGTTGGTGATCGTCAGCGCGCTGGCCGACCCGCCGCCGCGCACCGGGTTCATCGACCGCTGCCTGGTGGCCGCGTACGACGCCGACATCGAGCCGCTGCTCTGCCTGACCAAGGCCGACCTGGCCGGTCCCGAGGGGGTGCTCGGCTACTACGCCGAGCTGGAGCTGCCGTACGTGCTGATCCGGCCGGACTCCGACCTCGACGCCCTGCGCAGCCTGCTCGCCGGCCGGATCTCGGTCATGGTGGGGCACTCCGGGGTGGGCAAGTCGACGCTGGTGAACCGGCTGGTGCCGGACGCCGCGCGGGCGGTCGGCACGGTCAGCGCGATCGGCCGGGGCCGGCACACCTCCACGAGCGCGGTGGCGCTGCGCCTGCCCCCGTTGCCGGACCGCGACGGCGGCCCACGGCAGCCCCAGCCCGGCGCGTCTCCCACCGCGCCGCGCCCCGGAGCCGCCGCCGGCTGGATCGTCGACACCCCGGGGGTGCGCAGCTTCGGGCTGGCCCACGTCTCCGCCGACAGCCTGCTGCACGGCTTCCCCGATCTGGTGGAGGGCACGGTCGACTGCCCCGCCAACTGCCCGCACACCGCCGAGACCCCCGACTGCGGGCTCGACGCCTGGGTGGCGGCCGGCAAGGCCGACCCGCGCCGGCTGGCCTCGTACCGCCGGCTGCTCGCCTCCCGGGCGGGCGAGGTCGACCCGCCCGCCGGGTCGTGACGCCCGGGCCGTCGGTAGGTTGGGGCACGTGACCGGGTACGCCGACGACCTCGCCCTCGCCCACCTGCTCGCCGACGCCGCCGACGCCGTCTCCACGGCCCGGTTCCGGGCGCTCGACCTGCGGGTCGACGCGAAGCCCGACCTGACCCCCGTCTCCGACGCGGACACCGCCGTGGAGCGGGAGATCCGGGCGCTGCTGGCCGCGCACCGGCCAGCCGACGGCCTGCTCGGCGAGGAGTACGGCGAACAGCCGGCCAGCGGCCCGGACGGCCGGCGCTGGGTGGTCGACCCGATCGACGGCACGAAGAACTTCATCCGCGGCGTGCCCGTCTGGGCCACCCTGATCGCGCTGCTGGAGGGGGACCGCCCGGTCGCCGGCCTGGTCTCCGCGCCGGCGCTGGGCCGCCGCTGGTGGGCGGCGCTCGGCGAGGGCGCGTACGCGGGGCCGGACGCCGCCGGCGGCGCACCCATCCGGGTCTCCGGCGTCCGGGACCTGGCCGACGCGAGCTTCTGCTACTCGTCGCTGACGGGCTGGGAGTCCGCCGGCCGGCTGGACGCGATGCTCCAGCTCATGCGGGACACCTGGCGCAGCCGGGCGTACGGCGACTTCTACGGCTACATGCTGCTCGCCGAGGGCGCGCTGGACGTCATGGTGGAGCCGGAGCTGTCGCTGTGGGACGTCGCCGCGCTGGTGCCGATCGTCACCGAGGCGGGCGGGACGTTCACCGACCTGGCCGGCCGGCCCGCGCCCTCGGGCGACGCCGGCACCGAGAGCAGCGCGGTGGCCAGCAACGGCCCGCTGCACGCCGACATCCTCGCCCGGCTGGGTCGGCCAGCCGAGCACTGACCTTCCGCAACCTCTATCCTCGCCAGGTGGTCTCCTCCGGCTGGTGTTTCCTCGCGGCGATGATCGTCGCGTACGGCGTCGCCAACCTGCTCCAGTCGGTCGCCGCCGCCCGCACCACCGTGCACCACACCTTCGATCCGGGGCTGCTGCTGCGGCTGGCCAGCCACCGCACCTACCTGGTCGGGCTGGCCTGTCAGGTGGCCGGGTTCGTACTCGCCTTCCTGGCCCGGCGGGACCTGCCGCTCTTCCTGGTGCAGTCCAGCGTCGCCGCCGGGCTCGGGGTCACCGCCCTGCTCGGCGTGCTGGTGCTGAAGTGGCGCCTGCCGGCGGCCGAGGTGGCCCTGCTGGTGCTGCTCTTCGCCGGGATCTCCGCGTTGGTGCTCTCCGCCCGGCCCGCGCCGTCCAAACCGCTCGGCACCGCCGGCATGATCGCCCTGGCGGCGGTGCTCGGCGTGATCGCGGTGCTCGGCTTCTTCGCCGTACGCCTGCACGGGGCGCCGGGCTCGGTGGCGCTCGGCTCGCTGGCGGGGCTGGCGTTCTCCGCCGCCGCGGTGGCCGCCCGCCCGCTGGCCTCGGCCTCCACGGCGGAGGCGTTCGTCCGGGATCCGCTGCTCTACCTGCTGATCGCGCACTCGATCGTCGGCCAGTTGCTGCTCGGCCTGGCCATGCAGCGGGGCTCCACCACGGCCGCCGTGGCCGCGATGGACGCCGCCGGGGCGGTGCCCGCGGCGATCGTCGGCCTGCTGCTGCTCAACGACAAGATCTGGCCCGGCCGGGAGTGGCTCGCCGCGACCGGCTTCCTGGTCACCCTCGCCGCGGTCATCGGCCTCACCCGGTACGCCGAGCCGCAGCACCACCACGCGGTGGCCGGGGCCCGGGACCGGGCCGTGGCCGGCGTCGGCGCCCCCGGCCGCCCGCTCTGAGGCACGGGGCCGGCGGGCTGCTCCCTCAGGCCGCCTCGACCGGCTTGCGGCGGCGCACCACCCGCTCGTAGAGCCGCTCCAGCGCGCCCGCCGTCCGCTCCCAGGTGTAGCTGCACCGCACCCGGTCCACGGCGGCGTGCCCGTACGCGAACCGCCCGGCGTTGTCGGAGAGCAGCCGGCGCAGGGTCACGCCGAGGGTGCGCACGTCGCCCGGCGGCACCAGCCGCCCGGTGACCTCGTCGACCACCGCGTCGGCGATCCCGCCCATGGCGTAGCCGACCACCGGCACGCCGCAGGCCATCGCCTCCAGCGACACCCGCCCGGCGGACGAGTAGTGCGGGGTGCAGGCGACCACGTCGGCCGAGCGGTACCAGGTGGCCATCTGCTCGTGCGGCACCGCGCCCACCAGCGTCACCTGGTCGGCCACCCCGTTCCGCTCGGCCAGCTCGCGCAGGCGGCGGGCCTCGGCGTGGTGGGCGAGCTGCTCGGCGGGCGGGCCGCCGGCGATCACCAGCTCGGCGTCGCCGACGAGCCGCATCGCCCGGATCAGGTCCTCCTGGCCGTGCCCGGCCGACAGCCCGACGGAGAGGATCCGGGCCCGCTGGTCGCGGGGGGCGGCCTCGCCGTCGGGGTGGAAGTACTCGGTGTCGACGCCGGCCGGCACCATCGCCACGGAGGCGCGTTGCAGCCCCATCCGGGTCAGCTCGTCGACCTCGTCGTTGCACTGGGCGACCGCGATGTCCACCGCCCGGGTCAGCGCCCGCTCCAGCGGGATCCGCTCCCCCGGGCCGTCGTACTGGCGGCCGAGGTGGCGCAGCTGCTCGACGCCGAGGGAGTGGAAGGTCTGCACCACCGGGAGGTCGGTCTCGCGCACCGCGTGCGCCGCGGCCAGCCCGCCGATCCAGTAGTGCCCGTGCACCACCTCCGGCTGCCAGTCGCCGGCCCACCGGTCGGCCAGCCAGGTGCCGAACTCGGCCACGTACGGGACCAGCTCGGCGGTGGGGATCGGGGCGGCCGGGCCGACGGGCACCCGCTCCACCCGGTAGCCGTCGACCGTCGCCGTGTCCGGCAGGCCCGGGTCGTCGCGTCGTGCGTACACCCGGACGTCGTGGCCCCGCGCGGCCAGTTCGGCGGCGACCCTCGCGATGTGCTGGTGGGTGCCGACGGTCGGAGCGTCGGCACGCCTGGGCGGGCCGGCGTGCGCGCAGACGAGGCCGACGCGCATGGGTCACCTCCATGCGATCTTCTCGAGCGGTGGTCCTCGGTCAGAGGGTCCCATTAACCAGACCCCCGGGAGCCGAAACCTGGCAGATCGGGAAGAGCCCGGCGGGTACTTGCGCGACGGCAAGCGTCCGGGCCGGTCGTTTCACCGGTCGCCGACGGCAGTCGTCCCGGCCGGGCGGGTCACGGGTCGCGCACCGATCGTCATCCGACCCGGAATCGGTCGCATGACCCCTGCCAGCCGGGGTACCGCCCAGGAATGCCTCTCACCCGCAGCCTCGCCGACGCCACCGTGGTGCTCACCGGCGCCTCCAGCGGGATCGGCACGGCCACGGCGTACGCCCTCGCCCGACGCGGCACCGCCGTCGTGCTCGCCGCCCGCAGCGAGCCGGCCCTGCGGCAGGTCGCGCAGCGGTGCCGGGAGCTGGGCGGCCGGGCACTGGTCGTGCCCACCGACGTGACCGACCCGGCGGCCGTCGAGCGGCTCGCCGCCCGCGCGGTGGCGGAGTTCGGCCGGATCGACGGGTGGGTCAACAACGCCGCGGTCAGCGCCGTCGGGCTCTTCGACGAGATCCCGGTGGCGGAGTTCCGCCGGGTGCTGGAGGTGAACCTGCTCGGCGCCGCGTACGGCACCCGGGCCGCCCTGCCCCACCTCGGCGCGGCGGGGGGCGGGGTGGTGGTCAACAACGCCTCGGTGCTGGCCGAGGTGGCAATGCCCTACCAGTCGGCGTACAACGCCACGAAGCACGGCATCCGCGGCCTGGCCGACACGGTCCGCCAGGAGCTGCGGGTCACGGGGCGGGGCAACATCTCGATCTGCACGGTGCTGCCGGCCACCATCGACACCCCGTTCTTCCGGCACGCCGCCAACCACAGCGGGCGGGAACTGGTGCCGCCGCCCCCGGTCTACCCGCCGGAGGTGGTGGCGGAGACGATCGTCCGGATGCTGCGCCGGCCGCGGCGCGAGGCGTACGCCGGTGGGGCCGCCCGGCTGATCGGCCTGCAGTGGCGGCTCGCCCCGGCGCTGGCCGAACGGGCCCTCGGCTGGTACACCCACCGCACGCAGTTCGGGCCGACCCCGCGGCTGGACAGCACCGGCAACGTCTTCCAGGCCGACGCGGCGGCCCGGCGCGACGGCGGCTGGCACGGCCGGCGACGGCACCTGGTGCGGATGACGGCCGCCTTCGGGCTGGCGGCGGCGGGAACGGCCGTCGGGACGGTGGCGGCGATGGCCCGCCGGGCGCGGACGGACCGCTGATGCGCCGGGCCGAGCGGAGCGGTGCGGGGCCCGGCCCGGGAGGGCACAATGGGACGATCATGCCGACCGACGTGCGCTGCCGGGTGGAGGCGGACGAGTCGTCCGCGGTGGTCCGGCTGACCGGCCTCCTCGACCGGCCCGAGGTCGGCACCGTGCGCGCCGGGCTGCTCGCCCGGCTCTGCGACCGGCCCGGCCCGGTGGTGGCCGACCTGACCCGCCTGGAGATGCCCGACCCGGCCGCCCGGGGCGTCTTCGCGGAGGTGCGCCGGGAGGTCCTCGACTGGCCCGCCGCCGACCTGCTGCTCTGCGACCCGACCGGCACCGTCGACGGCGTGCCCGCCTGGCCGACCCTGACGGGGGCGATGGCCGGGCTGGCCGCCGCGCCGATGGCCGCGGTGGTCAGCGCCGACTTCCCACCCGCCGTGGAGGCCGCCCGGGAGGCCCGACGCCTGGTCACCGAGGGCTGCCACCGCTGGGGGCTGGACGAGCTGGCCGAGCCGGGGTGCATCGCGGTCACCGAGCTGGTCGGCAACGTGGTCGCCCACGCGCACACCGCGATGACGGTGCGGCTGGCCCCCCGCGACGACACCCTGCACCTCGCCGTGCGCGACCACTCGACGCGACAGCCGGCCTTCGCCGGGCCGGCGCCGGTGGACACCGTCGGCGGGCGCGGCCTGCTGCTGATCGACACCGTCGCCCACCGCTGGGGCAGCAGCCGGGTGCCGGACGGCAAGGTCGTCTGGTGCGTCCTGTACGCCGCGGACGAGGTCGGCCTCGGCGGCTGACGGCCGCCCCGATCCTGCCCGTCCGTTCCCGAGGGCGACGTTTCCGCCCGGATGGCCACGCCCGGCACCGGTTACGCCGGGAGGGCAGTGGGTAGTGGTCAGCCATGCGCGACGACCAGTACCCGACCCCCGTGTCCGACCCCGAGGCGGAGGGCCTGCCCGACACCGCCGACGACGACTCGACCGCCAACGACGACGTCCTGACGGGGCGCGAGGCGGACGGACCGGAGCCGGCGCAGCTGCCGGGCGACCGGACGCCGGTGGCGGTGGACCGGTACGGGACCACCGCCGAGGAGCAGCTCGACGGCGAGTCGCTGGACTACAAGCTCGACCGGGAGCAGCGCGAACGCCCGGCCGACGACCCGCTGGCCGGCCCCGTCGACCCGGACATCGCCGCCGAGGCCGACAGCGAGGAGGCGGCGGCGCAGGCCCAGCTCGACGCGGACGTGATGGAGCCGGGGCCCACCTCCGACCCGCACTCGCCGGTCTCCCTCTACGACCACGGCAAGCTCGGCACCGTCGGTGACGCCCAGGTCGGCCGGCTCGTCGAACCGGACGAGGGGGCGCACACCGACCAGGAGACCGACTCGGTCGCGTACGACGCCGGGTCGGCCGGCGGCGGGGCGAGCGCCGAGGAGCTGGCCATCCACGAGACGCGCCCGCCGCACTCGGTCTGAGTCGGCCCAGGGCTGCCGGGCGAGGTCCCGGCAGCCCTCAGTCGTCCAGGCCCCGCTCGATCGCGTACCGGGTCAGCTCGACCCGGTTGTGCAACTGGAGCTTGCCCAACGTGTTCTGCACGTGGTTCTGCACCGTGCGGTGGGACAGCCCCAGCCGGTCGGCGATCTGCTTGTAGGACATCCCCTTGGCCACCAGGCGCAGCACCTCGGTCTCCCGGTCGGTGAGCCGGGGCGCCGGGTCCCGGCCCGCCGCCGGCGCGGCCCCGGCCGGGGCGGCGGCCAGCCGGCGGTACTCGCCGAGGACCAGCCCGGCCAGGCCGGGCGTGAAGACCGGCTCCCCCGCCGCCGTCCTGCGCACGGCGTCGAGGAACTCGGCCGGCGCGGCCGACTTCACCAGGTAGCCGGTGGCGCCCGCCTTCACCGCGTCCAGCACGCTCTGCTGCTCGCCGCTGGCCGACAGCATCAGCACCCGCACCTCCGGCAGCACGGCGCGCAGCCCGCGGATCACCTCCACCCCGGAGACGTCCGGCAGTTGCAGGTCGAGGACCACCACGTCGGGCCGGGCGGCGGCGGCCACCCGGACGGCCTGCCGGCCCTCGCCGCTCGTCGCGACGACGACGTGGCCGGCCTCGGTGAGGTCCCGGGCCACCCCTTCCCGCCACATCGGGTGGTCGTCGACCACCATCACGCGCACGCCCGTCACGGCACTCCCTTCGTCAACGACCGCGGGACCCGGCATGCCCGGCCGCGCTCCCCCCGCTCACCGTGCCCTCGTCGTACCGGGGACCGCAGGCCCACGCCGGCCGTGCTCACCGTGCCGTCTCCCTCGGGACGGTCAGTTCCACCTCCGTGCCGGTACCCGGCGCGGAGGTGATCCGCACCGTGCCGCCGAGGTCGGCGAGGCGACCACGGATGGACCGGGCGACGCCGAGCCGCCCCTCGGCCGCGGCCTCGGCCAGGCGGCCGTCCGGGAATCCCGGCCCCTCGTCGCGGACGGAGACCGTCACCGTCGCCCCCTCGTCCTCGATCAGCACCCAGGCCCGCCCGTCCGCGTGCCGGGCGACGTTGTCCAGCGCGGCGGCGGTCGCCGCCGCCAGTTCGTGGGCCACCGGGCCGGGCAGCGGCACCGGGGTGGCCGGCGCGGACAGCGAGACGGTCGCCGAGGCGTACCGGCCGACCAGCGCCCGCAGGTCCACCGGCCCGGTGTCGGCGCCCGCGCCGGCCGGCGCGGCGCCGGCGATCAGGGCGCGCAGCGCGGCTTCCTGCTCCCCCGCGAGCCGGGCCAGCTCGCCGGCCTCGCCGTCCAGGTGGGCGCCGCGCCGCTGCACCAGCGCGAGCACCTGGAGGACGCCGTCGTGGATGTCCCGGGCCAGCCGCTCCCGCTCCCGGGTGGCCGCCTCCAGCTCCACCGCCCGGTGCAGCCGCTCCTCGGCGGTCACCGCCAGCCGGGCGACGTGCCCGACGACGACCCCGGCGAGCAGCAGCAGGATCACCCCGGTGAGCGAGGACTGGCCGACCCGTTCGCGGGTGGCGAGGTCCACCGCGCCGACCGCCAGGGCGGCCACCGTGCCCCGGCGCCGCCCGCCGGAGACGGCCCAGGCGAGCACCGGGCCGGCCAGCCAGGCCACCGCCAGGGTCGGCACCCCGGCGGCGAGCGCCGCACGCCCGACCACCCACGGGCTGACCAGCAGGATGCCGAGGACGACGGCGAGGTCCGCGGCGAGCAGCGGCCAGCCCCGCCGGGCCGGACGGGCGTAGCCGACGGCGGTCACCCCGGTCCAGGCCGCCATCAGCAGGACCAGACCGCCGGCCGCGAGGGGGTGGGCGTACCGGTCGACGTGCCGGAGCGCCAGCACGCAGACGTACGCCAGAGACGTCACCCGGAACACGGCGATGGCCCGCCAGAGCGGGACCTCGAAACCACCGGGCGGCGTCGGCACGGTCGTCACGATGCCACAGCCCGCCCGGCGGCCGGCGGGCCGGCGGATGCACGCCGGGCAGCGCTGGCGTACGGTGGGATTTCCGCAACAAGTTCTGTGATCGGCTGTCGGGACGGGGCCATGACGAGTGCAGAATCCCCGGTACCGCGTACGGTTGTGCCCATCGAACCTTCCCTCCTGATCGCCGAGGCCTTCGACCAGGCCCAGGTGACCGAGTTGCGACACTCGGTCACGTCCTGCGCGCACGCCGCCGGTCTGGCCGGCCAGCGCCTGGACGACTTCGTGCTGGCGGTCAACGAGCTGATCACGAACGCGGTCCGGCACGGCGGGGGCCGGGGCTGGCTGCGGCTGTGGCGGAAGACGGGTCTGCTCGTCTGCGAGGTCTCCGACCACGGCGGGGGAATCAGCGCGCAGCGGCTCGGCGAGCGGGCCCGCCCCGCGCCGGACACCGCCGGCGGGTGGGGCCTCTGGTTGGCCCGGGAGCTGAGCGACAGCATGGAGGTCGAGACCGGCGCCGCCGGCACGACCGTACGGATCAGCGCCACCGTCGGCGCCCCGGAGCACATCGGCCGCCACCGCCGCGACTGACCGTGGCGCTCGACGGCGGCCGGGTCGAATCCCCGCTCAGGCGAAGAGGGCGCTGACGGACTCGCCGTTGTGGATGCGGCGCATCGCCTCGGCGAGGGCCGGTGCCACCGAGAGGACCTCGAGCTTCGGCACCCGCTTGTCGGCCGGGATCGGCACGGTGTTGGTGCACACGATCTCCAGCACGCCCTCCTGCTCGCTGAGCCGCTGGAGCGCGCCGCTGGAGAAGAGGCCGTGCGTGCAGGCCAGCCGGATCGAGCGGACCTTCCGCTCGCGCAGGTGCTCCATCAGCTCGATCACCGTGCTGCCCTTGGCGATCTCGTCGTCCAGCACGATCACGTCCCGGTCGGCCACGTCGCCGATCACCGCGCTGATCTTGACCAGGTCGTCGCTGAACCGCTGCTTCGCCCCGGCCGCCACCGGCGTGCCGAGCCGGCGGGCGAACGCCGCGGCCTCCTTGGCGTTGCCCAGGTCCGGCGAGACCACCACCGTGTTGCTCAGGTCGTAGCGGCTGAAGTGGGCGGCCAGCTCGCGCAGCGCGTGCAGGTGGTCGACCGGCACGCTGAAGAAGCCGTGCACCTGGGGCGAGTGCAGGGTCATCGCCAGCACCCGGTCCGCGCCCGCCGAGGTGAGCAGGTCGGCGACGAGCCGCCCGCCGATGGAGATGCGCGGCGCGTCCTTCTTATCCGACCGGGCGTACGCGTAGTGCGGCAGCACCACGGTGATCCGGCCGGCGGAGGCGCCCCGGGCCGCGTCGATCATGAGCAGCAGCTCGACCAGGTTCTCCTGCACGGGCGGCACCAGCGGCTGGATCAGGAAGACGTCCCGCTCCCGGCAGTTGGCCTGCAACTGGACTTCCAGGCAGTCGTTGGCGAACCGGGAGACCCGCACCGGGTGCAGCGGCACACCGAGGTGGGCACAGATCTCGGCGGCGAGGTCGGGATGGGCGGTTCCACTGAAAACGGCGATGTCACGCACGTCTGCACATCGTACGGACGGCACCCGGGCCGGGCCCCGGTCGGGGCCGCGCCGGTCGGCGGGGCGCGGCCGGTCCGGGTACGGTGCTGCCGTGACCCCCCAGTACGTCGCCGCCATCGACCAGGGCACCACCTCCTCACGGTGCATCGTCTTCGACCGGGCCGGGGAGATCGTCTCCGTGGCGCAGCGGGAGCACCGGCAGGTCTTCCCCCGGCCGGGCTGGGTGGAGCACGACGCCGAGGAGATCTGGGCCAACGTGCAGCAGGTGGTCCGGGAGGCGCTGCACGCCGCCGGCACCGACGCCGCCGGGCTCGCCGCCGTGGGCATCACCAACCAGCGGGAGACCACCCTCGTCTGGGACCGGGCCACCGGGCGGCCGGTGGCCAACGCGATCGTCTGGCAGGACACCCGCACCGGGCCGCTGCTGCGCGAGCTGGCCCAGGCGTACGGCGAGGAGTGGTTCCGCTCCCGCACCGGCCTGCCGCTGGCCACCTACTTCGCCGGGCCGAAGCTGCGCTGGCTGCTGGCGCACGTCGACGGGCTGCGCGAGCGTGCCGAGGCCGGCGAGGTGCTCTTCGGCACGATGGACAGCTGGCTGGTCTGGAAGCTGACCGGCCGGCACGTGACCGACGTGACCAATGCCAGCCGCACCATGCTGATGGACCTGACCACCCTCGACTGGGACCCGGAACTGCTCGACGCGATGGGCGTGCCGGCCGCCATGCTGCCGGAGATCCGCAGCTCCGCGGAGGTCTACGGGGAGGCGACCGGGGTGCTGGCCGGGGTGCCGGTGGCCAGCGCGCTCGGCGACCAGCAGGCCGCCCTGTTCGGGCAGACCTGCTTCCAGCCGGGCGAGGCGAAGTGCACCTACGGCACGGGCAGCTTCCTGCTGCTCAACACCGGCGCCAGCCCGGTCACCTCGTCGCACGGCCTGCTCACCACGGTCGCCTACCGGATCGACGGCCAGCCCGCGGCGTACGCGCTGGAGGGGGCGATCGCGGTCACCGGCTCGCTGGTGCAGTGGCTGCGGGACAACCTCGGGCTGATCTCCACCGCCCCCGAGGTGGAGGAGTTGGCGGGCACCGTTGACGACAACGGCGGCTGCTACGTCGTACCGGCCTTCTCCGGGCTGTTCGCCCCGCACTGGCGCAGCGACGCGCGGGGCGTGATCGCAGGGCTGACCGGCTACATCACCAAGGGGCACCTGGCCCGGGCGGTGCTGGAGGCGTCGGCCTGGCAGACCCGCGAGGTGGTCGACGCGATGAACGCCGACTCCGACGTGGCGCTGCGCCGGCTCCGGGTCGACGGCGGCATGACCGCGAACGGGCTGCTCATGCAGTTCCTCGCCGACGTGCTCGACGTGCCGGTGGTCCGCTCCCGGATCACCGAGACCACCTGCCTCGGCGCCGCGTACGCGGCCGGCCTGGCAGTCGGCTTCTGGCCGGACCTGGCGACGCTGCGCGCCAAGTGGCGCTCCGACGCGCAGTGGGAGTCGACCATGGACCCGGCCCACCGCGAGCGCGAGCTGCGCAACTGGCGCAAGGCCGTCGAGCGCACCCTCGACTGGGTGGACTAGTCGGGAAATTTCGCCCGCATGCTGTAGCCGGTCTTCAGTGGCCGCATCATCTGCGCGAGGAGCGTCATGGTGAGTGCCGCCCGTCGCACCCCGTTGTCCAACCCCAGCTCGGAACAGCCGCTGTAGGTGACCCGGACCGGCGTCTCGCCGTCCGGGCCGCGCACGAGGAGCAGGGCGTCGTAGCGGGCCAGGTCGTGCCGGCAGTCGTTTCCGGCGAGGTCGGGGTTGCCGCCGGGCCGTGCCCTGTTGAGCGCGCTCGCGAGGGTGGCCGCGTCGGAGCCGGTCAGCCGGGCCGACGTCCGGAGCCGGTCACCGTGCACCCCGTCCCTCTCCTCCCCGTAGGCGCAGATGGCGATCGAGGACGGATCGGCCGGGACGAAGGGGGTGCGGCCAGGGAGCATGGCCACCTCGGGCACCGGGGCGCCGGACCTGTCCTGCTCCGGCGGCGGGGCCGAGGCGACAAACGGGCGGCGGGTGGCGCAGCCGATGTGGTCGGTCTCCACCAGCCGGAGGCTGTCGAGGATCCGCCGCGTGGTGGCCTCGTCCCGGGTCCGCACGGTCACCGCGACCTGCCGCGCCGGGACGGTGATGGTACCGGCGTACCGCCCGTCGGGCAGCCGCCCCTCGGCGCGGACGGCGGGCACCCCGCCCACGTCGACGGCCCGCTCCGGCAGCGTGACGGCGACTGGCCGCCCGCTCGGCTGCCTGGCGGGCAGTTCGGTCAGCGGGCCGCCGCCCGGCCGCTCGCCGATTTCCGCGAGCTCCTTGTGGGCCGGCTCCGGGGTGAAGCAGATGGGCTGCGGGCCGACACCCCGTACCACGCTCGGCGCGCCGGTCATCCCGCAGCCGGAGTCGTTGACCGTCCAGTGAGCCGGCACCCGGATCTCCGCGCCGAGGGAGCTCTCCCAGCGCCAGTTTGCGGTCGCCGCCCGGTCCTCGGCCGCCACGTCCACGGCAGGGGGGCGGGCCGGACGCTCGCCGGTCAGCGCCGGCACCACCCCCACGGTGACGAGCACCGCCACGGCCGCCGCCCCGGCCCCGGCCGCCCGGGCCCGGCGACGCCGCCGGGCCACCCGCGCCCGCACCGCCCCGGTCAGGTCCCGCGCGCCCCCGTCGGCCTCGGCCTCGTGGCTGAGGAACGTGTCCTGGAGCAGCGTCTCGACGTCGTACCGGCTCATGGCAGCGCCTCCCGATCGATCGTGGGCACCGTGGCCCGGAGCGTGGCGAGGGCCCGGGCAGCCTGCGACCGCACGGTGGCCGGGGCGCAGCCGAGGACCTCGGCGATCTGGGTGTCGGAGAGGTCCTCGTAGTAGCGCAGCACCAGCACCGCCCGCTGGCGGCGCGGCAGCCGGCGCAGCAGCGCCCAGGCGGCGTCGCGCGCCGCGTGGCTGCCGGCGTCGTCCGGGCCGGCCGCCCCGTCAGCGGGGGCGGCCACCGGCAACTCGCGCGAGGAGAGCCGCCGCCACCAGCGCAGGTTCTCGTTGACCAGGACCCGCTTGAGGTACGCCTCGGGCCGGCTCATCCCGGCCACCCGCGCCCACCGCACGTACGCCTTGGCCAGCACCGACTGCACCAGGTCCTCGGCCTGGTGCCGGTCCCCGGTGAGCATCAACGCGAACCGCAGCAGGGCTGCCCCGCGGGCGGTCACGAACTCCTCGAACGTCGGCTGCATGGCACCTCCGCCCCAGAAAGTCCGTGGGGCGGCCGAGGCGCTGCACCGGTCGGGAAATCAGTCCCAGCGGTTGCCGGTGAGCTTCTCGTAGACGTCGACGTAGCGGGCCCGGGTCGCCTCGACCACCTCGGCCGGCACCTCGGGCGCCGGGGCCTGCTTGTCCCAGCCGCTCTCCACCGCCCAGTCCCGGACGTACTGCTTGTCGTACGAGAACTGCGCCCGGCCCGGCTGGTACGACTCGGCCGGCCAGAACCGCGACGAGTCGGAGGTGAGCAGCTCGTCGCCGATCATGAGGGTGCCGTCGGGCGCCCAGCCCAGCTCGATCTTGGTGTCGGCGACCAGGATCCCCCGGTCGGCGGCCAGCTCGGCGCCCCGGCGGTAGACGTCGATGGTGATCTGGCGCAGCCGCTCGGCGGTCTCGGCGCCGACCTTGTCCACCACCTCGGCGAAGGTGATCGGCTCGTCGTGCTCCCCCACCGGCGCCTTGGTCGACGGGGTGAAGATCGGCTCGGGCAGGATGGACGCCTCAACCAGGCCGCGCGGCAGTTCCACGCCGGAGACCGCACCCGTGCGCTGGTACTCCTTGAGGCCGCCGCCGGTCAGGTAGCCCCGGGCGACGCACTCCACGGGCACCATCTCCAGCCGCCGGCAGCGGATGGCCCGGCCGGCGAACTCCGCCGGCACGTCGGTGGCGGAGATGACGTGGTTCGGCACCAGGTCGGACAGCTGCTCGAACCACCAGACGGAGAGCGCGGTGAGCAACTTGCCCTTGTCGGGGATCGGCGTCGGCAGCACCACGTCGTAGATCGAGATGCGGTCGGAGGCGACCAGGATCAGGTCGTCGCCGTCGGCGTAGACGTCCCGTACCTTGCCCGAGTGCAGAAGTTCCACGCGCCCTAGTACACCATGCGACCTGCGTACGGCCTGCGGCGGTGGCGGACCGCGTCGATGCCGACGACCGCGGGCGCGGCGGTGTGGCCGGACGGACGTTGACACCCTCCCGCGCCGCCTGCGTGAATGATCCGGCCGCCCGCCCACCCGGCCCACCAGGAGACTCCGTGCCCGCTGCCCGCTCCCCGCTTCCCCGTCACGGGGCGGACCCGGGCCGGCGGCGGGTGCTCGCCGCGCTGCTGGGGGCGCCCGTGCTCGCCACCGGCGGGCTCACCGGGTGCAGCGAGGAGCAGGCGGCCCCGGCGGAGAGCGGCCCGATCGAGCTGTCGGTCTTCTGGTACGGCGGGGCGAAGCGGGCCGAGCTCACCGAGCGGGTGCTGCGGCTCTACACGGACCGCAACCCCCAGGTCGGCTTCCGGATCACCTGGCAGGGCGTCGACGGCTACTACGACCGGCTGGCCACCCAGGCCGCGGGCGGCAACGTGCCCGACCTGATCCAGGTCGACGACAGCATGCTCGCCGAGTACGCCCGCCGCGAGATCGTCCTGGACCTCACCGGCTACGTCGCCGACCACCGGCTGGACCTGCGGAGCCTGCCCCCGGGCCTGGTCCGCTACGGGCAGGTCGACGGGCGGACGGTGGGCGTCGCCGCGGGGCAGACCGCCGCCGCGCTGGTCCACAACCGCACGCTGCTGCGCCGGCTGGGCGTGCCCGAGCCGGACGGCGAGATGACCTGGCCGGAGTACGTCGCCTGGGCACGACGGGTAACCCAAGCCAGCGAGGGCCGGGTGGCCGGCACGATGGACGCCTCCGGCGACTACCGCGCGTTCTGGCACTGGCTGCGCGGCCAGGGCGGTGAGCTGTACCGGGGCCGGCAGCTCGGCTTCGGCGCCGACGCGCTGGTCGAGTGGTTCGAGCTGTGGCGGCGCGCCCGGTCCGGCCGGGCCACCCCGAGCGCGGCCCTGGTCGAGCAGGCCGACAGCGGCGAACCGGCCCGGCAACTGGTGGTCACCGGCGCCGCGGCCGCCTCCTTCGCCTGGTCGCACCAGCTTCCGGAGCTCCAGCGGCTCACCGGCGCCGACCTCGGCCTGGCCGCCCTGCCCGGCCCGCCGGCGGCTCAGTGGGCGCGGGCGTCGATGTACTGGGCGGGCTTCCGCGGCACGCGCCATCCCGCCGTGGTGGCGGACGTGATCAACTTCCTGACCGGCAACGGCGAGGTGGGCGCGGTGCTCGGTCACGAACGCGGGCTCAGCCCCAGCCTCGCCGTCCGCCGCTACGTGGAGGACAGCATCACCGACCCGGCGCAGCGGCGCGCGGCGGCGTTCGGCGCTGCCCTGGACGACCGGTTGGGGCCGGCGCCCGGCCCGCCGCCGCAGGGCCACCCCCGGGTGCGCACGCTGCTGTTGGATGCCGCCGAGAGCATCCGCGGCGGGGCGGCCGACAGCCGGGCGGCGACGTCGCAATTCATGGCCAGGGCGGAAGCCGCCCTGGCCGGATAGCCGCCGTCCCGCAGGCGTCGACCCGTCCGGCTCAGCGGGGCGGGCCGCCGCGCCGGTTGCGCATCATCCGCAGCACCAGGAAGACGATCACGGCGACCACGACGAGGCAGCAGAGCAGGCCGAGGAAGCCGAAGCCGCCACCGCGGCGTCGCCGCGCGGCCTCCACCACCAGCTCACCGGTGCCGGTGGACGCCCAGGCCGCGACGGGCACGAACACCGACAGCACGACGGCGCCGAAAACGGCGCTGATCCGGCCCCACCACTTACCGAAGGAAGACATGCTGACATCCTCGCCGACAACCGCAACCGTGGCACGGCAAGCGGCCGGGAACCCTCGGATCCCGGCGGGTGCGGTCGGGTCCGGAGACGCCGAGAGACCCCGGAGTGATCTCCGGGGTCTCTCGCCAGAGTAGCGGGGACAGGATTTGAACCTGCGACCTCTGGGTTATGAGCCCAGCGAGCTACCGAGCTGCTCCACCCCGCGTCGGCTCACCTACTCTATCGCATGCCCCGCCCCGATGATCAGCGGGACCCCCGATCCCAACCGGATTCGTCCCCGGGCCCGCACCACCGAGGCAGCCGGGGTTGCCTGACCCAGGCCCGGCTCCGGCTTCCGGGTCGCCTCCGGCCCCGGGCCGGAGCCCGGTTCTTGCCCCGAAACGCGGAACGGCCCCGAGGATGTTCCTCGGGGCCGTTCCGACGTGGTAGCGGGGACAGGATTTGAACCTGCGACCTCTGGGTTATGAGCCCAGCGAGCTACCGAGCTGCTCCACCCCGCGTCGGCTCGTACACCGTATCCCACCAACCCCGGCCGCCGCAAAACGACTCCCGACCGGGGGGTCCGGGCCGCGCGCCGCCGCCCGGACCGCCGTACGGCTCAACCCAGCCAGTCCTCGATCGCGCCGACCGCCCGCCGGCTGTCGGCGTCGACCTGGGACCGTTCGGCCGAGGTGCCCTCCCAGCCCTGCTCCCAGAGCACGGTCACCACGTCCCCGACCCGGATCGCCCGGATCAGCCGGACCTCCTCGCCGCCCGTCGGCTCGCCCTCGACGTCCCGGCCCGGCGTCCGGATCTCGAACAGCACCGAGTCGTCGCCGAATCCGCCGTCGGCCAGCAGCCGCAGCCGCGAGGTGGACGGGTTGCCGCCGCTCACCCCCGGCTGCTCCGGGCAGGCCCGCACCGCCGCCCGCAACTCCCCCAGGAAGTCGTCGGCCCGCCCCGGGCGGTAGACGGTGACGCTGTGCGCGTAGCTGCCGTCGGGGACGTACCCCCGCGGGGTCTGCGGCAGCTTGTAGGCCAGGTTGCGGGTGCGGCGCTGCACGATCCCGGCGTCGCTCGGGTACCGGGCGTCGCAGAGCTTCGGCAGCGCCGTGGTGTCGCGGAAGACCGGGTCGATGCCCGTCCGGTTCGCGGCCGCCTGGACGAAGAACGCCCGGTCCGGAATCGAGGCGGGCGTACGGGGCGGCGCGGCGCCGGTGCTCCCCGCCGTCGTCGCGGGCGCGCCCGTCGCCGGTGGCGTGCTCGTCGCCGCCGCGGACGGGGACGGGGTGGGCGCCGGGGCGGTCGCCGTCGGTGCCGGGGTGCCGGCGGGCGGCGGAAGGGGGGCGGCGTCCCCGGCCAGCACCAGCCGGGTGCCGGTGGCCACCCCACCGACCAGCAGTGCCGTCGCTAGCGCCGCACCGGTGATCCGGACCCGGGCCCGCCGGTCGGCGCGCCGCCGCACCTGCTCGGGGGCGGCCAGGGTACGGCCGTCGGCACCCTCGGCGAGCGACCGGTAGAAATCGGACAGTTTACGCGACATCGTTCGCCTCCAGCTCCTCGACGGACAGGTCGGGCAGCAGCGTGGCCAGCCGGGCCCGCCCCCGCGCCAACCAGGACTTCACGGTGCCGGTCGGTACCTGCGTCTCCTGGGCGATGTCCCGCACCGACATGTCGAAGAGGTAGTGCAGGGCGAGCGCCTGCCGCTGGGCGGCCGGCAGTTGACGCAGCGCGCCCACCAGCAGCACGCCGTCCTCGCCCGGCGGCGGCACCGGCTCCGGCGGCCCCGTACGGCTCAGCATCGCGCGCCAGCCGTGCAGCCGGCGCCACCGGTCGGTGGCCAGCCGCGCGACCACCAGCCGCAGCCACGCCTCCGGCGCCGGGTGGGTGGTCAGCCGGCCCCACTGCCGCCAGGCCCGGGCGTACGCCTCCTGCACGAGGTCCTGCGCCTCGGTGTGGTCACCCACCACCGCGTAGCCGTAGCGGAGCATCCGCCGCGAGGTGCTCCGGTAGAACTCGTCGAAGCTTGTTGCGTCCCTCATCTCCCGACCACGCTCCCCCGGCCGTTCCCGCCTCTTGCAGGGAAGACGGCGTCAGGAGAGGGCGGGTTGCGGGGGTCGGGCCGCCGGTCGGGAAAGCGACAGCGCCCCCGGCGCCGCGGACCGGATCGGTCCGCGGGCCGGGGGCGCTGCGGCGGGTGGCCGGGGTCAGCCGCTCGGCGTCGGTGCGGCGCTGCCGCTGGCCGCCGGGGACGCCGGCGGGCTGCCGCTGGGCGTGGCGCCGGGCGTCGGGGCGGCCGCCGCCCGCTGGGCCTGCTGGAAGGCGGTGAGCGCCTCGTCCAGCGCCTTCAGCGCGCGCCCGTACCGCTCGAAGTCGCCGGACGTCTGCGCGGCCCGAACCTCCGTGATGGCGGTCTGCACCCGGTCGGCCGCCTCGGCCAGCTCACCGGTCAGCGCGGGCGGCGTCCCGCCCGGCGGGGTGCCGCCGGGAGGGGTGCCGCCGGGCGGCGGTGGCGCACCCGGGGCGGCGGCCTGCTTGCCCTGCTCGACGAGCTGCTTGATGCCCTCCGCGACGTTGTTGGCCAGCACCACGTAGGAGCCGCCGTCGCCGTAGGACATCAGCACCCGCTGCAACAGCGGCGGCGCGTTCTGCGCGGCGGTCTTCACGTAGACCGGCTCGACGTAGAGCATGCCGTCGCCGAACGGCAGGGAGAGCAGGTTGCCGTACTGCACCTGCGCCTGCGCGGACTGGAGCAGGTTGAGCTGCTGTCGGATGGTGGCGTTGTTCGTCATCGACTGGTGCACCTGCACCGGGCCGGAGACCCGCGTCTGGTCGGGCAGGTCGAGCACCTCCAGCTTCGGCTGCCCGTCGACGTACGACCCGGAGATCAGCGCGGCGAGGTTCTCCCGGCCGTTCGGGGTGACCGCCGAGGTGAGCTGGAAGCGCGGCGACTCCTGGCCGGGGAACTGCGTGAACAGGTAGTACGGCGGCTGCTTCTGGCCGGTGTCGGGGGCGTCCGGCACGTTCGGCACCTGCCAGAAGTCCTGCGCCGAGTAGAAGTCGCCGGGGTCGGTCACGTGGAACCGGGTCAGCAGGTTGCGCTGCACCTTGAACAGGTCGGACGGGTAGCGGAAGTGCTCGGCCAGCTCCACCGGGGTCTCCGACTTCGGCACCACCAGGTCGCCGCCGAACGCCTTGTTCCACGCCTTGAGCACCGGGTCGGTCTCGTCGAACTCGTAGAGCCGGACGGTGCCGTCGTACGCGTCGACGGTGGCCTTGACCGAGTTGCGGATGTAGTTGACGTTCTCCCGGGCGAGCTGGAACGTGCCCCGACCGGTCAGCTCGTCGGCCGTCTGCTCCTGGAGGTTGATCCGCTCGGCGTACGGGTACGTCGCCGCCGTGGTGTAGCCGTCGATGATCCACTGGATCCGGCCGTCCACCACCGCCGGGTACGGGTCGCCATCCAGGGTCAGGAACGGGGCGACCTTCTCCACCCGGTCCCGCGGGTTGCGCACGTAGAGCAGCTTGGAGTTGTCGTTGACCGCGTCGGAGAGCAGGAAGTTCGACTCCTGCTCCTTGATCGCGTAGAGCAGCCGGCGGGTGAACGAGCCGATCTCGACGCCGCCCTCACCGGTGTAGGTGTAGGACTCGCCGCCCTCGCCGACGGGCCGGTCGAACTCCGCCTTCCGCTCCGGGTCGGTCTGGCCGACGATCGCGTAGTCGCCCTCGTCCATCCGCTCGCCGTAGTAGATCCGGGGCTGCTTCGCCGGGACCTGCTCGGTCTGCGCGGCGCACTGCTCGTTCGTCTGCGCCTGGCCCTCCTGCTTCTGCTGTTCCTGGGGGTCGCCGAGGAAGCCGGAGACGAAGAACGGCTGACCGCCGCAGACCACCCGGCTGCCCGGCGCCGCCACGAGGCCGTAGCCGTGGGTGTAGACGGTGTGCCGGTTGATCCAGGTGTTCTGCTGGGGGGTCAGCTGCCGGTAGTTGACCTCGCGGAGGCCGACCACGTAGTCCTGCACCTTGCCGTTGACCGCGTACCGGTCGACGTCCAGCTTCTCGCCGAAGTCGTAGAACTGCCGGACCTGCTGGCGCTGGGTGTACGTCTCGGAGACCAGTTGCGGGTCGAGCAGCCGGATGTTCGGCACCACGGAGGTGTCCGTGGCCAGGCTCGCCGGCGGGGTCAGGTTGCTCGCCGCGTACGGCGTGGTGGTGGCCCCCTCCAGCCCGAACGCCGCCCGGGTGGCCTTGATGCTGCGCTCGATGTAGGGCGCCTCCTTCTCCTTGGCGCTCGGCTTGACCTCGAAGGTCTGGACCGCCCAGGGGTAGACGCCGCCGATGGCGACCGCGGAGACGCCGAGCAGGGCGAGCGAGATGCCGGGCCAGACCAGGTTCCGCATCCACGCGTTGGAGAAGACGATGATCGCGATGGCCACCACGATGGAGATGTACGCGAGGATCTCCTTGGCCGGCAGCAGCGCGTTGACGTCGGCGTAGCCGGCGCCGTAGACGTTGGCGCCGTCGTTGTACTCCAGCAGCATCGCCCGCCGGTCCAGCACGTACGCGACGGCCTTGAGCAGGACGAAGACCGCGACCAGCGTGCTCAGGTGGGCCCGGGCGGCGTTGGTCATCCGGTCGCCGACGCCCTGGAGCCGGACGCCGCCGAAGATGTAGTGCACGGCCAGCGCGCCGACCACGGACAGCACCACCGCGGTGAAGCCGACCCCGAGCAGGTAGCGCCAGAACGGCAACTGGAAGACGTAGAAGCCGATGTCCACCCCGAACTCCGGGTCCTCGACGCCGAAGTCCCCGCCGTTGCGGAAGAGCAGCCACTGGTTCCACCGGCTCTGCGCCGACAGCCCGGCGAAGAGGCCCACCACGCTGGCGACCAGCGCGATCCACAGGCCGAGCCGGGGGCTCAGCAGCATCCGGTAGCGCTCCAGGGTGGCCTGCTCCGGCGAGTGCGGCCGCATCCGGGGGCGCAGCCGGTGGGCCAGCCAGAGGTTGCCGCCGACGATCACGGCCATGCCGAGGCCGACGGCGAGGAAGAGCAGCAGCCGGGTCGCCAGCACGCCGGTGAAGACCTGCGTGTAGCGGACCTCGTCGAACCACAGCCAGTCCGTCCACGCCTGGACACCCCAGCCGAGCAGGGTGAAGAGCACGAACACCCCGACCAGCACACCGATCGTGACGCGTCCGCGTCGGCTCATCCTCGGCAGGGGGCTGCTGCTACGCATGACCACTGTTGGCTCCGCACGCTCGATGTGATCGGCTCCGACCAGGCACCCAGAGTACGGGGTGTTCCTGAACGTGTCGGTCCAAGGTCACGCGGCGACCACGCGGGGCCGCCCCGCGCCGGCCGACGGCGCCCACCGCGGCGACCGGGCGCGCACCTGATCGGCGCGTGCTCCCCGACGCGACGGGGTCGGCGGCGGCGACGGGACCGGCCGCGCGCGGCGGTCAGCAGCGGGTCGGCTGGCCGCCGGCGCGCAGCGTCTCCAGGGCGGTCAGCGCCTCGTCCAGCGAGCCGACCCGCAGCAGCGGCAGGCCGGGCTGCGGGTTGCGGACGGCCTCGGCGCAGTTGTCCGCCGGCACCAGGAACGCCACGGCGCCGGCCTCCTTCGCGCCCACCAGCTTCTGCGCGATGCCGCCGATGGGGCCGACCCGGCCGGCGTCGTCGATGGTGCCGGTGCCGGCGATGATCTTCCCGCCGGTCAGGTCCTCCGGGGTCAGCTTGTCCACGATGCCGAGGGCGAACATCAGGCCGGCGCTCGGCCCGCCGATGTCCTCCAGGTCGATGTTGAGGGTGAACGGGTGCGGCTGCTGCTGCTCGATCTCGACGCCGATGCGGGGCCGGCCGTCCTGCTCCCGGCTGGTCACCTTCGCCGTGGCGGCGGCGCCGCCCCGGGTGTAGCCGATCTCCAGCGCGGTCCCGGCGGGCTTGGCCCGGATCAGCTCGGTGAGCCGGGCGGCCACCGGCACCGGCTGCCCGTCCACCGAGGTCAGCACGTCGCCGGGCTTGAGCACCCCGGCGGCCGGGCCGTCGCCGGCCACGGTCTTGACCACCACCTGGACCGGGTACCCCAGCTCGCTCAGCGCCGCGGTCTCCGCGCTGGTCTGCGAGACCTTGAAGTCCTCCGCGTTGCGCTCCTCGACCTCCTCGCGGCTCTCCCCGGGCGGGTAGACCAGCTCGCGCGGCACGACCGCCTCGTCGTCGGAGAACCAGCCCTGGATCGCCGAGCGCAGCTTGACCGTGGGCTGTACCCCGACCGTGGTCAACCGGAGCTGCCCGGCGGACGTGGACGTCTCCCGGCCGGAGACCTGGATGACCTCCTTGCCGTTCTCCTTGCCCAGCGTGTTCACGGTCGGCCCGGGGCCGAGCACCACGTACGGGATGGGCGCGCCGAGCACGCCGATGCTGAGCAGGGTGGTGAGCAGAGCACCGAGCAGGACGGTCACGCCGCGACGTCTCATGCGGCAGAGCGTACCGACCGGGGTGGGGCGCGCCGGCGGGTGAACCACGACTTCGCCCTCAGCGCAACGCCAGCGGCGGCGACCTGGGGCGCGGCGCGCGTACCGTAGACGTCGTGCCTGATATTCCGTTCGGTTTCGCGCTCCCGGGTGGGCAACCACCAGACCCCAACGATCCCGCGCAGATGCAGCAGTTCATGTCGCAGTTGCAGCACCTGCTCTCCGCGTCGGGCAGCGGGCCGGTCAACTGGGACCTGGCCCGGCAGGTGGCCGCCAGCCAGCTCGCCGCCGCCGGTGACCCGGCGGTCTCGCCCTACGAGCGCAACGCGGTGGAGGAGGCGCTGCGGCTCGCCGACCTGTGGCTGGAGCCGGCCTCCGCCCTGCCCTCGGGCATCCAGACCTCGGTGGCCTGGAACCGCAACGAGTGGATCTTCAAGACCCTCGACGTCTGGCGCAAGCTCTGCGACCCGGTGGCCAGCCGGATGGTCGGCGCGATGGGCGACCTGGTGCCGCCGGAGGCGCGCGCCCAGCTCGGCCCGATGCAGTCCATGGTCGCCACCCTCGGTGGCGCGCTCTTCGGCGGCCAGCTCGGCCAGGCGCTCGGCTCGCTCGCCGCGGAGGTGCTCTCCGCTGGCGACATCGGGCTGCCGCTCGGCCCGGCCGGCACGGCCGCGCTGATCCCGGCCAACATCCGGGCGTACGGCGAGGGCCTGGAGCTGCCGGAGGATGAGGTCCGCCTCTACGTGGCCCTGCGCGAGGCCGCCCACCAGCGGCTCTTCCAGCACGTGCCGTGGCTGCGCGGGCACGTGCTCAGCGCCGTGGAGATGTACGCGGCGGGCATCCGGGTCAACCGGGAGGCGATCGAGGAGGCGATGGGCCGGGTCGACCCGACCGACCCGGAGTCGATGCAGGCGATCGCGCTGGAGGGCATCTTCACCCCGGAGGACAGCCCGGCGCAGAAGGCGTCCCTGGCCCGGCTGGAGACGGCCCTGGCCCTGGTGGAGGGCTGGGTCTGCCACGTGGTGGACAGCGCGGCCGGCGGCCGGCTGCCCAGCGTGGTCAGCCTCGGCGAGGCGTTCCGCCGTCGCCGGGCGGCCGGCGGACCGGCCGAGCAGACCTTCGCGGCCCTCGTCGGCCTGGAACTGCGCCCGCGCCGGCTGCGCGAGGCGGCGGCGCTCTGGGCGGCGCTCACCGAGCACCGGGGCATCGCCGGCCGGGACGCCCTCTGGGGCCACCCCGACCTGCTCCCCTCGGACGCCGACTTCGCCGACCCGGTGGCCTTCGCGATGGCCCAGTTCGACCTCAGCGAACTGGAGAACTTCGACTTCACCGCGCCGGGCGGCCCCGAGGAGAAGGCCCCGGGCGAGCCGGAGCAGCGCCCGGACGACACCGAGGGCGGCGACGCCCGCCCCTGACCCGGGTCCACCGACGGGTGCCGCCCGACCCGCCCGGGTCGGGCGGCACGGTCAACGCCGCTCGCGCGGTGCCGTCGTGCCCCTCGTCGCGGTGTGGCCGCGACCCTCGTCGCCGTGCGGTCAGCGCCCGTCGCACGCTCCGGTCAGCGCCGCTCGCGCAATGCGGTCACGGCCTATCGCCGCCGGGTGCGCGTGGCCCTTCCGGTGCCGTCAGCAGGCTCGGCCGGTGCCGGAGAGCAGGGCGCGGGTGGTCTCCCAACCCTCCACGGCCGGGTCGAGGAAGGCCAGGTCGGCCGGCCCGCGCAGGCGGCGCCACGCCGGGGTGACCGCCACGTCGCCGGGGCGCGGCGCCGCCGCGCGCACGACCGCGGGCCGCGCGGTGTCCAGGTCCAGCGTCGGCAGCCACGCCGGCGCGGGCAGCCGCGCGGCCACGCCGAGCAGCCCCGGTCCGTCGCCCTCGACGGGCGCGACCGCCACCGGTCGGGTGGTGAGCGGGCGGAGCAGCTTGCCGATCGTCAGGCCCGGCACGTCGGGGGCGTCCCCGGCGACCACCGCCGCCTGGTCGTACCCGGTGCCGGCGAGGGCGGCGAAGACGGCGTTCGGGGTCGGCTCCGGCACCTCGTGGACGGCCGTGTCGGGCCAGACCACCGCGTCGGCCAGCCAGCGGTCCTCCGGTGTGACCGCGACCGCCGTCTCGACCTCGTTGAGCGTGGCGAACAGGTCGACCACGTCCTCGGCGAGCGCGGCCCGCCAGTCCACCGGATCGATGCCGGGCGGCGACCAGGTCACCGGTCCGAGCAACGCCACCACCACACGTCGGGTCACCCGCCGACCCTAGCCGGCACACCCGTCACGGGACGAGCGACGGCGCGGATGCGGGGCGGCGTCAGCCGGCCGGCGGAGGGCACCCACGGTGTGGCACGGGGTCACGGGCGAAGTGGGCCGGCCCGGCACCGGCGGGCCGACGACGGCGCGGGCGCGAGCGGCTTCAGTCGGCCAGCGGGGCGCCCGCGGCCGCGGCGACGCCCTCCAGGTAGCCGCGCGCCCGCTCCGTCTTGGGGTAGCGCGCGACGAGCGCCCAGAACCGGGCGTTGTGGCTGGGCACGATGAGGTGCGCGAGCTCGTGCAGGAGCACGTAGTCGATCACCCAGTCCGGCATGTCCTGGACGCGGTGCGAGATGCGGATCGTGCCGTCGGCGGGGGTGCAGGACCCCCAGCGGCCGTTCTGGTTGGTCACCCAGCGGATGCTCGTCGGCACCGCCTGCGTGCCGTGCTCGGCCAGATAGAGCTTGATCAGTCGGGTAGCCCGGGCGAGCAGCTCGGCGTCGGACCGGGCGAGGCGCCCCTCCCGGGCTGCCAGGCGGGCGAGCATGCGGTCGACCCACTCGCTCTCCTCGGCCCGGGAGAACTGGTCCGGTATGAGGACGACGACCCGCTCACCGTCGCGGTACGCGGACACCGTACGTCGCCGGCGCTGGCTGCGCCGTACTTCGACGACCGGCTTGCGCGCCCCTGCCATCAGCAGACCGCGCAGCCTCGGATTCCTGCCACGAAGGAAAGCTAATGCGTACTGACCAGGGGTCCGCAAGAGTCAACACGACGACACGCGCCCGGAAAATGGTGATTGGTCGGCAGAGTCCCGAAAAAACTTTGAACCGGCGGCCGTGAATCGCCGCCGTCACCCTTCGTGGCGGCCGGTGGCGGGCGTACGGCGACGCACCCCCACCGTAGGTGATCATCCCGCAGGGCGCAGCTCGGGGCCCCCGTGCGGGGGCATTCGACCGGGTTCGGTCGGCGTGTCCCCGCCAAACTGACTTATCAGACGTAATTCGCCATGCACACTCTCGACGTCGACTTGCTCACAGTGACGAAGCACAGCTGACATGGAACCGCCCACATCTGGGTAGGGTCCGCGGACCAGCGGTCACGACGGTGGCCGCGGGAGAACGACCCAGCGCCGGCGCCCGCGTGGCCCGCCGCCGGGCAACCCGCCGGGACGGCATCGGCCGGCGGACGAGACGAGGAGGGCACCGTGGCCGACCAGGCCCAGACCTACAACGGTTACTGCGTCAAGTGCAAGGAGAAGCGGGACTTCGAGGGACGCATCGAGGTCTCGAAGACCGGCATGAACATGGCCAAGGGCAAGTGTCCGGTGTGCGGCACAACAGTGAACCGCATCCTGGGCAAAGCGAAGGTCTGACCCGTACGGGTGCTTCGGAGGGGGTGGCCGCCGGCCACCCCCTCCGGCGTCCCCGCCCCTGATCCGGGTCACGGGCCACCACCCGAGCCGCCCGGCCCCCTCCCGGGGCCGGTCGCACGCTCCGCGATCCCCGCCCGGCCGACACTGTCGGCTCACCGACATGATTACCGGCCGGTTGTGGATATCGCGGGATTTCCTGTGGACAGCGCTGGACAGAGCGCCGCGCACCTGTGGACAACGATCGACGGACAGCACAGACGCGGTCACGATTCGTTGTCATGCACCGAGCCCCGCTCCCCCGCCCCACGCTGCTGCCCGGCCTCACCCGCCTCTGGCGGGACCGGCACACCCTCCAGCTCGGCGTCGAGCCGGGCCGCGCCGTACTGCTGGAGATCGCCGACCCCCGGGCGGCCCGGCTGCTCGACCTGCTCGACGGCACCCGCAGCGAGCGGCTGGTGCTGGCGCAGGCCGTCGCCGCCGACGTGGCGCCCGACGCGGCCCGCATCCTGCTCGACGCGCTGCGGGCCGCGGGGCTGGTCGTACCCGCGCACACGCTGCTGCCGAGGGACCTGGCCGGCCCGTCCCGGGCCCGGCTCGCCGCCGAGGCCGGGTCGCTCGCGCTGACCGCCGCCCGGCTGCCCGGCACGCCCGCCCAGGTGCTGCGCCGCCGGCTGGCCGCCCGGGTCGTGGTCACCGGGGCCGGCCGACTCGGCGCCCCGATCGCCCTGGCGCTGGCCCAGGCCGGGGTCGGGCACGTGCACCCGGACCTGACCGGCCCGGTGCGCCCGGCGGACCTGGTCGGCACCGGGATCCCGGCCGCCGCGATCGGCCGCCCGCTGGCCCCGGCGGTACGCGACGCCGTCGAGCGCGCCGCCCCGGGCACGGGCACGGGTCCGCTCCGGCCCGGTCGGGCCGACCTGGTCGTCCTGCTCGGCGCGGACCGTCCGGCCGCCCTGCTCGCCGCCGCGCACGCCCGGCGCCGCCAGCCCCACCTGGTGGTCGCCCTCCGGGAGGGCGTGCCCGTCGTCGGCCCCCTCGTCCGCCCGCCCGCCGGCCCCTGCCTGAACTGCCTCGACCTGCACCGGACGGACCTCGACCCGGACTGGCCGGCGCTGGCCGCCCAGCTCGCCGGCGGCGCGGAGCAGGCGTGCGCCACCGCGACGCTCCTCGCGGCCGGGGCGTACGCGGCGGCGGAGGCGCTCGCCCAACTCGACGGGAGCGCCCCGGAGACGCTCGGCTGCGCGGTGGAGGTCGCCGGGCCCGGCCGGTTCCGCCGCCGGGTGTGGCCCCCGCACCCCTCCTGCCTCTGCGCTCGGGGACGCCGGTGACCGCCGGCGGGCAGCTCGACAGGTGCCCGGGGGGACGTCGGTGGCCGCCCCGGCAGGTGCCCAGCAACGCCGGTGGCCGCCGCCGGTGGCCACTCCGGCGGGGCGCCCGGTGACCCGGATCCGCCACCCCGCAGGCCCGCAGCGCCTCGCGCCGGGGCGCGGCGACGGCCGTCCCGCGGACCCGGTCGGCGGCCCCGAAGGGCGGGGTCCACCACCCGGCCCGGCGGCAGAGCAGCCGCAGGCCCCCCGAGTCGGTAACAATGACCGGGTGACCGACATCCCGCGCCGGGCCGTGTCCCGGACCGCCAAGCTCGCCGCTCTGCCGCTCGGCTTCGCCGGTCGGACCGTCCTGGGCATGGGTAAGCGCGTCACCGGGCTCGCCTCCGACGTGATCTCCGCAGAGATCCAGCAGCGCACCGCCGAGCAGCTCTTCAGCGTGTTGGGGCAGCTCAAGGGCGGTGCCATGAAGTTCGGCCAGGCGCTGTCGGTCTTCGAGGCCGCCCTGCCCGAGGAGATCGCCGCCCCCTACCGGCAGGCGCTGACCAAGCTCCAGGAGGCCGCGCCGCCGCTGCCGGCGGCCAGTGTGCACAAGGTGCTCACCGAGCAGCTCGGCCCGGACTGGCGGGACCGGTTCGTGGAGTTCGACGACACGCCGGCCGCCGCGGCCAGCATCGGCCAGGTGCACCGGGCGGTGTGGCGGGAGTCGGGCTACGACCCCTCGGGCGCGCCGCACAGCCGCGACGTCGCCGTGAAGATCCAGTACCCGGGCGCGGGCGACGCCCTGCTCGCCGACCTCAAGCAGCTCTCCCGGCTGGGCGGGATGTTCCGGGCGATCCAGCCCGGGCTGGACGTCAAGCCGCTCCTGGTCGAGTTGCGGGAACGGATCACCGAGGAACTCGACTACGAGCTGGAGGCCGAGTCGCAGCGCGCCTTCGCCGCCGCGTACGCCGACGACCCGGAGATCCACATCCCGGCGGTGGTCTCCGCGTCGCCCCGGGTCCTGGTCACCGAGTGGGTCGAGGGCACCCCGCTGGCGGACATCATCCGCGACGGCACCGAGGAGCAGCGCGACGAGGCCGGCCGCCTGATGGCCATCCTGCACCTGTCCGCGCCCCAGCGGGCCGGGCTGCTGCACGCCGACCCGCACCCGGGCAACTTCCGGCTGCTGCCGGACGGCCGGCTCGGCGTGATCGACTTCGGCGCGGTGGCCCGGATGCCGGAGGGTACGCCCGAGCCGATCGGCCGGATCGCCGCGCTGGCCCTGCGGGGCGACGCCGACGACGTGGTGGCGGGCCTGCGCGCCGAGGGCTTCATCGCCTCCACCGAGGAGATCGACGCCCAGGCGGTGCTCGACTTCCTCCGTCCGATGCTGGAGCCCATCGCCACCGAGGAGTTCCGGTTCACCCGGGCCTGGCTGCGCGCCGAGGCGACCCGGCTGGCCAGCCCCCGCTCCCCCGCGTACCAGCTCAGCCGGCAGCTCAACCTGCCGCCGTCGTACCTGCTCATCCACCGGGTGACGCTCGGGTCGATCGGCGTGCTCTGCCAGTTGGAGGCGAAGGCGCCCTACCGGGGCATCCTGGAGCGCTGGCTACCGGGTTTCGCCCCGGCCCCCTGAGCGGTCGCCACGACGACGGAACGCGCCGAGGGGCGGTGGCCGAACCGGCCACCGCCCCTCGGGCATCGGTGTGGATCAGAGAACGCCCAGGTCGCGCGCCGACTGGTTGCGGCTGTGCATGGCGACGGAACGGGCGGAACGGGTTGCCTCAGTGCTCGTGGTGGTACGACCGGCCTGAGGCCGGCGCATTCGAGCCCGGGACAACGCTTCGTGAAGTAATTGCATCTCGGCGACTCCGTCAAGAACGTTCAGCATGGTGGTCAGCTCTCTCGTCGCCGGTGTGACACCGGCGTGGGTGGTACGGATCGGGTTCATGTCAGGCCGCCAGCCGGACCGCGTTGCGCGACTCGGACAGCCCACTGGCCGCCAGCCGCGCCTCGGCCTCGACCCGGAGCGCCGCGTCGCGGGCGAGGTCCTCCTTGCGCGGGCGGCCACGGGGCCGCTTGCGCGGGACGACCGCGCCACGCTCGAAGATCTCGCCGCCCCAGACGCCCCAGGGCTCGGCCCGCTCCACCGCGCCGGCCAGGCACTCGACGCGCAGCGGGCAGTCCCCGCAGAGCGACTTGGCCAGCTCGAGCTCGGCGGGCGAGTCGGAGAACCACAGGTCGGGGTCGAACTTCCGGCAGGGCAGGTTCGCCTCCACCTCGACGCTCACGTCGAGCGGGGCCAACGCCAGACTCATCGCCCGGTCACCTCTCTCTCGTTTTCGATCTCGTGGATCGCACTTCCGACGTACTTGGCGGGCAAAAAAACTGAGGCCGCGGATCCCGGTATGCGGGTTCCGCGGCCTCGAGGTGAGCCGGTGGTCTGATGAATCAGACCGGTCTACCTCGAGGTGGAACTCCGCGGACGTCCATGCGCTTGTTGGCGACATCGACGCCCTTGCCCGTGAAGCCACTGGTCCCCTGGATTCCGGTCGGCGCGACGGCGAGGATCAGCTCGGCCTGAGCCTCGACCTGGTGCACCTGCGGAACCGACGGTCGCGCAGCGGCGAGGGCCACCCGGACAGCCGACAGTGGAGCGACGGCAGCGGGCAGCGCCGCCGGACGCTCGTTGATGTAGAAGATCACCATTGGTGCCACCTCCCTGACGTTCTCTCGTGCCGACACGGTCTCGACCCCTCGTGAGCAGCCCGAATGGCGCCGCTCGCGAGGTGTGCCATGAGGCTATTCCTCGCTTGGGGGCGAGGGCAAACGAATTTACGACGAGATTTCGAAAGTTTTCTCCGGGCAGACGTCGTCGACCGCCGCGCCCGCCACCAGCGCCAGCACCGCCTCCCCGTAGAGGCCGAGCTTGCGCGGCCCGATGCCGGCGATCGCGATCAGTTCCTCCGCCCGGGCGGGACGCCGCTCGGCCAGCGCGACCAGCGTGGCGTCGGTGAAGACCACATAGGCCGGAACCCGCTGCCCACCGGCCACCCGCTGGCGCCACTCGCGCAGCCGTCCGTGCAGCTCGTCGTCGATGTCGGAGGGGCAGGTGGGGCAGCGGCCGAGCTTGCGGTCCGGCCCGGCGAGCAGGGTGGCGCCGCAGATCCGGCAGGAGACGATCTGGGTCCGTCGCCGCTCCGGCCGCCGCCCCGGGCCGGCGCCGGCCCGCTCCGTGCCGCCCGAGCGGTCCAGTTGCGGCAGGAACCGCGACGGCCGCCGGGCCCGCCCGCCCGGCGAGCGGGCCGAGGCGTACGACAGCCACAGCCACTCCCGCGCGCGGGTGATGCCGACGTAGAGCAGCCGGCGCTCCTCCTCGACCTGCTCGACGGTCTTGGCGTACGTGGTGGGCAGGGTGCCCTCGGAGAGCCCGACCAGGAAGACCGCGTCCCACTCCAGCCCCTTGGCCGAGTGCAGTGAGGCCAGGGTCACCCCGTCGACGGTCGGCACGTGCTGGGCGGCGGCCCGGCGGGCCAGCTCGTCGTTGAAGTCGGCCAGGGTGACCGGGCGCTCGACGGAGGCGGCCGGCCCGATCGGCAGCACCTCCGGGGTGGCCGCGTACTCCTCGGCGAGCTGGACCAGCGCGGCGAGCGCCTCCCACCGCTCGCGGGCGGCGCCACCGGCCGGGGCGGCGTCGGGGGCCCAGCCGACCGCCGCCAGCGCCTCGACGACGGCGGCCGGCAGCGGGGTCTCCCCGGGGATCGCGCGGGTGGCGGCCCGCAGCGCGACCATCGCCTGGCGGACCTCGGCCCGCTCGAAGAACCGCTCCGCCCCCTGCACCACGTACGGCACCCGCGCCTCGGTCAGCGCCTTCTCGTACGCCTCGGACTGCGCGTTGGTCCGGAACAGCACGGCGATCTCCTTCGCCGGGGTGCCGGCGTCGACCAGCGCGCGGCAGCGGGCGGCGACCGCGTTCGCCTCGGCCGGCTCGTCGGTGAAGATCCGCAGCTCCGGTTCGGGGCCCGGCGGGCGCTGGCCGACCAGCTCCAGCCTCAGCCGCGCCTCGGCGCCCCGCGCCTGCGAGATCACCGCGTTGGCCAGCCCGACGACCTGCGGGGTGGAGCGGTAGTCGCGGACCAGCCGGACCACCGTCGCCCCCCGGTACCGGCGCGGGAAGTCGACCAGGTAGGACGAGGTGGCCCCGGTGAACGAGTAGATCGTCTGGCTGGCGTCGCCGACCACGGTCAGGTCGTCCCGGCCGCCCAGCCACGCCTCCAGCAGCCGCTGCTGGAGCGGGTTGACGTCCTGGTACTCGTCGACCACGAAGTGCCGGTACTGGGCGCGGACCTGCTCGGCGACGTCCCGGTGCTCCTCGATCCCCCAGACCGCGGCACGCAGCATGTCCTCGAAGTCGATCACGCCGTTGGAGCGCTTGAGACGCTCGTACGCGGCGAAGACGTCGGCGACCTTCGCCGGCTCGTGCGGGGTGTCCCGCAGCGCCTTGGCCGCCGCGACGACGTACTCCGCCGGCTCCACCAGCGACGACTTGGCCCACTCGATCTCACCGGCCAGGTCCCGGGCTGCCGCCCGGTCGGCGCGCAGGCCGACCTTGGCGGCGGCGAGGGTGACCAGCCGCACCTTGCTGTCCAGCAGCTCGGGCATGGCCCGCCCCTCCAGCAGCCGGGGCGCGAAGTACCGCACCTGGCGCAGGGCCGCCGCGTGGAAGGTCCGCGCCTGCACACCCGGCACCCCCAGCACGGCGAGCCGGCTCCGCATCTCGGCGGCGGCCCGGGCCGTGAAGGTCACCGCGAGCACGTGCCGGGCCGAGACCTCCCCGGACAGCGCGCGGTGGGCGATCCGGGAGGTGACGGCCCGGGTCTTGCCGGTGCCGGCGCCGGCCAGGATGCAGACGGGGCCGGCGGGGGCGGTCACCGCCGACCGCTGCTCCGGATCCAGACCGGCGAGCACGCGTTCGGACGCTGAGTGAACCACCACAGCGAGGAATTGTCTCAGCTCCGCCGGGCGTTGCAGCGGTTAGCCTGGGCTTGATCGGCAAGCCGCCGGGCGGACCGTTGGAGGATCTGACCATGCTGACGATGTATTCCACCCCCTGGTGCGGCTACTGCTACCGGCTGAAGTCGCAGCTCGACCGCGAGGGCATCGGGTACGAGGTGGTCGACATCGAGCAGGACCCGAAGGCCGCGGAGTTCGTGATGAGCGTCAACGGCGGCAACCAGACCGTCCCGACGCTGCGCTTCGCCGACGGCAGCGCCCTGACCAACCCCTCGATCACGCAGGTCAAGCAGCACCTGGCCAGCCTGTCCGCCTGACCTGGCGCACCACCCGCCCACGAGCGGCCGACCCGGACGGGCCGGCCGCTCGTCGCGTCGGGCCGCCCTCAGTGCTCCGGCCACCCCCGAGGCCCCGGCCGCCCCCCGGAGGCCCCGGCCGGTGCGGGGTCGACCCGCTGGGAGCCGTCACCTTCCCCGACGTGGGCGGGTCGTGCCGACGACCTCCTGACCTGCCGAGACGAGCCCGTCGGCGGGGCCGACCCGGTCGGCCGGGCGTCGCGGGGCGGGGATCCGGGCGGCCGGCGGCGGGCTGAGGGCGCGGCCGTGCCAGAGGTAGCCGCCGGCGAGCAGGGTGGCCAGGCCGATCAGGGCGAAGAGCAGGCGGTAGTCCAGCGCCCCGACGAGCAGCGCCCCGGCGCCGATCGAGAGCGCCTGCGGGCCGCTCACCACGGCCTCCGAGGCCGCGGCGACCCGGCCGAGCAGCCCGGACGGGGTGCGCCGCTGGATGAGCGTGTGCAGGCCGACCATGGTCAGCGGCAGCGACACCCCGGCCAGCAGCACCGCGACGAAGCCGAGCCAGATGCTCGGGTACGTCAGCGCCAGCGAGGCCGGCCCGAAGAACGCCACCCCGGCGGCGAGCGTGCCCACCTCGCCGGCCCGGCGCACCACCGCCGGGGAGAGCAGCCCGCCGACCAGCCCGCCGATCCCCTGAACGGTGACCAGCACGCCGACGAACGCGGCGTCGCGGCCGAGACCTTGGTCGACGTACGCGAAGATCAGCGACTCGCTGAAACCCATCGCCAGCGAGCCCAGCCCGTAGCCGAACAGCGCCCGGCGCAGCGCCGGCTCCCCGGCCAGGTGCCGCAGCCCGGCGCCCACCTCCGCGGGCCAGCGCGACCCCGGCCCGGCCGGCGGTGTATCCGTCGTCCGCAGCGCCCCGACCACGGCCGCCGCGGACAGGAAGCCGACCATCCCGATCGCGGCCAGCATCCACCCGCCGACGGCGGCGTAGAGGCCGGCGCCGGCCAGCGGGCCGATCAGCCGCAGCCCCTGGCGTACGGTCTGGAGCACGCCGTTGGCCTCCGCCAGCAGGTCCAGCGGCACGACCTGCCGGATCAGACCGCTGAGCGCGGCGCTGAGCGTGATGTACGACAGGCCGTACAGGGCCGCCACCGCGTAGATGATCCACACGTCGGCCCGGTCGCGGACGGCGAACAGCGGAGTGAGCAGCACCGCCGTGACCAGGTTCGCGGCCACGAAGAACGGGCGGCGCGGGTAGCGGTCGACGAACCATCCGACCAGCGGGGCCAGCGTCATCGGCGCGATGACCGCGAAGATGGTGGCCCCGGCCAACCCGTCCGACCCGGTCAGGTCCTTCACCCAGATGGCGAGGGCGAGCAGCAGGATCGACTCGGCGGCCATGCTGGCGAGCAGGCCGCCGAAGAGCAGGCGGAAATCCGGGCGGCGCAGGACGGTGCGCATGGGGTCCCTCCGGCGGGGGTGGTGCGCGCTCGGCGCGGTCGGGGGTCGCGCGGTCGGGTCGGAACGGCGTCGTACCGGCCGCCGCGCCCTTCCACGGTCCTCTTTTCTGCGAGACACGCGCCCGCCGGAACCTCCGGCGGGGGTTGCGCCGTCCATACTGACCGTGGGGGGCGAATTTCATACAGTTACCGTCGCGTCTGCGGCGGTCCACGGGAAAGAGGACGTCGTGCCTCCTGCCTCACCCAGCCCGATCCTGCGCCGTCGCAGGTTGGGCACCGAACTGCGCCGGCTGCGCGAGGCCAGCGGTCTCACCGGGGACCAGGTCATCGAGCGGATCGGCTGGGCCTCCGCGTCCAAGTTGTCCCGCCTGGAGAACGGCCGTAGCCGTCCGGATCCCGACGACGTCCGCGTCCTGCTCGACCTCTACGGCGCCGAGCGGGCGGTGCGCGAGGAACTCCTCGGCATCACCCAGGAGGCCGGCGACATGCGCGGCTGGCTGAAGAACTACCCGGTGATGACCCAGCAGCAGCGCAGCTTCGCCGAGCTGGAGGCGGGCTGCGCCGAGATCTCCGAGTACAACCCCGTCCTGGTCCCGGGCCTGCTCCAGACGCCGGGCTACGCGTCGGTGCGGATCGCCTCGGCCCGCCAGGTCGGCGAGGAGGCGGGCGACCCGGAGACCGGGGAGGACATCGACACCGAGGTGCGGGCCCGGCTGGCCCGCCAGTCGCTGCTGACCCGCACGCCCGACGCGCCCCGCTACACGGCGGTGCTGGAGGAGGCGGCGCTCGGCGGCCGGGCCGGGCCGCCCGAGGTGCTGCGCGAGCAGCTCGGGCAGCTCTGCGAGCTGGCGATGCTGCCGAACATCACGCTGCACGTACTGCCCCGTGACACCCAGATCGGCAACTGGTACCTCCCGCCGACGGCGTTCTCCGTCTACCGGTTCGCGGACCCCCTCGATCCGGAGACGCTGGCCATCGAAGGGGGCTTCACCGACGTCATGTCGACCGAGGTAAACGCGCTAAATCGCTATAAAGTGGTGTTCGAGTGGTTATGCACGGCGGCGCTCTCCGCATCGGACACCCTCTCCTGGCTGATCGAGGCGACGGGACGGCTGCCCGGCACGGCGACCGCGTCCGCGGTGGCGTACGGATCGGCAACGGCGCCGACCCAGCGCCGCCGGCACTCAGGGCGCCTGACGGAACGGTGATCACGGGGGACCACCGTCGGGTCGTGCGACGCCACTCGTTCCATCGGTGCAGTTCACCTCAGGAGTGACGCCATGAACGAGATCCGTAACACCCCGTCCGTCCGCGCGCGGCTCGCCGACGCCCCGTGGCGAAAGAGCACGCGCAGCCAGACCTCGAACTGCGTCGAGGTCGCGCCACTGGGGACGGGGCCGGCCGCGGTGGCCCTGCGGGACAGCAAGGACCAGGGCGGTCCGGTGCTGCTGTTCAACCGGGCGGGCTGGCTGGGCTTCATCGCCGGCGCCAAGAACGGACAGTTCGATCTGAACTGATCCGCCGACCGTCGCGGGGCCGCCGGCACGGCGCCGGCGGCCCCGCCGCGTCTTCGGCCCGCGTCTGCTGTGACCAGGCATCCGCTGATCGGACGAGGCTCCCCACCGATCGTCGAGTTTCACTTGCTGAGACCCTGGCGCGGCGTAGCATGGCGACAGAGTGACGTGGAACTTCCACCCGTTCCCTGCCGTCGCGGTTCATCCGGAGACCCACATGCGTTTCCTGATCGTTCGCACCGACATCCGCGCCGCCGCCGACGTGGACATCGCCGCCGTCTGGGCGTGCGGTGGCCGCCTGCGGGACGAGACCACCACGCCGGAACCGCGCCGACAGATCGTGCACGCCGAGGACCGGGACGCCGCGCTGCTGCTGGCCCGGGCCCTGTCCACGGTGGGCGCGGTCCGCTCCGGAAAACAGCGGGTCAAGGTGCTCCCGCTCGACGAGCCGGCCCTCGGCTGGCGCGCCGCACGCGGCGACCGGGGCAGCTGACCCGGTCCGAGACGTCCGTCGTGGCCGACCGGCTCCCCCGCCGCGTTCCTTGCCCAGCCGACCACGACGGCCCGTGTTCCCGGCCCGTGACCGTCGCGGCAACGGCGGCCACGGGCCGGGACCACATGTCCGCCCGGTCCCCGGCCCGGCCTCCCGGGTGCCGGGGCCGGTTCAGCAGTGGCCGTCGAGCCAGCGGTGGATCAGGAACAGCGCGATCGACGACCTCGGCGGCAGCACCAGCCGGGCCCCGCCCACCTCCACCGGCCGACCCGCCAGGACCGCGCCGATCTCGGTGCGGGTGAACCACCGGGCGTACGCGATCTCCGCCGGGTCGAGCCGCACCGGGTGCTCCGGGTCGGCCGTGGCGAGGAAGCCCAGCATCAGCGAGCCGGGGAACGGCCACGCCTGGCTGCCCGCGTACGCGATGTCCTCGACCGGGACGCCGACCTCCTCGCGGACCTCGCGCAGCACCGCGGCCTCAGCCGACTCCCCCGGTTCGACGTAGCCCGCCAGGCAGGAGAATCGGCGCTCGCCGGGGGTCTGCGGCCAGGTGGCGTTGTTGCCGAGCAGGCACCGCCCGCCCGGCCCCGGCACGCCGTCGTGCACCAGCACGATCATCGCCGGATCGGTACGCGGCCAGATCCGCTCCCCGGCCCGGTCGACGCGGGACCAGCCGGCCTCGTCCACCTCCGTCGGATGCCCCGTGGCCGACGAGTAGTGGTGCCGCAGGTGCCAGTTGACCAGCGCCAGCGCGGTGGTGAACAGCCCGGCGTCCCGGTCGACCAGCAGGTGGCCGACCTCGCGCAGGTGCGCCGGCCGGGCCCCGGGCACCGCCGGCAGCGGGGCGTCCACGGCGAAGACCGGCACGCCGTCGGGCTCGACGCCGAGAAACATCGGGGACGCCGCCTGCGGCACGTCGGCCGAGTCCAGCAGCACCAACGCCGGCGGCGACGTGTCGGTACGCACGAGCGCCCGGCCCTCGTCGCCGGAGTCGAGCACCAGCACCCGCGCCCGGTCCCACGCCTGCGCCAGCCACCCCGGGTCCGTGCGCCGGTGTGCCGCCCGGTCCAGGGTGGAGCGGGCCAGCGGCGGCGTGGGCTCCCCGCTCACGGCGCCGGCTCGGTGACGACCGGGGTGAGCGCGGCGAGCTGCGGTGCGATCCGCTCGGCGTCGCCGAGCACCACGGTCACCGCACGGGCCGGGGCGAGGTAGCGGGCCGCCGCCTCGGCCACGTCGGCCACGGTGGCCTTCGCCAGCCGGGCGGCGTGCTCGGCCAGGAACTCCAGACGCAGCCCGTTGCCGGCGTACGCGCTGGTCAGCGAGGCCAGCCCGGCCTGGGTGGACATGCCGAGCTGGAGGGTGCCGAGGGCGTACTGGCGGGCCTGTTCCAGCTCGTCCTCCCGGGGCGGGAGGCTGGCCAGCCGGCCCAGCTCGTACGTCGTCTCCAGCAGCGCCGGCCCGGTCACCTCGGTGGCCACCTCGGCGGCGGCGACCAGCACCGACCCGGCCACCGAGTGCTCGACGAGCGAGTGAGGCCCGTACGTGTAGCCCTTGTCCTCGCGGATGTTCTCCACCCAGCGGGAGGAGAAGTAGCCGCCGAAGACCAGGTTGGCCAGTTGCAGCGCGGCGTGGTCGGGGTGGGTGCGGGGCACCGCCGGCAACGCGATGCGCAGCGAGGACTGCACCGACCCCGGCCGGTCGACCAGCAGCAGCGGCCCGGGCTCCAGCGGCGGGGCGGGCGGCAGGTCGGCGGTGTGCCCGGCGCCGTTCCACCCCGACAGGGCCTTCTCGGCGGCGTCCAGCGCCCGCTCCGGCTGCACGTCGCCGACCAGCACCAGCACCGCGTCGGCGGGGTGCACCCGCTGGGCGTGCAGGGTGCGCAGCACCCCCGGCCGGACCGCGCGGACCGCGTCCGGGTCCGGGGTCTGCACCGCGTACGGGTGCCTGCCGTAGACCCGCTTGAGCAGGGCGGTGCGGGCCAGGTGCGAGGGCTGGCTCTGCGCAACCTGGATCCGGTCGACCAGCCGGTCCCGCTCGGTCGCCACGTCCTCGTTCGGGTAGGTCGCGCCGGTGAGCACGTCGGCGAGGATCTCCAGCATCCGGTCCAGCCCGGTGACCAGGCCGGCGCCGGAGAGCATCAGCCGGTCCGGGTCGATCCCGGCGGACAGCCCGCCGCCGACCTTCTGCAGCTCGGCGGCGATCTGCACGCTGGACATGCCCTCGGTGCCGGAGAGCAGGGTCTGGGCGAGCATCGCGCCCCGGGCGAGGTGGGTACGGCCGAAGGGCATCCAGAGCCGCAGCTCGACCAGGGGGACCGCCGGTCGGCGTACGGCGATCACGGTCAGCCCGTTGCCCAGCGTGCGCTCGGCCTGCTTCGGCAGCTTGAGCCGGCGGTTCGGGCCGAGCGGCGGCAGCTCCCGCGGCCCGGCCGGTGCGGTTGCCGTCACCTGATCTCCTTCGTTCGCGGCTGCGGGGCTCGCAAACCCGGCTCACTCCTCGCGCTCACCGGCCACCGCCGGCGATGACCTCGATGGACGCGCGGCGCTCGGGCCGCAGGGTGGCCGCGGCGGCGCGGACCTGCTCGTCGGTGACCTCGCCCACGAGCCGGGGCAGGTCGTTGAGCAGCCCCGGCTCGCCGCGCTGCTGCTCCAGCACGGCCATCCGCAGCGCCCGGCCGAGCACCGCGTCGGTGTCGCGCAGCAGGTGGGTCGCCATCCGGGCCTGGGTGCGGGCCAGCTCACCCTCGGTCAGGCCGTCGGTGGCCAGCCGGTCCAGCTCCTCGTCGATGGTGCGCAGCACCTTGTCCACGTCCCCGCCGGGCGGCAGGTGCGCCTGGAGCAGCAGCGCCGTCGGGTCCCGCACGTCGAACGGGTCGCCCATGAAGCCGAGGTAACCGCCGAGGCTGGTCACCGCCCGGTCCCGCTGCACCAGCCGCTCCACCAGCCGGGAGGCGTCGCCGTCGGTGAGCACCTCGGCCAGCACGACGTACGGCAGGTAGCCGGCGAAGTCGGTGACCGGGTCGGGCACCCGCCAGGCGCCGGCCACCGCCGGCAGCGGGGCCAGCTTGTCCGTGTACGAGGTGCGCCGCTCCGCGGTCAGGTCGGGCTCGGCGAAGTCGGGCCGCTCCGGCGCGGGCCGGGCCGGGACGTCGCCGAAGTGCCGCTCGACCAGCGCGGTCGCCTCGGCGACGTCGATGTCGCCGCTGACGGCCAGCACGGCGTTGCCGCTGGCGTAGTAGCGGCGGAAGAAGTCGGCGGCGTCGGCGACGGTGGCCGACTCCAAGTCGACGAAGGAGCCGTAGCCGTCGTGCGCGTTCGGGAAGGTGTCGAACATGACCGGCGGCAGGGTCAGCCAGGGGAAGCCCCCGTACGGCCGGTTGAGGACGTTGACCCGGATCTCCTCCTTGACCACGTCGACCTGGTTGCGCAGGTTCTCCTCGGTCAGCCGGGGGCCGCGCATCCGGTCGGCCTCCAGGAACAGCGCCCGCTCCAGGGCGTTGCTCGGCAACGTCTCGAAGTAGTCGGTGTAGTCGAGATGGGTCGAGCCGTTGAAGGTGCCGCCCGCCCCCTGCACGTGCCGGAAGTGGGCCAGCTTCTCCAGGTTCTCCGAGCCCTGGAACATCAGGTGCTCGAAGAGGTGGGCGAAGCCGGTGCGTCCCTCCGGTTCGGAGCGGATGCCGACGTCGTAGACCACGGCCACCCCGATCACCGGGGCGCTGCGGTCGGGGGTCAGGACCACCCGCAGGCCGTTGTCGAGGGTGAACCGCTCGACCGGGTACTTCGTCGCTGGAATTCTCGATCTCCGCGCCGCCACGGGATCGACCCTAGCGCGTCGGCACCCCCGCCATCGCCGACCTTCGGCCAGCCGCCGCGGCCGGCGCGCCAACCGGCGCGCCCGGCGGTCCCGGCGACCGGCGGCGACGCCGGTCCGGCAGGCCACAAAGCCCATCCAATGGGTAGAGATTGCCGCCTTTGCTGGGACGCCAGTCTCGCCATGTGGTTGACCCTTGACGCTAGCTCACCGCCTGACCCACTCTTCCTACCAACTAAGTAGGAATACTGCGGATTGGATGGACGATGAGACGGCTCCCCTTGCGTCGGTTGGTCTCCCTGGCCACCCTCGCCGTCGTCGGCGCGGCGACCCTGGGCACCGCCGCCGCCTGCGGCGACGACAGCGAGAGCGCGGGTGGCGGCTCCGGCCCGGTGCCCCTGCGGCTCGGCTACTTCCCCAACATCACCCACGCGCCGGCGGTGGTCGGCGTGGAGAAGGGCATCTTCGCCGAGAAGCTCGGCACCGGCGTCACGCTGGAGACGAAGACCTTCAACGCCGGCCCCGCCGCGATCGAGGCGATCTTCTCCGGCGCGCTCGACGCCACGTACATCGGCCCGAACCCGACCGTGAACGCCTTCTCGAAGTCGAAGGGCGAGGCGGTCCGGGTCGTCTCCGGCGCGGCCTCCGGCGGTGTGGCGCTCGTGGTGAAGCCCGAGATCACCTCGGTCGAGCAGCTCCGGGGCAAGAAGATCGCCACCCCGCAGCTCGGCAACACGCAGGACGTGGCGATCCGCCACTGGCTCAAGGAGAAGGGCCTCACGACGACCAAGGAGGGCGGCGGCGACGTCAAGATCATCCCGCAGGAGAACGCCCAGACGGTGGAGACGTTCGGCAGCGGGGCGATCGACGGCGCCTGGGTGCCCGAGCCGTTCGTCTCCCGGCTGGTCAACGCCGGCGGCAAGGTGCTCGTCGACGAGCGCGACCTCTGGCCGGACGGCAAGTTCGTGATCACCAACCTGATCGTCAGCACCAAGTTCCTCAAGGCCCACCCCGACGTGGTGCGGAAGCTCGTCGAGGGCCAGGTGGCGGCGAACGAGTTCGTCAACGGCAGGCCCGACGAGGCGCAGCAGGCCATCTCCGACCACATCGGCAAGATCAGCGGCAAGCCGCTGGACCTCAAGCTGATCAAGCAGGCCTGGCCGACGCTGGAGTTCACCAACGACCCCATCGCGTCCTCGCTGAAGACCGGGCTCGACCACGCCGTCGCGGTCGGGCTGACCCAACCGGTCAGCCTCGACGGGCTCTACGACCTGACGTACCTCAACGAGGTGCTCAAGGGCCAGGGCAAGGCCGAGGTCGGCCAACCATGACGTCGACCACGACGACGCCCCGCAGCGCGACCGGCCCGGTCGCGCTGCACGGCGTCACCAAGGTGTACGGGCGCGGGGCGAACGCCGTCCTCGCCCTGGACGGGGTCTCCCTCGACGTCGTGCCCGGCGAGTTCGTCTGCCTGGTCGGGGCCTCCGGCTGCGGCAAGAGCACGCTGCTCAACCTCGTGGCCGGCCTGGACCGGCCCAGCGGCGGGCGGATCGCCCTCGGCGAGGGGGTCGAGCCGGGGCTGATGTTCCAGGAGCCGGCCCTCTTCCCCTGGCTGACCGTCGAGGGCAACGTCGAGGTGCCGCTCAAGCTGCGCGGGCTGCCCCGGGCCGCGCGCCGGGAACGGGTCGCCGAGCTGCTGGGAACGGTGCACCTGACCGACTTCGGCCGCAAGCGCCCGCACGAACTCTCCGGCGGCATGCGCCAACGGGTGGCGCTCGCCCGCACCCTCGCCCTGGACACGCCGGTGCTGCTGATGGACGAGCCGTTCGGCGCGCTGGACGCGATGACCCGCGACATCCTGCACGACGAGCTGGAACGGATCTGGACCGAGCGGCGGCTCACCGTGCTCTTCGTCACGCACAACGTCCGGGAGGCGGCCCGGCTCGCCGACCGGATCATCCTGCTCTCCAGCCGGCCCGGCCGGATCATCTGGTCCACCCCGGTCGACGTGCCCCGGCCGCGACGCATCGACTCCCCCGAGGTCGCCGCTGTCGCCGCCGACGTCACCGACCGCCTGCGTACGGAGGTGGGCCGCCATGGCCGGTGACACCCTCGCCGCCGTCCCGCGTACCGACGCGGAGATCTCCGGGCTGGACGCCCTGGAGCTGGCCGGACGGGAGCAGAGCCGGCCGCGGGCCGCCCGGCTCTGGGCGGCGACCTGGCCGAAGCTGGCCGCGCTCAGCATCGCCGTCGCCGCGTGGCAGGTCGTGGTCTGGACCGGCTGGAAGCCCGAGTACGCGCTGCCCGGCCCGGCCGCCGTGGGGCAGGAGCTGCTCCGGCAGGTCAGCGGCGTCCAGCTCTGGGACGGACTCGCGACCACCCTGCGCCGGGCGGCCGTCGGCTACCTCTTCTCGGTCGCCGTGGGCCTGCTGGTCGGCCTCGCGGTGGCCCGGTCACGGATCCTCCGGGCGGCGATCGGTTCGATGATCACCGCATTGCAGACGATGCCGTCGATCGCCTGGTTCCCGCTGGCGATCCTGCTCTTCGAGCTGAGCGAGAAGGCGATCTTCTTCGTGGTGGTGCTCGGCGCCGCGCCGTCCATCGCCAACGGCGTGATCGCCGGCGTGGACTACGTGCCGCCGCTGCTGCTGCGCGCGGGCCGCAACCTCGGTGCCCGGGGGCTGAACCTGTACCGGTACGTCATCGCGCCAGCCGCGCTGCCGGCCATCGTGGCCGGGCTCAAGCAGGGCTGGGCCTTCTCCTGGCGCAGCCTGATGGCCGGCGAACTGATCGTGGTCGGCATCTCGCAGACCTCGCTGGGCGCGCAGCTGACCTACTCGCGGGAGCTGTCGGACTCGCCCTGGCTGATCTCCACCATGATCGTGATCCTGGTCCTGGGCCTGGTGGTCGACGCCGCGTTCGGGGCGGCGGACAAGGCGATCCGGCGCCGCTGGGGCGTGCTGGACCAGGCCGGTCAGTGACGTGTACGTCTCCGCGCGCAGCGACTACGCGCTCCAGGCCATGCTCGCCGTCGCCGCCGCCGACCCGGTCGGCGGCGGCGGGCTGGTCAAGGCCGCGGCCCTGGCCGCCCGCCAGGACATCCCGTTGAGCTTTCTCCAGGGCATCCTGGTCGACCTGCGCAGGGCCGGCCTGCTGCACAGCCACCGCGGCACGGACGGCGGGTACACCCTCGCCCGCCCCGCGGCCGAGATCAGCGTCGGCGACGTGCTCCGTGCGGTGGGCGGATCGCTGACGACAGTCCGCGGGCTACCAGCCGAACAGGCCGGCTACCGGGGCGCGGCGACCGGCCTCCGGGATGTCTGGCTGGCCGTGCACGGGGCGGTCGCCCTGGTCGTCGACCGGACCACCCTCGCCGACCTGCTCGGCACGGAGCACCCGGCGGCCAGCACGCGGCAGGCCCCCACCCGCTGACCGCCGCCCCGGCCGGGCTCAGCCGGCGATGGTGGTCGGCCCTCCGGTCGGGCTGTGCAGCTCGACCGGAGCGGCCGGCGCGGCCCCGCCCGGGGTGGCATGCCACGGCGTGAAGACCGCGACCATGGCGAGCAGCAGCCCGGCGAGCGCGACCGCGAGCACCAGCAGCAGCTCACGCACCGCGCCCGTGCCGACGTCGCCCGCCATGATCACCCCTCCCGCGCCGGGCGGTCCCGCCCGGGTCGTTCCCCCCGCCCCAGCTTCCACCACCACGGGCCACCGGAACAGTCGCCGATCGGACGTAACGTCCGCTGTTTACCGACTCAGCCGTCGCCGTCCGGAACGGGTGCCGGCGTACCGTCACGACCGGCCCGGCGCGGGTGCCTGCCCGCCGCGCGACCGGGGCCGGGCCGGGCCGGGCCGGGCCGAGGGAGGGCAGTCGTCGGGAGGATGCGCGGGTCGCCGGGGACGGCAACCCACCGGCCACCCCGGGGGACGGGAACGGAGCCGGCGTCAGGAGGCGCGGGGCGTCCGGGGACGCCGTGGCCGGCGCGGCCGTCCGGAGGCGCGGTGCGGAGCCCGACCGCCCTCACCGGCCCGCCCGCCCTCGCCGGACCGGCCACCCGAGCGTCCGGCGGCCGGCGTGGCGGAGGCGGCGGCCTGCGGCGGGGGCGGCGCGATCGTCACCGGCACCCCGGACGGCTCGCGGGCGCCGGTCACCCGGGCCAGCGCCTCGTCGCCGGGGCGCACCTGGACGGACTCGGGCCGGATGCCGGCGGTGGCCATCAGCCGGGACACGTCCCGGCGCTGCTCCGGCAGGACCAGGGTGACCACCGTGCCGGACTCCCCCGCCCGGGCGGTACGCCCGCCCCGGTGCAGGTAGTCCTTCGCCTCGGTGGGCGGGTCCACGTTGACCACCAGGTCCAGCCCGTCGACGTGGATGCCCCGGGCCGCCACGTCGGTGGCGACCAGCGCGGTCACCTGCCCGTTGCGGAACTGCTCCAGGATCCGGGTGCGCTGCGGCTGCGACTTGCCGCCGTGCAGCGCGGCCGCGCGTACGCCCTTGGCCAGCAGCTGGCGGGCGACCCGGTCGGCGCGGTGCTTGGTGCCCATGAACAGGATGGTGCGGCCCTCGCGGGCGGCGATCCAGGTCAGCGCGGCCGGCTTGTCCGCCGCGTCGACGTGCAGCACGTGGTGGGTCATCGCGGTGACGGTGGCGGTGCCCGGGTCGACCGAGTGCGAGACCGGGTCGGTGAGGAAGCGGCGGACCAGCTTGTCCACGCCGCCGTCCAGGGTGGCCGAGAAGAGCATCCGCTGCCCGTCCGGGGCGACCTGCTCCAGCAGCTTCGTCACCTGCGGCAGGAAGCCCATGTCGGCCATCTGGTCGGCCTCGTCGAGCACCGTGATCGCGACCTGGTCCAGCCGGGCGTCGCCGCGGTTGATGAGGTCGTGCAGCCGCCCGGGGGTGGCCACGACCAGCTCGGCGCCCGCGCGCAGGGCGTCCGCCTGCCGCTGCAGCGACAGGCCGCCGACGACGGTGGCGCAGCGCAGCCCGACGGCCCGGGCGTACGGGTCGAGCGCGGTGGTGACCTGCTGTGCCAGCTCCCGGGTCGGCACCAGCACCAGGGCCAGCGGCCGGCCCGGGCGGGCCCGGCGGCCGGCGGTGCGGGACAGCACGGGAAGGCCGAAGGCGAGGGTCTTGCCGGAGCCGGTGCGGCCCCGGCCGAGCACGTCCCTCCCGGCGAGCGAGTCCGGCAGGGTCGCCGACTGGATCGGGAACGGCTCGGTGATGCCCTGGGCGGCCAGCTCGGCGAGCAGCGCCGGGGCCAGCCCGGTATGGGCGAACGACGGAATGACAGTGGTCATGCGGAAGCCTTCCTCGACGCGGCACGTGTCGAGGGAGGGCGCCGGATGCGGCGCTGTCACCGGCGGACCAGGCCGCGGGTGACTCACAAGCACGAACCGAAAGGGGTACGGGGCCCGGCCCGCCGCCGACTCGCCGCCTGCTCACGCAGGTCGACGGGGCGGCGGACCGGTCCCGTCACCACGCCCGGAGGGCGCGGTGGGTGTTACCTGAAGATCCGAAGATCAGAGCGGGCGGATGTTCTCCGCCTGCGGGCCCTTCTGGCCCTGGGTCACCTCGAACTCGACCCGCTGGTTCTCGTCCAGGCTCCGGTAGCCGGAGGACTGGATCGCCGAGAAGTGGGCGAAGACGTCGGCGCCGCCGCCGTCCGGGGTGATGAAGCCGAAGCCCTTGTCAGCGTTGAACCACTTGACGGTGCCAATAGCCATTTTTGTCTCGTCTCCTTGACGGAACGTCGAACCCGCACCTGTTGCGGGCTCGAAGAGGAGCGCGCCACGCGGAACTGCCTGGCTCGCTTGTCGCTTCTGGTCGCCCCGCCCGGAGAACTCCGGACACAACAAAGAGCGCCTGGGCCACAATCCTCCAGGCGCACACAGAGTCTCTGGGAACCATAACTGCAACGCGACCAACCTATCACGGATTCGCCGGATGGCCATCGTCTGCCGGATTTTCCGGCACCGAAATGATCAGCGCGGTCAGCCCGTCGGCGTCGAGCAGGTCGGCGGGGCGCACGGTGACCCCGTCGCGCACGTAGTGGAACGCCGCGCCGACCCGCTCCACCGGCACCCCGACCAGCTCCGCCCAGGCCAGCCGGTAGACCGCGAGCTGCACCGCGACCACGTCGGCGGCGGGACCGGCGGGCTGCCGGCCGGTCTTCCAGTCGACCACGTCGAACCGCCCGCCGGGGCGGGCGAAGACCGCGTCCATCCGGCCCCGCACCACCACCCCGGCGATCACCGTGGCGAACGGCACCTCCACCTCGACCGGCACCCGGTCGGCCCACTCGCTGGCCAGGAAGCGCTCCTGGAGTTCGGCGAGCGCCTCGTCGGGCGCGGCGTCCGCGTCGGCCGCGCCGGGCAGCTCGTCCAGGTCGAGCAGCCGGTCGGCGCCGAACCGCTGCTCCAGCCAGGCGTGGAAGGCGGTGCCCCGGCGGGCGTACGGGCTCGGCTCGGTGGGGACCGGACGGCGCAGCGCCCGGGCCAGCGCCGCCGGATCCCGGCGCAGGGCCACCAGCTGGGTCACCGAGAGCTGCCCCGGCAGCGCCACCTCGACCGCACCGGCCTGCCGGGTCAGCTCGGCCCGCTCGGCGAGCAGCAGGTCGGCCTCCCGCCGCCACCGCGCGACGTCCGGGTCGTCGACCGGCGGCTCGGCACCCTCCCCGGCCGGCCGTTCCGGGCCCGTCCCGGCGGCGTCGTCGGCGGGCCGTTCCGAGCTCGTCCCGGCGCCGGGTTCCGGGCCGGCGGCGCCCCGCTCGCCGGCCGGCGGGCGGCCCGCCGCGTCGCCGTCGGCGAGGAAGCGGCGGACCAGGACGGCCGCCTCGGCCAGCGCCGGGCGGCGGGCGCCGAGCGGGTCGGCCGGCCACTCGGCGCGGAGCACCACCTCGGTGGTCGGGTTGACCGCGTCGCCCGGCGGCTCCGGCGCCCACTCGTCGACCAGATGCCCCGCGCGGCCGTCCAGGCAGGCGTCGTGCACCTCCCGCAGCAGCACCGACGGGCCACGCGGCCGCTTGGTCCCCTCCCCCCACCAGTGACCGGAGCAGAGCAGCAGCCGGCGGGGCCGGGTCACCGCCACGTACGCCAGCCGGCGCTCCTCCCGCTCGTCGTGCGCCCGCCAGGCGTCGGTGAAGTCCTCCAGCGCCCGGGCCACCCCCCGCTGGTCCTCGGCCTCGGCCAGCCCCAGCCCGGGCAGCCCGTCGGCGTCGCCGCGCAGCGGGAACGGCAGCACGCCGAGCCCGCCCAGCCAGTGGTCGGAGTTGCGCACCGGCCCCGGCCACACGCCCCGGCTCAGCCCGGCCACCGCGACCACGTCCCACTCCAGGCCCTTCGCGGCGTGCGCGGTGAGGATCTGCACCGCCCCCTCGACCACTTCCACCTCGCCCGGGCTGAGGCCGCGCTCCTCGTCCTCGGCGGCGGCGAGGTAGGCCAGGAAGCCCGACAGGGTGGCGCCCGGCGTCTCGCCGCTGAACCGGGCGGCGACGTCGCCGAGCGCGTCCAGGTGGCCCCGGGCCAGGCCGGCGTCTCCGGCGCCGTCCCGGCCGGCGCGCACGGCCACCTCCACGTCCAGACCGATCGTGCGCTCGATGTCCGCGATCAGCTCCGGCAGGGACTGGTCCAGCCGGTAGCGCAGCAGCCCCAGCTCGTGGGCGTACGCCCGCAGCCGGGCGTAGCCCTCCGCCGAGTACGCCTGGGCCGGGCCGAGGTCGGCCAGCGCCTCGACGAGGGTCGCCTCGTCGAGCAGGTCGGGCGTGATCTCCGGGCTGCCGTCGTCGGCGAGCTTCCGCCGGGCGGCGGCGATGCCCTTCGCCCGGCGGTGCAGGGCCACCAGGTCACGCGGGCCGATCCGCCAACGCGCCCCGGTCAGCAGCCGCAGCAGCGCCGCTCCGTCCGTCGGGTCGGCCAGCACCCGCAGCGTGCACACCACGTCCCGCACCTCGGGGGTGTCCAGCAGGCCGCCCAGGCCGACCACCTCGACGGGCAGCCCGCGCTCGCGCAGCGCCGACTCGATCGCGGGGATCTGGCTGCGCAGCCGCACGAGCACGGCCGTCGTCGGCCGCAGCGGCACCGGGATGTGCTCGGGCAGCGCGCCGGGCATGGCGGCCGCGCCGCGCCAGGCGTGCAGCACGCTGTCGGCGATCCAGTCGGCCTCGTCGGCGTACGTCGGGAGCAGGGCGCAGTGGACGGTGCCGCCGGCGGCGCCACGGGCGCTACGGTGCGGCACCGGATCCTTGACGCTCATCGCGGCGTGCAGCTCCGGCACCCGGGCGCCGGCGGCCCGCAGCGGGGTGGCCAGGGCGTTGGCGACGCCGAGGATCTCGGGGCGGTTGCGCCAGCTCGTCGTGAGACCGAGCACCTCGGCCGGCGCGCCGTCGGCGCGGGCGAACTCCGTGGGGAAGCGGTCCAGGGTGCCGGCGCTCGCCCCGCGCCAGCCGTAGATCGACTGGCAGGGGTCACCGACCGCCGTCACCGGGTGCCCGCCGCCGAAGAGCGCGTTGAGCAGCACCACCTGGGCGTGGCTGGTGTCCTGGTACTCGTCCAGCAGCACCACCCGGAAGCGGTCCCGCTCGATCTCGCCGACCCCGGGATGGTCCCGGGCCACCCGGGCCGCCCGGGCGAGCTGGTCGGCGAAGTCCATCGCCTCGAAGTCCTCCTTGCGCCGGGCGTACGCGCGCACCAGCGGGAGCAGCTTCAGCCGAGTCTGTTGGAGGGCCAGGGCCTTCCGCACGTCGGCGTAGACCCGGCCGGGTCGGGCCTGCACCTCGGCGAAGAACCGGCCCGTCCAGGCGGCCAGCTCGTCCGGGTCGACCAGGTGCTCGTCCAGCTCGCCGGCGAGCGCCAGCACGCCGTCGGTGACCGTGCTCGGCATCCGGTCCACCTCGGACATGTCGCCGTCGTAGTTGCGCACCAGCAGGTCGACGAGCTGCCAGCGGGACGCCTCGGTGAGCAGCCGGGTGGATGGCTCGTAGCCGGCCCGCAGCCCGTGCTCGGTGACGATCCGGCCCGCGTACGAGTGGTAGGTGGAGACGGTCGGCTCCCCCGCCAGCGGGTCGTCGAGCGGGTCCCGCCCCCGCCGCCCGAGCCGCCGCACCAACTGGTCGAGCCGCGTACGCACCCGGTGCGCCAGCTCGCCGGCGGCCTTGCGGGTGAAGGTGAGCCCGAGCACCTGCTCCGGCCGCACGTACGAGTTGGCGACCAGCCAGACCACCCGGGCCGCCATCGTCTCGGTCTTGCCCGAGCCGGCGCCCGCGACCACCAGCAGGGGCTCCACGGGCGCGGCGATGATGGCCGCCTGCTCCCGGGTGGGCGCCGGCAGTCGCAGCAGCTTCGCCAGCTCCACCGGCGTGTACCGGGGGCCGGCGTCGGCCACCCGGGGCGCCGGTGTCGCCGTGCCGAACAGGGCGGGCTGGGTCACCGCACCACCACCTCAGTCCGCGGCTGCGGGGCTCGCAAGCTCACTCCTCACACTCAGGGTGCCGTCCTGCTTGGCGGCCGCGGGGCTCGCAGGTCCGCTCCTCGCGCTCACGGTTGCTCGGGGCGGCGGGCGGTCGGGGGCTCGACCACCTGGCGGCCCTGCCCGGACACCGGGCAGCTCGACCGCACCGGGCAGACCCGGCACTTCGAGTTGGCGACCGCGGCGAACGTGGCGGCGGCCATCGTATCGGCGGTGCGCCGTACCAGCGCGGTCGCCCAGCCGGCCTCCGGGCCCTCCCCGGCCGGCGGCTGGCTCTGTTCCTTCGCGTCCTTCGCCCCGGTGCCGAGCTGCACCAGCGCCGCCCCGCCGGACTCCTCGCCGAACTCGGCGAACGCCCCTGCCTCGACCGCCGCCTGGTACGCGCCGAGCTGCGGGTGCTCGGCCAGGTCGTTCGCGGTGACCGCGGTGGACTTCCCGGTCTTCAGGTCGATCACGACCAGCCGGCCGTCGGCGTCGACCTCCAGCCGGTCCACCCGGCCGACCAGCTCGACGGGCCGGTGCGGGTCGTCGAGGCGCACCGCGAACTCGTGCTCGATCGCGAGCAGCCGGCGCGGATTGGCCGCCAGCCAGCGCAGCAGCTTGTCGACCATCGCCTCGGCGCGGGCCCGCTCGGGCCCGACCATCCAGCGGGCGGCCAGCTCGATCACGTCGAACCGGGCGGCGACGTAGTCCAGCAGGGCACCCCGGTCGGCGCTGGCGTCCTCGGCGAGCATCGCGGCGGCGTGCACGAGGTTGCCGACCCCCTGGGCGGCGCTGGCCGGGGCGCTGCCGCCGTGCCGCTCCAGCAGCCAGCGCAGGCTGCACCGCAGCGCGCTCTCCATGCCCGACGGGGTGACCCGGACGGGCTCCCCCTCGTCGACGAGCGGGCGGTCGTCGGAGAGCTGCCGCAGCCCCCACCAGTCGTCGGGGTGCGCGCCGGCCACCCCGGCGGCCGCGAGGCGGGCCAGCTCGACCGCCGCCGCCTGCCGCCGGGTGTAGGGCGCGTCCGGGTCGCTGACGGCCGTACGCAGCTCCGCCACCAGCGCCGGCAGGGTGAGCGCGCGGGGCGGCCGGCTCACCGGCAACGTCCCCGGCCGGTCCGGTTCCTCCTCGGCCGCCACCGGGTCGTCGCCCACCGGCGCCGCCCCGGCTCCCGGCCGGTCCGGGCCGGACCCGCCGGGCGTCGATCCCGCCCGCGCCGGCTCGGCCGGGGCCGGTGCCGCGGGGTCACCGGCCTGCGACGGCCCGGCCGGGGCCTGGCCCGCCGGCTCCCCGCCCGGAGTCGACCCCCGCGGGACCGGCCCCGCCGCGCCCGGTCCGGCCGGCGACGGCCCGGCCGGGGGCGGGCCCGCCGGGTCCGGCCGGCCGGGGGGCGGGGGGCCGTCGTCCGGCGCGGGCGGGTCGGTGGGGCCCAGCTCGTAGAGGAATCGGCTCGGCTGTTCCTCGTGGTCGTCGCCACCGACGGCGGCGGAGGCGACCGCGCTGACCAGCAGCCGGCGCCGGGCGCGGGTGACCGCCACGTGGAACAGCCGCCGCTCCTCGTCCAACAGCGCCGAGGTCTGCCCGACCAGGGTGGCCACCGTGCCGGCGCCGGCCGCCCGGCCGGCGAGCAGGTCGACCAGCCGCTCGGAGCCGAGCAGGCTGCCGCGCAGCCGCAGGTCGGGCCAGACGCCCTCCTGCACCCCGGCGACCGCCACCAGGTCCCACTCCAGCCCCTTGGCGGCGTGCGCGGTGAGCAGCCGGACCGCCTCGCCCCGGTCGGCGGTGGGGGCGATCGTGTCGGCCGGCAGGTCCTGACCGAGGACGTGGTCGAGGAAGACCTCGGTACGCGCGCCGGGCAGCCGATCGGTGAACCGGGCCGCCGCGTCGAAGAGCACCATCACGGCGTCGAGGTCCCGGTCGGCGGCCTCGGCGCGCCGGCGACGGGCGACGTCCCCCTCGCCGGCCACCGTCTGGCCCCGGCCGATCGCGGCGGACCACAGCTCGGCCAGCCCGCTGGCCCGCCAGACCGCCCACAGCACGTCCTCCGCCGTGGCGCCGGGCCGGGCGGCGGTCTCCCGGGCGACGGCCAGCAGGCCGGCCACCGTCTGCGCCGGCTCCGCCCAGCGCCGCTCGATCCCGGCCAGCTCGGCAGGGTCGCGCAGCGCCTCGACGATCAGCTCGCCCGAGGGCCGGCGGTCACCGGCGGCCAGCGCCAGGGCGCGCAGCCCCTGCCGCAGCCGCCGCTCGGCCAGCGGATCGGCGCCGCCGAGCGGCGAGTGCAGCAGGGCGACGGCGGCCTCCTCGTCGAGCCGCTCGGGCTCCAGGGCGCAGCGCAACAGGAGCAGCAACGGCGCGACCGCCGGTTGCAGGTGCAGCGGCAGGTCCTCGCCGTGCACCACGGTGGGCACCCCGGCGGCGTGCAGCGCGCGTTGCAGCGAGGGCAGTTGCCGCCCGGTGGAGCGCACCAGCACGGCCATCTCCGACCACGGCACGCCGCCGAGCAGGTGCGCCTCGCGCAGGGCGTGGGCCAGCCAGGCCGCCTCGCTGGTGGCCGAGCGGAAGGTGCGTATCTCCACCGAGCCGGGCGGCGCGTCGGGCAGCGGGTGCAGCCTGCGGTGCGCCGCCGGGCCGCGCAGCCGCCGCGCCAGCCGGCCGGACGCGGCGAGCAGCCGGGGGCCGGCCCGGTAGGAGGTGGTCAGCACCACCTGCGCCGCCGGCGCCCCGGAGGCGGTGCGGAAGCGGTGCGGGAACGCGGTCACCACGGCGGGGTCCGCGCCGCGGAAGGCGTACGTGGACGAATCCGGGTCGGCGAACGCGACGAGGGGCTTGCCGCCGCCGGCCACCGTCGCCAGTAGCTCCTGCTGGGCGGGGTCGGTGTCGGCCAGCTCGTCGACGTAGACGTACGCCAGCCGGCGGCGCTCGGCCGCGAGCAGTTCGGGGTCGTCGAGCAGCATCCCGGTGGCGGCCCGGACCAGCTCGGCCGGGTCGTACGCGACGGAGCCGCGGTTGCTGACGTCGCGCAGGGCGAGCACGGCGACGTACTCCCGGAGGAAGCGCGCGGCGGCCGGCCAGTCGGCGCGGCCGAGCTTCTCGCCGAGCCGGGCCAGCTCGACGGGGCCGACGCCGCGCTCGGCGGCGCGCATCAGGAGATCGCGCAGCTGCGCCGCGAAGGCCCGGGTGCGCAGCGCGGGGCGCAGGTCCTCCGGCCAGCCGACCGGGTCGTCGCCCGGTTCCTCGCCGACCACGTCGAGCAGCTCGCGGATGATCAGATCCTGCTCGGGACCGGTGAGCAGCCGGGGCGACGGCTCGCCCCGCTCGGCCGCGGCCCGGCGCAGCAGCCCGAACGCGTACGCCGGGAAGGTGCGCACCAGCGGCTCGCGCAGCACGCGGTGCCCGCCGCCGGCCGCCCGGGCCTCGATCCGCTGGCGCAGCGCGGTGGCGCCCCGGCGGCCGAAGGTGAGCACCAGGATCCGCTCCGGGTCGACGCCCTCGGCCACCCGCGCGGCGACCGCCTCGACCAGGGTGCTGGTCTTGCCCGTGCCGGGACCGCCGAGCACCAGCATGGGCCCGTCGGTGTGCGCGACGACCTCCGCCTGGCGCGGGTCGCTCAGCCGCGCCGTCCCACGGTGCGCGTCACCGCCGGCCGGTCCACCGGACCGCCCGTCCCCCCGGGCCGGCCCGCCGGACCGGTGGCCCTCCGGGGCCGCCTCGGCGGGCCGGCGCACCAGCCGGTACGCCTGCATCCCCTCATCCCACCACGCCGGTACGACACCCCCACCCCGCCACCCCGGCCCGCACTGCCTCGCGGGAACGACTCGCGTCGATCACGAGGTCGGCCGCACGGTTCGCCCCTTTCGTCCCCGCCGACCTCGTGACCGGCGGAGCGGCCGGGGCGGGCACGCGCGGCCGGGTCAGGTGAGGCGGAGTTCCAGGGTGTCCAGGGCGGCGGGGACCGTGTCGGTCACCGTGAGCAGGCCCAGCCCGGCGGGCTTGAGGAAGGTCTGGTCGGCCAGGGCGCGCAGCCAGTCGAGCATCGGGCGGTAGAAGCCGTCGGTGTCGACCAGCACCATCGGCTTGGCGTGCAGGGCGAGCGTCGCGGTCGTCCAGATCTCGAACAGCTCGTCGAGGGTGCCGAGGCCGCCGGGCAGGGTGAGGAACGCGTCCGACTTGTCGATCATCAAAGTCTTACGGCTGGCCATCGAGCCGGTGACGAGCAGTTCGTCCGACGCCAGGTCGGCGACCTCCAGGTCGACCAGCGACTGCGGGATGATCCCGATCGTCCGCCCGCCGGCGGCCCGCGCGCCGTCCGCCAGCGCGCCCATCATGCCGACGCACCCACCGCCGCTGACCAGCGTGTGCCCGCGCCGGGCGATCTCCGCGCCCGTCTCGGCCGCGAGGTCCAGCCAGCGCCGGTCGAGCGTACGGGAGGAGGCGCAGAACACGCAGATCGCCGCCACGCCTCAGCGCTCCCCGCTCGCGTCGCCCGCCCGGCGGGGCCCGGCCGACGCGGCCCCGCCCGACGCACCGCCACCCGCCGCGCCACCGCCCGACGTGGCGTCGCCGGTCACGTCGGCGCCGCCCGCCGATCCGGCGCCGTTCGCCGCCCCGGCCGCGGCGGCGGCCTGCTGTTCGGCGGCGGCGACGGCGACCGCCTCCTCGCGGACCGCGTCCTGCTCGACGGAGAGGGCGGCCTCGGCCTCCACGATGTGCCGGACCGCCGCGTCGACGTCGTCGGTCACGCAGATCAGTTCCAGGTCGACCGACCCGATCTTGCCGTCGGCCGCCATCGTGTCGCGGAGCCAGTCGAGCAGGCCACGCCAGTAGTCGGCGCCCATCAGCACCACGGGGAACCGGGTGACCTTGCCCGTCTGCACGAGGGTGAGCGCCTCGAAGAGCTCGTCCATGGTGCCGAATCCGCCGGGGAGCACGACGAACGCCTGCGCGTACTTGACGAACATCGTCTTGCGGGCGAAGAAGTAGCGGAAGTCGATGGCCAGGTCGACCCAGTCGTTGAGGCCCTGCTCGAAGGGGAGCTCGATGCCGAGCCCCACGGAGAGCCCGCCCGCCTCGCTGGCGCCCCGGTTGGCCGCCTCCATCACGCCGGGCCCGCCGCCGGTGATCACCGCGTAGCCGGCCCGGGCCAGGGCCCCGCCCAGCGCCTCCGCCAGCCGGCACTCCGGGCTCTCCGGCCGGCTCCGGGCGGAGCCGAAGACGCTGACCGCCGGGGGCAGGTCGGCGAGGGTGTCGAAGCCCTCCACGAACTCGGAGAGGATGCGCAGGGCCCGCCAGGCGTCCTTGGTCTTCCAGTCGCCGCGCCCCCGGGAGTCGAGCAGGCGCTGGTCGGCGGTGCTGCTCGTGATCGCCTGCCGGCGCAGCGTCACGGCGCCCCGGTGCCGTTCCCGTCCCGGCTCGCGGCCGGCCTCGCGCCCGTTGCTCTGACCCATGGAAGCAACCGTAGTGGAGCGACACCCGTCGGGCGCGCGGGGCGACGAGCCCGGAAATTAGTTCCGGATCATGGGCAACTAATTCGGTCGCCCGCACGTCTTACTATTCACATACCGGGTATGCCCGGCGCGCGCCTTCGGGGGAGGAGCCAGCGTGATCAGCAACAGCGAGATGATCCGGATCCGGCGACAGATGCAGCGCCGGATCCGCGACGTGGTGGCCGAGCGCCGCCGCGCCCGTCTGATGGAGCCGTCCGCCGCCGACCACGGCGGCCCGGCCGACGCCCGACCCACCGCCGACGCGTCCGTCACCGTCTGACCGCACCACCGTCCGACCGCACCGACGACACGCGACCGGGAGGCTCGCGTCACCGGGCACCACCCGGCCGACGCGGACCTCCCGGTCGCGCATGGGCAGGCCGCCGGGGCGACCGGCAGGCGGCAGGACGACCCCGGGGAGGCCGTCAGGCGGGGGCGAGCCAGCGGTGCAGCGTGGCGGCGCCGTCCCGGATCTTGCTGATCTCGACGTGCTCGTCCGGGTGGTGGGCCAGGTTCGGGTCGCCGGGACCGAAGTTCAGGGCCGGGATGCCCATCGCCGCGAACCGGGCCACGTCCGTCCAGCCCAGCTTGCCGATCGGGGCGGCGCCGACCGCCGCGAGGAACTCCCGGGCCGGGGCCGCCTCCAGCCCGGGCGGGGCGCCGGCGGCCGAGTCGGTGACCCGCACGTCGAAGCCGGCGAAGACCTCCCGCAGGTGCGCCTCGGCCTCGGCCGGCGTACGGTCCGGCGCGAACCGGTAGTTGACCTCGACCTCGCACCGGTCCGGCACCACGTTGCCGGCCACGCCGCCGTTGATGCGGACCGCGTTCATCCCCTCCCGGTAGTCGCAGCCGTCGATGGTGACGCGCCGCGCCTCGTACCGGGCCAGCCGGTCGAGCACCTCGCCCGCCGCGTGGATCGCGTTCACCCCGTGCCACGAGCGGGCCGAGTGGGCGCGTACGCCGGTGGTGGTGACGACGGACCGCATGGTGCCCTGGCAGCCGGCCTCGACGATCCCGTACGTCGGCTCCAGCAGCACCGCGAAGTCCGCCTCCAGCCACTCCGGGTGCGCTTCGGCGACGAGGAACAGGCCGTTGTACTTCGACTCGATCTCCTCGGCCTCGTAGAAGAAGTACGTCACGTCGTAGCGCGGGTCCGGCAGCGTCACCGCCAGGTGCAGCGCGTACGCCACCCCGGACTTCATGTCGGAGGTGCCGCAGCCGTACATCAGGTCGCCGCGCATGCTCGACGGGAAGTTGTTGTTCAGCGGCACCGTGTCCAGGTGGCCGGCGAGCACGATCCGCTGGTCCCGACCCAGGTCGGTCCGCGCCATCACCGTGTTGCCGTGCCGGTAGGTGGTCAGGTGCGGCACGCCCCGCAGCACCTCCTCCACGCAGTCGGCGATGGCCTTCTCGTTGAGGGACACGGACTCTATGTCGACCAGCGCACGGGTCAGGGCCACCGGATCGGCCAGGACCTCGGGGGTCAGCGGGTTCTCCATGCTTCGCACGGTACCGTCAGGTCGGGTGGGCGCGAGGAGCGAGCGTTCCCCGGGCGGCCGGCGTGGGACGCGGCCGCGCGGGGGCGCGAGGGGAACCCGACCCGCAGCCGCGAACGAGAGGTGAATCAGTGACGTCCGAATCCGCCTGGGGCATCGGCCTGGCCACCGTGACCGCTGAAGACCAGGTGCTCGACGCCTGGTACCCGACCGGCAAGCTGGGGCTCGGCGAGCTGCCGCTGGTCGCCGGCGAGGACGAGGCGGACGTGCTGGACCTGCCGCCGGGGGCGGTCGGCGACCGGGCGCTGCCCGGGCTGCGTACCGTCCAGGTGGTCACCGTGATCGGCTCGCTGGACGACCCGATCAAGGACGCCGCCGACGCGTACCTGCGGCTGCACCTGCTCTCCCACCGCCTGGTGCGGCCCAACGAGCTGAACCTCGACGGCATCTTCGGCAAGCTGGCGAACGTCGCGTGGACGTCCGCCGGGCCGTGCCCGCCGGAGCGGGTGGACGAGCTGCGGGTCATCGAGCGGGCCGCGGGCCGCCACCTGGCCGTCTACGGGGTGGACAAGTTCCCCCGGATGACCGACTACGTGGTGCCGTCGGGCGTGCGGATCGCCGACGCGGACCGGGTGCGGCTCGGCGCGCACCTCGCCGCCGGCACCACCGTGATGCACGAGGGCTTCGTGAACTTCAACGCCGGCACGCTCGGCACCTCGATGGTGGAGGGGCGGATCGTGCAGGGCGTGGTGGTCGGCGACGGCTCCGACATCGGCGGCGGCGCCTCCATCATGGGTACCCTCTCGGGCGGCGGCACCGAGAGGGTGCGCATCGGCGAGCGGAGCCTGATCGGCGCGAACGCCGGCGTCGGCATCTCGCTCGGCGACGACTGCGTGGTGGAGGCGGGCTGCTACGTCACCGCCGCCTCCAAGATCACCCTGCCCGACGGCCGGGTGGTCAAGGCCCTGGAGCTCTCCGGCGTGGACGGGCTGATGTTCTGGCGCAACTCGGTCACCGGGGCGCTGGAGGCGAAGCAGCGCACCGGCCGGGGCATCGAGCTGAACGCCGCCCTGCACGCCAACGACTGACGGCCGCCCCGCCGGGCCCGCGGTCGGCCGCGGACCCGGCGGGGGTACGCCTCACCGCAGGCGGTACGCCTGGATGACGCGCTGGGTGACCGTGTTGCCGGCGGTGTCCCGGGCGGTGGCCCGCAGCGAGACGTGTCCCGTGCCGGCCGGGTGCCGCACGGTGGCCGTCCAGCCGTCCCCGCCCGGCCGGACCCGGGCCGGCTGCCACGTCTTCCCGCCGTCGTAGGAGACGTCGACGGTCAACGCGGCCACCCGGGCCGACGGTGCGCCCGGCTGCCGCTGCACCTGGACCGGGATCGCGAAGGTGCGCCCGGCCGGGGCCGCATGGTCCTGGTCGAGCCGGGGCGCGAAGCGGATCGCCGACGCCGGCAGCGCGGCCGGTTCGTCCTCGGCGACGTGCCGGGACCGGAACGTCCACGTCGCCGCCACCTCGGTGGCGAGGTCGGTGAAGCTCCGCTTCGACAGCACCTCCACCCGGTAGTCCGCCGCGCCGGGCGGCACCTCGAACTGGCCGTACGCCGGATCCGGGGTCTCCCCGACCAGCACCCCGTCGCGGTAGAGGGCGGTGCGGGCGGTGTCGGCGACGGAGCCGCCCGGGTGCCCCTCGGCGTCAGTGTGCAGCGGCAGGCTCACCTCGACGCGGTCGCCCTGGCGGGTGATCCCGGCCACCGGGAACGATGGCCCGTACGGCGCTCCGTTCCAGCTCTCCCGGTAGTGCCGGCCGGCCCGCAGGCTCCGCTCCTCGGAGAACAGCACCGCCTTGACGTCGGTCCAGCCGTCCTCGGTCGGCACCCCGAAGTCCAGCTCGGACGACCAGCGCACGCCCCGGGTGTTGTAGCGCTCGACCCGCTGCCCCGGCGCGGCGGTGGGCAGGACGACGGCCCAGCCGCCGACGTCGGGCTCCCGGTGCGGGAAGACCACGCGCTCGGCGACCATGCCGGGGGGTCCGCCCCGGAACCGGTGGGTGACGGTGGCCAGGTCCTCCGCCCGGTAGTGCCGGACGAAGCCGGTCGGCATCCGGCCGGGCACCGCCTCGCTCAGCGCGTAGAGGTAGGGGCTGCTGGCGGCCTCCAGGTCGGCCAACTGACTGCTGATCGTGGCGACGAAGCGCTCCCCGGGCACCGACGGGCCGAGACCGGCGCTGAAGAGACCCTCGAAGTCGAAGGCCAGCAGGCCGAAGCTGTAGCTGCCCTCGTCGGTGAAGAAGTTCGCGCCGATGTCGACCAGCACCGGGGTGGCCGAGCGCTCCGGAACGCTCATCCGGACCGGCTTGCCCCGTCGGGCGTCCACCGTGACCCGCGTGTCCCCGGCGACCACCAACTCCGGCTGGGCGAACTGCGTGACCCCGGCGAACCGCTCGCCGTCCACCTCGAACACGAGGCTGTTCAGCCCGTACCGGCCCTTCGGCAGCCGCAGCTCGGCGGTGCCGTCCGGGTCGTACAGGTCGTACGGGGTGCGCCCGTCCAGCGAGACCAAGGTGGTGCCGTGCTCCGCGGCGGCCCCGCCGGCGCGGTTCAGGTGCTCGACCGTCACGGTGTAGCTCTCCACCTCCCGGTGCACGGCCAGCGGGGTGACCACCGCCACCGTGCCGCCGCTGCGGGCGACGACCCGACCGCTGTAGTGGCCGTCCGGGCCGTCGACCCGGGTGTCGGCGGTGACGGCGGCACTCGCCGTGCCGCCCGCCGGCACGCTGAGCCGGGTCGCGCCGAGGGTGAACATGCCGGCCGGGGCCGGCTTGCCGTCCGGGCCGGTCGCCTCGACGGCCAGGTCCAGGGTGACGGCGGCCGGGCCGTCGTTGTGCCAGGTCACGGTGCGGGTGACCGGGGTGTCGTCGTCGTGCGGCCAGAGCGCCCGGCCGAAGGAGACACTCGCTGGGTCGCTGGTCACCGCCTGGGTGACGGCGCGGGCCACGTCGACCCGCCCGGCCCCCTGCTGGTACGCGGTCAGCCCGGCATGGGGCTTCGCCGAGGCCATCAGGGCGGCCTTGAGCCGGCCGGCCGTCCAGCCGGTGTGCTGCTGGGCCAGCAGCGCCGCCGCGCCGGCGACGTGCGGGGCGGCCATCGACGTGCCGGACAGGGCGACGTACCCGTCCCCGGCCGGCTCGCCGATCACCCCGTCCCGGCTGCGGGCCGCGACGATCCCCACGCCGGGGGCGGTGATGTCCGGCTTGAGCCCGTCGTCGCCGACGCGGGGTCCACGGCTGGAGAAGCCGGCGAGGTCGTCGTCCCGGTCGACGGCGCCCACCGAGAGGGCGGCGTCGGCGGTGCTGGGGGAACTGACCGGGGCGAAGGTGCCGCTGTTGCCGGCGGAGACCACGAAGAGGGCGCCGGTCTGCGCGGTGAGCGTGTTGACGGCCTCCTCCAGCGGGTCGACCTCCGGGGTGTCGAAGCCGCCGAGACTCAGGTTGATCACGTCCGCCCGCTGCTCGACGGCCGCCCACTGCATGCCGGCGAGGATCGCCGACTCGGGGCAGCCGAACGTCTCACAGACCTTGCCGTCGAGCAGCGTCGCGTCGGGGGCCACGCCCCGGTGCCGGCCGCCGGAGGCGGTGCCGCCGCCGGCGATGATCGAGGCGACGTGGGTGCCGTGCCCGACCACGTCGCCCGACGCGGTCTCCTCGGTGAAGTTGCGGGCCTGCGCCACCCGGCCGGCCAGGTCCGGGTGCGTGGCGTCGACGCCGGTGTCCAGCACCGCCACCCGCACGCCCCGACCGGTGAACCCGGCCTGATGGGCGGCCGGCGCGCCGATCTGCGGCACGCTGCGGTCGAGGGTGATCCGCCGCCGGCCGTCGAGCCAGATCCGGGCGACACCCCCCGCCGCGCCGACCCGCGCCCCGGCGGCGGTGACCGCCGCCCACACCTCGCCGGCCCGGGCCTTGGCCGCCGTCCCGGCGACCCCGCCCACGGCGGGCAACTCGCGGGTGACGGTCACCCCGGCCGGCGCCGCCGCACGCCGGGCCGCGCCCGACCGGCCGGTGACCAGCACCGGCAGGTCGTCGCGCCGGGCGTCGTCGTAGCCGGCCTCGATCAGCCCGGTGACGTCGAACAGCCGCCGGTCGACCCGCCCCGCCTGGATCAGCGCCACCGCGTCCTGCGGCACGACACTGAGCCGCCCCTGCTCGCGGCGGGTCAGGAAGCGGATCTTCTCGCGCCCCGGCCCGGGACGCACACTTGCCCCGGCGCCGGTGACGGTGACCCGGTCCCCGGTGAGCAGGGTGACGGTGCTGGGACGGCTGCCCGGCTGCGGCGTCGGGGCGACGCCGGCGGTCGGGTCAGGACCGGCGGGGCCGGCGGGCGCCTGGGCCACGGCCATCCCCGGCGTCCCGAGCACCAGGCCGAGCACGAGACCGAGACCGGCCAGTTTTCTTCTTCGCTGCAACGGATCCTCCTCGTCGGGCGTTACTACCTGTGGAGAGACGTGCATTGACGGTCATCATATTTACATACCGGGTATGCAGAATAAAGACGCGAAGATGACGGACCAGCCAACGGATGCGCCCGACCGTCGGGATGATCGACCGGTGACCTCCATGAAGGAACGCATGCTGGCCGGCGAGCCGTACATCGCCAACGAGCCGGAGATCCTCGCCGACCTGGACCGCGCCGCGCGGCTGATGGAACGCTTCAACACCAGCCCCGCGGCCGACCCCGAGGGCCGGCTCGCGGCCCTGCGCGACCTGCTCGGCGAGGTGGGCGAGGAGACCTGGGTGCGGCCGCCCTTCCACTGCGACTACGGCCGGCAGATCCGGATCGGGCCGCGCAGCTTCGTCAACTTCAACGCGGTCTTCCTCGACGTCGCCCCGATCACCATCGGCGCCGACGTCCAGATCGGACCGAACGTGCAACTGCTCACCCCCACCCACCCCGTCGAGCCGGGGCCGCGCCGCGACAAGTGGGAGGCGGCCAAGCCGATCACCATCGGCGACAACGTCTGGCTCGGCGGCGGGGCGATCGTGCTCGCCGGCGTCACCATCGGGGAGAACACCGTCGTCGGCGCGGGCGCCGTCGTGACGAAGGACCTGCCGGCCAACGTCGTCGCTCTGGGCAACCCGGCCCGCGTCGTACGCCAGCTCGACTGACCCCGGTCAGGCCCTACCACCTGCGCAAACGTCCATCCGCGGCTGTCGCGGACGACCCCGTCCACGGCACTGTGGGTGGTGACGTCGTCAGGCCGGCGGCGGCTCGTCGAGCCGGACGACCAGGTCCGCGGCGTGCGCGGTGCCCGCCACCAGGGCGGCGTTGGCCTCGTCGCTGCCCGTCGCCCAGGCCCGGGCCTGCTCCGCCGACCGCCCGTACGCCTGGTGCCGGGCGGTCAGCCGGCGCAGCCGCAGCTCGGCGTCCAGGTCGAGGAACCACGTCTCGTGCAGCAACGACCGCACCTCGTCCCAGGGCGGCGCGTCCACCAGCAGGTAGTTGCCCTCGGTGACGACCAGCCGTACCGACGGCGGCACCTCGATCGCCCCGGCCACCGGCTCCTCCAGGTCCCGCCGGAACGCCGGCGCGTAGACCGCGGTCGGCTCCAGCCGGCGCAGGCGCCGCAGCATCGAGACGTAGCCGTTGGCGTCGAACGTGTCGATGGCGCCCTTGCGCTCCGCCCGGCCCAGCCGGTGCAGCTCGGCCTGGGCCAGGTGGAAGCCGTCCATCGGCACCAGCCGGGCGGCCGGGCCGATCTCGTCGACGATCCGCTCCGCCAGCGTGGACTTCCCCGCGCCGGGCGCTCCGGCGATGCCGAGCAGCTGTCGCGGGCCGGCGTCGGCGAGGGCGCGCGCCCGCGCGACCAACTCGTCGGCCCCGACGACCCGGGCGGTCGTCATCAGCGGAGGACCGGCTCGCTGATCGAGAACCGCGCCTGCACCGCCGCCTGCACGGTCTGCGGCTGCGGGTCGAGCTCCAGCTCCGGCGGCCCGCCCTCGGCGCCGCCCGTCCCGTACGCCATCCGGCTCATCATGGGCCGCTCCGCCGCGCCCACGTCGGCCAGCTCGATCAGGGCGGTCACCCGGGCGCCGAGCGCCTCCGCGTACTCGCGGGCGCGCAGCAGCGCGTCGGCGATCGCGGCATGCCGGGCCTCCCGGTGGGCCGGGCTGTCCGGCCGCAGCGACCACCACGGCCCGGCCACCTCGACCTGGTCCTGGTCGGCCAGGCGCAGCATCAGGTCGCCGAGCGCGGTGAAGTCGCTGACCGTCACGGTGGTCGCCACGCTGCCGTGGTACGCGATCACCCGCTCGCCGGAGCGCTTGGTCTCCGGCCGGACCCGCAGCTCGCCGGTCTCCCGCCGGTCGATGGCGGGGCCGTAGCCGTCGAGCAGCACCCGGACGGCGGCGGCCCGCTCGGCCAGCCGGGTCAGGGTGGCCTCCCGCTCCCGGTCGCGGGCCGTGGCGGTCACCGTGAACCGGGCGATCTCGGGAGGGACCTCCCGGTACGCCTCGCCGCGCACCGCCACCACCGGCCCGTCCACCATGCCCTCACCCTAACCGCGCGCCCGTCCGCCACGCGCGGGAAGCAACGCGGACGACGAGCGGCCGACGTGCCGCGGTGCGCCGCCGACCGTCCTGGCCCCCGGTGTGCGGGCGCAGGGGATCTGCCGGGCGGTGCGCCCCCGTCAGGCGGGGTCGGCGGGCGCCGGGAGGTGGCCGGTGTAGGCGACCGTGTCGGGCCCGACCCGGCAGCCGGTGAGGTGCCCGCCCGCCTCGCCCAGCGCCAGCAGGTACGCGAGTTCGTCGGCGTGGTCCCCGTCGGTCGGGAACTCCCGCCGGGACGCGTGCAGGTCCCGGTCGAGCAGGGCCATCCGCAGGTCGCGGGCCTGCCGGTAGCCCCCGACGAGCGCGTCCAGGTCGTCGCGGGCCAACGCCGCCGACAACTCGTCCAGGAAGGCGCGCACCCGGTCGAGCTGCCGGACGACCTGCTCGCGGTTGTGGAACAGCATGTCCGCGGTCCGCTTCGCCGGCGTGCCGGCGATCCGGGTGCCGTCCCGGAAGCTGCCCGCGGCGAGCCCGAGCACGGCGTCCCGGACGTCCGACCGGGCCACCGCGCCGGCGAGGCTGCCGGCCAGCAGGTGGGGGACGTGGGACGACAGGGCCACCACCGCGTCGTGCACGGACGGGGACATCGGCACGACCCGGGCCGCGAAGACGTCCACGACGAGGCCGGCCAGGAGCCGGAACGCGTCGATGCCCTCCGGCGCCGGGCAGAGCACCCAGGCCGCCCCCTCGAACAGCGCCGGCACGGCGGCGGTCAGCCCGAACCGTTCCGTGCCGGCCATCGGGTGCCCGGGGACGAACCGGCCGGTCAGGCCGTGCTCGACGGCGAAGGCCGCCAACCCGCCCTTGGTGCTGCCCACGTCGGTGACCACGCAGCCCTCGGCCGTGTGGGCGGCGACGGTGACCAGGGCGTCCGGCAGGGTCGGCAGTGGCCCGCCGAGGAACACCAGGTCGCGGTCGCGCACCGCCTCGACCAGCTCGTCGGCGAAGGCGATCCCCCGCCGACGGCCCTCCGCCCGGGTGGCCTCGTCGGGATCCCAGCCGGCGACGTCGACGCCCGCCTCGTGCAGCCGCACCAGGATCGATCCGCCGATGAGGCCGGTGCCCACCACGGCGGCCCGCAACGGCCCGCCGGGTCTCTCACGCATCAGGCACCTCGGCGTTCCGGTCGGTACATGTCGAGGACGCCGGCCGTGCCTCAGCCGCGCAGCCGGCCGGCGACCGCCGCCACGTGCGCGTCGGACGCGGTCAGCGCCACCCGGACGTGCTGCCCGCCGCTCGGGCCGTAGAGGGCGCCGGCGGCGGCCAGGATGCCCCGGCGGGCCAGCCAGTCGACCGTCTCCCAGCAGTCCTCGCCCCGGGTCAGCCAGAGGTAGAGGCCCGCCTCGGAGTGCTCGACGGTGAAGCCGGCCCCGGTGAACGCGGCGTGCAGGATCTCCCGCCGGGCCCGGTAGCGCTCCCGCTGCTCGTCGGCGTGCCGCTCGTCGCGCAGCGCGGCCACCATCGCGGCCTGCACCGGCGCGGGCACGATCATCCCGGCGTGCTTGCGGACCTTGAGCAGCTCGGCCACCAGCGCCGGATCGCCGGCGACGAACCCGGCCCGGTAGCCGGCCAGGTTGGACCGCTTGGAGAGCGACTGCACCGCCAGCACGCCGTCGTACGACCCGCCGCAGACCTCGGGCGAGAGCACCGAGACCGGCTCGGCGGACCAGCCCAGAGGCAGGTAGCACTCGTCGCTGGCGACCACCGCGCCGCGCTCCCGGGCCCAGTCGACCACCTTGCGCAGGTGGGCCGCCGGCAGCACCCGCCCCGTCGGGTTGCCCGGCGAGTTGACCCAGACCAGGCGTACCCGGGGGGTGGGGCCGACCGCGGTCAGCGAGTCGGCGCGCACGACGGTGGCCCCGGCGAGCCGGACCCCGTCCTCGTACGTCGGGTAGGCGACCGACGGCACCACGACGACGTCACCGGGGCCCACCCCGAGCAGGGTGGGCAGCCAGGCGACGAGTTCCTTGGAGCCGATCGTCGGCAGCACGCCGAGGCCGTCGACGCCCGCCCCGCAGGCCCGCGCGACCCAGGCGGCGATCGCCTCGCGCAACGCTGGCGTGCCCGCGGTCAGCGGGTAGCCCGGGGCGTCCGACGCCTCGGCGAGCGCCCGCCGGATCACCTCGGGCACCGGATCGACCGGCGTGCCCATGGAGAGGTTGATCAGGCCCTCCGGGTGCGCCGCGGCCAGCGCGGCCGCGGCGTCCAGGGTGTCCCAGGTGAACTCGGGCAGCCGCGACGAGACCGGCACGGGGCGGCTCAGTGGCCCTCGCCGCGCGGCGGCTGCGCGGCGACGAAGGACGCGTCCTTCTCCACCTTGCCGATCTTCGAGGCGCCACCGGGCGAGCCCAGGTCCTCGAAGAACTCGTAGTTGGCGCCGGTGTAGTCCTTCCACTGCTCCGGGACGTCGTCCTCGTAGAAGATCGCCTCGACCGGGCAGACGGGCTCACAGGCACCACAGTCGACGCACTCGTCGGGGTGGATGTAGAGCATCCGGTTGCCCTCGTAAATGCAGTCGACCGGGCACTCCTCGATGCATGCCTTGTCGAGCACATCCACGCACGGCTCGGCGATGATGTAGGTCACCGGTCTTCTCCTCCGCAAGACACGCCGCGATCACCCGCGACGGTAAGAGCCTAGTATCTCGCCGGGGAGGGGGTCGATCGTGCTCCGACAGCAGGATGTGGGACACCGGATCGTGGTTCGCCGGATTGTGGGGATTCGCGAAGGCCGGCCCCTCTTCTCGGACGCTCTCGGCGAGCTGGTCGAGCTGAGCGAGACCCATCTCACTCTCGCCACCGCCCAGGGCCGGCTCCGGGTCCCGGTGGCCGAGGTGCACCGGGCCAAGCGGGTGCCGCCGACCCGCCGGCCCACCGCCGCGGCCGTGGTCGAGCTGGAGCTGGCCGCCGACGAGGCGTGGCCCGCCGCCGTCCGGGATCGCCTCGGGGAGTGGCTGCTGCGCGCCGCCGACGGCTGGACCGGCCGGGCCAACTCGGCGCTGCCGGTGGGCGATCCGGACCGGCCGCTGCCCGCCGCGCTCGACGCGGTGGAGCGCTGGTACGCCGACCTCGGCCAACCGGCCCTGGTCAACACCCCGCTGCCGCTCGCCGCCCCGGTCGGCGCCGAGCTGGACGCGCGGGGCTGGGGCAGCCGGCCGCCCGTGCTGGTGCAGACCGTGCCGCTGGCGGGACTGCCGCCGGCCGCGCCGGCGCCCGCCGGGTCACCGCCGGTCGAGCTGGCCGCCGCACCCTCGGACGACTGGCTCGCCGTCGCCGCGGGCCGCAAGGGCGGCCTGCCGGACGCCGCCCGGCACGTGCTCACCGCCGTGGACCAGGTCCGCTTCGCCCACGTGTACGCCGACGGCACGCTGCTCGCCATCGGCCGCGGCACGGTCACCGGGCCGGGGCGCTGGCTCGGGCTCAGCCTCATCGAGGTGCGGCCCGAGGCGAGGCGGCAGGGCCTGGCGGGCCGGATGATCCGGGCGCTCGCCGACTGGGGCGCCGCCACCGGCGCCTCGCGCGCCTTCCTCCAGGTCGAGCAGCGCAACACCCCGGCGGTGGCCCTCTACCGCACCCTCGGCTTCACCACCCACCACACCTACGTGACCCGCACCGCCCCGCACTGACCGCGCGACGCCCCCGCCCGCCCACCAAACTCGGCGATCTTGCACCTTCCGCCCCGACATCCTCCGCGAATCATGGGCACAAACTGCAAGACCGCGGGCGGAAGGGTGGGGATGGGTGCGCGGGTCAGCGACGGACGACCTTGCGGGGCTTGGTGACCTTCAGTTCGGCGTACCGCTTGAGGGACTGCGAGCGGTGGTCGAGGCCGAGCGCCGTGAGGAGCAGGTAGCCGAGCAGCACCCCGACGCCGGTGGCCGCGAGGTAGAGCCAGATCTGGGCGAAGAAGGTGCCCGCGCCCCCGCCGAACGGGTTCTCCCCTACCAGCAGCGGCCCGACCAGCACCGTCAACAGCAGCGCGATGCCGACCGCGGCGGCCATGTCGGACCCCCAGGCGGCGACCGGCTGACGCCTGCCCCAGAGGAAGGCGACCGCCGCCAGCACCAACCCGATCACCGCGAACATCCCCAGCGACACCCGGTCGGCGACGGCGGTGTCGTCACCGTCGAAGCCGAACCGGATGACCAGCCGGGCGACCACGTTGACCGCGAACAGCGCGACCGCGAGCACCCCGATCGCGCGCCACCGCTCCCTCATCGCACGCCTCCCGCCGTACCGCCCGCCTCGGCGGCGGGCTTCCTGGCAGGAATATCTACCACCGGAACCTGTGTGTCGTCAGTCCCCCGGACGGGCCGGCGGCGGCGCCAGGATCTGCCGGAAGCCCATCACCGCGAAGGTCATCGCGCCGGCCACGATCATCGCCAGGCCGACCCAGTTGTCGCCGGCGACGAGCAGATCCCCCTCGGCGGTGCGGACGGCCGCGACCGCCATCAGGACGAACCAGGGCAGCGCGGGCAGCGCCACCGCCCAGCGACGGCCGACCGCCTCGTGGGCGAACCAGCTCAGCGCGATGTTGGCGGCGACGGCCAGGACCACCGAGAGGCCGATCAGCTGCCCGCCGACCCGGAGCGTGGCGAACAACAGCTCCAGCACCGCGGTCAGCACCCCGCCGAGAACGGCGACCAGCGCGCCGGCCACCCGCAGGGCCAGGTCGAGCAGCAGCCGGGACCGGCCGGGCGGCGGTGGCGGGGCGCTCTCCTCGGGGACGACCGACATCGGCGCGGCGGGCAGCGTCACCGGAGACCGGCCGCCCCGACCGGGGACCGGTCCGGGCCGTCGGCGACGTCGAGCCCGGCGAAGAGGTCGTCCTCCCAGCCGTACGGCCCGCTGCCCGGGCCCTTCTCGCCGACCGCGAGGGTGTAGTACTCCACGCCCATGAACTCGCTGCCGAAGTTGCCGGCGATCGAGTAGAGCCAGGAGGAGTCGGGGATCTGGGTGGCGTGGGCGCGCATCGCCGCCTCCTTGGCGGCATGCTGGTCGGTGGCGTCGATCCGCGCCGCGATCTGCGCGTCCGGCGTGCAGAACGGCAGCTCGGTGGCCTGGTCGATGCCGGCGAAGGGGTTGTCCGACGAGCCGGCGAAGTGCTCCATGCCGGCTTCCAGCACGCTCTGCGGCATGGCCGTCCAGTAGACCTTGGCCGGGGCGAGGCCCTCGGCGCGGGCCAGCTCGACGGCGCGCATCGTCACCCGGTGCGCCTGGATGTGGTCGGGGTGCCCGTAGAAGCCGTTGCCGTCGTACGTGACCACGACCTGCGGGCGTACCTCCCGCATGATCTCCACCAGGTGGCCGGCGGCCTCGTCGAGGTCGGCCTGCCAGAAGGCCCGGGGGTGCTCGTTGGTGGCGAGCCCCATCATGCCGGAGTCGCGGTAGCGGCCGGCGCCGCCGAGGAAGCGGTGGTCGGTGACGCCGAGCGCGGCGCACGCGGCGTTCAGCTCGGCGATCCGCCACCCGCCGAGCTGGTCGGCCTCGGCCGCGGCGAGCTGGGCCAGCGCCGGCACGTGGATCTCGCCCTCCTCGCCGAGCGTGCAGGTCACCAGGGTGACGTGGGCGCCGGTGGCGGCGTAGTGCGCCATCGTCGAGCCGGTGCCGATGGACTCGTCGTCGGGGTGCGCGTGGACCAGCAGGAGGCGGCGGTCGGGCAGCGTCGTCACGGTGGTCACTCTATCCGGCGGTTCTCCCCCGCCAGCCGTGACGCGTCCAGCCAGGTCGGCCACATCACCCCCGGCACCGCTCTACGATCTGGCCTGTGGACTTTCCGGAGCTGGCCGCCCGTACCCGCCGGTTCAGCCGCGGAGCGCCGCGCGCGGTCGCCGTGGCCGACGACGGTTCCCGGGTGGTCTTCCTGCGCTCCGCCGGCCCGGAGGACCCGGCCGACGCGCTCTGGCTGCTGGACGTGGCGACCGGCGAGGAACGGCTGGTCGCCGACCCGGCGGCGCTGCTCGGGGCGGACGCCGACGTCGACGCGCTCAGCCCGGGCGAGCGAGCGCTGCGCGAACGGCTGCGGCTGAGCGCCTCCGGCATCGGCTCGTACGCGCTGGACGCCGCCGGCCGGGTGGCGGTCTTCGCGCTGGCCGGCCGGCTGTTCCGGGCCGACCTGGTGCACGGTGACGTGGTCGAGGTGGCCACCGTCGGCCCGGTGCTCGACCCGCGGCCCGACCCGACCGGGCAGCGCCTGGCGTACGTGACCGACGCCGCCGAGGGGGTCCGCCGGGGTCAACTACGGGTGGTCGAGCACGACGGCACGGACACCCTGCTGGCCGGCGAGGACTCCGGGGTGACCTGGGGGTTGGCCGAGCACATCGCGGCCGAGGAGTTCGACCGGTTCCGCGGCTACTGGTGGGCGCCCGACGGGCGTTCGGTGCTGGCCGCCCGGGTGGACGAGTCCCGGCTCGACCGCTGGCACCTGCACGACCCGGCCGACCCGGCGAGCCCGCCGACCACGGTCGCGTACCCGCGGGCGGGCGGCCCGAACGCCGAGGTCAGCCTGCACCTGCTCGACCTCGACGACGGCTGGGTCGACGTGCACTGGGACCGGGAGACCTACCCGTACCTGACCGCGGTGCACTGGGCCGACGGCGGACCGTTGATCACCGTGCTGCGCCGTTCCCAGCAGCACGGCCTGGTGCTCGCGGTCGACCCGCGCACCGGCGAGACGCAGGTGCACGCCGAGCTGGCCGACCCGCGCTGGGTGGAGCCGATCCCCGGCACCCCGGCGCACCTGCCCGACGGTCGGGTGCTGGTCGGCGGGGAACTGGCCCACGACGGGTACGACGCCCGTTGCCTCTTCGCCGACGGCACCCTGCTCACCCCGCCGTCGCTCTACGTGCGGCGGGTGGTGGGGCGGCTGCCCGGCGGCACCGGCCCGGCCGACCTGCTGGTGGAGGCGAGCGACGGGGAGCCGAGCGAGCGGCACCTGTTCCGGGTACGCACCACGATCGGCGGGGGCGTCGACGCCCGCCGGATCACCACCGACCCGGGCTGGCACACCGCCGCCGTCGGCGGGGACGTGCTGGTGGTGGGCAGCGCCTCGCTCGACCACCCGGGCACCCGGTGGACGGTGTGGCAGGGCGAGCGCGAGGTGGCCGTGCTGCGCTCGCTCGCCGCCACCCCGCCGTACTCGCCGCTGCCGCTGCTGGAGCGGGTCACCGACCGGCGGCTGCCGACGGCGGTGCTCTACCCCGACAACTACGTCACCGGGCGGCGGCTGCCGGTGCTGCTGGACGTCTACGGCGGGCCGGGGCACCAGGAGGTGCTCGCCGCCCGTTCGGCCTGGCTGGAGCGCCAGTGGTGGGCCGACGCCGGCTTCGCGGTGGTCACCATCGACAACCGCGGTACGCCGGGCGTGGCCCCCTCCTTCGAGAAGGCGATCCACCGGCGGGTGGCCGACGTCGTGCTGCTCGACCAGGTGGACGCGCTCACCGCGCTGGCCGGCAAGCACCCCGACCTCGACCTCGGCCGGGTGGCCGTGCGCGGCTGGTCGTTCGGCGGCTGGCTGGCCGGGCTGGCGGTGCTGCGGCACCCGGAGCTGTTCCGGTGCGGCATCGTCGGGGCGCCGGTCACCGACTGGGCGCTGTACGACACCGCCTACACCGAGCGCTACCTCGGCCTGCCGGCCGACGGCACGGACATCTACGCGCACCACTCGCTGGTGGAGTTGGCCGGCGAGCCGGTGACCGACCCGGCGGCGGCCCGGCCGCTGCTGCTGGTGCACGGCCTGGTGGACGACAACGTGGTGGCCGCGCACACCCTGCGCCTGTCGGCGGCGCTGCTGGCCACCGGTCGGCCGCACTCGGTGCTCCCGCTGACCGGGGCCACCCACATGGCCGCCGGCGGCACCGCGGAACGCCTGCTCAGACTGGAGCTGGACTTCGTCCGCCAGCACCTGTGAGGAAGGGCACCTTGTTAACGCCTGCGGTAGAGGAAGGGGCCCTTCCTCACAGCTGGGCGTGCGCGGGGCGGATGCGCGGCGGCCCCGGTCGACGACGCTGTCGACCGGGGCCCGTCCGTGCGGTTGGTGCCTGAGTTACTGCTTGACGTACGCGTTCACGAAGGACGGGTAGCCGAAGACGCTGGAGACGAAGACCCCGCCGGCCTTGGAGCCGTGCACGAGGTAGGCCACGTCGACGTAGAGCGGCACCACCGGGGCGTGCTCCTTCATGATCCGCTCGTCGAGCTTGGCCCACTCCGGGCCCTGCTCGGCCGGCGGCAGGGCCAGGATCCGGTCGAACTCGGCGTTGATCGCCGGGTCGTTGAAGAAGGCGCTGTTGCTGTTGCCCTCGGGCTTGATGGTGCGGCCGTCGTAGAGCACCGGCAGGATCGAGGCGCCGCTCGGCCAGTCCGCCGCCCAGTTACCGATGTACAGGTCCCAGGGGTTGTCCTTCTTCTTGACCTCGTCGAGCTTCGAGTCGTCCGGGATGTTGCGGACGGTGATCTTGAAGCCGGCCCGCTCCAGGTTGCCCTTGAGCTGGGTGGCCATCTGCTGCTCGGTCGTGTTGTCGGCGACGCCGAGGACCAGCTCCGGCGTCTGGCCGCCGAGCAGCTCCTTGGCCTTGTCGACGTTGCCGTTGGCGCCGGCCGGGTAGGCGTCGTACGCCTTGTAGCCGATCGTCGACGGCGGCATCAGCGTGGTCATCGGGGAGGCGACGGTCTGCCCGCCGACGGACTTGATCAGGCCCTCGCGGTCGATGGCGTAGTTCAGCGCCTGGCGGACCTTCAGGTCCTTGACCCGCTGGTTGTTGATGACGAGCTGGTTGGAGCTCGGCGTCGGGGAGAGGATGGTCCGCTCCTTGAGCGCCGGGTCGTTGGCGACCTTGGCGACCAGCGAGGCCGGCACGTAGTTGAAGGCGACCGCGCTCTGGTCGGCGCCGTTGTCGGCGATCACCCGGTTGTTCGCGGCGTCGGCGGTCGGGCCGAAGCTCCAGACGAACTGGTCCGGGTACTGGTGCCGCACCGGGTCGGTGTTCGGGTCCCAGTGCGGGTTGCGGTCCAGGGTGATCTGCACGCCGACCTGGTTCTTGGCGATCTTGTAGGGCCCGGACGAGAACGGCGCGTTGTCCAGGTTGACGCCGGTGTCCTTGTCCGGCGGCAGCGGCGCGGTGGTCGGCAGCGAGACCGCGAACGGCAGGTCACAGCGGGGCTTGGCGAACTCGAAGCGCAGGGTCTTCGCGTCCGGGGTGGTCAGGCCCGGGGGCAGCGAGGTCTTGTTGGCCTTGAAGTCCCACTTGGTGTCGAACTGCGGGCTGTCGGCCAGCCACTCCTGGATGTAGGTCGGGCCGCCCGACAGGTCCGGGTCGAAGGAACGGGCGATGCCGTACGCGATCTCCTTGGAGGTGATCGGCCGGCCGTCCTCGAACTTGACCCCGTCCTTGATCTTGAATTCCCAGACCTTGCAGTCGTTGTTGACGTTGGTGCCCGGCGTCTCGGCCAGGTCGCCGACGAGGACCAGGCCGCCCTTGCCGTCGTCCTTCCACGTCGTCAGGTAACGGGAGAACAGCGGCGACGTCATCAGGCCGGCGAACGAGTACGTCCGCTGCGGGTCCAGGTGGGAGATGGGGGTCTCCCGGATGATGGTGAAGGTGCCGCCCTTCTGGGCACCCGGCACCTCGGCCGCCGGACCCCTGGAGTCCTTCGGGTCGGTCGCGATGACCCCGGTCTGCTGCCGGTTCGTGTCCACCGTGGTGCCCTCGCCCGTGTTCTCCGAGCACGCACCCAATGTCACCACCAGTGCGATCGCGCCGCCTGCGGCGGCCGCCACGCGTGGTCGCATCTCCTACCTCCTCCACCCAGGTGCCGCCGGGCGTGAACGCCGACGTCCCGAGGATCGTAAAGAAGAAAACCTACGAGTTGTGTAACGTTGTCGATAAATTTCACCGCCGCCCGACCGGCGGACACCCGGTGGGGCGTGCCGGCCGGGACGGTCGGGTCACCCCAGCCGTACGCGGGGGTCGATCGCGGCGTAGAGCAGGTCGACCAGCACGTTGGCGAGCACCACGAAGACCGCCGAGACGAGCACGGTCGCCATGATGGTGGGCAGGTCGCCCGCGCGCACCGCCTCGACCGCGGTCCGCCCCAGCCCCTGCATGCCGAAGGTGGTCTCGGTGATCACCGTGCCGCCCAACGCCGCCCCGACGTCCAGGCCGGCGATGGTGACCACGGGGGTGATGGCGGCGCGCAGCGCGTGCCGCCCGTACACCTTCGGTTTCGCCAGGCCCTTCGCCCGCGCGGTGCGGACGAAGTCCTCGGAGAGCGTCTCCAGCATCTGCGCCCGCGACAGCCGGGCGTAGATAGCGGAGAAGAGGAAGGCCAGCGCGACCCAGGAGAGCACCAGCCCGCTGGCCCACTTCACCGGATTGTCGAAGATCGACGTGTAGCTCGGCACCGGCAGCAGGCGCAGGTTGTAGACGAAGACCAGCAGCAGCACCGCGCCGACGAAGTAGAGCTGGAGCGAGGCGCCGGTCAGCGAGAAGCCGATCGCGGCCCGGTCCAGCCAGGTGCCCCGGCGCAGCGCCGAGACCATGCCGAGGCCGACGCCGAGCAGCAGCCAGAGGATGGCCGCCGGGATCACGATGCTCAGCGTCACCGGCAGCACCCGGACGATGGTGTCCAGCACCGCCTCGTTGTTGACGTACGACCAGCCCAGGCAGGGCGCGTCGCACCGGCCGCCCTGGGCGCTGCCCAGGTCCCGCCCGGTGAAGATGCCCTTCATGTAGCCGGCGTACTGGGTGATGAGCGGGTCGCGCAGGCCCAACTCCTCGCGGACCCGCTCCAGCCGCTCGGGGTTGCAGTTCTTCGGGCACATGCCGCTGACCGGGTCGCGGGGCAGCGCGAAGAACATCAGGAAGGTCAGCACGCTCACCGCGAACAGGGTGAGCACCGCCGAGAAGATCCGCTTGATCAGGAAGCGCGTCATCGGAAACCCCTACCGGGACGACTTCGGGTCGAGCGCGTCGCGCAGCGCGTCGCCGAAGAGGTTGAACGCGAACACGAGCGCGAAGATCGTGATGCCGGGGAAGAAGACGAACGCCGGGTCGGTCTGGAGGTAGTCCAGGCTCTGGTAGATCATCCGTCCGAAGCTCGGCGTCTCCTCGGTCAACCCGACGCCGATGAACGACAGCGCGGCCTCGCTGGTGATGAACTGCGGTACCGCGAGCGAGAACGAGACCAGGATCGGCGCCCAGATGTTCGGCAGCAACTGCCGGAAGAGCATGTGCCCCAGCCCGGCGCCGCTGGCCTTGGCGGCCTCCACGAACTCCCGCTCGCGCAGCGCGATCACCTGACCGCGGACCAGCCGGGCGGTGCTGGTCCAGCCGAAGAGCGCGAAGACGGCGATCAGCACCCCGACCCCGAAGGCCGGGGAGACCGCGTCCCGCTCGCCGTAGAAGCGCAGCGTCAGGGTCGGGGTCAGGGCCAGCGCGATGACCAGGAACGGCATGGCCAGGGTCAGGTCCGTGAACCAGTTGATGACGGCGTCGAGCCAGCCGCCGAGGTAACCGGCGAGCGCGCCGAGCGCGATGCCGATGACCGCCGTGATCACCGCCGCCGCGAACGCGATCAGGAGGGAGGTACGCAGGCCGTAGACCAGCCGGATGAAGATGTCCCGGCCGAGGTTGGGCTCCAGCCCGAAGAAGTGGTCGCCCGACACGCCGCCGGCGTAGCCCAGCGGCATGCCGAAGCCGTCCAGCTTGCCCTGGAACTGGTCGCGGGGGCTGATCCCGTAGAGCATCTCGATCAGCGGCGCGGCGAGCGCCACCAGCACGAAGAAGACCAGCATCCCCCCGCTGACCATCGCCGTCCGGTCGCGGCGCAACCGGATCCAGGCGAGTTGGCCGGGCGAACGGCCGACGAAGCCCTTCCCCTTCGGCGCGTCGGCGTCGCCGCCCGACTCGATCTCGACCAGCGCCACGCCCTCCACCGGGGACATGCTCATCTCGACACCTCCTCGACGCCCGCACCCGTGTCCGCCGCGCCCGCGCCCGCGCCCGCGTCCACGGGTCCGGCACCCACGCCGGCTTCCGCCCGCTCGGCGCCCGCGGCGGCCGGCGGCGCGTCCTCGACGGAACCGCGCTCCGGGAAGTGGCAGGCCGTGGCCTGGTTGCCGCCGTCGCGCGGCGCCAGCGCCGGCTCCTCCGTGGCGCAGATCTCCTGCGCCTTCCAGCAGCGGGTGCGGAACCGGCAGCCCGACGGCGGGTTGAGCGGGGTGGGCACGTCGCCGGCCAGCCGGATCCGGCCGGCCGGGCCGAGCTTGGTGACGTCCGGGATCGCCGAGAGCAGCGCCCGGGTGTACGGGTGCTGCGGGCGCTCGTAGATGTCGTCCCGGTCGCCGATCTCGACGATCTTGCCGAGGTACATGACCGCGACCCGCTGGCAGAAGTGCCGCACGACGGCCAGGTCGTGCGCGATGAAGACGAACGCCAGGCCCAGGTCGCGTTGCAGGTCGCGGAGCAGGTTGACCACCTGCGCCTGGATCGACACGTCCAGGGCGGAGACCGGCTCGTCGGCGACGATCAGCTTCGGCCGCAGCGCCAGCGCGCGGGCGATGCCGATGCGCTGGCGCTGGCCACCGGAGAACTCGTGCGGGTACCGGTTGTAGTGCTCCGGGTTCAGCCCGACCAGCTCCAGCAGCTCCTGCACCCGCGCCTTGATCCCGCCCGGCGGGTCGATCCCGTTCACCTGCAACGGCATCGCGACGATCCGGCCGACGGTGTGCCGGGGGTTCAGCGAGGCGTACGGGTCCTGGAAGATGATCTGCAGGTCCTGCCGCAGCGGGCGCAGCTCACGACGCCCGGCGTGGGTGATGTCCCGGCCCTCGAACTCGATGCTCCCCGCGCTGGGCTCCAGCAGGCGGACCAGCATCCGGCCGGTGGTCGTCTTGCCGCAGCCGGACTCCCCTACCAGGCCGAGCGTCTCGCCCGGGCGCACGTCGAAGTCCAGCCCGTCCACGGCCCGCACCAGGCCCGTGTTCCGCAGCCCGCTGCGCACCGGGAAGTGCTTCGCCAGCCCGCGCACCCGCAGCAGCGGCTCCACCGTGTCCACACTCATCGGGTCCCACCTTCGTTCGCGACCGCGGGACTCCGCTCCGCCGCGTTCCTCGCGCTCACCGGGCAACCCCCACGTGGGCGATGTCCTCCGCGTACAGCCGGGTCCGGTCGTCGGCGGAGAGGTGACAGGCCACCAGGTGGCCGGGCGCGCCGGCCGGGCGCAGCTCCGGGACCTCGGTGCGGGACCGGTCGCCGTTGCGGTCGGCGTACCGGCAGCGTGGGTGGAAGGCGCAGCCGGGCGGCAGGTTGATCAGGCTGGGCGGGTTGCCCTTGATCGGCACCAGGTCCGCGTCCGCGTCGCCGTGCAGGGAGGGCACGCTGGAGAGCAGACCCCAGGTGTACGGGTGCTGCGGCCGGCGGAGCACCTGCTCGACGCTGCCGTGCTCGACGGCCCGGCCGCCGTACATGACCAGCACCTCGTCGGCGACCTGGCTGACCACGCCCAGGTCGTGGGTGATCATGATGATCGCGGAGTGGAACTCGGACTGGAGGTCGGCCAGCAGGTCGAGGATCTGCGCCTGCACGGTCACGTCCAGGGCGGTGGTCGGCTCGTCGGCGATCAGCAGGTCCGGGTCGTTGACCAGCGCCATGGCGATCATGGCCCGCTGCCGCATGCCGCCGGAGAACTCGTGCGGGTACTGGTCGAAGCGGCGCGCCGGCTGCGGGATGCCGACCCGGCCCAGCATGTCCACCGCGCGCTGGCGGGCCTCGCGTTTACCGGCGCTCGGGTGGTGCACCCGGTACGCCTCGGCGATCTGCCTGCCCACCGTGAAGTACGGGTGCAGCGCGGACAGCGGGTCCTGGAAGATCATCGCCATGTCCCGGCCGCGCAGCCGGCGTACCTCCTCCTCGGACAGGCCGACCAGTTGGCGCCCGCCGACGGAGATCTCCCCGGTGATGGTGGTCCGCTTGGCGTTGTGCAGGCCGAGGATGGCCAGCGAGGTGACGCTCTTGCCCGAGCCCGACTCGCCGACGATGCCGAGCGTGCGCCCGCGCTCCACCGCGAACGACACCCCATCGACGGCGCGCACCACGCCGTCCTCGGTGTCGAAGCGGACCCGCAGGTCGCTCACCCGCAGGTACGGGTCCTGGCCGGAGCGCTGCTCCGGCACGCTGGGGCGGCCCGGTTCCCCGGACGACGCCGACTCCGGACTGCCCACGACCGCCTCCCTCAGTGACGAAGAGAACCTACAGGAATTCACTGAGGGTGAAAATAAGCTACATAACCGGAGGCTGTCAGCGGGCCCCAGCGTAACGACTCTGCAACAGGCTCCGACACCCCCCACCAGCACATCCACGAGCATTGACCCCTCGGCTCGCACGCCGGGTGCGACGATGGTGTTGGCGAACAGCGGAGCATTCCGGGCAGCACGAGGTGGAGGTGACATGACCGCGGCGGTGTTCGACCACCTCCTGGTCGAGCAGGAGACCGGAGGGCTACGCCTGTACCGCCGTCAGGGCCGCCACTACGTGGAGCGGTCGGCGGCCAAGCGGGGAGAGTCGCTGGAGCTCGCCGAGCCCGTCCGGGCCACGATCCGACCGGAGCAGCTCGTCCCCTGACGGATGTCGGTGGGCTCGCCTAGGGTCGGGCGCATGAGCGAGCGCCAGCGAGCGAATCATCGACGCGGTCCGGTGGTGCCTCATGACGGCACACAGCGCAGCGAGGTGCCGTCATGACCGAGTTCGACGCGGCGGCCGCCGCGGTGCAGGCCGCGCTCGACGCGGGAGCCCGGTATGCCGACGCCCGGGTGATGCACCGCCGCTACGAGTCCATGTCGGCCCGCAACGGCGACATCGAGGAGCTGACCCAGGACGAGAGCATCGGGCTGGGCGTCCGCGCGCTGGTCGGGTCGAGCTGGGGCTTCCACGCCGTACCGGAGCTGTCGGACGCCGCCGCCCGCGAGGCCGGCCGGCGCGCCGCACGGATCGCCGCCGCGAGCGCGCGGGTCCCGGGGCCACCGATCGACCTGGTGCCGGTCGAGGCGGTCACCGCGAGCTGGGCGTCCCCCTGCGCGGTGGACCCGCTCGGCGTGCCGCTCTCCGACAAGGGCGACCTGCTGGTCGGGGCCACGCGGGCGATGGCGGAGCAGGGCGCGGACGTGGCCGAGGGCCTCTACCAGATCTGGGACACGGCCAAGTGGTTCGTCTCCAGCGAGGGGCACCGGATCGACCAGCGGATCCGGGAGTGCGGCGGCGGCATCTCCGCCACCGCCATCGGCGACGGGGAGACCCAGCGTCGCTCCTACCCGAGCTACCGCGGCCAGTACGGCACCACCGGCTGGGAGCTGGTCACCTCGCTCGACCTGGCCGCGCACGCGGCGCGGATCGCCGAGGAGGCCCGGGCACTGCTCACCGCGCCGCCCTGTCCCGCGGGCGAGACCGACCTCATCCTCGGCGGCGAGCAACTCGCCCTGCAGATCCACGAGTCGGTCGGGCACGCCATCGAGCTGGACCGGATCCTCGGCTGGGAGGCCGCCTTCGCCGGCACCTCCTGGTTGGACCTGGCCCAGCTCGGCTCGCTGCGCTACGGCTCCGAGCTCATGAACGTCACGATCGACCCCACCATCCCCGGCGCGCTCGGCAGCTTCGGCTTCGACGACGAGGGCTCCCCGGCCGTCAAGCGCGACGCGGTGCGCGAGGGGCGCTGGGTGGGCGTGCTCGCCGGGCGGGACTCGGCCGCCGTCGCCGGCCTGGACCACGGCGGCAGCGTACGCGCCGACGGCTGGGCCCGGCTGCCGATGGTCCGGATGACCAACGTGGGCCTGGAGCCCGGCCCGCACACCCTGGAGGAGATCGTCGCCGCCACCGACGACGGGGTGCTGATGGACGTCAACCGCTCCTGGTCGATCGACGACAAGCGGCTCAACTTCCAGTTCGGCTGCGAGATCGGCTGGGAGGTGAAGAAGGGCCGGCGCGGGCGGATGCTGCGCAACCCCACCTACACCGGCATCGGTCCGCTCTTCTGGCGCTCGATGGACATGCTCTCCTCGGAGACCGTCGCCTGGGGCACGCCCAACTGCGGCAAGGGCCAGCCCGGCCAGGTCGGCCACACCGGCCACCCGGCCGCACCGGCCCGCTTCCGCAACGTCCGGGTAGGAGTTCGCGCGTGAGCGCGAGGAATGAGCGAGCGCAGCGAGCGAGTCCCGCAGTCGCGAACGAAAGCGACACCGTGAGCGCGAGGAATGAGCGAGCGCAGCGAGCGAGTCCCGCAGTCGCGAACGAAGGAGGTGCAGCATGAGTGAGCTGGAGATCGCCGGTCAGGTGGTGGAGCTGGTCCGCCGGCTCGGCGGGCGCGACGCGCAGGCCGAGGCGGTGGTCACCCGGGCCGACCTGGCGCTGACCCGGTTCGCCAACTCGTTCATCCACCAGAACGTGGCGGAGTCCGGCGTCGAGGTCCGGCTGCGGCTGCACGTCGACGGGCGCACGGCCGCCGGCGGCGGCAGCGTGGTCACCGCCGACGGGCTGCGCGCGCTGGTCGAGCGCACCCTCGCCGCGGCGCGGCTCTGCCCGCCCGACCCGGCCTGGCCCGGCCTCGCCCCGCCGGCGCCGGCGCCGACCGCCGCGACCTTCGACGAGGCCACCGCGTACGCCGAGCCGGACGAGCGGGCCGAGCGGGTGCGCGCGTTCGTCGCGGCGGCCGGCGGGCTGGAGACGGCCGGCTACTGCCGCACGGCACACCGCTCCTCCGCGTTCGCCAACTCGGCCGGCCACTCGGCATGCGGCCGCGCCGCCGAGGCGGCGATGGACGGCATCGCCCGCACCGGCGGCTCCGACGGCGTGGCCCGGTTCTGCGCCGACCGGCTGGCCAATCTCGACGGTGCCGCGCTCGGCGCCCGGGCGGCGGCCAAGGCGCGCGCGGCGGCCGACCCGGTCGAGTTGCCGCCCGGCCGCTACGAGGTGGTGCTGGAGCCGGCCGCGGTCGCCGACCTGCTCCAGAATCTCTCCTGGTTCGGTTTCAACGGCAAGCGGTACGCCGAGCGGCAGTCCTTCGCCGAGCCAGGGGCGGCCCAGTTCGACCGGGCGGTCACCCTGGTCGACGATCCGCTCGGCGGCTCCGGGTTGCCGTTCGACGTCGAGGGCACGCCCCGGCGCGCGGTGACCCTGGTCGAGGCGGGCACCACCCGGGCGGTGGCGCACGACCGGCGTACCGCCGCCGAGGCCGGCGCGGCGTCGACCGGGCACGCGCTGGCCGGCGCGGCGACGTGGGGCCCGATGCCCCGTAACCTGCGCCTGGGCGCGGCCGGGCCGACCGGCGGCGGGCCGGGGGCGACGCCGGGCGCCCACGCGACGGGCCCCGACGTGCCGGGCACGGCGGACGCGGGCGGCGGGGTGTCGGGCGTGGTGGTCGACGGGGACACCGCCGCGCTCGTCGGCCGGGTGCGGCGGGGGCTGCTGGTCAGCGACCTCTGGTACACCCGGGTGCTCGACCCGAAGAGCCTGGTCGTCACGGGCCTGACCCGCAACGGCGTCTGGCTGGTGGAGGACGGCGTGGTGACCCGGGCGGTCCGCGACCTGCGCTTCACCGAGTCCTACCCCCGCGCCCTCGGCCCGGGCGCGGTGCTCGGCGTCGGCAGCCGGGCCGTGCGCCAACCGGACCGGACGGACGGCGTCTGGTGGGAGGCCCCGCCGCTGCGGCTGGCCTCCTGGAACTTCACGGGCGGCGCGTCCGGCTGACCCCAGGCCCGGCGGGCGCGCTCCACGACGGAGTCCGGGCCGGCGACGCTTCCGGGTGAGTGGCGCGCGTACGCCGGACAGGCGTCCGGTGAGGTTCTTAACATCCGGACATCGATCATCGTTCGGGGCTTTCCACCGGCCGGGACACACGGGACACTGCCTTGCGCGGACGGCCCGCAAAGATCGGCGTAACGTGTGTCACTTAGCTGCGCCGTATCGCCGGCGCGGTCGTTGGTGTGCGCATGACGTGGCAAGCGGGTGCGGGTTCGCCGGTCCGCGTGCCGACCGGAAACTGATCCGCCCGCGCCTGCGGGCCCCGTCAGGGAGACGACTCGAATGACATCAACGGCAACGAGGCCGCGGGGAGCGCGGGCGCGCGCCGCCATCGCGGCGAAGACGTTGCGTACCGATCGCTGGTGGCTCGCCCCGCTGCTCACCGTGATCGGGCTCGGCGCGTGGGTCGCGTACGCGACGGTCCGGGTCTTCATGCACAAGTGGTACTGGGTCGAGGACTTCCACTACCTGACCCCGTTCTACTCCCCCTGCGTGACGGACCGGTGCGTCGAGGGCGCCGCGCACTTCGGACGGTTCCTGCCCGGCTGGTGGATCATCCCGGACGCCGCGCTGACCCTGCCGTTCCTGCTGCTGTTCCGCCTCACCTGCTACTACTACCGCAAGGCGTACTACCGGTCGTTCTGGCTGTCGCCGCCCGCGTGCGCCGTGCCGGACGGGCACCAGTCCTACGGCGGCGAGACCCGGTTCCCGCTGCTCGGCCAGAACCTGCACCGCTACTTCTTCTACGCCGCCGCCGTCATCTCGCTGATCAACACCTGGGACGCGATCCTGGCCTTCCACTCGCCGAAGGGCTTCGGGTTCGGCCTGGGCAACATCATCCTGCTCGCCAACGTGGTCATGCTGTGGGCGTACACGATCTCCTGCCACTCGTGCCGGCACATCATCGGCGGGCGGCTCAAGCACTTCTCCAAGCACCCGGTGCGCTACCGGGCCTGGACCGGCGTGTCCTGGCTGAACGTCCGGCACATGCAGCTCGCCTGGATCACCCTCGGCACCCTGGCCCTGACGGATTTCTACGTCATGGCGGTCGCGGCCGGCTGGTTCAACGACCTGCGGTTCATCAACTAGAGGGCCCCCTGACATGACAAATCCTCACCAGCACACGTCCACCACCCGGATCGAACGACACCACTACGACGTCGTCGTGATCGGGGCCGGCGGCGCCGGCCTGCGCGCGGCGATCGAGGCCCGGCTCGCCGGCAAGAAGACCGCGATCATCTCGAAGTCGCTCTTCGGCAAGGCGCACACGGTGATGGCCGAGGGCGGCGCCGCCGCCGCGATGGGCAACGTGAACAGCCGGGACAACTGGCAGGTGCACTTCCGCGACACCATGCGCGGCGGCAAGTTCCTGAACAACTTCCGGATGGCCGAGCTGCACGCGAAGGAGTCGCCGCAGCGGATCTGGGAGCTGGAGACGTACGGCGCGCTCTTCGACCGCACCAGGGACGGGAAGATCTCGCAGCGCAACTTCGGCGGCCACGAGTACCCGCGCCTGGCGCACGTCGGCGACCGGACCGGCCTGGAGCTGATCCGCACCCTCCAGCAGAAGATCGTCTCGCTCCAGCAGGAGGACAAGAGGGAGCACGGCTCCTACGACGCCCGGATCAAGGTGTTCGCCGAGACGACCATCACCGAGCTGCTGCTCGACGGCGACCGGGTCGCCGGCGCGTTCGGCTACTACCGGGAGTCCGGCGAGTTCGTCCTCTTCGAGGCGCCGGCCGTGGTGCTGGCGACCGGCGGCGTCGGCCGTTCCTACAAGGTCACCTCGAACTCCTGGGAGTACACCGGTGACGGGCACGCGCTGGCCCTGCGGGCCGGCGCGACGCTGATCAACATGGAGTTCCTCCAGTTCCACCCGACCGGCATGGTCTGGCCGCCCTCGGTGAAGGGCATCCTGGTCACCGAGTCGGTCCGCGGCGACGGCGGCGTGCTGAAGAACTCCGACGGCAAGCGGTTCATGTTCGACTACGTTCCCGACGTCTTCCGCAAGCAGTACGCGGACAACGAGGCCGAGGCCGACCGCTGGTACAAGGACCCGGACAACAACCGGCGCCCGCCGGAGCTGCTGCCCCGCGACGAGGTGGCCCGGGCGATCAACAGCGAGGTCAAGGCCGGCCGGGGCACCCCCGCCGGCGGCGTCTACCTGGACATCGCCTCGCGGCTGCCGGCCGAGGAGATCCGCCGCCGCCTGCCGTCGATGTACCACCAGTTCAAGGAGCTGGCCGACGTCGACATCACCAAGGAGCCGATGGAGGTCGGCCCGACCTGCCACTACGTGATGGGCGGCGTCGAGGTGGAACCGGACTCGGGCGCCGCGTACGGCACCGTCCGGGGGCTCTTCGCGGCGGGTGAGGTCTCCGGCGGCATGCACGGCTCCAACCGGCTCGGCGGCAACTCGCTGTCCGACCTGCTGGTCTTCGGCAAGCGCGCGGGCGGCCACGCCGCCACGTACGCCGACAGCCTGCCGGCCCGTCCCAAGGTCCACGTCGCGGCGGTGGAGGCCGCGGTGGAGACGGCGCTGGCGCCGTTGCAGCGGGACACCGGCGAGAGCCCGTACACCCTCCAGCAGGACCTCCAGGCGGTGATGGGCGACCTCGTCGGGATCATCCGGCGTGAGGGCGAGCTGGCCGACGCGCTGAGCCGGCTGGCGGAGCTGCGCGAGCGGGTGGCCAAGGTCAGCGCGAGCGGCGGCCGCCGCTACAACCCGGGCTGGCACCTGGCGCTGGACCTGCGCAACATGCTGGTGGTCTCGGAGTGCACCGCGAAGGCGGCGCTGGAGCGGCAGGAGTCGCGCGGCGGCCACACCCGGGAGGACTACCCGGCGATGGACCCGAAGTGGCGCCGGGTCAACCTGGTCTGCTCGCTGGACGGCGACACCGTGCGCCTGGATCGCAAGCCGTTGCCGAAGATGCGCGCGGAGCTGATCGGCCTCTTCGACCGCGCGGAGCTGGCCAAGTACCTCACGGACGAGGAACTCGCCGAGTTCGACGCCCTCGTCGCCGACGCCGAGGCCGAGGAGGCGGGCAAGTAATGGCGGAGAAGAAGTCCCCCGGGGCCGGCAAGCCCGGCACCAAGCGCCAGTTCCGCATCTGGCGCGGCGACGAGAACGGCGGCGACCTGCAGGACTACATGGTCGAGGTGAACGAGGGCGAGGTCGTCCTCGACGTCATCCACCGCCTTCAGGCCACCGACGCCCCCGACCTGGCCTGCCGGTGGAACTGCAAGGCCGGCAAGTGCGGCTCCTGCTCGATGGAGATCAACGGCAAGCCGCGGCTGAGCTGCATGACCCGGATGTCCACCTTCACGGAGGACGAGACGGTCACGGTCACCCCGCTGCGCACCTTCCCGGTCATCCGGGACCTGGTCACCGACGTCTCGTTCAACTACGAGAAGGCGCGGGAGACCCCGGCGTTCGCGCCGCCGGCCGACCTGGCTCCCGGCGAGTACCGGATGCAGCAGGTCGACGTGGAGCGCTCGCAGGAGTTCCGCAAGTGCATCGAGTGCTTCCTGTGCCAGAACGTCTGCCACGTGATCCGGGACCACGAGGAGAACAAGCAGGCGTTCTCCGGGCCGCGGTTCTTCATCCGGGCCGCGGAGCTGGACATGCACCCGCTGGACGCGAAGACCGACCGCAAGGAGTACGCGCAGGCCGAACAGGGCCTCGGATTCTGCAACATCACCAAGTGCTGCACCGAGGTCTGCCCGGAGCACATCAAGATCACGGACAACGGGATCATCCCCATGAAGGAGCGGGTCGTCGACCGCAGGTACGATCCCCTTGTGTGGCTTGGTAGCAAGATCTTCCGGAGGGGTCAGGTGCCTCAGACCATCGTGACCAGCGGGCACGCCAGCGGTGCGGTGCACGGCAGCGCGGCCCACGGGGGCGTGCACTCGCACGCGGGCGGCTCGCACGACCCGCGGGCCGAGGTGCAGGCCCAGCGCGGCGTCAACTGGCACCGCGAGGTGCCGAAGCCGACGGCGCCGGCGGTGGACGACCACGGCAAGCTGCCGCTGACGGAGCTCACCTTCGACCGGGCGGCGGCGCCGTCGCCGTTCGGCGAGGACGTGAAGTTCCCGCTGCCGCCGGAGCACCTGAACTTCGCCCACCCGGAGCAGGACAAGCACTGAGAGCGTCGACGATGACGGGGGCCGCGGCTGTTGCCGACGGCCCCCGTCCCGTTTTCGCCGTGGTGTCCGCTTCGGCTCAGCCGGGCGCGAGGATCGGGCGGAGGGCGGCGACGATGGGTGCGTCGGCCGGCAGCCAGGTGACGGTGTCCAACTCGTCGGCGGAGAGCCAGCGCAGCGCCGAGTGCTCCAGCGCCTGCGGCTCGCCGTGCAGCAGTCGGGCCGCGTACACCTTGAGCACCGAGCGGCCGTGCGCCATCCGGACGTTACGGCCGACCCGGTCGCCGATCTCCACGCGTACGGCAAGTTCCTCGGCGCACTCGCGGACGAGCGCGGCGGTCTCGCTCTCGCCCGGCTCCACCTTGCCGCCGGGGAACTCCCACATGCCCGCCACCTCGGGCGGGGCGGCCCGGGCACAGGCGAGCACCCTGCCGTTCCTGATGATCGCCGCCCCGACGACGACCTTCAGGTCCCGTCGTTCGGCCTGCCCGCCGTTGTTAGCCCGTTCGGTCCGCACGGGCGTCCAGCGTGCCAGATCAATCGGCGGTTTGGGTAGCGTGGCCGACCGTCAGGGCAGGAGAACACGGAAGTGTGGGCGTGGACACACCAACCGTGCGGCGACAGACTAGAGGGCACCGACAAGACACGGGGCGGCGACGATTTGGCCACAAGCCGGCAACGGCGCCTGGGAGGTGCGGTGATGCGCGTGCTGTTCAACGGCCGGGCGAAGCACGACTACCTCAGCGACGCCCTCACCCTGCTCACCGGTTGGACCCGGGAGGGTGAGCAGATCCGCCGCACCCTCGTGATCGACGACTCGCAGCACGCGGCCCTCACCGAGCGGGTGAAGGTGGTCGCCGACGCGCTGCACCTGCGGCCCGAGATCAACCGGCGCGCCGGCCACACGCACATCAAGGTCGGCCACGGCAACACCCCGCTGACCGAGCGCGAGGTGCTGCTGGCCGCACGGATCGAGGACGCGTATCGCGCGGTCACCCAGCCCTGACCGACGCTTCCGCGTCGCGCCGGCCACGCCGCGACAACGACCCGCGCGCCAACCGCTGACTCGTCGCACACCCGTCGGACAGGCCCCGCCGGCCGTCGCGCCGGCGGGGCCTGTCGCACGTCGGCCCGCTACGCGGCGTCCTGGGGATACCAGCGCAGCTCGACGGAGTTGCCGTCCGGGTCCCGCACGTAGAGGGAGGTGGCGCTGCCGCGCGCGCCGAACCGGCCCACCGGTCCCTCCAGAACCGTGAACACGCCCGCGTCGACGACGTGCTGCCAGTCCAGCGGCTCCACCACCAGGCAGAAGTGGTCCACGTTGGATTCGCCCCGGTCCCGGTGGACGAGGTCGATGATGGTCTCCGGGCTGACGCGTACCGACGGGAACGGGACCTTGCCGGCCCGCCACTCGTCGACCCGCACCGGGGCCAGGCCCAGCACGTCGCAGTAGAAGCCCAGCGCCCGCTCGACGTCGGAGACGTTGAGCACCAGGTGGTCGAAGCCCGTGACCCGCACCGCGCTCACTTCGCCTCCAGGTCCTTGGCCTGGCGCAGCCAGTCGGTGAACAGGGCCGGCTCGACGGGGAGGAGCTGCTCGCCGATCTCCCGCAGCGGGCCGTCGAGGCCGGCCAGGTGGTCGATCACTGTCGTCGTTTCCATGCCCCCCACGATGCGCCGGCCGGGCGGGCCGACCAAGACGCGATCACACTACGATCGTTGAGCCGGATTCAACGACGGGACGCCGACGTGCTGGAACGCCACGAGCTGGAGACCTTCCTGACGCTCGCCGAGGAGTTGCACTTCGGCCGGACGGCCGAACGCCTGCGGGTGACGACCGGGCGGATCAGCCACGTGGTCAAGAAGCTGGAACGCCGGATCGGAGCCCCGCTGTTCGCCCGCACCAGCCGGGTCGTGCAGCTCACCCCCATCGGCCGGCAGCTCGCCGACGACCTGGCGCCGCTGGTCGCCGGCATGGACGAGGCGGTACGCCGGGCCGTCGAGGCGGGGCGGGGCGTCACCGGACGGCTGCGGGTCGCCTTCCTCGGCGAGTGGACCGCCCCGGTGCTGCTCAAGGCCGTCGCCCTGTTCTCGCAGCGCCATCCGGACTGCCAGGTCGAGGTGCACGAGGTCCAGCTCTTCAACTCGCGCCCGAGCCTGGTGGACGGCTCGATCGACATCCTGATGGCCGCGTACCCCTTCGACGGGATGGCCTGCGGGCCGGCGCTGCTGGAGGAGGAGCGGGTGCTCGCGGTGGCGGCGGGGCACCCGCTGACCCGGCAGGAGTCCGTCTCCCTGGAGGTGCTCGGCGACCACCCGGTGGTGCAGTACCCGGCGGTGACCTCGGCGGGGTTCAAACGCGACCGCACGCCCGAGCACACCCCGTCGGGACGGCCGGTGCCGAAGGGGCCGGCCGGCAACACCTTCTCGGAGATGCTGACGCTGGTCGCGATGGGGCGGGGCGTGCTGCCGGTGGGCGAGCACACCCGGCGGTACTACCCGCGCCCCGACGTGGCGTACGTGCCGATCCGTGACGCGCCGCCGATCCGGCGCGGCCTGGTCTGGCAGGAGAGCAACACCACGGCCCGGGTCCGCGAGTTCGTCCGGGCCGCGACCGACGCGAACGGGCGCTGACCCGCGCGGTGGAGGCCCGGCCGTTCCGGTCCGGAGGGCAGCCTGGCGCGGCACCGGATGGCACGATCAGCGTCGATGAGACACGGCGAGTTCCACCATCCGCGGCTGGTCCGCGTCTACGACGCAGAGTGCCCCTGGGGGCGCGACGACGACTGGTTCCTGGCCCTGGTCGACGAGACGCCCGCCGCCCGCGTGCTCGACCTGGGCTGCGGCACTGGGCGGTTCACCCTCGGCATGGCCGCCGCCGGCCACACCGTCACCGGCGTCGACCCGGCCGGCCCCTCGCTGGCCGCCGCCCGCGTCAAGCCGGGCGCGGGCCGGGTGACCTGGATCGAGGGCACCTCCGCGCTGCTGTCGGACCGGTCGTACGACGTGGCGGTGATGACCAGCCACGTGGCGCAGTTCTTCGTCGACGACGCCGAGTGGGCGCGTACCCTCGCCGACCTGGCCCGGGCGCTGGTGCCCGGCGGCCGGTTGGCGTTCGACTCGCGCGACCCGGCGGACCGGCGGTGGGAACGCTGGAACCCGGTCGACTCGCGGCGCCGGATCACCCTGCCGGGCGGCGAGGTGGTGCGGGCGTGGACGGAGGTGACCGCCGTCGAGGGCGACACGGTCGCCTTCACCCACCACTACCTGTTCGGTGACGGCGAGGAGTTGCTCAGCTCGGCCACCCTGCGCTTCCGCGCCGAGGACGAGCTGCGCGGGTCGCTGCGGGCCGCCGGGTTCGCGGTCGAGCGGATCCACGGTGGCTGGGGCGGGGAGCCGGTGGGCCGGGGCGACGGCGAGTTCGTCGTGCAGGCCCGCCGAGAGTGATCTTGGGTTGGCACGCCCGGCCTACCGTGGGGTCATGGCCAACGCGACGTACGACCGCAAGGAGCAGTTCCAGCAGATCCAGAGCGGCCTGCTCCACGGGGAACAGATCATCGCCGTCTACGACGCCGTCGGCACGGGCACGGGCTTCATCGGCCTGACCGACCGGCGCGTGATCATCCAGGACCGTTCCTTCGTCGGCAAGCGGTACGCCATCACCAGCATCCCGTACTCGAAGATCACGAGCGTCAGCGTGGTCAGCAACAAGTCCTGGGGCGGCTCGTTCTTCTCCACCGGCGCGATCGCGATCCACGTCGGCACGCACACCTACGAGGTGGAGTTCCGCGGCGCCCAGAAGAGCCACCACGTGCACAACGTGATCCTCCACCACATCAGCTGAGCCGGTCGGCGCGATCGGGCAGGGCGCGGCGCTCCGCCGCGGCAGCCCGGCGGAACAGCGCGGCGGCCCGCACCGTCGCCCTGCCTGAGCTGGCCGCCGATCAGACGCCCCGCCAGCGGCTGACCGCCGTCGGCAACGGGCCTGCCCCGCTACTCCCGCGCGTGGAACACCATGGCTGCCAACGCACCTGTTTGACACCCATGGTGTTCCACTCGTCCCCTGGAGGACGGATTCGTCGACACCACGGGCGTTACTGCTGGTCGAGCAGGAAGGGGACGTCCGGGCAGCTCAGGCACACGAAGATGCGCAGCGCCCCGTAGCGACCGACGACCACGCCGGTCGGCTCGTACGGGTCGTCGTCGTCCGGTGCGCCGTCCGCCCGGGCGGGTTGCCACCGGTCGGCCCCGCGCTCGGACGAGTCGATGACGAGGGCCAGCGTGGTGGGGCCGGCGCAGCGGGGGCACGGCGTCGGGAGCAGGTCCGTGAGGCTCCACCGGGCGTACCCGCCGACCTTCCATCCGGGCGCCATGAAGGTGTCGAGGTACTCCTCGTCCTCGTCCGCCTCGGCGAGCGCCCGCAGCTCCGCCGGCAACTCCTCGATGTACGGATACTCGACGATCTGCTCCGGGTGCAGCCGGCACGGCTGGGGCACGTACCCGTCCGCCCCGGTCTCGCCGCGCGGCGGCTCCGTCAGGATGCCGGTGACGTCCGCCTCCCGCCGCCACCGCAGTTCCACGGTCGGCCCCCACGGCGGTGTGTCGTGCTCGAACGGGCACCACAGCACCTGCAACAGGTCCGCCCCGCCGGGCCGGGGCAGGTCGGGAACGTCCGCCGCGCGTAGTTGCGCCAGCGCCACCATCGGGTTCGGCCGGGGGTGGGGTCGCGGCCCGTACCGGTAGCCCACGGTCGGGCCACCGTTCACCGAGCCCCAACCGCTGAACCCCGGGCCGACCAGCCGGGCGAGCTCCTCGTGCAGCTCGATCTCGCCGTCGGCCAGCACGTGCGGCACCGTACGGCGGCTCTCCGCCTCGCGCATCCGGGCCAACAGCTCCGCCGGGATCGGCACCTCCTCCTGCACCATGCACGGCGTGGCACAGGTGGGCCAGGGCTCGTCGGCCGGCCAGAGCAGCGGCCCTCCGACGTGGCTCCCGGTGGCCGTGACCGCCCCGCGACGGGGGTGCAGCCGGGTGGCCGTGCGGCCGAGCTTCTCCAGCCCGGGGTAGCGGGCGAGCACGTCGGGCGCCAACGGCGGAGTGATCACGACCAGATGGTAGGGCTCGCCGCATCCACCGCCGGCGCCGGACCATCGGACACAGTGGACCTGCGGTGCAGCCGCCATCCCGCCACCGTCCAGGACGCGCCCCAGAGCAGGAAGAACGGCGACCACAGCAGCAGGTCCCACCGCGCCAGTTCGCGCGCCAGCGCGGCGTGCTCGGCCGGCGGCGGGCGGACCCCGGTCAGCAGCAGCGCGTCACCGACGAAGCCGAACCCGAGCACCCCGACCGACCGGGCGATCATGAAGATCCCCAGCGTCCCGGCGATCGCGAGCAACAGGCGGCGCGGGAGGGCCGCCCGCCAGGGTCGCAGCGTGGCCAGCGCGACCACGACGCCGACCACGGCCGCGGTGGCCAACAGCCAGTGGCTCGCCACGAACATCGGGTCTCGCGCGAGCAGCCGTTCCCGCAGCTCCGGGGGCAGCGGATCCTTGTCGGCCAGCGCGTTGGCCCCCAACGCCTGCGCCAGCTTCATCGAGCCGTACGCCGCCGCGCAGGCCGCCGCCCCGTAGGCGCCCCAGCGCGCGGCGTCAGGCCGCGACACGCTTCGTCGCCGTCGCGTAGGACCGGATCGTCTCCAGGAGCAGCCCGATCACGACGAGCCCGAGGATCGCGTGGTACCACTGCCAGCCCACACCGATGCCGACGAAGCCGTCCACCACCATGATCATCGCGCCGGCCCCGACGGCCAGCAGCATGCCGGCGAGCGCCAACAGCATCAGCGTCCTCGGCACCCGGCGCCCCAGCGTCGTCACCGTGGCGACGGCGAGGCAAGCGGCCAACAACCCGGTCGCGGTCGCCGACCACTGCGCGGTGGCCACGCCCATGACGTCGCGGGCGTAGCTCTCGTGCTCGGCGGCCGACACGACCGGGCCACCCGGGAACCCGAGCCGGGACTGCGCGGCGAAGACGGCCTTCCCCGTGGCGTACGCGAGGAACAGCACCGCCAGGGCGTACGCCGGCCATCGCCGGGGGTGAACATGATCGACCATGGATACGACGGTATTGACGGTGACCCCCCGGCCCCTCCCGTCGGTGAGGGATCCTCCTCCCCCACGGGAGGGACAGCGGGCTACCGGTCGCGGGGCCGGAGGCCGCGCAGCGCCGTGTCCACCACCTGATCGGCGTATTCGGGGTTCAGCGGGCCGGTGCGCTGGAGCCACCGGTTGAGGACCGGCCCGAACAGCATGTCGACGGCGACGTCGAGCTCGACGTCCTCGGCCAACTGCCCCGAACGCTGGGCGGCGCGCAGGCGCTCCTTCTTCAGCTCCCGCATGGGCTCGTCCAACCGCTTCGCGTAGTCGGCGGCCAGCGCGGGATCGTGGACGATCTCGGTGTGCAGGGCGCGCATGGGCTGGTCGTAGCGCGGGTCGTTCAGTTCGGCGACGGTGGCCCGCAGGACCACCTTCAGGTCGGCCGCCAGGTCGCCGGTGTCGGGCAGGGCAACACTCTCGCCGTCCTGCCCCTCGGTGGTGAGCGCGAGGAAGGCGTCGAACAGCAGCGCGCCCTTCGAGGGCCACCAGCGGTAGATGGTCTGTTTGCCCACGCCTGCGGCGGCGGCGATGCCCTCGATGCTGAGCTTCGCGTACCCCACCTCACCGACGAGGTCGAAGGCGGCGGCGAGGATGGCTCGCCGCGCCGTCTGGCTGCGGCGACTGGAGTCGGGGGCGACCTTCTGCGTGGGCACGGGCTAAATCTAGCAAGAGAGACGAGACGGTCCGTCTTGACAGTCGGGCCCGATCGGGTAGGGTCACCCGCAACAAGACGATACGGTCCGTCTCGTCTGACGGAAGGACTTCCATGGAAACCTCAGGCACCGCCGCATCCCGCGTCTGGTTCATCACCGGGGCCAGCCGCGGCCTCGGCCGCGCCTTCACCGAGGCCGCGCTCGCCGCCGGTGACCGGGTCGTCGGCGCGGCCCGCGACGTCTCGCCGCTCGACGACCTCGCCGCGCGGCACCCCGGCCGGCTGCTGGCACTGCGCCTCGACGTCACGAACCGCGAGGCGGTCGTCGACGTCGTCGCCCGGGCGGTGCGACACTTCGGCCGGCTCGACATCGTCGTGAACAACGCAGGGGCGCTCTTCGCCGGCATGGTGGAGGAGTTCACCGAGGCCGAGGCCCGCGCGCAGCTGGACCTCAACTTCTTCGGCGCGCTCTGGGTCAGCCAGGCCGTCCTGCCGCACCTGCGGGCCCAGGGCGCCGGACACATCGTGCAGATCTCCAGCATCGGTGCGCTCGGCGGCTTTCCCAGCACGGGGCTCTACAGCGCGAGCAAGTTCGCGCTGGAGGGCATGAGCGAGGCGCTGGCCGCCGAGGCCGCCCCGTTCGGCGTCAAGGTCACCATCGTCCAGCCGGGAGGCTACTGGACGGACCTCTACACCAGCAGCACGGCGACCACCCCGCATCCCGCCTACGACGCGCTGCGCGCGGAACTGGAGAAGCAGTGGGCCGAGGGGTCGATCGACAGCGAGCCACGGCTGGCCGCCGAGGCCCTGATGACGCTGGTCGCCAGCGACGACCCGCCGCTGCGACTGCTGCTGGGCAGCATGGTCTACGACCTCGCCTTCGACATCTCCAGGCGACGCATGGACACCTGGGCGGGCTGGGAAGAGGTGAGTCGCGCCGCCGAGAAGGCGGTCCCGGCCCCGGGCGCGCCGAGCTGACCCGGTGCACGCCGGCGGTCACCAGTGCCCGGCCGCGCTCGACCGGCTACTGCCCGGATCCCGACTGCTGGCCGGCGGTCGCCGCAGCACTCGATCGCCTGGGCGTACCGCATCCCGGCGGCTTCACCGAAACGGTGACCTTCCGACGTTGCACAGTCTGCGGGGAGCGCAACATCGTGCGAGACAAGGACTTCGTGTGCGTCCTCTGTGACGGTGTCCTGCCGCCGCACTGGAACTTCGCCTGACTGACAAGACACTCCAGCCGGACGTTCACCACCATCCGAGATCGATCCGGCACCCATCAGACGGAGCCCGACATCGCCGGCAGGTGTTGACCGCCGCATCGGGCAACGGCCTGCGCTCTGCGGTATCAACGGCCGATCTGTAACCTCTTCGCGTGACGCCTACCCGCCACACGGGCGAGCCTGCGAGGGTTGGTCCGCTGCTCGATCCTCATGCGCTGCTTCACGGCACGGACTGGGCCTCGCTCTGCCACGCGTATGGGTCAGCCGAGGATACGCCGTCGACGCTCACCAAACTGATGGACGACGAGCCCGCAGTCAGAGCCGATGCGTTGCAGCACCTGTTCAACACGGTGTACCACCAGAACAGCATCTACCCAGCCACCGTACCCACCACCCTGTACCTCGCGGCGATCCTGTCCGAACCCCGCGCCGCCACCACCCTCGTCGATGAGCGGATCGGCTATCGGTCAGCCCCGCCCCGTCCGCTGCGAGTGCTGCTCCTGGACTGGCTTGGCGGAATTGCCGAGGACGTCAACGACGCTGTAGTAGCACAGTTGGAGCGCGTCGGATTCTCCCTGGACGGCTACCCGGCAATGGCCGAGCTCCGCGCCCAGCGCCCGGTAATCCTCCAGGCCGTCTCCGCCTTCCTGCGCGACCCTGACCCTGCCACCCGGCACGCGGCCGCAATCGCGGCCGCGCTGCTCCTCGACAGTCCCGACCTGATCCGCCGAGCGGACCTTCCTCTCTTGATACGCGCGGCGTCAGCCGAAACCACCGATGAGCGTCATCGTGACCGCGCCACCGACATCCTTGACGCCTGCACTACGAAGACCGAAACCGCGACGCTGCCTTCTGCTGCCCCGCACCAGGAAAGCCAGCCCACCGGCCGTACCACGTCAGGCTCACCTTTGACGGCTCGTTCGCCGTCATAACGGAGGCTGACGACGATGCGCTGGACGTCCGCGAGCTTGTTCCGGTCGAAGGGGGAACGTGGGCGGGCTGCTGTTCGACAACCCGAGGCTGGGGTTGGCCCCGCATCTGACGTGGAGTTTCCGATTTCCCTTCGACGAGGTGACCCGGGACTACGGGAGCAGCCCAGTCTCCCTGGACATCGAATAGCTGTCTCTCTCTACAGCCAGTTGGCGCAGCATGACCGGTCAAGCGGTTCGAGGCGTCGCCGAACCTGCCGAGTCCAGCGTCTACTTCTTCCAGCATCACCGGTACGGCCTCACCGACCTGGAGATCTTCGAGCAGCGTGACCTGTGGATTCATGCCCGGGCCACGCTGTCCGGCGACCTGGACGGCCTGGGTGTGGACCCTCTGATCGCCGACGCCCGGTTACGCTTCGACGGCATTCGGGTCCATCTTAGTGACACGACCTCGGATGAGTCAGCGCTCGCTCGGCTCCAGGACTTCGCCGCCACCGACGGGTTGTCGTACACGCCGACGCCCGGCAGCCCTTCCTTTCGGTTCGCGCCTGCGGATTCCTAGCGGCGGTCCAGGGCATCGCAGCACGTCGCCCCTCGGCGCGGCGACCATTCGCTGCGCCGGTCACCGACCCCGATTCGTACGGGCACCCGATGCCGGGCTCGGAGGAGCGCATCCGTCGCGCCGTCGATGAGGCGTGGGGTGTGCCCCCGGTGTGCCCCAGGGCAAGAGGACAACACCCTGACCAGGGCGAACAGGCCGGGTTCAGACGTTGAAGCGGAACTTTACGACGTCGCCGTCCTGCATCACGTACTCCTTGCCCTCGATGCGGACCTTGCCCGCCGCCTTGGCCGCCGCCATCGACCCGGCGGCGACCAGGTCGGCGTAGGAGACCACCTCGGCCTTGATGAAGCCGCGCTGGAAGTCGGAGTGGATGACCCCCGCGGCCTCCGGCGCGGTCGCGCCGACCGGGATGGTCCAGGCCCGCGCCTCCTTGGGGCCGGCGGTGAGGTACGTCTGGAGCCCGAGCGTGCGGAAGCCGACCCGGACGAGCTGGTCCAGGCCCGGCTCCTGCTGGCCGATCGACTCCAGCAGCTCGCGGGCCTCCTCCTCGGGCAGGTCCACCAGCTCGGACTCGATCTTGGCGTCCATGAAGACGGCCTCGGCCGGGGCGACCAGGGCGCGCAACTCGTCGAGGAACTCGGCGTTGCCCAGCTCGGCCTCGTCGACGTTGAAGACGTACAGGAAGGGCTTGGTGGTGAGCAGGTGCAGCTCGCGCAGGTGCTCCAGCTCGATGCCCGCGTCCTTGGCGCCCGCGTAGAGGGTGACGCCGGTGTCGAGCAGCTCGGCGGCCTTCTTGGCGGCGGTCAGCGCGGCGGCCCGGTCCTTGCGGAGCTTGGCCTCCTTCTCCAGCCGCGGCACCGCCTTCTCCAGGGTCTGGAGGTCGGCGAGGATCAGCTCGGTGTTGATCGTCTCGATGTCGTCGGCCGGGGAGACCTTGCCGTCGACGTGCACCACGTTCGGGTCGGAGAAGGCCCGCACCACCTGGCAGATCGCCGAGGCGTCGCGGATGTTCGCCAGGAACGCGTTGCCCCGGCCCTGCCCCTTGGAGGCGCCGCGTACGAGGCCGGCGATGTCGACGAACGACACGGGGGCGGGCAGCACCTTCTGCGAGCTGAAGATCTCGGCGAGCTTGTCGAGCCGCTCGTCCGGCAGCCCGACGACGCCGACGTTGGGCTCGATGGTGGCGAACGGGTAGTTCGCCGCGAGCACGTCGTTCTTGGTCAGCGCGTTGAACAGGGTGCTCTTGCCGACGTTGGGCAGGCCGACGATGCCGATGGTGAGACTCACGACGGGCCAGCTTACGCCGCTCGCCGCCGGCCTTGGACAGGCAGGCTCCACCCGGCGGAAAAACGACCGCCGGAGATCGCCCGACCGTTGTTACCGTGCCACCGTCCGCGCGAGCGACCCAAGGAGGCGGGATGAGCCGGCTGCCGGAGTTGTACGTGGCGGTCGACGTGGAGGCGGACGGGCCGATCCCCGGGCCGTACAGCATGATCTCGCTGGGCATGGCGGTCGCCGGCCGCCCGGAGCTGGCCTTCTACACCGAGCTGAAGCCGATCTCCGACGAGTTCGTGCCTGCCGCGCTCGCGGTCTCCGGGCTGGACCGGGACCGGCTGATCCGCGAGGCGCCCACGGCCGAGGAGGCGATGGGCGCCGCCGCGAGATGGGTGAACGGGCTACGCGGGATCGGCCGGCCGGTGTTCCTGGCGGCCCCGGCGGTCTGGGACGGCATGTTCGTGCACTGGTACTTCACCCGGTTCGTCGGGCACAGCCCGTTCGGCGCCACCGGTTCCGGTGTCGACCTGCGCAGCTACTGGATGGGGCTGACCGGCTGCGAGTGGGTGCAGACCCGCAAGGGCACGATCAAGCACGAGCTGGGCCTGACCGACGTGCCGCACACCCACCACGCCGGGGAGGACGCCGCCGAGCTGGCCCAGGTCTTCGACGCGGTCCTGCGGCGCCGCGGCCAGGAGCGGTAGGAGTCAGCCGAGCAGGCGCGGCCCGATCGGGGTCTCCCGCACGCTGCCGTCCGGGCCGCGGCTGACCTCGTACGCGCAGACGCCCGGGCGGTCCGCGACCGCCTCGACCAGCCGCTCGCCCCGGTAGAGCAGGCCGGTGCCGTCGTCGGTGCAGTGCGCGGTCGGCAGCGTGCCGTCGCCGACCAGCCGGTGCATCAGCGGCCGGCGCTGCGCCTCGCTGTCGTAGTGCACGCCGTTGCCGTAGGGCAGCCAGCCCAGCCCGTCGGTGAAGCCGCGCAGGGTGGTGCCGAAGCTGTCGGTGGCGCCGCCAGCGTGCCAGCAGATCGAGCCGGCGGATACGCCGCCGAGCACGACGCCCGCCTCCCAGCACTCCCGCAGGATCTCGCCGAGGCCGTGCACCCGCCACACCGCGCAGAGGTTCGCGACGCTGCCGCCGCCCACCCAGACCACGTCCTGCGCGAGCAGGTGGGCGCGGATGTCGTCGACGTTCGGCATCGGGAAGAGCGCCAGGTGCGTCATCCGGAACCGGCTGCCGGCAAACGCCTCGTAGACCCGGGCCAGCGTGGTCGGCTGGTCGCCCTCGGCCTGGTTGAGGAAGCAGATCCTCGGCTCGGGCCCGGCCCCGGCCAGGTCGGCGGCGAGGTCGAAGACGGGGTTGACCCGCCGGGCCTCGCCCTCGCGGCGGGGAGCGTAGATGCCCATGCTGGTGGCGAGGATGGTCGGTTCGCTGGCGGGCACGGTCGTCCTTCCGTCGGTGTCGGCGCCGCCCATCCTGCCGCCCGGACGGTCAGCGGCGAGGGCCGGGCTGCCGCGCGGCCGGTCAGTCGCGGGGGCCGGGCTGCCGCGGGACGACCGGCTCGATCCGCAGGGCGTCCGGGGCCAGCCCCCCGGCGGCGGCGAGGGGCAACGTGAAGCGGGCGTCGGCGGCGGGACCCGCCGCGTACGACTCGCGGAGCATCCAGCGCACCTCGTCTGCCGTCCAGCCCAGCCCGGGACGGCCGGCGATCTCCCGGACCAGGCGCAGCGCCACCCGGGTGTCGTCGTCGTAGAAGCGCATGCACCAGTGGTGCACCCACATGCCCAGCGCGCGGAGCCCGTCGGCGTCCAGCGAGCGCACGAGCCGGCCGCAGGCGGTGTCGCCGAACGCCCGCCCCGGGTCGCCGGCCCGGTCCCGCTCGATCGCGCCGACGGCGGCCGGGGCGACCGCGCGCATCCGGTCGTAGAAGCCCTGCACCACCGCGTCGTCCAGCGGGAGGTGCCCGTCCCGTGTCGACGCCGCTTCCCGACCCGCCACGCTCACCATTGCCGCGCCCCTTCTTGAGTTGGTGGCCCGGACGGTACCGACCACAACCGACACTTTCGGCGCCGGACGTCCCGTTCCCACCCGCACGGCCGCGTCCGATTTCCGCGAGCCCAGGGCGACGAGCAGGGGCATCATCGGTGACGTGGAATTGGACTTTGAGCGGTGCTACCGGGCCGTCGACAGCCGCGACCAGCGGTTCGACGGCTGGTTCTACACCGGCGTGACCTCGACCGGGATCTACTGCCGGCCGTCCTGCCCCGCGATGACGCCGAAACGGCAGAACGTCCGGTTCTTCCCCTCGGCCGCGGCGGCGCAGGGCGCCGGGCTGCGCGCCTGCCGGCGGTGCCGGCCGGACGCCGCCCCGGGCTCTCCGCAGTGGGACGTCCGGGCCGACGTGGTCGGCCGGGCGATGCGGCTCATCGCCGACGGGGTCGTCGACCGGGACGGCATCCCGGGACTGGCCGCCCGGCTCGGCTACACCGAGCGCCACCTGCACCGGATGCTCCGGGCGGAGATGGGCGCCGGCCCCCTCGCCCTGGCCCGGGCGCAGCGCGCGCAGACCGCCCGCACCCTGATCGAGACCACCGGCCTGGGCATGACGGAGATCGCGTTCGCCGCCGGGTTCGGCAGCGTCCGGCAGTTCAACGACACGGTCCGCGAGGTGTTCGGCAAGGCCCCGTCCGAGCTGCGTACCGCCCGTGGTCGGTGCCCCGCGCCGAGCGGGTCGGGCACGATCACGCTGCGGCTCGCGTACCGCCCGCCGCTGCACGCGGGGGCGCTGCTGGACTTCCTCGCGCTGCGGGCGCTGCCCGGCGTCGAGGAGGTGCGCGACGGGACGTACCGCCGGGGGCTGCGGCTGCCGCACGGCCCGGGCGAGGCGACCCTGGCCCCGGCGGACGGGCACGTGACCGCGACCCTGCGGCTGACCGACATGCGCGACCTGGCCCCCGCGGTGGCCCGCTGCCGCCGCCTGCTCGACCTCGACGCCGACCCGGTCGCCGTCGACGGCACCCTCGCCGCCGCCCCGGCCCTGGCCGGGGCGGTCGCCGCCGAGCCGGGCGTCCGCCTCCCCCGCTCGGTCGACGGCTTCGAGATGGCCCTGCGCGCGATCGTCGGCCAGCAGGTCTCCGTCCGCTCGGCCCGCACCACCCTCACCCGCCTGCTGGAGCACCTCCGCCCGCCCGTCCCCCACCCCTCCGACGCCGGGGACGGGCCGGGGCCGTGGCTGGCCGCGTTTCCCACCGCCGAGGAGGTGCTCGGGGTGCCGGACGAGGTGTTCGGGATGCCGGCCGGGCGGCGGGCGACGATCCGCGCCCTGGCCGGGGCCGTCGCCGACGGGTCGCTGGACCTGGCGCCGGGCGGGGACCGGGAGGAGACCGTCCGGCGGCTGCTGGCGCTGCCCGGGATCGGCCCCTGGACCGCCGGCTACGTCGCGATGCGCGCCCTCGGCGACCCGGACGTCCTCCTCCCCACCGACCTCGCGGTGCGCCGGGGCGCCGCCGCCCTCGGCCTGCCCGACGACCCGAAGACCCTCGACACGTACGCCGACCGCTGGCGCCCCTGGCGCTCGTACGCGGTGATCCGACTCTGGAGAGCAGCATGAGCATGAACGACAGCACCGTGGTCGCCACCCCCGCCGGACCGCTCAGCATCGTGGCCGGCCCCGACGGGGCGGTCCGGGCGGCGGGCTTCACCGGCGAACCCGAGCACCTGCTCCCCCTGGTGCACCCGACGCTGCGGGCCCCGCTGCGGCACCGGGCCGACCTCGGCCCGGTCACCGCCGCCGTCGCGGCCTACCTGGACGGCGAGTTGACCGCGATCGACACCGTGCCGGTGGAGCAGCACACCGGCGGCGTGTTCATGGCGCACGCCTGGCAGGTGCTGCGCGAGGTGAAGCCGGGTGATCCGGTGACCTACACCGGGTTCGCCGGGCTGGCCGGCCGGCCCGCGGCCGTACGGGCCGCCGCGGCGGCCTGCGCCCGCAACGCGGTCGCCCTGTTCGTCCCCTGCCACCGGGTGCTGCGCACCGACGGGACGCTCGGCGGCTACCGCTGGGGGCTGGACGTGAAGAAGTGGCTTCTCGGACACGAGCGGCCGTGACGGGAAGCTGACAGGGGCGCCATTCACATTTGCCGCTACCGTCGGATGGTGCCTGCGGACGGCGACGGGAATCCGGCTTCCCGGGTCGAGGCCGGCCCGCATCCGCTGCGCAACCTCTGGCGACTGCGCCACTACCTGCGCCCCCACGCGGCCGAGTTCGGCTGGCTGCTGCTGGCCGGGCTCGCCGCCACCGGGGCGGGCATCGCCGTCCCGCTGGTGACGCAGCGGGTGGTGGACGGCCCGGTCGCGCGGCAGGACCCGGCCGGGCTGTTCCGGCTGGCCGGGCTGGCGCTGCTGCTCGGCCTGGTCGAGGCGCTGCTGATCTTCATCCGACGCTGGGTGCAGTCGTCGTCCTCGATGCGGATCGAGGCGGCGATCCGCGCCGACGTCTACGCCCACCTACAACGGCTGCCGGCCAGCTTCCACGACCGGTGGCAGTCCGGCCAGCTCCTGTCCCGGATCACCAGCGACCTCTCGGTGCTGCGCCGGTTCCTCTCCTTCGGCCTGTTCTTCCTGGTCCTCAATCTGGTGACCTACCTGGCCGTGGTGGCGCTGCTGATCCGGCTGCACCCCGCCCTGGGGCTGCTGGTGGCGGCGAGCGCGGTGCCGCTGTTCCTGATCACCCGGCGCTTCGCCCGGCACTACCACGCCGCCTCCCGCCGGATGCAGGACCAGCAGGGCGACGTGGCCACGCTGGTCGAGGAGACCGCGCAGGGGCTGCGCACGATGAAGGCGTACGGGCGGGGGCGGGAACTGGCCGCCCGCTTCGCGGCCGGCGCCCGGGCGCTGCACGACACCGGGGTCGGCAAGGGCCGGCTGCTGGCCCGCACCTCCGCCCTGCTCGACCTGGTGCCGAACCTGACCCTGGGCGTGGTGCTGGTGGCCGGCGCGGCGGCCGTCGCCGGGGGCGTGCTGACCATCGGCGAGCTGGTCGCGTTCGTCAGCCTCCAGTTGATGCTGATCTGGCCGGTGCAGTCGCTGGGCTGGATCATCGCCAACGGCCAGGAGGCAGCGACCGCCGCCGACCGGGTGCTGGAGGTGCTGGACAGCCCGCCCGCCATCGTGGACGCCCCGGGTGCGGTCGCCCTGCGCCGCGGCGAGGTGCGCGGCCGGCTGCGCTTCGAACGGGTCTCGTTCCGCTACCCGGGCACCGCCGCGCCGGTGCTGCGGCAGGTCGACCTGACCGTCGAGCCGGGCGAGACCGTGGCGCTGGTCGGGGCGACCGGCTGCGGCAAGAGCACGCTGCTCTCCCTGGTGCCCCGGCTGCACGACGTGACCGGCGGCCGGATCACCCTGGACGGGCACGACCTGCGCGACCTGCGGCTGTCCTCGCTGCGCCGGCTGGTCGGGGTGGCCTTCGAGGAGCCGACGCTGTTCTCCATGTCGGTGTGGGAGAACCTCACCCTGGGCCGGCCGGAGGCCGGGGAGGAGGAGGTCCGGGCCGCCCTCGCGCTGGCCCAGGCGGACTTCGCGTACGAGCTGCCGTGGGGGCTGGCCACCCGGGTGGGTGAGCAGGGGCTGTCGCTCTCCGGCGGGCAACGCCAGCGGCTGGCCCTGGCCCGGGCGGTACTCGGCCGGCCGGCGCTGCTCGTGCTGGACGACCCGCTCTCCGCGCTCGACGTGCACACCGAGGCGCTGGTGGAGGCCGCGTTGAAGCGGGTGCTGCGCAGCACCACGGCCCTGCTGGTGGTGCACCGGCCCTCCACGATCGCCCTCGCCGACCGGGTGGCGCTGCTGGAGGGGGGCCGGATCACCGCCGTCGGGCGGCACTCCGAGCTGCTCGCCGACGTGCCGGCGTACCGCGCGGTGCTCTCCGCCGAGCCGACCGCGGCACCGCCCGACGGACGCGGCCTGGTGCGGTCGTGACCGGCGGGGCCGCCCACCCGGGCGGGGCGGACCTCGCCCGGTGGCGCGGCGTCGCCACCGACCCCGACGCCGACCGCAGCCAGGCCGAGGACACGGCGCCGGAGGCGGTGGCCCGGCTCCGGGCCCGCAGCCGGGTGCTGCTGCGCGACCTGCTGCGCCCGCACCGGCGCCGGCTCGGGCTGGCCGTCGCGCTGCTGCTCGGCCAGAACGCGGCCGCGATGGCCGGGCCGTACCTCGTCATGCTCGGCATCGACCGGGCCATCGCGCCGCTGCGGGCCGGCGAGCCCGGCCCGTTGCTGGCCGTCGCCGCGGCGTTCGCCGCCGCCGCCGTCGTCGAGTACGCCGCCCGCCGGGGCTTCCTGAGCCTCTCCGCGCGGATCGGTCAGGCCGTCCTGCTCGACCTCCGCGAGCGGGTGTACGGCCACTTTCTGCGCCTGTCGGTGGCGTTCCACGAGCGGTACACCTCGGGCCGGATGGTCTCCCGGCTCACCAGCGACCTGGACTCGATCGGGGAACTGGTCGGCGGCGGCATCGACGGCCTGGTGCTGGCGGTGCTGTCGATCCTGTCGGTGGCCGGCATCCTGCTCTGGCTGGACCTGCCGCTGGCCGCGGTGACCCTGCTCGCGTTCCCGTTCCTGTTCTGGCTGTCCCGCTGGTTCGCGCGGGCGTCGGCGGACGCGTGGCGGCGCACCCGCGAGACCGTGGCGCTGGTCATCGTCCACTTCGTGGAGTCGATGCGGGGCATCCGGGCGGTGCAGGCGTTCCGTCGGGAGCCGCGCAACCAGCGGATCTTCGCGGCGGTCAACGACGACTACCGGCTGGCGAGCCGGCACGCGTTCCGGCTGATGGCGACGTACTCGCCGGGGATCAAGGTGATCGGCAACGTGACCGTGGCGGTGGTGCTCTGCTACGGCGGTTGGCGGGTGCTCGGCGGGGCGACCGAGATCGGGGTGCTGGCGGCGTTCCTGCTCTACCTGCGGCGGTTCTTCGAGCCGATGCAGGAGCTGAGCCAGTTCTACAACTCGTTGCAGTCGGCCACGGCGGCCCTGGAGAAACTGGCCGGGGTGCTGGACGAGCGGCCGTCGGTGGCCGAGCCGGCCCGGCCCGTGCCGCTGCCCGCCGGGCCGGGGCGCGGGGCGGTCGCCTTCCGCGCGGTCACCTTCGGCTACCGGCCGGACGCGCCCATCCTCGCCGGGCTGGACCTCGCCGTCCCGGCCGGGCAGACCGTGGCGCTGATCGGGCCGACCGGCGCCGGCAAGTCGACCATCGCCAAGCTGCTCGCCCGGTTCCACGACCCGCTCGCCGGCACGGTCAGCCTGGACGGCGTCGACCTGCGCGAGGTCGCCGACGCGGAGCTGCGCCGCGCGGTGGTGCTGGTGACCCAGGAGACGCACCTCTTCGGCGGGACGGTCGCGGAGAACATCCGGTTCGGCCGTCCCGGCGCCGACGACGCCGCCGTGGAGGCCGCCGCGCGGGCGATCGGCGCGCACGACTTCATCGCGGCCCTCCCCGAGGGGTACGCCACGCAGGTGCACCGGCGTGGCGGCCGGCTCTCCGCCGGGCAACGGCAGCTCGTCGCGTTCGCCCGGGCGTTCCTGGCCGACCCGGCGGTGCTGGTCCTGGACGAGGCGACCTCGTCGTTGGACGTGCCGACCGAGCGACTGGTGCAGCGCGCCCTCGGCACCGTCCTGCGCGACCGCACCGCCCTGGTGATCGCGCACCGGCTCTCCACCGTGGAGACCGCCGACCGGGTGCTGGTGCTCGACGGCGGCCGGATCGTCGAGGACGGCCCGCCCGGGCGGCTCGTCGCCGCCGGCGGCCGCTACGCCGCCCTGCACCGGCAGTGGCGCGAATCCCTGGTGTGAGCGCCGGTCCCTGGTGTGCGCCCCGGCCGGTCGCGCCGACCATCGCCCACGGTCCATGGGCCCCACGATGAACACCGGTGCCACTAGACTCACCGCGCCGAGCGGAGCGGTCCACCGGGTGGCCGTCCCGACGGCGGCGACGGGGGAGGTTGCGAGTGCGGTTCGGACGACGGGTGATGGTGGCCGGGGTGGTCATCGCCTGCGCGCTGGGGGCGGCGGCGGTCGCCGGGATGCCGTTCGGCGACGCCGGCCGGACGACGGCCACGCCCACCGCCGGAGAAACCCCGGCGGTGCCGGGCGAGGACGCCGCGCCGGCGGACGCACCGGCGGACGCGCCGGCCCGCGGAGACAGCGGCCTCGGCAGCCGCCCCGCAGGCGGCGCCACGCCGAGCGCGGCGGTGACCCTCCGGGCCCGCCCGGCCACCGAGGTCGCCGCCGACAGCCCCGCCTCGGTCTCCTACCTGCGCGACCGCTACCGGGTCGACGCCGACGAGGCGGCCCGGCGGCTCGCCCTCCAGGAGCTGTCCGCGCCGCTGGCCGCCCGGCTCGCCACAGAGTTCCCCGACGCGTACGGCGGGATGTGGCTGGACCAGGCCGCCGGCGGCGTGTTGACCGTCGCCGCCAGCGGCGTCGAACCGGTCCGGGCGGCGCTGGCCGGCATGCCGGACGCGGCGCACGTCCGGGTGGTGCCGGTGCGCCACCCGCTGCGGCAGCTCACCGAGGCGGCGGCCCGGCTGGCCACCACGCTCGACGCCACGGCCGGCGCCGACGTGGTGGTGGACGAGCGGGCCAACGAGGTCGTCGTGCTGACCGGCGACCGGATCGCCGCCGACGACCCCCGGCTGGCCGGCGCGCTGCGCACCGCCGGGGTGCCGGCCCGCGCGCAGGCCCGGATCGCCGACACCGCGGTGCAGAAGGCCTGCGACCCGCGCGACTGCGCGCAGGCGCCGATGCGCGGCGGCATCCGGCTGGACGTGCCGCGCGACGACGGCACCGTGGGCGGCTGCACGACGGGCTTCAACGTGATCGTCGGGGTGCGCGACCCGTACGTGCTGACGGCGGGGCACTGCGTCGTCGGGGGGCGGCACCAGCTGGTGGACCGCACCTGGCACCAGTTCCTCGGCCCGAAGGTGCCGGTGACCGTCGAGGCGTCGCGGGCGGGGCTGGCCGAGAACGCCTACCCGTACGACTACGCGATCATGCCGTACCAGACCGGCGCGGTGAGCCGGTGGGCGTACCCGGCAGCCGCCACGCAGACGCCCAGCCTGGTCAACTACTGGTGCGTGCCGGACAACCCCCGCTGCGCCACCGGAGGCAGCCGCGACGTGGCGATCACCGGGCACGTGGCGTGGAGCGCCATCCAGCCCGGCTGGGTGGTCTGCGCGACCGGCGCGGCGTACACGCCGAAGGCCGGCGAGCAGTACGTCGACTCGGGCGCCGGGGCCGGCTACGTGCCCGGCACCCGCTGCGGGGAGATCATCGGCAAGACCAGCGGCGGCATCGACGTACGCATCTGCGCCCGCCCGGGCGACAGCGGCGGCCCGCTCTTCACCGAGACCGACGGCAAGGCGCTGGGCATCCTGTCGCACGGCGACCCGGGGCAGGGCGCGTGCACCAACCCGGACGAGCGCAACTCCTACGCCCCGGTCTCCACCATCCTCGACCGGGCGAACGCCCGCACCTACGGGGGCCTGCGGATCCGACTGGCCACCAAGGGCCCGCTGAGCGGCCCCATCGCCCGCTGACCCGGCCGGCGGCCCGTCGACCGGGTCGCCGGCACCGGGCCGACCGACCGTCGCGCCGGCACCGGGCCGATCGACCGTCGCGCCGGCCGGCGGCTCACCAGCGGTCGACGTGCAGGACCTCGTCCAGGGGCTGCCGCCGCGCCGGCCGGAAGCCCTCGCCGGTGTGGAACGCGGTGGGAATCAGCGCGGCCTGGCGCACGGTCGCGGGCAGCCCCAGCAGCTCGGCGACCTCCGCCTCGTACGCCAGGTGCAGCGTGGTCCACGCGGTGCCGAGGCCGCGCGCCCGGGCGGCGAGCATGTAGCTCCACGCGGCCGGCAGCACCGACCCCCAGAGCCCGGCCTGGTTGCCGGCCGGCAGCTCGCCGGAGTCCACCTGGATGCACGGGACGAGCAGCACCGGCACCTGCCCCATCCGGTCGGCGAGCCAGGCCACGCTCTCCCCCACCCGGCGCTGCACCTCGGCCCGCTCCGGGTCGTCGGCGAAGAGCCGGGCGGCCGAGTGCTCCGAGGCCAGGTAGCCGTGCGCCGCGCGCTGGTAGATCCGGCCGATCAGGTCCCGCTTCGCCGGATCGGTGACCACGATCCACTGCCAGCCCTGCCGGTTCGACCCGGACGGCGCCTGGAGGGCGATCTCCAGGCACTCGCGGACCAGCTCCATCGGCACGGGCCGGGTGAGGTCCAGCCGCCTGCGGACCGAGCGGGTGGTGGTGAGCAGCTCGTCGGGGCTCAGCGGGAGTGTCGGCACGACTTCCATCGTGGCACGCCGGTTAACCCGTGGTCCGGTCGTTGGCCGGTGCCTACCATCGACGGATGACTGATACGGCGAGGACGGCCCGCGCCGGCGTCCCCGAGCGTCCGACCCTAAACGGGCTCGAGGAGACCTGGGCGCGCCGCTGGCAGGAGGAGGGCACGTACGCGTTCGACCGCAGCAAGGAGCGGACGGACATGTACGCGATCGACACCCCGCCGCCGACCGTATCCGGCGAGCTGCACATGGGCCACGTCTTCTCGTACACGCACACCGACATCGTCGCCCGGTTCCAGCGGATGCGCGGGCGGGCGGTGTTCTACCCGATGGGCTGGGACGACAACGGCCTGCCGACCGAGCGCCGGGTGCAGAACGTCTACGGCGTGCGCTGCGATCCGGCGCTGCCGTACGACCCGTCCTGGGTGCCGCCGGCCGCCCCCGTCGACGACGCCGCCCGCAGGGACCCGACACCGGTCTCCCGGCGCAACTTCATCGAGCTGTGCGAGCGGCTGACGATCGCCGACGAACAGGTCTTCGAGGCGCTGTGGCGGCGGCTCGGGCTGTCCGTGGACTGGTCGCTGACGTACACGACGATCGGGCGGGTGGCCCGGGCGACCTCGCAGCGGGCGTTCCTGCGCAACCTGGCCCGGGGCGAGGCGTACCAGGCGGAGGCGCCGACGCTGTGGGACGTCGGGTTCGCCACCGCCGTCGCCCAGGCGGAGCTGGAGGACCGGGAGCGGCCCGGGGCGTACCACCGGCTGCGGTTCGCCGGGCCGGGCGGGCGCGAGGTGCTGATCGACACCACCCGGCCGGAGCTGCTGCCGGCCTGCGTGGCGCTGGTCTGCCACCCCGACGACGAGCGGTACGCCGACCTGGTCGGCGGCACCGCGCGTACGCCGCTCTTCGGGGTCGAGGTGCCGGTGCGGGCGCATCCGCTGGCGGACCCGGCCAAGGGCACGGGCATCGCGATGGTCTGCACGTTCGGCGACCTGACCGACGTGACCTGGTGGCGGGAGCTGCGGCTGGACACCCGGGTGGTGATCGGCCGGGACGGCCGGCTGCTGCCGGACGCGCCCGCCGGGATGCCGGCGCAGCCCTACGCGGCGCTGGCCGGGCAGACCGTCAACGGGGCCCGGCGGACCCTGGTGCAGCTGCTGGCCGACGCCGGCGACCTGGTCGGCGAGCCGCGCCCGATCACCCACCCGGTGAAGTTCTACGAGCGCGGCGACCGGCCGCTGGAGATCGTCTCGACCCGGCAGTGGTACCTGCGCAACGGCGGCCGGGACGCCGCCCTGCGCGAGGAGCTGCTGGCCCGGGGCGGGGAGCTGCGCTGGGTGCCGGAGCACATGCGGCACCGCTACGAGCACTGGGTGGGCGGCCTGACCGGTGACTGGCTGGTCAGCCGGCAGCGCTTCTTCGGCGTGCCGGTGCCGGTGTGGTACCGGCTCGACGACGCTGGCGAGCCGGACTACCGCCACCCCCTCACGCCGGACGAGTCCGCGCTGCCGGTCGACCCGTCCAGCGACGCCCCGCCCGGGTTCGAGGAGTCCCGGCGCGGCCGGCCCGGCGGCTTCGTCGGCGACCCGGACGTGCTCGACACCTGGGCCACCTCGTCGCTGACCCCGCAGATCGTGGGCGGGTGGGAGACCGACCCGGACCTGTTCGCGCGGGTCTTCCCGATGGACCTGCGCCCGCAGGGGCAGGAGATCATCCGCACCTGGCTCTTCTCCACGGTGGTCCGCTCGCACCTGGAGCACGGGGTGCTGCCCTGGCGGGACGCGGTCCTCTCCGGCTGGATCCTGGACCCGGACCGGAAGAAGATGTCCAAGTCCAAGGGGAACGTGGTCACCCCGATGGCGTTGCTGGAGCAGCACGGCTCCGACGCGGTGCGGTACTGGGCGGCGAACGGCAGGCCGGGCATGGACCTCGCCTTCGACCCGGCCCAGATCAAGGTCGGCCGGCGGCTGGCCACCAAGCTGCTCAACGCGTCGAGGTTCGCCCTCGGGCTGGGCGCCGCGGACGCGTTGCGCGCCCCGGCGACCGAGCCGCTGGACCGCGCGATGCTCGCCGAACTGTCCGGCGTGGTCGCCGCCGCGACCGCCGCCCTGGAGGCGTACGACCACACGGCGGCGTTGCAGGCGGCCGAGTCGTTCTTCTGGCGGTTCTGCGACGACTACATCGAGCTGGTGAAGGAGCGCGCCTACGGCTCCGGGCCGGGGGCGGACTCGGCCCGGGCGGCGCTGGCCACCGCGCTCTCGGTGCAGTTGCGGCTGTTCGCCCCGGTGCTGCCGTACGCGACCGAGGAGGTCTGGTCCTGGTGGCGCTACGGCTCGGTGCACCGCGCGCCCTGGCCGACCACGTACGAGGTGGACCGGGCGATCGAGGGCACCGGCGAGCCGGCGCTGCTGCGGCTGGCCGGGGACGCGCTCAGCCAGGTGCGCCGGGCCAAGTCGGAGCGGAAACTGTCGATGCGGGCGGAGGTGCCGCTGGCCGAGGCGCTCGGCCCGGCGGCCCTGCTGGACCAGCTCACCGTGATCGCCGACGACCTGCGTGCCGCCGGCCGGATCACGAAACTGGACCTGCTCCCCGACCGCACCACCGAGCTGGTGATCGCCTGCGCCTTCTGAGCGCGGCCCCGCCGCGCCCGACGGGGCGCGGCGGGGTCACCAGCCGCGCAGCAGGCGCAGGCCGAGCAGGAAGGCGACGACGGCGGGACCGACCAGCAGGGTGATCGCCTGGAGCCGGTACGGCATCCGGTGCCGGGTCAGCTCGACGGCGTTGCCCAGCACGATCACCCCCGCCAGCATCAGGAACGCGCCCCACATCGGGGCGGTCCCCACGTCGACCAGGCCGACGCGGGTCAGTTGCAGCGTCCCGCCGAGCAGCAGGGCGCCGGCCAGCGCCAGCAGGGCGGCCGTCCGGTGCAGCCCCCGGGCCAGCGGGTGCAGCGGCCGCCAGTGGTAGGTGCCGGCGACCGCCAGGCACGGCAGGATGACCATCAGCGGCCAGCCCCTGCCGAACGCGCCGAACATCAGCAGCGCCCCGACCGCGAACACCAGCGTGCCGAGGCAGGCGACCACGTAGCCGGCGAAGGCGCGCCCGCCGCCCCGGGCCAGCAGCGGCCCGCCGGCGGCGGCGATCAGCGCCCCGGGGATCAGCACGAACCCGGCCCACCAGTGGAAGTGCCCGCTGGCCTGGGCGGCCGTGGTCGTCGTCGCCGCCGCCAGCCCGGCGACCGCCAGGCTGACCAGCCGGTGCCGGCCGGCGCCGGGGTAGGAATCGCGCGACATGACCAGACCCGCTTCCGCACTCACTCCCACAGCCTCGCCCAGCGGCGCGGCCCGGTCCATCCGGCCAGCCCTACCATCGGGGGTCGGGCCGCCCGGACGGCCGTCACGCGGGGGTCAGCTCGTCTCGCCGGCCACGCTGAACGATCGGAGCCGGTCGATCGCCAGCACCGTGAAGCCCACGCTGATCAGCACGGTCATCACCGCCGCCACCGGCACCGAGACGCTGGTCTCCAGCAGCCCGGTGGGGGCCAGCCGGTCGGCGAGCGCGATCACGTACTGCTGGATGGAGAGGACCTTGGTGCCGCTGACGAAGTTGCCGAGCAGCCCCTCCCAGATGAGCACGTAGACCAGGCCGAGCAGCACGGGCCGCCGGGTGAGCAGACTCAGCGCCACGAACAGCGCCGAGTACGCCAGCGCCCCGACCGCCGCGGCGGCGGCGAGCGCCAGGCCGAGGCGTACCGAGTGGGCTAGCACGCCCGCGACGTAGAGCGGCACCGCGACGGTGACGGCGCTGACGCCGGTGGCCACGGCCAGCTTCGGCAGCACGATCTGCCAGCGCGGCAGCGGCTTGGTCAGGATGTGCACGACGGTGCCGTCGTCGATCTCGGCCCCCAGCACGCCGGTGCCGACGATCAGCGCGACCACGGGCAGCACCACGGCCAGGCCGAGGCCGACCAGCACCGGCGGGCCCCACTCGCCCGGGTCCACCCCGAGCCCGCGGGAGAGCACGGCGAGCACCACCAGCACCGCCGGGAGCGGCACCAGCAGGAGGAACCGGCGACGCCCGAACAGCCCCCGCGCGGTGATCCAGGAAACGGTAGACATGCTCAGGCCTCCACCAGGTAGGAGAAGACGCTCTCCAGGGACTCGTCCTCGGGCACCAGTTGCCGCACCCGGATGCCCTCGGCCAGGGCGATCTTCGGCAGCGCGCGGGTGAACGCGCCGTAGTCGCCGGCCCGCACGGTCAGCCCCGTGCGGCCCAGCTCCACCCCGGTCACCGACGCCTCGGCCATCAGCGCCACGGCGAGCGCCCGGTCGTCGGTGGAGTGGACCGCGAAGACGTGCGGCCGGTTGGTCATCAGCCGGCGGATGGTGCGGAAGTCGCCGGAGGCGGCGAGCCGGCCGGCGACCATCACCTGGACGGTGCCGGAGACCTGCTCGACCTCCTCGAGGATGTGCGAGCTGAACAGGATCGTCCGGCCGGCGTCGCCGAGGCGGTGCAGCAGCTCCATCATGTGCAGCCGCTGGCGCGGGTCCATCCCGTTGAACGGCTCGTCCAGCAGCAGCACCTGCGGCTCGTGCACGAGCGCGGCGGCCACCCGGGCGCGCTGCCGCATGCCCTTGGAGTACGTGCCGATCCGGCGGTCCTGCGCCCCCTCCATCTCCACCAGGGCGATCGCCCGGCGGGCCGCCTCCGCCGGGTCCGGCAGCCGGTGCAGCTTCGCGCTCGCCAGCACGAACTCGTGCGCGGTGAGGAACGTGTGCACCGCCTCCCGCTCGCTCACCAGGCCCAGCCGGCGGTAGACCTCCGGGTTGCGCCAGGTGGGCCGGCCGTCCAGGGTCACCGCGCCGCGCGACGGGGCCAGGAAGCCGGCCATCATGTGCAGCAGGGTGGTCTTTCCCGCGCCGTTCGGGCCGAGCAGCCCGGTGACGCCGGGGCCGAGGGTCATGCTGACGTCGTTGACCGCCACCACGTTGCCGTACCAGCGGGAGACGCCGGCGAGGTCCAGGGTGCTGGCGGCGGCGGTCGCGGCCCCCGCCGTGGACTCGGCGCTCGTCGTGGTCATCGGGCGGCCACCTTCCGGTATCGCAGCAGTAGCAGGGCGACACAGCCGCCCACCAGCAGGACGGCGGCGGCCGCGTAGACCGGGCCGAAGTCGCCGATCATGAGCCCCTCCTCTCCCTTGGGGAGCAGGTCGCCGAGGGTCCAGTCGCCGACGCCCCGCACCAGCGTGGACGGCGAGGCGAGGAAGGCCAGCTCGTTGATCGTCTGGGACGGCATGATCGACAGGGTGCCGACGACCGGGGTGGTCATCAGGAACACCGCCACGATCCCGCCGGCCGCGAACGCCCGCTTGCCGGTCAGCGACGCGACCAGCAGGCCGACCGAGGCGAAGACCACCGCCCAGAGCCCGGCGTAGAGCAGGCCGGGCAGCAGGTCGAGCAGCTCGTTCCAGACCCCGCGCATGCCGGCGTCGGTGGTGAAGGCGGCGCCGAGGAACATCACCAGCTGCGGGCCGCCGAGCAGCAGCCAGAGCGCGGTCACCAGCGCCAGCAGCTTGGCCAGCGGGTAGTCCGACCGGGGCAGCGGCCGGGAGAAGTAGAGCGGCAGCACCCCGCTGTGCAGGTCCCGGGAGACCAGCTCGGGGGCGACCACCGCGACGAAGAAGATGACCAGCCAGCTCATGTTGTCGGCGAACTGCGCGTACGTCATCACCGCCTCGCCGATCTGGCTGCGCACCGCGGTGAGGCCCGCGGCCACCACGGTCACGATGCCGACCACCAGCCAGGGGAAGATCTTGGCCTTGGCGCTGCGCCCGAAGCCGAACGCGGTGCGCAGGCCGTGCAGGTAGAGCGCGCCGAAGACCTGCCGGCGACCCAGTCGGGGGCCGGTGTAGCGCTGGTATCCGATGTCGTGGATGACACCGGTCGGCTCAGGCATGGCTGGGCTCCCTCGTGGCGAAGAGCTCGGCGACCCGGTGCCGGCGCTGGTCCAGCCGGTGCAGCGGCAGGTCCAGCTCGGCGACCGCACCGAGGATGAGGTCGTAGGTGGCGTCGTCGGCGAGCTCGACGAGCAGCAGCCGTCCGTCCCGGCGGACCGGCAGGCGCAGCGCGGCGAGCCGGGCGGCCAGCTCCTCGGTGCCCTCGCTGACCTCGACGGCGAGCACGTCGGTGGCCGAGGTCATGGCGGAGATGTGGTCGGCCCGCAGCAGCCGCCCGCCGTCGATGGCGACCAGCGTGTCGCAGATCCGCTCCACCTCGCCGAGCAGGTGCGAGCAGACCAGCACGGAGATGCCGAACTCGGTGCCGATCCGGTGCACCAGGGCCAGCATGGCGTCGCGGCCGGCGGGGTCGAGGCCGTTGGTCGGCTCGTCGAGCAGCAGCAGGTCGGGGTCGTGCACCAGGGCCTGGGCGAGCTTCACCCGCTGCTTCATGCCGGTGGAGTAGCCGCCGACCGGGCGGTAGCGCTCCTCGTAGAGCCCGACGTGCCGCAGCGCCTCGGAGGCCCGCTCGCGGGCGACCGTACGCGGCAGCCCGCTGATCCGGCCGAGGTGGGTGACCAGTTCGGCGGCCGAGAGGTCCGGCGGCAGGGCGTCGTGCTCGGGCATGTAGCCGACCCGGGCGCGAACCCCGGCGGCGTCGGTGGTCGGGTCGAGCCCGAGCACCCGGACCCGCCCGCTGGTCGGGGCGAGGAGGCCGAGCAGGATCTTGATCAGGGTGGACTTGCCGGCGCCGTTCGCGCCGACCAGTCCGATGATCCCCGGCTCGACCGCGACGGTCAGGTCGGCCAGCGCGGTGACCCCACCCCCGTACGTCTTGGTCAGCGACTCGGTCGCGATCAGTGTCACGACCTCCAGCGTAGGAGGCGGAAGCCCCCGTCGGCAGCGGCACGCCCCCGGCGCTCCCCTGATCCTCGCGGCCCGCGTCCCCTAGGGTCCGCCCTCCGGACGCGGAACCTCGCGGAAATCTCCGTGCAACCGGGACGGCGGGAACGGCGTCCACTATAGAGCGGTGCCACCGCTACCCGGGGTGGACCAGAGGTCCGCCGGGGCCGACCGACACACGGGGGAGAGCATGATCGGCGGTACGACGTCGCCCAAGGTGAGCGTGGTGGTGCCCACGCACGACAGCGGGCCACACATCGAGAAGCTGGTGGCCTCGCTGCTGCGCCAGTCACTGCCTCCCACGGAGTTCGAGGCGGTCTTCGTCGACGACGGCTCGACCGACGGCACCCCCGCCCGGCTGGCGGAACTCGCCGCCGCGCACCCGCACTTCCGGGTGCTGCGGATCGAGAACTCGGGCTGGCCGTCCCGGCCGCGCAACCTCGGTGTGACGCAGGCCCGGGGCGAGTACGTGCTGTTCGCCGACGACGACGACTGGCTCGGCGACGAGGCGCTCGAACGGATGCACGACTGCGCGCGGACGCACGACGCCGACGTGGTGATCGGGCGGATGGCCGGGCACGGGCGCGGCGTGCCGCGCGAGCTGTTCCGACGGAACCGGTTCGACGCCACGCTGGCCAACGCGCCGCTCATCGACAGCCTCACCTGCCACAAGATGTTCCGCCGCGCCTTCCTCGACGAGCACCGGCTGCGGTTCTCGGAGGGGCCGCTGCGGCGCCTGGAGGACCACCGGATGGTGGTCCGGTCGTACTTCCTGTCGAGGCGGACGTGCGTGCTGTCGGACTACACCTGCTACCACCACGCCCGCCGCGGCGACGCCGGGAACGTCACGGCCAACCGACTGGACCCGGCGGAGTACTACGCCAGTCTGCGGGAGGCGCTCGACATCGTCGACGCGCACACCGAGCCGGGGCCGCTGCGCGACCGGCTGCACCGGCGGTGGCTGCGCAACGAGATGCTCAACCGGGTACGCGGCCGGAGGATGCTCGACGCGCCCGAGGAGTGGCTCGCGCAGGTCGTCCGGGAGATCCAGGGGGTGATCCGGGAGCGGTTCGCCCCCGGGGTCGCCGCCGGCCTGCCCCCGCTGCAACGGGTGCTGGCCCACCTCGCCGAGCAGGGCCGGGTCGCGGACCTGCGCCGGCTGGCCGAGTGGGAGGCGGGCGTCCGCGCCGTCGGCGCCGTCGACCGCCTCGAGCGGGCCGGCAGGACGCTGACCGTCGACGTCTCCGCCCGGCTGGTGTCCGCCGACCGGCCGATCGCCTTCGCCGAGGACGGCGGCCGGGACCTGCTGGTGCTCCCGGTCGACGGGCTGGACCGGGAGCTGCGCGACCTCACCGGGGCGCTCGGCCGCAGCAGGCTGGACGTCGTCGCCCGCCACGGGCAGACCAGCGAGGAGGTCTTCCTGCCGGTGTCGTTCGCCGCGGAGCGGGTGCCCGCCGGCGACGGCACCGCGCACGTCGTGCACCGGGCCACCGCCACGATCGACTTCACCGCCCTCAACGGGGGCCGCACCGCGGGCACCTGGTCGCTGAGGGCCCGGGTCACCAGCGCCGGGTGGACCGAGGACGCCCGCCTGCCGCTGCTGCTGAGCTGCGCCGCCGACGGCGCCGCCCCGGTGGTGGAGGACGAGCGGGCGTTCGGGCACCGGCTGCGCCGGGCGGTGCGGCGCCGGCTCGGGCGGCGCTGACCGGCCGGGGCAGCGTCTCGACCTGGTGCAAGCGGTTCGCCGTCTCGTTCGGCGCGGCGCCGCTGGCTCCGCTCCGCTGATCCCCGGCCGCCGGTACGGGCGGCGTGGAGTGGCGCTCTCGACCGATCGCCGACAGGCTGAGAAACTGTGTGCCGGTCAGCGGGTTGGGGGATGGATGAGCAACGGCTGGGTGGTGCCCGACGAGGTGCTCCGGGACGCGCCGGCGTACACGCCGCGCCCCGGCGAGCTCGCCGACCTGGAGCTGCTGCTGACCGGGGCGTACGCCCCGCTGACCGGCTTCATGACCCGCGCCGACCTGGTCTCGGTGAGCCGCCGGGGTCGGCTCACCGACGGCGCCCCGTGGCCGGTGCCGGTCACGCTCCAGGTGCCCGCGGCGCTCGCCCAGGGGCTGGACCCGCGCGACGAGGCGCGCCGCACTCTCGTGCTGACCGACGGCGAGGGCGCGCCCGTCGCGGCGTTGGAGGTCGCCGACGCCTGGCAGGTCCGCGACGGGGTGGCGGGCGTCGGGGGCCCGGTCCGCCGGCTCGGCGACGGCGGTCACGGCCCGTTCCAGCGGCTGCGCCGCACGCCCGAGGAGGTACGCGCGCTGCTGCCGCCCGGCCGGGTGCTCGGGGTGGTCGCCGACCGCCCGTTGCACCGGCCGCAGCTCGCCCAGATCGCCCACGCCGTCCGTACCCTCGGCGCCCACCTGCTGGTGATGATCCCCGTCGGCGAGGACGGCCTTGGTGGGCTGCCCCCGGAGGCGCTGGTGCGCGGCATCTTCGCCGCCCGGGACCGGATGCCGCCGGCCACCCTGGTCGCCGTGCCGCTCAACCGGCGCCGCGACGAGATCAGCGACGCGCTGCTGCGGGCCCGGGTTTCGGCGGCGTACGGGGTGACGCACCTGCTCTCCACCGGCGAGATGCTCTCGGGCGCGGGCCTGCGGGTGCTGGTGCCACGCGAACTGGCCTACGACAACCGCGACGGGCAGTGGCGCTGGCGGGAGGACATCCCGCCGCGCAACCGGCGCCTCGCGCTGACCCAGGCGGAGATCGACGACCTGCTGGACCGGGGCTTCCCGCTGCCCGAGTGGCACACCCCGCCGGCGGTGGCGAAGGAGCTGGCCCGGGCCCGCCCGCCACGGCGGCACCGGGGCCTGGTGGTCTTCCTGACCGGGCTCTCCGGCTCCGGCAAGTCGACGATCGCGCGCGGCCTCGCCGACGCGCTGCGCGAGCAGGGCGACCGGACGATCACGCTGCTCGACGGCGACGTGGTGCGCCGGGAGCTCTCCGCCGGCCTGGGCTTCAGCAAGGCCGACCGCGACCTCAACGTGCGGCGGATCGGCTGGGTGGCCGCCGAGATCGCCCGGCACCGCGGCGTCGGCATCTGCTGCCCGATCGCCCCGTACGCCCAGGCGCGCGCGACCGCCCGGGAGATGGCCCTGGCCGCCGGGGCGGGTTTCCTGCTGGTGCACGTCGCGACCCCGCTCGAGGTCTGCGAGCAGCGCGACCGCAAGGGTCTGTACGCCCGGGCCCGGGCGGGCCTGCTCACCGGGATGACCGGCATCGACGACCCCTACGAGGAGCCGACCGACGCGGACCTGGTGGTCGACACCAGCGACCTGACGGTCGACGAGGCGGTCCAGGCCGTCCTGCACCACCTGACCGAGACGGGATGGGTGGAGCCCAAGCTCCAGTCCGTCTGATCCGCCCGCGCCTCCTTCCGTGGGTGGCCCCTCCGCGCTAGTGTTCATCTTTGTTCGAACACGTTTGGTCGCGTGAGAGCGCGCGGGGAGCACGGAGGGGCGGCGGATGCTGGCTCAGCAGCGCCAGGCGGCCATCCTGGACCGGGTGCGTGCCACGGGCGGGGTGCGGGTCACCGACCTGGCCGTCGAGTTCGGCGTCTCCGACATGACCATCCGGCGCGACCTGGAGGCGCTGCACGAGCGTGGCCTGCTGGCCAAGGTGCACGGCGGCGCCACGGTCGCCGGATCGACCGACGAGCCGGGGTTCCGGGCCAAGTCGGTGCGGCAGTTGGCGGAGAAGGCGGCCATCGCGGGACGGGCCGCGGAACTTGTCCGGCCCGGCGCGGCGATCGCCCTCTCCGCCGGCACCACCACCGCCGAGCTGGCCCGCCGGCTGGTCGACGTGCCGGGCCTGACCGTGGTCACCAACTCGCTGCCGGTGGCCGAGATCCTGCACGCCGGGGGCCGTCCGGACCAGACCGTGGTGCTCACCGGCGGGGTGCGTACGCCGTCCGACGCCCTGGTCGGGCCGCTGGCCGTCGGCGCGATCCGGTCGCTGCACCTGGACCTGCTCTTCCTCGGCGTGCACGGGATCAGCGAGCGGGCCGGGTTCACCACCCCCAACCTGATGGAGGCGGAGACCGACCGGGCGCTGGTCGCCGCGGCCGACCGGCTGGTGGTGCTCGCCGACCACACCAAGTGGGGCACGGTCGGCATCTCCTCCATCGTCGCGCTCTCCGCCGCCCACGTGCTGGTCACCGACGACCGGTTGCCGCCCGAGGCGCGGCGGTCGCTCGACGACCGGGTGGGCGAACTGGTGGTCGTGCCGGCGACGGACGGGACGCGGGCGGCGACGGGGGTGGCGCGATGAAGCGGACCGCGATCGAGCTGGCCGACGGCCGCGAACTGATCTACTTCGACGAGCGGGACGACGCCGTCCGCGACCAGCCGGACCGGCGCGAGCTGTCCCCGCCGCCGCCCGCGTCGCAGCTGCGCCACGACCCGCTGACCGACGAGTGGGTGGCGGTCGCCGTGCACCGGCAGACCCGCACCTTCCTCCCGCCGGCCGACCAGTGCCCGCTCTGCCCCTCCACCGCCGACCGGCTCAGCGAGATCCCGGCCCCCGACTACGACGTCGCAGTCTTCGAGAACCGGTTCCCCTCGCTGAGCGGCCGGGTGGCCGACGAGCCGGCCGGGATCACGCCGTTCACCCCGGTCCGGCCCGGCCGGGGCCGCTGCGAGGTGGTCTGCTTCACCGACGACCACAACGCCTCCTTCGCCGGCCTGCCGCCGCGCCGGGTGCGGACCGTGCTGGACGCGCTCGCCGACCGGACCACCGCGCTGAGCGAGCTGCCCGGCGTGGAGCAGGTCTTCCCGTTCGAGAACCGGGGCGTGGAGATCGGCGTGACGCTGCACCACCCGCACGGCCAGATCTACGCGTACCCCTTCGTGACGCCGCGCACCCGGGCGATGCTGGCCGCCGCCCGCCGGCACGCCGACCGCACCGGCGGGCGCAACCTCTACGCCGACGTGCTCGCCGCCGAGCGGGCCGCGGGCGACCGGGTGGTCGCCGCCAACGAGCACTGGACGGCGTACGTCCCGGCGGCCGCGCGCTGGCCGTTCGAGGTGCACGTGGCCCCGCACCGGCCGGTGCCGGACATCCCGGCGCTGGACGACGCCGAGCGGGACGCCTTCGGGCCGCTCTACCTGGACGTGCTGCGCCGCTTCGACGGGCTGTTCGACCTGCCGATGCCCTACATCGCCGCCTGGCACCAGGCCCCGGTACGCGTCGACCGCGAGCTGGGCCACCTGCACCTGCAGCTGTTCAGCATCCGGCGGGCCCGGGACAAGCTGAAGTACCTGGCCGGCTCGGAGTCCGGCATGGGCGTCTTCATCAACGACATCGCCCCGGAACGCGCCGCCGAACTTCTGAAAGGAAGGGCACCTTCCTAACGCCCACGGTGGAGGAAGGGCCCCTTCCCAACGTCTGGCGGCACCAGCACGTCAGGCCGGAGGTGGTGCGGACAGGGCGCGGGGGGCCCGGGACAGGGCCCCCCGCAGGGAAGGGACGGCTGGCTGTGCGCGACAGCCGGGAAGGCTGGCTGATCGGCACGCATGCCACGAGGCGACCGCGGTCAACCTTCCTGGACGCGACTGGCATCTCGTCCACACTGGTCAACGAGGCGCGCCGGACGAAGTGACGCACTCCGCGTGTCGGCCCGCGACACGCCGCGCGAGGGCCACGGAACCCGTCCGGGGCAAAAGACGACGGAGCCCGCCGGCGGGGCCGGCGGGCTCGGTCGGTGTGACGGAGGAGAATCAGGCGGCGAGCTTGCGCGCCAGGTTCTCGTCCAGGGCGTTCATGAACTCGTCGGTGGTCAGCCACGGGGCGTCCCGCGAGATGAGCAGCGCGAGGTCCTTGGTCATCTGGCCGCCCTCGACGGTGTCGATGATGACCTGCTCCAGGGTGTTCGCGAACTCGGTGACCGCCGGGGTGCCGTCCAGCTTGCCCCGGTGGGCCAGGCCCCGCGTCCAGGCGTAGATGGAGGCGATCGGGTTGGTCGAGGTCTTCTCGCCCTTCTGGTACTGCCGGTAGTGCCGGGTGACGGTGCCGTGCGCGGCCTCCGCCTCGACCGTACGGCCGTCCGGGGTCATCAGCACCGACGTCATCAGGCCCAGCGAGCCGAAGCCCTGCGCGACGGTGTCGGACTGCACGTCACCGTCGTAGTTCTTGCAGGCCCAGACGAAGCCGCCCTCCCACTTCAGCGCGGCGGCGACCATGTCGTCGATCAGCCGGTGCTCGTAGCTGATGCCGGCGGCCTCGAACTCGGCCTTGAACTCGTTCTCGAACACCTCGGCGAAGATGTCCTTGAACCGGCCGTCGTACGCCTTGAGGATGGTGTTCTTCGTCGACAGGTAGACCGGGTAGCCGCGGTCCAGGCCGTAGCGCATCGAGGCGCGGGCGAAGTCCCGGATCGACTCGTCGAAGTTGTACATGCCCATGGCGACGCCGCCGCCGGGGAAGTTGGCGACCTCCATCTCCACGGGCGCGGAGCCGTCGGTCGGGGTGTAGGTGATGGTCACCGTACCCGGGCCGGGGACGACGAAGTCGGTGGCCTTGTACTGGTCACCGTGGGCGTGCCGGCCGATGATGATCGGCTTGGTCCAGCCGGGGACCAGCCGCGGCACGTTGGACATGATGATCGGCTCGCGGAAGACGACGCCGCCGAGGATGTTGCGGATGGTGCCGTTCGGCGACCGCCACATCTTCTTCAGGCCGAACTCCTCGACCCGGGCCTCGTCGGGGGTGATGGTCGCGCACTTGACGCCGACGCCGTGCTCCTTGATGGCGTTGGCGGCGTCCACGGTGACCTGGTCGTCGGTCTCGTCGCGGTGCTGAATCGACAGGTCGTAGTAGTGCAGGTCGACGTCGAGGTAGGGCAGGATCAGCTGCTCCCGGATCTGCTTCCAGATGATCCGGGTCATCTCGTCGCCGTCGAGCTCCACGACCGGGTTGTTTACCTTGATCTTCGCCATCGGCCGGCGCTCCTCTCGGGGGACACGTGCTCAAGCAGTACGAGCGTACTGGAAACTGGTCGGCAGTCCCCAGCCGGCCTCGGTCGGCCGGAAAAACGGGTGGCACGGCACGGGACCGCGCTGGCACCATCGCCCGATGCCACCGCGCCGCATCCTCGGGTCTATCACGGTCACCGCGCTCACCGACGGCGAGGGGCCCTTCTTCCAGCCCCGCGCGGAGGCGTTCCCGGACGCCACGCCGGAGCACTGGCGCGCGGCCGATCGGCGGGACCCGGGCACGGTGACCGCCGACGGGCGGTGGTGGTTGCCGTTCCGCGGCTTCGCGATCCGCGCCGGGGACGGCCCGGTGACCCTGGTCGACGCCGGGATCGGCCCGGCCGGCTCTCCCGCGTCGAGCTGGGCGCCGGTGCCCGGGCGGCTGCCGGCCGAACTCGCCGCCGCCGGCATCGACCCGGCCGACGTGCGCACGGTGGTGCTCACCCACCTGCACAGCGACCACATCGGCTGGGCGGTCACCGGCTCGCCGGGCACGCCGTACTTCCCGAACGCCGACTACGTCCTCCAGCGGGCCGAGCTGGCCGCCGTGGAGAGCATCAACCCGGCGCTGCCGGCCGGCCTCGTCGCGCCGTTGCGCGCCGCCGGCCGGCTCCGGGTGGTCGACGGCGAGGTGCGGCTCGATCCGACGGTACGACTGCTGCCGACGCCGGGGCACACGCCCGGACACCAGTCGGTGCTGCTGGAGGTCGGCGACGAGCGGCTGCTGGTCACCGGCGACCTGCTGGTGCACGCCGTGCAACTGGTCGACCCGGAGCTGGCGTACGCCCACGAGGAGGACGCGGCGGCGGCGCGCGCGTCGCGGGTGGCGCTGCTGCGCGACCTGGCCGCGCGCGGCCCCGCGGTGCTCGCCACCCCGCACCTGGGCGACGCGTTCGTGGCGCTGTAGGGGGCGCAACGACGAGGGGCACGCCGGCGGACCGGCGTGCCCCTCGACAGTGGTGGATCACATGTTGGCGACGTCGCCCTGCTTGGCACGGACGGCCTCGGCGGCCTCCTTCAGGCTGGCCAGCTCGTCGGCGTCCAGGTCGGTCTCGACGACCCGCTTGACGCCCTCGGCCCCGATCTGGGCCTCGACGCCCAGGTAGACGCCGGAGATCCCGTACTCGCCGTCGACCCAGGCGCAGACCGGCATGACCTCGCCGGAGTCCTCCGCGACGGCCTTGGCCATCCGGGCGGCGGCGGCGGACGGGGCGTAGTACGCCGAGCCGGTCTTGAGCAGCGCGACCACCTCGGCGCCGCCGTTGCGGGTCTTGACGACCAGCTCCTCGATCTGCTCGGCCGGCATCGCGTCGCGCAGCGGCTTGCCGTTCACCGTGCTCTTCGACGGCACCGGCACCATCGTGTCGCCGTGCGAGCCGAGGGTCAGGGTCTTCACCGACTTCACCGGTACGCTCAGCGCCTCGGCGACGAAGTTGGTGAACCGGGCGGTGTCCAGCATGCCGGCCTGGCCGAGCACCCGGTTCTTCGGGAACTGGGTGGCGAGCTGGGCCAGTGCGGTCATCTCGTCCAGCGGGTTGGACACGACGATGACGACGGCGTTCGGGGCGTACTTGGCGACGTTCTCGGAGACCTGGCGGACGATCTTGGCGTTCGTCTCCAGCAGGTCCATCCGGCTCATCCCGGGCTTGCGCGGCAGGCCGGCGGTGATCACCACGACGTCCGAGCCCTCGATCGCCTCGTAGCCCTCGCCGTTCGGGCCCGTGGTCACGCCGACGACCTTGGTCTCGAAGCCCTCGATCGCGCGCGACTGGTTGAGGTCCAGGGCGAGACCCGCGGGCTTGCCCTCCACGATGTCGGTGATCACGACGGTGTCGAAGACGTCGTACTCGGCCAGGCGCTGCGCGGTGGTGGAGCCGTAGAAGCCGGCCCCGACGACAGTGACCTTCTTACCCATGGTCGTCCCACTCCCTGCTACCAGTCGGTTTTCCGGACCGTATCAGTCATCCTGGCACCGATCAGGTCAGGGGCGGACGGTTATGACCCCGATGGGCCGTACGCGCGGGCACAGTCGCCCTGGCAGGTGTGAGGAAGGGACCCTTCCGCTACCTCAGGCGATAGGTAAGGTGCCCTTCCTGACGCCTCAGTCGCGTTCAGCGCGCTCGACGACGTTGGTCAGCAGCATCGCGCGGGTCATCGGGCCGACGCCGCCCGGCATGGGCACCAGCTTGCCGGCCACCTCGGCCGCCTCCGGGGCGACGTCGCCGGTGTAGCGGCCCTTGCCGTCCGGGCCGATCACCCGTGTGATGCCGACGTCGACCACCACCGCGCCCGGCGTGACCATGTCGGCGGTGAGCAGGCCCGGCACCCCGGCGGCGACGATGACGATGTCGGCGGCGCGGGTGTGCGCGGCGAGGTCGAGGGTGCCGGTGTGGCACAGCGTCACGGTGGCGTTCTCGCTGCGCCGGGTCAGCAGCAGGCCGAGCGGGCGGCCGACCGTGTTGCCCCGGCCGACCACGGCGACCTTCGCCCCGCGCAGCGCCACGTCGTGCCGGCGGAGCAGCTCGACGATGCCGCGCGGGGTGCAGGGCAGCGGGCCGTCGTAGCCGAGGACGAGCCGGCCGAGGTTGACGGGGTGCAGGCCGTCGGCGTCCTTGTCGGGGTCGATCAGCTCCAGCACCCGCTGGGTGTCGAGGTGGCCCGGCAGCGGGAGCTGGACGATGTAGCCGTGGCAGGCCGGGTCGGCGTTGAGCTCGGCGAGCACCGCGTCGACCTGCTCCTGGGTCGCGTCGGCCGGCAGCTCCCGGCGGATCGAGGCGATGCCCACCTCGGCGCAGTCGCGGTGCTTGCCGTTGACGTACGCCTGCGACCCGGGGTCGGCGCCGACCAGGACGGTGCCCAGCCCGGGCGTGATGCCGCGTTCCGCCAGTGCCTTGACCCGCGTCCGCAGCTCGTCCTTGATCTCGGCCGCGGTCGCCTTGCCGTCCAGAAGCGTCGCCGTCACGCCCAGATCGTCTCACGGTCGACGCCCGGTGATCCGACGACCTGCGCCAGCCCGTCGCTTGATGACGAAGAGTGACGTGCGGTTCATCACTGTGAGTTACCACATGTGGATTACGTCACGGCGGCATCCGGACGCCGCGACCGCCACGGGGACGAGCCCGGACAGGCGGGCAGAGGCGGCGCGAGAGGGTCGGGAGGCGGCGGGAGCGGCCACGCGCACGACGACGACGCGCAGGTGAGCCGCCCCTCGCCGCCCCGACCGCCTATAGCAGGGGCGAGTCCGCCCGGCAAGCCCCTGGACGGGGTTCCGTTATCGCTTCGCAACGCGCTCGTTGTCGAACGCCGACCCGCGACCTACCGTTGCCCGATGTTGCGCAGCGTAAACCCAGCGCCGGGCCTGATTGCGCAGCGTGAGGAGATGAGGAGGCTACATGCGCGTTCGCAGGCTCGCTACCTGGACCGCCCTCCCGCTCGCGGTGACCCTGGGCCTGGTGGCCTGCGGCTCGGGCGGCGACGGCGGATCCGGCGAGAGCAACCCCGACGCGGCCGTGCGGATCGAGATCGCCGAGCCGCAGCACCTGGTGCCGACCAACACCAACGAGACGAGCGGCTCGCAGGTGCTCGCCGCCCTGTTCAGCCCGCTGGTCGACTACGACGAGGCCAACAAGCCGTACGAGGTGGCGGCCGAGTCGGTGACGTCCGAGGACAACACCACCTGGACGGTCAAGCTCAAGGACGGTTACACCTTCCACAACGGCGAGAAGGTCACCGCCGACAACTACATCGACGCCTGGAACTACGGCGCCTACGCGCCGAACGGGCAGAACTCGAGCTACTTCTTCGAGAAGATCGCCGGCTACGAAGACCTGCAGGGCGAGACGCCGAAGGCCAGGACGCTGACCGGCCTGAAGAAGGTCGACGACCTGACCTTCACCGTCACGCTGTCCGAGCCGTACAGCGAGTTCAAGACCATGCTCGGCTACACCGCCTTCTACCCGATGCCGAAGGCCGCGTTCTCCGCGCCCGGCGTGCTGGCCGAAGGGTACGAGCAGGCGCCGATCGGCCAGGGCCCGTTCAAGATGAAGGGCACCTGGCAGCACGACGCCAAGGTCGAGGTCGAGAAGTACGACGCCTTCCCCGGCGAGAAGCCGAAGGTGGCCGGCGTCGAGTTCCGGATCTACCAGCAGCCGACCGCCGCGTACGCGGACGTGCTGTCGGACAACCTGGACGTCATCAAGACCATCCCGACCGAGAACCTGTCGACGGCCGGCACCGACCTCGGTGACCGGTTCAAGCAGAGCCCGGCCTCGTCGCTCCAGGTGCTGGCGTTCCCGACGTTCCAGAAGGAATTCAGCAACCCGGACGTGCGCAAGGCCATCTCGATGGCGATCGACCGCGACGAGATCACCAAGTCGATCTTCAAGGACTCGCAGCAGCCGGCCCGCTCGTTCGTCTCGCCGGTCGTCGCGGGCTACCGCGACAACACCATCGGCGAGGCCGGCGAGTTCGACCCGGCCAAGGCCAAGGCGCTGTACCAGGCCGCGGGCGGCCCGGCGAAGATCGAGCTGTCCTACAACGGCGACGGCGGCCACAAGGACTGGATCGACGCGACCTGCAACCAGCTCAAGGCCAACCTGGGCGTGGACTGCGTGGGCAACGCCGAGCCGAAGTTCGCGGACCTGCTGACCAAGCTCAAGGCCAAGCAGCCGGTCGGCCTGTTCCGGATGGGCTGGGTCATGGACTACCCGTCCATGGAGAACTACCTGGGCCCGCTGTACAGCAGCAACGGCTCGTCGAACTACTACGGCTACAGCAACCCGGCGTTCGACAAGCTGCTCGCCGAGGGCGCCAGCGCCGCGAACGAGGACGAGGCGATCAAGAAGTACCAGGCGGCGGAGGACCTGCTGGCCAAGGACCTGCCGGTCATCCCGCTGCGGTACGGCCAGAACAACTTCGGCCACTCGACCAAGGTCAAGAACGTGGAGATGGATCTCTTCGACCGGATCGACCTGCTGAAGATCGAGGCCGTCAAGTAACAGCGCGGCACGGCGGGTCGGGTCATCGGCGGACGGTGACCCGACCCGCCATCCTCTTCGCACTTTTTCAGAGAGACTGCCAAGTATGTTCCGCTTCATCCTGCGGCGTCTGCTCCAGATGGTCCTCGCGTTCTTCGGGACCACGCTGATCGTCTACGCGCTGATGTTCGCCGGTCAGGGTGACCCGATCCAGGCGCTCGCCGGCGAGCGCCCGGTCACGGCCGCGCAGCGGGCATACCTGACGGAGAAGTTCCACCTCGACCAGACCGGGGTCGGCGGCTTCTTCTACCGCTACTTCGACTACATCAAGAACCTGCTGCAGGGCGACCTCGGGCAGTCGCTGACCGGGCGCTCGATCGGCGACATCCTCGCCGCCGCCTGGCCCGTCACGGTCAAGCTGGCGCTGATCGCCATGGTCGTCACCATCGTCTTCGGGGTCACCGCGGGCGTCCTCGCCGGCATCCGGCGGGCCAGCATCTTCGACAACTCGACGCTGCTGCTGACCCTGCTGGTGCTCGGCATCCCCACGATCGTGCTCGCCCCGCTCGCGCAGTACCTCCTCGGTGTCAGGTGGCAGCTCTTCCCACCCACCGCCGGCGCCGACCCCGACCTGTACGCGCTGCTGCTGCCCGGCATCGTGCTCGGCTCCCTCTCGCTGGCCACCGCGCTGCGGCTGACCCGGACCTCGGTGGCGGAGAACCTGCGCGCCGACTACGTCCGGACCGCCCGCTCCAAGGGACTGGCCAGGCGGCGCATCGTCAGCGTCCACGTGCTGCGCAACTCGCTCATCCCGGTGGTCACCTTCCTCGGCGTCGAGCTGGGCAACCTGATGAGCGGCGCGATCATCACCGAGGGCGTGTTCAACATCCCCGGTGTCGGCTTCAACCTCTTCCGCGGCATCCGCACCGAGGACGGCCCGCTGGTGGTGGGCATCGTCAGCGTGCTCGTCGTGGTCTACCTCGTCTCCAACCTGGTGGTGGACGTCCTGTACGCCGTACTCGACCCGAGGATTCGCTATGAGTGAGCGCAGCGAACGAGTCAGGGCAGCGTTTCGTGCCAGCGCCGAGCGGATCGGGGTGCGGGCATGAGCGACTTCGAGACCGTCGCGGCGAGCGAGAACCAGGCCGCGCGGCGGGGGCCGTCGGGCGAGCCGGGGGCGCCCGGTCAGGCGGGCGTACCGCAGAAGCCCCGCAGCCTGGCCGGCGACGCCTGGCGCGACCTGCGCCGCAAGCCGATCTTCTGGATCAGCCTCGCGCTGGTGGTGCTGGTCGCCGCCATGGCCGCGGTTCCCGGACTGTTCACCGCGAACGACCCCCGCGACTGCGTACTGGCCCGCCAGCACGCCGGCCCGTCCGGTGGGGCGATCTTCGGGTACGACTTCCAGGGCTGCGACACGTACTCCCGGGCGGTGCACGGCGCCCGCGCGTCGCTGCTGGTCGGCGCCCTCTCCGCGCTGCTCACCGGCCTGATCGCGCTCGTCGTCGGGATGGTCGCCGGCTACTTCGGCCGCTGGGTCGACGCGGTGCTCTCCCGGGTGATCGACATCGTGCTCGGCATCCCGCTGCTGCTCGCCGCGATCGTGCTGCTGAAGCGGGTGAACAGCGACAGCTCCGCGGTCCGGATCGGCGCGGTGATCTTCGTGCTGGCGATCCTCGGCTGGACCACCGCCGCCCGCGTCGTCCGCTCCTCGGTGATCACCGCGAAGGAGCAGGACTACGTGGCGGCGGCCCGGATGCTCGGCGCCGGCGACGGCCGGATCATGCTGCGACACATCCTGCCGAACGCCCTCGCCCCGGCGATCGTGGTGCTGACCATCGCGCTCGGCTCGTTCATCGCCGCCGAGGCGACGCTCTCCTTCCTCGGCATCGGGCTGAAGGCGCCGACCATCTCCTGGGGCATCGACATCGACGCCGGCCGGGTGCACATGCGGGAGTCGGCCACCCCGCTGGTCGTCCCCTCGACGTTCCTCGCGCTGACCGTGCTGGCGTTCATCATGCTCGGCGACGCGATCCGCGACGCGTTCGACCCGAAGCTGCGGTGACGGATGCGCGCGAGCGAAACGAGCGCGGCAGTCGCGAACGAGAGGCAGGAATCCGTGCGAGCGCGAGGAGTGGGCGCAGCGAACCCAGCGGTCGCGAGCGAAAGGCAGAAACCCGTGCGAGCGCGAGGAGTGGGTGCAGCGAGCCCCGCGGTCGCGAGCGAAAGGCGAGCGCAGTGAGCCAGTCCGCCGTCCGGCCGACGCCGGCCTCCCCGACGCCCGAGGGCGGGCACCTGCTGGACGTACGGGACCTGCACGTCGAGTTCCGCACCGGCGAGGGCGTGGCCAAGGTGATCAACGGCGTCTCGTACCACCTGGACCCCGGCGAGACCCTCGCCGTGCTCGGCGAGTCCGGCTCCGGCAAGTCGGTCACCGCGCAGGCGATCATGGGCATCCTCGACACTCCCCCCGCGGTGATCCGCTCCGGCCAGATCCTCTATCAGGGTCGCGACCTGCTGAAGCTGTCGGAGGAGCAGCGCCGGCAGGTGCGGGGCAAGGAGATCGCGATGATCTTCCAGGACGCCCTCTCCGCGCTGAACCCCGTCTTCCCGGTGGGCTGGCAGATCGGCGAGACCCTGCGCCAGCGCGCGGGCATGTCCAAGGCGGACGCCCGCCGGCGGTCCGTCGAGCTGATGGACCTGGTGAGGATCCCGGCCGCCGCCAACCGGCTCGGGGACTACCCGCACCAGTTCTCCGGCGGCATGCGCCAGCGGGTCATGATCGCGATGGCGCTGGCCATGAACCCGAAGGTGCTGATCGCCGACGAGCCGACCACCGCGCTGGACGTCACCGTGCAGGCCCAGATCATGGACCTGCTGGCCGACCTGCGCCGCGACCTGAACATGGCGATGATCCTGATCACCCACGACCTCGGCGTGGTCGCCGGCGTGGCGGACCGCATCGCCGTCATGTACGCGGGCCGGATCGTCGAGCACGCCGACGTCCGCTCGCTGTACCGGGCGCCGGCCCACCCGTACACCAAGGGGCTGCTGGAGTCGATCCCGCGGATGGACGTGCGGGGCCAGCAGCTCTCCACCATCAAGGGGCTGCCGCCCAACCTGATGCGGATCCCGTCCGGCTGCCCCTTCCACCCCCGGTGCCCGTACGTGCAGCAGGTCTGCGTGGACGTGGTGCCGCACGACCTGGTCCTCGGCGACGGCCGGACCAGCGCGTGCCATTTCGCGCAGGAGGTTCGTGATGACAGCGCCCGCTAGCCCGACCAAGGTCCGGGGCGAGACGATCCTCGCCGTCGACCACCTCGTCAAGCACTTCCCGATCCGCCGGGGTGTGCTGTTCCAGAAGCAGGTCGGCGCGGTCAAGGCCGTCGACGGGGTCAGCTTCGAGCTGCGCCGCGGCGAGACCCTCGGGGTGGTCGGCGAGTCCGGCTGCGGCAAGTCCACCCTGGCCCGGCTGCTGATGCGGCTGGAGACGCCGACTGCGGGCCGGGCCACCCTGGAGGGCCGGGACCTGTTCAGGGCGTCCGGCGCCGAGCTGCGCCGGCTGCGGCGCAACATGCAGATGGTCATGCAGGATCCGTACACCTCGCTGAACCCGCGGATGACGGTCGGCGACATCATCGGCGAGCCGTTCGAGATCCACCCCGACGCGGCGCCGAAGGGCAGCCGGCGGCAGCGGGTGCGGGAACTGCTCGACGTGGTCGGCCTCAACCCGGAGCACATCAACCGGTACCCGCACCAGTTCTCCGGCGGTCAGCGGCAGCGCATCGGCATCGCCCGGGCGCTCGCCCTGCGGCCCGAGATCATCGTCTGCGACGAGCCCGTCTCCGCCCTCGACGTGTCGATCCAGGCGCAGGTGATCAACCTGCTGGAGCAGCTCCAGGACGAGTTCGGCCTGTCGTACATCTTCATCGCCCACGACCTGTCGGTGGTCCGGCACATCTCCGACCGGGTGGCGGTGATGTACCTCGGCAAGATCGTCGAGATCGGCACCGAGGACGAGATCTACGAGCGGGCCACCCACCCGTACACCCAGGCGCTGCTGTCGGCGGTGCCGGTGCCGGACCCGGACGCCCGCGACCAGCGCACCATGATCCGTCTCACGGGGGACGTGCCGAGCCCGGCCGACCCGCCGAGCGGCTGCCACTTCCGCACCCGCTGCTGGAAGGCCCAGGAGGTCTGCGCCCGGGAGGAGCCGCACACGGTGCCCCGCGCGGCGGACCCGCACCCCTCGGCGTGCCACTTCGCCGAGCTCCGCCCGGTCGGCTGACCCGCCCGACCCGTCCGACCCGTCCGACCCGCCCACGCCCACGCCCACGCCCACGCCCACGCCCACGATCTTGCACTTTGTGCCTGCGGATCGCGCTCTTTGTCCGATGTGCCAGGGCACCAGGTGCAAGATCGACGGCAAGCCGGCGCGGAAGGCGTGGGCGTGGGCCAGGGGTCAGTGGTCAGTGGAAGAAGTGGCGGGTGGCGGTGAAGTACATGGTGATGCCGGCCTGCTTGGCGGCGGCGATCACCTCCTCGTCGCGGATCGAGCCGCCCGGCTGGACGATCGCACGGACGCCCGCGTCGATGAGGATCTTCGGCCCGTCGGCGAACGGGAAGAACGCGTCGGAGGCGCAGACCGCGCCGCGGGCGCGATCCGCCCCGGCCCGGCTGACCGCGAGCTGCGCCGAGTCGACCCGGTTGACCTGGCCCATCCCGACACCGACGGTCGCCCCGTCCTTCGCGAGCAGGATCGCGTTGCTCTTCACCGCGCGCACCGCCCGCCAGGCGAAGGCCAGGTCACGCAGGGTCGCCTCGTCGGCCGCCTCGCCCGCGGCCAGTCGCCAGTTGGCCGGGTCGTCGCCGTCGGCGTCGATCCGGTCCGCCATCTGCACCAGCACGCCGCCGGTGACCTGCCGCCACTCGGCCGGCAGCGGGTCGAAGGCCGGCGCGCGGAGCAGCCGGATGTTCTTCTTGCCCTGGAGGATCTCCACGGCGCCCTCGTCGAAGCCGGGCGCCACCAGCACCTCGGTGAAGATCTCCGCGACCTGCCGGGCCAGCTCGACCGAGACCGGCCGGTTGACCGCGATCACCCCGCCGTACGCGGACACCGGGTCGCAGGCGTGCGCCTTGCGGTGCGCCTCGGCCACGTCGGCGCCGACCGCGATGCCGCACGGGTTGGCGTGCTTGATGATCGCCACCGCCGGCTGGTCGGGGAAGTCGTTGGCCGCCCGCCACGCGGCGTCCGCGTCGACGTAGTTGTTGTACGACATCTCCTTGCCGTGCAGCTGCTCCGCCTGCGCGAGCCCGGCCGGGCTGGACGGGTCGACGTAGAGGGCCGCCGCCTGGTGCGGGTTCTCGCCGTAGCGCAGCACCGCCGAACGGCGCAGCGACAGCCCGGCGAAGCCCGGCCAGCCGTCCTGCTCGGGCGCCAGCACGGCGGCGCACCACTCGGCCACCGCCACGTCGTACTCGGCGATGACCGCGAACGCCTGGGCGGCCAGCACGCGCCGCTGGGCCAGGGTGAAGCCGCCCTCGTCGAGCGCGGCGAGCAGGGCCGGGTACGCGGCCGGGTCGGTCACCACGGCGACCGAGGCGTGGTTCTTGGCGGCCGCCCGGACCATCGCCGGCCCGCCGATGTCGATCTGCTCGACGCACTCCTCGACGCCCGCGCCGGAGGCGACCGTGGCCTGGAACGGGTAGAGGTTGGAGACCAGCAGGTCGATCCCCGCGATGCCGTGCTCGTCGAGCTGGGCGGCGTGCGAGTCCTTGCGCAGGTCGGCGAGGAGCCCGCCGTGCACCTTCGGGTGCAGCGTCTTGACCCGGCCGTCGAGGATCTCCGGGAAGCCGGTCACCGCCTCCACCGGGGTCACCGGCACCCCGGCGTCGGCGATGGTCGAGGCCGTGCTGCCGGTCGAGACGATCTCCACCCCGGCCGCGTGCAGCGCCCGGGCCAGCTCGACCAGGCCGGTCTTGTCGTAGACGCTGACCAGCGCCCGTCTGATCGGGCGGCGTACGTCCTGAGTGGAACTCACGGAACCGTGACCTTTCTTCCGGTGATCGTCCAACCTTCGCGGACCAGGCGGCCCACCTGCTCGACGAGCTGGCGCCGCTCGGCGTCCTTGATGCGCTCGGTGAGCGTCTCCACGTCGTCGTCGTCGCGCACCGGCACGGCGACCTGCGCGACGATCGGGCCGGTGTCCATCCCGGCGTCGACGAAGAAGAGGGTGGCCCCGGTGATCTTCACGCCGTAGGCGAGCGCGTCGCGGGGGCCGTGGATGCCGGGGAACGCCGGCAGCAGCGTGTTGTGTGTGTTCAGGTAGCGGTCGCCGAAGGCGGCCAGGAAGCGCGGGCCGACCAGCTTGAGGAAGCCGGCGGAGACGACCAGGTCGGGCCGGTGCTCGGCGACCCGGGCGGTCAGCGCCGCGTCCCAGTCCTCGCGGGTGGGATGGTCCTTGACCCGCTCGACGAAGGTCGGCACGCCCGCCGCGGCGGCCCGGTCCAGCCCGGCGATGCCGTCGCGGTCGGCCCCGACCGCGACCACCCGGGCCCCGTACGCCGGATCGGCACCGGCGTCGAGCAGGGCTTGGAGGTTGCTCCCGGAGCCGGAGACGAGGACGACGATGCGGGCGACGGACGCGGGCTCGGTCACCTGACCAGCCTATCGGGCAGGTCGGAGGGTCCAACCGCTGGGCAGCGCGACATTCACCGACGACGTGACTGGGCAGAACCGGGTACGCTGCCGGTCGCTCGGGACCGGCGCGCGCGTCCGGCCCGCACCCGTCAGTGATCCGGCGCCCTTTGTGGTGTCGAGTGGAATGAGGAGTACGCCGAGATGCAGCCCGGATACCCGCCGCAACAGCCCCAGGTCAACAACAACATGGCGATGTCGATCGTCGCCATCTTCCTCTTCTGGCCGCTGGCCATCCCGGCGATCATGAACGCCTCCAAGGTGAACCCGCTGCTCGCGCAGGGCGACTACGCCGGGGCCCAGGCCGCGGCCGCCGAGTCGAAGAAGTGGTCCAAGTGGGCCCTGATCGTCGGCATCAGCTGGTATGTGATCGTTCTGGTGTGCTGCCTGCTCGGTGGCCTCGCCGGGCTGATGGGCGACAGCAGCTCGGCCAGCAGCTACTGACAGAACTGACGAGGAGTTCGCATGCAGCCCGGCTACCCCGGTCAGGATCCCTACGGTCAGCAGCCGTACCAGGACCCGACCGCGCCGCACCACGACCCGTACGCCCCGCCGCCGGCGGCGCCGTACGGGCAGCAGCCCGTCACCGGGCAGCCGAACGACCCGTACGCCGCACCGCAGAACCCGTACGGCCAGCCGCCGACCTCGGGCCAGCCCTACGGCCAGCCGCCGACCTCGGGGCAGCCGAGTTCGGGCCAGCCGTACGGGCAGCAGCCGTACCCGGATCCGTACGCCCAGCAGGCGTACCCGCCGCCGCCCATGTACCCGAACGCCGGGTTCGCCGGCAAGGGGCCGGGGCAGCAGCAGAACACCCTCGGCCTGGTGTCGATGATCCTCGGCATCGCGTCGATCCCGCTGGTCTGCTGCTACCTCGGCATCCCGCTGGGCATCGCCGCCGTGGTGACCGGCTGGATGGGCAAGCAGAAGGCCGCCCAGGGGCTGGCCGACAACCAGGGTCAGGCCCTCGCCGGCCTGATCTGCGGCGCCATCGGCGCCGTGCTGGGCCTGCTCCAGATCGTCCTGCTGATCTTCGGGTTCGCCTACCAGCCCTGACCGGCACGGCACGAAAGGGCGTCCCGGCTCGTCCGGGGCGCCTTCGTCGTACCGGAAGGTCGAGCCGGCCCGGGGGCGTGCGGCGGGGGTCAGCGGAGCGTCGAGCGGGAGAGCACCCGGGTCCCGGCGGCGCCCAGCAGCGCGCCCACCGCGATCACCGCGGTCGCCACGCCGGCCACCTGCCAGGGGACGGGGCCCACCTCGGCCAGCCGGCCGCCGCCCAGCGACCCGGCGGAGGCGGCCGCGGCGGCGCCCAGCAGCACGCCGGCCACCGGCCCGGCGAGCGCCGCCGGCCCGAGCAGCGGGCCCCAGCGCAGCGGCGTCCGGTCGTCGGCGGCGAGCCGGAGCAGCCGGCGGGCCAGCAGCCAGCCCGCTGCCATCCCGGCGAGGACCGGCACCGCGAGCAGGGCCGCCCCGATGCCGTCGACCGGACCGCGCGGCAGCCCCGCCAACAGCGGCAGGGCCGGCAGCGCGCCGACGGAGACCTCGCTGGTGCGGACCGCCGTGTCGGTGCCGACGGCGAAACCGGGCCCGAGCAGGTAGCTGACCGACCAGATGGTGGCGTTCGGCGCGTAGGCGAGGCTGACCAGCGTGATCCCGGCCTGCCCGGCGACCCCGGTGCGGTAGGCCCCGATGAGGTCGGCGGCGTCCCCGCCCCCCGTGGCCACGGCGAGCCCCGCCGCCCCGCCGCCGGCGGCGAGCAGCAGCAGCCCGGCGACGAGCCCGGTGCGGATCCCGTCGCGCAGCGGCTCCGGGGACCGCGCGGCCAGCAGGCCGGCGACGTGGGTCGTCCGGGCCGAGCCGACCAGGGCCGCGAGAGTGCCCAGCACCGCGAGGGTGACCCCGGCGCGGACCGGTGACGCCCCGGGGCCGCCCGCGCCGGCCAGCACCGCCGCGAGCACGCCGATCAGCGCGTACGCGATGCCGACCGCGCCGGCCGCGACGAGCGCCTGCCGGGGTGACCGCCCACCGCGCGCGCCGATCGCCCGGCTGGTGTGCACGCCCGCCCGGGTCAGTCGCCAGACCACCAACGCGGTCAGCGCCAGCGGGGCCAGCCCGAACGGGCCGGCGCCGGTGTCGAGCGGGACGCCGTGCCCGAGCAACCAGCCGGCCAGCCCGGCGCGGAGCGCGCCCGGCACGGAGGCGGCGTCCTCGCTGAGCTGGAACAGCCAGAGCACGACCACCACCGGCAGCCACGAGGTGAGTGCCGCCCAGCCGGCGGCGACCGCCGCCGCGACGGCCAGCGGGGCGCGGCTGCGAGGGGGCTCGCCGCCCCGCGGCGCGGGCACCCGCCGGCCCCGCCCGGTGGGTGCGGCCGCCCGGGCGTCGGTGCCGGCCGCGACGCCGGGGCGGCTCGGCTGATCAGGGGTGACGGAGGACATCGGGTCTACTCTGGCATGCCGCGGGCGCGGTGGCAGTCCGATACCGCCCCCGAGCGGCGGCGAGTTCCGTGATCCACCGTCTCCCGCCCCCGATCCGGTCTAGCCTCAGCCCCAGGGACGCGACCGAAGTCGCGGCACCGACGCCCGGAGGGAAGCCGTGAACGCTCCGCCACCGCCGCCACCGCCCACGACCGGCCAGGACCGCACCACGCTCTGGGGCGTGCTCGGCATCATCCTCGGCCTGCTCTGCTGCGGCATCCTGGGGATCGTCTTCGGCTACCTGTCGATCCGGGACGCCAAGCGCTTCGGCCAGTCGCCGGTGCTCGGCTGGCTGGCGATCGCGTTCGGCGTGCTCAACATCATCGGCAGCGGCATCCTCTGGGCCGGCGGCAACTACCCGCTCTACAACGACTGAGGGCCGACCGCGAACGGTCGGCCCCCTGGTCGTACGCCAGCCCGGGTCAGCCCGCGGACATGATCTCCCGCATCAGCTTGGCGGTCTCGGTCGGCGTCTTGCCGACCTTGACGCCGACGGCCTCCAGCGCGCTCTTCTTGGCCTCGGCCGTGCCGGCGGAGCCGGAGATGATCGCGCCGGCGTGCCCCATGGTCTTGCCGGGGGGCGCGGTGAAGCCGGCGATGTAGCCGACCACCGGCTTGGTCACGTTCGCCTTGATGAACTCGGCGGCCCGCTCCTCGGCGTCGCCGCCGATCTCACCGATCATGACGATCGCGTCGGTGTCCGGGTCGGCCTCGAACGCGGCCAGCGCGTCGATGTGGGTGGTGCCGATGATCGGGTCACCGCCGATGCCCACGCAGGTCGAGAAGCCGATGTCGCGCAGCTCGTACATCATCTGGTAGGTCAGCGTGCCGCTCTTGCTGACCAGGCCGATGCGGCCGGTGCCGGTGATGTCGGCCGGGATGATGCCGGCGTTGGAGGCGCCCGGCGAGGCGATGCCCGGGCAGTTCGGCCCGATGATCCGGGTCCGCTCGCCCTTGGCCACGTTGTACGCCCAGAACGCGGCGGTGTCGTGCACCGGCACGCCCTCGGTGATCACCACGGCCAGGTCGATCCCGGCGTCGATCGCCTCGACGACCGCGCCCTTGGTGAACTGCGGCGGTACGAAGATCACGGTCACATCGGCACCGGTCTGCGCCATCGCGTCCGCGACGCTGGCGAAGACCGGCAGCTCGGTGCCGTCGAAGTCGACGGTCTGGCCCGCCTTGCGCGGGTTGACGCCGCCGACGACGTTGGTGCCCGCGGCGAGCATCCGCCGGGTGTGCTTGGAACCCTCGGAACCGGTCATCCCCTGGACGATGACCTTCGAGTCCTTGGTCAGCCAGATAGCCATTGTCAGACCCCCGCAGCCGCCAGCTCGGCGGCCCGCTCGGCCGCGCCATCCATCGTGTCGACCCGCTGGACCAGCGGGTTGTTCGCGCCGTCGAGGATCGCCCGGCCGGCCTCGGCGTTGTTGCCGTCGAGGCGGACGACCAGCGGCTTGGTGACCTTCTCGCCGCGCTGCTCGAGCAGGGCCAACGCCTGCACGATGCCGTTGGCGACCTCGTCGCAGGCGGTGATGCCGCCGAAGACGTTGACGAAGACGCTCTTCACCGACGGGTCGGACAGGACGATCTCCAGCCCGTTCGCCATCACCGCGGCGCTCGCGCCGCCGCCGATGTCGAGGAAGTTGGCCGGCTTGACGCCGCCGTGCCGCTCACCGGCGTACGCGACCACGTCGAGGGTCGACATGACCAGGCCCGCGCCGTTGCCGATGATGCCGACCTCGCCGTCGAGCTTGACGTAGTTGAGGTCCTTCTCCTTGGCGGCCTGCTCCAGCGGGTCCACCGCGGCCTGGTCGACGAGCGCCTCGTGGTCCGGGTGCCGGAAGCCGGCGTTCTCGTCCAGGGTGATCTTGGCGTCGAGCAGCAGCAGCTTGCCCTCGCCGGTCTTGGCCAGCGGGTTCACCTCGACCAGCGTGGCGTCCTCGGCGACGAAGGCCTTCCACAGGCCCACGGCGACCTCGACGACCTGGTCGGCGACCTCGGCCGGGAAGCCGGCGGCGGCGACGATCTCGCGCGCCTTCGCCTCGTCGACGCCGGTGTTGGCGTCGATCGGGGCCTTGACGACCTTCTCCGGGGTGTCGGCGGCGACCTGCTCGATGTCCATGCCGCCCGCGACGCTGGCGATGCAGAGGAAGGTGCGGTTCGCCCGGTCGAGCAGGTAGGAGAAGTAGTACTCCTCGGCCACGTCCGCGGTCACGGTGATCATGACCTTGTGGACGGTGTGACCCTTGATGTCCATGCCGAGGATGTCGGTGGCCCGGGCCACCGTCTCATCCGCGCCCTCGGCCAGCTTCACGCCGCCGGCCTTGCCCCGGCCGCCGACCTTCACCTGCGCCTTGACGACCACCCGACCGCCGAGGCGTTCGGCGATCGCGCGGGCCTCCTCCGGGGTCGTGGCGACGCCGCCGGCGAGCACGGGCAAGCCGTGCCGCTCGAACAGGTCCCGCCCCTGGTACTCGTACAGGTCCACGTTTGCGCGTCCCGTCCCGTCTCCGCGGCGCGCCGTCGCGCCGCCACCAGCGTTATGGAAAACAGTTTGACGCCTGTCATCAGTTGAAACAGGCCATTGGGCGCAGCCTAGCGAGGTGGACACCGGCCGCAACCGAGCGGGTGCGCGGTGTGCGGTAATGCACAACCAGCGGCGTCGCGCGGCCTTTCCGCGACTTCGGGCCCCGACGTCAGCCGTCCGGGCGATGTTGTCCGGGCTGCGTAACCCCTGCGCGGGGGCGTCGTTGAGTCAGGTGTCGGCGCGCTGATGCAGCGCGGCGGCGGGAGACGGCCGATGCCCTGTCGGTCGAGGGGTGGCGGCGGGGCATCGTGCATAGAGGGGCCGGACGTGTGAGGGGTGCGTCCGGCCCCTCCCCCTGTCCGGCGTCAGCCGTCGACCGCCCCGATGCCCGCGACCGGCCGACCGCCCCGAGTCCACGACCGGGTCGACCGCTCCGATGCCCGCCGACCGTGGTCGGGCGCCCGGAGACTGCGGCCGGTCGACCGCACCGAGCCCGCGACCGCGGTCAGGCGACCGGCTGGGCGACGTTCTCCCGCACCCACTCCACGATCGAGGCGGTGGTGGCGCCCGGCGTGAAGATCTTGGCGACGCCCAGCTTCTGCAGCTCGGGGATGTCCGCGTCGGGGATGATGCCGCCGCCGAAGACGACGATGTCGCGGGCGTCCCGCTCGCCGAGCAGCTCCACCACCCGCCGGAAGAGCGTCATGTGCGCCCCGGACAGCACGGAGAGCCCGACCGCGTCGGCGTCCTCCTGGATCGCGGTCTCCACGATCTGCTCCGGGGTCTGGTGCAGGCCGGTGTAGATGACCTCCATACCGGCGTCCCGGAGGGCACGCGCGACGACCTTGGCGCCACGGTCGTGGCCGTCCAGGCCCGGCTTGGCGACGACGACCCGAACACGAGAGCTCATCTGCGCATCCCTTTCACCGGCTCCGCGGCTTCACCTGAACGAACGGTAACCCGCCCCGCCCGGCCCCGGAAATCCGGGCGGCGAAGCGCACGGCGCGCCGGCCGGCGACCCCCGGGAAGGCTGCCGCCGCCGACGGTACCCGTGCCGTAGATGATCACCGTCGTCAAGCCGGACGACTCCGCCGTTTGGTCACCCTGCGCGACGAACGGTCAGTTACGGGGGCACCGTTCGACGGGTACGAGGCATGACAATCACGGATGCAAAGGGACAGAACGCAGTAGCAATTCGGCGCTTTGGCTTGTGACGGGCCTGGTCGTTGGCTACCGTGTCCACGGTTGTCATCAGGTCCACGGACGGGTGACGACGCGGTCAGCCGACGTTCACCGGAGTTTCACGAGCGTCGAGGAAGCCGCATCGGATCCCCGACAACGGAGGGTGTGCGTGCGCCAGCGCCTGTCGTCTGAGCCCGATCGATATCGCGGCCGCCGCCGCGTACCCACCCCTCCGCGTAGCCGCTACGCCGCCGTCGTCACCACCGCGCTCGTCGGGGCCGGTGTCGTCGCGCTCGGCGCGGGCGCCATGCCGGACGCGAAGAGCGTCGACCCGTCGGTCCTCGACGAGCTCAAGGCCGCCTCGACCCTGAGCCAGGACGCCGCGGCCCGCGCCGACGCCGCCGACCGCGCCTCCCGCGACAGCACCCGCGCCGCCGGAACCGAGGACGCCGCCGAGCGCGAGGTCTGGCTGCTCCCCCTGCAGGACTACGAGTTCCAGACGCCCTACGGCATGCGCTGGGGCAAGCTGCACACCGGCGTCGACCTGGTCGCCCCCGAGGGCACGCCCTATGTCGCCATCCACGCTGGCACCGTCACCAAGGCCGGCTGGTTCGGCGGTTACGGCTACACGGTGATCGTCCAGCACGCCGACGGCAGCGAGGCGATCTACGGCCACTCCTCCGCGCTGAGCGTGCGGGAGGGGCAGCAGGTCAAGGCGGGCGACCAGCTCGGCCTGGTCGGCAACACCGGCCATTCCTACGGCGCCCACCTCCACCTGGAGGTCCATGTCAAGGGCGAGCCGCTCGACCCGGTGCCGTGGCTCCAGGATCGCGACGTGGACATCAAGCTACAGGTCGAGGCAATTTACAACGACGTAGCCGCCTCCTGACGCTGCGCACCGACCGTTGACCGCCCGGATCTGTCGATCCGGGCGGTTTTTCGTTGCCCCACCGACGGGCAAAGTCTTCTGGGTCACAGCCGCGAGTGTGATCGGCGCCACGGCCAACCATGATCACTTATCGCTACCAAAGCCGCAGGGCGGGAGGTAACGGACGCCGGAGGCACCGCCGCTCCGTCCCGACCCGGTCCCCCTACCCGCTGCGGACCCCGCTGACACCAGTATTTCGAGGTCAAGTGCCCCTCGATCAGTGAAGGTCCGCCGTGCAGGAAGACATTCAGAACGAGAACACCCCCGACGCCCCCGCTCGGCACCGGAGGCTGACCGGCGGCCGCACCCGAGTGATCGTCGCCGCGGCGGCTCTGATCGGCCTCGGTCTCGGCGGCGCCGCCTTCGCGGCCACCGGTGACGACGAGCCCTCCGTCCCGGCCGCCGTCTCCCTCGACGCGCAGGCCCGCGCCGAGGCCGCCGACCGCGCCGACCGGTCCGCGCGCGAGTCGACCGCTCCGGCCAGCCCCTCGGCCAGCCCGACACCGAGCACCACGACGGCGAGCCCGTCGGCGAAGCCCAGCCCGAAGGCGACCACCGCCAAGCCGACGCCGAAGAAGACCAGCAAGCCGAAGCCGAGCTGGGTCGTCCCGATGAAGGGCGCGGCGATCACCTCCTGCTACGGCCCGCGCTGGGGCACCCTGCACGCCGGCATCGACTTCGCGCTGCCCGCCGGCACCCCGGTCCGCGCCGCCTTCGGCGGGACGGTCACCAAAGCCGGCGACGTCGGCGACGGGTACGGCATCTCGGTGGTCGTCGACCACGGCAACGGCTACCTGACCCACTACGCCCACCTCAGCACCGCCAAGGTGGGCGTAGGCGACAAGGTGGGCGCCGGCGAGACCATCGGCCTGGAGGGCTCCACCGGCGACTCCACCGGACCGCACCTGCACTTCGAGGTCCACCAGGGCCAGATGTGGAACCAGATCGACCCCGCGCCGTTCCTGCGCGCCCGGGGCATCGACGTGGCCTGCTGACCCGTACCGACCGGGACGGCCCGGTCCGGCGTGCTGCCGGGCCGGGCCGTGGCCGTCTCAGAGCTTGTCGATCGGCGCGTGCCGCAGCACCAGCCACATCGTCTGGTCGCCGAAGTCGATCTGCGCCCGGGCGCCCGGGCCGTGCCCCTCCACCGCGAGCACCCGCCCCAGGCCGTAGCGCTGGTGGTTGACCCGGTCGCCGGCGGACACCTTCGGCCCCTGCGGCAGCTCGCTCGCCGTGGTCAACCGGCTGGCGTCGACGCCGAGCCGCTTCGCCAGCTGGGCTGCCTTGGGGGTGCCGCCGTTGAAGCCGCCGCGCCCGCCGGGCACGCGGTCCGCGCGGCCCCCGACGCCGCCACCCCCGCCGGCCCACGAGGTGTACGACCCCTCGGTGCGCTCCCAGCGGACCAGCTCCGGCGGCAGTTCCTCCAGGAACCGGGACGGCGGGTTGTAGGACGGCTGCCCCCACGCCGAGCGGGTCACCGCCCGGGAGAGGTAGAGGCGCTGCCGGGCCCGGGTGATGCCCACGTACGCCAGCCGGCGCTCCTCCTCCAGCTCCCGGGTGTCGCCGAGCGAGCGCAGGTGCGGGAAGACGCCGTCCTCCAGGCCGGTCAGGAAGACGACCGGGAACTCCAGCCCCTTGGCGGTGTGCAGCGTCATCAGGGTGACCACGCCCTGGTGCTCCGGATCGTCGGTCGGCACCTGGTCGGCGTCGGCGACCAGCGCGACCTGCTCCAGGAAGCCGGCCACGGTGGCCCGCTCCCCCTCCTCGCCGGTCGCCTCGATCCGCTCCGTGTACTCCCGGGCGACGCTGACCAACTCCTGGAGGTTGTCGACCCGGCCGGCGTCCTGCGGGTCGAGGCTCTCCTCCAGCTCGGTCAGGTAGCCCGAGCGGGTGAGCAGCGCCTCCAGCACCTCCTCCGGGGTGCCGGTCCGGGCCAGCTCACGGGCGCCGTCGAGCAGGGCGACGAACTCGGCGATGCCGTTCGCGGCCCGGGTGGAGATGCCCGGCGCGTCCTTGGCCCGGCGCAGCGCCGCGCCGAAGGAGATCCGGTCCCGGCTGGACAGCGCCTCCACGCACGCCTCGGCGCGGTCGCCGATGCCCCGGCGGGGGGTGTTGAGGATCCGCCGCAGGCTGACCGTGTCGTCGTCGTTGACCACCGCGCGCAGGTAGGCCAGCGCGTCGCGGACCTCCTTGCGCTCGTAGAAGCGCACCCCGCCGACCACTTTGTAGGGCAGGCCGACCCGGATGAACACCTCCTCGAAGACCCGGGACTGGGCGTTGGTGCGGTAGAACACGGCCACGTCGCCGGGGCGGGTCTCGTCGGCGTCGACCAGCCGGTCGATCTCCCGGGCCACCCAGTCGGCCTCGGCGTGCTCGGTGTCGGCCACGTAGCCGACGATCCGCTCGCCGGCGCCCGCCTCGCTCCACAGCCGCTTCGGCTTGCGCGAGGTGTTGCGGTCGATCACCGCGTTGGCGGCGTTGAGGATGGTCTGGGTCGAGCGGTAGTTCTGCTCGAGCAGGATCGTCCGGGCGTCGCTGAAGTCGCGCTCGAACTCGAGAATGTTGCGGATCGTCGCGCCGCGGAACGCGTAGATCGACTGGTCGGCGTCGCCGACCACGCACAGCTCCGCCGGCTCGATCCCCTCGGTGCCCGAGACCAGCTCCTTGATCAGCACGTACTGGGCGTGGTTGGTGTCCTGGTATTCGTCGACCAGCACGTGCCGGAACCGCCGGCGGTAGCTCTCCGCGACGTGCGGGTGCGACTGGAGCAGGTGCACCGTCGTCATGATCAGGTCGTCGAAGTCGAGCGCGTGCGCCTCACGCAGCCGCCGCTGGTAGAGCGTGTAGGCCTCCGCCAGCGCCCGCTCGTTGGGGCCCTTGGCACGGCCCGCGAACTCCTCCGGGTCGACCAGCTCGTTCTTCAGGTTGGAGACCTGTGCGGCCAGCCCGCGCGCCGGGTAGCGCTTCGGGTCGAGGTCGAGCTCCCGGGCGACCATCTGCATCAGCCGGCGGGAGTCGTCCGCGTCGTAGATCGAGAAGGTCGACTTCAGCCCGGCGTGCTCGTGCTCGGCGCGCAGGATGCGCACGCACGCGGAGTGGAACGTCGACACCCACATCAGCCGGGCACGCGGGCCGACGAGGTGCGCGACGCGCTCCTTCATCTCGCCGGCGGCCTTGTTGGTGAACGTGATCGCGATGATCTCGCCGGGGTGCACGTCCCGGGCGGCCAGCAGGTAGGCGATCCGGTGGGTGAGCACCCGGGTCTTGCCCGAACCGGCGCCGGCCACGATCAGCAGCGGCGAGCCGGCGTGGGTGACGGCGTCGCGCTGCGGCCCGTTCAGGCCCTCGACCAGGGCCTGCGGGTCGAGGCGGGCGGCGGCGGACCCCGGCCGGTGCGGCGGGGTCGGAGCGGGCGCCGGCGCGGGCGGGGACACGGGGATGTCGAAGAGAGGATGCATCGCACGGCGAGTCTATGCCGCCGGACGGACACTTCCCCGCCGCGTGGACCCCGGTGCGACCGAGCCGTCATCCGGACCGGCCGCCCCGAGGACGCCGAACCCCGTCCGGCGCCGCCCGCCCGGCACCGCCCATCCGGCCGCCGGACGGGGCGTGCCGGGTCCCGGCATCGCTGCCGTACGCCGCCTCCGGTCCCGCCTCGGGCGACGGCGCCGGGGCCGTGGGTCCGGACACGTGTCCGGTCGAATCCTTGCGCGGCCCGGCCCGGGGTCGGCATACTCGACGGCGTGTTGGGTCAGCGCTTCTACTTTTACTACGGCACCGGGAGTCCGGCAGCCGTGGGTCGCGCCTGATCAACCAGACCTACGAAAGCCCCGGGCTCCTGGAGCCCGGGGCTTTCTCCGTCCCGGGATCCGGGCACCGGGCACCTGACGGCGAGGGGTACCCGATGATGACAGACGTGGTGGAGTCCAACGGCAGCCTGACGCGGCCCGGGGCGGGCCGGCCCGACCCGGAGGCACCCGGCCCGGTCGACGCGCCGGGCGGCGCCGACGACGCGAAGCCGGAGTCGCGCACCGGCACGGAGGAACCGGGCGCGGCCGCCCGGATCGTGGAGATCCGGGAACGGATCGACGAGATCGACCGGGCGCTGATCGAGCTGTGGCAGGAGCGGGCCCGCCTCTCCCAGGAGGTCGGAGTGACCCGGATGGCCTCCGGCGGCACCCGGCTCGTGCTCTCCCGGGAACGGGAGATCCTGGAACGTTTCCGGGTCGCCCTCGGCGCCGACGGCACGCAGCTCGCGCTGCTGCTGCTCCGCGCCGGTCGCGGCCCTCTGTGAGGCGCACGCGGGCGGGCGGGCCGTGCGGCGCGGGCACTGCGCCCCGGCCGCCGGCCGCCGCGCCCGCCCGGAAACGACGAAACCGCCTGCCGTCGTCGCGATGACGTCGGCAGGCGGCCCCGTGGGTGTCACGCCTCGTGCGTCTGCACGATCTCCCGCTTCTCGGCGAAGTGGCAGGCGCTCGGGTGGTCCGAGCCCGACCGGATCTCCAGCAGCGGGACCTGCTCGGCGCAGACGTCCTGCGCCTTCCAGCAGCGGGTCCGGAACCGGCAGCCCGAGGGCGGGCTGACCGGCGACGGCACGTCACCGGTGAGGCGGATGATCGCCTTGTTCTCGCGGACGGTCGGGTCCGGCACCGGCACCGCCGACAGCAGCGCCTGGGTGTACGGGTGGGTCGGCCGCTCGTAGATCTCGTCCTCGGTGCCGATCTCCGCGATCTTGCCCAGGTACATCACCGCGACCCGGTCCGACAGGTGCCGGACCACCGACAGGTCGTGCGCGATGAACACGTACGACAGGCCGAACTCGCCCTGGAGCTGCTCCAGCAGGTTCATCACCTGCGCCTGGATCGACACGTCCAGGGCGGAGACGGGCTCGTCGCAGACGATGATCTCGGGCCGCAGCGCGAGCGCCCGGGCGATGCCGATGCGCTGCCGCTGACCGCCGGAGAACTGGTGCGGGTACCGGTTGATGTGCTCCGGGTTCAGACCGACGAGGTCGAGCAGTTCCTTCACCTTGCCCCGGCGGCTGCCCTTCGGCGCCACCTCCGGGTGGATCTCGAACGGCTCGCCGATCAGGTCGCCGACCGTCATCCGCGGGTTCAGCGAGGTGTACGGGTCCTGCATCACGAGCTGGATCTGTCGGCGCAGCCGCCGCAGCGCCCCGCCAGAGAGCTTGGAGATGTCCTGGCCCTTGTAGAGCACGCTGCCGGAGGTCGGCCGCTCCAGGTTCATCAGCACCCGGGCCAGGGTCGACTTGCCGCAGCCGGACTCGCCCACCACGCCCAGGGTCTCGCCTGCCTTGAGGTCGAAGGAGACCCCGTCCACCGCCTTGACGTGACCGATGGTCTTCTTGAAGACCACACCCCGGGTCACCGGGTAGTGCTTGACCAGGTCACGGACCTCGAGGATGTTCTCAGTCACGGTTCACCAGCTCCTCGGCGAAGTGGCAGGCGCTGGCCCGGCCGGCACCCACCTGCAGCAGCGGCGGGACCTTCTCCCGGCAGACCGGCTGCGCCATGGGGCAGCGCGGGTTGAACGGGCAGCCCGGCGGGATGTTCATCAGGTTCGGCGGGAGGCCCTTGATGGTCCGGAGCTGCTGCCCCTTCTCGTCCAGCCGGGGAATCGAGTTGATCAGGCCGATGGTGTACGGGTGCGCCGGCTTGGCGTACAGGTCGTACACGTTGGCTTCCTCGACGATGCGACCCGCGTACATGACCGCGATCCGGTCCGCGACGTCGGCGACCACGCCGAGGTCGTGGGTGATCAGGATCATGCCCATCTGCCGCTCCCGCTGGAGTTCGGCGAGCAGGTCCATGATCTGGGCCTGCACGGTCACGTCCAGCGCGGTGGTCGGCTCGTCCGCGATCAGCACCTCCGGGTCCAGCGCCAGCGACATCGCGATCATGGCGCGCTGCCGCATACCACCGGAGAACTGGTGCGGGTAGTTGCTGAACCGGCCCTTGGCGTTCGGGATCTTGACCTGGTCGAGCATCTCGATCGCGCGCTTCTTGGCGTCGGCGCGGCTCATGCCGCGCCGCACCCGGAACTGCTCGGCGATCTGGAAGCCGACCGTGAAAACCGGGTTGAGCGCGGAGAGCGCGTCCTGGAAGATCATGGCGATCCCCTCGCCGCGGATGCGGCGACGCTCCTCGAAGGACATCTTGAGCATGTCCTTGCCGTGGAAGCGGACCTGACCGCCGGTGACGAAACCGGGCGGCGTGTCGAGGATGCCCATGATGGTCTGCGCGGTGACGCTCTTGCCGGAGCCGGACTCGCCGAGCACGGCGAGGGTCTCCCCCGCGTCGACGTGGTACGTGACCCCGTTGATGACCTTCGCGACGCCGTCCCGGGTGCGGAACTCCACGCGGAGGTCGTCGACCTCGAGCAGACGGCCGGACGGGCGACCGGAGGTACCCGCTGCGGACTGCTCGGACACGAGAATGTCGGACAACTGAATCGCCCCTAGCGGAGTTTCGGATCGAGGGCCTCGCGGACCGTCTCACCGAGCACCACGAAGCTCAGCACGGCGGTGACGAGGAAGGCGGCCGGGAAGAAGAGCAGGTACGGCGCGACCCGGATGTACTGCTGGGCCTCGTTGATCATGATGCCCCAGGAGACCACCGGGCTCTTCAGGCCGACGCCCAGGAAGGACAGCGTCGCCTCGGCGCCGATGAACGAGCCGACCAGGATCGTCCCGTAGACCAGCAGCGGCGCGAGGCTGTTCGGCAGCAGGTGCTTGAGGATGATCCGGCCGGTGCCGGCACCCAGCGCACGGGCCGCGACGATGTAGTCCGACTCCTTGGTGGCCAGCACGGAGGAGCGCATCAACCGCATCACGACCGGCCAGCCCAGCACGATAAGGGACATGCTCACCAGGGCCATGATCTCGGCCTTGCTGTTGCTCGTGCCCGACCCGTTGAAGGTGGTCAGGATCACGATGGCACCCAGCACGAAGGGCAGACCGAAGAAGACGTCGGCGACGCGGGAGAGCAGGGCGTCCACCCAGCCGCCCCGGTAGCCGGCGATGATGCCCATCGCGCCGCCGATCAGCAGCACGCCGAGCACGGAGAGCACGGAGACCACGATCGACGCGCGGGCGCCGTAGATGACCCGGGCGTAGACGTCCCGGCCCTGCACGTCGTAGCCGAACCAGGCGTCCGACGACGGGCCGACCAGGCTGTTGCTCAGCGAGCCGTTCGCCGGGTCGCCGGAGCTGAAGACCGACGGGAACGCCGTCATCACCAGGAAGATGGCGATGAACGTGGCGGAGATCCAGAACAGCGGCTTGCGACGCAGGATGAGCCAGGCGTCGCCGAGCAGGCCGCGCGGCTTCTCCTTGCGGGCGTTCTCCGGCTGGCCCGCGTTGGTGGGCGCGCCCAGCTCGGTCGGCGCGGTGGCCGGGGGCGTACTGACGATCGACGCGGCACTGGGGTCGCTCATGCCGGCACCTCGCTCCGCTCGACCCGGGCGTGGGTGCCCGGGCACGCTGCAATGACCAGGTTTCGTTCGCTGCGCTCACTCATAGCGGATCCTCGGGTCGAGGGCGGCGTAGAGCAGGTCCACCAGGAGGTTCATGAACAGATAGACCAGCACCAGGACCACCACGATGGAGACAACCGTAGCGCTCTCCTTGGTGACGATCGCGCGGAAGACCTGGCGGCCGATCCCGTTGATCTGGAAGATGCCCTCGGTCACGATCGCGCCGCCCATCAGGGCACCGAGGTCGGTGCCGAGCAGCGTGACCACCGGGATGAGGGAGTTGCGCAGCAGGTGCACCCCGACCACCCGGCGCATGGGCAGGCCCTTGGCGATCGCGGTGCGGACGTAGTCGGCGCGCCGGTTCTCGGCGATGCTCGTCCGGGCGACCCGGGCGATGTACGCCATCGAGGCGCTACCCAGCACGAAGCCGGGCACGATCAACTCCGAGAGGCGCATCTCGCTGGAGACGGTGGGCTTGATGATGCTCCACTGCACGCCGAGCACCCACTGGAGCACGAAGCCGATGACGAAGATCGGCAGCGCGATCAGGAAGAGGCTGGAGACCAGGACCAGGTTGTCCAGGAAGCCGTTACGGCGCAGGCCGGTCAGCACACCCGCGGTGAGGCCGATGAGCGCCTCGATGACGAGGGCCACCAGGGCCAGCTTCAGGGTGTTCGGGTACGACGTGGCGATGATGTCGCCGATCTCCCGGCCGCCGAACGTCTGCCCGAAGTCGCCCTGGAACAGGTTCTGCATGTAGTTGCCGTACTGCACCCAGATGGACTGATCCAGCTTGAACTTCTCGGTCATCATGTTGACGTAGCTGTCCGGGCAGGCGCGGTCGCCGCACTTGCCGGCGAACGGGTCGCCGGGCACCGACCAGACGAGCCAGTAGATCAGGAACGTCGTTCCGATGAAGACCGGGATGAGTTGGAGCAGCCGTCTCAACAGATAACGGCCCATGGGGTGGTCCTCCAGACAGGGGGCGCGTCGGACGGCCGACACGGGGATGACGGACGTGGCGAGGGACTGTTGTAACACTCCCTCACGGAACGGCCCGGGTCGGGCCCACCGGTAGGTGAGCCCGACCCGGGGTCAGACCGTTCGGATCAGAGCTCGACCGAGGTGAGGTCCAGCTCGCCGACGTTGGTCAGCTCGAGCTTCTTGATCTTCTCCGAGTGGCCGGACTGCTGACCGCCGAAGTAGACCGGGATCGTGGGAACGTCCTGGTCGATGAGGGCGACCGCCTGCGCGAACTTCTCGTGCGCGGCCTCCAGGCTCGGCGAGGAGCTGGCCTCGCGGGCCAGGGTGTCGACCTGCGGGTTGCTGTACAGACCGTCGTTCGAGGAGCCACCCTTCACGTAGAGCGGGTTGACCCAGTTCTCCACGTCCGGGTAGTCCTGCTGCCAGCCGGCGCGGTACATGCCCTTCATCTTGTGGGCGTTGATGTTCTGGCGGAACACCGCGAAGGTCGGCATGCCCTCGGCGCGGGCGTTGATGCCCAGGTTGGTCTTGACCTGCTGCGCGACGGCCTCCATCCACTCCTTGTGGCTGGCGTCGGCGTTGTAGTACATGACCAGCTCGCCGGTGAAGCCGCCGGCCTCGGCCAGAAGCTTCTTGGCCTCCTCCGGGTTGAACTGGCAGGCGGTGCAGTTACCCGGCTTGGCGCCCGGGGTCAGCGGGTTGGCCCAGCTGTCGGCCGGCTTCCGGTTGCCGAAGAAGATCTTGTCGCTGATCTCCTGGCGGTTGATCGACAGCGAGATCGCCTTGCGCAGCTTGGCGTTCTGGAAGCGCTTGTCGTAGATCGGGAAGGCGATGATGCCGGTCGACGGGGTGGTCGAGGAGACCGCCCGCTCGCCCAGGTCCTGCTTCCACTTGTCGCCCGCGAGCGAGGAGACCGGGACCTGCTGCATGAAGTCGATGTTGCCGGCGAGCAGGTCGTTGTAGGCCGCCGTGTCGTCCTGGTAGATCTTGACGGTGACGTCCTTGATCTTCATCTTGTCGCGCAGCGTGTAGTCGTCGAACCGCTGCAGCTTGATCTGGACGTCGTCTTCCCACGACACGAACTTGACCGGGCCGTTACCGATCGGCTTCTTGCCGAAGGCCTCGGCGCCCTGGGTGAAGAACGCGTCCGGCAGCGGCATGAAGGTGCTGTAGCCGAGCTTGGTCGGGAACACGGCGGTCGGCGCGGCGAGCGTGACCTCGAAGGTCCAGTCGTCGACGACCTTCAGGCCGGTCATCTCCTTGGCCTTGGGCTCGGGGGCCTTCTGCGGGCCCTCGGCGCCGTCCGGGTCCTCGGTGTGGACGTCGGCGAAGCCCTGGATGTCGGCGAAGAAGCTGCCGTTCTGCGCGCCGTTCGGCGAGTAGGCGCCCCAGTTCCAGGCGTCCACGAAGTTCTTGGCCTTGACGGGGGTGCCGTCGTGGAACTTCGTGTCCTTCTTGATCTTGATCGTGTAGACCTTGGAGTCGGTCGTCTCGATCGACTCGGCGAGAGCGTTGCGCGGAGCGCTGCCGTCGTTCGGGTACTCGACCAGACCGGTCCACATCCAGTCGATGATCTTGCCGCCACCGGTCTCGGTGGTGTTCGACGGGACCAGGCCGTTCTCCGGCTGGGTGCCCTCGATCGTGATCGCGCCGTCGGCGCTGGCGCCGGCGTCGCCGCCGTCGCTGTCGCTGCTCGAGCAACCGGTCGCGACGAGCGCGAACGCCGCGCCCAGCGCGACCGCGCTGCCTGCCCGCTTCGAGACTCTCATTCCGAGGGGCCTCCTCTTTCTAACCTGGTTCCGTCGTGGGTTTCACGCACGCAAGGGGGGTGACGCGTCCGCCGGCCCGCAGTGCGGGACGCCGGTTTCACCGCAGTGAAATCGGGACAAGCAGTTGTACCGATCCGCCGGGCCACCCCGCCAGCCGGGGTCGGCACCGCGCACGCGAGACCACCACGGGGCACCGTCGACAGACAGCGGCCGTGGTCATCGAGCCGTACGGAGTGCCTCACTCGAGGGGCGAGGTGCTGCCACTGTGACACTTACCGGCCCGTTCCGTGAAGGTGCCGTTATCAAGCCGTTAGTTGCCCGCCACGTTGCCGATACTTGAAAAAAGATCATGAACGGTCCTGGTCGTACCGCTCTGAGCAGGAAAGATACGTTCTGCGGGAGGGCGAAGCCAGGCGTACGCTCGACGTTTGTGAGCTTCCCCGCGTCTGCGCCCGCACTTTCGGACGTCGTCCGGGCACTGGCAGTTTTTGCCCATCCGGACGATATCGACTTCGGCTGTGCGGGCACAATGGCCAACTGGGTGGACGAGGGGATCGAGGTCGTCTACCTGATCGTCACCCGGGGCGAGGCCGGCGGCTGCGGCAGCACCCCGCGCGGGTCGGTGACCCGGCTGCGGGAGGAAGAACAGCGGGCGGCGGCCGCCGCGGTCGGGGTACGGCAGGTGGAGTTCCTCGACGGGTACGTCGACGGCGCCCTCGCCCCGGCGCTCGACCTGCGCCGGGACATCACGGCGGCGATCCGCCGGCACCGGCCCGACCGGGTGCTGACCACCTCGCCGCTACGCCGGTGGGAGCACCTCGCCGGGCCGGGCCACCCCGACCACCTCGCCGTGGGCGAGGCCGCGACCTGCGCGGTCTACCCGGACGCGCGCAACCCGTGCGCCCACCCGGAACTGCTGGCCGAAGGGCTCCAGCCGTGGGTGGTCCGCGAGATCTGGTACGCCGGCGGCCCGGCGCCGGACCACGCCGTCGACGTCACCGGGCAGTACGCGCGCAAGGTCGCCGCGATGCGGGCGCACCACTCGCAGACCGCGCAGATGGACGTGGAGACCTGGGTGCGGGACCAGCTCACCACGGCGGCCGGCGAGGCCGGGCTGCCGGCCGGCCGGATGGCCGAGGCGTTCACCGTGCTGCGTACCGGGTGACCGAACGGGTCCGGCCCCGGCACCGCGCGGGGCGGGCGCCGGGGCCGGGGCCGCGGAACGGACGTCGGTCAGGCCGTGAAGCGCAGCTTGCGACGGCGGACCACCAGCACGGTGACCGCACCGGCGGCCAGCAGCGCCACGCCGGCCGCGATCGCGGCGGCGATCGGGGAGCCGGTCTGCGGCAGGTCCCCGCCGTTGCTGGCGGGCGAGGTCGACGGGGCCGGGCTCTCGACCGGGGCACTCGGCGACGGCGACTCGGCCGGAACGCTCGGGGACTCCGCCGGAGCGCTGGGCGTGGGCGACCCGGTCGGGGCGGCGGCGAAGGTGGCCCGGGCCTTGGCGGTCACGGTCTCACCGGCGCTGCCACCGAGGATCAGCTTCTGCGCGGCCCGCTCGCCGGTGAACAGGAAGACCCGGCCGAAGGAGACCGAGCCTTCGGCGGAGACGGTCGCCTCGACCTCGCCGGCGGCGTCCGCGGTCAGCCAGAACTGCCCGCCGTTGGTGGTCGTGGTGACCGACTTGCCCTCGGCGTCGACCGCCGAGCCACCGCTGACCGTGACGGTGATGTCGCCGGCCGGGCCCTTGACCGTGAACGGGCCGGCCTTCTCGCCGACCGTGGCCTTCACGCCGGCCGGGTCGACGCTCAGCTCGGCCTTCGGCTCCGGCTGGTCGGTGGCGTTGGCGACGAGGTAGTCGTGGACCTTCTTGATGACGGCGTAGGACTGCTCGGCGTGCTCGCCGGCCTGCGGGAGCAGGCCCGGCTCCCAGTCGCCGAGGGTGACGCCGTCGCTGAAGTGCCAGACGGCGGTCTGGGTGCCGAAGTAGAGCAGGTTGTCGGCGGCGGAAGCGGTCACGCCCTGCGGCACGGTGGCGCCGGCCGCGGCCAGGAGCTTCGCCTTGTCGGCGTTCGGGTAGCCGTGGGTCAGCACCCACTGCACCTTGCCCAGGTTCGGCACCCGGGACTCCGTCCAGGTGTCCTCGGCGTACGTGCCGCCGATCGCCACCTGCGTGCGGTAGTCGATGCAGAACGCCGGCGCCCACTCACCGTCGATCTTCAACCGCAGCTGCGACGTGGTCTTATCCACGCCGTTGAGCTTCAGCGTGAGCTTCGTGCCCTCAACCGACCCGGCCACACCGGTCGTTTCGGCGGCGGCCGGCGCGGCGAAGCCGAGCGCCAGCGCACCACCGGCGACGGTCGCCAGGGCGATTCGCGCCCAGCGCCGTCCTCGTTTTCCGAACATCGGATTCGCGTACCTCTCCCCAGGGGTACCCGCTCACGGCGGGTGAGTGAAGCCGCCGTTCCCGCGGGTTCGCACCACCCGCACGCGAGAACGCGACGGGGCATTATGGGACGCGAATTGATCGTTTGTCAGCCCCTGCGAGGCAGATTCGTCACTTCCGCCCGAAATGGTGGGAGAAAGAAGTGGATCACACGAGCCGGCGGTCGGCCGCCCAGCGGGACAACTCGTACCTGTTGGACATCTGGAGCTTGCGCAGCACGTTCGACACGTGGGTCTCGACCGTCTTGATCGAGATGTAGAGCTCCTTGGCGATCTCCTTGTAGGCGTACCCCCGGGCGAGCAGCCGCAGCACCTCGCGCTCGCGGTTGGTGAGCTGGTCCAGCTCCGGATCGGCCACCGGCGCGTCCGGACGGGCCGCGAACGCGTCCAGCACGAACCCCGCCAGCCGGGGGCTGAACACCGCGTCGCCGTCGGCGACCCGGCGGATCGCGGCGGCCAACTCATCCGGGGAGATCGTCTTGGTGACGTAGCCCCGCGCGCCGGCCCGGATCAGCCCGATCACGTCCTCGGCCGCGTCCGAGACGCTCAACGCCAGGAACTTGACCTGCGGGTGGGTACGCCGCATCGCCTCCAGCACCGCCCGGCCGCCGCCGTCCGGCATGTGCACGTCGAGCAGCACCACGTCGGGCAGCGTGGCGGCGATCCGGGTGACGGCCTCGCCGACCGTGCTCGCCTCCCCCACCACCTCGACGTGCGCGCCCAGCTCGGCGCGGACCCCCGCGCGGAACATGGCGTGGTCGTCGACGAGGAAGACCCGCAGCCGCTCCGCGCCGGCACCCGCTTCCTCGACCGGTCCCATCGACTGCTCGGTCATCACTTGTCCCTTTCCGCCGTGGACGAGTCCCGGGAGATCGGCAGGATCAACCGGACCTCGGTCCCCTCCCCCGGCTCGGACCGGATCTCCGCCCGGCCTCCGTGCCGCTTCATCCGCCCGATGATCGAGCCCCGGACGCCATGCCGGTGATCCTCCACCGTAGCCGGGTCGAAGCCCTTCCCCCGGTCCCGGACGAAGACACTGACCTGCTCCGGCTCGACCTCGGCGTACAGCGAGACCGTCTGTACCCCGGCGTGCCGGGCGGCGTTCACCAGCGCCTCGCGGGCGGCGGCGACCAGCGCGCCCACCCGCTCGTCGGTCTCCCGGTCGCCGACCACCACCGCCTCGACGGTGATCGCGAAGGTGTCCTCGACCTCGGCGGCGGCCTGCTCCAGGGCGGCGGCGAAGCGCTCGGTCGGCGATCCGGTGGGCTTGTAGAGCCAGTTGCGCAGCGAGCGTTCCTGCCCCCGGGCGAGCCGCTGGACCGTCTTCACATCGGCCGCGTTGCGCTGGATCAGAGCCAGCGTGTGCAGCACCTGGTCGTGCACCATAGCGGCCAGCTCGGCCCGCTCCTGCTCGCGGATGCGCCCCTCGCGCTCCGAGCGGAGCTGGTTCCACGTCCGCCACAGCACCGGCGCGGCCACCACCCCGACCCCGGCGAGCCCGACCAGCGCGAAGATCACGCCGTTGAGCACCGCGTCGAAGTTCTGCGCCGGGGAGTAGACCGCGGCGACACCGATGATGCCGACCGCGACCAGCACCCCGCCGCCGATGAACCGCAGCACGAAGGCCCGCCGGTCGCTCTCCTCCACCACCGCGCCCAGCCAGGGCACCGGCATGGAGTCGCCCCACTGCCGCCGCCGCTCCGGCGCCGACTGGTGCCAGATCACCCCGGCGCCGACCGCGATGATCGCGACGAGCCAGCCGGCGGTGCCGGCCGCGCCGACCGAGTCGAAGAGCATCACCTGCACCATCAGCACGCCGAGGCCGATCGCCACGAACGGCAGCAGTTGGGCGACGTCCCGACGGGGCGGCACGCCGGTGTCGCCGGGCCGCAGCGGCACGACCGCCCAGAAGGCCGCGTAGAGCAGCAGGCCGAAGCCGCTCAGCCCGAGCAGCACCATGAAGGCGAGCCGCACCCGGCGCACCGAGATGCCGAGGTGGTCGGCGATGCCGGCGGCCACCCCGGCGGCCATCCGGTGCTCGGGGGCGCGGTAGAGGCGAGGTGGCTGGGTCACGGCGTCGATCGGAGGCTCCCTGGTCACGACTGGCACGGGCCGGCGGCCGTCCGCTGCCGGCGCCGGTTCGATCGTCACACGCTGCGCCGCCACCCCACCACGGGGACGCCCCCGACATTCCGGCCGCCGGGATCTCAGGGTGGGGTCAGGGTCGGGTCCTGAGGTCGTCCGGGCGGTCGGGGCAGCAGGATCGAGGGCATGACCGAGGAAGCTGCCCAGTCCCCCCGTCCCGGGGCGGCACAGCCGGGTGGACCGCCACCCGCCGCGACGCCCGCCGACGGGCCCGCGTCCACCGCCTTCGGGGCGCCGCCGGTGGCCGCGCCGGGCGCGGCCGGGTGGACGCCGCCGCCCGCCACCGGACCGGGCGTGGATCCGGGCGCCGGGCCGCAGCCGCCGTCCGGCGGCGTCGGCTTCACCTCCCGGTACGGGCTGGTCCGCCCCCGCGACGGTCGCTACCTGGCCGGCGTCTGCGCGGCGATCGGCCGGGCCACGAACACCGACCCGGTGCTCTGGCGGGTGCTCCTCGCCGTGCTCGGCTTCTTCGGTGGCATCGGCATCCTGGTGTACGTCACCGCCTGGCTGATCATCCCGGGCGAGGGGGACAGCGCCTCCCCCGTCGAGTCGATGCTCGGCCGGGGCCGCTCCAGCATGTCCCCGATCACCGTGATCGTGCTCAGCATCCTGGTCGCGATCAGCTTCGGCTACATCGTCACCGACGCGTTCCGGGCGGTGCTGCTCGGCGCCACGATCCTGATCGGCGGGGCGCTGATGCTCAACCGGGACAACCGGGGCACCGGGGCCACGCCGGCCGACGCGGTCCCGCCCGCACCGCCCGCCCCGCCCGGCCCGGTACCGCCGGTCGGCTATCCCGCGCCGGCCGCGTACCAGGCCCCGCTGAGCGTCGCCGTGGCGCCCGGCGGGACCCCGGCCCCGGCCACGCCCGCGGCTGGCGTCCCGGTCGCCGGCCAGCCGGCCGAGCCGACCGCCGAGCTGCCCGCCTGGCCGCCGGCCGCCCCGCCCGCGCCCGCTCCCGTCCCCGGGGGTACGCCGACCGCCGGCTGGCCGCCGGCCGCGCCCACGTCCGGCTGGCCCGCCCCGACCTCGGGGGGCGCACCCGCCCCGGCCGGCCCCGCGCCCCTGCCGCCGGGCTACCGGCCCCCGTTCGCCCCGCACGGCCCGTACGCCGGCCAGGCGGGCATCCCGCCGCAGCCGCCGAAGCCGCCGCGACCGCCGAAGCCGCCGAAGCGCCCACGTGAGCGCTCCCCGCTCGGCGCGGTGACCTTCTCGTTGATCTTCCTCGCCCTCGGCGCGGTCGCCGTCGTCGACCTGCTGGACGTCGCCGACGTCGGGGCGTCGGGGTACTTCGCCGCCACCCTGGCCACCATCGGGTTCGGCCTGCTGGTCGGCACCTGGTTCGGAAGGGCGCGGTGGCTGATCGCGCTCGGCGTGGTGGCCGCCGCCGCCCTCGGGGTGGCCACCGTCGCCGAGTCCTACGACCGGGTACGGGGCGTCGACGGCAACGTCACCTGGGCCCCCACCGACCACCGCGACCTCGCCGTCCGGTACGAGAACAGCTTCGGCGACGCGGTCCTCGACCTGCGGGCGGTCGACTTCGACAAGAAGAACACCGAGATCACCGTCTCCGTGAACTTCGGCGAGTGCACCGTGGTGGTGCCGCCGAACGTCGACGTCACCACGGTGGCCGACGTCAACGCCGGTGACGCGGTCGTCTTCGGCAAGCGCTCCGGCGGGCTGGACGGCCCGCTCCGGGAGACGGTCGACCTGGGCGCCGACGGCGCCGGCGGCGGCACGCTGCGCCTCTACGTCCACATCAACGCCGGCAACCTGGAGGTGACCCGGTGAAGGCCCACCGCACCGACATCGTGTCCTTCGCCTTCGGGCTGATCTTCGTCGGGCTCGCCGCGTGGTGGCTGCTCGCCAAGTTGCTCGGGCTCGCCCTGCCGCCCGTCGGCTGGTTCCTCGCCGGCGCGCTGATCCTGATCGGTCTCCTCGGCCTGGTGGGCGCGCTGCGCTCCGGGCGCTCCGCCGCGAACGCCCAGGGCGTCGCGCCCACCCCGGACGAGGTCGCGCCCACCCCCAGCCAGCCGGCCGCCGGGCCCGGCGGCGACCAGCCGGACCGGCTCCCCACCGAGGTCGACCCGACCCGGTGGGACCTCGACCGGCCGGCCCCGGCCGACGAGCCGGCGGCATGGGGCACCGGGCGGTCCGACTGGGGCGGGCGATCCGAGTGGGACGTGTCCGCGCCGATGTCGGGCGCGCCGACGGTCGGCCCACGGACCGGGGACGACGCCGACGAGTGGCCGACCGAGGCGGTCACCGACGCCCGCGCCGACGCGGTCGAGGACCGGCCCGCCGACGAGGACGACCGGCCGGGCCCGGTCGGTGGTGCGCCGTCCGGCGAGGAGCGCCCGCGCGGCTGACCACAGCGGTGCGGCGCGCCTCCGCAGCCGCCTATGCTGGCCGGTGGAGATCTCGCCTCCGCCGGCCGGCCCGCGCCGACCTGGCCGCCGAGCCGGCCGGACTCGCCGTCCGTGGCGGTCCCGCCGTGATTCCCGTCTCTACCCCGTCAGGAGCCCGTCCGACATGACGCAGTCCCCCGCCGTGCGCCCCGCCGGCCGCTCCGGTCCGGTCCGCATCGGCGAGCGAGCCGCCCGTACCCTCGTCGCCGAGCTGGCCCGGATGAACGACCCGAAGGCCGCCCTGCTGGTCGGCGCGACGCCGGAGTCCGCGGTACTGGCCGCGGCGATCGAGGCGCTGCTGCCCGGCGACACCCTCACGCTGGTGCCCGCCGGGTCGACCAGTCCCGGGGCGCTGCGGGAGCACGTCACCGCCCAGGGCCGCTGGGTCGCCGACCGGGTCCGGGTGGTCGACACGCTCACCGAGGCCGAGCCCGCCGCGGTGGTCATCGCCGGGGAGCCGTTCACCGGCACGGCCGACGAGACCCGTGGCGCCGTCGAGGCCCTGACGAAGTACCTCACCGACGGCGCGGTGCTGAGCGTGGCGACGACCGCCACGCCGGGGCGCACGGCGGGCGCGGCGGCGGAACTGGACCGGCAGGGCGCGCTGTACGGCGTGGGCACCGACCTGGTACTGCGCAACACCCCGCCGCTGCGGGTGTACCGGCTCCGCTTCACCCCGGCCGACGCCGCCTCGGCGGCGTCGCTCGCCCCGGCGTACCGCCCGTCGAGCGTGCCGCTGACCCGCGGCATGCACATCGACTCCAACGGGGTGGCCGCCGCCGGCATCACGCTCGGCCTGGCCGCGCTGGCCCGGCTCGCCCGGCCGAAGTCGAAGCTCTGGCTGCTCCCCGCCCTGGCCGCCGCCCCGGTGGCCGCCTTCTTCCGGGACCCGGAGCGCGACGTGCCGGAGGACCCGTCGGCGGTGGTCGCCGCGGCCGACGGCCAGGTGCTGTCGGTGCAGCGGCTGCACGACGAGCGCTTCGGCGAGGGCGAGTGGCTGCGGGTCGCGGTCTTCCTCTCGGTGCTGGACGTGCACGTCAACCGCGCCCCGGTCGCCGGCAAGGTGGTCGACTACTTCGTCGCCGACGGCGGCTTCGCCAACGCGATGAAGCCGGCGGCGGAGCACAACGTCGCCGCGTACACGGTGCTGGACACCGCGCACGGCACGGTGGTCGTGGCGCAGCGCACCGGCCTGATCGCCCGGCGGATCGTGCAGCGGGCGCCGATCGGCGCGCTGCTGGCCAGGGGCGAGCGGTTCGGGCTGATCCGGTTCGGCTCGCGCACCGACGTCTACCTGCCGGCCGACGCCGCCGAGCCGCTGGTCGGGCCCGGCGACAAGGTGGTCGGCGGCTCGACCGTCATCGCCCGCTGGCGCTGACCTTGACGGACACGAAAGGGGCGCCGCGGGATCGCGGCGCCCCTTTCGGCGTACGTGGGGTCAGGCGGTGCGGCGCTGGCGGAGCCAGAGCACCGGGCCGCTGACCAGGTAACCGACCACGATCAGAGCGAAGGTGAGCCGGATGTCGATCAGCGCGCCGATCACCGGAGCCAGCCACACCCACGGCGGCAGCTTGACCAGGCGGGCCAGCTTCGCGTACGGGAAGCTGGAGACCATGGCGAAGGCGAGCAGCGCCACGCCGGCGACCTGGACCGTGCCCGGCACCGGCAGCCCGATGGCGACGGTCAGGGCGAGGACGGCGGCCGCCATCGTGGTGGGCACCCCGCAGAAGAACCGGCCGTCCTTCGGCGAGACGTTGAACCGGGCGAGCCGGATGGCCGCGCACGCCGCGACGAGGGCGCACGCCACCGCCGCCGCCGCGGTGGAGACCGACCCGGCCAGCGAGGCGTAGACCACCACGGGGGCGGCCAGGCCGAACGAGCACATGTCGGCCAGCGAGTCCATCTGCGCGCCGAACGGGCTGGCCACGCCGAACTTGCGGGCGAGCGCGCCGTCGAGGCCGTCGAACACCACGCAGGCGATCAGGAACAGCGCGGCGACCCGCACCTCGCCCTGCATGGCGAGGAAGATCGCCAGCATGCCGAGCATCAGGCTGCTGAGCGTGCAGGCGTTGACGACCGCGAACTTCATCCGGCGGGCGACCGTCCGCTCGCCGGGGAGCAGCGGGATCGCCCTGGCCGGCTCGTCGACCGGGGTCGCCGGGGGAAGGGCGGGGCTGACCGGGGCGATCGACGTGACGTCGCCGCGCTCGAACCGGTTCAGACCGTAGCGGCGGCGCGGCCGGTCGGCGTACCGGTGCTCGGGCAGCGACAGGTCGGTGGCGCCGCGCAGGTCGCCGTCGCGGCGGCCCACCCGGACCAGCAGCACCTGCCGGGCGAACGTGCTGCTGCGGCGCAGGGGGCCCGCCCAGCGGCGCCCGGCGGGGCGCGGACTGTCAGTGGTACGACGCCGGCGCCATGGGGCTCTCGGCACGTTTCCTCCATCACCGGATCGACTGACCGCCACGGGGGCGGGGTGTCCGGCTGTCTCGTGCCGGACCTTTCTGGCCCGGCAGCCATTTTGCGGAGTACACCATCGCATAGGGGAACGGGGATTGGCGATAGCTGCCGGCGGTACTTATATCTCCCTTAAACCGCGCGAACCGCTCTCATATTCCCATCCCGGGCTCCATCGCCCGTTTCCTCCACCAACCCCACATCGAATGTACCGGACGCCCTCGCCACCGGCTCGGCGAGCGACCGCCGCCTGCTCGATGTCCGATTACGGACCGTCGTCGTCAGCGGGACCGGTGGCCCAGCGCCAGGGCGGCGATCTCGGTGAGCGGCAGCCCGGCGAGCTGCTCGGGGGTGAACCAGCCGGCCCGGGCGGTGGAGCCCCCGGCCAGCTCCGTCACCCGCGGCTCGGTCGGCGCGTCGACCGCCACCCGGTAGATCACCCGGATGCCGTGCCAGTCCAGCGGGCGCCCCTCCGGGCCCAGCGCGGCCGGGTTGTGCAGGTTGTCGACGCCAACCAGCTCGACCACCCGGCCGAGCTGGCCGGACTCCTCGACCAGCTCGCGCAGCAGGGCGGCCACCGGCTGCTCCCCGTGGTCGGTGCCACCGCCGGGCAGGTGCCACCGGCCGGCGCCCGGGTAGCCGTCGGCGATCATGGTGAGCAACACCCGCCCGGCCGGGTCGGTCACCAGCCCGTACGCCCCGAAGCGCTGCCGCCTGTCGACCGGCGGCGCGCCCTCGCGGGGCAGCGACCGGGGCAGGCCCGCCGGCAGGGGCGTGACGGGGAGGCCGAGCACCTCGGCGGTGAACGGCATCAGCGGCACCGCCGACGCCTCGTCGGGGGCGAACCAGGCCAGCTCGTCGCTGCCGCCGGCCGGCTCGGGCCGTGGTTCGCCGCCCCGCGCCGTGACGTCGAAGACGAGGCGGTCGGTGTGCACCGCGACGCCGGAGTCACGGAACGTGGTCACGTCGGCGAGCACGGCGCGCAGCCCCGTCACCTCCACGGCGAGGCCGGTCTCCTCGGCGAATTCGCGGACCACGGCGTGCGCGGGATCCTCCGCGTGCGCCAGCCCGCCGCCCGGCAGCTGCCAGACGCCGGGGAACGGGCACGAGGCCGATCCCCGGGCCAGCAGCACCCGACCGCCGGCGCCCCGGCACACCCCGTACGCCTCGACCCGCCGCCGTTCCTCCACCCGCCCGTACTCCCCACCCGCGCCGACCCACCCCGTCGATCATGAGGTTAGCGGCAGCGGAGCCGGCGTGCCGCCCGGTCGACCTCGCGATCGAGGGACGGGCGGGAGAAGGGGCGCGGACCGGGTCAGGCCAGGCGGGCTGCCTGGACGGCCTCCGCCGTGACCTCGGTCAGGCGGTCGGTGGGGAGGGCGCCCAGTTCCTCCCGGGCGAACCAGCGGGCCTCGCAGGTGGAGCCGCCCACGTCGGCGACGGTGGGCGGGGCCGGCTTGTCGACCACGACCCGGTAGAAGGCGCGGACGCCGTGCCAGTCGATCGGGTAGCCCTCCGGGCCCAGGGACGCGGCGTCCCGGTGGCTGGCCACGCCGAGCAGCTCCACGAGGCGGCCGGTCTGCCCCGTCTCCTCGACCAGCTCCCGGATCAGGGCCGCGCCGGGCTGCTCGCCGTAGTCGGTGCCGCCGCCGGGCAGGTGCCAGCAGCCCGCGCCCGGGTAGCCGTCGGAGACCCGGGTGAGCAGCACCCGCCCGTCCGGGTCGGTCACCACGGCGTACGCGGCGAAGCGCTGGGCCCGGTGCAGCCCATCCGGGCCGGGCACGGCGTAGAACGAGGGGAACTCCGGCGGCTCGTCCGGGACGATGTCGGCGGACGAGGCAGGCAGCCCGAGGGCGCGCGCCGTGAACGACCGCAGCGGCAGCTGGCGGGCCTCTTCGGGGGTGAACCAGCGGGCCAGGTCGGTCGGCCGGTCGACCCGGTCGGCGAGCGTCCCGCCCCGGACGGAGACGTGGTAGATCAGGCGGTCGGTGTGGATGGTGATGCCCCGGTCCGGCAGCGCCCGCATGTCGGCCAGCACGTCGTGCAGGCCGTCGACGGTGACGGAGAGGCCGGTCTCGGCGGCGGTCTCGCGGACGACGGTGTGGTTCGGGTCCTCACCGTGGTCGACCGCCCCGCCGGGCAGCGACCACGTGCCGGGGGTGCCGGAGCGCTCCGAGGCGCGAACCAGCAACACTCGGCCGACCGAATCAGCACAAACTGCGTATGCCGCGATCCTGCGGAGCGGCTCCAGCATGGTGGTCACGGGGCCAAATTCTCCCCGGCCAGCGTTACCTGCATCGAAAAGAGTCAGATTCCTGACTCAAGGCTCGCGTCTCAGGGGCAGGTCAGGGTAGGGCTCGGGGCGGTCACCGAGGTCGGTCGGGTCGGCGGCGCGGATGGTGGAGGCATGACACCCACCACCTCTTCCCAGCCCCCGTACAAGCAGCTCCGTCGCCCCGTCACCGACCGCATGGTCGCCGGGGTGGCCAGCGGCCTCGGCCGCTACTTCGCCGTCGACCCCACGCTCGTCCGGGTGGTCTTCGCGGTCGCCGGACTGCTCACCGCCGGGGTCGCGCTGCTCGCGTACCCGATCATGTGGTTCCTGATGCCCGAGGAGCCGGCCGACGCCCCCGCCTGGCCACACCCGCCGCAGGCCGCGCCGCCCACGGTGGCGCAGCCGACCGTGGCGCAGCCCACGCCGCCGACCTACCCGCCGGGGGCGTGAGGCCCGGTCACTCCCACTCGATGGTGCCCGGCGGCTTGCTGGTCACGTCGAGCACCACCCGGTTGACCTCGGCGACCTCGTTGGTGATCCGGGTGGAGATCTTCGCGATCACCTCGTACGGCAGCCGGGACCAGTCGGCGGTCATCGCGTCCTCGCTGGAGACCGGGCGCAGCACCACGGGATGCCCGTAGCTGCGCCCGTCGCCCTGCACCCCGACGCTGCGCACGTCGGCGAGGAGCACCACCGGGAACTGCCAGACGCCGCGGTCCAGGCCGGCGGCGGTCAGCTCCTCGCGGGCGATCAGGTCGGCCTGACGGAGCAGGTCGAGGCGCTCCCGGTCGACCGCGCCGATGATCCGGATGGCCAGGCCCGGCCCCGGGAACGGGTGCCGCCAGACCATCGCCTCGGGCAGGCCGAGCTGGAGGCCGAGCGTCCGGACCTCGTCCTTGAAGAGCGTGCGCAGCGGCTCGACCAGGGCGAACTTCAGGTCCTCCGGGAGGCCGCCGACGTTGTGGTGGCTCTTGATGTTGGCGGTGCCGGTGCCGCCGCCGGACTCGACCACGTCCGGGTAGAGGGTGCCCTGCACCAGGAACTCCACGTCGCCGTGGGCGGCGACCTCGCGGGCGGCGGCCTCGAAGACCCGGATGAACTCCCGGCCGATGATCTTGCGCTTCTGCTCCGGGTCGGTCACCCCGGCCAGCGCGCCCAGGAACCGCTCCTGCGCGTCGACCACCTTGAGCTTGATGCCGGTGGCGGCGACGTAGTCCTTCTCCACCTGCTCGGCCTCGCCGGCGCGGAGCAGGCCGTGGTCGACGAAGACGCAGGTGAGCTGGTCGCCGATCGCCTTGTGCACGAGCGCGGCGGCGACGGCCGAGTCGACGCCGCCGCTGAGGGCGCAGATGACCTCCTTGTCGCCCACCTGCTCGCGGATCCGGGCGACCTGCTCGTCGATGATGTTCTCGGGCGTCCAGGTCGGCTCGATGCCGGCGATGTCGTAGAGGAAGCGGCGCAGCATCTCCTGGCCGTGCGCGGTGTGCCCGACCTCCGGGTGGAACTGCACGCCGGCCCGGCGGCCGGTCAGGTCCTCGAACGCGGCGACCGGCGCGCCCGCCGACTCGGCGGTCACCGTGAAGCCGGCTGGCGCCTCGGTGACGCAGTCGCCGTGGCTCATCCAGACCGGCAGGTCGTCCGGCAGCTCGCGGAGCAGCACGCCGGCCTCGGGGCGGGCGTGCAGCGGGGTGCCGCCGTACTCGCGGTTGCCGGTGCGCGCCACCGTGCCGCCGAGCGCCTGGGCCATCGCCTGGAAGCCGTAGCAGATGCCGAAGACCGGCACCCCGGCGTCGAACATGCCGGCGTCGATCTGCGGGGCGCCCGGCGCGTAGACGCTGGACGGGCCGCCGGAGAGGATGATCGCCGCGGGCTCCTTGGCCAGCATCTCGGCGACCGGCATCGAGTGCGGCACGATCTCCGAGTAGACGTTGGCCTCGCGCACCCGGCGCGCGATGAGCTGGGCGTACTGGGCTCCGAAGTCCACCACGAGGACGGGGCGAGGCGTGCTCATGTGCAGAAAGCCTACCCACCCGCGCCTCCGCCCCGACCCCGGCCCGCCGCACGTCACACCACCGCGCGCGATCTTGGGCCGTTCGCGCCGACAGGCGGTTCGAAAACCACCCACCCGGGGTCGAAGGTGCGGCGTCGCGGGAGGTCAGGGGCGGAGGGCGCCGGGGGCGTGCGGGGGCACCGCCGGGTGGCGCGGGAGGACCGGGTCCACGCGGGCGTACGCGGAGCCCAGGGGCGGGCGGGGGTCCTCCTCGCCCTTGTTGGGCCAGAAGGACATGGCACGCTCCGCCTGGGCGGTGATGGTGAGCGACGGGTTCACCCCGAGGTTCGCCGAGACCGCCGCGCCGTCGACCACGTGCAGCCCCGGGTGGCCGAAGACCCGGTGCCACGGGTCGACCACGCCGTCGGCCGGGGTGGCGCCGATCACCGCCCCGCCGAGGATGTGCGCGGTCATCGGAATGTCGAACGGCTCGGTGAGCGCCCCGCCGGGCGTACCGCCGATCTCCTCGGCGAGCAGCCGGGCCGCCTGGTTGCCCGCCGGGATCCACGTCGGGTTGGGCACGCCGTGCCCCGGCCCGGAGACCAGGCGCCACCCCAGCGGGCCGCGCCGCAACCGGGTGGTCAGCGAGTTGTCCGCCGACTGCATCACCAGGGCGATCACCGTCCGCTCCGACCAGTCGCGCACCGACAGCAGCCGGGCCGCCGTGCCGGGCTGGCGCAGCAGCGCGCCCAGCCAGCGGCGCACCCGGTGCGGGCCGCCGTCGACCAGCAGCGACTGGAGCAGCCCCATCGCGTTGGAGCCCCGCCCGTAGCGGACCGGCTCGATGTGGGTCTGCGGGTCGGGGTGGAACGAACTGGTGATCGCCACCCCCTCGGTGAAGTCGAGCCCGTCGGCGCGGGCCCGCCGGCGGGGCACCGAGGCGCCGAGGATCGCCTCCGAGTTGGTCCGGGTCAGCTCGCCGAGGCGGGGCGAGAGCGCGGGCAGCGCCCCCTCGGCCCGCATCGCGTGCAGCAGCCGCTGCGTGCCGAGGGCGCCGGCCGCGAAGACGACCTGGTCGGCCCGGACCACCTGCCGCCGCGCGCGCAGCCAGGCCCCGGTGCGCACGGTGTGCACCGCGTACCCGCCGCCCTCGGCCGGGCGGACGGCGGTCACCGTGGTCAGCGGGTGCACCCGGGCGCCGAGCCGCTCGGCCAGCCACAGGTAGTTCTTGACCAGGGTGTTCTTCGCGCCGTGCCGGCAGCCCGTCATGCACGCGCCGCAGTGCGTGCAGCCGGTGCGCTCCGGTCCGGCGCCGCCGAAGTAGGGGTCGGCGACCCGCTGGCCGGGCCGGCCGATGTGCACGCCGACCGGGGTGGCGTGGAAGGTGTGCCCGACGCCCATCCGCTCGGCCACCACCCGCATCGCCCGGTCCGCCCGGGTGACCACGGGGTACGCGGTGACGCCGAGCATCCGCTTCGCCTGGTCGTAGTGGCGGGCCAGCTCGTCGCGCCAGTCGGTGATGTCCCGCCACTGCGGGTCGGCGTAGAAGGCGTCCAGCGGCTCGTAGAGGGTGTTCGCGTAGACCAGCGAGCCACCACCCACCCCGGCCCCGGAGAGCACCAGCACGCCGCCGCCGGCCTTTCGGTCGGCCGGTCGCAGCAGGGTGAGCCGCTGGAGGCCGTAGCAGCCGAGGCGGGGCGCCCAGAGGAAGCGGCGCAGCCGCCAGGAGGTCTGCGGGAACTCGTCGTCGGCGAAGCGACGCCCGGCCTCCAGCACACCGACCGTGTAGCCCTTCTCGGCCAGCCGGAGCGCGGTGACGCTGCCGCCGAAGCCGGACCCGATGACGACCACGTCGTACCGCATGAACGCATCATTACCGCTGAGTAGCCATCGCGCCAGCACCGGGTTTCGCGCGATCATGCTCCGGTCCGTCGATCCGGGGACGCCCACCCGAACCCGGGCCCGGAGTCCGAACGTTGTTCCACACGGGGGGTGTCGCATGGCTCAGGGGACAGGGGCGCAGCGCCCGAGGTGGGTGCTGGGGCTCGCCGCCCTCGCGGCGGTGGTGCTGGTGGCCGCCGGCGTGCTGGTGGTCACCCGCCTCGTCGGCGACGACGGGTCGCGGCGGACCGGCCCGGCCGCCACCGCCACGCCGGCCGCGAGCGCCACGCCGCGGGCGGACGCCACCCCGAGCCCCACCGCGCCGCCGGGCGCCGGCATCACCGGCCCGCTCAACCTCCTGCTGGTCGGGGTGGACACCCGGGTCAGCGTGCCCGGCTGGGAGCCGCACGGCGACGCCGTGCTCGTGGTCCACGTGCCGAAGGGGCTCGACCGGGCGTACCTCTTCTCCCTCCCCCGCGACCTGCTGGTCGACATCCCGGCCTTCCCCAAGGCCGGCTACGGCGGCGGGAAGACCAAGCTCACCCACGCGATGAGCTACGGCAGCCGGGTGCCGGGCAAGCCCAAGGAGCCCAGCGCGGCCCAGGGGTTCGAGCTGCTGCGCAGCACGGTCAGCGGCTACACCGGGCTGCGCTTCGACGCCGGCGCGGTGCTCACCTTCAACGGCTTCGACAAGCTCGTGGACGAGCTGGGCGGGGTGGACCTCTACATCGACCAGCGGGTGGTCTCGCTGCACCGCCGCCCGGACGGCCGGCACCGGGAGCCCGCGCCGGGCGGCGGCGGCTACGTCGGGCCGCAGATGGTGTACGAGCAGGGCGAGCGGCACCTCACCGGCTGGCAGGCACTGGACTACGCCCGGCAGCGCTACATCACCGGCGGCGACTACGCCCGGCAGCGCCACCAGCAGCAGCTCGTCAAGGCGCTGGTGACCAAGATCCTCGACGAGAACCTGGCCCGGCAGCCGGAGCGCGTCCAGCGGGTGGTGGACGCGCTCGGCGACACGCTGGTCTACGCGGGCGGGCCGCGGATCGTGGACGTCGCGTACGCCCTCGGGGGGCTGTCGGCGGACCGGTTCGTGCTGGTCGGCCTGCCCGGCGAGGGGGTGGGCCGGGGCAGCGCCTACCGGGGCGAGCAGCTCAAGCCGACCGGCCGGACGTTCCTCACCGAGCTGCGCGCCGGCCGGGCGGACGCGTACCTCGCCGCCCACCCGGAGCTGCGCGTCAAGGGCTGACCGCCGTCACAGCGGCTCGGGCCGGGCGGGGCGCTCGGTGCCGCGCAGCCAGTCGTCGAAGAGGTCGTCGAGTTTCTTGCCCGAGACCTGCTCGGCCAGCGCGACGAACTCGGCCGTGGTGGCGTTGGCGTTCCGCTTCTGCACCGCCCACGTCCTCAGGATCTCGAAGAACGCCTTGTCGCCGACGGCCACCCGCAGCGCGTGCACGGTCATCCCGCCGCGCTGGTAGACCGACTCGCTGAACAGGTTCGACACCCCCGGCTCGCCCGGCGGCGTCCGCCACACCTGGCCGGACGAGCCGGCGTACCGGTCGTCGAACGCCTGCTGGGCGGTGCGCCCGCCGTCGTGCTCGGCCCAGAGCCACTCGGCGTACGTGGCGAGCCCCTCGTTGAGCCAGATGTCCTGCCACCTGGCCAGCGACACGCTGTTGCCGAACCACTGGTGGGCCAGCTCGTGCGCGACCACCCCGGTGTTCTCGCCGCCGCGGAAGAAGCCCGCCGAGTAGACCGGGCGGCTCTGCGTCTCCAGGGCGTACCTGATCCGGGCGTCGGAGATCACCACGCCGCCGTACGCCCCGAACGGGTACGGCCCGAAGACGGTCTCCAGGTAGTCGGCCACCTCGACCGTGTCGGCGATCGACCGGTCGGCCGCGCCCTCCGGCAGGTCCGTGGTGACGGCGTGGAACACCGGCCGTCCCTTGTGTTCGCCCTCCGTGATCCGGAACTTCCCGATCACGACGGTGCTGAGGTAACTCGCCATCGGGCTGCGCTCGGCCCACTTCCAGGTGGTCCAGTCGCCGGCCGTGCTCTGCCCCGCCGGCACGCCGTTGCTGACCGCCGTGAGTCCCTTCGGGACGGTGATCTCGAAGTCGTAGGTCGCCTTGTCCGAGGGGTGGTCGTTGACCGGGAACCACGTGCTCGCCGACTCGGGCTGGCCGAGCGCGATGGCGCCGTCGGCGGTGTGCAGGAAGCCCCCGACGCCGAGGGTCTCGTTGCGCAGCGGCTCCGGCTCGCCCTCGTACGCGATCTCGGCGACGAAGCCGTTGCCCGCGATCAGGCCGCTGGCCGGCGTGACCACCAGCTCGTCGTCCTTGCGGCTGTGCTTCGCCGGGGCGCCGTCCACCGTCACCGATCGCACGGTCAGCCCGGCCAGGTCCAGGTTGAACGCCGACAGGTCCTTCGTCGCCGCCGCCTGGACGGTGGTGGTGCCGGTGAGCCGGTCCTGCTCCGGGTCGTAGCGGACCTTGACCGTGTAGCGGCTGACGTCGTACCCGCCGTTGCCGTAGGTCGGGAAGTACTCGTCGCCGACGCCGGCCGCCCCGGGCGTGAACTGGCGGGCCGCGCTCGACGAGGCGGCGGTCGTGGCCGGGGCCGATTCGTCGGCCGACCCGCACCCGGTCAGCCCGAGTGCCCCGGTCAGCAGCAGGCCGGTGCCCGCGCGCAGAACCCGCCGCGACAGCGTCATCGCCTCGTCCCCTCCCCTGTGCCGCCGGCTGCCGCCGGCGACCCCGCGCCGGACCCGCGCCCCGGCCGATCCGGCGGCAGCCTACCGAGCGTCGCTAGGAGCCGCGTCAGGGCAGGGCGGGGGCGGACCCGCCGACGAGCCAGGCGTCGAAGAACGGGCGCAGGGACTTCCCGGAGACCCGTTCGGCCAGAACGATCAGGTCCTCGGTGGTGGCGTTGCCGCCCCGCCGCTCGGCGGTCCAGGTGCGCAGGATGCGGAAGAACGCGTCGTCGCCGACCGTGCGGCGCAGCGCGTGCACGGTGAGCGCGCCTCGCTTGTAGACGGCCGTGCCGAACAGCCGCGCCCGCCCGGGGTCGACGACCGGGCGGGACCAGTCGGTGGCGGCGTACTCCAGCTCGAAGTTGCGCTGCGCGGTGCGACCGCCGTCGTGCTCCTCCCACAGCCACTCCGCGTAGCTGGCGAAGCCCTCGTTGAGCCAGATGTCGCTCCACCGGCTCAGCGCCACGCTGTTGCCGAACCACTGGTGGGCCAGCTCGTGCGCGACCACCCCCGGGTTGGGCCGGCCGCCGCGGAAGAAGCCGGGCCCGTAGACCGGCCGGGACTGGGTCTCCAGCGCGTAGCCGACCCGGGCGTCGGTGACCACGACCCCGCCGTAGGCGTCGAACGGGTACGGCCCGAACCGGCTGGCCAGGAAGTCGGCGATCTCGCCGGTGCGGGCGAGCGAGGCGGCCTCGGGGCCGGTGGCCGGCAGGTGCGCCGGCACGGCGGTGACCATCGGCTTGCCGCCGTGCGTGCCGGTCTCCACCCGGTAGTCGCCGATCACCAGGGTGGTGAGGTAGCTGGCCATCGGCGCCGGCTCGGCCCACCGCCAGGTCGTCCAGCCGTCGGCGCTCGTCTTCTCCCCCGGCACCCCGTTGCTCAGCGCGGCCAGCCCGTCCGGGACGGTCACCTCGATGTCGTACGTGGCCTTGTCCGACGGGTGGTCGTTGACCGGGAACCAGGCGGCCGCCGACCAGGGCTGCCCGAGCGCGACCGCGCCGTCGGCGGTGTGCAGGAAACCGCCGCTGCCGAGCTGCCCGTCGGCCTTCGTGACCGGCACGCCCGAGTAGTCCACCTCGACCGTGAACTGCCGTCCCCGCGGGAGCCCGTGGCGCGGGGTGACCACCAGCTCGTCGCCGTCGCGCCGGTGCTCGGCGCGGGCGCCGCCCATCGTGACCGCGGTGACGTCGAGGCCGGCGAGGTCGAGGGTGAACCGGGACAGCCCGTGCACCGCCGTCGCCACGACCTTCGCCCGCCCGGTCAGCCGGTCGGTCGCCGGGTCGTACCGGACCGCCAGGCGGTAGTGCGAGACGTCGTACCCGCCGTTGCCGGCGCCCGGCACGTACGGGTCGGCGAGGTCGACGCTGCCCGGGCGCAGGCCGTCGCGTCCGCCCCGCCGGTCGGCGGCATCGGTGGTGCAGGCGACCAGCAACGCGAGCGCCGCCGCCACGGCGACGAGCGTCGGGCGGACCCGGTCAGGAGTACGACGCACCGGCCGAGCCTATCGGCGCGACCGGTGCGTGCGGCGCTTCTTCGTGTTCGGTGCGGTCAGCGGTCGAGGACCAGGCCGACCTTCTGGAACTCCTTGAGGTCGCGGTAGCCGCACTTGGCCATCGCGCGGCGCAGCCCGCCGAAGAGGTTGAGCTGGCCGTCCGGCTCGTCCGCCGGGCCGAAGAGCAGCTGCTCCATCGACCCCAGCGGCTCGCCGGCCACCTCGAACGCGCCCCGGGGCAGGGACGGGTGGCTGGCGGCGGAGTGCCACCAGGCGCCGCCGGCCGGCGCCTCCGCGCAGAGCGACAGCGGCTCGCCGAGCATCACCGCGTCCGCGCCGCAGCCGAGGGCCTTCGCGATGTCGCCCGAGGTCTGGATGTCGCCGTCGGCGATCAGGTGCACGTACCGGCCGCCGGTCTCGTCCAGGTAGTCGCGGCGGGCCGCGGCGGCGTCGGCGATGGCGGTGGCCATCGGCACCCGGATGCCGAGCACGGAGTCCGTGGTCGACCACTCGTCGCCGCCGATGCCGACGATCACACCGGCCGCGCCGGTGCGCATCAGGTGCAGCGCCGTCTTGTAGTCGGTGCAGCCGCCGACGATGACCGGGAGGTCCAGGTCGGCGATGAACTCCTTGAGGTTCAGCGGCTCCTCGGTGGTGGAGACGTGCTCGGCCGAGACGATGGTGCCCTGGATGACCAGGATGTCCACGCCGGCGTCGAGGATCACCGGGGCCAGCGCCAGGGTGTGCTGCGGGCTGACCCGGACGGCCACCGTCCCGCCCCCGGCGCGCAGCTCACGGACCCGCTCGGCGATCAGGTCGGGGCGGATCGGCTCCGCGTACACCTCCTGGAGTCGCTTGGTGGCGCGGGCGTCCTCGCCGAGCGCGGACAGCTCCTCCAGGACCTTCGTCGGGTTCTCGTAGCGGGTCCACAGGCCCTCGACGTTGAGCACGCCGAGACCGCCGAGCTGGCCGAGCCGGACGGCGGACGCCGGGCTCATCGTCGCGTCGGAGGGGTGCCCGACGCAGGGGATGCCGAACTGGTACGCGTCGAGCTGCCAGGCGGTGGAGACGTCGTCGACGTCCCGCGTCCGGCGGCTCGGCACGATGGCGATGTCGTCCAGGTGGTAGCCGCGCTGCGCGGTCTTGCCCAGCCCGATCTCGACCACGTCACGCATGGGGGACTCCAGTTGTCACAGGGGGATGGTCAGCGGGAGTGGTAGTTGGGCGCCTCGACCGTCATCTGGATGTCGTGCGGGTGGCTCTCCTTGAGCCCGGCCGCCGTGATCCGGATGAGCTGACCGCGGCGGTGCAGCTCGGGGATGCTCTCCGCGCCGACGTACCCCATCGCGGCGCGCAGCCCGCCGATGAGCTGGTGGGCGACGGCGGACAGCGGGCCACGGTAGGGCACCTGACCCTCGACGCCCTCGGGGACCAGCTTGTCCTCCGCGAGCACGTCCTGCTGGAAGTAGCGGTCCTTCGAGTAGGACTTGGCCTGGCCGCGGGACTGCATCGCGCCGAGCGAGCCCATGCCCCGGTACGCCTTGTACTGCTTGCCGTTGATGAAGATCAGCTCGCCGGGGCTCTCCTCGCAGCCGGCCAGCAGGCTGCCGAGCATCACCGTGTCGGCGCCCGCGACCAGCGCCTTGGCGATGTCGCCCGAGTACTGGATGCCGCCGTCGCCGATCACCGGGACGCCGGCCGGCCGCGCGGCGCGGGCGGCCTCCATGATCGCGGTGATCTGCGGTACGCCCACCCCGGCGACGATCCGGGTGGTGCAGATGGCACCCGGGCCGACCCCGACCTTCACGCCGTCGGCACCGGCGTCGACCAGCGCCTTCGCGCCGGCGTACGTGGCCACGTTGCCGCCGACGATGTCGATCGTGACGTCCTTCTTGAGCTGGCGGACCATGTCCAGCACCGCCCGCTGGTGGCCGTGCGCGGTGTCCACGATCAGCACGTCGACGCCCGCGTCGACCAGGGCCCGCGCCCGCTTGTACGCGTCGTCGCCCACCCCGACGGCGGCGGCGACCCGCAGCCGGCCGGCGTCGTCCTTGGTGGCGTTCGGGTACTGCTCGCTCTTGGTGAAGTCCTTGACGGTGATCAGCCCGCGCAGCCGGCCCGACTCGTCGACGATCGGCAGCTTCTCGACCTTGTGCTGGCGCAGCAGGCCCAGGGCGTCGTCCTTGCTCACCCCGACCGGGGCGGTGACCAGCGGGGTGCGGGTCATGATCTCGCGGACCGGGGTGGCCGGGTCGGAGACGAAGCGCATGTCGCGGTTCGTGACGATGCCGACCAGCTGGCCCTCGCCGTCCACCACGGGCACGCCGGAGATGCGGTAGCGCCCGCAGAGCGCGTCGACGTCCCGCAGGGTGTCGTTCGGGCTGGCGGTCACCGGGTTGGTGATCATGCCGGACTCGGAGCGCTTGACCAGGTCGACCTGGAGGGCCTGGTCCTCCAGGGAGAGGTTGCGGTGCAGCACGCCGATGCCGCCCTGGCGGGCCATCGCGATCGCCATCCGCGCCTCGGTCACCGTGTCCATCGCGCTGGAGAGCAGCGGGACGCTCAGGTTGATGTTGCGGGTCAGCTTCGTCACCGTGTTGACCCGGCTGGGCACGACGTCCGACTCGCCCGGCTGGAGCAGCACGTCGTCGAAGGTCAGGCCGAGCGGGACCACCCGAGCCGAGCCGGCGGGCAGCTCGGGCAGGTGGCCGCCCAGCTCGCCGCTGTCGGCGGCGGTCGGCAGGTCGGTGCTGGGCGAAAATTCCACGATTGCTCCCCTGAGCTGCTCGGACGGGCTTCAGCGAGGTGGCGCGGGCGGGCACCGGCGCACGCCGGGTGACGGCGCGTCGTCCCATCGTACCCACTGATCCGGGCCGCCCCCGCCGGTGGCGGCGCAGGTCACCGAGGGCCCGGGGGCGGACGCGGCCCCGGCGTTGGGTCTACGGTGAGGGGGTGCACGACGAGCCCATCGACCCCTTCAACGGCGACCCGGCCGACCCGGCCGCCGGTCTGCACGATCCGGGCGACGACGCCCCGCTCGACCCGCTGACCGACGTCGAGCGGCAGGACGTGCTGGAGGACCTCGCCGACCTGGAGATCTACCAGGCGCTGCTGGCGCCGATCGGGGTGCGCGGGCTGGTCATCGAGTGCGAGGACTGCCGGGAGCCGCACTACTTCGACTGGGACCTGCTCCGGGGCAACCTGCGTCACCTGCTCAGCTCCGGGCGGCCCCGGGTGCACGAGCCGGCCTACGACCCCGACCCGGACCACTACGTCACCTGGGACTACGCCCGGGGCTACGCGGACGGCGTGCACGACACCCTGACCGAGGGCGCGGAGGACGAGCCCGGCACCGAGCGCTGAGGCACGGCCGCCACCGCGGGGCGCAGTCCGGCGGCGCCGCCGGCAGCTCACCGGCCCCGCGCCGCCCGCCGCCAGCCCACCGGGCCGGCACACCCGGCCTCAGGCCACCAGCCCGGCGCGGAAACCGGCGGCCACGGCGTGCGCGCGGTCCCGCGCGCCGAGCTTGCGGAACAGCCGGCGGGCGTGGGTCTTCACCGTGTCCTCCGAGACGAACAACTCGCGGCCGATCTCGGCGTTGCTCTTGCCCTCCGCCATGCCGAGCAGCACCTGGAGTTCGCGCTCGGTCAGCCCGATCTGGGACCGGCCGCCGCGCGCGCCGGAGGCGCCCCGCTGCCCCGCGGGCGGCGGCTCCACCGGCTCACCGGCCGGGTCGGCCGGCTCGGCGGGGTCGTCGCCGCGTTGCGCCGGCACCACGGTCGGCGCGCCGCCCGCGCCGTCGGCGGACGGGGTCGGCCAGGCGGGGCCCGGGTCGGCCGGCGGCCGACCGGCCGGGGTGGCGCGGGTGGACCCGCCGACCGCCGCGGTGTCCCGCGCCGGGTCGGTGATCCGGCTCCGGGTCGACCGGCCGGGGGCCACGAGCAGCAGCAGGGCCTTGGCCACCGCGCTGGTCAGGTCGTGGTCCGCGCCCTGGATCAGGCCCCGGGCGCCGGCGCTGATGGTGGCGGCGGCGGCCTCCGACTCCTCGGTGCCGAGCAGCAGCACGGAGGCCTGCGGCGCGCGGGCGAGCACCCGGCGCACGAAGCCCGCGCTGTCCGGCCGGGTGAGGGCCGTGTCCGCCAGCACCACGTCGGCCGGACGCTCGGCCAGGCGCAACATCACCTCGGGATCGGAGACGGCGGTCCGCACGACGGCGGACAGCCCGAGCCGGGCCGCCGCGGACGTCAGATGCTGCGCCGCAAGCGGTGTCCGAACGCACACGAGAACCGTACGCACAGTGGTCTCCTCTCCGCCCACGAGCAGACCATGACCGAGTCGGGTCGCGAGGAGGTTCCCGGCAATCCTCCGAACTTTTCCGACAAGTAGGTCATATGCCGCGAGTTGTCCAAGGTTTTGGATCACAGATGTGTGAGCCGGGGAAAGCTCGGGTAGGGAGCATCCAGGCCGGAAACGGCGCGCCTGCGCGGACCGCCGCCCGGACGCCGGTTCACATGGATCTCCGCGGTGCCGCGCGGGAGGAGGGGTGCTGATGTCGAACGTACGTAGACTGCCCGGACCCATCGTCGATCTCTGGGACTGGCAGCGGCTCGGTGCCTGCCGGGGCCGGGACAGCGCGCAGTTCTTCCACCCCGACGGCGAGCGGGGCTCGTCGCGCCTGCGCCGCGAGTCCGGCGCCAAGGCCGTCTGCCGCACCTGCCCCGTCCGGGCCGAGTGCGCCGCGCACGCCCTCTCCGTCCGCGAGCCGTACGGCGTGTGGGGCGGCTTCAGCGAGTCGGAGCGGCTGCGGCTGCTCGCCGTCGGCTGGGAGGACCTGGCCGACCGCCGGCAGACGCGGGTCGACATCGCCCGGCTGGAGGCTCGCCTGGGCCGGCCGCACAAGTCGACCGTCCCGGCCCAGCGCAAGATCGCCTGAGCCCGGCCACCCGAGGACCACACCGACGCCGCGCCCCCGCCCGGGGCGCGGCGTCGCGCCGTCCCCCGGTCCACGGCGTCGGGGCTCCCCCGTGGGCGTCGCGCCCCCCTGAAACGGCGTCGGGGCGCACCGTCACGCGGACGGTGCGCCCCGACGAGGCGTACGGCGAGGGTCAGAAGCCCGGGCCGTGCTGGTGGCCGTGACCGTGGCCGTGGCCGTGCCCACCGGCGGCGGCCGGCTCGGCCTTCTCCGGCTTCTCCACCACGAGGCTCTCCGTGGTGAGCAGCAGGCCGGCGATCGACGCGGCGTTGCTGACCGCGTTGCGGGTCACCTTCACCGGGTCGAGGATGCCGGACTTCGCCAGGTCGACGTACTCGCCGCTGGCGGCGTCGAGGCCGTGGCCCCACTCCTTGCCGACGACCTTCTGCACCACGACGTAGCCGTCGTGGCCGGCGTTCTGGGCGATCCAGCGCAGCGGCTCGACCAGCGCCTTGCGCACGATCGAGACGCCGACCTTCTCGTCACCGGTGAAGCCGAGGTCGTCGTCCAGCGCCGGCAGGATCTGCGCCAGGGCGGCGCCGCCGCCCGGGACGGTGCCCTCCTCGACCGCGGCCTTGGTCGCGGCGATCGCGTCCTCGATGCGGTGCTTGCGCTCCTTCATCTCGACCTCGGTCGCGGCGCCGACCTTGATGACCGCGATGCCGCCGGACAGCTTGGCCAGCCGCTCGGCGAGCTTCTCCCGGTCCCAGTCGGAGTCGGAGGCCTCGATCTCCTTGCGGATCTGGGCCACCCGGTCCGCGACCTCGCTCGCCTGGCCGCCGCCGTCGACGATCGTGGTGTTCTCCTTGTCGACCACCACGCGGCGGGCGCTGCCGAGCACCTCCAGGCCCACCTGGTCGAGCTTGTAGCCCAGCTCCGGGGCGACCAGTTCGGCGCCGGTGAGGATCGCCATGTCCTGGAGCATCGCCTTGCGGCGGTCGCCGAAGCCGGGGGCCTTGACCGCGCAGACCTTGAGGGTCTTGCGGATCGAGTTGACCACCAGGGTGGACAGCGCCTGGCCCTCGACGTCCTCGGCGATGATCAGCAGCGGCTTGCTGTTCTGGAGGACCTTCTCCAGCAGCGGCAGCAGCTCCTCGATCGCCGAGATCTTCTGGGTGGTGATCAGGATGTACGGGTCCTCCAGGACCGACTCCTGACCCTCCACGTCGGTGACGAAGTTCGGCGAGATGAAGCCCTTGTCGAACTGGAGTCCCTCGGTGACGTCCAGCTCGGTGGTGAGCGCGGAGCCCTCCTCGACGGTGATGACACCGTCGCGGCCGACCCTCTCCATCGCCTCGGCGATCAGCTCGCCGATGGTGGCGTCCTGCGCGGAGATGGTCGCGACGTGCGCGATCGACTTCCTGTCCGCGACCTCGACCGCGCGGCCGAGCAGCGCCTCGGAGACCTTGGCGGCCGCCGCGTCGATGCCCCGCTTGAGGCCGGTCGGGTTGGCGCCGGCGGCCACGTTGCGCAGGCCCTCGCGGACCATCGCCTGGGCCAGCACGGTGGCGGTGGTGGTCCCGTCGCCGGCGACGTCGTTGGTCTTGGTCGCCACCTCCTTGACCAGCTGCGCGCCGAGGTTCTCGTACGGGTTGGTGAGCTCGATCTCCTTGGCGATGGTCACGCCGTCGTTGGTGATCGTGGGCGCACCGAATTTCTTGTCCAGGACGACGTTGCGCCCGCGCGGGCCGAGGGTCACCTTGACCGCGTCCGCGAGGGCGTTGACACCGTGCTCGAGCAGGTGCCGGGCGTCGTCCGAGAAGCTCAGGATCTTCGCCATGAATGTCCCTTCGAAGCGACGCTGCCCCGGCCCGGCGAGCCGGACCGGGGCAACGACACTGATCGGTTGCTTACTTCTCGATGACCGCGAGGACGTCGCGGGCGGAGAGCACCAGGTACTCCTCGCCGGCGTACTTGACCTCGGTGCCGCCGTACTTCGAGTAGAGGACGGTGTCGCCGACCTTGACGTCGACCGGCACGCGGTTACCCTTGTCGTCGATCCGGCCCGGGCCGACAGCGAGGACGGTGCCCTCCTGCGGCTTCTCCTTGGCGGTGTCGGGGATCACGATGCCCGACGCCGTGGTGGTCTCAGCCTCGTTCGCCTGGACCACGATCCGGTCCTCGAGCGGCTTGATCGCAACCTTGGTCGCGGTAGTCACGGGCATACCCTCCTGGGGTACTGGTTTCGTTACCGGACGGCATGCCGACCGGCGTCAATCTGCCACATGCCACCGGGCGGGGCCGTCGTCGCGGGTGCCGGTCCGCCTGGCGTTCAGCGCCCGGACCTGACGGCCCGGAAGCTGGCACCCTCGGGGTGAGAGTGCTAATCGCAGGTTATTCCTCGGCTAGCACTCCGTCAAGGAGAGTGCCAACCCGCCGGTCGGCGCGTCGGGCCGAACGGCCAGAATGACCGCGTGGACCTCGACCAGCTCGCCGCCCTGCGTACGCCCGAGGGGTCGGTCGCGCTCGACGCCGCCGCGCGGGTGGCCGGCGGCGATCCGCTGGCCGCGGCGGCCGCGCTCCGCTCGGCCGGGATGCCGCCCGCGCTGGCGGCGGCCGCGCTCACCCAGGCCGAGCTGCGCCGCCGGGCGGTCGGCAAGTTCGGGCCGGCGGCGGCGGGAATGTTCCTGACCCGGGCCGGGCTGGAACAGGCCACCCGCCGGCCGGTGGCCGATCGACGGGCCGCCCGGCTGCGCGCCGCCGGCGTGCGCACCCTGGCCGACCTCGGGTGCGGCCTCGGCGCGGACGCGCTCGCCGCGGCTCGGGCCGGCATCCGGGTGTACGGGGTGGAGGCCGACCCGGTGACCGCCGCGATGGCCGCCGCCAACGCCGAGGCGGCCGGGCTGGCCGAGCTGTTCACGGTGGAGTGCGGCGACGCCACGGCGTTCGACGTCGGCCGGGTCGACGGGGTGTTCTGCGACCCGGCGCGGCGGAAGGCGGGCACCGGGCGGCGGGTCTTCGACCCGAACGCCTACTCCCCACCCTGGGACTTCGTCGTCGACCTGGCCGCGCGGGTGCCGTACACGGTGGTGAAGGTGGCGCCCGGGATCGACCACGCGCTGATCCCCGCGGGCGCCGAGGCGGAGTGGGTGAGCGCGGACGGCGACCTGGTCGAGGCGACGCTGTGGTGCGGCCGGCTCGCCGAGGTCCCCCGCCGGGCCACCCTGCTGCGCGGTAAGGAAGGGCCCCCTGTTGACGCCTCCGGTAGAGCAGGGGTCCCCTGCCATCAGTTGACCGGCTCCGGCGACGCCGAGGCGCCGGTCGGGCCGGCCCGCCGCTTCCTGTACGACCCGGACCCGGCGGTGGTCCGCGCGCACCTGGTCGCGGAGCTGGCCGACGCCCTCGACGCGACGCTGGCCGACCCGAGCATCGCCTACCTCTACGCGGACACCCCGAAGGCGACCCCGTTCGCCCGCTGCCTGGAGGTCACCGACGTGCTGCCGTTCTCGCTCAAGCGGCTGCGGGCGCTGCTGCGGGACCGCCGGGTCGGGCGGGCGGAGATTCTCAAGCGCGGCTCCGCGCTGGAGCCGGAGAAGCTGCGGCGGGACCTGCGGCTGGCCGGCGACGAGGCGGCGAGCCTGGTGCTGACCCGGGTCGCCGGGGCGCCGACGGTGCTGGTCTGCCGGCCGGTCGGGTAGCCGGCCTTATCGACTCGCGGGTCACCCGCGCCCGGGGTTAGCTTGACGGTCATGGCGGGACAGGGCACTCCGGCGACCGCGCTGCTGACGAAGCGGAAGATCGCCCACAGCACCCATCCGTACGACGTCTCACCGGACGCGCCGAACTACGGCGCGCTGGTCGCGGCGGCGCTGGGGGTGCCGCCGGAGCGGGTGTTCAAGTCGCTGGTCACCGAGGTCGACGGCGCGCTCACCGTGGCGGTCGTGCCGGTCACCGGCGAGCTGGACCTGAAGGCGCTCGCCGCGGCGGTCGGCGGCAAGCGGGCCGCGATGGCCGACCGGACGGTGGCCGAGCGGGCCACCGGCTACGTACGTGGCGGGATCAGCCCGCTCGGTCAGCGCCGGCGGCTGCCCACGGTGCTCGACTCGTCGGCGCTCGACCATCCCACCGTCTACGTCTCGGCGGGCCGGCGCGGTCTCCAGCTCCAGCTCGCCCCGGCGGACCTGGTCGCCCTCACCGGGGCGGTCACGGCCCCGCTGTCCGCCCGCTGAGCTGCGCCGATCCCGGCGCCGACGGGAGAGCGCTCCCGTGCGGGTGGCGGCCGGGTGTCAGCGACGTTGCTGAATTGTTACTGCCAACAACAAACTCGCGACCTCGGCACTCTTGTGCCCGCAATGTGACGCGAAATACGTTGCCCGGCACAACAAAACAACGTCCCCCACCCCCGAAAGGACCCTGCACATGCGCAAGGGCTTCCTCACCCTCGCCGCCGTGGGCCTGCTCGCCACGGGCGGCGTGGCCGCCTGCGGCGGTGACTCCGGCAGCGGCGACCAGGCCGGCGGCAACGACAAGGCTCCGAAGATCGGCGTGATCCTGCCGGACAGCAAGTCCTCCGCCCGCTGGGAGGGCGCGGACCGCAGGTTCCTGGAGGAGGCGTTCAAGGCCGCCGGCGTCGAGTACGACATCCAGAACGCCCAGGGCGACAAGAACGCGTTCCAGACCATCGCCGACCAGATGATCACCAATGGCGTGACCGCCCTGATGATCGTCAACCTGGACTCCGGCACCGGCAAGGCCGTGCTCGACAAGGCCAAGTCCCAGGGCGTGGCGACGATCGACTACGACCGGCTCACCCTGGGCGGCTCGGCCACCTACTACGTCAGTTTCGACAACGAGGCCGTCGGCAAGCTCCAGGGCGAGGGCCTCAGCAAGTGCCTCACCGACAAGGGCGTCAAGAACCCGGTCGTGGCCTACCTCAACGGCTCCCCGACGGACAACAACGCCACCCTGTTCAAGAACGGGTACGACTCGGTGCTCAAGCCGAAGTTCGACTCGAAGGAATACGCCAAGGGTCCGGACCAGAACGTCCCGGAGTGGGACAACGCCCAGGCCGCCACGATCTTCGAGCAGATGCTCACCCAGACCGGGGGCAAGATCGACGGCGTGCTCGCCGCCAACGACGGCCTCGGCAACGCGGCCATCTCGGTGCTGAAGAAGAACAAGCTCAACGGCAAGGTCCCGGTGACCGGCCAGGACGCCACCCCGCAGGGCCTGCAGCACATCCTCGCCGGCGACCAGTGCATGACCGTCTACAAGGCGATCAAGGAGGAGGCACAGGCCGCCTCGGAGCTGGCCATCGCGGTGGCCAAGGGCGAGAAGAAGGAGACCGGCCAGACGGTCAGGGACCCGGAGGGCAACCGGGACGTCCCGGCGGTGCTGCTGACCCCGAAGGCGATCTACAAGGAGAACGTCAAGGACGTCATCGCCGACGGCTACGTCACCAAGGACGAGGTCTGCGCCGGGACGTACGCCAAGCTCTGCGCCGACGCCGGCATCAGCTGACCCGTACCCGATCCACGCGCACGCCGCCCGGCACGGACCCCCTTGTGCCGGGCGGCGGCTCGCGCCGGACGGGACCCGAGACCTCCCCTCCGTCTGAAGGAGACCCCCGTGTCCGCAACCCCCCTGCTGGAACTACGCGGGATCGACAAGAGCTTCGGTCCCGTCCAGGTCCTGCGCGACGTCGCCTTCGCCGTCCACCCGGGCGAGGTGACCGCGCTGGTCGGCGACAACGGCGCCGGCAAGTCGACCCTCGTCAAGTGCATCAGCGGCATCCATCCCACCGACGCCGGCGAGTTCCTCTTCGACGGCCGGCCGGTGACCATCAGCAGCCCCCGCGACGCCACCACCCTCGGCATCGAGGTCGTCTACCAGGACCTCGCGCTCTGCGACAACCTCGACATCGTGCAGAACATGTTCCTCGGCCGGGAGAAGCGCACCGGCATCGTGCTCGACGAGCCGACCATGGAGCAGATGGCCGCCGACACCCTCGCCGGGCTGAGCGTACGGACCGTGAAGTCGCTGCGGCAGCACGTCTCCAGCCTCTCGGGAGGCCAGCGCCAGACCGTGGCGATCGCCAAGGCCGTGCTCTGGAACAGCAGGCTCGTCATCCTCGACGAGCCGACCGCCGCGCTCGGCGTCGCGCAGACCGCCCAGGTGCTCGAACTGGTCCGCCGGCTCGCCGACAACGGCCTGGCCGTGGTGCTCATCTCGCACAACATGAACGACGTCTTCGCCGTCTCCGACCGGATCGCCGCGCTCTACCTCGGCCAGATGGTCGCCCAGGTGAAGACCACCGACATCACCCACTCGCAGGTGGTCGAGCTGATCACCGCCGGGCGCTCCGGCGGGCTCGGGCTCGGGCTCGCCACCGAACCGGCCGACGGCGGCAACGGGCACGGCGCGGAGCCGGCCGACAGCAACGCAGGAGGCGTCCGATGACCACGACCGTCGTGCGGAAGGACGGCCCGGCGGCCGTCACCCCACCGCCCACCCTCGGCAGCCACGTCCGCGGCTACGTCAGCCGGGTCCGCGGCGGCGACATCGGCGCGCTGCCCGCCGTGCTCGGCCTGGTCGTGCTCTGCACGGTCTTCTCGATCATGCGGCCGTCGTTCCTCACCGCCGGCAACTTCGCCAACCTGTTCACCCAGGGGGCCGCGGTCACGCTGATCGCGATGGGCCTGGTCTTCGTCCTCCTGCTCGGCGAGATCGACCTCTCCGCCGGCTTCGCCAGCGGGGTCTGCGCCGCCGTCCTCGCCAATGTCGTCACCGTGCTCGGCTACCCGTGGTACGTGGCCGTGCTCGCCGCGATCGTCACCGGCGTGGTGATCGGCACCGTCCTCGGCTTCCTGGTCGCGAAGGTCGGCATCCCGTCCTTCGTGGTGACCCTCGCCGGGTTCCTCGCCTTCCAGGGCATCGTGCTGATGCTCATGGAGGAGGGCACCAACATCTCGGTCCGCGACGAGGTGCTGGTGGCCATCGCCAACCGCAACCTCTCCCCCGTCCTCGGCTGGCTGCTGGCCGCCGTGGCGGTCGCCGGCTACGCGGCCGTACAGCTGCTCCGGCACCGTACGCGGGCCTCCCGGGGGCTGGTCACCGACCCGATCGCGGTGGTGTTCGCCCGGATCGGCGGGCTGGCGCTCGTCCTCGGGGCGGCGGTCTTCATCCTCAACCTGGAGCGCAGCCGCAACGTCGTGATCAGCTCGCTCAAGGGCGTGCCGATCGTGGTGCCGATCATCGCGGTGCTGCTGGTCTTCTGGACCTTCGTGCTCCAGCGCACCAGCTACGGGCGGCACGTCTACGCGGTGGGCGGCAACAGGGAGGCGGCGCGCCGGGCCGGCATCGACGTGGACCGGATCCGCATCTCGGTCTTCGTGATCTGCTCCTCGATGGCGGCCGTCGGCGGCATCGTCGCCGCCAGCCGGGCCAACTCGGTGGACCCGAACACGGGTGGCAGTAACGTACTGCTCTACGCGGTCGGCGCGGCGGTCATCGGAGGCACCAGCCTCTTCGGCGGCAAGGGCCGGGTGCTCGACGCCGTCCTCGGGGGTGCGGTCGTCGCGGTCATCGACAACGGGATGGGCCTGATGGGATACAGCTCGGGGGTGAAGTACGTGGTCACCGGCGTGGTGCTGCTGCTCGCCGCGAGCGTGGACGCGTTCTCCCGCCGGCGGTCCACCGCCACCGGCAACCGCTGACCGGCAGCACCGGAAGTGACGACAGCGATGCGCGCAGGCCCCAGCCAGGACGAGATCCGCCGGCAGAACCTGGGCGCGTTGCTGCGGTACGTGCACGTGCACGGGGCGACCACCCGCGCCGAACTCACCACCACGCTGGGGCTCAACCGCAGCACCATCGGCGCGCTGACCGCCGACCTGGCCGGCGCCGGGCTGGTCAGCGAGGGCGCGCCGAAGGAGACCGGCCGGGCCGGGCGACCGTCGCTGGTCGTCCGGCCCGAGTCGGAGCGGGTGCACGCGTACGCGTACAGCATCGAGGTGGACCGGCTGCGGGCCGCGCGGATCGGTCTCGGCGGCGCGGTGCTCGACCGCCGGGAGTTGGCCCGGCCCCGGGGTCTGACCGCCGCGGAGGCCGCCCCGCTGCTGGCCGGCGCCGTCAAGGAGATGCAGCAGGCGGTGCCGGCGGACACGGTCTGCGTCGGCGCGGGCGTCGCGGTCTGCGGCATGGTCCGCCGCGACGACGGGCTGGACCGGCTGGGACCGACCACCGGCTGGGTGGACGAGCCGATCGGCGCGGCGCTCGCCGCCGAGCTGGGCTGCGAGGTGCCGGTCACGGTCGGCAACGTGGCCGACGTGGCGGCGTTCGCCGAGCACGCACGCGGCGCGGCGGCCGGCTGCGACAACGTCATCTACCTGTACGGGGACGTGGGCGTGGGCGCCGGCATCATCGCCGGCGGGCGGCGGCTGACCGGGCACGGCGGCTACAGCGGCGAGGTCGGGCACATGGTGGTCGTCCGCGACGGCCCGCCCTGCGAGTGCGGCTCGCGCGGCTGCTGGGAGACCCAGATCGGCGAGCACGGGCTGCTCCGGGCGGCCGGCCGCACCGACGCGCGGGGCCGGGACGCGCTGCTGGCCGTCTTCGACGCCGCCGACCGCGGCGACGCCCGGGCGCAGACGGCCGTCCGCCAGGCCGGCGACTGGCTCGGTTTCGGGGTGGCCAACCTGGTGAACATCTTCAACCCGGAAATGGTCATCTTCGGCGGCACCATGCGCGACCTCTACCTCGCCGCCGCCGCCCAGGTGCGCAGCCGGCTCAACTCGATCGCCCTGCCGGCCTGCCTGGAGCACGTCCGGCTGCGCACCCCGAAGCTGGGCGACGACGCGGCGTTGATCGGCGCCGCCGAGCTGGCCTTCGAACGGCTGCTCGCCGACCCGCTCGACGTCGGCTGACGGTCGACCGGCCGGCGCGTCCCAGGTCGCAGCGGCCGGGCGCGGCGACGTCAGGGCCGGTGACGGGCGTTCGGCGTCAGGAGCGGGTGCCGTGCCAGGAGCGCCAGAGGGCCGCGTAGGAACCGTCCGCGGCGACCAGCTCGTCGTGCGGGCCGATCTCGGTGATCCGGCCGTCCTCGACCACCGCGACCCGGTCGGCGTCGTGCGCCGAGAAGAGGCGGTGCGCGATGGCGATCACCGTCCGGCCCTGGAGCACGGCCGCGAGGGAGCGCTCCAGGTGCCGGGCGGCCCGGGGGTCGATCAGCGAGGTGGCCTCGTCCAGCACCAGCGTGTGCGGGTCGGCCAGCACCAGCCGGGCCAGCGCCAACTGCTGCGCCTGCGCGGGCGACAGCGGGTGACCGCCGGCGCCGACCACCGTGTCGAGCCCGTCCGGCAGCGCGTCGGCCCAGTCCAGCGCGTCGACGGCGGCCAGCGCCGACCGGACGGCCGCCTCGTCGGCGCCCGGCCGGACCATCGCCACGTTGTCGCGCAGCGTGCCGATGAAAACGTGGTGCTCCTGGGTGACCAGCGCGACGTGCGTGCGCAGTTCGGCCAGGGGCAGCTCGTCGAGCCGCCGCCCGGCCACGGTGACCGAGCCGGAGCGGGGCGCGTGCACCCCGGCGAGCAGCCGGCCGAGGGTGGACTTGCCGGCGCCCGAGGGGCCCACCATCGCCAGTTTCTCCCCCGGCTCCGGAGCCAGGGTCACCCCGTGCAGCACGTCCCGCCCCGCCCGGTACGCGTACCGCACGTCCCGGGCGGCGAGCTGCCGGTCGCCCGTCGGCGCGTCGGTGCCCGCCCGCCTCGGCGACCCGGCCGAAGCCGTGGTCGGGGCGTCGGCGTCGGCCACCCCGAGCAGGCGGGCCAGCGAGGCGCCGCCCACCTGCAGCTCGTCCAGCCAGGAGAGCAGCCGGTCGATCGGGTCGATCAGTTGCTGCACGTAGAGCGTGGCGGCGGTGACCTCGCCGAGGCTCACCCAACCCCGCAGGTGGAACCAGCCGCCGATGATCAGCGTGGCGACCACCGGCACCACGTAGCCGATCTCGGTGACCGGGAAGAACACCGTGCGCAGCCGCAGGGTGTAGCGCTCGGCCGCGTACGACCGGCGGATGTCGGCGTCGGTGCGGGCCCGGCGGCGCGCCTGCTGCCGCAGCGCCTCCGTGGTGCGCGAGCCCTCGACGGTCTCGCTGATCCCGTCGGTGATGTCGGAGTAGGCGGCGTTCTCCCGCAGGTAGGCGTCCGGGGCGCGGCGCAGGTACCACCGGGCGCCGGCCCACATCAGCGGCACCGCGACCAGGCAGGGCAGCGCGAGCAGCGGGTTGACCAGCAGCAGCGCGCCGACGATGAAGCACCCGGTGACGATCGCGATGAGCGTCTCCGGCACCGCGAGGCGGACCGTCCGGGACAGCGCGGAGACGTCCCGGGACGTCCGGGTGAGCAGGTCGCCCGTCCCGGCCCGCTCCACGGTGGCCAGCGGCAGCGCCAGGATCCGGTCGACGAACTCCTCGCGCAGCTCGGCCAGCACCCGCTCGCCGAGCCGCGCCGACGCCAGGTGGGCGAGCCGCACCAGCACCGACTGCGCCAGCACGAACCCACCGATCAGCAGCGCGATCCGGTCGACGGTGACGCCCGTCGTGCCCCGGGAGATCCCCTCGACCAGGTCGCCGAGCAGCCACGGCGCGACCAGGCCGGCCGCGGCGGCCAGGGCGTGCAGGCCGAGCGCCACGCCGAGCGCGCGCGGGTGCCGGCGCACCAGCGTACGGGCGTAGCGGCGCACCTGGCGCCCGTCGGCGACCGGCAGTGCGGTGGCCATCAGTCCTCCCCCCGGCTGACCGTCGCCCGGTAGCGCGGTTCGCCGTCGAGCAGTGCGGTGTGCGCCCCCTCGGCCACCACCTTGCCGTCCTCCACGAAGATCACGTGGTCGGCGCGGTCCAGCACGAGCGGGCTGGTGGTGCAGACCAGCGTGGTCCGGCCGGCCCGGGCCGCGCCGAGCCGCTCGGCGATGCGGGCCTCGGTGTGCGCGTCCACAGCGCTGGTCGGCTCGACCAGCAGCAGGGTCTCCGGGTCGGCGACGAGCGCCCGGGCCAGCCGCAGCCGCTGCTGCTGGCCGCCGGAGAACTCCCGCCCGCGCTCGGCCACGGCGCTGTCCAGCCCGTCGGGCAGGGCCTCGACGATGTCCGTCGCGCTCGCCGCCGCCAGCGCCGCCACGATCGCCGCCTCGTCGGCCCGGTCGTGCGGGTCCAGCTCCGCGCGCAGCGGGCCGGTGAACAGGTGCGCGTTGTTGTCGGCCACCAGGATCCGCTCCCGCACCGTCGCCAGCGACAGCGCCCGCAGCGGTACGCCGTGCAGCGTCGCGTCCGAGTCGACGTAGCGGCCGAGGCGGTCCACGATGGCCGCCGCGTCCTCGGGCGCGGTCGCGGCGAGCGCGGTGAACCGGCCGGGCCGCAGGGTCACGCCCGACTCCACGTCGACCAGCTCGCCGGGGCCGTCGGGCAGCGCCGCCGGGCGGGGCGCGTCCACCAGCTCCGGGTCGAGCCGCAGCAGCCGCACCACGCGCCGGGCGGCGACGTGCCCCCGGGTCAGCTTGTCCACCGCCTCGGTGAGCTGCCGCAGCGGGCTGACCAGGAACGCCGTGTAGCCGTAGAACGCCACGAGCTGGCCGGCGCTGATGTCGCCGCGCAGCGCGAACCGGGCGCCGAGCCAGGTGACCAACACCAGGAACGCGCCGGGGAGCAGCACCTGCGCCGCCTCCAGCAGCGACTCGATCCGGGCCACCCGGAGGCCGTCGGCGCGCAGCGCCTGGGACCGCGCGCGGTAGCGGGCGGAGAGCACCGGCTCGCCACCGACGCCGCGCAGCACCCGCAGCCCGGAGACGATGTCGCCGGCCCGCGTGGTCAGCGCCCCCTCGGAGTCCCGGTACGCCTGCTGCTGCCGGTGCAGGGGCCGGATGAGCAGCCCGACCACCGCCATCAGCACGGGCACGCCGAGCACCACGACCAGCCCGAGCGGCAGGGAGGCGCCGAGCAGGATCACCCCGACGGCCACGATCGCGACGACCGCGCCGGTGCCCCGGGCGGTGATGTCGATCGCCGAGCCGATCTGGCTGATGTCGGCGGTGCCGATGCTCACCACCTCGCCGGCGGCCACCCGGCGGGGCAGCGCGGCGCCGAGCCGGTTCGCCGCGCCGACGGTGAGCTGCACCGTCCGGTACGCCCCGCCGAGGAAGTTGTGCACCGCGCAGCGGTGCCGCAGGATCCCGGCGACCGCCTGGAGCACGCCCAGGCCCAGCAGCACGAGCCCCCAGGTGAGCAGCGCGTCCTCGTCCCGGCGGGTGAGCCCGTCGACGGCCCGGCCGACGGCCGCCGGCACCAGCGCCTGGGCGACCATCCAGACGACGCCGAGCAGGATGCCGACGCTGAACAGCGCCTTGTGCCGCCCGGCCAGCCACAGCAGGTAGCGGGTCGCCGAACGGGTGTCGGGTACGCCGGGGTCGCCGGCCGGTGAGAAACGCATGGCCCACCGACGCTAGGCGGCCCGCCGGCCGGGCCGCCAACCAATTACCGCTGCGACATGCCGCTGCGCACGTCGAACGGCGGCGGCGCGCCGCGATCCACGCGGAACCGTGGCGGCGGCCCCGGCGCACGTCGAACGGCGGCGGCGCGCCGCGATCCACGCGGAACCGTGGCGGCGGCCCCGGCGCACGTCGAACGGCGGTGGCGCGCGTCGGTCAGCGGTCGACCTGGGTGAAGTCCCACGAGTGCGGCGGGCGGGCGAGCAGCATCGCGGGCGGCTCCGGCAGCGGGCGCGGGTTGCTGCGCCACTTGGAGATGACCACCACCCGGTGGTCCGTGGAGGAGAAGACCTCGCTGGACAGGTGCATCGGGTCGTGCTCGAACTCCGGCAGCGCCGTGTCGCAGACCCAGGTGATCAGGTCGGCGACGCCGTACGACTCGGCCCGCGCCTCCCACATCCGCACGATCACGTCATCCGTCCCTGGGTTCAGACGCTGACGGTGGTCAGCGGCATGGCCGAGTCGGCGGGCAGGTCCAGCCGGCTCGGCGCGACACCCGAGGCGACCAGGTGCGAGCCGAGGGCGGCGACCATCGCGCCGTTGTCCGTGCAGAGATTCGGTCGGGGCACCCGGACCCGGATGCCGTGCTTGGCGGCGCGGTGCTCGGCCATCGCCCGCAGGCGCGAGTTGGCCGCCACGCCGCCGCCGATCACCAGCGTCTCGACGCCGTTGGCCCGGCAGGCGTCCAGCGCCTTGCGCACCAGCACGTCGCAGACCGCCTCCTGGAAGGACGCGGCCACGTCGGCGACCGGCACCGGCTCGCCCGCCCGCTGCCGCGCCTCGACCCAGCGGGCCACCGCCGTCTTCAGCCCGGAGAAGGAGAAGTCGTAGCGGTGGGCGGCGAGGTCCTTCGCGGCGGTCAGGCCGCGCGGGAAGCCGATGGCGGCCGGGTCGCCGGCCCGGGCCTCCCGGTCGATGTACGGCCCGCCGGGGAACGGCAGGCCCAGCAGCCGCGCCACCTTGTCGAACGCCTCGCCCGCCGCGTCGTCGATGGTGGCGCCGAGCGGGGTGACGCCCCGGGCCAGGTCGTCGACGAGGAGCAGGGAGGAGTGCCCGCCGGAGACCAGCAGGGCGATCGCCGGCTCGGGCAGCGGCCCGTGCTCCAGGGTGTCCACGGCGACGTGCGCGGCCAGGTGGTTGACGCCGTAGACCGGCTTCTCGGCGGCGAGCGCGTAGCCCTTGGCGGCGGCCACCCCGACCAGCAGCGCGCCGGCCAGCCCCGGGCCGGAGGTGACCGCGATCGCGTCGATGTCGGCGAGGGTCACCCCCGCCTCCTTCAGCGCCCGGTCCATGGTCGGCACGATGGCCTCCAGGTGCGCCCGGCTGGCCACCTCGGGCACCACCCCGCCGAACCGGGCGTGCTCCTCGACGCTGGACGCGAGCGCGTCGGCCAGCAGCGTGTGCCCCCGCACGATGCCGACGCCGGTCTCGTCGCAGGACGTCTCGATGCCGAGGATCAGGGGTTCGTCAGTCATCGCTCACACATCCCGGGTGCGCTGCATGACCAGCGCGTCGGTGTTGCTCGGTTGGTAGTAGCCGCGCCGTACGCCGATCGGCTCGAAGCCGTACGCCGCGTAGAGCAGTTGGGCGGGGGCGTTGTCCGCCGCGACCTCCAGCAGGGTGCTGCGGGCCCCGAGCCGGGCCGCCTCGGCGAGCAGCGCCTCCAGCAGCGCCCGGCCGACCCCGCGCCGCTGGGCGTCCCGGCGCACCGCGATGTTCTGCACCCACGCCTCCTCGGGCGGGGCCGCGGTGAGCCCGGCGTAGCCCAGCACGGCGCCGTCGTCGTCGGTGGCGACCAGGTAGAAGTGCCCGTTGGCCAGCTCGTTCCAGAACATCGCCGCCGACCACTGCTCGGCGCCGAACAGGTCCGCCTCGATCGGCAGCACCTCGTCGATGTGCCACCACCGGAACCTCTGGAGGCGCACACCGGTCATGGCAGGACCGGCTTGCGGGCCGTCGCCGCCACGGCGTCCGGCCGGCGCAGGTAGAGCGGGGTGAGCGCCTCGCCGGGGGCGCCGGCCCGGATCCGCTCGGCGGCCAGGGTCGCCAGCACGCCGGCGTCCGGGTAGCGCGGCTCGGCCCGCACGGGCAGGCCGAGGGTGTCCGCGTACCGGTGCGCGCCGTCGCCGACCGCGACCGTGACGGCCAGGCCGCGGGCGCGCTCGGCGGCGACCGCCGGGGCGGACACCTCCGGCCCGACGATCCGCTGGCCCGCGCCGTCGTAGACCGCCCAGTAGACCTCCCGACGGCGCGCGTCGCTCGCCGCCAGCACCGGCTCGCCGGCGGCCGCCGGGTGGCCGATGGCGTCCAGCGAGCAGACGCCGTACGTCGGCACGCCCAGCACCTGACCCATGGTGGCGGCGGTGACCAGCCCCACCCGGAGCCCGGTGAACGGGCCGGGGCCGAGCCCGGCGACGATGGCGCCCAGGTCGGCCGGGCGGGCGTCGGCGTCGGCGAGCACCGCGTCGACCTGCGGGGCGAGCAGTTCGCCGTGGGCGCGGGCGTCGACCGTGCAGCGGTGCGCCCGGGTCGAGACGCCGTCCGCCGCGACCTCCACCAGCGCCGCCGTCACCGCGGGCGTCGAGCTGTCCACCACCAGTACGAGCACGGTAAGCCAGCCTAGCCGGCCCCCTCGTCCGACCCGGCGACGCGGGTCAGCTCGGGGTGCGGAACTTACGCAGGAAGGCCGGCAGGAGCCAGGGCCGCCGCCCGCTGACGCGCACCTTGCCGCTGAGCACCGCCCGGGCCCGGCTGATCCGGCCGAACATCATCAGGTTGAGCGTGGCGGGGTCGTGGTCGACCACGGCGTCGGGCCGGTCGTCCGGCTCGGCGAACGACACTCGGCCCCGGTGCAGCAGCAGCCGGACCGGGGCCGCGTGCGCCGAGCGGAACTCGACCACGATCCGGCGCTCGCTCGGCGGCGGGCCGCCGTCGATCAGCCGCCCGTAGCCGTGCCGGACCACGCCGGTCAGGAACAGCTCCAGGAAGAGCGCGGCGTGCGGGTTGGGCACCTCCCACGGCAGCCCGGTGGCGCGCGAGATGTCGTGGCCGTGGACGAGCACCTCGTTGACCAGGTGGGCGCAGAGACCGGCGAGGGTGACCTGCGCCCCGCCGAGCCACGACACCGTCTCGTCGGGGTGCCGCTCCTCGCAGGCGACCAGGAACTGCTTCACGTCGGCCTGGAACCGGTCGAGCAGGAACTGCGGGTCGCGCTCGGTGAGGTGGCCGAGCAGCACGTCGTTGAAGTCCGCCACCGTGTCGACGCTGGTCTCGGGGAGCAGACCGTCGAAGCCCGGCACCGGCGGGAGCGGTCGCTCCGGATCCACCAGGCAGACGTACAGCCAGGCGATGCTGCCGACGTGGGCGAGCGTGTCCGCCACCGTCCAGTGGGCGGTGGCCATGGTCTGCGGCGGGGCGGCGCGGACCAGATCGACGAAACGGTCGGTCTGGTCCGCCAGGGCCGTCCGCGCCACCCGCCACCGTTCGTCGCTGACCGTCGCCGTCATCCGCCGCCTCCCGGCTCGCCGACCGCTGGAGGCAACAGGCTACAGCGCACGGTCACCGCCCGGTGACGCGCAGCTTGCGGACTTCGTCAGCCGGCCGAGCGCTCCCAGTCGATCATGGGCAGGCCCACGTCGGCGAGGGCCTTGTTGGCCGCGCTGAACGGCCGGCTGCCCAGGAATCCGCGCGGGTTCATCGGGCTGGGGTGCCCGGCCTCCAGCACCACGTGCTGCGGGTTGGTGACCAGCGCGGCCTTCTTGCGCGCGTAGCCGCCCCAGAGCAGGAAGACCACCCGCGAGCCCATCGCGTCGAGCGCCCGGATGGTGGCGTCGGTGAACTCCTCCCAGCCGCGGTTGGCGTGCGAGCCGGGCGTGGCCTCGCGGACGGTGAGCACCGAGTTGAGCAGCAGGACGCCCTGCGCCGCCCAGCCGCTCAGGTTGCCGCTGCGCGGCTTCGGCACGCCGACGTCCTCGCCGAGCTCCTTGAAGACGTTGCGCAGCGACGGCGGCACGCTCACGCCCTCGCGCACGCTGAAGCTGAGCCCGTGCGCCTGCCCCGCCTTGTGGTAGGGGTCCTGCCCGAGGATCAGCACCCGGCAGTCGGCCGGCGCGCAGAGCCGGTAGGCCGAGAAGAGGTCCTCGACCGGCGGGAAGACGGTGCGGGTCGCGTACTCCCCGGCGACGAACGCGGCCAGCTCGGCGGTGCGGGCCGGGTCGAGGTGCGGGGTGAGCACGGCACGCCAGTCCTCTGGCAGCAGCGCCAGCAGGTCCAGGGTGGGGGCGTCGTCGGGCATCGGCAACCTTTCGCCTGTCGAATCCGTCCCGCGCACTCTAGGCAGACGGTACGACAGCGCTCACCCGAGGGCGGCGAGGCGCTGCGCCCAGTCGCCGCCGACCGGCTCCAGCTCGACCACCCGGGTGTCGTCGTCGCGCCGGTCGACACGCACCCGCAGGTGCGCCTCGACGAGCTGCTCGACCAGGCCCTCGCCCCACTCGACCACGGTCACCGACTCGTCCACCGAGGCGTCCAGGTCGAGGTCGTCGATCTCGGCGCGCGGGTCCGCGGCGTCGCCCAGCCGGTACGCGTCGGCGTGCACCAGCGCCACCGTGCCGCCCCGGGTCGGGTCCGGCCGATGCACCCGGGCGATCACGAAGGTGGGCGAGGTGATGTCGCCGAGCACCCCGAGCCCGGCGCCGATGCCCTGGGTCAGCGCCGTCTTGCCGGCGCCCAGCGGCCCGGTCAGCAGCAGCAGGTCGCCGGCGCGCAGCAGCCCGGCCAGCCGCCGCCCGAACCCGTGGGTGTCGTCGAGCGTCGGCAGCTTGGCGACGTACGTCACAGCTCCTCCAGGAAGCGCGTCAGGGCCGCGTTGACCTCGTCGGCGTGCTCCAGCATCACCACGTGCCCGCTGTCGGAGATCTTGACGAACTCGGCGTGCGGCAGCCGGCGGACGATCTCCTCCGAGTGGGTCACCGGGGTGATCATGTCCTTGTCGCCGACGACGACCAGGACGGGGGTGTCCGCCAGCGCGGCGAGCGCCGGGAAGCGCGAGTGCGTCGCCAGCGTCCGCAGGTAGCGCGTCACCGTGTCGGCGGACGTGCGCGAGTTCATCGTCTCGACGTACGACACCAGGGCGGGGCTGGGGCGGCGGGTGCCGAAGCCGTACTTGCGGGTGAGCAGCCAGGCCACGTTGGTGGTGGACTTGCGGGCGCGGTCGATCATCGTGCCGCCGTAGCGGGTGACGTTGCCGACCATGTAGAGCACGGGTGCGCCGACCCGGCCGAGCAGGGCCGGCGCCACCAGCTTGGTCTCGGCGAGCAGGCCGCCCGAGGTGGCCATCAGCACGGTGCCGACGACGCGGTCGCCGAACAGCTCCGGGAACAGCTCGGCGAAGGCCATGATCGTCATGCCGCCCATCGAGTGGCCGACGAGCACCAGCGGCCCCTCCGGGGCGACCCGGTCGATCACCTCGCGCAGCGTCCGGCCGAGCGCGGTGAGGTCGTACTCGCCGGTCTCCAGCCGCCCGGAGCGGCCGTGCCCCGGCTGGTCGTACGCGACGATCCGGTGCTCGCCCCGCTCGGCGAGCATCTTGCGCTGGAAGTGGAAGGTGCCCATGTCCAGGCAGAAGCCGTGCACCAGCACCACGGTCGGGTTGCCGGGCGTCGGCCGGGTCGGCTCGACCACCTCGACGTGGATGTCGGTGCCGTCGGGCATCTCCAGCCGGAGCGCCTCGTCGTAGCGCTGCTCGTCGAAGACCTCGTCGGCGTACCGGTCGGTGGGGTCGGACTTGAGCTTGCGGACCAGTGCGCGTTCGGTGGCGACGCCGGCCGCGAGCCCGGCGGCGGCGACCCCGACGGCGGCCAGCGCCCCCACGGCGGCCCTGGCGTGCCCGGAGCGGGGCAGCGGGATCCGGGAACGGGACGTCACGGGCGCTCGCCGTCGTAGACGCGGGGCACCCGGCTGCTGCCGAACCGGGTGACGATCTCGTAGTTGATGGTGCCGGCCGCCTCGGCCCAGTCGTCGGCCGTGGGCTCGCCGCCGACGCCGCTGCCGAAGAGCGTGGCCACGTCGCCGGCGGCCACCGGGTCGTCGCCGCAGTCGAGCACGAACTGGTCCATGCAGACCCGGCCCGAGATCCGCCGCCGCCGGCCGCCGAGCTGCACCGGACCGCTGTTGGAGGCGTGCCGGGGCACCCCGTCGGCGTAGCCGAGCGGCACCACGGCCAGGTTCGCCTCCCGCTCGGTGGTGTAGGTGTGCCCGTACGAGACGCCGGAGCCGGCGGGAACGCGCTTGGCGAGCATCACCCGGGCCCGGGCGGTCATCGCCGGGCGCAACCCGTAGGTCTCGCCGGCCACCGGGGAGAGCCCGTAGACGGCGAGCCCGGGCCGGACCAGGTCGAAGTGCGTGTCCGGCCGGGTCAGCGTGGCGGCGGAGTTGGCCAGGTGCCGGTAGCGGGGCCGCAGGCCGGCCTGCTCGGCCATGCCCACGCCCTCGTGGAAGACGGCGATCTGGCGGTCGATGGTCGGGTGGCCGGGCGAGTCCGCGTAGACGAAGTGGCTCCACACCCCGACCACCTCGACCAGGCCGTCGGCCTGCGCCTTGGCGGCGGCGTCGAGCAGGGCCGGCCAGTCGGCGACGGTCGCGCCGCCCCGGGACAGCCCGGTGTCGATCTTGAGGTGCAGCCGGGCCGGCCGTCCGGCCGCGCGGCCCGCCTCGACCATCTCGTCGAGCTGGGGCAGGCTGGCGGCGCCGAGGTCGACCCCGGCGGCGACGCCCTCGTGCAGGGGCAGCCCCGGCGCGAGAAGCCAGGCCAGCACCGGCACGGTGATCCCGGCCCGACGCAGCGTCAGCGCCTCGTCCAGCGTGCAGACGCCCAGCCAGTCCGCCCCGGCGTCCAGGGCGGCGCGGGCGGCCGGGACCATGCCGTGGCCGTAGCCGTCGCCCTTGACCACCGCCATCAGCTCGGCGCCGGTGCCGGCCCGCAGCCGGCTCACGTTCTCGCGGATCGCGTCCAGATCCACCCGCACCTCGGCCTGCCACATGCCCCCAGCCTACTTCCGCGCTGATCTCCCCGGCCCAGGCCGGCGGAGGCGCCGCGGCTGCGGTCAGCCGAGGCGGGCGAGGACCGGGCGGAGGGCGTCGGCCACGTCGGGCGCGGTCACCGGCCCGCCCCGGGCCGCCTCCCGACCGGCCAGCCCGTGCAGGTACGCGGCCGCGGCCGCCGCGCGCTCCGGCGCCAGCCCGGCCGCGAGCAGCGAGCCGAGCAGCCCGGCCAGCACGTCGCCGGTGCCCCCGGTGGCCAGCGCCGGGGTGCCGGTCGGGTTGACGTACGCCCGGCCGTCCGGCGTGCCGATCACCGTGCGGTCGCCCTTGAGCAGCACCACGGCATTCATCCAGGCGGCCAGCCGCAGCGTGGCCGCCACCCGGTCGGCGCCCGGCGTCTCCCCGCAGAGCCGGGTGAACTCGCGGTCGTGCGGGGTGACCACGATCGGGGCGTCCCGCTTGCGCAGCCGGTCGGCGAGCGAGCCGTCGACGAGCAGGGTCAGCGCGTCGGCGTCGAGCACCACGGGCACCGGGGCGGAGAGCACCGCGCGCAACTCCCGGGCCGCCTCCTCGCCGGTGCCCAGCCCGGAGCCGCAGACCCAGGCCTGCACCCGCCCCGCGTCGGCGACCCGGCCGGTCGCGATCACCGAGGGGTGCCGGTGCAGCACGTCGGCCCGGGCGGAGCCGGCGTAGCGGACCATGCCGGTCGGGCCGGCCAGCGCCCCGGCGACCGAGAGCACCGCCGCCCCGGGGTAGGTGGCCGAGCCGGTGGCGACGCCCACCACGCCCCGGGTGTACTTCTCCGACGCCGGGCCGAGCCGGGGCCACCAGTCCGCGACGTCCGACCACTCGGTCACGCGCAGCGCGGGGCTGCCGCGCAGCCACGGCTCCAGCCCGATGTCGACCAGTTCCACCTGCCCGGCGAGCCCGGCGGCCGGGCCCACCACCAGCGCGGGCTTCAACGCGCCGAACGCGACCGTCACGTCGGCGCGGACGGCGCTCGGCCGCCCGCTGGCGGTCAGCGGCACGTCCCCGGTGTCGACCGCGACGCCGCTGGGCACGTCCACCGCGACCACGGTGGCCGGGGCGCCGTCGCGCCCGCAGTGCCGCACCAGGCTGGCAGCGAGCTGGTCGGCGGTGTCCCGGAGCCCGCCCTGCCCGCCGATCCCGACGATGCCGTCCAGCACCATGTCGACCGTCGCCGGGGGCCGCTCCACGATCCGCCCGCCGGCGGCGCGCAGCGCGGCCAGCCCCTCGGCGTGCGCCCGGCCGGGGCTGAGCAACAGCGCGGACACGGCCGCGCCGCGGCGGGCCAGGTGCGCGCCGGCCAGGAGCGTGTCGCCGCCGTTGTCGCCGGAGCCGACCAGCAGCAGCACCCGGGCGGCGTAGACCCCGCCCCGATCGGCGAGCAGCAGCGCGCAGCGGCGGGCCAGCCCGGCGGCGGCCCGCTTCATCAGCGTCCCGGGCGGAAGGGTGGCCATCAGGCCCGCCTCCGCCACGCGTACGTCCGCGACCCGCCACACCGGTCTCACGCCACCGCCCCCGTCCGAGCTTCCGACGCGCCAGGTCGGCGCGCCCCGATCACCGTTCCGCGACCACCATGGCCGAGGCGATCCCGCCGTCGTGGGACAACGACAGATGCCAGCGGTTGACCCCGCGCTCGGTGGCCGCCGCCGCGACCGTCCCGGAGACGGTCAGCCAGGGGCGGCCGTCCGGGTCCGGCACGATCTCGCAGTCGTGCCAGCTCAGCCCGGTCGGCGCGCCGAGCGCCTTGGCGACCGCCTCCTTGGCCGCGAACCGGGCGGCCAGCGACTCGGGCGAGCGCGGGTTGCCGGAGCTGGTGTAACGCTCGGCCTCCGTGAAGAGCCGGTCGGCGAGCAGCGGCGTCCGCGCCAGGGCCCTGGCGAACCGCTCGACCAGGACGACGTCGATGCCGACAGCGACGATCACGGGCTCACCCTACCGGCGCGGGCGGCCGCACATTAGCCGGCGGCTCGGGGCGGGGCAACGCCTGTGGACGACGGGCGTCCGCCCGCCGGGGCCGTCGTCCACAGGGCGCCCGTGGGGGTGTGGACGCCACCTAGCGTTCCGGTCGTCGATGTTCCGCGAGGCACGGGGGCCGAGAATGATCGAGGAGCCGATCACCGTACGACCCGACGCGCTGCGCCGGGCGGCGAGCGCGCTCGGCGACGACGCGTACCGGCTGGGGCACGGGCTGGCCGGGGTGGCCGGGCTGGTGGTGCCGGCGCCGGAGTGGGCGGCCGGCGCGGCCCTGACCGGGCTGGAGTCGGCGGTGCACGCCTGGTTCGGCGGGCTCGGCGCCCGGATGGCCGCGACGGCCGGGGCGGTGCGGGCGGCGGCCGACGCGTACGAGTCGGTGGACGACCGGGCAGCCGGCCGGCTCGCCGCCCTCCCCCGGTGACCGCGCCGGCGCGACCGGCGGCGGGCGGAGCCCCGGCACCACCGGCGGTGGCCGGAGCCGGACCCTCCGGGCGCCCGGCGCACCCCGCCGAGCGGGCCACGGGCGGAGCCGTGCCCTCCGGGCGCCCGGCGCACCCCGCCGAGCGGGGGGCGGCCGTGGGGTACCGGCAACTCTGGGCGGCCGACCCGGGTGCCTGGCGGGCCGCCGGGGCGGCCTGGCGGGGGCTGACCGACCGGGTCGGCCGCCGGGCCGACGAGTTGTCCGCCGGGGCGGCGGCGCTACGCGCCGACTGGTCGGGCGGCGCGGGCGGGGCCGCGGACGCCCGACTGGCGGCGCTGCGCACCGAACTGACCACGGTCTCCCCCGCCCTCATCGAGGCCGACCAGGTGCTGGCCGAGTTCGCCGGCCGGCTGGAAGCGGCGAAGGCCCGGCTCGCCGCCGCGGTGACGCGCGCGGACGAGGCCGGGCTGCTGGTCGACCGGCAGGGACGGGTCGCCGCCGATCCCGCCCGCGCGCCGACCTCCCCACGGTCGGGGCAGGTCGCGGCCGGGCTGGGTGCGGCGATCCGGGAGGCGCTGGCGCTGGCCGGGGCGGCCGACCGGGAGGCCGCCGACCGGCTGGACGCACTGTCCGCAGCCGCCCGGTCGACGTGGGTCGCCCCGCCGCCGCCCGGCCGGCCCCCGCCCGGCGCCACCCCGGCCGCGGTGCGGGCGTGGTGGGCCGGGCTCACCCCCGCGCAACAGCGGTGGTTGGTGGCGCACGAGCCGGCGCTCGTCGGCCGCCTCGACGGGGTGCCGGTGGCCGCCCGCGACCAGGCCAACCGGCTGCTGCTCGGGGCGCGGCGGGAGGAGCTGCTCGCCGCGCGGCGCCGGCTGCTGGAGCGGGTGCCGCGCGGGCCGGTCGAGCTGGCCGGGCTGCTCCGGGCCGAGCGGGCACTGGCGGGGCTGGACGCGCTGACCGGGCGCCTGGCCGCCGGCGAGGCGCCCCGTGCGTACCTGCTGGGGCTGGACACCGCCGGCGAGGGGCGCGCGGTCGTGGCGCTCGGCAACCCGGACCGCTCGGCGCGGGTGCTGACGCACGTGCCGGGGACGACCGCCGGCCTGGACGACGTGCCCGGCGAGCTGGGCCGGGCGGCGCGGGTGGTGTCCCGCTGCGCCGCGCTGGCCCCCGAGGAGGAGACCGCCGCGGTGCTCTGGCTGGACTACGACGCCCCCGACTTCCTGCACGAGGCGGCCTGGCCGGGGCAGGCCCGGGACGCCGGCCCGGGGCTGCACCGGTTCCAGGAGGGGCTGCGGGCGACCCACGAGGGGCCGCCCGGCCGGCAGACCGTGCTGGGGCACAGCTACGGCTCGCTGGTGGTCGGCACGGCCGCCCGCGACCACGGGCTGGCCGCCGACGCGCTGGTCTTCGTCGGCTCGCCCGGGGTGGGCGTCGCGCACGCCGCCGAGCTGGGCCTGCCACCCGGTCAGGTCTGGGCGAGCCTCGCGCCGGACGACGTGATCCGCTTCGCCCGGCCGCCGGACGAGCTGGCCCGGCAGGCCCTGTCCGCCGGGTCGCCGTTCGGCCTGGCCGCCCGGCTGGCCGGCGGGTCGGAACGCGAGCTGTGGTTCGGCCAGGATCCGGCCCACCCGGGCTTCGGCGGGCGCACCTTCCCCAGTGACCGCCGCGGCCACAGCGGCTACTGGGCGGCCGACAACCCGGCGCTGGACGGCATGGCCCGCGTCGTGGTCGGCCGCTGACGTGGCGACGCCGCCCGAGACCTCGGCGACGGACGGCCCCGGAGAAGCGGCGGGTGTCCGGGATTCCGCGGAGGGCTGGCGGCGGGTGCGCGCCGCCGGCCCGGCGTCACTCGACCGTCACCGACTTGGCCAGGTTGCGGGGCTGGTCCACGTCGTGCCCGCGGGCGGCGGCGATCTCGGCGGCGAGGACCTGCAACGGCACGGTGGTGACCAGCGGCGCGAGCAGCGTCGGCGTACGCGGCACGTGGATCAGGTGGTCGGCGTAGCGGACGACCGCCTCGTCGCCCTCCTCCGCGATCACGATGGTCCGGGCGCCGCGCGCCCGCACCTCCTGGATGTTGGAGACCACCTTGTCGTGCAGCATGCCCCGACCGACGGGCGACGGCACGATGCAGATCACCGGGGTGCCCTTGTCGATCAGGGCGATCGGGCCGTGCTTCAGCTCGCCGGCGGCGAAGCCCTCGGCGTGCATGTACGCCAACTCCTTGAGCTTGAGCGCGCCCTCCAGGGCCACCGGGTAGCCCACGTGCCGGCCGATGAACAGCACGGTCGGCTCGGACCGCAGGTCGCGGGCCAGCTCGCGGACGGGTTCGATGCGCTCCAGCAGCTCGCGGAGCTTGCCCGGCATCTCCTGGAGCTGGGCGACCACGGCGGCCACCTCGTCGGCGAACTTGATCCCCCGCACCTGGGCCAGGTGCAGGCCGATCAGATAGCACGCGACGAGCTGGGTCAGGAACGCCTTGGTCGAGGCGACGGCGATCTCCGGGCCGCCGTGGGTGTAGAGGACGGCGTCGGACTCGCGGGGGATGGTGGAGCCGTTGGTGTTGCAGATGGCCAGGACGCGGGCCTTCTGCTCCTTGGCGTGCCGCAGGGCCATCAGGGTGTCCATCGTCTCGCCGGACTGCGAGATCACCACGATCAGCGTGGACCGGTCGAGGACCGGGTCGCGGTAGCGGAACTCGCTGGCCAGCTCCACCTCGCAGGGGATCCGCGTCCAGTGCTCGATGGCGTACTTGGCGACCAGGCCGGAGTGGTACGCGGTGCCGCAGGCGACGATGAAGATCTTGTCGACGTCGCGCAGGTCCTGGTCGCTGAGGCGGACCTCGTCGAGCATGATCTCGCCGGTCTCGGTGAGCCGGCCGAGCAGGGTGTCGGCGATGGCCTGGGGCTGCTCCTCGATCTCCTTGAGCATGAACCAGTCGTAGCCGCCCTTCTCCGCCGCCGAGGAGTCCCAGTCGATGTGGAAGTCCTTGCCGCTGGCGGGCTGGCCCGAGAAGTCGGTGATCTCGATGATGTCGCCGGTGATGAGGACGATCTGGTCCTGACCCAGCTCGACCGCGTCCCGGGTGTGCTCGATGAACGCGGCCACGTCGCTGGCCAGGTAGTTCTCCCCGTCGCCCCGCCCGACGACCAGCGGCGAGTTGCGGCGGGCGCCCACGACCGCGCCGGGCACCGCGGCGTCGACGGCGAGCAGGGTGAACGCGCCCTCCAGGCGCTGGCAGACCACCCGCATGCCGGCGGCGAGCAGCTGCGGGCCCTCGGGGTGGCCGGCGGCGCGCAGGTCGGCCAGCGCGGCGGAGAGCAGGTGCGCGGCGCACTCGGTGTCGGTGTCGCTGGTGAACTGGACGCCGTCGGCCTCCAGCTCGGCGCGGAGCTTCGCGAAGTTCTCGATGATGCCGTTGTGGATCACGGCGACGCGGCCGTCGGGGGCGACGTGCGGGTGGGCGTTGCGGTCGGTCGGGCCGCCGTGGGTGGCCCACCGGGTGTGCCCGATGCCGGTGGTGCCGTCCCCGATGCCGATGGGGCTGGCCGCGCAGGACGTCGGGTCCTCGGCGGCCCGCTCGGAGAGCACCTTCTCCAGGTTGGCCAGCTTGCCGGCCTTCTTCTCGGTCAGCAGCTCGCCGTCGCAGACGATGGCGACGCCGGCCGAGTCGTAGCCGCGGTATTCCAGCCGCCGCAGTCCGTCGAGCACGATGCCGAGCGCCGGGCGCGTGCCGGCGTAACCCACGATTCCACACATGTCCCGCAGCCTAACCCAGTTTCGCTCATCGTGCGTGCGCGAAAGCCGGGTAAACGATCACTGAATTTGAGCGAACGGGAGGGACGCGGCACCGTACGTGACGAAGCCTCCGACCGACAAGGCGGACAGACATGCCCGATTCGGGCAACGGCGGCGCAGTCCGTGGGGATTGAAGCCGCGCCGGAAGTCCGTAGGCTGGCGGGCGTGACGACCACCGCCGAGGTCGACCCGCTGGTGGCGCGGATGCGCGCGTTCGGGACGACCGTCTTCGCCGAGATGTCCGCCCTCGCCGTCCGCACCGGCGCGGTCAACCTCGGCCAGGGCTTCCCGGACACCGACGGGCCGGCGGAGATGCTCGCCGCCGCGGCCGAGGCGCTGCGCACCGGGCAGAACCAGTACCCGCCGGGCCCGGGCGTCCCGGCGTTGCGCGCGGCGGTGGCCGCACACCAGCGCCGGTTCTGGGGGCTGGAGTACGACCCGGACGGCGAGATCGTGGTGACGGCGGGCGCCACCGAGGCGATCGCCGCGGCGATCCTCGGGCTCTGCGAGCCGGGCGACGAGGTGGTCTGCTTCGAGCCGTACTACGACTCGTACGCCGCCTCGATCGCGCTGGCCGGCGCGGTCCGGCGCCCGGTCACGCTGCGTCCCGCCGCCGACGGCCGGTACGCCTTCGACCCGGCAGCCCTGCGCGCCGCGTTCGGCCCGCGCACCCGGCTGGTGCTGCTGAACTCGCCGCACAACCCGACGGGCAAGGTGTTCACCCCCGACGAGCTGGCCCTGGTCGCCGAGCTGTGCCAGGAGCACGGCGCGTACGCGGTGACCGACGAGGTGTACGAGCACCTCGTCTTCACCGACGCCGCCGCCGGCCACGTGCCGCTGGCGACCCTGCCCGGCATGCGCGAGCGGACGCTGCGCATCTCCTCGGCCGGCAAGACGTTCTCCTGCACGGGCTGGAAGGTCGGCTGGGTGAGCGGCCCGGCGGCGCTGGTCTCGGCGGTGCTGCGGGTGAAGCAGTTCCTCACCTTCGTCAACGCCGCGCCGTTGCAGCCGGCCGTCGCGGTGGCGCTGGCCCTGCCGGACGACTACTTCACCGGCTTCCGGGACGGCATGCAGGCCCGCCGGGACCAGCTCGTCGGCGGGCTGACCGACGCCGGGTTCGAGGTGATCTCGCCGGAGGGGACGTACTTCGTCACCGCCGACGTCACCGCGCTCGGCGGGCGCGACGGGGTGGAGTTCTGCCGCTCGCTGCCCGAGCGGTGCGGGGTGGTCGCCGTCCCGACGCAGGTCTTCTACGACGACCCGGAGGCCGGCCGGCGCCTCGTCCGCTTCGCGTTCTGCAAGCGCCCCGAGGTGCTGACCGAGGCGGTCAGCCGGCTGGGCCGGCTGACCGAGACGCGGTGACCGGCGCGTACGCCTGACCGTCAGCCGGCCGCGCGGGTCTGCCTGCTCCCCCGCTCCGACGGCGTCCCCTCGGAGCGGGCCGCACGAAGCCTGGCGAGCACCGCGCCGCCGTCGGCGAGCAGCACCCCCTCGGCGTCGTCGACGAAGGCCAGGTCGGCCTCGACGTGTCGACTCGCCGCCGCGAGCAGCAGGCCGACCACCGGGTCGTCGGCCCGGCGGCGCAGCCCGTCGAGGTTGCGCAGCTCCCGCATCAGGTGGCCGCGTTGGTTGCCGAGCACCGTCCGCACCGTGGCCGGGTCGCCGGACCGGGCCGCGGCGGTCACCTTGAGGAAGAAGTCGTCCCGGAACCCGCCGCTGCGCGGGCTGGGCTCGGCGAGCCAACGGTCCAGCTCGGCGTGGCCGTCCGGGGTGATCTCGTAGACCACCCGGTCGGGCTTGACGGGCTGGGGATGCCGTTCGGCCACCACCAGGCCGTCGCGGGAGAGCCGGTCGAGGATCTGGTAGAGGTGCCCGATGTTGAGGGGCCCCCACTGCGGGCCGACCGCCTCCTCGAAGGCGCCCTTCAGCTCGTAGCCGTAGCTGGGGCCGCCGGCGAGCAGGGCCAGGACCGCGTGCTGTATCGCCACCGTCTTCTCCGATCCGATCCGGGCTGGCCCGCCCGGCGGGCCTTGCATTGTCACAATGTATCGCGCACAGTGTGTTCAGCACACGGGGAGGCGCGACATGCTGAACATCATCTGGAAGCAGCTACGTGGCCGTGCGGGACGGTCGGTGGCGCTGCTGGTCGGCGTGCTGGTGGCGACCACCGGCTTCGTCGTCCTGACCGGCGCCACCACCACCTCCCGACTCGAGGTAACCGGCGCCGTCGAGCGGCACACCGAGGCCGCCTACGACATCCTGGTCCGTCCGAAGGGCGCGCGGACGCCGCTGGAGGCCGAGCGCCGGCTGGTCCAGCCCAACTACCTCTCCGGTCTCTTCGGCGGCATCACCATGGCGCAGTACGACCAGGTGAAGGCCCTCACCGGGGTGGACGTCGCCGCCCCCATCGCCATGCTCGGCTACTCCACCGCCCCCGTCGCCACCGCGATGGACCTGACCGACGCCGTCGACCGCTCGCTCGACCAGCAGGTCATCCGGATCGACCCGCGCTTCGTCGCCGAGCGCGGCCTCTCCACCGCCCCGGGCCGCGCCCGGTACCTGTACGTCACCAAACACCCGATCATCCACGCCCGCGAGGACCAGGTCTCCAGCGCCGACGCCACCCCCTACACCGACGGCCGCAGCTACCCCTGGGACGAAACGTGCGGCCCCTCCCCACGCGAGGTCCTGCCCGGCGGCCGGACCCAATTGATCTGCGACCCGCGGTACGCCATGGGCAGTCCGGGCGCCTACTCGGAGCGGGAGGACTGGGCGGTGATGCCTGTGCGGCTGCTGCCCGACGGCCGGTTCGAGGCCCACGTCAATGTCCTCGCCGACGGCGAGGGTCACGGGCCGGGTTACGTGACCACCTCGGACCGGCTCCGGATCCGGTACAACCTGACCGTGCCCTTCCTGCTGGCCGCGGTGGACCCGGCCGCCGAGGACCGGCTCGTCGGCCTGGCCGGGACGGTGGTCGAGGGGCGGGCGCTCCGTCCCGACGACTCGGTCGTCGAGGGAAGCAGGATCGGCCACCACACCGTCCCGGTCCTCACGACCAGCCGTCCCTTCCTCGACGAGGAGCTGCGCGTCGGCGCCACGCGGCTGCCCGCCGCGCGCCCGGGTGGCGTGCCGTTGGCCGATCTGGAGCGGGAACTGCGGCGGGGGCCGGCGATCCCCGCCGGGGACGCCAGCGCCGACGTCGTCTCCGGCTGGCGTTCCCGGTTGGCCGAGGGCTTCTCCCCGACCGGCTGCTGCTACGGCCAGCTTCAGGACATCGTGCAGGCCGGGCCCGCGGAGTACGACCGGCTCCCCGACGGCACCCTGCGGGTCCGTCCACTCCCGCCGGCCGCCCCCGAACTCTACGGCGGGCAGCAGGACTTCAACCCGTACCCGCGTCCCTGGCTGACGGAGGACGTCGGTGCCCGCCCGCTGCGCGAGCTGCCGTTGGAGAAGTCGACCCCCAAGACACCCCTCTGGCGCGAATGGCGGGCGGTGGGGGTCTTCGACCCGGAGAAGCTGACCGGGTTCAGCGACCTGGGCAAGGTGCCGCTGGAGACGTACGAGCCGCCGCGGGCCGCCGGCGCCGACGCCGCCAGCCGGGACGCGCTGGGCGGGCGGCCGCTGGAGCCGAGCGGCAATCCCGCCGGCTACCTCGCCGCCCCGCCGCTGCTGCTGACCAGCCTGGACAGCGTGCCGACGCTGCTGGCGGGCGGCGGCAGTCCGCAGGCGAAAGCCCCGATCAGCGCGATCCGGGTCCGGGTCGCCGACGTGGGCGGCTACAGCGAGCACGCCGCCGAACAGGTCCGGCTGGTCGCCGAGCGGATCGCCCAGGTCACCGGGCTAGACGTCGACATCACGCTCGGCTCGTCCCCGGCTCCGCAGGCCGTGGAGCTGCCCGCCGGGTCGTTCGGCCGGCCGGCGCTGCGGCTGGCCGAGAACTGGTCGGCGCTCGGGGTCGCCTCGGTGATCACGAAGGCGGTGGACCGCAAGAGCGCCGCGCTCTTCGTGCTGGTGCTGGTGGTCTGCGCGCTCTTCCTCGGCAACGCGGTCGCCGCCGCCGTCCGGGACCGCCGGTCCGAGCTGGCGGTGCTCGCCTGCCTGGGCTGGCCGGCCCGGCGGATCGGCGCGCTGATCCTCGGCGAGGTCGCCGTCCTCGGGCTGGCCGCCGGGCTGCTCGCGCTGGCGCTGGCGGTCCCGCTCGGCGCCGCGCTCGGCATCGACGTGGGGTGGCGGCGGGCCCTGCTGGCCGTACCGGTGGCGCTGCTGCTGGCGCTGGTCGCGGGCCTGACGCCGGCCCTACGGGCCGCGCGTGCCCACCCGGCCGCCGCGCTGCGCCCGGCGGTGGCGACCCCCCGCTGGGTACGCCGACCGCGCACCCTGTCCGGCCTGGCCCTGGCCAACCTGGCCCGCACGCCCGGCCGCACCCTGCTCGGGGCCGGTGCCCTGGCCATCGGGGTGGCCGCGCTGACCCTGGTCGCCGCGGCAGGGTACGCCTTCCGCGGCGCCATCGTCGGCAGCCTGCTCGGCGACACGGTGTCGCTGAGCGTGCGCGGCGCGGACACCATGGCCGCCGTCGCAACGGTGCTGCTCGGTGCCGCGGCGGTCGCCGACGTGCTCTACCTGAACATCCGGGACCGGGCCGCCGAGTTGGCCACCCTGCGCGCGGTCGGCTGGAGCGACGCCGCGCTGGGCCGCCTGATCGGGTACGAGGGGCTGGCCCTCGGGCTGCTCGGCGCGGTCAGCGGCGCCGGCCTCGGGCTGGCCGGGGCAGCCTGGCTGGTCGGCGCCGTGCCCGGCACGTTGGTCACGGTCGCCGCGCTGGCGGCGGTGGCCGGTGTCCTGGTCACCTCGATGGCCGCCCTGGTCCCGGCCGCGCTGCTGCGCCGGCTGCCGACCGCACGACTGCTCGCGGAGGAGTGACGATGGAGACGACGACGGTGGGCAGCTCGGTCCGGGTCGCCGGGCTGGTCCGACGGTTCGGGGCCGGTCCGCAGCAGGTGACCGCGATCGACGGCGTGTCCCTGGAGATTCCGGCCGGGGCGGTGGTGGCGCTGACCGGGCCCAGCGGCTCCGGGAAGTCCACGCTGCTGCACGCGATCGGCGCGATCGAGCAGGTCGACGCCGGCGCCATCACGGTGGACGACCTGGAGATCACCGGGCTCGGCCGGTCCGCCCTGACCCGGTACCGGCAGCGGGTGGGCTTCGTCTTCCAGCGCTACCACCTGCTGCCCGCGCTGACCGTGCTGGACAACGTGATCGCGCCGGTGCTGCCCCGCCGGGGCCGGGCCGACCACGCCGCCCGGGCCCGGGAGCTGCTCGACGCGGTGGGCCTGGCCGGGCGGGAGCGGGCCCTGCCGGCCCAGCTCTCCGGCGGTCAGCAGCAGCGGGTGGCGATCGCCCGGGCGTTGATGGGCTCCCCCGGGCTGCTGCTCGCCGACGAGCCGACCGGCAACCTCGATTCGGCCACCGGCGCGCAGATCCTCGACCTGCTGCTGGACCTGCGCGACCGGCACGGCATGACGATCCTGCTCGCCACCCACGAGCGGGCGGTGGCCGCCCGGTGCGACCGGCTGATCCGCCTCGGCGACGGGCAGGTCGTCGAGGACGTGGACCTCACCGACGGCGAGGACCCGGCGGCCACCTTCCAGCGCGCCGCGGGCCTGCGCCTGTAGAGCCGGTCGCCGACCTCAGCGAAGGCGTCGGCCCGGGCCCGCCGGTGGCGGGCCCGGGCCGACGGGAGAAGTCAGGCGGTCGGGCTGGCGGTGCGGACCTGCTGGGCGATGCGCTCGGCGACGCTCCGGGCGGTGTGCTCGGTGGCGGCCTCGACCATCACCCGGACCAGGGGCTCGGTGCCAGAGGGGCGCAGCAGCACCCGGCCGGTCTCCCCCAGCTCCGCCTCGGCCCGCTCGACCTCGGCCCGGACGGCGGGCGCCGCCGCGCCGACCGTACGGTCGCCGACGGGGACGTTGACCAGCACCTGCGGCAGCCGGGTGATCACGCCGGCCAGCTCGGCCAGGGACCTGCCGGTCGCCGCCATCCGCGACATCAGGTGCAGCCCGGTCAGCACGCCGTCGCCGGTGGTGGCGTACGCGGGCATCACGATGTGGCCGCTCTGCTCGCCGCCCAACGCCAGCCCGGACGCCCGCAGTTCCTCCAGCACGTACCGGTCGCCGACCTTGGTCTCGACCAGCCGGATGCCCTCGCGGGACATCGCCAGGCGCAGGCCCAGGTTGCTCATCACGGTCGCGACCAGCGTGTCCTGCGTCAGCGTGCCGGCCTCCCGCATGGCGAGGGCGAGGATCGCCATCACCTGGTCGCCGTCGACCTCGTCGCCGTCGGCGGTCACCGCGACGCAGCGGTCGGCGTCGCCGTCGTGGGCGATGCCCAGGTGCGCGCCGTGCTCGACGACCGCGGCCCGCAGGGCCTCGATGTGGTTGGAGCCGCAGTCGTCGTTGATGTTGAGGCCGTCGGGCTCGGCGTGGATGGCGACGACCTCGGCGCCGGCCTCCCGGTACGCCACCGGGGCCACCTCGGCGGCCGCGCCGTTGGCGCAGTCGACCACGACCTTGATCCCGTCCAGGCGGTGCGGCACGGTGCCGACCAGGTGCTGCACGTAGTGGTCGGCGCCGTCGAGCAGGTCGTGCACCCGGCCGACGCCGGCGCCGACCGGCCGCTCCCAGGCGCTGGTGGCGTTCGCCTCGACGGCCGCCTCGATCTGCATCTCGATCTCGTCGGGCAGCTTGTGCCCGCCGGCGGCGAAGAGCTTGATCCCGTTGTCCGGCATCGGGTTGTGCGAGGCCGACAGCATCACGCCCAGGTCGGCCTTGGCCTCGGCGGTGAGGAACGCCACGGCCGGGGTCGGCAGGACGCCCACCCGCACCACGTTGGCGCCGGCGCTGGTGAGCCCGGCCACGACGGCGGCCTCCAGCATCTCGCCGCTGGCCCGGGTGTCCCGGCCGACCACGGCGAGCGGGGGATGGCTCTTGTCCGACTCGGCGAGCGTGTGCGCGGCGGCGACCGCCACCGCGAGCGCCAACTCGGGCGTGAGATCCGCGTTCGCCCGCCCGCGTACGCCGTCCGTGCCGAACAACCGACCCATACCCGCCAACCTCCGATGAAACGGTCCAGGGAAAAGGCGAACGGCCGGGCCACCTCCCGCCAAGGGGAGGCGACCCGGCCGTTCGTCAGAAGTACAACGTGCCGCTGAAGGTCAGCGCTTCGAGTACTGGGGAGCCTTACGGGCCTTCTTGAGGCCGTACTTCTTGCTCTCCTTGACCCGGGCGTCCCGGGTGAGGAAGCCGGCCTTCTTCAGCGCCGGACGGTCGTCCGGCTCGCTGACGATCAGGGCCCGGGCGATGGCCAGCCGGAGCGCGCCGGCCTGACCGGTGGTGCCGCCGCCACGCAGGTTGGCGATGACGTCGAACGCCTCCGGCTTCTCGGCGGTGACCAGCGGGTCCTTGATCAGCTGCTGGTGCACCTTGCTCGGGAAGTAGGCCTCGAGGTCCCGACCGTTGCAGGTGATCTTGCCGGTGCCCGGCACGATGCGGACCCGGACGATGGCCTCCTTGCGGCGACCCACGGTCTGGATCGGCCGGTCACCACGAGGCGCGCGGGCGACGGGCGCCGGCGCCTCGGTGGCCTCCTCGGGGGCAACCTCGGTGGCGGTGATGTCGGTCATGCTGATTCCTTCGCCCGCGCTCACTGCGCGATCTGCTTGATCTCGAACGGCACCGGCTGCTGCGCGCCGTGCGGGTGCTCGGCACCGGCGTAGACCTTCAGCTTCTTGATGAGCTTACGGCCGAGCTTGTTGTGCGGGAGCATCCCCTTGACGGCGAGCTCGATGGCCCGCTCGGGACGCTTGGTCAGCAGCTCGTCGTAGCCGACCTGCTTCAGACCACCCGGGTAACCGGAGTGGCGGTAGGCGATCTTCTGCTGCCGCTTGTTGCCGGTCAGCGCCACCTTGCCCGCGTTCACGATGACGACGAAGTCGCCCGTGTCGACGTGCGGCGCGAAAGTCGGCTTGTGCTTGCCGCGCAGCAGCGTGGCGGCGTGGGTGGCCAGGCGGCCCAGCACGACATCAGAGGCGTCGATGACGTGCCACTGACGCTCGATCTCACCCGGCTTCGGGCTGTACGTACGCACAGGTCTACCTTGTCTCGTCGTCGGTCTGGGGTCGCGCGCCGAGGTGACCAGGCGCGCACGAACGACCAAGCGTACCTCAGGCGGCACGCCTCTGGATGTCGTACAACAGCAGGCAACGATACCCGCCGCCCCGTCGGCAGGTCAAAACGGGGTGCCGCCCCGCCTGACCTGCGGCGGAAGCATGGCCCGGGTCACACCCCGGCCAGCCGGCGCGGGCCCGGCCGCAGGTAGACCGACCAGGTCACCCCGAAACACACGACGTACGCCACGACGAAGGCGACATACGCCGCGTCCGCGCTGCCCTGGGTGAGGAACGACTGCCGGAAGGCGATGTTCACCAGCACCCCGCCGGCGGCACCGACCGCCCCGGCGATGCCGATCAGCGCCCCGGTCATCCGCCCGGCCCAGCGCCGCGCGGCGGCCGCGTCCCGCCGGCCCGCGTCCACCGCGTCCGCCGCCCGGGCCCGGAAGATCGCCGGGATCATCTTGTACGTCGAGCCGTTGCCGATCCCGGAGAACACGAACAGCGACAGGAAGCCGAGCAGGTAGAGCCCGAACGACCGCTCCCGGGCGGCGAAGAGCACCAGCGACGCGCCGACCGCCATCGCGACGAAGTTCCAGAAGGTCACCCGGGCCCCGCCCAGCCGGTCGGCGAGGTGGCCGCCGACGGGCCGGACCAGCGAGCCGATCAGCGGGCCGAGAAAGGTCAGCCAGGCGGCGTCGACCGGGGTCGGGAAGCGGTCGGCGAACTGGAGCTGGAGCACCTGCCCGAAGGCGAAGCCGAAGCCGATGAAGGAGCCGAAGGTGCCGATGTAGAGCAGCGACATGATCCAGGTGTGCGGGTCGCGGGCGGCCTCGCGCAGCGCGCCCGGCTCGTTGCGCGCCCCGGGGATGTTGTCCAGCCCGCGCGCCGCCGCCAGCGCGGCCAGCACGATCAGCGGCAGGTAGACCGCCGGCACCAGCCGGGGGTACGCGGCGCCCGCCGTCGCCAGCACCGCCAGCCCGACCAACTGCACCGCCGGCACGCCGAGGTTGCCGCCGCCGGCGTTGAGCCCGAGCGCCCGCCCCTTGAGCCGCTGCGGGTAGAAGAGGTTGATGTTCGCCATCGAGGAGGCGAAGTTGCCGCCGCCGACGCCGGTCAGGCAGGCCAGCACCATCAGCGTGGTGTAGGAGACGCCCGGCTCCAGCAGCACGGTCATCGGCACGGCCGGGACGAGCAGCAGCAGCGCGCTGACGATGGTCCAGTTCCGCCCGCCGAAGCGGGCCACGGCCAGCGTGTAGGGCAGCCGCAGCACCGCCCCCAGCGCGGCCGGCACGGCGGTGAGCAGGAACTTCCCCGCCGGGTCGATGCCGTACTGCGGGCCGAGGAAGAGCACCGTGACCGACCACAGGCTCCACACGGAGAAGCCCACGTGCTCGGCGAAGATCGAGACCCAGAGGTTGCGCCGGGCGATCGGCGCGCCGGTCGTACGCCAGAATTCCGGGTCCTCGGGGCGCCAGTCGTCGATGCGGTGCCGGCGCCCGGCGGCGGCCGGGGCGGCCTCGGCCAGGGGTGTGGTGGGGGCCAGTGCGCTCACGGCGACTCCTCCTCGTCGATGTGACCTGGAGGGACGCTAGGAATCCGGGATTACCCCACGGTGCCCGTCGCGGGTCGGGCCGGAAACGAGGATCGCACCTCGGCCGGGCCCCGCCGGTGAGATGTCAGAGCTGTTGCAGGATGCGCAACGCCCGGCCGACCCGGAGCATGGTCTCGGTGTCGGCGACGTCCACGCACTCGGTGAACCACTTCTTCATCGGCGAGGAGAGCCGGTCGGGCATCACCACGTACGCGCCCATCGGCACCGCCAGGGGCGAGTCGCGCAGCAGCGCCTCCTCGACCACCTCGGCCACGATGACGATCGGCACGTCGGTGGAGTTGTAGACGTCGGAGCTGATCACCAGCCCGAGCCGTTCCCGGGCGCCGTCGATGCGCCAGACCTCGCCCCTACGCAGCACGCGGGCGCCCGCCGAAGAGCACGTCGTCGACCATGCCCACCTCGCGGGCGTCGGCGAGGGCGGCGGACTCGAGGTCGAGCCCGGCCCGACCGACGGCGGCGGCGTGCGCGGTGAAGACCTCGCGCAGCGCCTTCTCCCGGGCCGCCTGGTCCATCCACGCCGACAGGGAGAGCCCTTCGCGCTTCGCGAACCGCCGGGCCTCCTCGATCGTCTCGTCCGAGAACGACAGGGTCACCTTGGCAGTCATGCCGAGCAGATTACCCACTGGTATGACCGCCAGTCATCCCGCGTTCCTGTTGGCGGAAAACCGGACAAGACGCCGGCGGGGGTGGGCGGGACGGTCTCGCCGCGGGCGATGACCCGGCCTGTGACCGGGCCCGGCACGGCGGGCCGGTTCAGGAACGGACGTGGTGTGGCCGGCGTCCGCGGGGTCAGGAAGGCAGCGGGGCCAGGAACGCAGCGGGGTCAGGGACGACGGCCGCCGAACACGGCGAACCGCCACTGCTTGAAGAAACAGTCGACGTCGACCAGGCCCGCCTCGGTCAGCCAGCGGCACTGCTCGGCGACGGGCGCCGGCCGGTCGTACGCCATCCGGCCCTCGGCGGCGGCGATCTCGTCGGCGTCGGAGCCCAGCTCCGCGACCTGCGCCAACCACACGTCGTGGTAGCGCCGGTCGAGCGCGGGGGTGGGGCCGGCGACCTGCTCGGCGTTGACGAAGACGCCACCGGGGGCCAGCGCCCCGGCCACCCGCCGGTAGAGGTCGCGCTTGCCGGCGTCGTCGAGGTGGTGGATGGCCAGCGCGCTGACCACCGCGTCGTAGCGGCCGGCGGGCAGCGGGTCGGCCAGGTCGGCCCGGACCGTCCGGTGCGCCACCCCGCGGGCCCGCAGGTGGTCGGCGGCGACGGCGAGCATGGCCGGCGCGCCGTCGACCAGGGTCGGCCGGGCCCCCGGCACCGCCGCCGCGAGCAGCAGCGACAGCAACCCGGTGCCCGCGCCCAGGTCCAGCACCTCCGGGGTGCGACCCGCGGCGAGCGCGGCCCGCAGCGGCGGCGCGGCCACCTCGACGGCCGTGCCGTAGAAGGCGTCGAAGCAGGGCACCAGCCGCCGGCGGGCCTCGTCGTAGCTGCCGGCCACCGCGTCGAAGGCCTCGCTCACACCCATGTCGCATCTCCCAAATCCCGGGACAGTTGTCTCATATTGTAAACGCCGCGATTCGGCGCGCCGCTCCGGTGCGGTGTGAGGGGCTCTTGACAGGACCGAAACAAACGAGACCCGGACCGGAAACCGCCCGCCGGCACGCTTTGCCGACATGACGGACGGTGCGCGGGCGGCGACACGGGCGGGGCGAACGCCCCGGGAGGTGGCCACGCACTGCCCGTACTGCGCCCTCCAGTGCGGCATGACGCTGCGCGAGGAGGCCGGCCGGGTGGCGGTGCTCCCCCGGCAGTTCCCCACCAACCGGGGCGGCCTCTGCCAGAAGGGCTGGACCTCCGCCGAGCTGCTCGACCACCCCGAGCGGCTGACCACCCCGCTGCTGCGCGACCCCGACACCGGCCAGCTACGCCCCGCGAGCTGGGACGCCGCCCTCGACCGGATCGTCGCCGGCATCCGGGCCGTCCAGGATGGACACGGCCGGGACGCGGTGGCCGTCTTCGGCGGCGGCGGGCTCACCAACGAGAAGGCGTACGCGCTCGGCAAGTTCGCCCGGGTGGCGCTGCGCACCCGACACATCGACTACAACGGCCGGTTCTGCATGTCCTCCGCGGCGGCGGCCGGGATGCGCGCCTTCGGCGTCGACCGGGGCCTGCCGTTCCCGCTGGCCGACCTGGGCCGGGCCGACACGCTGCTGCTCGTCGGCGCGAACCCGGCGGAGACCATGCCTCCCCTGGTGCGCTGGCTGACCGAGCAGCGCGAGCGCGGCGGCCGGCTGATCGTGGTCGACCCCCGGGTCACCGCCACCGCCCGGCAGGCCGACCTGCACCTGCAACCCCTGCCCGGCACCGACCTGGCGGTGGCGAACGCGCTGCTGCACGTCGCGCTCACCGAGGGCTGGGTCGACCGGGACTACGTGGCCGCCCGCACCACCGGCTTCGAGGCGGTCCGCCGCAGCGTGGCGGGCTGGTGGCCGGCCCGCACCGAGGCACTCTCCGGGGTGCCGGTGGCCGACCTGGAGGCGACCGCCCGGGCCCTCGGCACCGCCGAACGCGTGATCATTCTGACCGCGCGGGGCGCCGAACAGCACGCCAAGGGCGTGGACACGGTCACCGGCTTCGTCAACCTGGCGCTCGCCCTCGGTTTGCCCGGCCGCCCCGGCTCCGGCTACGGCTGCCTGACCGGCCAGGGCAACGGGCAGGGCGGGCGGGAGCACGGGCAGAAGGCCGACCAGCTCCCCGGCTACCGGAGGATCGACGACCCCGCCGCCCGGGAGCACGTCGCCGGCGTCTGGGGCGTACCGGCCGACGAGCTGCCCGGGCCGGGCGTGCCGGCGTACCAACTGCTCGACTCGCTGGGCACGTCGGCCGGGCCGAAGGCGCTGCTGGTCTTCGGCTCCAACCCGGTGGTCTCCGCGCCCCGGGCCGCCCGGATCGAACGCCGGCTGCGCGACCTCGACCTGCTCGTCGTCGCCGACTTCCTGCTCTCCGAGACGGCCGCGCTGGCCGACGTGGTGCTGCCCACCGCGCAGTGGGCCGAGGAGGACGGCACGATGACCAACCTGGAGGGCCGGGTGCTGCGCCGCCGGGCCCTGCGCCCACCGCCCCCCGGCGTCCGCACCGACCTGGCGATCCTCGCCGCCCTCACCGCCGGCCTCCAGGCGCAAGGAAGGGCACCCTCTTATCGGATTCCGCATAGGAAGGTTCCCTTCCTTGCACCCAGCCCGGGTGGTGCCGGCGGGGTGGACGACAGCGATCCGCGGGTGGTGTTCGAGGAGCTGCGCCGGGCGTCGGCCGGCGGGATCGCCGACTACGCCGGAGTGAGCTGGGAGCGGATCGACGAGCGCGACGGGTTGTTCTGGCCCTGCCCGGCCGAGGACGGGCCGGACACGCCCCGGCTCTTCGCGGACCGCTTCGCCACCCCCGACGGGCGGGCCCGGTTCCACCCGGTGGAGCACCGGCCGGCCGCCGAGGAGGTGTGCGCCGAGTACCCGCTGCACTTCACCACCGGCCGGGTGCTCGCGCAGTACCAGTCCGGCACCCAGACCCGCCGGGTCGACGCGTTGCGCCAGGCCGCTCCAGACGCCTTCGTCGAGCTGCACCCCGACCTGGCCGCCCGGCTCGGCATCGGCGACGGCGAGCCGGTGCGGGTGGTCTCCCGCCGGGGCGAGCTGCGGGCGCCGGCCCGGCTCAGCCCCACGATCCGGCCGGACACCGTCTTCGCGCCGTTCCACTGGGGCGGCGCCGCGCGGGCCAACTCGGTCACCAACGACGCCGTCGACCCGGTCTCCGGGATGCCGGAGTTCAAGATCTGCGCCGTCCGGCTGGAAAGGATGGACGAACCGTGACCGACCGCGTCGTGATCGTCGGCAACGGGATGGCCGGCTCCCGGTTGGCCGGCGAGCTGCACGCCCGGGGCGGGAACCGGAAGGTCACCGTGCTCGGGGCCGAGCCGCACCGGGCGTACAACCGGATCATGCTTTCCACGCTGCTGACCGGCAGGATCGGCGAGGCGGACGTGGAGCTGGCCGAGGCCGCCGGGCAGGGCGTCGACCTGCGTACCGGGGTGACCGTCACCGCGATCGACCCGGCCGCCGGCACCGTCCACACCGACGACGGCGACCGCATCGCGTACGACCATTTGGTGCTCGCCACCGGCAGCCGGGCCGTGGTGCCCCCGCTGCCCGGCCTGGACGGGCCCGACCTGCCCGCCCGGGTGGTCCCGTTCCGCACCCTGGACGACTGCCGGCGGATCCTCGCCGTCGCCGAGGGTGCGCGCAGCGCCCTGGTGCTCGGCGGCGGGCTGCTCGGGCTGGAGGCGGCCCGCGGGCTCGCCGCCCGGGGCCTCGACGTCGGGGTGGTGCACCCGGTGCCGTACCTGATGGAGCGGCAGCTCGACCCGGCCGGCGCGGCGGTGCTGGCCGGCACGCTCGCCGGCCTCGGGGTGACCACCCACCTGGCGGCGTCGGCCACCCGCGTGGCCGCGGACGCCGACGGGGTCCGCCTCGACCTGGCCGACGGCCGGTCGCTCACCGCCGACCTGCTGGTCCTCTCCTGCGGGGTACGCCCCGACACCGCCCTCGCCGCCGCGGCCGGGCTGGCCGTGGAGCGGGGCGTGCTGGTCGACGACCGGCTGCGCACCAGCGATCCACGGATCTCGGCGATCGGCGACTGCGCCCAGCACGACGGCGCCCTCACCGGGCTGGTCGCCCCGGCCTGGGCGCAGGCCCGGGTGGTGGCGCAGATGCTCACCGGCGAAGACCCGCTGGCCCGCTACCGACCCCGCCCCGTGGTGACCCGGCTGAAGGCCGCCGGCATCGACCTCGCCGCGATGGGCGACCCGGCCGACGGCGGGGCCGGCGAGGAGTTGACCTTCGCCGACCCGGCCCGGGGCACGTACGCCCGGCTGCGCATCCGCGACGAGCGGCTGACCGCCGCGATCCTGCTCGGCGACAACCCGGCGGTCGGCACGGTCGTCCAGCTCTTCGACCGGGGTCAGCCGGTGCCGGCCGACCGGCGGTCCCTGCTGCTCGGCCGGGCCTTCGGCGCGGCCCCGGCGACGCCCGCCGCGTCCCCGGCGCTGATGCCGGACGCGGCGACCGTCTGCCAGTGCAACTCCGTCAGCAAGGGGGCGCTGGTGAGCTGCTGGCGCTCCGGGGCCCGGACGGTCGACGCCGTGGTGGCGGCCACCCGGGCCGGCACCGGCTGCGGCGGCTGTCGGGACGCGGTCGCCGGCATCGTCGCCTGGCTGTCCGAGGTGGACTCCGTGGAGGTGACGCAATGAGCGAGCGAAGCGAGCGAATCATCAGGCCCAGTGCGAGCGGCGGCAGGCTGGTCGTCGTCGGCAACGGCATGGTCGGGCAGCGCTTCGTCGACGCGCTGCGCGCCCGGGACCCCGAGCGGCGGTGGCGGGTCACCGTGCTCGCCGAGGAGACCCGCCCGGCGTACGACCGGGTGCGGCTCTCGGCGTTCTTCGACGGGGTGGGCGCCGAGGAACTGAACCTGCACACCCCCGACGACGGGGTGGAGCTGCGCCTCGGCGAGCCGGCCACGGCGGTCGACCGGGAGCGGCGGGTGGTGCGCACGGCGGCCGGCGAGCACCCGTACGACGCGCTGGTGCTGGCCACCGGCTCGTACGCCTTCGTGCCGCCGGTGCCCGGGGCGTCCCTGCCCGGGGTCTTCGTCTACCGGACGCTGGACGACCTGGAGGCGATCCGCGAGCACGCGCGCGGCCGGCGCACCGGCGCGGTGATCGGCGGCGGGCTGCTCGGGCTGGAGGCGGCGAACGCGCTGCGGCTGCTGGGGTTGGCCACCAGCGTGGTGGAGTTCGCGCCCCGGCTGATGCCGGTGCAGGTGGACCAGGCCGGCGGCGCGATGCTCCGCCGGTACGTCGACGAGTTGGGCGTGACCACCCACCTGGGCGTCGCCACCACCGCCGTGCGGCCCGGCCCGGACGGCGCCGTCGCCGGGCTGGAACTGGCCGACGGCACGGTGGTCGACGCCGACCTGGTGGTGGTGGCGGCCGGCATCCGGCCCCGCGACGAGCTGGCCCGGGCCGCCGGGCTGGCGCTCGGCCCGCGCGGCGGGGTGCTGGTCGACGGCACCTGCCGGACGGCCGACGAGCGGATCTGGGCGGTCGGCGAGTGCGCGGCGGTCGACGGCACCTGCCACGGCCTGGTCGCCCCCGGCTACGCGATGGCCGAGGTGGTCGCCGACCGGCTGGTCGGCGGGGCGGCCACCTTCCCCGGCGCGGACACCGCCACGAAGCTGAAGCTGCTCGGCGTGGACGTGGCCTCGTTCGGCGACGCGCACGGCGCCACCCCGGGCTGCCTCGACGTGACGTTCACCGACCCGGCCACCCGGGTGTACGCCAAGCTGGTCCTCTCCGACGACGCGAAGACCCTGCTCGGCGGGGTGCTGGTCGGCGACGCGGGCGCGTATCCGACGCTGCGGGCCAGCGTCGGCGGCCCGCTGCCCGCGCCTCCGCTGGCGCTGCTCGCCCCGGAGGGCGCGGCGGGCGCGGGTGCCGGCGCGCTGCCCGCCACCGCGCAGGTCTGTTCCTGCAACGCGGTGACCCGCGCCGACGTCGACGCGGCGATCGCCGGCGGCTGCGCGGACGTGCCAGCCCTGAAGGCGTGCACGCGGGCGGGGACGAGTTGCGGCTCCTGCGTGCCGATGCTCAAGCAACTCCTCGACGCGGCCGGGGTGCGGCAGTCCACCGCGCTCTGCGAGCACTTCGACGCCAGCCGACAGGAGCTGTTCGACATCGTCCGGGTGCGGGGCATCCGCACGTTCTCGCGGCTCGTCGCCGAGCACGGTCGGGGGCGCGGCTGCGACATCTGCAAGCCGGTGGTCGCCTCGATCCTCGCCTCCCTGGGCGCCGGGCACGTGCTCGACGGGGAGCAGGCGTCGTTGCAGGACACCAACGACCACTTCCTGGCCAACCTGCAACGCGACGGCAGCTACTCGGTGGTGCCCCGGATCCCCGGCGGCGAGATCACCCCGGAGAAGCTGATCGTGATCGGCGAGGTGGCCCGCGACTTCCGGCTCTACACGAAGATCACCGGAGGGCAGCGGATCGACCTGTTCGGGGCCCGGGTCGAGCAGTTGCCGCAGATCTGGCGCCGGCTGGTCGACGCCGGCTTCGAGTCCGGCCACGCGTACGGCAAGGCGCTGCGCACGGTGAAGTCCTGCGTCGGCGAGACCTGGTGCCGGTACGGGGTGCAGGACTCGGTCGGGCTGGCCATCGCCCTGGAGCTGCGCTACCGGGGGCTGCGCGCCCCACACAAGATCAAGTCGGCGGTGTCGGGCTGCGCCCGCGAGTGCGCCGAGGCCCGCAGCAAGGACTTCGGCATCATCGCCACCGAGACCGGCTGGAACCTCTACGTCGGCGGAAACGGCGGCTTCCGGCCCCGGCACGCCGACCTCTTCGCCACCGATCTGTCCACCGAGGCGCTGATCCTGCTGGTCGACAGGTTCCTGATGTACTACGTCCGCACCGCCGACCGGCTGCAACGCACCGCCGCCTGGATCGAGGCGATGGATGGCGGCCTCGACCACCTGCGCGCCGTCATCGTGGACGACTCGCTCGGCCTGTGCGCCGAACTCGACGCCGCGATGGCCCGGCACGTCGAGTCGTACTCCGACGAGTGGCGGGACGTGCTGGAGGACCCGGCCCGGCTGCGCCGGTTCGCCTCCTTCGTCAACGCCCCCGAGGTGCCCGACCCGTCGATCACCTTCGCGCTGGAACGCGGCCAGCCGGTCCCGGCGGACCGCGCGCCGTGGGCGGAGGGCCAGCAGCCGGTCGCGCTCGGGATGCCGGAGGTGCGGCCATGACCACCACGACGACCGGAGTGCCGGAGGTACGGCGATGACCACGACGACCACCACCATGCCGACGACCGCCGCGAAGCCGACGACCGCCACCGTGCCCGCCGCCACGCCGCGCGCCTGGACGCCCGTCTGCCGGCTCGACCGGCTGGAGCCCGAGCGGGGCGTCGCGGCGCTGGTCGACGGCGTGCAGGTGGCCCTGTTCCGCACCGCCGACGGGCTGTTCGCCCTCGACAACCTCGACCCCGTCGGCCGGGCGTACGTGCTGTCGAGGGGCATCGTCGGTAGCCGGGGCGGGGTGCCGACGGTCGCCTCGCCGCTGCACAAGCAGGCGTACGACCTGCGCACCGGGGTCTGTCTGGACCTGCCCGGGGTCGCCGTGACCCGGCACGAGGCGCGCTGCCGGGACGGGCTGGTCGAGGTGCGGCTGCGACAGGAGGGGTGAATGCGCGACGAACTGGCCGGCTTCACCATCGGGGTGACCGCCGACCGCCGGCGGGACGAACTCGCCGCGCTGCTCCAGCGGCGGGGTGCCCGGGTGGTGATCGCCCCGGCCCTGCGGATCGTGCCGCTGGCCGACGACACGGACCTGCGCGAGGCCACCCGGGCCTGCCTGGACCGGCCGCCGGACATCCTGATGGCCAACACCGGCATCGGGATGCGCGGCTGGCTGGAGGCCGCCGAGGGCTGGGGGCTGGCCGAGCCGCTGCGCGGCGTGCTCGCCGACGCGTACGTGGTGGCCCGGGGCCCCAAGGCGCGCGGGGCGATCCGCGCCGCCGGCCTGCACGACCAGTGGTCACCGGAATCGGAGAGCTGCGACGAGGTGGTCGACCACCTGTGCCGGCGCGGCGTCGCCGGGCAGGTGATCGCCATGCAGCTGCACGGGGATCGGCAGCCGGAGTGCACGATGGCGCTGGAGGCGGCCGGGGCCACCGTGATCGAGGTGCCGGTCTACCGGTGGGCGCCGCCGACCGACCCGGCCCCGCTGCACCGCCTGATCGACCTGGTCGCCGGCCGGCTGGTCGACGCCGTCACGTTCACCTCGGCCCCGGCGGCGGAGGCGCTGCTGCGCGCCGCCGGGGAGCGCGGCGACGCGGTGCTGGACGCGTTCCGGCGCGACGTGCTGGCCAGTTGCGTGGGGGCGGTCACGGCGGAGCCGCTGCTGCGGCGCGGGGTGCCGGTCAGCGCGCCGTCCCGGGCTCGGCTGGGCGCCCTGGTCCGGACCATCGTCGACGAGCTGCCGCGCCGCACGGTCACCCTGAAGGCGGCCGGCCACCTGCTGACCCTGCGCGGGCACGCCGCCGTGGTCGACGGCGAGTTGCGTCCGCTGGCCCCGGCGCCGATGGCGGTGCTCCGGGCCCTGGCCCACTCCCCCGGCCGGGTGCTGTCCCGGACCGCGCTGCTGCGGACGCTGCCGCGCGGCGCCGACGAGCACGCGGTGGAGATGGCGGTGGCCCGGCTGCGCGCCGGGCTGCGGGCACCCCGGGTGGTGCAGACCGTCGTCAAGCGCGGCTACCGGCTCCGGGTCGACTGACGCGGCAGGGCGGCCCCTGCCGCCCGCACCGGGGCGGCCACGGGCACCGTCCGGCCGTGGGAGTTCTCAGCCGACCGGAGCCGGGAAGCCCCGGCCGTGCTCGGCCTGGAGGCGGATCATGGCGTGCTCCACGACGGTCACCAGCACCTGCTTGACCGACTCCCGGTGCCGGGCGTCGGTCAGCACCAGCGGCACGTCCTGCGAGATGGCCAGCGCCTCCCGGACCTCCTCCAGCTCGTACTGCGGCGCGCCGTCGAACCGGTTCAACGCCACCACGTACGGCAGCCTGCGGTTCTCGAAGTAGTCCAGCGGCGCGAAGGCGTCCGTGATCCGGCGGGTGTCCACCAGGACGGCCGCGCCCACCGCGCCCTTGATGATCTCGTCCCACATGAACCAGAACCGGGTCTGGCCGGGCGTGCCGAAGAGGTACAGGATCAGGTCCTCGGCCATCGTGATCCGGCCGAAGTCCATGGCGACCGTGGTGGTCTGCTTCCCCGGCACCTTGGACGGGTCGTCGATGCCGACCCCGGCCGCGGTCATCACCGCCTCGGTTCTCAGTGGGGTGATCTCCGAGATCGCGCCGACCAGCGTCGTCTTGCCCACGCCGAAGCCGCCCGCGACCACGATCTTCGCGGAGACGATTCCCCGGCTCTGGCGGGCCCCGGCGGGGTCATAGCCTGCGAAGTCCACTTAGCACCCTTCCAAGGATTTCCATCCGCTCCTCGAACCCCTCGGCGGGAGCGGCAGTGTGTAGCGTCAGCAGGCTCTCGGCCACCATGTCGGCGACCAGCACCCGGGTGACGCCCAGCGGCATCCGGGTGTACGCGGCGATCTCGGCCAGCGACTGCGCCCGCCCCTCGCAGACGGTGGCGATGCGGTGCTTGTCGTGCCCCGCGAAGCGGGACTCCGCGACCTGGGTGGGAGTGGCCGACAGGACCGCTTCCAGGGCGATGTCCAGCTGCGCCTCGGTCCGACCGCGGGTGACCGCGTACGGCCGTACCAGCGCACCGCGCGGGTCCGCGCGCCGTTGGTCCATTCGCGATCACCTCCTCTCCCCGGCCGGGCCTCCTGGCACCGGTCTCCTCATCCCCTGGCCGACGCGCAGCCCGCGTCGCGTCCCGGCTACGACCGCACGGCGTCCCGGGGCAGCGGCACCAGCGCAGCGCCGACCCGCTCGACCAGGAGCGCCATCTCGTAACCCACCTGCCCGACGTCGCAGCTACGGGCCGCCAGCACCGCCATCGACGAGCCGTCGCTGATCGACATCAGGAAGAGGTAGCCGCTGTCCATCTCGATGACCGTCTGGAGCACCCCGCCGGCGCTGAACATCCGGGCCGCGCCCTCGGTCAGGCTGACCACGCCCGAGGTGATCGCCGCGAGCTGGTCCGCCCGGTCCGCGGGCAGGTCCCGCGAGGAGGCGAGCAGCAGCCCGTCGGCGGACACCGCCACCACGTGGGCGATGCCCGCCACGCTGTCGGCGAAGTTGGTGAGCAACCAACTCATGTCCTGCATGGCCGCTGGCCTGTTCATCGACTCGTCTCCTTGGTCGAGGTGCTGTTCTGGTCCGTTCCGGCCGCCCGCCCGCGCTGCACACCGCGGTGGTAGGCCGACAACAGACCCCGTACTTCGTCGGGGGTGCGCCGGCTGCGGTCGCGGCCGCCCTGGGGCTCGATCCCGCCGGGCACGAGCTGCGCCTGCGGCACCCGCTTCGGCAGCCCGGAGCGGGTGGTGCCGCCGGCGGCCGGCTCCGCGGCCCGGCTGGCCCGGGACCAGCCCTCGTCGGCCGCCGTCCGCCAGGCGTCCGCGTCGGCCGCGGGCGCCGCCGGCGGCGTTTCCGCGACCGGCGTCGCGGCGGGCGCCGCGGCCGGCTTCGCGGTCGGCGCGTCCAGCGTCGCGGGCCGCGCCGGGGCCGGCGGAGTGTACGACGGCGGCGGCGGCTGCGCGGGCGGCGGGGTGGCCGTGCTGCCCGGCGTACGCGTGGGCAGCCGTGGCGGACGCGACTCGCCCGTCGTCGGCTGGGCCGCGGCCGGCGCTCCGGCGGACGGTTGGGCCTTCGGCGGCTGGCTGAAGTCCGGGCGGGCGAAGATGGCGGTGGCGTCGTTGCCGTGCGAGCGGAACCACACCGCCTCCATCTCGCGGAAGATGGGCGCCTCGGCCGGCAGCTCGGCGCGCGGGGTGATCGGCGCGGCCGGGGCGAGCGGGGCGGTGGCGGCCAGGTTGGCCCCGAGGCCACGGCCGGCACCCGGGTCGGCGCCGAATCCGCCCGCCGGGGCGGGACCGGCCGGCAGCGGGGTGGTGGCCGGCTGGCCGGCGACCGGGCCGGCCGGCAGCACCGGCGCGGCGGGCGCGGCCGGCGCGACGGCCTCCGCGGCGGGTACGCGCTTGGGCAGCGGCTCGACCGCGGGGAACGCGGCGGTCGGCGTGCCGGCCGAGATCCCGCCGCCGGTCAAGGTCGGCTGGGCCGGCGTCGCCGGGGCGGCCGACGGCGTCCCCGTCAGGCCGCCGGCCTGCACCGGGGACGCGGCGTCCCGCGCCTGCTCGGGCGCCTGCCACGGCGCCGGCGCGGACCGCCACTGGTCGGTGAGGGTGGCGGTACGCCCCGCGCCGGCGATCGGCTCGCCGAGGCCGACGGGGGTGAGCGGCGTCTGCTCGACGGCGAGCGGCTGCCGGGGCCGGGTGATCTGCTGGTCGCGGCCGTGGAGCTGCGGCAGCACCACCGTCGCGGCGGGGAGCGTCACCTGGGCGACGGTGCCGCCCTCCACGTTGCGGCGCAGCTCCACGCGGATGCCGTAGCGGGAGGCGAGCCGGCTGACCACGGCCAGACCCATCAGCCGGAACGCCGCGACGTCGACGCTCGGCGGGGCCGCCAGCCGGCGGTTGAGCGAGTCCAGCTGCTCGTCGGTCAGGCCGAGGCCCCGGTCCTCCACCTGGATGAGCACGTAGTCCCGGATGCGCCGGCCGTCGGCGACCACCGTGGTGGTCGGCGGCGAGAAGCGGGTGGCGTTGTCGAGCAGCTCGGCGACCAGCCGGACCACGTCGTTGACCGCGTGCGCGGCCACCGAGATGTCGGTGTCGACGGTGCCGAACTCGATCCGGTTGTAGAGCTCGACCTCGGACTGCGCGGCGCGCAGGACGTCCACCAGGAGGGCGTCGTCGCGCCGCGGCACGGCCGAGTCGGCGCCGGCCAGGACGAGCAGGTTCTCGTCGTTGCGGCGCATCCGGGTGGCGAGGTGGTCCAGCTCGAAGAGCTTCGCCAGCCGCTTCGGGTCCTCCTCGCCGCGCTCGATCGCGTCCAGCTCGCCGATCATCCGGTCGACCAGGGTCTGACTGCGCCGGGCCAGGTTGAGGAACATCGCCGAGACGCTGGTGCGCAGCGCGGCCTGCTCGGCGGCCACGCGGACCGCCTCGCGGTGCACGACGTTGAAGGCGAGCGCCACCTGCCCGACCTCGTCGCGGCTGTTGAGCTGGATCGGGTCGCGCACCTGCCGGACGATCTCGTCGACGCCGCCGTCGCCGACGTTGCCGACGTTCTGGAGCCGCTTCACCGCGTCCGGCAGGTCGTGGTTGGCCACCGAGAGGGCGCCCTCCCGCAGCCGGCGCAGCGAGCGGTTGAGCGAGCGGGCCAGCACCACGGCGAGGCTGACCGCGATGGCGAGCGTGAGCAGCACCAGCACCGACTCGACGACGGCCTGCCGGATGACGTCCGAGCGGGCCTGGTCGGCCTGGTCGAGCAGCCGGTCCTGGAGCCGGATCTCGGCCCACCGCATGAGGTCGTTGACCGCGCCGAAGGCGGCGTTGGCCTCCTGGTCGGTCACCAGCGGGCTCTGCCCGACCGAGCGGGTGATGTCGGCCGCGACCCGGTCGGCGAGGGTGACCGCGTCGCCGGAGACGGTGCCGTCGACGAGGGCGCGCTGGGTCGGGTCGGCGGCCAGGGAGAAGGCGAGCAGCGCCTCCTGCTGGCTGGTCAGGGTGGCGACGAAGGAGGAGAACTGCTCCTCGTCGAGCGAGCCGGCGCTCAACGCGGTGAAGGCGACCGACTGCTCCTCGGCGACGGCCGCCTTGGCGCGGGTGAACGCGGCGACCGCACGCCGGGCATCGGCCAGCCGCTCCTCGCCGGGCAGCTGGGCGAGCCCGTCGCCGTACGCGACCAGGTCGGTGATGATGACCCCGTAGCGCAGCGCCGCCTCGGCGACCGCCATCTGCTGGCGGTCCAGCACCTTCTGCCGGGTGGCGGCCAGCGTCTCCAGGTGCTCGTCGATGGTGGCCAGCCGGTCCCGGACGGCGGCCGGCACCTCGCCGATCCGCCCGCGCTCCGCCCGGTAGGCGTCGATCCGCGCGTCGGTGCTGCGCACCCGCAGGTTGTAGGCGTCGGCCTTCTGCTGCGGCGCGGCCAGGAAGGCGGACGCCGCCATCCGCTCGGCGTGCAGGTCCTGGGTCATCGCGGAGATGTCGATGGAGAGCGCGGTGACAGCCCGGGCCTGGGTCGCGTCGAGGGCGCCCTCGCCGACGGAGATGAGCCGGACGGTGGCCAGCGCGATCACCGCGGCGACCGGCACCACCAGGATCAGCGCGAGCTTGGAGCGGATCCGCGCGTCGCGCAGCCGCGGCATCCGCCGGCGCTTCGACTGCTCGCTCTCGCCGCCGCCGGGCAGGGTCGTCGGTCCGGTGCTCACGACATCGCCTCCGTCGTTTCTTCCACGCCTGCCCCGCCGACTCGCGCCCGGTGCAGCGGACTGCGCCACACGCGGCACGGCCGCGATTTCACCAGAAGCGATCCTGTTTGGGAAGCCGCAGTGGGGAAGGGAACGTTTGGAGGGCACGCATCCCGTGATCCGGTCAACTAATACCTTCAATTCTTCATGCCCGTGAACAGGGCATGTAACTCCAGAGTGGTCACCCGTGTCGGATTAGTGAGCACTGGCAAACTTCTCGCGGCCCCACCATGTGGGATGCGCGTCCCGAAACGGCTCCGACGCGCGCGCTTGACCACAGGGCCCGGCGTTGGCAAGGTTTTGCAGGCTTCGCGCACACCGTACGGCAGACCGATACCGTTCCTCTACTGAGGACGGAAACAACCCGGCGGTGACCGGGCAGCGCCCGGGCCGCATCTGGAGGACTGAGTTGAGCACCATCCGCTCCGCGACCGCCGCGGCGCTCGCATCGGCCGTGCTGGCCACCACGCTCACCGGCTGCCAGTTCGGCGCGGACGAGCAGGACACGAGTCCCATCGTCATCGCGGCGGACCTCGAACTCTCCGGCGCGGCGGCGGCGGTCGGCAAGGCGTACCAGCGGGCGTTGGAACTGAAGATCGAGCAACTTAACTCCTCGGGCGCGCTGAACGGCCGCAGGATCGAACTCAAGGTGAAGGACAACCGGTCGGACCCGGCCGAGTCGCTGCGCAACATCGGTGACTTCAGCGCCGATTCGCAAGTCAGCGCGATCATCATGGGCGGCTGCAACGAATGCGCGGTCGGCGCCGTGCGGACCATCAACGAGAAGCGAATTCCCACCATTGCGCTCGCCTCCTCCGGCGCGGTGTCCGCCCCGGTCGCCGACCGGCGGTACGTGTTCAAGCTCGCCCCCAACGCGGCCGACAGCGCCGCCGCCCTCGCCGTCGAGATGCGCCGCAAAAACGTCAAGACGGCCGGCGTGCTGTACAGCGACGACGACTACGGGCGCGAGGGACTGGCCGCGCTGCGCAGCGAGTTCGCGAAGCGCGGCATCAAGCCGCCGCGCGGGGAGTCGGTCAAGACCACCGACACCGAGGTCGGCGAGCAGGTCAAGGCGCTGACCGAGGACGAGCCGGACGCGCTGGTGGTGTGGACCTCGCCGGAGCAGGCGGCGCTGGCCGCCACCGCGGCCCAGCAGGCCAAGTTCAAGGGATCGCTCTTCTTCGACGCGGCGGCCGCCGGCGACCTCTTCCTCGGCGCCGCCGCCCGGGCGACCGAGCGGGCGACCATGGTCTTCACCCAGACCATGGTGATCGACGACGTCATCGCCACCACCCCGGCGAAGGCGGCTCGCCGGCAGTGGTTCCAGGACTACACCGCCCGGTTCGGCGGCTACAACGGCTCGTCCTCGTTCGCGGCCGACGCCGTGCAGCTCATCGCCGACGCCGAGCTGCGGGCCGGCGGCGAGCCCGGCCAGGTCGACCGCGACGGCATCCGCAACGTGCTGGAGACGTCGCAGATGGACGGCCTGTCCGGCCCGATCCGGATGACGCCGGACAACCACTCCGGCCTGATGCCGCAGGCCCTGACCACCCTGGTCGCCCGCAACGGCCGGTGGCGCCTCGCGGGCTGAGGGTGGTGGGCGGTGTGGCCCGCCGTACCCGGCTCCGGGCGGTCAGGCTTGATCCCTGCGCCGGGCACGGCGGGCCACACCTTGGCTGGTCCAGCCGGTGACCTGTCGACGTCCGTCACCGGTCGATGCGAGGGACCGGTGTCGGCCGGTCACCGGTTGACACCGGGTGACCGGCCGAACGTGGGTCACCGGGCCGACGTGGTGGCCCGGACCCAGGGCAGCGCGAGCCGCTCGACCAGGGAGAGCGCGCTGTAGAGCAGGATGCTCATCAGCGCGATCAGCACGATCGCGGCCCAGGCGGTCGCGGTGTCACCGACGCCGTTGTACTGGAGGATCTGGTAACCCAGCCCCGGCTTGTCCGAGTAGAACTCGCCGATCACCGCGCCGATCGCCGCCAGCGGCATCGCCACCTTGAGGCCGACGAAGACCTGCGGCAGCGCGGCCGGGAAGCGCACCTTGCGGAACGCCTGCCACCACGACGCGTTCAGCGACCTGGCCAGCTCGGCCAGGTCCGCCGGGGTGGTGGTGAGACCCGTCGCGGTGGAGAGCACGATCGGGAAGAAGCACAGCAGGAACACCATGGTCAGGATGGGCTTCTCCCCCCAGCCGACCGAGACCACCAGCAGCGGGCCCAGGGCGATCTTCGGCACCGCGTTGACCGCCACGAGCAGCGGCGCGAACATCCGCTCGACGCGGCGGGACGCGGCCAGGGCCATCCCGATCAGCACCCCGGCGACCGCCGAGAGCAGGAAGCCGACCAGCGTCAGCAGGGTGGTCACCCCCAGCGCCGGCAGCAGCACGTCGGCCGAGGTGGTCAACGACTTCCACACCGCCTGCGGCGGCGGCAGGGACGCCGGGTGCACCAGCTCCAGCACCGACGTGACCAGCCACCAGGCGGTCAGCGCGATCACGGCGCCGAGCAGCGGCAGGCCGACGGCCGCCGGGCGTACGCCGGACCGGCGGGCGGCCGTGGCAACCGGCGGCGTGGTGGGCGTCGCCACCCCGGGCGCGCCGGCCGGGGCCGGAACGGTGGCCTTCCGCCCCGCCTCGGTGGGGTCGGACCGGGTACCTGTCGTCTCCGTCACGGGTCCTCCTCTCCTGCCGGCCAGGGCCGGCACGCGGCGGGGGTGCGGCCCTCCGGTCATCCCGGTGGGTCGCACCCCCGCGGCACTGTCGGCGTCGATCAGGCCTTCGGCGCGAGGCTGAAGTCGATGATCTGCTCGGGGGTGATGTTCTGCGTGAGCTGGCCGGCGCCCTGCAGGATCGCGATGCTCTTGGCCACCCGGCCGCTGTCCAGCGTGCCGAGCTGGGTGCCGGAGTTGCTGGACCGCACGTAGGCGGCCATCAGCTGCAGCTCGGCGGCGGCGGCGGCCGGGTTGGCGGCGTCGACGTTCTTCTTCAGGATGTTGCCCGCCTCCTGCGGGTTGGTCAGCGCGTACTCCAGGCCCTTCATCAGGGCCGCGGTGAACCGCTTGACCATCTCCGGCTTCTCCTTGGCGATCTTCGAGGAGGTGATCAGCACGTTGCCGTAGAGGTCCTGCATCACGTTGCTGTAGGGCAGCAGGACGGCCTTCTTCTTGGTCACCGTCTCGATGGTCGGCTGGCCGACGACGAACTGGCCGATGCCGTCCACCGTGCCGCCGGCGAGCGTGCCCATCAGGGTCTGCGCGTCGCCGTTGACCCAGGTCACCTTGCTCGCGTCCACACCGGCCATCCGGGCGTACGTCGGGAAGAGGTTGCGGACGACGGAGCCGGGGGTGTCGGCGAGCTTCTTGCCCTCGAGGTCCTTCGGCGACGCGATGCCCTTGCCCTCGACGGTCGCGATGGCGGCCATCGTGCGCTGCTGGATGGCGGCGACCGCGACGAAGTCCTTGGCCTGGCCGTTGCCGAACTGGAGCAGCCCGCCGGTGAGGTCGATCGGGCCGAAGTCGGCCTGCCCGCCGGTGATCGTCTGGATCACGCCGCCGGTGCCCTGGCCCGGCTTGATCTCGACGTCGAACCCGGCCTCCTTGAAGAAGCCCTTCTCCTTCGCCACCCAGGCGTAGGAGTCACGGCCGAAGTTGCCGAACGAGGTGAGGTAGGTCACCTTCTCCAGCGCGCCGTTGCCGCCCTTTGCGTCGTCGCCGGAGTCCGAGCCGCCGCTGCACGCGGAGACCAGGGCGAGGGCGGTGGCCAGCGCCGCCGCGGCGACCGTACGGGTCAGCCTTCTCATCAGTGCACCATGTCCTTTCCGACCGGTGCGGCGCGCCGCCGCCCGGTGGGGGTTGTTCGGCGGGCCGGCGGAGGGGTTGCCGGCGCCACCGTCGTGAGGGGATCCATCGCCGGCACAGCGTACGAGAAAACAAGCTTTGCGGTGCCAGGCGTATCGGGTTGCGGTACGGAAACAACTCGTGTCCGCCCGTGACGGCCCACCGTCATCCACTGCGGAAGAAGCAGGTGATCCACCCCGGACGGTGCGATCCGTGGGCAGGCCGGCTACCCTGTGCCGCGACTGTTGATCGCCGACTCAGGGAGGCCGCCGGAGATGATCCGCCTGTCCGGGGTGTCCCGCACCTTCGACGGCCGCAGTGGCCGGGTGGAGGCGCTGCGCGGCATCGACCTGCACGTCGCCGACGGCGAGTTCGTGGCGGTGCTCGGCCGCTCCGGGTGCGGCAAGTCCACGCTGCTGCGCCTGATCGCCGGCCTGCTGCCGGTGTCCGACGGCGAGATCACCGTGGCCGGTACGCCGATCACCAGGCCCCGCCGCGACATCGCCATGCTGTTCCAGCGGCCGGCCCTGCTCCCCTGGCGCACGGTGCTGGACAACGTCCTGCTCCCGGTGGAGATCTTCGGCTGGAAGCGGGCGAAGCACCGCGAGCGGGCCCGGCAGCTGCTGGACCTCGCCGGGCTGGGCGGCTTCGAGAAGCGGCTGCCCCACGAGCTCTCCGGCGGCATGCAGCAGCGGGTCTCGCTGTGCCGGTCGCTGATCGGCGAGCCCCGGGTGATGCTGATGGACGAGCCGTTCTCCGCGCTCGACGCGCTCACCCGCGAGGAACTCTCCGGGGAACTCCAGCGGGTGCACATGGAGTCCAAGCCCACCGTCGTCTTCGTCACCCACTCGATCGACGAGGCGGTGCTGCTGGCCGACCGGGTGGTCGTGCTCAGCCCCCGGCCCGGCCGGATCCGCGAGGTGGTCGACGTGGACATCCCCCGGCCGCGCACCCTCGGCCGCAACGCGCACCTGGCGGACGTCGCCCGGGTCAGCGCCGACCTGCACGAACTCCTCATGGAGCGGGACCTGCCGGCGGGGGCCGGCGCGGAGGGGCGATGAGCATGCGGGTCACCGTGTTCACCGAGCCGCACCGGGGCGCCAGCTACGACGACCAGCTCCGCTTCGCCCGGCTGGCCGAGGCCGGCGGGTTCGAGGGCTTCTTCCGCGCCGACCACTACCAGGCGATGGGCGACGAGCCGGCGCTGCCCGGCCCGACCGACTCCTGGTTGACCCTGGCCGCGCTGGCCCGGGAGACCACCCGGATCCGGCTCGGCACCCTGGTCACGTCGGCGACCTTCCGGCTGCCCGGCCCGCTGGCGGTGATGGTGGCCCAGGTCGACCAGATGAGCGGCGGCCGGGTCGAGCTGGGCATCGGCGCCGGCTGGTACGAGCGGGAGCACACCTCCTACGGCATCCCGTTCCCCCGCGTCGGCGAGCGCTTCGACCGGCTGGCCGAGCAGCTGGAGGTCATCACCGGGCTGTGGCGGACCCCACCGGGCGAGACGTACAGCTTCACCGGCGACCACTACCGGCTGGTCGACGCCCCCGCGCTGCCGAAGCCCGTGCAGGTGCCCGGGCCGCCGGTGATCGTCGGCGGACGCGGCCCGAAGCGCACCCCCGAACTCGCCGCCCGGTACGCCGACGAGTTCAACATGCCGTTCAAGACCGTCGAGGAGACCGCCGAGGCGTACGAGCGGGTGCGGGAGGCCTGCGAGCGGGCCGGCCGGGCCGAGTCCGGACGCGCCCCGCTGACGCTCTCCGCCGGGATCGTGGTCGCGATCGGGCGCACCGACGCGGAGGCGCAGCGCCGGGCCGCCCCGCTGCACGTCAAGAGCGCGCTGCCGCCGGAGGACCCGGTGGTCGGCTCGCCCGCCCAGCTCGTCGACCGGATCGGGGAGTTCGCCGCGATCGGTGCCACGCGGGTGCACCTGCGTCTGATCGATCTCGACGACCTCGACCACCTGGAGCTCATCGCCGCCGAGGTGCTCCCCCGACTGGCCGCAACCCGATGACCGACGCGCAGCTCGAACTCGGCCCGGTGGGCCAGGAGATCGTGTACGAGAACGACCGGGTCCGGGTGTGGCACATCCGGCTGGAGCCGGGCGAGCGGCAGCCGCTGCACCGGCACGACCACCCGTACCTGGTGGTGGCGGTCCAGGGCGCGAAGAACGTCGTGCAGACGATCGACGGGACCACGATCGACGCCGACGAGCCGACCGGCGGGGTGGTCTACCGGGACCCGGGCGCCGTGCACATGCTCACCAACGTCGGCGACACGACGTACCTGGCGCGGCTGGTCGAGTTGAAGTAACCGCTGGCCGGCGGGCCGACACCCGCTCGCGGCGCGCCGGTGGCGGCGTGCCCAACAGGTGCGTAACGTGCCGGACATGGCCTTTCGGACCTGGGGCAGACTGCTGCTCACGGCGCTCGGGGTGAGCCTGCTGGCCGGGGCCGGTCAGCTCGGCGTCGCGTTCGGCTTCGGCATCGTCCGGCTCACCGGCGCCTTCACCGGCGCCACCGTCAACCAGTGGCCGGCCCAACTCGTCTGGGCGGGCTGGTTCGCCGCGAACGCCGCCGTGGTCGGCGCGTTGCTCACCGAGCGCCTGGCCCGCCGCGACGGCCCGCTGACCGGCACCGGCCGCCAACTCGCCGTCGTCAGCGGCGCCGCGCTGGGCGCGACCGTCGTCGCGCCGCTCTGCATGCAGCCCGCCCGGGCCGCCGAATTCGTCTCGATGGACCCGGTCTGGGCCGTCGGCATCTGCGCCATCCTCGGCGCGCTGGCCGGCGCGGGTGCCGCGCTCGCCGTCCTGCTCCGGCCGCCGGCGGGATGGAACATGGCGGCGGTCGCGGGCGCCGTCTGGCTGCTGGCGCTGCTGTCGACGGCGCCGTCGGTCGCCTCGACCGGGCCGCTGCCCAGCGTACGACTCGGGGTGTTGGAGCCGGCCTGGCTCGACGCCGGCGCGGCCCAGCGGCTGGCCCTGGTGATCCTGCCCCTGGTGGCGCTGCTCGCCGGCGCGGCGACCGGCGGGCTGGCCCGGTGGCGCGGCCACCCGCCGCTGGTCAGCGGCTCGACCGGGGTGGCGGGCCCGGTGTTGGTGGCGTTCACCTACGTGACCGCCGGTCCGGGCGACGCGACCGACCGCTACCAGCTCCTGCCGTACTACGGGGCGTTGGCCGCGGTGGCCGCCGGCGCGCTCGGTTCCGCCGCCGCCGCGCTGCTGCGCTGGCCGCTCGTCACACCCACCGCCCCCGGCGACGCCATCGAGCCGACCGAGGTCCTGCGCCCGCTGCCCGCCGGCCCCGCGCTGCCGCACACCCCGGAGCCGGCCGCCGAGCCGGCGACGGTCGACCTGGCCGACGCCGGGCGCCTCGCCGCAGACCGACCCCCCGCGGGTACGGGCTCCGGCGGGACCGCCGACGGCGACGCCGTGCCGCCGCGGGCCGCCCCGGCGCACTGGGACTGGCCGGCGGACGGCACCGTCCCGACGACACCCGCCACCGCTGCGGCCACGGCCTCCGTGGCCCCGGCTTCCGTGGCCCCGGACCGGGCCGCCGGATCGCCGCCCCCGGCGTTCACGGAGGTGGCGCAGCCCGCCGGATCACCGACGACAACGAACGCGGCGCGCCCTGCCACGCCGCCACCCCCAGCGGTCACCGACACGCCGCAACCCACCGCGACACCTGCGGCGGAGGAGGCGGTGCCCCCGCCCGGAGCGCCGGCCCCGCCGGTCACCGACACGGCACACCCGGCCGGGTCGCGGCCGGCGACCGATGCGGCGGTCCCTGCCGAATCGCGGACGGCAACGGATGCAGCGGACGCAGGGGTCCCTGCCGAGTCGCCAGCGGTGACGCCTGCGGCGGGATCGCCACCCTCCACGGCAACGGACGCGACGGGATCGGCCGAGTCACCAGTGGCAACGGTCGCGGCGGGATCGCCGTCGGCGGCCACGGAGGCGACGCGGTGGACCGGGTCGCCGCCCCCGGTGGCGGCCGCGTCCGCCGCCAGGGGTGACCGTGCCGACGAGGGCGGCCAGGCCCTTACGGCTGCGGGCGAGCAGCCACCGGCTGCGGCGGAGGACGCCGCGCCTGCCGCGCAGCCGGCCGTCCCGGCCGCCCGCAAGCCACGGCGCACCCGTAAGCCCCGGTCGACGAAGCAGCCGACGGCCTCGGCGGCGAACCGCGCCGACCCGACGCCCGCGGCCACCGACTCCCCCGCCGACCCGCCGACCGCACCGGCGGCACCGGGCGCCGACGCTCGGGCCACGGCAGCGATCCCCGCTGCGACAGGAACGCGGGCCGCCGGGGACGACACGACCACTCCGACGGGGAGCAGTGCCGCCGGACCGGCCCCGACCACCGAGGCCGGTCCGACCGCCGAGGTCGGTCCGACGGCCGACGTGGGCCCGAGCACCGAGATCCGTCCCACCACCGAAGTCAGTCCGGCCACCGAAGCCAGTCCCACCACCGAAATCGGTCCGACCGCCGGAGCGGATCGGAGGGCCGGGGAGGCCCCGACCGCCGGGGTCGGCGACCCGATCGGCGCGACGTCCGGGGCCGGCTCCCACGTGCCGGAACCGGACGGCAGCGGTCCACGCCCGGCGCCACCCTCCCCCGCTGACGAGCTGGCAACCGGTCGGGGCGGCGAGCCGGATCCGGCGCTCCGGTCGGCCTGGCGCCCCGCGCCGGCGTGGCCGGCAGCGCCCCGGGTCGGGCCCGACGACGCCCCGGACACATCCCGCCCGGCCGCCGCGCAGCCCACGCCCGAGCCGGCGCCCCGGCCCCGGCACCGGGCCCCGCTGCCCGACCTGGCCCGGGCCGCGAACTGGGACGCCCTCGCCACCGCGCGACGCGGGGGCCCCGCGCCGGCGCCGGTGGACGCCGCGGCGGAGAGCGCGACCGCTGCCGCCGGGGAACCCGAGGGGCCGGCCGACGGCGAGGCGCCGGACGGTCCGGCCGCACAGCCCAGCGGCCGGACCCGTGGTCGGCTGGGGCTGTTCCGGCGTAACCGGTCCCGGGCCGAGGACGCTCCGGCGGACCGGGATTCCGAGCCGCTGCCGGCCCAGGACGAGGAGTACGTGGACTGGGTCGCCGGCCTGAGCAGGTCGGTCGCGGACAACGAACCCGAGCAGGAGATCGGCCGGCGGTCGTTGCGCTCCACCGGCCGCCACCACCGCGACTGACCCGGGCACCGCCCGAGCGGCGGCCCGCCCCCGGTACGACGGGGCGGGTCGCCGCTTCCGGTCAGGCCAGCGGCAGGTAGACCCGGCCGCCCGAGGAGACGAACTCCTCCGACTTGTCCTTCATGCCGCGCGCCGCGTACTCCTTGAGTTCCTGGGTGATCTTCATGGAGCAGAACTTCGGCCCGCACATCGAGCAGAAGTGGGCCGTCTTCGCCGGCTCGGCGGGCAGGGTCGCGTCGTGGTACGACCGCGCGGTCTCCGGGTCCAGCGAGAGGTTGAACTGGTCCTCCCACCGGAACTCGAACCGCGCCTTGGAGAGCGCGTCGTCCCACGCCTGCGCGCCGGGGTGCCCCTTGGCCAGGTCGGCCGCGTGCGCCGCGATCTTGTACGCGATCACGCCGGCCTTCACGTCGTCCCGGTCCGGCAGCCCGAGGTGCTCCTTCGGGGTCACGTAGCAGAGCATCGCGGTGCCGAACATGCCGATCATGGCAGCGCCGATCGCCGAGGTGATGTGGTCGTACGCCGGAGCGATGTCGGTGGTCAGCGGGCCGAGCGTGTAGAACGGCGCCTCGTGGCACCACTCCTGCTGGAGGTCCACGTTCTCCTTGATCTTGTGCATGGGCACGTGCCCCGGGCCCTCGATCATCACCTGGACGTCGTGCTCCCAGGCGACCTTCGTCAACTCGCCCAGCGTGCGCAGCTCCGCGAACTGCGCCTCGTCGTTGGCGTCCGCGATCGAGCCGGGACGCAGCCCGTCGCCGAGCGAGAACGTCACGTCGTACCGCGCGAGCAGCGAACACAGCTCGGCGAAGTTCGTGTAGAGGAAGTTCTCCTCGTGGTGGGCCAGGCACCAGGCAGCCATGATCGAGCCGCCCCGCGACACGATCCCGGTGACCCGGTCCACCGCCAGGGGCACGTACGGCAGCAGCACCCCGGCGTGCACCGTCATGTAGTCGACGCCCTGCTCGGCCTGCTCGATAACCGTCTCCCGGAACACCTCCCAGCTCAGCTTCACCGGGTCGCCCCCGACCTTCTCCAGCGCCTGGTAGATCGGCACGGTGCCGATCGGAACCGGTGAGTTCCGCACGATCGCCTCGCGGGTCTCGTGGATCCGCTTGCCCGTCGACAGGTCCATCACCGTGTCCGCGCCCCACCGGGTCGCCCAGGTCAGCTTCTCCACCTCCTCGGCGACCGACGAGGTGACCGCCGAGGTGCCGATGTTGGCGTTCACCTTGACCAGGAACGCCTTGCCGATGATCGCCGGCTCGCACTCGGGGTGGTTGACGTTGAGCGGCAGCACCGCCCGCCCGGCCGCGATCTCGTCCCGGACGAACTCCGGCGCCATGCCCTCCCGGATCGCCACGAACTCCATTTCCGGCGTGACGATCCCCGCCCGGGCGTACGCGAGCTGCGTCGGGCGCTTCCCGTCCACCCCGGCCAGCGGCGTGCCCGCACCCCGCACCGGGGCCACGTCCCCGCGCTCGGCGATCCACGGCCCGCGCAGTGGCGGCAGCCCGACCTCCGGGTCGGACCCGGGACCAGAGGTGTCGTAGAGCCGGACCGGCGGGTTGTCGCCGGTCAACTCCACCTCGGCGAAGGGCACCCGGACATCCGGCCGGGACCCCTCCACATGGACCTTGCGACGTGCCTGCATGACAGCCTCCCTGTGCTCACGCGGACCACCCGAAGTGGTCCAGCGGGCCGCGTCCCGCGCCCAGCTCCCAGTCCCGCCCGCCGGTCAGCGCGCGGAAGACGTACTCCTTGGCGGCGGCGACCGCCGTCGGCACCGGGTCGCCCAGCGCCAGCCGGACGGCGATGGCCGCCGAGAACGAGCACCCCGTGCCGTGGTGGTGCCGGGTGGCGACCCGGGGCGCACGGAGCAGCGTGGTGGTCCCGTCGCCGTGCAGCACGTCGACCGCCTCGCCGTCGGAGTCCACGTCGCCGCCCGTCACCACCACGTGCTCCGGTCCGCCGGCCGCCAGCGCCTCGGCGGCGGCCACCATCTCCTCGACCGTGGTCACCGGGCGTCCGGTGATGGCCGCGGCCTCCGCGCGGTTCGGCGTCGCCACCCGGGCGTACGGCAGCAGCCGCTCGAATGCGGCGACCACGCCCAGCCGGCGCCCGCTGGTGGCGACGAGCACCGGGTCGACGACGAGGTTCGGCAGCCGGCCGTCCCGGGCGACGTCGGCGACCGCGTCGGCGATGGCCGGGGTGCCGAGCATGCCCGTCTTGACGGCCCGCACCGCGAAGTCGGCGAGCACGCTGTCGAGCTGCTCGGTGACCGTGCGCGGGGGCAGCGGCAGGACGGCGTCGACGCCCCTCGTGTTCTGCGCGGTGACCGCGGTGATCACGCTGGTGCCGTACGCGCCGAGGGCGGCGAAGACCTTGAGGTCGGCCTGGATACCCGCTCCGCCGCCGGAGTCCGACCCGGCGATGGTGAGCACTGTCCTCGGCGTCACCGCGTGTCCTCTCCGTTGGGGCTCGTCGTGGTCGGTGCTGGGGGCTGCGGCCGACCGTGCCCACTCCGGGCGGTCAGGCTTGATCCCTCCGTGGGCACGGTCGGCCGCAGCCCCGTCCCGGAGACCTCCGCCCAGTCGTGCCGGCCACACGGCTGCTCGGCAACCGCAGGCCGGACGGCTGCGGTCAGCGTGGCGGCTGCCTCCTCGGGATCGTCGGCGCGCATGATCGCGCCGAGCACCGCCACTCCCACCGATCCGGCCGTCACGCAGGCGTGTACCTGTTCCGCGGTCTCCACCCCGCCTAGCGCCAGGATCGGCACCGGGCTGGCCTCGGCCAGCTCCCGCAGCCCGCCGGGGCGCAGGGGTGGGCCGTAGCCGGGCTTGGTTCTGGTCGGGTAGACGGGCGAGAGGGTGGCATAGTCCTCCGTGGTCAGTCGCGCCAACTCGGCCCGATCGTGGCAGGAGCGGCCGACCAGACCGAGGCGCGGCGGCGGATACGGGCCGGCCGACGGCAGGTGCACCGCGTCCCCGTCGAGCGGGTCCGGGCCGGCCACCACCAGCGTGCCGCCGACCTCGGCGAGGATCGCGCGCAGCTCGACGGCGAGGGCCGCGCGCTCGGCCCGGGGCAGGTCCCGCTCCCGCAGCACCACCCACCGCACTCCCCCCGCCACGGCCCCGGCGACCACCTCGGTCAACGGCCGCCGCGCCTGCCACCGGTCGGTCAGCAGCACGACGCCGGACGGCCCACGCGAGATCCTGGCGGGAAACGGCCCCTCCGGGAGCGCTTCCGCACCAAGATCGGCAGGAACGGGACCGGGGCGGGTCACAGTTCCGGCCGTCCCTCGTCGGGGGTGGAGGCCAGGGCGTGGAAGCGGCGGGCGATGCGGCCCGCCCCGTACGCGAGCCGCCCCGCCTCGACCGCGTACCGCATCGCGGTGGCCATCGCCACCGGGTCGACGGCGCGGGTGACCGCGCTGGCCAGCAGCACCGCGTCGCAGCCCAACTCCATGGCCAGCGCCGCGTCGGAGGCCGTGCCGATGCCGGCGTCCAGGATCACCGGCACGTCGACGCTCTGCCGGATCAGCCGGATGTGGTGCGGGTTCGACACGCCCAGGCCGGAGCCGATCGGCGCGCCCGCCGGCATCACCGCGGCGCAGCCGACGTCGGCCAGCCGCCGCGCCAGGATCGGGTCGTCCGACGTGTACGGCAGCACCACGAACCCGTCCGCGACGAGTTCCTCGGCGGCGCGCAGCAGCTCCACCCCGTCGGGCAGCAGCGTGCGCTCGTCGCCGATCACCTCCAGCTTCACCCAGTCGGTGCCGAACGCCTCGCGGGCCAGGTGGGCCACCTTGACGGCCTCGCCCGCCGTGTAGCAGCCGGCCGTGTTCGGCAGCAGCCGCACCCCGCACCGGTCGAGCAGGTCCAGCAGCCCGCCGGCGGCGCCGGGGGCGGTGTCGACGCGGCGCAGGGCCAGGGTGACCAGTTCGGTGCCGGAGGCGCGGATCGCGTCCTCCAGCACGCGCAGGTTGGCCGCGCCGCCGGTGCCGAGGATCAGGCGGGACGTGAGGCTCACGCCGCCCAGGTCGAAACCCACCGCGTCACCCGCCCTGGGCGGCGCTGAGCACCTCGACCCGGTCGCCGTCGCGCAGCACGGTCGCCGGCCAGCCGGTACGCGGCACGACCTCCCCGTTGACCGCGACGGCGAGGCCGCGCTGCTGGTCGGTGACCGCGCGGACCAGGTCCGCCACCGTCGAGCCGCCGGGCACGCTGCGCCCGGCGCCGTTCACCGTCAGTTCCACGCGATTTCCTCCTCGGGTGCGGACGGCCCGCGGGTCACGGGCGGCGCGAACCGGTCCGGGGTGAAGGGGGCGAGCAGCGGGTCCGCCGTACCGGTGACGACCAGGTCGGCGATCAGGTCGGCGGTGACCGGGGTGAGCACGATGCCGTGCCGGTGGTGCCCGGTCGCGGCGAGCACGCCCGGCCGGCCGGGCAGCGGGCCGAGGATCGGGGCGTTGTCCGGGGTGCCGGGGCGCAGGCCGGCGAGGGTCTCGACCAGGTCGTACTCGGCCAGCTCCGGCAACAGGTCGACGGCGGCGCGGAGCAGGCGCAGCACCGCCCCGGCGGAGACGTCGGTGTCGGCGCGCTCCTCGACGGTCGCGCCCACCACCACCTCCCCGCTGTCGCGGGGCACGAGATAGACGTGCTCGCCGTCGGCGTACCCCCGGATGACGTGCCGGAAGCCCGGCGCGCCGCCGCCGGGCGCGCGGAGCCGCAGCACCTGGCCCTTCACCGGCCGCACCGGCAGCCCGGTCAGGGCCGCCGCCCCGCAGCCGGCCGCGACCACCGTGACGCGGGCATCCACCTCGGACAGATCGCGCACGGCGGCGGGCACCAGCGTCGCGCCGGCCCGCTCGGCGGCCGTGCGCAGCGCCGGCACCAGGCGGCGCGGGTCGACCTGGTGGTCGGTGGCGGCGAGCGCGCCGCCGCGCACCCGGGGCGCCAGCGCCGGCTCGCGGTCCCGCAGCGCCGAGGGGCGCAGCGGCGTCACCGGCAGTCCGAGACCCTGCTGGTACGCCCACAGCCGCCGCGCCTCGGCCAGGTCGTCGGCGGTGAGCCCGACCACCAGGGTGCCCTCGGTCCGGTAGCCGACGTCCGCGCCGGTGGCGGCGGTCAGCTCGGCGGCGAAGGCCGGCCAGCGGGCGGCGGAGGCGGTGAGCAGCCCGGTCAGCTCGTGCTCGCCGAAGTACGCCTCGGCGACCGGGGCGAGCATCCCGGCGGCGACGTGCGACGCGCCGGAGCCCGGGGCGGGGTCGTGCACGACGACGCGGAGCCCCCGCGAGGCGCAGCGCCAGGCGATCGCCAGCCCGACCGGTCCCGCCCCCACCACGGCGACGTCCGGCCGGCTCAGCACCCCAGCGCTCCCAGCAGCTCCGCCGTCGCCCGGGCCGGATCGGCCGCCCCGGACAGCGCCCCCACCACCGCCACCCCGTACGCCCCGGCGGCCAGCAGCGCGGGCGCGTTCGCGGCGGTCACCCCGCCGATCGCGACGACCGGCACGTCCACGGCGGCGGCGACGGCGCGCACCCCGGCCGGGCCGATCGGCGCCGGCAGGCCGGTCTTGGTGCTGGTGGCGTGGCAGGGGCCGACACCCAGGTAGCTGGCTCCGGCGGCGACCGCCTCGGCGGCCGTCCCCGGCTCGCGGGCGGTTGCCCCGAGCACGGCGGTCGCGCCGAGCACCCGGCGGGCCGCCCCGACCGGAAGGTCCGCCGCGCCGACGTGCCCGCCTGCGGCGCCCACCGCCAGCGCCACGTGCAGCCGGTCGTTGACGAGGCAGGGGACGTCGTACGGCGCGCAGAGCGCGAGCACCCGGCGGGCCAGGTCGTACGCCTCCCGGTCGGTGGCGTCGTCCGCCACGCGGACCTGCACGACCAGCTCGGCGCGGGCCACCGGCAGGGCGGCCCGGAGCACGGTCAGCGGATCCCGCCCGGGTCGGGCGTCGGTGATCAGATGCAGTCGTCCCAGGGACGGCACGGCAACACTCCTCCCTGCGCCGGCATTACCCGGATCAGGTTCGACGGTCGGGGGCTCTCAGCCCCCCTCTCAGCCCGGTGCACCGGGCTCCCGTGGGTCACTTGCGCGTGTCACCGTACGACGGATCGCCGGATACGCCAAGGGCGGGACGCGGATTTCACACCGACCGTCCGAAGCCGACGACCGGGGCGGCGAGTGACCTCCCCGTCACGCCATGCTGTCCGGATGCCCTCCGGCGCTCGGGGACGGTTCGTCGGTCGGGTCGACCTGGCCTGGCCCGCCCTGCGCGTCGCGGTCGAGTACGACGGCGACCACCACCGGGAACGCGCCCACTTCCGGCAGGACGTCGCCCGGCTGAACGCGCTGCGTGCGGCCGGCTGGGTCGTCCTCCGCTTCACCGCCGACGACGTGCTCCGGCACCGGACCCGGACCGTACGCCTCGTCACCGACGCCCTGTATGAACGCGCTGACGAGCGGAACAGCAGGGCTGTCACCCACTCGCAGTGACGGCTCTGCCGTTCCACCCGCCGGCGCGCGTTCGCTCCTACAGGTGGCGCGGCGCCCCGCCCGCCCGGCACGCGCCAATGGGACGGCCGCCCGGCAACGGCCGCGCGGCAGCAGAGGGCGCCCGGCGAAAAGGCGACAGGGACGGGTGGAACACCAGAGCTGGCTCCCAGTGCCGGAGACATGCCTGGTGTTCCACCGGTGGAATACGGCCCGGCCCCGGACGAGCGCGTTGGCCGGCGGACCGCCCCGACACCGCAGCGGGTGCCGAGGCGGCGTACGCCGGTCAGAGGATGGCGCGCAGGGCTTCCAGGTCCTCGTCGGTGGGCTGCCAGGCGCCCGCCTCCGCGTTGGAGCGCACCTGCTCGGGCGTGGTGGCGCCGGCGATCACCGACGTCACCGCCGGCATGGCGGCCAGCCCGCCGATGGCCACCTGCAGCATCGACAGCCCCCGCTCGTTCGCGTACGCCTCGATGGCCTCGATGGTGTCCCAGTTGGCGGCGGCGAGGCGCTGGGCGTACCGGCCGCCACCGGCGAGGCGGCTGCCGGCGGGCGGGGCCTGGTCGCGCTTGTACTTGCCGGTGAGCAGCCCGTTGGCCAGCGGGAAGAACGGCAGCAGCCCGAGGCCGAACCGCTCACAGGCCGGCACCACCTCGGCCTCGACGGAGCGTTCCAGCAGGCTGTAGTGGTTCTGCGCGCTGATGAACCGGGACCGGCCGTTGGACGACGCCACCCAGTCCGCGTCGGCGATCTGCCACCCGGCGAAGTTGGAGTTGCCCAGGTAGCGCACCTTGCCCGCGCGGACCAGGTCGTCCAGCGCGGCGAGGGTCTCGTCGATCGGGGTGCCCGGGTCGGGCTCGTGCATCTGGTACAGGTCGATGTGGTCGGTGCCGAGCCGGCGCAGCGACGCCTCCACGGCGCGGGCGATGTAGCGCCGCGCGCCCCGGGCGCCGAAGTCGGGGCCGTTGAGCCCGTGCATGTCCATGCCGAACTTGGTGGCCACCACCACGTCGTCGCGGCGGCCCTTGAGCGCCTGGCCCAGCAGCTCCTCGGAGCCGCCCTGCGGCTCGCCGTAGATGTCGGCGGTGTCGAAGAAGTTGATCCCGGCGTCCAGCGCGGCGTCGACCACCGCCCGGGTGCCGTCGAGGTCGAGCTTGCGGCCGAAGTTGTTGCAGCCGATGCCGACCACGGACACCACGAGCCCGGAGTCGCCCAACCGGCGGTAGTTCATCTCAGTCACGAGATCCACCCTATGCCCGCCGGCCCGCCGCACGCCGCTGACCTCGAAGTCGACCGCCGCACGCCGGAGCTCGAAGTCGACCGCCGCACGCCGGAGCTCGAAGCCGACCGCCGCGCGCCGGGGCCCTCGAAGCCGGCCCGCGGCACCAGGTCGGCCCGCCACGACTCGGCGAGCCGACGGGCCGCCCGGCCCACCCGCCGGGACCGTCAGTCGAGCACGTCGGCGACGAGCCGGCCGGCGGCGGAGAGTGTGCCGGCCAGCTCGTCCGGCGTGTGCCCGGCACCGCCGAGCAGCGCGTGCGCCCGCCGGGCGAAGTCGGGCGGGGCGCCCGGCAGCCGCCCGGCGGAGGCGATCATGCCCTTCTCGTTGACCAGCCACCGCCCGGCCCGGGCGTGCAACACCTGGGCGAGTACGCCGACCGCCCGGAACAGACAGCCGGCCACGTACCCGCTGTCGCCGGCCACGGCGGCCTTGGCGGCGCCGGCGAGCAGGAACCGGGCCTCCCAGCCGCCGGCCCGGAGGGCGTCGGCCAGGGCCGGCGGGTACGCCCGTGTCTCCCCCCGCAGCGCGGTCAGCTCGCCGGTCGGGTCAGCGAGCACACGGCAGAGCGCCACCTCGCCGGCGTACGCGGACGAGTAGAAACCGAGCGGATGCCCGGCCTGCACGCCGACGTCGTACCAGCCGGCCTGGCAGTCGGCCCAGACCCGCTGCACCCGGTCGAGGTCGCGGTAGATCCAGTCGACCGCCGCCCCACCGACGCGCAGCCATCCGCCGCCGTCGACCCACGGCCCCCAGCCGCCGGGAGCGGTCAGTTCGACCTGCTCGTCGGCGACCGACGCGGCGACGGCGCGCAGCCCCGGCACGTCCAGTTCGCCCCGGTAGTAGAGGCCGAGGTCCCAGTCGGAGTCGGGCCGGTGCTCGCCGCGGGCCCGGCTGCCGCCGAGCGCGACCGCGACGACCCCGCCGACCGCGCACAGGCGGTCGGCCAGGTCGGCGGGGATCACGCCACGTCCCAGACGGGCTCGGGGGTCTCCACCACCTCGTTGTCGCTCCGGAAGAGGAGGAACCGGTCGAACGAGCGGGTGAACCAGCGGTCGTGGGTCACCGCGACCACGGTCCCCTCGAACGCCGTCAGCCCGGCCTCCAGCGCCTCCGCCGACGCCAGGTCCAGGTTGTCGGTGGGCTCGTCGAGCAGCAGCAGCGTCGCGCCGGACAGCTCCAGCAGCAGCACCAGGAACCGCGCCTGCTGCCCGCCGGAGAGGGTGCCGAAGCGCTGGTCGCCCTGCCCCGCCAGCTCGTACCGGGACAGCGCCGCCATCGCCGCGTGCCGGTCCATGCCGGCGCGGTGGTCGTCGCCCCGCCAGAGGATCTCGACGAGGGTCTTCGCCATCAGCTCCGGCCGGTCGTGGGTCTGCGAGAAGTGCCCGGGGCGCACCCGGGCGCCGAGCCGGGCCACCCCGTCGTGCGCGACCGGCGCGAGCGCCGCCGCGCCGTCGACCGGGCCGTTGGCCGGATCCGGGTCGCTGCCGCCACGGGCCAGCAGCCGGAGGAAGTGCGACTTGCCGGTGCCGTTGGCGCCGAGCACCGCCACCCGGTCGCCGTACCAGATCTCCAGGTCGAACGGGTAGGTCAGGCCGTCGAGTTCGAGCTGCTCGCAGACCACCGCGCGCTTGCCGGTCCGCCCGCCGGTCAGGCGCATCCGGATGTCCTGGTCCTTCGGCGGTACGGGCGGCGGCCCGGCCTCCTCGAACTTGCGCAACCGGGTCTGCGCGGCCTGGTAGCGCGAGGCCATCCCGTCGTTGTACGCGGCCTTCTGCTTGTACATCAGCATCAGCTCGCGCAGCTTCTGGTGCTCCTCGTCCCAGCGTTTGCGCAGCTCGTCGAGGCGGGCGTGCCGGGCCACCCGCGCGGAGTGCCAGCTCGCGAAGCCGCCGGGGTGCACCCAGGCGCTGCCGCCCTCCACGGCGACCACCCGGTCGGCGGTGTGCGCCAGCAGCTCCCGGTCGTGCGAGACGTAGAGCACCGACTTGGCCGACTCGCGCAGCCGCCCCTCCAGCCAGCGCTTGCCGGGCACGTCGAGGAAGTTGTCCGGCTCGTCGAGGAGCAGCACCTCGTCGGGGCCGCGCAGCAGCAGTTCGAGGGCGAAGCGCTTCTGCTGGCCGCCGGAGAGGGTACGCACCGGACGCTCCCGGGCGCCGTCCCACGGCAGGCCGAGCACGATGGTGGCGACGGTGTCGAAGAGCACCTCGGCGTCGTACCCGCCGACCTCGCCCCAGGCCGCGAGCGCGTCCGCGTACGCCAACTGGGCCTTGCCGGCGGCGGTGCTGTACTTGCCGCGGACCTCGGCCGCCCGCATGGCCGCCTCGGTCTCGGCGAGCCGGCGGCCGGCGTCGCGCAGCGCCGGCGGGGCGAGCGACAGCGCCAGGTCCGCCAGTGTGGACTCGTCGCCGATCATGCCGATGAACTGACGCATCACGCCCAGCCCGCCGGACCGCGCGATCGCGCCGGTCTTGACCGGCAGGTCGCCGGCCACCATCCGCAGCAGGGTCGTCTTGCCGGCGCCGTTCGGCCCGACCAGGGCCACCTTGGCGCCCTCGCCGACCCGGAACGAGACGTCGGTGAAGAGTTCCCGCCCGTCGGGGAGGATGTGCCCGACGGCTGCCACGTCCACGTATCCCACGCCGGCATCCTGCCCGAGCACCCCCCGGGCGGCCCAACCAATTACCGGGTGACGCGCAGCACCCGGTAGCCCTTCTGGCTGGCGTGCCGTTCGACCTGCCAACCCTGGTCGACCAGCCAGCGTTGCAGCGAGTCGCCGCCGAGATGGCGGGCGACCACCAACCAGGCGACGCCGTCCGGGGCGAGCCGGGGCAGCCAGCGCAGCAGCATCCGGTGCAGTTCGTCCTTGCCCACCCGGATCGGCGGATTGGACCAGAGCTGGGCGAACGTCACGTCGGCGGGCACGTCGTCCGGCGCGGCGACGCGTACCCGGTCGGCCGCGCCGATCCGCGCCGCGTTGGCCGCGGTCAGCTCCCGGGCCCTCTCGTTGACGTCGACGGCCCAGACGGTCGCCGACGGCGCCGAGGTGGCGAGCACGCAGGTGATCGGCCCGAAGCCGCAGCCGAGGTCGAGCAGGGCGCCGGTGGTGCCCGCGGGCGGCAGCTCCGCCTTGCGCAGCAGCACCGCCGTGCCGGGGTCGAGGCGGGCGGCGGAGAAGACCCCGCCGGAGGAGGTCAGGGTGTAGTCGCGGCCGGCGGCGGCGAACTCGACCTCGCGCGGGTGGGCGGCCGTCGCGGGTTCAGCGGTGAAGTAGTGGTCGCCGGTCACGCCGGCAATTCTCGCACCGCCCTCGCCGCCGACCGGTTGGGGGCCGAGGAGCGGGCGCAGCACGACACCAAACAGCTAGACCCACAATTTCCCAAAATTACCACCTAAAGGGACAATGCCTCCTACCCTGGGCGACATGGTGTATCGGTACCAGTCCGATGAGGACGTGTTCATGGAGTACCCGGATCCCGGGTCCGACCGGCCGGTGCTCGGTGCCGGTCCGCCTCCACCGGCAGGTCCCTCCCCCTCCCGCTTCCCGACGCCGTCGCTGCCCCGGGTCAGCCGGGTCGCGCCGCCCTCCGCCGAGCCGGAGCGGGTCCGCGCCGCAGCCCCGGTGCCCCCCACGCAGCACGCGCCGGCGGAACAGGCACCCCCAGCGCAACAGGCGCCCCCGGCACCGCCAGCACCGCCAGCGCCGCAGGCGCCCCCAGCGCCACAGGGGGAGGTGGGGCTGGCCCCGCCGGCGCCATCGGACCCGCCGGCCCCATCGGACCCGCCGGTGCGGTCGGACCCGCAGGTGCACCCGCCCGCACCGGCGGAGCCGCCCGTGGCCGTCGAGACACCCGAGGCGGTCGAGGCACCCGTGACCGTCGAGGCACCTGGGGTGGCCGAGCGTCCCGTGCCGCAGCGGGGCGGCGGCGGCCGGCTGTGGCAGGTGCTGGTCGGCGGAGCGGCCGTGCTCGTGCTGCTCGCGCTCTGCGGCCTCGGCGCCGCCGCCCTGCTGGTCGAGCGCGACCTGACGCCACGGGCCACGCCCACCGACCAGCCCCAGGTGGCCGAGTCGGCCGGGGCAGAGGCCGAGGCGCACGACCTCGACTCCCGGGACACCGACCAGACACCGCTCACCGCCAAGGAGCTGTTCCCCGGCACGCAGCTCGTCGTCGCCGACGGGCAGCCCGCGTACCGGGTGCTGAAGACCCACTCGAGCGCCAGCTGCGCGGTCGCGGCCACCGGGGAGGTCGCCGACCTGCTGGTCCGGCTCGGCTGCAACCAGGTGGTCCGGGCCACCCTGCGCACGGCCGACGGCGACCACCTGGTCACCGCCGGTCTGTTCAACCTGACCGACCGCGCCAGCGCCGAACGCGCCCGCGACCGGATCCGGCAGATGCTCGACGAGCGGCAGGGCCGGTTCCGGGGCATGGCGGCCGACAACGACACCCAGGCGATGGCCACCGCTCCGGCGCGGGTCGGCTGGCAGGTGCGCGGCCACTACCTCGCGTACGCGGTGGTCGTCCGCGCCGACGGCGAGACGATCGGTTCGGGCGACACGAAGGCCCGGGAGATCCTCTTCGACATGATCGAGCTGCACCTCAACCGGGGTGTGCTGGAGCGCCGGGCGGACGGCGGGACGGCCAGCCAGCCGACCGACGAGGGCGCGGACCGCACCGGCACGCAGGACGGGGGCGGGCTGCCGGGCGAGTGACGAGCCCTCCGGTGTGGACGGGTGCGCGGGGCTCGGGACCGCGCACCCGTTCCGTTCGGCGCCCCCGGAGGCCAGCTCTCCACCGGTCGACCTGGCCCAATCAACGCGCCTCGAACCGGCCGCTTCCCGAGCGGGGCCGGGGCAACGGCCGGCGCCCGGGGCGGCTCGGCGCCGACCCGCCGAGGTGGCAGGCGGCGGACGAGCGCGTCCCGGCGGTCAGCCCTCCAGGGGTACGCGCAGCCGCCGGGTCGCCTCGGCGCGGCGGGCGTACTCGGCCGGGTCGTCGGGGTAGCCCACGGCGACCAGGGTCAGCCCGTGCGCCGGCGCCACGGTCACCTCGCTGGAGCGTTCCCGGCGGGTGAGCAGGCTGCCCGGCCACCCGACCGGACGGCGCCCGTCCCCCGCGACCAGCATCGCGCCGACCAGGCTGCGCACCATCGCCTGGCAGAACGCGTCGGCCTGTACGGTGGCCACGAGGAGCCCGTCGGGGTCCCGCCGCCAGTCCAGCCGGGTCACCTCGCGCAGGGTGGTGGCGTTCTCCTTGCGCCGGCAGTACGCGGCGAAGTCGTGCTCCCCCACCAGCCCCGCCGCGGCGGCGTTCAGCGCGGCCAGGTCGAGCGGCTTCGGCCAGGCCAGCACCTCGTGCCGGCGCAGCGGCTCGGCGCCCCACGGCGCGTCGGTGACCCGGTACTCGTAGCGGCGGAAGGTGGCCGAGAACCGGGCGTCGAAGTCGGCGGGCACCTCGGTCATCGCCCGCACCCGCACGTCGGTGGGGAGCAGCCGGGCCAGCCGGCGCAGCAGCCGCCCTTCGTGCTCCCGCCACACGCCGGTGGGCAGGTCGACGTGGCAGACCTGCCCGGTGGCGTGCACCCCGGCGTCGGTGCGGCCCGCCACGGTCAGCCCGGTCGCCGTCCCCGCGCCGAGCACCAGGTCGAGGGTCTCCACGAGCACCCCGGCGACCGTACGCCGCGTCGGCTGGGCGGCCCAGCCGGAGAAGCCGGTGCCGTCGTACGCGACGTCCAGCCGCAGCCGGGTGCGCTCGTCCACTCGTACCTCCGCCTCACGGGGTCGGGCCCGGCACCCCACGAGGGGTGCCGGGCCCGACGGTGGCCTGGATCAGGCCTTGTCGTTCTCGCCGGCCTCGTCGCTGTCCTCGCGCGCGGCGGCGGTGTCGCCGGACGCCGACACGGGCGCCTCGGCGTCCTGGTCGCCCGAGTTCGACTTCGGGGTCTCCTCGGTCGGGGCGAGCGCCTCGACCTTGTCCTGCTGCGCGGCCTTGCGGGCGGCGGTCTTCTTGTTCGCCTTCGGCTCGGCGACCTGAAGCTCCTCGACCAGCTCGATGATCGCCATCGGCGCGGCGTCACCCTTGCGCGGACCGGTCTTCACGATCCGGGTGTAGCCACCGTTGCGGTTGGCGTACCGGGGCGCGATCTGGTCGAACAGGGCGTAGACCACGTCCTTGTCCTTGACGACACCCAGCACCCGCCGGCGGGACGCCAGGTCGCCGCGCTTGGCCTTGGTGATGAGCTGCTCGGCCAGCGGACGCAGCCGCCGGGCCTTCGTCTCGGTGGTCTGGATCTTGCCGTGCTGGAACAGCGCGGTGGCCAGGTTGGCCAGCATCAGCCGCTCGTGCGCGGGGCTGCCGCCGAGGCGGGGGCCCTTGGTGGGCGTGGGCATGCTTGGTGCTCCTCAGGTGTGGCGGCAGCGCGGACTAGAGCTGCTCGGTCTCGCGGTAGTCGTCGGTGTCGTAGTCGGCCTCGCCGAAGGTGTCCACGACATGCGCCGGGTCGAAGTTCGGAGCCGAGTCCTTCAGCCCCAGACCCATCCCGGCGAGCTTCATCTTGACCTCGTCGATCGACTTCTGACCGAAGTTGCGGATGTCGAGGAGGTCGGCCTCGGTACGCCCGATGAGCTCACCAACGGAGTTGATGCCCTCGCGCTTGAGGCAGTTGTAGGAGCGGACGGTCAGGTCCAGCTCCTCGATCGGCAGCGCCAGGTCCGCCGCGAGCTGGGCGTCCTGCGGGGACGGCCCGATGTCGATGCCCTCGGCGGTCTCGTCCAGCTCCCGGGCCAGACCGAACAGCTCCACCAGCGTCGAGCCGGCCGAGGCCAGCGCGGTACGCGGGCCCATCGACGGCTTGGTCTCGACGTCGATGATCAGCCGGTCGAAGTCCGTCCGCTGCTCGACACGGGTCGCCTCGACACGGTAGGTCACCTTGAGCACCGGCGAGTAGATCGAGTCGACCGGGATCCGGCCGATCTCGGCGCCGGCCTGCTTGTTCTGCGCCGCCGTGACGTAGCCGCGACCCCGCTCGACGGTCAGCTCCATGTCGAGCCGGCCCTTGCCGTTGAGGGTGGCGAGCTTGAGGTCGGGGTTGTGCACCGAGACGCCGGCCGGCGGCTGGATGTCACCCGCGGTCACGTCGCCCGGGCCCTGCTTGCGCAGGTACATGCTGACCGGCTCGTCGTGCTCGGAGCTGACGCAGAGCTCCTTGATGTTCATGACGAGCTCGACCACGTCCTCCTTGACACCGGGGATCGTGGTGAACTCGTGCAGCACACCGTCGATCTTGATCGAGGTGACCGCCGCACCCGGGATCGACGACAGCAGCGTACGCCGCAGCGAGTTGCCCAGGGTGTAGCCGAAGCCCGGCTCCAGCGGCTCGATCGTGAACCGGGACCGGGTCTCGTTGATCGACTCCTCGGAGAGGGTCGGTCGCTGGCTGATGAGCATGTCTTCTCTTCTCTTCCGGGGCGCCCGCCATATGACGCCCACGACAAACTGTTCCGGTGGCCCGCCCGTGCCGGGCGGGCCACCGCAACGAGCTCCGACTACTTGGAGTAGAGCTCGACGATCAGCTGCTCCTGGACCTGCGTGTCGATGACCTGGCGGGCCGGGAGCGAGTGCACGAGGATCTTCATCTGGCTGGGGATCGCCTCCAGCCAGGCCGGGACGGACCGCGAGCCGGCCTCGCCCTGCGCCACCAGGAACGGGGTGAGCTCCTTGCTCTTGGCCCGGACCTCGATGATGTCGTGCTCCTTGACGCGGTACGACGGGATGTCGACCTTCTTGCCGTTCACGGTGAAGTGACCGTGCTTGACCAGCTGGCGGGCCATGTCCCGGGACTTGGCGTAGCCGGCCCGGTAGACCACGTTGTCCAGCCGCGACTCGAGGATCTGCAGGAGGACCTCACCGGTCTTGGCCTGCTTGGCCACGGCCTCCTCGTAGTAACCGCGGAACTGCTTCTCCAGCACGCCGTAGACGCGGCGGGCCTTCTGCTTCTCACGGAGCTGGAGCAGGTACTCCGTCTCCTTCGTGCGGCCGCGGCCGTGCTGTCCGGGCGGGAACGGCCGGGACTCGAACGGGCACTTCGGGCCATCGCACTTGCTGCCCTTGAGGAACAGCTTCATCTTCTCCCGCCGGCAACGGCGGCAGTCAGCACCGGTGTAACGAGCCATCTCTCTCTAACCTCTCAGACCCGGCGACGCTTCGGCGGACGGCACCCGTTGTGCGGCTGCGGGGTCACGTCGGAGATCTGACCGACCTCCAGGCCCACGGCCTGCAGCGAACGGATGGCGGTCTCCCGGCCGGAGCCGGGGCCCTTGACGAACACGTCGACCTTGCGCATGCCGTGCTCCATCGCCCGGCGCGCGGCGGCCTCGGCGGCGAGCTGCGCGGCGAACGGGGTCGACTTGCGGGAACCCTTGAAGCCCACCTGGCCCGCGGAGGCCCAGGAGATGACCGCACCGGTCGGGTCCGTGATGGACACGATGGTGTTGTTGAAGGTGCTCTTGATGTGCGCCTGCCCGTGGGCGACGTTCTTGCGTTCCTTGCGCCGGACCTTCTTGACGGCGGCTCCGGCACGAGCCTTCGGTGGCATAAGTCTTTGCGCTCCTATTTACTTCTTGCCGGGCTTCTTCTTGCCGGCCACGGTCCGCTTCGGGCCCTTGCGGGTCCGCGCGTTGGTCCGGGTCCGCTGGCCACGCACGGGCAGGCCCCGGCGGTGCCGGATGCCGGCGTAGCAGCCGATCTCGACCTTGCGGCGGATGTCAGCGGCGACCTCGCGGCGCAGGTCGCCTTCAACCTTGTAGTTGGCCTCGATGTGGTCGCGGAGCTGGACCAGCTCCTCGTCCGTGAGGTCCCGGGCGCGCTTGTCCGGCGAGATGCCGGTGGCGGCGAGCGTCTCCAGGGCGCGGGTCCGACCCACGCCGAAGATGTAGGTGAGCGCGATCTCCATCCGCTTCTCGCGGGGGAGGTCGACGCCGACTAGACGTGCCATGTGCGGGCGTGCTCCTCGTGGTGTTCTGGCGGAGGTGTGGACCCGTCCCACCCCGCTACCGACCGTTCCGCCTCCGGCGTCGTGCGCCGGCGACCGGGAACGGCCGCTGCCCGAGCGGGCCCCGGCCTCCGACCGGGGGTCAACCACGCAGAGGTACGCGACGCGCACCGCCCGCGGCTGGGACGAGCAATTGATTCGTTGTCTGGATCCGCGGCCCGGACCGATTTCGACCGACCGTTGTCACACGGCCGGTCGGAACTGGTTCAGCCCTGGCGCTGCTTGTGGCGCGGGTCGGTGCAGATGACCATGACCCGGCCGTGCCGGCGGATGACCCGGCACTTGTTGCAGATCCTCTTGACGCTCGGCTTGACCTTCACGGTTGCCTTACTTCCCATCTGGCCCGAGACGCGCCGAGGCGCGACACCGGACGTCGAAGACGGACACGGGACGTCCCGGCCGTCGTCAGGCTTACTTGTAGCGGTAGACGATGCGCCCGCGGGTCAGGTCGTACGGCGAGAGTTCGACGACGACCCGGTCCTCCGGCAGGATGCGGATGTAGTGCTGCCGCATCTTGCCGCTGATGTGAGCCAGCACCTTGTGACCGTTCGCGAGCTCCACCCGGAACATGGCGTTCGGCAGGGGCTCGATGACCCGACCCTCGATCTCGATGGCTCCGTCTTTTTTCGGCATGTCCTCCGCTGTCCTGACGTCGGTTGCTCCGGACGGCCCACAACGTCTTACACGGGAGACTGATCAAGATCAGAAGCCCGCGCCAGCCGCGGCTCCGACTCCCACCGAAGCGCGGGGTGGGCATGCCGGAGTGGACGCTGTGCGCCGATCAGAAAGTGTACGCCCGCCTGCGGGCCGTCGCCAAACCGGCCACCCTCCGGGAGCGCCGGACCACCCGAAAGGCGACAATCAGCCATCGAGTTCGCCGGCGCGGCGTTTCCGGACCGAGGTCGCCGGCCCGGCGTTTCCGGACCGGCGGGCGGCAACTGCCGCCCGCGCTCACACCCGCCCGACTCCGCCGCCGGCGACCGTGCACCGGGAACGCGTCCACCACCGCCCGGCCACCCCACCTTGGCCAGAACCGAGACCCGCCCGCCGGCGTCGTGGAGCTCCCACGCGGCGGGACGGCGGACGCCGGCAGGCGGGTGACGTAGGCCCCGGTCGCCGTACGCCGTCTGGCCCTTCGCCCGAGGCAACCGCTCGTCGTACTCGCGTGGCCGCCGGCCTCGTCAGCTCAGACGGCCGGCGTGTCGGCGGGCTGGCGCGAGGTGACGAGTTCGCCGAGCCGGGCGCGACCGCCGTCCGGCGCGGTCAGCACCCAGACGCCGTCCGGAAGCAGCGCCATCGTGTGCTCGACGTGCACCGCCATCGACCGGTCCCGGGTGACCACGGTCCAGCCGTCGGAGAGCTCCACCGTCCGGGGCGAGCCCATCGTGATCATCGGCTCGATCGCCAGCGCCATGCCCGGCACCAGGCGAGGGCCCTTGCCCGGCCGGCCGTGGTTGAGCACGTGCGGGTCCTGGTGCATCTCGGTGCCGATGCCGTGGCCGCCGTAGCCGTCGACGATGCCGTACCGGCCGCCCTTGCGGACCGCGTTCTCCACGGCGTGCGAGATGTCGGTGAGCCGGCCCTTGCCGCTGGCCGCCCCGCGAGCGGCGGCGGCGATGCCCGCCCACATGGCGTCCTCGGCCACCTCGGCCATCTTGAGCAGCGCCGGGTCGACCTCGCCCACGCCGACCGTGATCGCCGCGTCGCCGTGCCAGCCGTTGAGCACCGCGCCGCAGTCGATCGAGATCAGGTCCCCGTCGCGGAGCACCTGCTCCGGCGCCGGGATGGCGTGCACGACCTGCTCGTTCACGGACGAGCAGATCGACGCCGGGAAGCCGTGGTAGCCCTTGAACGAGGGGACGGCGCCGGCCTCGCGGATGGTCGACTCGGCGATGGCGTCCAGGTCGGCGGTGCTGACCCCGGGGGCGACCGCCTCCCGCATCCGACGCAGCGCCTCGGCGACCACCAGCCCGGCGGCCCGCATCTTCTCGATCTGGTCAGGGGTCTTCAGCTGGATGTCCAGCTGGGGACGACGCATGGAGCCGTTACCTTTCGTTGCCGAAGCCGAAGAGCGGGGCACGTCGGACGTACCCCGCTCTTCGCACTCTATCCGCCGGAGCCCGGCGGGACGTCAGCCGCCGTACGACCGCAGGGCGTCGATGGCGCGGACCGTGACGTCCTCCACCGGGCCGGTGGCGTCGATGCCCACCAGCTTGCCCTGGGCGCCGTAGTAGTCGACCAGCGGCGCGGTCTTGTCCGCGTACTCCCGCAGGCGGGTGGCGATGGTCTCCGGCTTGTCGTCGTCGCGCTGGAACAGCTCGGCGCCGCACCGGTCGCAGATGCCCTCGCGGGTGGTCGCGTCGAACTCGACGTGCCAGATCTTGCCGCAGCCCCGGCACGTACGCCGGCCGGAGAGGCGCCGGATCACCTCGTCGTCGTCGACGACCAGTTCCAGCACCAGGTCGAGCGCGGTGCCCAGGTCGGCGAGGAGCTTGTCCAGCGCGGCGGCCTGGGGCGTGGTGCGCGGGAAGCCGTCGAGCAGGAAGCCCTCGGCGGCGTCCGGCTCGGCGAGCCGGTCCCGCACCATGTTGATGGTGACCTCGTCGGGCACCAGCTCGCCGGCGTCCATGTAGCGCTTCGCCTCGACCCCCAGCGGCGTGCCCTGGGAGACGTTCGACCGGAAGATGTCACCGGTCGAGATCTTCGGGACCGAGAGGTGCGCGGCGACGAACTCGGCCTGCGTACCCTTGCCCGCACCCGGCGGGCCAACCAGAACGAGTCTCATCTACCGCAGGAACCCTTCGTAGTTCCGCTGCATCAGTTGGCTCTCGATCTGCTTGGTGGTCTCCAGACCGACGCCGACCATGATCAGGACAGCGGTGCCGCCGAACGGGAAGTTCAGGTACTGCTGCCGGTCCAGCCAGATGAAGAAGAAGTTCGGCAGGATCGAGATGATGCCCAGGTAGAGGGCGCCCGGCAGGGTGATCCGGCTGAGGATGAAGTCCAGGTAGTCGGCGGTCGGCTTGCCGGGGCGGATGCCCGGCACGAAGCCGCCGTACTTCTTCATGTTGTCCGCGACCTCGGTCGGGTTGAACGTGATCGAGACGTAGAAGTACGTGAAGAAGATGATCAGCAGGAAGTAGACCGAGATGTAGATCGGGCTGGTCGGGTCGACCAGGTTGTTCTGGATCCACGTCTGGGTCTTGCCCGGGTTGGTCTGGTCGAAGAACTGCAGCGCCAACTGGGGCAGGTAGAGCAGCGACGAGCCGAAGATGACCGGGATGACACCCGCCTGGTTGACCTTCAGCGGGATGTAGGTCGAGGTGCCGCCGTACATGCGCCGACCGATCATCCGCTTGGCGTACTGCACCGGGATCCGGCGCTGCGCCTGCTCGATGAAGGTGACCGCGGTGATGACCACCAGGACCAGCGCGATCACGAGCAGGAACTTGCCCCAGCCGCCGGTCTGCTTGATCTGCCAGCCCTCGGCGGGGAGCCGGGCCGCGATCGAGGTGAAGATCAGGACGGACATGCCGTTGCCGACGCCCCGGTCGGTGATCAGCTCGCCGAGCCACATCACCACGCCGGTGCCGGCGGTCATCGTCATGACCAGCAGGGTCAGCGTCAGCCAGTCCGGGATCCCGGTGCCCTCGGGGATGATCGGGAACTGGTCGCACTGGTTCTGGAACAGCTGCCCGGAGCGGGCCAGCGCCACGAACGCCGACGCCTGCAGGACACCCAGGCCCAGCGTCAGGTAGCGGGTGTACTGGGTGATCTTCGCCTGGCCGGCCTGGCCCTCCTTGCGGAGCTGCTCCAGCCGCGGGATGACCACGGTCAGCAGCTGCAGGATGATCGACGCGGTGATGTAGGGCATGATGCCCAGCGCGAAGACCGAGAGCTGCAGCAGCGCGCCGCCGGAGAAGAGGTTGAGCAGGTTCAGCACCCCGGTGGAGCCGTTCTCCAGGGTGTCGAGGCACTTCTGCACGTTGCCGTACGAGACACCCGGGCTGGGCAGCGTGGCCCCGAGCCGGTAGACCGCGATGATGCCTACTGTGAACAGCAGCTTCTTGCGCAGGTCAGGCGTACGGAACGCACTGAGAAAGGCGGACAGCAACTTCTTCCTCCTGCGCGCGGCGGGCCGCCGGTTGTCCCGGGCGGGTCGGGGTGGGTGCCGGGCGAGCGCCCGATATCCATAGCTGGGAAGGGACTCTAACAGCCCGATCCCGGTCCGGGCAGATGTGCCCGGCTACATAAACCGAATCCGATGTTACCCGGCGCACACATGCCGGGGAGACCATGGCGCCCGCCCAGTTGGGACAACTGGACGGGCGCCATGTGTCGTACAACCCTTACAGCTCGGTGACGGTGCCACCGGCGGCGGTGATCTTCTCCTTGGCCGACGCGCTGAACGCGTGCGCCGACACCTGGAGGGTGACCCCGCCGAGGTCCCCGGTGCCGAGGACCTTGACCGGCTGGCCCTTGCGGACCGCGCCGGCCTCGACGAGCTCCAGCGGGCCGACCTGGCCGCCGTTCGGGAACAGCTCGGCGAGCCGGTCCAGGTTGACCACCTGGAAGACCACCTTGAACTTGTTCTTGAAGCCCTTCATCTTCGGCAGGCGCATGTGGATGGGCATCTGCCCACCCTCGAACGCCGCCGAGATGTTCTTGCGGGCCTTGGAACCCTTGGTACCGCGACCGGCCGTCTTACCCTTCGAGCCCTCACCGCGACCCACGCGGGTCTTCGCGGTCTTGGCACCGGGCGCCGGGCGCAGGTGGTGGACCTTGATCGTCATTACTCGACCTCCTCGACCTTCACGAGGTGGTTGACCGCGAAGATCATGCCGCGGATCTCCGGACGGTCCTCCTTGACCACCACGTCGTTGATCCGCTTGAGACCGAGCGAGCGCAGCGAGTCACGCTGGTTCTGCTTGGTCCCGATCTCGGACCGGACCTGGGTGACCTTCAGGCGAGCCATCAGGAAGCCACCCCCGCCCGCGACGCCAGCATGGCGGCCGGCGCGACGTCCTCGACCGGCAGGCCACGACGCGCGGCGACAGCCTCGGGGGACTCGAGCCCCTTCAGCGCCGCCACCGTGGCGTGCACGATGTTGATCGGGTTCGACGAGCCGAGGCTCTTGGAGAGCACGTCGTGGATACCCGCGCACTCCAGCACGGCGCGCACCGGGCCACCGGCGATGACACCCGTACCGGCCGAGGCCGGCTTGAGCAGCACCACACCGGCCGCGTCCTCGCCCTGCACCGGGTGCGGGATCGAGGCACCGATCCGCGGCACCTTGAAGAAGTGCTTCTTGGCCTCCTCGACACCCTTGGCGATCGCCGCGGGCACCTCCTTGGCCTTTCCGTAGCCCACACCGACGGTGCCGTCGCCGTCGCCCACGATCACCAGGGCGGTGAAGCTGAAGCGACGACCACCCTTCACGACCTTGGCGACGCGGTTGATCGCGACGACCCGCTCGAGGTGCGGGGTCTTCTCGACGGGCGCGTTTCCGCGGCCGCCCTCACGGCGGTTGTCGCGGCGACCACCCTCGTTGCCACCGGACCCGCCGCCACGGCGCTGTTGACCTGGCATCAGCAGCCTTCCTTCTCTCTCGTGACGGGGTTTCTAGAACTCGAGCCCGGCTTCGCGGGCGGCGTCGGCAAGCGCGGCGACCCGCCCCGCGTACCGGTTGCCACCGCGGTCGAAGACGACCTTGGAGATGCCGGCGGCCTTGGCCCGCTCGGCGAGCAGGGCGCCGACCTTGCCGGCCAGGGCGCTCTTGTCGCCCTCCGAGCCGCGCAGCGAGGCGTCCAGGGTCGAGGCCGACGCCAGGGTGTGACCCTTGGTGTCGTCCACGATCTGGGCGACGATGTGCCGCAGGGAGCGGGTGACCACGAGGCGGGGACGCTCGGCGGTGCCGCTGATGTTCTTGCGGACCCGGAAGTGCCGACGCGCACGCCCGACGGCACGCTTGGCGGCGACGCCGCGGCGGCGCTTGAGCAGCGTGGCGCTCACTTCTTACCTGCCTTTCCAGCCTTGCGGCGGATGACCTCGCCCTGGTACTTCACGCCCTTGCCCTTGTAGGGCTCCGGCGGGCGGATCTTCCGGATGTTGGCGGCGACCTCACCGACAAGCTGCTTGTCGATGCCGGCCACGTGGAACAGCGTCGGCTTCTCCACCGTGAAGGTGATGCCCTCCGGCGCCGGAACCAGCACGGGGTGCGAGAACCCGAGCGCGAACTCCAGGTCCTTGCCCTTGGCGGTCACGCGGTAACCGGTGCCGGCGATCTCCAGGCTCTTGCGGTAGCCCTCGGTGACGCCGACGATCATGTTGGCGACCAGGGTACGGCTGAGGCCGTGCAGCTCCTTGGCCTTGCGCTCGTCGTTCGGGCGGTTGACGTTCAGCTGCCCGTCCTCGGCCCGGTCGATCGTGATCGGCTCGGCCAGGGTGTGCGAGAGCTCGCCCTTGGGGCCCTTGACCTTGACGGTCTGGCCGTCGATCGTGATGTCGACGCCGGCTGGCACCGGGATCGACTTACGTCCAATACGCGACATTTCTACCTGTCTCCCGTTACCAGACGAAGGCGAGGACTTCCCCGCCAACGCTCCGCTTGCGGGCCTGCCGGTCGGTGAGCAGCCCCTGGGACGTCGAAATGATCGCCACGCCCAGCCCGCCGAGCACCCGCGGGAGCCCGTCCGACTTGGCGTAAACCCGCAGACCGGGCTTGGACACGCGCTTGATGCCGGCCAGGCTCCGCTCCCGGTTCTGGCCGTACTTCAGCTCGACGACCAGTCGCTTGCCGACGGCGCCCTCCTCGGGCTCCTCGACCGACCAGGTGGCGATGTAACCCTCGGCCTTGAGGACCTCGGCGATGTTCGCCTTGATCTTCGAGTAGGGCATCGTCACCCGGTCGTGGTACGCCTGGTTGGCGTTACGCAGACGCGTGAGCATGTCTGCGATCGGGTCGGTCATCGTCATGGATTTCGTCAGCCTTTCTCGCCGGGGTTCCCGGGGCCTTCCGCCCCGGGCCTACGGCGAAGAGCAATACGTGATCGGTGCAAGGGGTCCCGGCCCGGCGGCCGGGACGCGGTCGCCCTTACCAGGAAGCCTTGGAAACGCCCGGCAGCTCACCGCGGTGGGCCATCTCCCGGATGCAGACCCGGCAGAGACCGAACTTGCGGTAGACCGCCTTGGGGCGCCCGCACCGCTGGCAGCGGGTGTACGCGCGAACCGAGAACTTCGGCTTCGCGGCCGCCTTGATGATCAGCGCCTTCTTGGCCATCTCAGTTCTCCTTGAACGGGAAGCCCAGGAGCTTGAGCAGCGCCCGGCCCTCGTCGTCGGTCGTGGCGGTCGTGACCACCGTGATGTCCATGCCCCGCTGCCGATCGATCTTGTCCTGGTCGATCTCGTGGAACACCGACTGCTCGGTCAGGCCGAACGTGTAGTTGCCGTGCCCGTCGAGCTTGCGCCCGTCGAGACCGCGGAAGTCGCGGATACGCGGCAGCGCGATCGACAGCAGCCGGTCCAGGAACTCCCACATCCGGTCGCCGCGGAGGGTCACCTTCGCGCCGATCGGCATGCCCTCGCGGAGCTTGAACTGCGCGATGGACTTGGTCGCCCGCCGCACCTGCGGCTTCTGGCCGGTGATGGTGGCCAGGTCCCGGACGGCGCCGTCGATCAGCTTGGCGTCCCGGGCGGCCTCGCCGACACCCATGTTGACGACGATCTTGACCAGCCGCGGCACCTGCATCGGGTTGCCGTACTTGTGCTGCTCCTGCAGCTGGGCCACGATCTCGTTGCGGTACCGCTCCTTGAGGCGCGGCATGGTCTTGGTTTCGGTAGCCGTGGTCATCACAGGTCCTTACCGGTGCTACGCGCGATGCGGACCTTCTGGCCGTTTTCGTCGATCCGGTAACCGACGCGGGTCGGCTTGCCGTCGGAGTCCAGGACCTGCACGTTCGAGACGTGGATCGGGGCCTCCTGGGTGACGATGCCACCGGTCTTGGCGCCACGCTGGGTGGTGCTGATGCGGGTGTGCTTCTTGACCCGGTTCACGCCCTCGACCAGGACCTTGTCCTGCCGCGGGTAGGCCGCGATGACCTTGCCCTTGGCACCCTTGTCCTTGCCGGCGATGACGACGACCGTGTCGCCCTTCTTGACCTTCACGGTCACAACACCTCCGGCGCGAGAGAGATGATCTTCATGAACCGCTTGTCCCGCAGTTCCCGACCCACCGGGCCGAAGATACGGGTGCCGCGCGGGTCCCCGCCGTCCTTGATGATGACGGCGGCGTTCTCGTCGAAGCGGATGTACGAACCGTCCGGCCGCCGCTTCTCCTTGGCGGTGCGAACGACGACGGCCTTGACGACGTCGCCCTTCTTCACACCGGCACCCGGGATCGCGTCCTTGACGGTGGCCACGATGACGTCGCCGATGCTCGCGTAGCGCCGACCGGAGCCACCGAGAACCCGGATGCACAGGATCTCCCGAGCACCCGTGTTGTCGGCGACGCGCAGTCGCGACTCCTGCTGAATCACGTCTATCTCCTATGTCTGCCGGTTCTCCGGCCGCGCGAGGCGGCCGGAGCCTGGCGGAACCCGCGCCCGACTGACGCCGGGCGAGCTTGAGCCTTCGCTACTTGGCCTTTTCCAGGATCTCCACGAGCCGCCACCGCTTGGTGGCGGACAGCGGCCGGGTCTCCATGATCAGGACCCGGTCGCCGATGCCGGCGGTGTTCTGCTCGTCGTGCACCTTCAGCTTGCTGGTACGGCGCATGATCTTGCCGTACAGCGCGTGCTTGACCCGGTCCTCGACCTCGACGACGACGGTCTTTTCCATCTTGTCGCTGACCACGAGGCCCTCACGCACCTTGCGGCGGGCCCGCGCGGCGGCGGTGGTGTTCTCGCTCATGATGCAGTCACCTCAGTCGGCGCGACCGAGAGACCCAGCTCGCGCTCACGCATGATCGTGTAGATCCGGGCGATCTCCCGACGGATGACCTGCAGCCGCCGGTTGTTGTCCAGCTGCCCGGTTGCGGCCTGCACGCGGAGGTTGAACAGCTCCGCCTTGGCCTCACGCAGCTTCGTGACCAGCTCCTCCTCGGAGAGCTCACGCAGCTCGGAAGGCTTGACGCCCGCTGCCATCAGGATTCACCCACTTCGCGCGTAACAATCCGGCACTTCATCGGGAGCTTGTGGATCGCGCGACGCATCGCCTCTCGCGCGATCTGCTCGTTGGGGAAGGACATCTCGAAGAGGACCCGCCCCGGCTTCACGTTGGCGACCCACCACTCGGGCGAACCCTTACCGGAACCCATCCGGGTCTCGGCCGGCTTCTTGGTGAGGGCCTGGTCCGGGAAGATCGTGATCCAGACCTTGCCACCACGCTTGATGTGGCGGGTCATCGCGATACGCGCCGACTCGATCTGGCGGTTGGTCACGTACGCCGGCTCGAGAGCCTGGATTCCGAACTCGCCGAACACCACCCGGTTACCACCCTTGGATGCGCCGTGGCGGTCCGGGTGGTGCGGCTTGCGGAAGCCCTTCGGGGGCTTGCGCGGCATCAGCATCTGTCAGCCCTCCTGCTGCGTTTCTGCCGCGGCGGAGACGGCGGCGGGATCCACCGCGTCACCACTCGGCGTCTCGGCCTGCTGCGCGATGGTGGTCGCGGCGGCCCGGCCGGCCTCGGTGCCGCCGGCGGTCGTCCCGGACGAGCCGGACCGACCACGGCGCGGCCGCTCGGGGCGGTCGCCGCGCTCACGGCGCGGGCGAGACGGAGCCTCGGCCGGGGTCTCCCGACCCGGCACCGCGTCGCCCTTGTAGATCCAGACCTTCACGCCGATCCGGCCGAAGGTGGTACGGGCCTCGAAGAAGCCGTACTCGATGTTGGCCCGCAGCGTGTGCAGCGGGACCCGGCCCTCGCGGTAGAACTCGGTCCGGCTCATCTCGGCACCGCCGAGACGGCCCGAGACCTGGACCCGGATGCCCTTGCAGACCGGGTTCTTCATCGCGGACTGCATGGCCTTGCGCATCGCCCGACGGAAGCTGACCCGGCTGGACAGCTGCTCGGCGACGCCCTGGGCGACGAGCTGCGCGTCCGACTCGGGGCTCTTCACCTCGATGATGTTCAGCTGGACCTGCTTGCCGGTCAGCTTCTCGAGCTCGCCGCGGATCCGGTCGGCCTCCGCACCCTTGCGGCCGATGACGATGCCCGGCCGGGCGGTGTGGATGTCGACGCGGACCCGGTCCCGGGTGCGCTCGATGTCGACCTTGGAGATGCCGGCACGCTCGAGGCCCTTGGACATCATGCGGCGGATCTTGACGTCCTCGCCGATGTAGTCCTTGTAGAGCTTGTCCGCGAACCAGCGGGACTTCCAGTCGGTCGAGATGCCGAGCCGGAACCCGTGCGGGTGAACCTTCTGACCCATTACTCGGCGCCCTCCGTCTTGCTCTGCGTCTCAGCCGGCTCCGCCTGCTTCGCCGGGGCCGCCTTCTTCGCCGCGGCCTTCTTCGGTGCGGCCGGCGCCACGGCCTCGACCGCGACGGTGATGTGGCAGGTGCGCTTGCGGATCCGGTACGCCCGGCCCTGCGCCCGCGGCTGGAACCGCTTCATGGTCGGGCCCTCGTCCACGTACGCCTCGCTGACGAGCAGCGCGTCGGGGTCCAGCCGCTCGTTGTTCTCCGCGTTGGCGATCGCGCTCGCGAGCACCTTGTACACCTGCTCGCTCGCAGCCTGCGGCGCGAACTGCAGCACCGTGAGCGCCTCCTTCGCGGGCAGGCCGCGGACGAGGTTGACCACCCGGCGCGCCTTCATCGGCGAGATGCGCACGTGCCGCGCAACCGCCCGCGCGCCCGGAAGCACCGGAGCGTCGCCCTTTCCTGGCATCGCTGTAACCCCTTGTTCCTCTATCCGTATGCCCGCGGCGTCAGCGCCGACGGCTCTTCCGGTCGTCCTTCTCGTGACCCTTGAACGTGCGGGTCAGCGCGAACTCGCCGAGCTTGTGCCCGACCATCGCCTCGGTCACGAACACCGGGACGTGCTTGCGTCCGTCGTGCACGGCGATCGTGTGACCCAGCATCTCCGGGATGATCGTCGAGCGCCGCGACCAGGTCTTGATGACGTTCTTCGAGCCCTTGTCGTTCTGCGTCTCCACCTTCTTGAGCAGGTGGTCGTCGATGAACGGGCCCTTCTTCAGGCTGCGAGGCATGTCTTATCTCCCTCAGCCGCGCTTACGCGTGGCGTAGCGGCGGCGGACGATCAGCCGGTCACTCGGCTGGCCCTTACGACGGGTGCGGCCCTCGGGCTTACCCTGCGGGTTGACCGGGTGGCGACCGCCGGAGGTCTTACCCTCACCACCACCGTGCGGGTGGTCGACCGGGTTCATCGCGACACCACGGACGGTCGGGCGCTTGCCCTTCCACCGCATACGGCCGGCCTTGCCCCAGTTGATGTTCGACTGGTCGGCGTTGCCGATCTCGCCGATGCTGGCGCGGCAGCGCACGTCGACCCGCCGGATCTCACCGGACGGCATGCGCAGGGTCGCGTACGCGCCCTCGCGGCCGAGCAGCTGGATGCCGACGCCGGCCGAGCGGGCCAGCTTGGCCCCGCCGCCCGGACGCAGCTCCACGTTGTGGATGGTGGTACCGACCGGGATGTTGCGCAGCGGCAGGTTGTTGCCCGGCTTGATGTCGGCGCCCGGACCGGACTCGACGGCGTCGCCCTGCTTCAGGTCCTTCGGCGCGATGATGTAGCGCTTCTCGCCGTCGGCGTAGTGCAGCAGCGCGATACGCGCGGTGCGGTTCGGGTCGTACTCGATGTGGGCGACCTTCGCCGGCACGCCGTCCTTGTCGACCCGCTTGAAGTCGATCAGACGGTACTGGCGCTTGTGACCGCCACCGTGGTGCCGCGTGGTGATCCGGCCGTGGGCGTTGCGCCCGCCCTTCTTCGGCAGCGGAGCCAGCAGCGACTTCTCGGGCGTCGACCGGGTGATCTCGGCGAAGTCGGCGACGCTCGAGCCACGCCGGCCCGGCGTCGTCGGCTTGTACTTACGGATAGCCATTGTCTACACCCCTCAGCTGACCGGGCCGCCGAAGGCCTCGATACGGTCACCGTCAGCCAGCTTCACCATCGCCCGCTTGGTGTCCTTGCGCTTGCCGAACCCGGTGCGGGTCCGCTTGCGCTTGCCCTCGCGGTTGAGCGTGTTGACCGTCAGGACGCGGACGTTGAAGATCTGCTGGATAGCGATCTTGATCTCGGTCTTGTTCGCGTCCGGGTGCACCAGGAAGGTGTACCAGTTGCGGTTCAGCTCGCTGTAGCTCTTCTCCGAGACGACCGGCGCCACGATGATGTCGCGCGGGTCGGCGATCGTGCTCACTTGCCACCCTCCTCGGTGGTCTCGGCGGGAACACCGAGGAACTCGTCCAGGGCGTCCTTCGTGAAGACCACGTCGTCGGCCACCAGCACGTCGTACGTGTTGAGCTGGCCGGCTTCGATCAGGTGCACCCGCGGCTCGTTGCGCAGCGACACCCAGTTCAGCTCGTCGGTGCTGCTCAGCACGACCAGCACCCGGCGGGCGTCGGTCAGCTTGGCCAGCGTGGCCAGGGCGGCCTTGGTCGACGGCTTCTCGCCAGAGACGAACGCCTCGACGACGTGCACCTGCCCGGCGCGGGCCCGGTCCGACAGGGCGCCACGCAGGGCGGCGGCCTTCATCTTCTTCGGGGTGCGCTGGCTGTAGTCGCGCGGCACGGGACCGTGCACCACGCCACCGCCGGCGAACTGCGGCGCGCGGATCGAGCCCTGCCGGGCACGACCGGTGCCCTTCTGCTTGTACGGCTTCTTGCCGCCACCGGCGACCTCGCCGCGGGTCTTGGCCTTGTGCGTGCCCTGCCGGGCCGCCGCGAGCTGGGCCACCACGACCTGGTGCATCAGCGCGACATTGGCCTGGACGTCGAAGATGTCGGCGGGCAGCTCGACGGAGCCGCTCTTGTTGCCTTCGACGGAGAGGACGTCAACGGTGGTCACTTGGCCACACCGCCCTTCTTCACCTTGGTCTTGGCCGCGGTGCGGACCAGGACCAGCGCGCCCTTGGGGCCGGGGATGGCACCGCGGACGAGCAGGAGGTTGTTCTCGGTGTCGACCGCCTGGACGGTCAGGTTCTGGACGGTGTAGCGCACGCCACCCATCCGGCCGGCCATCCGGGTGCCCTTGAAGACACGACCCGGGGTGGCGCAGGCGCCGATGGAGCCCGGCGAGCGGTGCTTGCGCTCGACACCGTGGCTGGCGCGCAGACCGTGGAAGCCGTGACGCTTCATCGGGCCGGCGTAGCCCTTGCCCTTGGTCTTGCCGGTCACGTCGATCGAGACACCGGCCGGGAACTCCTCGACCGTGACCTCCTGGCCGAGCGAGTAGTCCGCCGCGTCGGCGGTGCGCAGCTCGACGATGTGCCGGCGCGGCGCGACGTCGGCCTTCGCGTAGTGCCCGCTGATCGGCTTCTTGACCTTGCGCGGGTCGATCGTGCCGTACGCCAGCTGGACCGCGGAGTAACCGTCCTTCTCGGCGCTACGAACCTGGCTGATGACGCACGGGCCGGCCTGAACCACGGTCACCGGGACAACGCGGTTGTTGTCCCAGACCTGGGTCATGCCGAGCTTTGCGCCCAGGATCCCCTTGACTTGCCTGTCCATTTGTCCGGTCCCTACAGCTTGATCTCGATGTCGACGCCAGCCGGCAGGTCGAGGCGCATGAGCGAGTCGACCGTCTTCGGGGTCGGGTCGATGATGTCGATCAGCCGCTTGTGCGTGCGCATCTCGAAGTGCTCGCGCGAGTCCTTGTACTTGTGCGGCGAGCGGATAACGCAGAAACGGTTGATCTCCGTGGGCAGCGGCACCGGGCCCGCGACCTGCGCCCCGGTACGCGTCACCGTCTCGACGATCTTCCGAGCCGAGGAGTCGACGACCTCGTGGTCATAGGCCTTGAGCCGGATGCGGATCTTCTGTCCCGCCATGGTGGCTTCTGTTCCTTCTCTCGATGCCGCTGTGTTGCGGGCGCCTGTACCGGCTGGTACAGGCCCTCTTCGCCGACCCCCGCGGTCGGGCGTGTCGCGCCCTCGGGTCAGGCTCCGCCCCGGGACTCCGGAGCGATTCTGACCGCGCGGTGGGTCAAGGCGCCGATCGCACTACCGCGACCTGAACGCCGTGCGAGGGTGGTTGACGGACGGGCCGCCAACCACCCTACGCCCGACTGTCCTGCAGCCCGGAGGTTCGACGAAAGCCGAACACGGGCAGCGAACTGTCGTTACGCAACCTGACTAGTATGCCGCACGACCGGCGGCGGGTCTAATCGGGGTTACCTAGCTCACTTGATGATCTTGGTGACGAACCCGGCGCCGACAGTACGGCCACCCTCGCGGATCGCGAACTTGAGGTTCTCCTCCATGGCGATGGGCTGGATCAGCTTCACCGTCATGGTGGTGTTGTCACCCGGCATGACCATCTCGGTGCCCTCGGGGAGCGTGACGACACCGGTGACGTCCGTGGTCCGGAAGTAGAACTGCGGACGGTAGTTCTGGAAGAACGGGGTGTGCCGGCCGCCCTCCTCCTTGGAGAGGATGTAGACCGTCGCCTCGAACTCCGTGTGCGGGGTCGTGGTGCCCGGCTTGATGACGACCATGCCGCGCTCGACGTCCTCGCGCTTGATGCCACGCAGCAGCAGACCGACGTTCTCACCCGCGCGGGCCTCGTCGAGCAGCTTGCGGAACATCTCGATGCCGGTGCAGGTCGTCTTCATCGACTTCTCGCGGATGCCGACGATCTCCACCTCCTCGTTCGGCTTGAGCACGCCGCGCTCCGCGCGACCGGTGACGACGGTGCCACGACCGGTGATCGTGAAGACGTCCTCGATCGGCATCAGGAACGGCTTCTCGGTCTCGCGCTCCGGCTGCGGGATCGCGGTGTCGACCGCGGTCATCAGGTCCAGCAGCTTGCTGGTCCACTCGGGGTCGCCCTCGAGGGCCTTCAGCGCCGAGACCCGGACGACCGGCAGGTCGTCACCCGGGTAGTCCTGGTTCGACAGCAGCTCGCGGACCTCGAGCTCGACGAGCTCCAGGAGCTCCTCGTCGTCGACCATGTCGCTCTTGTTGAGCGCCACGACGATGTACGGCACGCCGACCTGGCGGGCCAGCAGCACGTGCTCGCGGGTCTGCGGCATCGGGCCGTCGGTCGCCGCGACCACCAGGATCGCGCCGTCCATCTGCGCGGCACCGGTGATCATGTTCTTGATGTAGTCGGCGTGACCGGGGCAGTCGACGTGCGCGTAGTGCCGCGCCTCGGTCTGGTACTCGACGTGCGCGATGGAGATCGTGATGCCGCGGGCCTTCTCCTCCGGCGCCTTGTCGATCTCGTCGAACGGCGTGTACGGGTTGAGGTCCGGGTACTGGTCGTGCAGGACCTTGGTGATGGCCGCCGTCAGCGTCGTCTTACCGTGGTCGATGTGACCAATGGTGCCGATGTTGACGTGCGGCTTAGTCCGCTCGAACTTCGCCTTCGCCACTGGTGTCCTCCTGTGGACTTCTTGGTTCGTTCGCCCCGGCGCGCCGGTCGGCGCTTAGGACTCTGTCGACAGCCTTTCCGGCCTGACGGCCGGAGAGCCTTTGTGGGTTCTGCGGCGATGAAGCCTACAGGCCCGGATTCACGCAATCCGACCGAGGTGGCCGCGGGCGGGAAGCCCCTCCCGCGACCAGCCCCGGGTCATCGGATCAGCTCAGGTGAGCGTCACTCACCCGTCGCCTTGGCGATGATCTCCTTCGCTACCGAGGCCGGAACCTCGGCGTAGGAGTCGAACTGCATGCTGTAGCTAGCCCGGCCCTGGGTCTTCGACCGCAGGTCGCCGACGTAGCCGAACATCTCCGACAACGGCACCAGGGCCCGGACGACGCGGGCGCCGCTGCGCTCCTCCATCGCCTGGATGATGCCACGGCGGGAGTTGAGGTCGCCGATGACGTCACCCATGTTCTCCTCAGGAGTGGTGACCTCAACGGCCATCATCGGCTCGAGCAGCGCGGGGTCGGCCTTGCGGGCCGCCTCCTTCATCGCCATCGAGCCGGCGATCTTGAACGCCATTTCCGACGAGTCGACCTCGTGGTACTGGCCGTCCACCAGGGTGAGCTTGACGCCCACCAGGGGGAAGCCGGCGAGGATGCCGTACTGCATGGCGTCCTGCGCGCCCGCGTCCACCGACGGGATGAACTCCCGGGGGATGCGGCCACCGGTCACCGCGTTGGCGAACTCGTAGGTCGGCGCGTCGTTGCCCAGCGGCAGCGGCTCCAGGCTGATGATCACCCGGGCGTACTGGCCGGAACCACCGGTCTGCTTCTTGTGGGTGTACTCGACCTTCTCCACCTTGCGGCGGATGGTCTCGCGGTACGCCACCTGCGGCTTACCGATGTTGGCCTCGACGTTGAACTCGCGGCGCATCCGGTCGACCAGGATGTCCAGGTGCAGCTCGCCCATGCCGGAGATGACCGTCTGACCGGTCTGGTCGTCCAGCTTGACGCGGAAGGTCGGGTCCTCCTCGGCCAGCCGCTGGATGGCGGTGCTGAGCTTCTCCTGGTCGGCCTTGGTCTTCGGCTCGATGGCGACCTCGATGACCGGCTCCGGGAAGGTCATCGACTCCAGGATGACCGGGTTCGCCGGGTCACACAGCGTGTCGCCGGTGGTGGTCTGCTTCAGACCCTGCACCGCGATGATGTCGCCAGCCTGGGCCGAGCTGCGCTCTTCCCGCTTGTTGGCGTGCATCTGGTAGATCTTGCCGATCCGCTCCTTGCGGTCCTTGGTGGAGTTGACCACCTGGGAGCCGGACTCGAGCGTGCCGGAGTAGATCCGGACGTAGGTGAGCTTGCCGAGGTGCTTGTCCGTCTGGATCTTGAAGGCGAGGCCCGAGAACGGCTCCGACTTCGACGGCTTGCGCTGCATCGGGGTCTCGCCGTCGGTGGCCGTGCCCTCGATCGCCGGGATGTCCAGCGGCGACGGCAGGTACGCGACGACGGCGTCCAGCATCGGCTGGATGCCCTTGTTCTTGAAGGCGGTGCCGGTGAGGACCGGGTTGGCCTTGCCGGCGATGGTGGCCCGGCGGATGGCGGCCTTGATCTCCTCGACGGAGATCTCCTCGCCCTCCAGGTACTTCTCCATCACCGCGTCGTCGACGTCGGCCAGGGTCTCCATGAGCTTCTCGCGCCACTCGGCGGCGGAGTCGGCGAGGTCGGCCGGGATCTCCTCGACCGCGTAGTCCTCACCCTTCTGGGTCTCGCCGCGCCAGGTGAGCGCCCGCATCTCGACCAGGTCGACGACGCCGATGAAGTCGGACTCGGCGCCGATCGGGATCTGGAGCACCAGCGGGGTGGCGTTGAGCCGGTCGATCATCATCTGCACGCAGCGGAAGAAGTCGGCGCCGGTCCGGTCGAGCTTGTTGACGAAGCACATCCGGGGGACGTTGTACTTGTCCGCCTGCCGCCAGACGTTCTCCGTCTGCGGCTCCACGCCGGCGACACCGTCGTAGACCGCGACCGCGCCGTCCAGCACCCGCAGCGACCGCTCGACCTCGACCGTGAAGTCGACGTGGCCGGGCGTGTCGATGATCTGGATCGTGTGGCCCTTCCACTCACACTTGGTAGCAGCGGAGGTGATGGTGATACCACGCTCCTGCTCCTGCTCCATCCAGTCCATGACGGCACCGCCCTCGTGGACCTCACCGATCTTGTACGTGATGCCGGTGTAGAACAGGATCCGCTCGGTGGTGGTGGTCTTACCGGCATCGATGTGGGCCATGATGCCGATGTTGCGTACGTTGGCGAGCGCGTCTGCGGCGGCCACTTCAATCCCTACTTATCGTCGTCTCGACACAACTGGTGGCGGTTCCGGCGTCACGTGGACGCCGGAACCAGGGTGTTACCAGCGGTAGTGCGCGAAGGCCTTGTTCGACTCGGCCATCTTGTGCGTGTCCTCGCGCCGCTTGACGGCGGCACCGAGGCCGTTGCTCGCGTCCAGCAGCTCGTTCATCAGCCGCTCGACCATGGTCTTCTCGCGACGGGCGCGGGAGTAGGTGACCAGCCAGCGCAGGCCCAGGGTGGTCGCCCGGGCCGGGCGGACCTCGACCGGGACCTGGTAGGTGGCGCCACCGACGCGGCGGCTGCGCACCTCGAGGGTCGGCTTGACGTTGTCCATCGCCCGCTTGAGGGTGACGACCGGGTCGGTGCCGGACTTCTCGCGGCAGCCCTCGAGGGCGGCGTAGACGATGCGCTCGGCGAGCTGACGCTTACCGCGCAGCAGGATCTTGTTTACCAGCTGGGTGACCAGCGGCGAGTTGTACACCGGGTCAGCGACCAGCGGCTTCCGCGGAGCGGGTCCCTTACGCGGCATGTCAGCTCTTCTCCTTCTTCGCGCCGTAACGGCTGCGCGCCTGCTTGCGGTTGCGGACACCCTGGGTGTCCAGCGAGCCGCGGACGATCTTGTAACGCACGCCGGGGAGGTCCTTCACACGGCCGCCACGGACGAGCACGATCGAGTGCTCCTGCAGGTTGTGGCCGACACCCGGGATGTAGGCGGTCACCTCGATCTGGCTGCTGAGCTTGACACGAGCGACCTTGCGCAGCGCCGAGTTCGGCTTCTTCGGGGTGGTGGTGTACACGCGGGTGCACACGCCGCGCCGCTGAGGGGAACCCTTCAGCGCCGGGGTCTTGGTCTTGCTCGTCTTTGCCTGGCGGCCCTTTCGGACCAGCTGCTGGATCGTGGGCACCGGGTTTCTCCGCTCCCTTCGGCCGCTGTGTGGCGGCCGCGCCTTCTGCCGTAGCCGACCTGGTGACCGGCTCTCCTACATTCCGACCAGGGCCACCTCGCGGAGGTCCCGGCACCCGCGGTCGGGCGTGTCGCCCAGCTCACGGTCCCGGCGTCGGCGCTCGCGCGTGTCGACCGGGGTCTTTCACCGGCACACGGCAGGCCGCGCGCCGGGTCTTTGGCTTTGTCGTGCTCCCGCGCGATCTCCGGCTCGCCGGATCCAGCGCACGCACGAGTTGCCCGGGCTTGCCCGGGCACAAGGGGAAAGAGTACCTACCACAACCGCACAGGTCAAAACGGAGTGGCCGGCGGAGCGTCTCACCCGCCCGCCGATCGAACCCGTCGCGCCTGTCCGCCCGTGATGGGCACCTACGGTCACAAGTGTACCGGCTTCCCCTGGAACCGGCCCGGCGACCCCGGGGCGGCCCGCTGGCGCCCCGCCGTCGCGGCCCCGCGTCACAGGAGGCGCCACCGGCGACGCCAGCCCGCCGTCGCCGATCGTTGTCACGCCAGCGGCGCCATCCCGCCGTCGCGGCCCCGTGTCACGCCGGCACCGTCAGGACACCGTCGCCGCTCCGTGTCACGCCAGCGCCACCAGCAACGCCAGCCCCAGCCCGAGCATGCTGAGCAGCAGGCCCGCCCCGCCGCAGCTCACGCCGGCCACGGCCAGTCCCCGCCCGGTGAACCGGACCGCCGGCGGCGGCGCCGCACGGCGGATCTGCCGCAGCCCGAACAGGCCGGCGACGATCGCGCCAGCCCCCGCCAGCACGCCCAGCACGGTGAAGGCGCCGGCCGCCCAGGCGCCGCCCATGGCGGCGACCGCGCCGAAACAGACCACCAGCAGCGCGACGAGAATCGAGACGATCCCGGCCACCAGGGAACCGACCGCGAGGCCGGAGGTGACCGGGGGCACATCCAGGTGCACCACGCCGAACGGCGTGCCGGCGACCGCCTCGACCCGCTTCGGCGGCGGGCCGGGCTCGCGCGGCGGCGGCGGAGGCATCAGGGACGGGAGGGCGGCGGCGCCGCCCCAGCCGGGACCCGACCCGGAAGGCATGCCGGCACCCGCGCCGGGAGGCGAGCCGCCACCCCAGCCGGGACCCGAACCGGAAGGCACGCCGGGAGGCGATCCGGCACCCGAGCCAGGAGGCGTGCTCCAGCCGCCCACCGCGGGCGGTGGGGCGTACCCCGTCGGGGCGGACGGGGCAGCCGCGTCGGGCCGCGCCCACTGCCCCACGTCGGGCGGGGCGACGTCCGGGTGCGCGGCGGGGGGCGCCGCGGGGTCGCTGCCCGGGAAGCGCGCCGGTTCCGTCACGGATCCTCCTGTCGACGTCTCGGCGTCCACCGCCGCGCGACGGACACCGGGCCAGGCTACCGCCGGCGGGCGGGCGACCCGCTCCCGGCGCGACCCGTTCGCCCGGGCGGTCAGTCCACGTTCGGCGCGAAGTCCTGCCCGTAGGGCGTGTCGGCGAGGCGGACCACCCCGACCACCACCGCGGCCACCAGGGTGACCGCGACCAGGACCAGGCCCGTCCAGGCCAGCCGCTCCCCCTGGCGCAGCCAGGCCGCGCCGGTCAGGAAGCCTCCCGACGCGTACGCCTCGCGGCGCGCCTGCCGGGCGAGCAGGAGCGCCACCGTGGCGGGCACCACGCCGCCGACGAACAGGCCGGTCAGCGCGCCGATCAGGCCCAGCGCGAAGACCGCCTTCGCCTTGGTGGCCCGGGCCGGGTCCGGGTCGAGCGGATGGCGCGGCGGCACCGGCGGGGCGACGGGCGCCTGCCCGGGTGCGGTCGTCATGCCCACCATCATGCCCCGGCCCCGCCGGGACCGGCCGGCCGATCCCCGGGACGCGACGAGGCCCCCGGCGGCTGCCGGGGGCCTCGTCGTCCGTGCTGTTTAGCGGTACGACCCGAAGTCGAAGTCGTCCAGCGGAACCGCCTGACCGCTGGCCGGCCCGAAGCCGTAGTCGGTCTCCGGGTAGCCGGTCATCGAGTAGACCTTGGCCTTCGCCTCCTCGGTCGGCTCGACCCGGACGTTGCGGTACTTGCTGATGCCCGTACCGGCCGGGATGAGCTTACCGATGATCACGTTCTCCTTGAGGCCGACGAGCGAGTCGCTGCGCGAGTTGATCGCCGCGTCGGTCAACACCCGGGTGGTCTCCTGGAAGGAGGCCGCCGAGAGCCAGGAGTCGGTGGCCAGCGAGGCCTTGGTGATACCCATCAGCACCGGGCGACCGGCGGCGGGCTCGCCGCCCTCGGAGACGAGTCGGCGGTTCTCCGACTCGAACAGCGCCCGGTCGACCAGCACGCCCGGCAGGAACTCGGTCGAGCCGGAGTCGATGACCGTCACCCGCTTGAGCATCTGGCGGATGATGATCTCGATGTGCTTGTCGTGGATGAGCACACCCTGCGAGCGGTAGACCTCCTGGACCTCCTGGGTCAGGTGGACCTGGACCGCGCGCGGGCCAAGGATGCGCAGCAGCTCGTGCGGGTCGATGGTGCCCTCGGTGAGCTTCTCGCCGACCTCGACGTGGTCCCCGTCGTGGGTCCGCAGCCGGACCCGCTTGGAGATCTTGTCGTAGACGATCTCGTCGCTGCCGTCGTCCGGCACCACGATGATCTTCCGCGACCGCTCGCCGTCCTCGATCCGGATCCGACCCGGGGTGTCGGCGATGGGCGCCTTGCCCTTCGGGACCCGGGCCTCGAAGATCTCCTGGACACGGGGCAGACCCTGGGTGATGTCCTCACCCGCGACACCACCGGTGTGGAAGGTACGCATCGTCAGCTGCGTACCCGGCTCACCGATCGACTGGGCGGCGATGATGCCGACCGCCTCGCCGACGTCCACAGTCTTGCCGGTCGGCAGCGAGCGGCCGTAGCACGCACCGCAGACGCCCAGCTTCGACTCGCAGGTGAGCACGCTGCGCACCCGGACCGTCTCCACCCCGGCGGCGACGATCTTGTCGACCAGGATCGAGTTGATGTCCTGACCCCGCTCGGCGACGACGGTGCCGTCCGGCCCCTTGATGTCGTCGGCCAGCGTCCGGGCGTGCACGCTGGTCTCGGCGTGCTCGTGCACGACCAGCTTGCCGTCGATCCGCTCGCCGATCTGCATCGGGATGGCGCGGTCGGTGCCGCAGTCCTCCTCGCGGATGATCACGTCCTGCGAGACGTCCACGAGACGACGGGTCAGGTAACCCGAGTCGGCGGTACGCAGGGCGGTGTCCGCGAGACCCTTCCGGGCACCGTGCGTGGAGATGAAGTACTCCAGCACGGACAGACCCTCCCGGTAGCTGGCCTTGATGGGCCGCGGGATGATCTCACCCTTCGGGTTGGCCACCAGACCACGGATCGCCGCGATCTGCCGGAGCTGGAGCAGGTTACCGCGGGCACCCGAGTTGATCATCTTCCACAGCGGGTTCTCCTGCGGCAGCGCGGTGTCCATCTCCTTGGCGACCTCGTTGGTCGCCTTGGTCCAGATCTCGATGAGCTCGCCGCGGCGCTCCTCGGCGGTCATCAGACCACGCTGGTACTGCTTGTCGATCCGGTCGGCTTCCTTCTCGTACCGCTCCAGGATCTCCCGCTTGCGCGGCGGAGCGATGACGTCCTCCATGCCGATCGTCACGCCGGACCAGGTGGCCCAGTGGAAACCGGCCTCCTTGAGCCCGTCCAGGGTGGCCGCGAGGGCCACCTTGGGGAAGCGCTCGGCGAGGTCGTTGACGATCGCGGAGAGCTGGCCCTTGCGGATCTCGTAGTTCACGAAGCGGTAGCCCTGCGGCAGCGTCTCGTTGAACAGCACCCGGCCGAGGGTGGTCTCCACGGTCAGCGGGTCGCCCTCGACCCAGCCCTCCGGGGCGGTCCACGGCTCGGCGCCGGCACCGTTGTCGACCCCGACCACGCCACGCAGCCGGATCTTCACCGGAGCCTGCAGGTGCAGCTCGCCGTTGTCGAAGGCCATCCGGGCCTCGGCGTCCGAGCTGAACGCCCGGCCCTCGCCCCGCTCACCGGCGGTGAGGTGGGTGAGGTGGTAGAGGCCGATGACCATGTCCTGGGTGGGCATGGTGACCGGCTTGCCGTCGGCCGGCTTGAGGATGTTGTTCGACGACAGCATCAGGATCCGCGCCTCGGCCTGGGCCTCGGCGGACAGCGGCACGTGCACCGCCATCTGGTCACCGTCGAAGTCGGCGTTGAACGCGGTGCAGACCAGCGGGTGGATCTGGATGGCCTTGCCCTCGACCAGCTGCGGCTCGAAGGCCTGGATGCCCAGCCGGTGCAGGGTCGGCGCCCGGTTCAGCAGGACGGGGTGCTCGCCGATGACCTCTTCGAGCACGTCCCACACGACCGGCCGCTGCCGCTCGACCATCCGCTTGGCGGACTTGATGTTCTGCGCGTGGTTGAGGTCGACCAGCCGCTTCATCACGAAGGGCTTAAACAGCTCCAGCGCCATCTGCTTGGGCAGGCCGCACTGGTGCAGCTTGAGCTTCGGGCCGACCACGATCACCGAACGGCCGGAGTAGTCGACGCGCTTGCCCAGCAGGTTCTGGCGGAACCGGCCCTGCTTGCCCTTGAGCATGTCGGACAGCGACTTGAGCGGGCGGTTACCCGGGCCGGTGACCGGCCGGCCGCGACGGCCGTTGTCGAACAGCGCGTCGACGGCCTCCTGGAGCATCCGCTTCTCGTTGTTGACGATGATCTCGGGCGCGCCGAGGTCGATCAGCCGCTTGAGGCGGTTGTTCCGGTTGATCACGCGGCGGTACAGGTCGTTCAGGTCCGAGGTCGCGAAGCGGCCACCGTCGAGCTGCACCATCGGGCGCAGGTCCGGCGGGATGACCGGGACGCAGTCCAGCACCATGCCGAGCGGCGAGTTGCGGGTGTTCAGGAACGCCGCGACGACCTTGAGCCGCTTGAGCGCCCGGATCTTCCGCTGGCCCTTGCCGGAGCGGATGGTCTCGCGCAGGCTCTCGGCCTCGGCGTCGAGGTCCATGTTCTGGACCAGCGCCTTGATGGCCTCGGCGCCCATGCCGCCGGTGAAGTACTCGCCGAACCGGTCCCGCAGCTCGCGGTAGAGCAGCTCGTCGGTGACCAGCTGCTTCGGCTCCAGCTTGCGGAAGGTGTCGAGCACCTCGTCCAGGCGGTCGATCTCGCGCTGGGCCCGGTCGCGGATCTGGCGCATCTCGCGCTCTCCGCCCTCCTTGACCTTGCGCCGGACGTCCGCCTTGGCACCCTCGGCCTCCAACTCGGCCAGGTCGGCCTCGAGCTTGGCGGCCCGCTTCTCGATCTCCGAGTCGCGGCTGTTCTCGGCCTGCCGCTTCTCGGCCAGGATCTCGTTCTCGATCGTCGAGAGGTCGCGGTGACGCGCCTCGGCGTCCACGCTCGTCACGACGTACGAAGCGAAGTAGATGATCTTCTCGAGGTCCTTGGGGGCGAGGTCCAGCAGGTAGCCCAGCCGGCTCGGCACGCCCTTGAAGTACCAGATGTGGGTCACCGGAGCGGCGAGCTCGATGTGGCCCATGCGCTCACGGCGGACCTTCGACCGGGTCACCTCGACGCCACAGCGCTCGCAGATGATGCCCTTGAAGCGGACCCGCTTGTACTTACCGCAGTAGCACTCCCAGTCCCGCTGCGGACCGAAGATCTTCTCGCAGAAGAGCCCGTCCTTTTCCGGCTTCAGGGTGCGGTAGTTGATCGTTTCAGGCTTCTTGACCTCGCCGTGCGACCACTGACGGATGTCGTCGGCGGTGGCGAGGCCAATGCGCAGCTCGTCGAAGAAGTTGACGTCGAGCACCATGTCCCCTATGTCGTCGTCTGTACTGCTAGCTAGTGGGTGGGGTGGGGGGGGGGGGGGGGCGCCCCCCCCCCCCCCCCCCCCCCCCCAACACAACCCCCCCCCGCCCCCCCCCCCCCCCCCCCCCACCAACCCCACCCCAAAACCCCCCCCCCCCCCAACACAAAACCCCCCCCCCCCCCCCCCCCACACAAAAAAA
>NZ_JBIAZP010000007.1:0-360721 GCF_042899165.1 Micromonospora sp. NPDC000121
AACGGAAAGATCCACTCCTGGCGGGCCGCCGAGATCACCTGCACCCCGCCATGATCCACCATGGACCGGTCACCGAGTTACGAGACGTCCCTTAGGAACCGCCAGAAGAACCCGTCCAAGGTCATGATCGCGTGGGGGTGCTGCAGGAGGTCGGGACGGCCGAGCTCGTGAGCGCGGCTCCGGAGCTGCGCCGCAGCGACCTTGGTGAAGGAGGTAATGGCGCGTCCGATCGGCTGGTTGCGTGGTGTTGCGCAGTGCCGGTTGACGATGGTTCGGGTCTTTCCCGCGCCGGGGCAGGCCACGACTGCGCGGGGAGCGGTGGCGGCCACGACCGCGTCCTGCTGGGCCGCGGCTATCTCCCGCTGCCGGTGCAGGTCGGCGATTCTGGAGAGGGCGGTCGAGGGTGTTGTCATGCCAGTGGTGCCACCAGCCAGGTCAGGGCCTCGCGGATGTAGGCCGGTACATGCAGCCGGTGGCCGCCGGCGCTGGTGTGATCGAGGAAGTCCTGCGCGAAGTCGCCCTTGCGCAGGCGTGTCTTCTTCATAGCGGAGATGAGGATGCGGGCCCGCTCGTCGGCGTCGGCGGCCTCGATGCGTGCCTTCAGCCGGGGTCCCGCAGTGGGGCGCTGCGCCGACCACGCCGGCCAGAAGGCGGCGTTGCTTGCCTCGAGCAGCTCCGGTTCTAGAGTGCTGGGCGAAGCGAACACGGCTGCGGTATCGGTGGCGCCGAGACTATGGATCAGCCGGCGAAGGGCACCGACGGGGCCGTGACGCTTGCCGGGGTCAGTGTCGGTCAGCACCGCGACCCGGTTTGCGATGCGACCCGACGGTGTCATGGTCAGCAGCATGCGCAGGTAGGGGCCGAAGTCAACCCCGTCGATCGCGACGATGGTCGAGCCGACGAAGCTGGTCCATTCCCGGCCGGTGAACAGGGTGCGAGCCATCGCGGGCAGCAGGATCGCTTCGGCGATTCCCTCGACCAGGATGGTGCGCGGGCCGAACAGCATGCTGCTGCGGGTGGCATCGAGGTAGCGGTTGACCCGTGCCCGATCGGCGGCGACCAGGCCGAGCTCGGCGACCGCCACCGCGCATGCGGTGAACTTCATGGGCGCCGCAGGGCCGGGTGGGTCGCTGGTGAGCTTCGGCGGCGCGGTGACGGGACGACGCTAGAGCACGACAATGTCATCGACGTCCGTGTGGGCGGCCAGCAGCGGCGCGTGCGTGGTCACCACGACTTGGATGCGACCCAGCCATCCGTTGTCACTTGCGCCCTGGGAGTCTCGCGCGGTGCGGGCGAGATTGTCCAGCAGCACGGCCTGTAGCTGGGGATGCAGGTGCGCCTCGGGCTCCTCCACCAGCAGGAGCGTGAGATCAGCCTGGGCAGCGGCGTGCAGGTGGGTCAGGACGGTCGCGATGTAGGCGAGGTTGGCGTAGCCCATGCCGGATTCAGCGAGGTCGCGCGGCTCCACCCCCGCGTCCGCCATCCGCATCCGCAACCCACGGACTAAGCTGGTGAGGTCGGCGCGACCATAGCCCAGGTCGGTGATGTGTTCGTGCGCGCCGCTGGTCAGCTCGGTCAAGGGCTCGTTGACCTTCTGCGACGCGCGCAGCAGCACAGGATTGAGCTCGATGCGGCGCAGGTGCTCACCGACCTTACTCTGGAAACGCGCCCCGTCGTGACGGTCGCCGGCCTCGTCGACGAAGGCGTCGTCGGCGGGCAGCCGCTCGACGATCGCCCGGATCCGGGAGCTGCCGGCCAGGCCCAGTTCCCGTGAAGCGTCGCGCAGTGGAGGAAGGTACACGTGCCGGAGCCGACTACGGGCCCCCGGGTCGGGGTCGTCGGCGACCGCGCCGCTACCGGCGGTCCAGCTCATCCGACCACGGGTCTCCGCCACGCCAGGGGGTTCATAGGTCAGCGCATAGCGTGCTGACGCCTCGTGCTGCGCCGACGGAATGGAGGCGTCGCTGTACGGCGCGAGTTCGGAGGCCGTGCCACGCAGGGTCATCCGCAACGTGAAGCTCGAGTGGTCGCCAGTGCGGCAGACGTCATCGCCGTCAGCCCACAACGACCGCCGGCCATCCAGGGGCTCGGTGAGCACGCGCAACGCGTCGGTCGTCCCCGACTTGCCGGCACTGTTTTCGCCCAACAGCACCGTCACCCCGCACCGTAGCGGGATCCGGACGTTAGCAAACGCGCGGAACCCGAACATCTCCAGCTCGGCCAGGTGCACCGCGACCTCCCTTGCCGCGCAGTGTACGCAGGCTGGCAGCTTTGAGTCGTCACCCGGCGCAGCACCTATGACGGTAGGGCCATGGCCGCAGCGAGGTGCATCTACGTGTCTCGACGTGCGCCAGATCGTCGAATTGGCCCAGGGCCGCCGGAGACGATCGCCTACACGACCGGCCGGCGCACTACCCACACGTTGTCCACCTGCTCTGTCCGGTACCCCAGGCTCTCCAGGGTGGGTCGGAGTCTCCGTCCGGCCCGGAACTCGTCGTATCGGCGCTGGCCGAACCGGGCGATGAGCACCTCGCCGAGGTCGATCAGCGAGATCTCGCCGGCGCCATCGACTAGCTCCTCGATCAGGGCGGCGGGATCGGCCGCTGCCGACCCGGGTACCGAACCCGGCGGGGGCGGGCGGCCGGGAACTGTTCGGGCCCTTGCGGGTGATGGACCGTTCGTTGCGGTTCGTGTTGCCGGCGGACGACTCTCCGCTGCGGTCGGTACCGACGCCACTGGGGGGGACTCGGGCACCTCGTGTGACCGGACGACCGCCGGACGGGCTGCCGGGACCCGGCCGGCCGAGGCGCGCTGGCGGGCCGGGGCCGTCCACTTGCCGCTAAGATCGACTTCCCAGGCCCGCAGGCCGTCATAGCTGAAGCCTAGGAAGAAGTCGACGTAGACATTCTCGTCGCGGCCATGCCGGAACTTTTCGCCGGGCAGGAAGAACGCCGTCAGCCTGCCCTCGGCGATGCGGATCCGGCCGGACGTGGGCCCACTGATTTCCTCGATTACCCCCGGTACGCGGCTAAGCGGATCGGGCCGACTCCAGAATCCTCCGCTCCAAGTGCCCAGTTCGCTAAAGTGGGTCAGCGGGCACCACTCCGGTTCACGGCCGAACCATTCATAGCTCCACTGACGGTTGGCGAACCGGGACAGTGGCCGGGTCGCCTCCAAGTAGTGACGGATCCTGTCCTGCCGGTGTTCCTCGCCTCTGCGCCAGCGCAGGAAGTGCAGGATGTAGAGGTAGTAGTTGGCTTCGAGGCTGTCGGACACCTCGGCGATAGAGCTGAACCGCTCCAGCGCTCGCATCTCGTTGTACTCAGGGAGCCGACGGTACGCCTGAAACCAGGTGCGTAGGTCAGCCTCCGACGGCCGGTTCACCCGCATGGCGTGGTCCAGGCACTCGGCGATGGTGCGCAGGGTGCCCTCGTCCATCCGCGACCAATCCCGGTTGCCCCGCCGCACGTAGGCCCGAGCCAGCGCCCGCCCGATGGTCGCTTTCTCCGTCGGGTCGTCGAGCTGTTCCCGCCACTGCTGGATTAGGTAGTCGATGTTGCTGTAGAGCGTCTCGATTCCCTCCTCGCAGCTGCGGAAGTACCAGCTGTCCGGCGGGCCCCATGGGCCGGCCCGCATGGTCCGGTACTGGTCAAGCAGGTCCTCGGCGGCGGCCAACTGCTCGGCGACCCAGACGCTAGTGCTGCCCTCCGCGTTGATGAGGTCGGGCAGGCTTGCGTGTCCAGATACCTGCACCAGCCGCTCCAGCACGTACAGGACGAGCTGTACGGGGGTGATGTATGCATGCTCGCTGTCTGGCGCCGCTTTGCGGGCCTCTTGGAACGCATTCATCGCGCCCTGGAACCGGGATAGCACCTGGTCCAGCAGCGCTTGGACACTGATCGGCTGCTTCTGGGTCAGGATGGCCTCGACCGAGTGCTCGATCCACAACCGGCGTACCTGCCCCAGCGTGTGCAAATGTAGTGGGTCCCGGCCCTCGGATAGCTCGACCGCTCGCAGCAGGTAGCGCTCCGCGATCTCGAAGCTGGACTTCATCTCGTAAATCTGGTGTCGTCCGAGATGGTTCCAGAAGTGCGGCTCGTTGGGGCAGTGCTCGGTGAGCTGCTGCAGGACGTAGTGAGCAGGTGCTGGTGACGGCTTCGACATGGTTCTGATCAGCTCAGAGAAGTTGGAGCCACCGCGGCTCGTATCGTCGGCCCGGATCCGCCGGACGAACAGGTTCTCCAGCAGCCGTTGGGCCAGGTGATTCTCCGGGCCGAGGTGGCCGGCAACCTGGCCGATCAGGTCCACAGACAATTGCGACAGGTTGCGCCGCCAAGTCTTCGGATCGTCCCCGCCGAGCAGCTCCTGCAACACCTGCTCGGCGATCTGCGGGTGCATGAGCCGCAGTTCGCCCCGGTAATACACCGTGATGTGCCGCAGGTCATCGCCGAGCAGCTGGCGCAGGTCCTCGTCTTTGCCCTGGTAGCTCGCCTCGTGCGCCCACCGGCCGCTTATCCAGAATCGGACGAGGTGGACCGAGATGCCGATTTGCGCGTACCGGGTGACCAGCGCCAGGAACAGCGAAACCCTGCGCTGCTCGGGGGTGAGCCGGTCCACGTGGTGCCGGACGAACGTTTCGATCCCGATGAAGTTCCGCTCGTACGCGCACAGCCCGAAGAAGAACGGGGACAGTTGTTGCGGATGAATCGGTGTGACGGTGGCGTCCACCGAGCCGAGCCGGGAGATTAGGTCCCGACCGGCCTGTGTTTCGGCCTGGGGGGCGTACGTGCGGGCGAAATCCCGCCGTTCTCCGGTCGGCATTGGATCGAGTAGCCGGTGCAGGTGTCGCTCGCCGCGGCCGGCGTGGTGGGTACCCGCGTTAGTCCGGGTTACCCAAAGCTCGACGACGGGGATGTTGCGGCCCTCCAAGCCGGCGCGCAGGTCATTGCGCTCGGCGTCGGACAGCTCGGCGGCCTCGACCAGCAGCAGCAGCGGCCGGGAAACCCGACGGTAGAGCTCCTCGATCCGTTCCACAGTGCTGCCGCTGTACTGCTTTAGCACCATGGTCGGGTGGGTGGCGCTCAGATCCCAGGCGAGCCGGCGAGCCAGGGTGGTACCTCCAGCCCCAGGCGAGTGGGCCAGCTCCACCACGACCGGGCGGTGGGTATCAACCAACACCTTCTCGACGTCACGGCGTAACTCCCGGTACAGCTCACGGGGCACGTCCAGGCCTGCGGCAAGGTCCGCCCAGGTCGGCGGTCGTCCGCGCCAGAAGTCGTCGCTGTCCCGACGGCGGTGCGTCGCCTCCGTTAGCGCCGCCGAGTGCAGAACCTCCACGTCGACGCCGAGCCAGAGTAGATCCTGCGGGCTGAGCAGTACTCGCCCATCAGCACCAGGAACGGTGGCCTCGGGCATCACCCCGCCCACCGGGAGCACCGGGGCCAGCGCCTCTAGCAAGCCAGCTATGTCCGGTCTGCCGCCGTCTCCGGCGAGCCCTACATCCAACCAGTGGACGTTGCCCTCGTACCGCTCGTCGATGTATTCGACGATCCGGTCGATCTTGGGATCATTTTGGCCGGAGCGCAGGACCAACACCGCGGCCGCCCGGTTGGCGGTCTGCCGCACGGTGCGGTCCACGACCTTCCGGAGCAGCGGCAGATATGTGCGCCGCCACTCGGCCAGCTCCTGTGGGCGCGGCTCGAACCGGGACGCCCAGCCGTTGGCGTACAGCCAGACCGTCGCGTCCCGGGGCCGCTCGGGGGGCAGCGTACGACCGGCTTCGGTCACCGCACGCCGGGTGTGAAGCCCGGGCCGGAGAATTGCCGATAGCCCGTCCGCGTCGCTGCCCGGGTCGAGGTCTATCACAACGCCCCACCGACTGGACGCGAGGTTGCCCAGCTCGGGCCGGTGTATCCCCTCGTCGGCGACCAGAAACAGGTCAAGTCCGCTCTCCTCGGCGCTGAGGAACGGCTCGAACAGCTTCTGCGCCTCGGCCACGGGTACCGCTGGGGTCGCCGGCGGGTGGGCCGCCTCCACCCTGCGCCCGCGCTCATGCTCCTGGACAAGCTCGGCCCACTCCTGTGGGAAGTGCCGGAGCAGCAGAACTTTGCTCGCCCAGGCCGCATAGAGGAAGGCTGAGGAGCGCAGCCGATCGTCGCCCGGGTGGTCGGTGGGCTTGGCCGCCCAGTTGAGCCCGGCGGCCACCCGGGCCAGCGGATACTGCAGGTCCCAGACGTCCAGACGCCGGCCCTCCAGCGTCTCGAGCACGCCGTTGGTGCTGTCGCGGATCTGCTGAATCAGCTCCAGGGTGCCCTGGTCTGCCGGAAGCAGGAGCACCCGCGATGCCAGGCTCACATCGTCGACCGCGGAGAACACGGGCAGTGGCGACGGGGAGCTGGACTGCCGGATGCCGTTCAGATAGGCGGAGACCTCAAGGTATGCCTGGTCGTACAGGAGCGGGGCGTCACGGTCCCAGCTCAGATCGATCAGCCAATAGGCCAAGTTCCGGGTTTGCTCAGAACCGGTGACCACGATGTTCTTAAGGTGCAGGTCTCCATGGCAGCGGCCGCGGAAGACCGCGGCCATTTCGCCGTACAGAGGTCGGTCTGGGGCCCACACGCGGTGCGGGTTGGGCAGGTGCTCGCCGCCGTGCACGAACAGCAAACCATCCCGGGCGTCGGCCCCTGCAGCCGCACGCTGCAGGGCCTCTCGCCGCGAGGTCTCGCCGAACATTCCCGGTACCCACTCCTCGAGCACCTCGCCGATGTTGGCCCGGTAGTCGGGCAGGTCGGCGGCGTTCAGCTGAGCGGCGAGCAGTTCGCTGGCTACTTTGCCGCAGACGCTGCGCTGGTCCCGGTAATCCACCGCGTCGGCGGTGCGTATGCTGCGTAGCCCGGGCCCGGCGATCTCGTACAGCTCAGCCCGTACCGCGTCGTCCGCGACTACGGTGACCAGTCGTGGTACCCGCCGGTCGGCGAACTCGGCGAGCGCCTCATGGAAGTCGCGGTGTGCCGAGGCCTGGTCGGGAGTGCTCGCGTCGGAAACCTTCAGGATGTAGTGGCCGTCGATCCGGTCCCGGGTGCCTGAAGGGCGACCATCGGAGATGTCGCAGACCAGCACCAACGCGTCAGTGAATCCGCCGCCGAGCATCCCGATCCGCACGATCCCGGTGATCGCCGGATGTCTGCTCTGCAATAGCGCGAACGCCGCCTCCTCACGGCGTGCGGTGACATCTTCAGCTACCGCGAGTCGGCCATCGTTCACGCCACGAGGTTAGCCCGTAGACCCAAAGAGCGGAAAGCTGCAACCGCATCGAGTACCCCGTGTCAGCCGATCTGGTTTCCGCGGCCGTCCTATGCGGAATGGCATGTACCGGCAGAGCCCAGCTCGCGCAATACAGCCGGATGGGATCTTGTGTCGGCGAGGCGTGAAGAGCGACCCCCAGGCGGCCTGGAACCCACGCGTCGCCAGGGGATCCGACTTCAGCCGTCGTTGACATCTTGAACGGCCCCGGTCGACGTTTTCCCAGTCCAGCCTGCGTCGGCAGGCGGTGGCGCACAGCGTCCGGGCTATGACGCCTGGCCGATTCACCGCCGATCCGAGACAGTGCTGGCCCGGACATGTACCGACTGAGGATCGCCGCTGCGGCTTGCAGCACCAGCGCGGTCCGCGGCGTGTATCTGGTGAAGCGATGTCTCGCAACTCGGTGCCTTTTGTTTGGAAAGATCGCCGAGGATGCCCGTGATGAGCGGGTTGTCGCACCTACGGCGGACTCCGGACGGCGGACTCCGCCCGGCGGACCGCAGCCCTAAACAGATGTCGGTGACAGGCCCGCCCTGCCAGGATTCCGGCATGCTCGTCACCCTGACCCCTGGCGTCGACCGCGATCGCGTCCTTGAACTGCTCCGGTCCGCCTCCATCGAGATCAGCAACAACTACGGCAAGCAGGATGGCTACGTACGGTGGGCACTGGACGTCGGCCGGATGCTCCGTGGCCAGATCGCCCGCTCCGACCTAGACCAGCTCCTGTTCACGCCAGCCTTCTACCGGCTTGTCGATCCGGTGCTGATGGGTACGCCGCAGGGCTTCCAGCTGCTCGAAGCCGAGATCTCCGAACGCCGGGCCGCGCTCACCTCGGCCTTTGAGACGCTCCAGGAGCAGATTGGGACATGGACGGCCACGGCGGGCAACGTTCTCGCAGTTGTGGACAGCAGCGTGTTCCTGTCCCACCCCGCATGGACTCAAGACGACGACCCGACGGCGGTCATCGCGAGCATCCCTTGGGCAGAAGAACTCGGCGTTGGATGTGACGATGTCCTGCTCGTACTTCCGGAGGTGGTGATCCGGGAGTTCGACCGGCTCAAGGAGTCAGGGAACCAGAGGTCCCGGCATCGGGTGACGCTGGCCGTTGTCGACAAGCTGCTGCCGCACCCCTACGGCACGGTGACGATCCGTCTCAAGGACAACGACTGGGGTGAAGTGGCCGAGCGCGGTGAGATGCCGCGCGGCGCGGTGCAGCTGCGGATGTTCTACGACGATCTTGCGCACCGTCCGCTTTCCGACCCGGACGCGGAGATTATCGATCGCGCCGTCGCGGTGCAGACCCTCGCAGGCAAACCGGTCCGGCTGGTGACGATGGATACCGGAATGGGGCTCAACGCGCGCCGGGCCGGGTTGCTGGCCACGAAGCCGGCGAGGGAAATCGAGACGCCTCCGGCCGAGGGGCAGTCGACACGGGCACGTCGCCGGGCGGCGGCCGCGGCCGCTGAGAAGACAACGCAATGATCCGCCGGCGTTGGGACCGGTAGACCTGTGGTCTGGACCTGGTGAGGCGCTTCCTACCGGCGCCCTTCTTCCGGCGGATCTTGGTAGTAGGTGACGGCGAAGGGCCCCATCCTCGGACCGGCCAGGAGTTGTCGGAGTCGGGCGGCATGATTCTCGTCGAACACAGCCCCCGACCGCACGCCCTACCGCGGTGGGTCACGATCACAGAAGATGCATTAGTCGCGAATGTCGAGCCGGTCTGGGAGCGCGTGACCAGTCAGTCGGAAGTGCTTGCTGGCCGAGAGCGGGAGGTGGAAGGTGGCATCGCAGTTGTCGTGGCTAGACAGCTCCCGGGTGGAGCAGCAGAGAATGCGCGAGCTGCTGAACATGTTCAGCGAGCAGGAGAGCCGGGACGAATTGGGCATCGGGCAGGTGCGTGATGCATTCGGTGATCTGCTGTTCCCCGGAACGTCGACGTTGCACACGCGTGCTCGGTACCTGCTGATCGTGCCGTGGTGCATCCGGCAAGCCGGCCGCCGGTCGGACCGCGATCAGGCGGTGGAGCTGGACCGGGTGGAGCGTGTTGTCATTTCGGCGCTGCGGTCGGCGGGTGCAATCGATGGCCTTATCGGGCGGCGCGCGTCGACGGGCGTCAAGACGCTACCGTCCACAATCTATGCATCCGCGTTGCGTTGCTTTGGCATCGACAAAGGTGGCGAGTTCCTCGCCGGAGTCGGTGATCCGGAGGCGGCGGAGCTGACCGAGCTGCGGACGAGCCGATGGCCGTCCACGCTGCCGCCACCGCCGGCCGGCTTTCCCGAAGCCGTCGGCACCGGCTTGGACCTGACGCTGCCGGAGGCGGACTGGCTGCGGGAGCACATCATGACCAGCACCGCCGGCACCCTGCTCGCTCATCTGCTTCAGCCGGGCAACCGGCCGGAGGACGACGCGGCGGCGCCCTGGCGGGCCTCGGCGGCCGGCTCGGCGCCGGAGCGGGTGCGGACCGACCTGGAGTACGCCCGGGCGTTCTCGACCTGTATGCACGGAGCGGCGCTGCTCTACAACCTGATTCTCGCCGAGGAGTACGAGAAGGCGGGCCATGACCGGATCGAGCCGCCGGACTACCGGGAGGAACTTGCCCGCTGGGCTGAGCGGATGGCGACGGTCGCGCCGTGGGACCGAGCGGACATGTGGAGCCGCCTCATCGCAATCAACCCGCGCATCAACACCAACCTGCGCGCGCGGGCGTTTATCGAGGCCTGGATCGACCTCGTCCTCGCCGGTCAGGCCGAGGGCGCGGCCGATGACGTCGAGTTGCGGGACCTGGTCGCCCGCCGGGAGAAGACGGTGAAGAAGACCCAGTCGCGGCTGGTCAACAGCAAGCTGCTGCGTGGCTGGACGGGCGCGTCAGGCAGCCGGCAGCTGGTGTATCGGTGGCCGCAGGTGCGACGCATGCTGGCCGACATCCACGACGGCATGGAGGCGATCAGTGCTGTTGCCGCCTGACGGACGCGCACTGCTGACCGATGTACTGCGTCCGCCGCCGGGGTTTCGGCTGGACCGCGCCGTCGGTACCACGTTCACGCTGGAGTTGGATAGCGTGCTCACCGCCCCGCTGGCGTTCGCCGCGCACGCCCTGCGGGATCGGGATGATCCGATCTCGATTCTGGAGGGCGTGCGGCGCTGCGCTGACCGGATCGATGTGTTCTGCCAGGCAGGGCAGATCGCGGCGCCGCCGGGCAACTCCAGTCTGCTGCTCCTGCTCGAACAGGCCGTTCACCCGGTGCGAAGTCCTCGGCCCGGGCGGCTCTTTCATCCCAAGATGTGGCTGGTCCGATACGTCCGCGATGGCGATCGGTTGCTGCGGCTCGTCGTGTTGAGCCGGAACCTGACCAACGACCGCAGCTGGGATGTCTGCTTGACCCTGGATGGCGTGATCGGCTCGCGGCCGGACGCGCGGAACACTCCGGTGGTCAAGCTGCTTCGGCATGCGATCGACCTGGCCACGCAGCCAGTGCCCGAATCACGGCGGGCAGCGATTGAGGAGCTGCTGGAGCATCTTCGGCGGGCCGACTGGGAACTCCCTGAGGGCTTCTTTCGAGACGAGTTGTACTTCTATGCGCTCGGCGTGCCGGGCACTCGATCGCCGAACTTCGCCGGTACTCGACATCTGGTGATGTCGCCCTTCGTGGGCGCTGACGGCCTCGACGTCTGTGCCCCGGGCAATGGTGAGTTGACCGTCATCGGGAGGCAGGAGGAGCTGGACCGGTTGCCCGAGGGGACGCTGGACGGATGCAGCGTGCTGGTGCTCAATGACCTCGCGGCGCTCGACCTGGATGACGAGACCGGGCCGGCACGGCTCGCGGGGCTGCACGCCAAGACGTATGTCGTCGAGTATGGGCGGCGTGCCCGGGTGATCGTCGGGTCGGCCAACGCGACCGGCGCGGCGTTCACGGGCAATGTCGAGCTGCTGGTGGAGCTGGTCGGATCGCGGGAGCGGCTTGGCATCGACGCGCTGGCCGGCGAGGGCGCGGATCTGCGGGCGATCCTTGAGGAGTACGAGCGGCGCGACGTCGTCGAGCCCGACGAGGACACCGGACGGGAACTTGAGGCCTATCTACGCAATATCGCCGCCGTCCCGTTCCACGCCAGCGTCGGCACCGACGAGGAGCCGCACGAGCTGCACGTACGCGCCGCCGGGACGCTGTCGCCGCCGCCCGGTGGGCGGCTGACGGTCGCCCTGCTCACCCGACCGGACCTGGTGGCGGAGCTGCCGGGCGACGCCCACTTCGGTGGCTTGGCCACCACGGAGATCACCCGCTTCCTCGTGCTCACCGCAGTGGCTGCGGACGGCACGACCAGACGAGCGGTGACGATCGCCAGCCTGACCGGCGACCCGGCTGACCGCCTTGACCGGGTGCTCGCCGAGCAGATCAACACACCGGACAAGTTCCTGCAGTTCCTGATGCTGCTGCTTGGCCTCGGATCGTCCGGCGAGGTGATCGGTCCTACGGGCGCGGGAGGAGACACCGGGCTATGGCGCCGAGGCGGCGTCGGCGTCTTGGAGCTTCTGCTCGCCGCGCTGGCGGACCGACCCGCTCAGCTTGACGAGCTTGCCGGCCTAGTCCGGCAGCTGACGGCCACTGAGCGGGGTAGGGCGGTCCTGCCGGAGGGCTTCCTGGAACTGTGGCAGCACGTGGACCAGGTCCGTCGTGAACTCGCACAAACCGGGGTAGGCGCATGAGAGGGCTCAAGGACTTCCAGCGGGACACCGTCGCGTACCTGCTAAACCGGTACTTCGGCACGGATCCGACCCGTCGGTTCCTGGTCGCCGATGAGACCGGCCTGGGCAAGAGCGTCGTCGCAGGCGGTGTCGTGGCGGCAATGATCGATCGGCTCCAGCGCGATGATGCGGTGACGCGCATCGACATCATCTATATCTGCTCGAACCAAGACGTCGCCGCACAGAACCTGGCACGGCTGGCCGGGCCGCACCACGCCACGCACCCGATGTCCAGCCGGCTCACCCTCCTCGGCCGCGAGTTGCCCCGATTTACACCGCAGGCCCGCGGCGGGAAGCCGGTCAACCTCGTATCCTTCACACCTGGCACCTCCTTCGCTCTCGGCTGGCAGACCGGCACGGCAGCGGAGCGCGCCATGCTCCACCACCTGCTGCGCAACGAGGGTTGGGATGGCTGGCAGCGCAAAGCCGCCCTGCGGATCATGCAATGCACGACCCGATCGTTCGAACGGTTTCAGAACCGCTGCGCCAACTTTCCCCGCACCCTCACTCACGGCATCGACCCACGCGTTCGGAACCGGTTCCTGGATCGCGCCCGCGCAAAAGGACTTCTCGACCAGTTCGACGAGCTGATCGCCGACATCGGGCGGCGGTCGGCGTTGACCGACTCCGAAAACGGCCGATGCAAGACTCTCGTCGGCCGGCTGCGTGGGGTGCTCGCTGAGGCCGGCGCCCACGCGCTCGAGCCCGATCTGGTGATCCTCGACGAGTTCCAACGCTTCCGGAACCTGCTCGATCCCGAGCTGGGTGGCGAGGCCGCCGAGTTGGCGCACCACCTGTTTAACCACCAGGACGCGCGCGTCCTGCTGCTGTCCGCCACCCCATACAAACCGTTCACCTACGCCGAGGAAGCCGCCACCGACGACCACCACGCCGACCTCAAGCGCGTGCTCAACTTCCTCTGCCCAGACCCCGGGTGGCACGACGCTGTGCACGCGGCGCTGCGCGCCCACCGCGAGGCCGTCCTCGCCGGGGCCCCGACCGGCGCCGCGGGCGACGATGTCCGGCGGCTGCTGCTACGGGTCATGTGCCGCACAGAACGCCCGGCCCTCGGCCGCCACGCGATGCTGGCCGAGCACATCACCCCCGCCGCTGGCGTCGATCCGACGGAAATCCGCTCGTTCGTCGCCATGAAGCGGCTCGGCGCGGCACTCGACGCCCCAGTCCTGCTCGACTACTGGAAATCGGCGCCATACTTCCTCAACTTCCTCGAGGGCTACCAGCTCGGCGACCGGCTGCGGGAGGCTATAAAGCGCGGGCTCGGCGCAGAGGTCCGGCAACTGCTCGACCGGGCGCACCTGCTCGACGCCGCAGCCGTCCACAAGTACGCCCCAATCGACCTGGGCAACGGCAAGTTGCGCAGCCTCGCCGCCCAGACCGTTGACCGCGGCTGGTGGCGGCTGCTCTGGCTGCCACCGTCCATGCCGCACTACAGGCTCGGACCGCCCTTCGCTGATGCGGCCCGCCAGCAGATCACCAAGCGACTGCTCTTCTCCTCCTGGAACGCCACGCCAACGGCAGTTTCGGCACTGCTCAGCTACGAGGCGGAGCGCCGGGTCCGAGACCGGCACATCGAGGCGCCCCGCAGCAGGTTGGACTACCGGATGAGCGACGGACGGGTGGCGTCCATGAGCACCGTGGCACTGTTCTGGCCACACCCAGTGCTCGCGGCGGCCTCTGATCCGTTGACCGCCGCCCGCCGCGACCCGGATCGGCCTCCGGACCTGGCAGCGATCGAGTCAGAATGCCGCCAGCGGCTGCTCGCCGAGGCACCAAAGACCTTCCGTGCCGCAGGACACGCCGGGGAGCCGCAGCCCTGGCGTGCTGTTCTGGGCTGGCCCGGTGCCAACCCTGGTGTTTTCCTCGATACGGCCGTCGAGGCAGCCACCACGGGAGCCGACTCGGGGAATGACGCGGACAAGGACAGCTACAGCGGGCTGGTCCGGCATTTCCAGGAGGCGCTCGCCGCAGCCTCCGCTGGCGGCGAGCCGATCAGCGCCAGCCCGGACGCTGTCGTTGACGATCTCGTCGCTATCGGGCTGCACGGCCCCGGCAACATCTCCTGGCGGGCGCTCGGCCGGCTCGTGGACGACGAGAGCCGCGTCACGCCTCAGGGGCTGTGGCGGGCCGCGACCATCGTCGCCGCCGGCCTGCGGAGCCTGTTCAACCGTCCCGAGACGATGCTCTTGCTGGACCAGCTTGGCCTGGGCGATCCGTATTGGCGGGCCGTCCTGCGCTACTGCGCCGCCGGCGGGCTCCAGGCCGTCCTCGACGAGTACGTGCACACGCTGCGCAGCTCGGCAGCGGAGACACCGCTGGACGACGAAGCCCTGCTGGCGATCGCCCGTGACGTGAACCGGGCGGTGACGGTGCACTCGGCGCCGTACTCCGCTCTGGACCCGCTCAACCCCAGCAGCCGGATTTCGATGACCGGTCGATTCGCGCTGCGGTACGGCGGCCGCGGCGACGACGAGACCAACACGAAACGTATGACCGGCGTTCGGCACGCGTTCAACAGCCCGTTCTGGCCCTTCGTCGTCACCACCACAAGCGCCGGCCAGGAGGGCATCGACTTCCACACATACTGCTCAGCGGTCGTGCACTGGAACGTCCCCGCCAACCCGGTGGACTTTGAACAGCGGGAGGGCCGGGTGCACCGCTTCGGCGGCCACGCAGTACGCCGCAACATCGCCACTCGCCATCGCGCCGACGCGCTCCGGTCCGCCCACCCCGACGTATGGAAGGCGGCGTACGACGCGGCGCGGCAGCAGTCGCAGCTCGGTGACATGGCGCCATACTGGGTGTATCCGGGACCGGCTCGCATCGAGCGCCACGTGCTGCCGCTGCCACTGAGTCAGGACCTCGCCCGCTACGAGCAGTTGAAACGGGACTTGGCGCTGTACCGACTGACATTCGGGCAGCCGCGCCAGGAGGACATGCTCGCGTTGCTCACCAGCGCAGGCCTCGCCGATCAGCAGGCAGAGCGGGACGCTATTGACCTTCGGCCTCCGACGCGCTCGGCGCGAAGGAACAGGGTGAGATGACCGGTCCTCTCGCGGCAGCGGCTCCAGCAGCTCGCCTGGTACCCCACCTTCCCGAAGCCGTACCAGGAGCTGCGCGGCATGGAGGTGTGGCTGGCCGAGTACGTCAAGGCGTGGATCAAGGAGTACCGCCAGTCCCGCCCAACGGACGAAGACTTTCCGGGCTGACCGGGCAGGAACGTAGCCTGCCCGGCCACCCGTCACCTGGTTAGCGACGCCACCACCGGAACAGCTCCGACACCGCCTTGACGATCGCAGCACGATCTTTGGACTCAGAGCCGCGAAGAGCGATGCCGGCCACGATCACTTTGCCGGCCACCGGAAGCCCAACCAGGACCGCAGCGATCAGCGGACTTGCGGCAGCGATTGGCTCGATGCTGGTGACACCCACTGTCTTGCTTCTCCTCCCTCTGGTCGAGTGAGGCACGCAGGGCTCAGCTCGACCAGTACGCAATGACTGGTAAAGCTGAGGTCCTGCGCCGGTTGAGCAAGATCTCAGGGTGGAACGGGGCGGAACTCAGTTTCCTTGCTGGCGGTGCCTCCACCCCCTGGCCTCCGTCAACCGGCGACGGAGCGGGGTGACTCTGGGGTTCTTCCCATGAGTCGGTGGGTTACGTCTCGATGTCAACCCTGTCCAAGGGGCCAACATGTGGCAGCGTACCCGAGCCGCGCGACACGATGCCAGCGCGAAGGGCTCTCTCAGGTGGCCCCTGAGACGCGAACGCGGCCCGGCGGTACGACCCTCGACGGCGGGTGACTTCCCGGGGGTCGGTGGTGGCCCGGGCAGCAGCCCGGACGGGAGGCGCAACGGCAGATCCTTCGCTGCGGACCGGTCCCGCACCGGCCAGGGCGGTGGAAGCGGTCGGCGGAGACTGCGGCGCCGATGCCCTGGCGACCGGTCAGTAAAGCCTGGGCCGATCTGGGGCGGAACGGGGCGTACGGCTTCGGTTTCCAAGGGGTTAAGCGCACTGCATACATAATTGTCACCGTGCGCGGCAGGCCGGTGTACCCATAACCGTCAGAGCGGTGTCACAGATCCGGCAGCCGAAAACCGTCATGTATCCCCCGCGCGTCGACTGAGGTTATAGATTCTCGCCCCACCCCGCCGGCCGCGCTGCGGCCCCGTGCCGCGCTGACCTCGCGCGGCAGTTCCGTATCGGCAGGCCGTGCGCACAGCAGTGCCTGACAACGAATTCAGGTAAAGCGTCCTTCCCCATCTGCCGCTGATCGCGCGGTTATGCCGAGAACAGTGCACCTGATCAAGGCGATGAGGTGCTGCGGTCCACCGTGCGCCCAGACCTTCTATGGGATGGATGGGGTGGAAGGCTGGTGTCCGGCTCGCAGGCTGCGCTTCGGTCGTGCTGTGGACTACGCGGGCGTCGAGAGTGCGCCGCAGGTAGGGCAATGGCGCCGGCCCGTGCCGCGCGAACGGCGGCCCGGCGACCAACGCCCCCGTGCCACAAGGGCGAGCGACACCAGCATCGGTCCAATCGTGGCCGCCAGCATCGACGCGACGACCATGGATGACCACTCCGGAATCACGGCCCGGCCAGGGCCGGAGCCGGAGTCGAGCACCGCGCCAAGCGGGTTCACCGCGAGCATCCCGATCGGGGCGAGCAGAATCAGCATCGCCCAAGCACCGCGAAAGTCGCGCCGGGCGGCCAAGCCGAGCGCGATCAGCAGCGTGCCGATCAGCAGCGCGACCGCAGCGGCGGGCAAGGCCGTCATGGTGAGATCGAAGTAGCCGGTCATAAAATCTAGGCTGGGCGCGGTACCGATGGTGATCGGCAGGACCGCCGCCGCAGCGGCGATCGGCATGAGCCGGACCCGCCATTGGCGCTGGCCCGCCGCACCGAGCGCGACGACACCGAGCACGATCTGGGGCAGCAGCACCGCCAGCGGCGGGCGGGGCAATCCGGTCAGCGCCGCGGCCGGCACGATGCCGACAGTTAACAGTACGGCCAGGCCAACCGCCCAGCGCAACCATTGGCTGCTCGCCGCGACATGTACCACGGCGGCGAGCAACCAGGCCCCCCACGCCGCAACAGCGAGTGAGAGAAACGGCCCGACCCGCGAAGACCAGGGCGGTATGGCGGCAAGCACTTCAAAACCGGCCCACCAGGTCGCGATCGCGGTCGCCGTCATCAACGCGAGCAAGCCAGCGAGGCGGAAACCGGGACCGAGTCCCTGCGCGATCCTCAGATGCTGCCGCAGTCCACCGACCGCAAGGTCCGCGACGTCGCTGACTGAGGGTCTCCTGCGTCCGGGCGCCGCCAGGGACAGGTAAGTGTCCACCAGCTCCGAACCGCGCTCCCGCCGATAGCCGACCGGATAGAACAGCACCGTCCACCGCGCATAGCGGCGTTCCAGCCCGGTCACGGCAGAGCTGCCTCCATCCTGTTCTCCAGTGCAGTTATGCCAGCTCTCCACCGGGATCATGCGAGTCCACCACTTAGGCGAGGCGACGGCATAGTGGCGCGCAGCCGGGCAGTCGCCGCCTCGACGTTGCGGCGCATGCGTTCGGTCTCGACGGCCAGTACCTCACCACCCGGCTCGGCGAGTCGGTAGTAGCGGCGCAACCGGCCGTCAACGATCTCCTCCCGTTCGACAGCCACCAGGCCAGCGTCGACCAGCCGGTCGAGTGCGCCGTACAGCGTGCCGGGGCGCAGCGAGATACGGCCGTCGGAAAGCCGGGCCACCGCAGCGATCAAGCCATACCCATGCATCGGCTCACCGGCCAGGGCGGCGAGAATCAGGAACGTGGGTTCGCGCAACGGAGTCTCCACACACGGCAATATAACGGCTGCGAAGGTATGCCGAAAGATCGCAATCACAGCCGGCCGCGGGAGCACTCCACGCGGCTGCCACCCCTGGGCTCAGTGACGCGGTACCGGCGCCGCGCATTGGGCAGGCCGGCCTCGAAGCGCAGTTCACCCGGGCCGCCCAGCCAGTGATGTCCGCACATGCCGCGATCCGCGCGTGGCGTAAGTTTCGTGGACGTTGAAACCGTTGTCGACGGTGTTGATTCGGGCGGCTCGTAATGGGCGGCCGATCAACGCGTCGGCGCGAGCTCCAGCCGCACTCGGCGCCGCGGCCGGTCCACCTCGGCGATCGTGACGGTGATCATCTCTCCCATCACTGGCCTCCGGGTCAGAACTGACTCGTGGAGCAGTCCCGCGATGCCCGGCGCGACGCGGACGAAGACACCGAACGGCACCACCTTGACGACCGGCCCGGACAACACCTCACCGACCCGGTCCGCGAACGGGACCAGTGGATCCTCCTGCAACGCCTTCAGCGAAAGCTGCACATGTCCACGGATCGCGTCGAAGTCGAGCACCTCGGCGGAGACCTGCTGGCCAGCGTGCACCACGTCGGCAGGGTCGCAGAAGTACTCCCAGGTCAGCTCCGGAATCCGAATGAACCCAGTGCCGGGCGAGCCGGCCGGGTCCCCTTCGAGACGCACGAAGACGCCGAAGTTGTGGATCTCTGAGATGATTCCACGCACCACCGTGCCGCGCTTCGGCTGACCCGCAGACATGGCAGAGACTGTAGAGCCGAGGTAGCAACTTGCGGCTCCTGACCAGTGCACGCTTCTGCCGCCGATCGTGCGCGCTGGGGCCGGCGCACCGGTCACGCTGCGTTCGGCCACCCTCGGTGCTGCTCCGTTGCGGATATGCCGATGAGCGCGCGTTGTGTGAGCCTCGGCCAAATGGCCTCAGCGCCTTGCCTTCCGGGGCCGAGAACGAGTCTCGGCCATCGTCGTGAAATCTTCGGGCGCCGAAATGCTAATGCGCTCGTCAACGAGGCTAAGGAGGCGGATCGGTCGGCTGGTACTCGCGGCCGCCTCGATCTTGTGGTGACCGTCCAACAAGAAGTGGGTGAGGACCCAATGCTCGTAGTAGTCCTCGCCTTCGTCCATTGCCGGTTGGAGCACGTCCAAAAGCGCATACGCAACTGCGGTGGCGGGATCGGCCGCCGCACGAGCTGAATACTCAGCAACTCTTTCGCTGTTGTTCCAAGCCGGTGGAACCATCGGTACCACGAACTCGTACAGGTGCCGGTCCTTCCCGACCGGCGCTTCGAACGTTCGGTAGTAAGCCGTGCCCGGGTCGTCTGGCGAACCAACTGCGGGATCTACGCCCCAAGTGGTCACCTGCTCCTGGCTGAAGTAGTCCGACGGGCTCCGTGGCTGCACAAGCTGCGGCGTGGCCTCCAGCAGGAGAACCGTGTACTCCGACTTGGGCAGCACCTTCTCGTACACCCGCAGCACCTCATCGTCGATGCCCTGCAGACCCGCATTGAGGAGCTGGTTCGCAAGCCCCAGGTCGGCATCCTCCGGCTCCGCCAACTTCTTGAACAGCGCCGGGCAGGTTCCGCACCAGAGGTTGAGCTCGAAGGCAGACATTCCCCGCAGGGGCAGTCGCCTCGGCGGAAAGGCGGTGCCGGGAGCTGGCTTGGGTGTCGGCACCGCCACTGTGGCGTTCTCCGGTACACCCAGGTGCACGCTTCGTCGAAGCTCGATGAGCACTCCTAGACCCTAGGCGCAGAGCCAAACCCGCGCATCGCGATTACTGAGCGGTTTTCAACTGCGGTAGATCGGGTTCTCGACGTGGTGTAGGACGAGGATGGCCTGCACGATCCCGGTTGCGCGGCGTGGGCAACAGCGCAGTCTGACGAGGGTCTTCCAGGTCTTCAGCGTGGCGATGGCGCGTTCGCCACGGGCGCGGATGCGGGCGTGGGAACGATTCACGGCTTTCTGCCGCCGAGACATCCGTGGGCGGTAGCGGTGGCGTTTGAACGGCGTGCGGACGCTGCCGCCGGCGCCCTGGTAGCCCTTATCGGCGAATGTCATCACATCGTTGCTGGTCAACGCGTTGATGATTCGGTGGGTGCGGGCGGCAGTCAGGTCGTGCACGGCGCCTGGCAGCGACGCCGATGCCCAGACCAGCCGGCCGGCAGCGTCGGCAACAACCTGCACGTTCACACCGTGCCGCTTGTGCTTCCCGGAGTAGTAGGGCCTCTGATCGGCGACCCGGTCGATCGGTATCAACGTGCCGTCCAAGATCGCGTACGCCAACAGGCGGATCCGGGTCATGGCCGTGGTCAAGTCGTCGGCTGTCTCGGCCAGCAGCGCCACGGCTCGCGGACGTAGCGCCAGGCGGTGGCCACCCTGACGCCGAAGCCCGCGGCCAGACGGGTGAAGGTGTCGCCGTTCGTAGATGAGCCAGTGCGAGTAGGGCCTGCCGGCCGGGGCTGAGTCGACGCCAGTGGGATCGCTGCTGGTGGCGGCGGGCGCGGATCAGGTCAGCGAGGTGGTTCAACGATCGGTTGGACAACGGAATCGAGGCAGGGTAAGACAGCAACGAGGCTCCCGGTGGGGGCATCTTTCTTGGTCGATCGCTGTCCTACCGGGAGCCTCACCTCAACCCGCTACCGGGGCACCCGAGCCCATCCCCACCAGCACAAAGCCAGTTGAAAAACGCTCAATGGCTTCGGATCAGGTCCGCTTGCGGCTCGCGATCTCGTCAGAGAGCTGCTGCACATGGGCGGGGTCCGCGTCCCGGGCAAGGGCGACGTAGTGGTCCATGACGGCCGGCCGGTAGCGCACGGGCAACGTCTGCCCTGGGGCGAGTCGGGTGAGCTCGGTGATCGTGAGGCTTTCGTCTGCGATACCGCGGAACGAGATGCCGTCGGCGGTCTCCACGTCGAACATCAGGACCACGCGGGGGTTGCTGTTCACCTCCCGCCAGTCGACGAGAACGCCGAGCGCAAGCGCCCCCGTACGCAGTTCCGCATTGCGCTTCCGTGCATCACTGCTCAGGAGCGGGTTCGGGGCGACCCCGGGGAAGTCGGGCCCGACGCCGAGCGATTCCCGACTCAGGTCGGGTCTGAGCTGGTCCATCAGATCGCTGAGGTTGTTCGTCGAATCGATCATCCTGCCGATCATCGCGCCAAACATCCTGCCGAACATCCTGACCCCTCCCTCACACCGGTGCCGGAATCTCGGCCTGGCGCTCCGCCTTACCGCGATTGTATATCGCGGCCATTCCCGAGCGCCGTCGTAATTCAGCCATTTTCATCCTGCGTAGCGGTTGGTTTCGACGTGGTGCAGGACGAGGATGGCTTGGACGATCGCGGTGGATCGGCGTGGGCAGCAGCGCAGCTTGACCAGGATCTTCCATGTCTTGAGCGTGGCGATCGCTCGTTCTCCGCGGGCGCGGATCTTCGCGTGGGCCCGGTTCACGGCCTTCTGCCTGCGTGACAGCTTCGGCCGGAAGCGGCGCCGCTTGAACGGCGTGCGCACGCTGCCACGGGCGCCCTGGTAGCCCTTATCGGCGAAGGTCATCACGTCCGCGCTGGTCAGGGCATCGATGATGCCGTGACTGCGGGCGGCGGTCAGATCGTGTGCCGAACCGGGCAGTGCCGGTGATGCCCACACGAGCCGGCCGGCGGCGTCCGCGATGACCTGCACGTTCACGCCGTGGCGTTTGTGCTTGCCGCAGTAGTAGGGCCTCTGCTCGGCGACCCGGTCGATCGGGATCAGCGTGCCGTCCAGGATCGCGTACGCCAGCAGCCGGATGCGTCGCATCGCAGTGTCCAGGTCGTCGGCTGCCAAGCTGAGCAGGGCTATCGCCTCCTGGACGTAGCGCCAGGCGGTGGCGACGCCGATCTCGAAGCCGGCCGCGAGCCGGGTGTAGGTGTCGCCGTTGCGTAGATGGGCCAGGGCGAGCAGCGCCTGCCGGCCGGGTTCGAGGCGCCGCCACCGGGATCGGCGCTGCCGACGGTGGCCGCGGATACGTTCGGCGAGGTGGTTCAGGGTGCGGCTGGACAACGGAATCGTGGCGGGGTAGGACAGCATGGCGAGGCTCCCGGTCGGGGCTTCGAGTCTTGGTCGACAGCTGTCCTACCTGGAGCCTCGCACCCATCGATCACCGGGCCTAGCGCACCCGCTCCGAGCTGCAAGATCAGCTTGGAAAGGGCTCCTTGTAGAAGCTTTCCCAGTCGCCGACGAAGAAGCTGGTGATCGTCCCGATGACGTCGTAGCCGGCGATGTCCTTGATGATCTGGTTGACCCAGTGGGAGATGGAGATGGCGTCCAGGATGCCGATCGGGTTGGCGAAGCCCTTGGTCACCGAGGCATCTGGTTGGCCGGGCTCGACGAGGAAGTCCGCTGGCTCTCTCACGGCAGGTTTCCACTCAGCGGGCGCCCGCCGGGAAGCTCGTAGCCGCTGCGGTCAACGGTCGGATGAGTGGCGTCCAGCCTGGCCGCGCTGCGGGAGTCGGTGCGCCGGTAGTGGTTCGCGGTGCCGTGGAGGGCGTCCCGTGACTCTTCCAGCAGCTTGACCAGGTGGGTGAGCCGCTTGTCCATCGCGTCAACGAGCGACTGATGCGCGGGCCAGAACTCGCTGAGGAGCCCTTGGCTCTGCACAGGCATGTCGGTGTGCTTGAGGATGTATGCCTTGGCGGCCTGGGCGTCCAGGCTCGTGTCGTTGAGACGGGACGCGGCGCGCTCCAGCGCGCTGGGTTCGACGAAGAAGCTCATGACAGATCGTCCTTGACGATCCCGGTCACGACGAGCAGGATCGCGGCGACCAGCAGCGCAAGGGCCATGATCCGGCCGCGCCGCTTCGACTCGGCGTTGTTGCCCGCCCGGTAGACACCGATGCCCGCCACTACAGCCACACCAAGCGGCACCGTCACCGACATGGCGCGAAGGAACGACCACGGGTCGAAAACGCCGCGGTCGTCACCGACGATGGCCAGCTGGTACACCAGGAAGCCCAGGCCGACCACGCAGAAGAAGAACAGCACCATCGACACCAGTGCCACGCTCTTGCGGAAGTCATGCCACTGATCCAACTTCTCCGGCACCCCGGTCGCTCGACTAGTTTGCCCCGTGTCACCCACGACGGCACCATGCCACAGCGCAACCACGTACCGCGACCCCGCTCTCACTCAAACGAGCCACAGCACCGCAGCGGATCGTTGGCGATCCACAGCAAAGAACCGCCTCGACAACTCCCGAAGCAGCAAGGAGGCAGCGAACGTGACGCCCGCGGACGACAATTCGCGGTAGTAGGCGGGGTCATAGCCGAGCTGACAGGTACGAGATGACAACCGATGGCAGCAGGCGATGCGCCGCAGCCGCGTTCGGGACGGAGTGGTCCGCAGGCTCCGGCCGGCCCTGTCGCCAGGAGCGGGGCCCAGCAGTACAGCAGCGATGTACAGCAACCGACCGAGCCGCAAGAGCTACCAGGCGGCGACCAGAAGCTGTCCGACGTCGGGAACAGCCGTAGGAGATCGCATCGCCTGGAGCTACGGATCAGAAGGTGGCTGTACAACCATCCGTACAGCCAAGCCCGCCGATGGACACGGTCCCGGGTCGACGGCGGGCGACACAGCGAGCAGGTCAGCGGCAGTCACCGACGCAGGCAGGCAGCAGGTCCGATCTTTGCAAGGCAGGGGAACGCGGAAGCCTCGGCTTGCTTGGCTCAAGAGAGGAAGGGCCGCCTTCTAGGACTGCTTCCCGTCACGAGGGTGCCGGTGCACAGAAATAGTAGCGTCGATTCCTAGGTGGATTTGCAGCAGTTCCAGTAGCTCGGGTCCGTCGACAAGTCTGATCGGTTTGTCTGATACGAACGCGTGTGACTTCTCTCCAAAGTGGCTAGTTGTAAAGAGTACTCCCTTGTCGGCTCCGGTGCTCTTAATTGCCCCGTAAAGTGCCATCACCGGCTCCAGGCTCACGGCATGCCTGTAGCGCTTTGCTTCAATGAGCGTCGTCTCGCGTGCTCCATTGAACGTATCGAAGGCGACAATGTCGAACCCCGAATCGGGTTCGTGTAGGCGGGTAACGTCATCGAATTTCATCGCACTAAGGAGTAGGGCGATGAGTCTTTCGAACTCGCTGAGTGTTAGATCGAATAGATCGGGGTTTTCTGGAACCTCCGGGTCGTCATCGCTCCCAAATAGTTCAGCCATGGCATTTGCGAGCTCTACTTCCAGCTCAAATGACCGGACTTCCTTGACGGTCTCCTCGGATACTCCTGCTGGGGTGTAGGGGGCTACGGCTGTCAGGAATTCCGATAGCGTCATGATGTTTAGCTTCGACCCCGTACTTTCGTAAAACTCCTGCTGGAGATCCGGGCGGGCGCGCTTCGGGTGGCCCCGTTTGTCAATATCCCACCAATCTTCTTTGACGTCGATTGTGACTAGGGTGACCCGCTCCCAGGTAGAGCTTGCCGCCTGTTCTATCAGCTGGCGCCAGAGAATATAATCGCCGGCCGCAAGGTATGCCGTAGATTTGCTCTTAGCGTCCTCGTAACCCGGAGGAACCTTGTTCGGATACCGAAATTCGCTTGCCTCCCTGACGAGTTCGGCGATGCGGCCCTGGCTAAAGCTTGGCCCGATCTTGCCGATGGTCAATTGATCTAACCGCTCTAGGACTGGATCTCGTCCCTGCATATCTTCAGGACCGAGGTCGTACTCGAACTCTAAGGCGGCGAGTTCTGCTATCGCAGGATCCATCGCTCCTTCGAGTCTTGCCAGGAAGTCATCTCTGGTGAGGCCATTTGATTTGGCGTCCCAGGTCCTTCGGGTCATGTTTGCCTGACGAAATGCGACGAGTCTATCAACTGCCTTCTGCAGTTCCGTCGCCGCATTCTCGGCAGCTCGCTGAAGGACTCCCCTCAGCTGGCTAAACTGGCTGGTCCTAGTCGTAACAACGCCGACCCGGTGGCGGTGGAACTCAAGCGCCGCATGGTGTGGAACCCAGATTCGATCCGCGAGATCCGTGAATACTGAAAGAACCTGCTCCCGTGTGGCTGGGGTTACGCGGTACAGATGCAAAAGCGTGTTTGCATCAAGAGCAATGAGGCCGTCGCGCAGGAACTCCGAGGTGTCGTTGCCTTGCGTCCACCATGCTTCGAACCTCCCTGCCAAGCCGAATCCGACTCCGGGGTCTTCTGACTGCCGCCGCATCACCTGGCGAACGTACAGGCTCGGTCGAGGTTGTTGCATCCTGCCGGCGGACGACGTGCGATTGCCCGATGGTGGCTGGTGGCGCTGGGAGACCATGACTTGGTCGGCAGGTCTCTGCGGTGGTGGCACTGACCTCAGGGGCCACTATGGGCTTGAGCTGGTTGTGCCGGCCAGCCAGCGCCTAGCCGGGACTGGGCGCGACGTCAGCGAGAAATCAGCAAGAGGGCCGATGCTGGCTGTCGTTAGGCGGCCTTTGATGGTCGCCGGGGCGCACGCTCCGACATCGGTCGGTGTTGCTTGCTTTGCGCTGGAGGGCTAGATCAACATTCACACCGAAGAGGTCACTGGTTCGATCCCAGGATCGCCTACACAGCTAGAGGCCCCGATCACATTGATGATCAGGGCCTCTTTCATTCCTGATGACTGACTGAGCGAATGCTATGGGCTCACCTCGGCGGCGGGGGAGTGAGCCAGGCGAGGGGTTGTCCGCTGAGAGCGGCGTCGGCGAGGCGGTGGGCGCTGGCGGTCTTGAGTGCCGCTCGTGAGCTGTCGATCCAGCGCTGGACGTTGTCGACGCCCTGATGGCGGTATTCAACCGCTTGGACGAGGCATTCCAGCTTGTCAGCGTCGCGAGCGACGACGGCTTCTGGTGTCTCACCCGCCTCGTATTCGGCGACGGCTGCGGTGATGGCGTCGGCGACGGCTGGTGGGCAGTCGGCGACCTGGTCGGCGGTGACGGTGGTGTTGGGTACGGGGGTGAGGTAGCGCTTGGCTATGTGCGGGATGTCGGTGATCCGGGTTTCCTGGGTGTCGTGCAGGACGCAGAGCATTGACACGCGGGCCGGGTCGGCGCCTTCCATGGCGGCGAGCATCATTCCGATGAGCGCCGTGCGGAAGGAGTGGTCGGCGATGGACTCGGGGTGGTTGACGCCGGCGAACCACCAGCCGGTGCGGGCAGCGCGTTTGAGGACGCCGGCTTCGAAGATGAAGCTCATTGCTCCGGTGGCGTCGTGGTCGTCGGTCATCTGCCCGTCCCTGTGCCGGTGAGTCCGTCCGCCCGCAGGCTGTAGACGATTGAGGTTAGTTCCTGCCGCGACTGTGCGGAGGTCCGGTCACTGTCCAGGAGCGGGATACAGCGATCCAGGAGTGCGCGAGTCGCGGCGGGGTTGTCGAGAGCGAGACCGCGCCGTGCGGCCAGTAGAGCCCAGACGTTGTGGATGTTGAGGTCGACGAAGGGGTGCCCGGGTTCCAGGCGCTGGATCAGGTGCCGAAGAAGGATCGAGCCGTGCCAGTCCGCGAGCGGCCCGGGCATGAAGGAGTCGTCGCGGTGGCGGTACGGGATCTCGCCCACCCAGTAGGCCGAGTAGTTGAGGGCTGCTCGTTCGCAGGCGTCGTCTGGGTGCGCGTGGGCGATGAAGTCCCGCAAAGGTTCCGGGTCGCCCTGGTTGGCCAGGGACGTGACGACGGAGCGGGCGTCCGGCCACAGCGGTGACCAGGTGCGGAAGGCGGTCACCGGGAGGGCGCGGGTGGTGCTCTTGGTGAGCCATCCTGCTGCCGCCCTGGTGGGGTCCATGCCGGCGAGGAAGCAGGCTTGCCGGTGCAGCAGGACGCTCGGATCCCGTCCGGCGGCTGCGCGTTCGGCGAGCACATGGAGGTTCGCGAAGAACGTGCGCTGTTCGTCAACGGGCAGGGTCGGCCCGGACGCGACCGGACCCCGTCGGGGGTGGGCGATGGGTAGCCCTTTGGCGAAGGCCGGTGTCTGCCCGAGGACGGCCCAGAGGATCAGATCGGTCAGGCGATGGGTGAGTACGGACCAACCGAGCGGGTGTTCGGCAACGTCGCTGCGGTCCACCTGTTCGTCGAGGACTGCGGCGAGGATGAAGTCTGCCTCGGCGGCGTCGTCGAGTGCGGCGAGCAGGACTGGGTTCGCGCCGAGCCGTCTGAGCCGGTGCCGGACGGTGATCGCTTGCCCGAGCGGCACTGCGGTAAATGGCCGGCGCCCGGATTCCCAGCTCTGCACGGTCACGCGGTCGACGCTCAGGTCGGCGGCGAGCTGTTCCTGCGTCAACGGGATGGACTCCCGGATCAGCTTGAACAGGTAGCCGGTCACCTCGCCGCGCTGTAGTGCTGATCGTCCGCGACCTGACATCCGTCATCCCTACGTTGACCGGTGGTCGACGTTCCCGCCGTGAAACCGATACTGCGGTCGGACATATGGCCTGCTCACTCGTACTACGGGTGAGTCCATCCGCCGTCGTCGTGATCGTAGCGTCGCAGTTACCGAACGTTGCAGATCCGGTCCCGTGATGCGGGGTCGGCGGTAGAGCGCTGCCCGGCGGAGGGAGTCAGCGATGCGGGACAGGACACCACCGTGGCGACGAGTCTCCTACGACCAGTACCTGATTGCTGTCGCGATGACCCTGGCCCGGCGACACCGCCCGGCATGGTCGTGGCGGAAGTGGAGGTGGATCTGCCGCTGTGGGATCGACCTGCCCTGCCGCAGCCGACACCGCATCCCGATCAATCGGGGGCACTGGCCCGCCAAGGAGGAGCAGTGAGCAACGAGGCGGAACAGCGGATCTTGGTCGTACATCTACCGGGGATGGACGGCATGTGTACCGGTTGTCGGGCGTGGTGGGCGCGGCTCACGCCGTACCCGTGCTGGCAGGTGGATTGGGCGACCAGCCGGCAGGCGCGGTCCCTGACGGCGGCGCTGCTCGGAGGCCGCGCATGACCACGCACGGCCCGGTGCTGCCGATCTGGATCTGTGGCGGCTGCGACGCGCCCTGGCCCTGCCGCACCCGGCAGCGCGAGTTGCGCGCAGAGTTCGACGGCGCTCCGATTTCCCTGGCCCTCTACCTGGGTGCCCAACTGGTGCGTGCTTCCGAAGACCTGACCTGGGTGCCGGCGGGGGCGCTGCACCAACGCTTCCTCGGCTGGCTGAGGTGAGCATCCTGCGGCCCGGCGACGAGAAGTTCCACTACAGCGACGGCTCCACAAATGGATCCCGCCCGACCCCGACTACGACCAGGAGGTCTGGGACGAGCAGGTCCGCCAGCACAAGCAGGGACACCTCAGGAACGAGCAACCCAAGGTCCGCATCCAGCGCCTCGTCTGATGCCAGCAGTACAGCAGTGAAGTACAGCAGCGGTGCCAGCCGAACCGAGCCGAGAAGCGCCTCAGCAGGCCGTTTGACCTCGCACCGAGCCCGACCCGGCCCGCTCGCCGAGAGTTCACACCGAAGAGGTCACTGGTTCGACCCGGTCGCGGTGGCGGCCTGCTGCCGCCTGACCAGCGCGTACAACCAGGTGCGACGGAGAGCGGAGCGGTGCCGCCGGGCCGTGGCCGCGCCGGCCTGAGCGACGGTACGGCCGATCCGCCGCGTCGGCTCGCGTCGGTGGCACCGGGGCGCAGGGGAGGGCGGAGGATCGGTACGGTGGAGCGCATGATCCTGCCCCCCAGCCGTACGAGCGCGGAGGCGCACCTCTACATGGACCTGCGGCCCTGCTCCTGCGGGGAGACGCGGTTCGCCCGGCAGAGCGCGGTCGTGGCGCTCGAGGACGGCGACCTGGCCGCCCGCTACACCGGCTCCTGCCCCACCTGCGGCCAGCCGCGCGAATTCACCTTCCGGCTGCCGGCCGAGCCTGCCGTGGCCCCTGCCGGTGGCTTCCGCTACGGCGGGGACGAGCCGTCGCAGCTGCTCGACCCCGGCGAGTGGCTCCGGGTGGCCGACACGTACGCCAGGTCGGTGCCGGCGGACGGGGACGCGGGGCAGCGGGCCCAGGCCACGCTGATCCGGGCCGTCGCGGCGCTGGACGAGGTGCTCAAGTTCATCCCGCCCGGCGAGGACGTGGTGCCCGCCGCAGCCTGCACCAGCGAGTGGGGACGCGACCTGCGCCGGCGGGAGCCGGGCCGCTTCCGGCGCGACCGGCTGGCCGCGGTCCGCGACACGTACGCCGGGATGCTGCCGCAGGCCGTCTGAGCGAACCCCGCGTCGTCCTGGCCGCCGTCCTCGACACTCCCCACGGCACCGGCGTGACCCGCGGCCGGGATGCCGGCCGCGGGTCGCCGAGCCCTTCCGGCAGCGATGCCGTCCGGCGCGGTCGGTTTCTCAGGCCCGCCAGGTCCCGGAAGCGGCGATCCTCAGCGGCGGGCCTCGTCCAGACAGGCGGCGTTCGCGCCGACCAGCAGGGGCAGCGCGGCCAGGAACTCGCGCAGCACGTGCCGCGGGTCGTGCTCGCGGGCATCCGCCACCTCGGCCCGCGCGCCCGCGTCGGCGAAGACCTGACAGACGTCCCAGAGGCTGGCGCCCACGCTGCTCCACTGCCACACGTCGTGCGCCAACGCCGGCAGCCGCAACACCGGCGCGGTGCCGAAGAGGCCGATGCCGTAGCGCAGCGGGTCGTCGGGGGTGTTGCCCAGCGACACCATGAGTGGGAGCACCCGGTGCGCGCGGGCGAAGTCCACCACGTCCGGCGCGTCCGGCGTGATCTCCACCAGCAGGCCGTCCTCCAGGAACTCCGCGACGATGCGGTCCGGGTCGGCCACGCCGAGCTGCCTGGCGGCATCGGTCACGGCGGTTCGGTCCCAGGTGGCGTCGGGCCGGTCCACCGGGCGGTGCGCCGCGGCCCAGACCGCGAAGGCCTGCGGGTCCTCCAGGGTCACCGAGAGACGGCCGATGCCCAGCGAGTAGTACTTCACCGGGGCACCCACGGCCGGGTGGAACTCCCCGGTGTAGCGCCCTACCGGCAGGATCAGCGGATCGGCCATCGCGGGGTTCCTCGTCGTATCGGTCACGGCAGCGGCTCCAGGTAGATGACGCTGGCCGCGAGCAGCAGGTGGGCGGTACGGAGGAACGCGGTGAGCAGCCGTTCCGGGTCGACCAGGTCCGGGTCGTTGCCGCCGGCCTCCCGCTCCTCGTCGGCGAGGGCCCGGCACATCGTCCAGAGGCTCTCCCCGGACGGGCACCGTTCCCAGAGGTCGTAGACGGTGCGGGTGACGCTCACCACCGGATGCTCGTAGAAGCCGATCGACCAGAGCCAGGGCTTTTCGGCGCTGTTGCCCAGCCCGAGCATCCGGGCGCCGACCCGGTGCCGACGAGCGAACTCCACCGCCTCGCCGGCATCGGGGACGACCTCGACGGCGAGCCCTTCGGCCAGCAGCCCGTGCAGCAGCGGGGCGCTGTCGACGCCGGGCAGCTGCGCGGCGGCCGCGTCACGTACCGCGGGCAGGGTCCAGGGCTGCTCGGCCGGCTGCTCGCCGGCGCCGTGCGCCAGCGCCCACAGGGTGAAGCGCTGGTCGTCGAGCTCCCACACCTCGTCGCCGAGGCGGACCCGGTGGTAGCGCTCGGTCGAACCGGCCACCGGGTGGAAGGTGCCGAAGAACTGCCCGACCGGCAGCAGCAGGGCCTGCGCGGTGTGTGTCGTCGTCATCGCTGCTGATCCTCAGGTCGTGTGGCCCACCACGGCTGGTCGTCATGCTGGGAGTGGCCGGGCTCGCCGGGCCGGATGATCTGCGCCGGCGGCAGGTCGGACAGGTCAAACGGAGTCAGCTTGCCGAGGAAGTACCCGAACGAGCGGGCCACCGGAACCAGATGCCGCTCGCGCTCTGCGGCACCCTCAGGACCGATCGCCCCGCCCAGGCCGGCATCCGGCAGGAAGTACACGCCCTCCTCCGCCATGTCGCGCGGCCGCAGCGAGAGCACCAGCAGACCGCCGGAGAGGTTCGCGATGACCAGCCAGGCCGGCGACAGCCAGGGATCTCGGTGTATGCGCTGAGCGTGCACCAGGTCGAACGGCGGGTACTGGGGATGAACGCCGAGCAGGGGACGCTCCGGCAACATGGTGAAGGGCAGGCCGGGGACGTGGTGCTCGACCTCGGGCTGTGCCCCGTTGTTGTCACGCAGCCAGTCGCGGTAGCTCGGCGGCAACGAAATGCCGAGTTCGGCCTCCACTGCTTGTAGCTGCGCTTCGTCGAGCTGACCGTAGGGCCGCAGCCGGGCGGACTTCCAGACGTGGCCGGTTGGTGGCGTCATCACCTCGTTCTCGTCGACCCGTCGGACGATCACCCGCCACTCGTCCGCGTTCTTCATGTCGACGTCCGCGAAGCGCCAGGTCTCGTCGCCCACCGGGAAGGTCTCGCCGAGGACGACCTCGTAGTCGTCCCCGTCCCCGTCGCGCCAGGGCATGACGTTGATCTCTGCCCGGACCGGGGGACCCTCGTTGATCCACCGAACGCCGAGCCGGGCCGGCCCGATGTCCGACGGCACGTTGTTGCGGATGGACATGACGTCCGTGTAGGAGCGCAACGGCTCTCCTCCCAGCTCTCTTCTCGGCACAGTCACCCGTTCAGCATGTCGTGCAGCGTCGCCTCGTCGGGCAGCGCGAAGCCGAGCACCTCCCGGGCGATCCGCTCGGCCTCCGCCCGGCCGACCGGCAGCGAGCCCCCCGGACCGGGCGGTGCCCCGCCCGCCGTCCAGTGGGCCGAGCGTTGTCCCCGCTCAGACGGCTCGACCACCCCCAGGCCACTCACCGTACCGTCGGTGGCCAGCAGGGCGTAGTAGACGAGGGTGTAGCGCTCGTCCTCCAGATCGGTGCGGCCCAAGCTGTGCGGGTCGGACGTGGCGATCGGCGGCGTGGGGACGGCCGGCGGCGCCGCTTGCGGCGCGACCGGCGGAGTCGGCTGCGGCTCCAGGTGGGCAAAGCCCCGGTCCATCAGATCGAGGAACTCCCGCACCGACATCGGGGTCGGATGCCTCATGTTCCACGGGTTGCGCAGCTGCACCTGGCCGTTGCTGACCGCCACCACCTCGTAGGCGTGTCCGGGATAGAGCTTGTGCGGAAGCGTGTCACGGATCGCTACCGGGTAGTGCTCCTTCGGCTTGGTGCCGGTGATCACCGGGCTGCCGGCGGCCAGCAGTGCGGCCAGCCGGGCCTCGACGGCGGCCTCCCGCCCGGGTGTCTGATCGAACAGTTCAGAACGACTCGGCAGCCCGGTGAGCTGGGTAAGGAGCTCAGCCTGCATTCGCGGGGTGCTGCCGACGCCCAGCCGGGCATATCCGGTGGGCGCGGCGACGTGCGGATCGTTTGGGCTGTACCAGGAGGACCAGTCGCGCTGCCACTGCTGATGGCGTTCGGTGCTCCAGGTCCGATCCACCGCCGCGAGCGCCTTCTCCAACAGCGACGCCCAGGAGCTGCCGTTCGCCGACTGATCAGCGTATGCGGTCATGCCGTCGTGGCCGGGGCGAATTGGCACGTCCGGGTGCACGGTGATCCGTAGTCGCCGGCCCGTCGGGTTGATCGCGTCGCCGAGCAGGGTGCTCTCGTGCAGCAGCACGTCGACGGTGCCGTCCGGGTTGGGCTGGAAGAGCTGGGCGATCGCGCCGGGGCGGTGGCCGGCGACGGCGGCCATGCTGGCCAGCATTCCGCAGTCGCCGAGCGTGCCCTGCTGCACCTGCTCCCGGCGCGGCGGCCCGTCGAAGAGCGGGGCCCGGTGCCCGGTCTGCATGTCGCGTGCCTGGCCGTACTCGGGGCCGGGTTGGCCCGGCTCCGCGGCCGGCAGCGTGACCCGGTCGGCGACCACCACGGTCTCACCGGCCGTGACGGTCGCGTCGACCTCCACGTCCAGTGGCGGCGCACCGGGCACCAGCCCGTGCAGCGCGCGGGTGAGTGCGTCCGGCACCAGGGCCAGCACCCGCGCGTTGGTCAGGTAGTGGAAGTCGTGCGTGTTCAGCACCGCCATGGCGGCGGGGTTCGCGCCGTACTCGGCCCCGTACGCGACCCGGGCGCGAACCCGGTCCTCGGCCAGCAGCGACTGCCGCCCCGCCTCCGTGCCCAGGTCAAAGGCGGACCGCGACTCCGCCAGCCAGACCTCCGGCGAGCGCTCGAGCACGTACGGGCGCAGGTCGAACCGGCCGGTCAGGTCGACGTACACGCCCTCGGCGGCGATCCGGTCGGCGAGCTGCGGATCCACCTGCCGGATCAGGTCCAGCTGAGCCGGCGGCATGGCGATGATCTGCCCGGCGCAGGCCGGAATCCGGGGCAGGCTGGACTGCGCCTGCTCACCCTGGACGGCCAGCTCACGCAGCCGGGCATCCACCTCGGCGGCCGAAGGCATCTGGGAGCCCGCAGCCAGCCGGGCCCCGTAGTCGATCGCGCGGAAGCGCTCGACGGTGCTCGTCGGGATGCCGCCGAGCACATCGGTGATCGACTCCGGCGTCACCAGCGGCACGCTCAACTGCATCAGGTGGGTGGCCACGTCGCCGGGGAGGACGCCCCAGCGGGCGGGCGCGTCCGGGGTGCCCAGGCGCAGCCCAAGATGGTCGACCAGGGCGTCGATCTCGGTCCGGAGGGTGAGCCGGGTCGCCGGATCCGCGCCGGCGTACGACGCGGCGAGGATCCGCAGCTCGGCCAGCCGGCCGTGGTCCTGCGCGGTCAGACCGGCCGGGTCGATCGGCCCGTCGTGGTGGTCGGCGTCCAGCTGACCGACCAGCGCCTGGCCGGACCCGTGCAGCGCCACCAGCTCCGCCACCTCGTGCGCCAGCGCCCGGGTGACCGCGGCGTCAGTCGCCCGGTCCGACACGGTGAGCGTGAACGAGCCGTCCAGGTTCCGCACCGTCTGGGCCACCACGCCGTCGGCGAGCGGGCCGGCCGCCACGCCCAGCGACAGCGGGTCCAGGCCGGCCACCCGCACCTCGAACCGGTCCGGGGCGACCGCGACGATCTGGTCCGCCCGCGCAGCGCCAGCCACCGTGGGCAGCGCGGCCCGGGCCGCGTCCACCACCGCCGCGGCGTCAGCCGTCGGCCGACCGAGCCCGTCGAACGACGAGTTCGGCACCGCCGTGGTAGTGGTACGGGCCAGCTCGACGTGCGCGTACCAGGGGTTCATCAGGTCGAGGAAGGCGCGCACCGACATCGGCGTGGGGTGGCTCTTGTTCCACGGGTTACGCAACTGCACCTGACCGTTGGCGACGCCGACCACCTCGTAGGCGTGCCCGGCGTACAGGCCGTGCGGAAGCTTCGCGGTCTGGTACGCCGACGCCGCCCGGGTGCCGGTGATCACCGGACTGCCGGCGGCCAGCAGTTCCGCCAGCCGGGCCTCGGCGACGGCTTCCTGACCGGGCGTGGTGTCCAGCTGGTCCACCGACGTCGGCAGGCCGGTCAGCTGGGTGAGCAGCTCCGCCTGCATCAGTCGCGAGCTGCCGTTGTTCAGCCGCGCGTAGCCGAGCGGAGCGGCCTGGGTGTCGGCCACGCCGGGTCGGTTGGTCCACTGCTGCTGCCACTGGTCGTGGCGTTCCTGCGTCCAGGTCCGGTCGATCGCGGCGATCGCCTTCTCCAGCAGCGAGGCCCAGGCCACGCCTACCGACGACTGGTCCGCGTAGGCCGTCCGGCCGTCCGGGCCGGGTCGCAGCGGCACGTCCGGCTGCACGGTGATCCGCAGCCGCCGCCCGGTCGGCGTCACCGACCGGCCGGGCAGGCTGCTCTCGTGCAGCAGCACGTCCACCGTCCCGTCCGGATTGACCTGGAACAGGTCGGCGAGCGCGGCGGGCAGGTGGCCGGCCACCGAGCCGATGACCGCGAGCATGCCGCAGTCGCCGAGCATGCCCTGCTGCACGTCCTCGCGCTTGGGCGGCCCGTCGAACAGCGGCGGCGGCTGGCCGTTCTGGCTGTCGAGCGCCTGCCCGTACGCCACGGTCGGGGTGCCCGCCTCGGCGGCGGGCAGGGTGACCCGGTCGGCGACCGCGGCGGTCTCCGCCGGGCCGGTGGCGGTGGCGGTGGTCTCCCCGGTCGTCGCCTCGGCGATCGGGCTGAACCGGCGCAGCACCTGGGTCAGCGTGTCCGGCACCAGGCCCATCACCCGGCCCGCGCCCAGGTAGTGGAAGTCGTGGGTGGCGAGCAGGGGGACCGGCTGGCCACCGGCGAGACCACGTAGGGCGGCGCGTGCCCGGGCCCGGTCCTCGACCAGCAGGGCCTGCCGGCCGGCTGGCGTACCCAGGTCGAACGCCGGCCGCGCGTCACCCAGGTCGATCTCGGGCTGGTTGTCCACCGCGTACGGTCGCAGGTCGAACTGGCCGGTCAGGTCGACGTACACGCCCTCGGCGGCGATCCGGTCGGCGAGCTGCGGATCCACCTGCCGGATCAGGTCCAGCTGAGCCGGCGGCATGGCGATGATCTGCCCGGCGTACGCCGGCATCCGCGGCAGGCTGCTCTGGGCCTGCTCGCCCTGCACCGCCAGCTCGCGCAGCCGCGCGTCGAGTTCGGTGGTCGACGGCACCTGGAAGTCCGGGGCGAGTCGGGCCCGATAGTCGAACATCCGGAACCGCTCGACGTCGGTGAGCGCCGGGCCGCCCTGCAGCACCTGGGTCACCGACTCGGGCGTCACCGATGGCACGCTCAGGCGCACCAGGTGCGTGAACACATCCCGCGGGATGGCGGCCCACCGCGCAGGTGCGGCGAAATCGCCCACCCGCAGGCCGAGGTGGTCGACGAGGGCGTCGATCTCGGCGCGTACGGCGAGCCGGGTGGCCTGGTCGCCGGTCTCGTACTCGGCGGCGAGCAGGCGGATCTCGGCCATCCGGCCGCGGTCGTGCGCGGTGAGTCCGGCCGGGTCGATCAGCCCGTCGACGTTGCCCGGGTCGAGCGGTCCGACCAGGGCCTGCCCGGACTCGTGCAGCGCCACCAGCTCGGCGACCTCGTGCGCGAGCGCCCGGGCGATGACGCCGTCCACGGCCCGGTCCGAGACGGTCACCGTGAACGACCCGTCCGGGTTGCGCGTCGACTGGGCCACCACCCCGTCGGTCAGCGGGCCGACAGTCAGCTCCACCCGCAGCGGGAACAGGCCGGCCGCGCGCACCTCGAAGCGGTCCGGCGCGACCGCGGCGACCTCGTCCACCCCGGCGTACGGGGCCACCTGCGGCAACGCGGCCCGGGCGAGGTCCAGCACCGCGGCCGGGTCGGCCGCCGGCCGCCCCAGACCGTGGAAACCCGAGTTCGGTACCGCCGCCGCCGTGATCCGCCCAGGGCCGGTGCCGTTGTCGGGGTCGCCGTTGCCCTCCGGGTTCGGGCCGGCCCCTGGGCCGGTGCCGTTCTCCGGACCGGTCGCGGCCGGGTCCGTCCGGCCGCTGCCGAGCGTGCTGAAGAGGCGGGAGAGCAGGCCGGTGCGGCGGTGCGTCTCCGCCAGCCCCTCAGCCAGCCGGCCGGTGGTCGACTCGGCGGCGCTCAGGCGGCCCTCGAGCCGGTCGGCGGCCCGCTCCAGCTCGGCGATCGGCTCGTTCAGCCGGTCGATGACCTGGTCCACCCGGTCGGCGGCGGACCGGGCGTCGCTGCGCGCGTCGAACCGGCTGCGCACGTCGTCGGCGGCGAGGCCCTGCCGCTTGGCGTGCCACTTCGCCAGTCCGATCACCGGCGCGGCGGCCACCGCGGCGATGGGGATCACCGGCGCCAGCGGACTGGCCACCGCGACGGCGACCGCGGTCGCCGCGGCGGCGGTCGCCCCGGTGGTCAGCACGCTCGACACGAGGTAGGTGCGCAGGCGGGGAATGCCCGGTGGACGGGCGTCCTCGGCGGCCCGCCGTTCGGCCCGGAGCGTGCGGAGCTGCCGCGTCCGGCCGGCGCGGTCGCCGCCGAACTCCGCGACCACCTGCTGGGCCTCGGGGGGCAGCTGCGCGATCCGGTCCGGCGCCCCGAGCATGCCATCCCGCAGACCCAGCCGGTCGATCACCGCGTGCAGCTCGCGCAGGGCCGGCTTCAGCGAGACGGGATCAGCGGTACGCACCTGGTGCGCGGCCGTCTGCAGCTCCCAGGCGTCGGCCCTGCTCAGCCGCTCCGGACCGGTCGTGTCGGGCGTCCCGCCCGGGTCCGGTGTGGCTAGCGGATCCGGCGTGGCTGCCGGATCCGGCGTGCCGGCGGCCGGGTCGGGTGTGGTCGTGCTACCGGGCGTGGTCGAGGTCTCGGTCGACCCGGGCGAGGCGGTGTGCCTCTGCGCCAGCCGGTCCATGGTCGCGTTGATGTCGTCGAGGCGCCGCGAAGCGGCGTCGAGCTGCTGGGCGGCGTCGGTCACGGCCGTCGCCGACGGGCCGGCGAGCCCCTCCACCCGTGACGTCGGGTCCGTCGCCGGGTTGGGGTTGGCCAGGTCCCAGGTCCGGCGCGCGTCCTTGATCCGGGCCTCGACGCGCTTGAGCAGCAGGTCGCGGAGCGGACCGACGAGCCCACCGGCCAGCATGCCGACCGGCCCGGTCCCGGCGGCGACCTGGAGGGCCTTGGCCAGCCCGACCGTCGCCCCGGCCTGAACCAACGGGCCGGGCGTCTGCTCGACCGCGTAGACCCCGATGCTTGGCACGTTGCTCGGCCGTTGGGCGCTGTCCGTCGCCTGTGCCGGTGGGCGGGTGAGCAGCCGTGCCGCCCGGTCGGCCAGGCCCGGACGCCCGTGCCGCTCGACCACCGGCCGCAGCTCCGCCGGCAGCAGCTCACGGCGCTGATCCGCGCCCGGCGTGCCCTCTCGCAGACCGAGCTGGTCGACCAGGACCCGCAGCTGCCGGGCCACCGACGGGCGGGCCAGCAGGCCCGCGGCCTCGTGCCGCGCGGCAAGCTCGGCAAGCCGTTGCAGCGATGCCGTGTCGCGCGGGTCGCGGGACCCGGCAGCGGCCGGGTCGGTCGACGTCGTCGGGTCGGTCGACGTCGTCGGGTCGGTCGACGTCGTCGGGTCGGTCGACGCGCGGGGCTCGGGGGTCGTCGTGGCGTCCGGCGCGGCCAGCCCCGCCCAGGCCGGGTCGCCGAAGAGCAGGCGGCGGAACGAGTCGGCGAGGCCGTTGCGGCGCTGCGAGTCGGCGAGCCGGCGCTCCAGGTCGGCCAGGCGCTGCTCCAGGTCGGCCGTCCGTCGGGCGGCGGTCGCGGCGCGGTCGGCCACTGCGCCGATCGGGTCGGCGAGCGCCTCGGCCGCCTGGGACAGCAGCGCCTCCGCCGGTAGCGCCGGGTGTTCCGCGTCCCAGGTGTCCCGGGCGTCCTTGGCGGCGGCCTCCTTGCGGGTGATCACCGGGTCGACCGCCATGCCGGTCGCCGCCGCGGCCAGCGCGCCCGCGATGCCGAACCAGCCGAGCTTCAGCTGGCCGAGGAGGTCACCGACCCCGGCGATGGTGGCGGCCGTCAGCAGGTTCGGCGCGGTCTCCGCCACCGAGATCCACCAGGGCGCGACCTTGCCCGGCCGCTGCCCGTCGGCGGGTTGGCGGCCGATGACGACGCGGGCCCGCTCCCGGACCGCGGTCGTCCGCGAGTCGCCGAACCGGTCGACGAGCGGCCGCACGTCGGCCGGCAGCAGGTCCCGGCGCTGGTTCGCACCCGGCGTCCCCTGCCGCAGCCCGAGGTTGTCGAGCAGCGCCCGGATCTCCCGGCCCGTGCCGAGCCGGGACCACGGCCGTGCCCCGTCGTGACGGGCGACGAGACTGCGCAACTCGGCGAGCCGCCCGTGCTCGTGCGGGGTCAACCCGACGACGGGCGGAGCACTCTGGCCGTTGGTCGACGTCGGCGTACCGCTGCCGGGGTCGCGGCCGGTCGCCGCCGAAGGGTCCCCGCCGCCCGGCGGGAACCGGCGGGGCCGGCCCATCAGCCGGTGCCGGCGCTCGTTCTGGCGCAGCTGCTCCTGGACGGCCGCGGTCTGCTCGCCGAGCCCGGTCACCGCCTCGCCCAGCTCCTGGAGCGCCGAGGTCGCGTCGCCGGTGCGGGCGGCGAGCGCCTCCCCGGTGGTGGTGTCCGTCTCCGCGGCGCTGCGGGCGTCCTGACGGGCGTCGTACCGCGCCCGCCGGTCCTCGGCTACCAGGCCGGCCCGCTTGGCCAGCCACTTCGCCGGTCCGGTGGCGAGCGCCCCGACGAGCGCGCCGGCACCCAGCATCAGGGCGACCTCCGGCCGGCCGCCGGCGTCCAGGGTGAGCTTCGCCGCCAGCGCCGCCAGGAGCGAGTTCACGGTGAAATGCGTGACGAGGTACGTCCGCATCCGGGGGAGACCGAGGGGGCGGGCGTTCGACTCCGCCTCGGCGGCGCGGCGGTCGGCGCGCAGCCGGGAGCGCTCGCTCGTCCGGGCCGAACGCTGGCTGGTCGCGTCGGCCAGCGCGGCCCGCGCCTCGGCGGGCAGGGCCGCGACTCGCTGCTCGGCGCCGAGCATGCCGTCACGCAGGCCCAGCCGGTCCACGATGGCGGCCAGCTCGCGTCGCGCCGCCGACCGGGACCACTTGTCCGCGGTCCGGACCTGGTGCGCGGCCGTCACCAGCTCGGCCACGTCGGCGCGGGTGAGCGGCGTGACGACCGACGCGCCCTCCGCCAGCGGCTGCCCGAGGGCGGCCAGCTCGGCAACCTCGTGGGCGAGCGCACGCCCGATCACCGCGTCGGCGGCCCGGTCGGAGACCGTCACCACGGCCGTACCGTCGGTGTCGAACGCGCTGGCCGCGACCGCACGGTCGGGGACCGGGGCGCTGGTCACCCGGAGGTTGAACTGACTGCCGTCGGCGCGGGTGACCTGGTACGTCCCGTCGGTCAGGGCGGTCACGGCCTGCACGCCGGCGTGGGCGGCCACACCGGTCAGCGCGGCCCGCGCCCGGTCGAGGACGGCGTCAGGATCGGCCTGCGCCCGTCCCTCGCCGTGGAAGGCCGTGCCGGGCAGCGCGCTCGCGGTGATCGGTTCGCTCGTCGCCACGCTGCCGTCGGTGGACGTGTCGCTGTTGCCCGGGGTCGCCGGCTGGGCGGCGTGGTCGGTGTCGACGCCCGGTGCCGTCGTGTCGGCATCGGTGTCGGCGTCGGTTGAGGTCAGTCCGGCTGGTCGACCTTCGGCCACACCTGCCGGCCCGTGAAGCGGCCCTGTCGGCGAGCCTCCACGTACCGCTGAAGGAGCAGCCGGGGTGGCCCGCTCGAATGGGCCGTTATCACGCCCGTCCGGTCGATGATGAACCGTCCCTGACCCAGGTGCCTCCCCCGGGCTCGTTCCTCCTCCGAGAGTTCCTCCCGGGCCACCCAGCCGAACTCGAACTCGCCCAGCCGGATCGGATTGCGCGTCCCCAACAGACGAGTGATCAGGGCTCGCGCCTCGTCCTCCGTCATTCGTTACACCTCCACTGGGCACCATCATCGACCAGAGCGCGTAGGTCCCGGCCACATAGACGGGCGGCGGTTCGGTCGAGGTGATTCCGTGCTGCGGATCCCACCAGACCGGTCCGTCGGCGCCGTCCGGATAAACGAGTACGAAAGCATGAGCGCCGTCGAAGGTGACATTCCCATCCTCGTCGAGGATGAGCTCACCGGTCACGTCGTCAGCGCCGAGCCAATCGGCCACCACGAGCGCTGCACTTCCTGGCCCTGCCTGCACAACCAGGTCATGCAGCTGCGCATACTGATCGGCGACCGCCGCAGCGCGTTCGACAGGAGTGGACGGCAGCGCGTCGCTGTCGCCGATCCACTCGCCGCCGATCCAGCTCTGCACCCGGCCGAAGCCGTCCAGCTCGCCAATTTCAGTGTCGATGGAGCCGTCCTCGCGCTGGTCCGGCCAGCGCGGTAGGGCCACCTGCGGATCGCCGAAGAAGCTGGCCAGCGCCGCCAGGGAGCAGTCGATGCAGTTGTTGCTCCGGCCGGGCTGGCCCGGCCCGCCGTCGTTGATCAGCTGGCCGTACGGGTGGGTGGACGGATCCGCGAAGACGGCGTATCCGTCGTGGGTCCGGAGGCTGTCGGCGACATCGTCCTGGAACTGGGGATCCTCCAGCGGCGCCAGCTCGTCCGGCCCGAAACGCCGGGTGTCCGGCATCGGCCAGCCCTGCATGTCCGGGTAGCCCTGGGCCTGGTCGTCGTCCCCGGGCGGCTCTTCGACGGTCTGCTCGCCGGCCGTCCCCCCGGCCGACGGGGCACCGACGGTCAGGTCATCCGGCGGCAGATCGCCGTCTAGGACTGGATCCCGCCCCCCGCTGGCCAGGCCTTCTCGTCCGCCTCGCGTGCCATGATCCGTCGTACCACCGCCCGGAAGGCCATGTCCTCCCGCTGGTCCGCCACCCGGTAGGTCCGGTCCAGCTTGTTGATGGTCAACTGCCGGTCCATCATCGGATGTCCGAAGAGGTAGTGCACCTCCTGGTCGGTCTCCTCGGCCTTGCGGAAGCGTTGCAGAATCGCCATCCCGGTGTCCCCAACTATCAAGATCCTCCCCGGTGCGCTCGGGGACGTTCTGTTCCCAGTTGAACCGCTCGTTTGCATACGCGTGCGCCTCAGCGTACGTCGCATTCGGCTGTTCGCGCGCGTAGCGCAACTCGCGCAGTTCATGCTCGAGCAGCACCACGTCCTGGGGTAGCGGCTCACCGCCGCGGAGGCGGATCCACGCCTCGGCGATGTCCGCGTCCGGCTCGAAGCGGCCGAGCTGGTGGCCGACCACGTCCCCGTTGTCGTCGTAGACGTTCAACAGATGCTCGTCGACGAACAGGTGCTGTTTGATCTGTTGGATCTCGGCCGCGCTGAAGCCGACCGAGCCATCGTCGCGCGGCACCTGCGCCAGGTTCTCCGCCATCTGCGCGACGTCGGTCGGATCGGACCGGAACACCTCGTACGCGCGGGCCGCCCAGCGATCCTGAGCTGTTACATCGAGCACGTTACGCGGGCGGATCGCGCCGCCGCTTTGCGAGGCGTCCGGGCCAGCGGTGTTCGACGTGTCGGCCGCTGGGTCGTCGACGGTCAGGTCGCCTGGCGGCAGATCTCCGTCAACTCCGCTTCCGTCGGCAGCGGAACCGTCGTGAAGTGGGCCGTCTCCTGTTCCGCCGTGGCCCGGTCGACCGCTCGGGTCAGATGGCGCTCCGGATTCGCGTACAGGATCGCCGTCGCCACGTCCGGCCGGAAGTTCCACGCCTTGGTCGGCCGATCCCAGATGACGGCCTGGGTCGGTCCGCTGCTCCGGAGCAGCGCGATCACGTTGACCGGCACTTCCGGATTGTCCGGGCGGAACAACAGGTGGTATCGGAAGTTGGGTTCGGCCATCTGTGCTCCCCAGAGAGGCGGGATCGAAGCCGGGCAGGTCGGAGGCGTCCAACCCACGCTCGGCGAGGGCTTCCTGGAACGTACGGCCCTGCGCGGCCAACTCGGCGGCGTACTCGTGCAAGAGATCCGCCTGGGCCGGCTTGGCAGCCCAGGCCGCGAAGCTGGTGTCCTTCGGCGTACCGAATCGCTCCGGCCGACTGTCCATGCCCCCGGGCATGGCCGTCGCCGCACCGTTCGCTTTGTTGATCGCCAAGATGTCGAGGTACGCGTGGACCTGCGCGACGACAGGCGAGGCGGGATCCCGCATCACCTCGTACGGGACGTGGGTCTGCTTACCGATGGCGTAGCTGGTCGCTGTCGGGAACTGCAGTTCGAAGGTGCGGCCGTTCGGGGACACCAGCGTGCAGTTCAGCCCGAAGAACCGGTTACCGGAATGCCAGAAGTTCTTCAGGTCGGTGACCTGATAGCCGTTGGCTTCCAGCGTGCTGAGCAGTTGGTCGACGGCCGGTCCGTACGCCTCGGACTCCGGGCCGCGAACCGAGAAACGCACGATGTCGTTGACGGTTTGCAGCGCGCTGTCCAGGTCGTAGCCCATCGGCGCCAGCTCGGTGCGGAACTTGCGAGCCAGCGATTCCGCACCCTTGACCCGGTGCTCCTCGCCCAGCGTCCGCAGCGCGTCCTCGCCGGTCAGCCCGAGCTGCGCGTTGACGTCGGCGGCGACGCCCTGCAGTTCGGCGAGGATCTGGTCGGCGTCCTGCTGGGCCGCGGCGACGGCGTCGAGCAGCGTCGTCCGTTCGGCGCCCGACAGCTCGCTCAGGTAGTCGCTCTCTGCGGCGCCCGACTGGTCCTGGGCGGCTGTGGGGTCGCCGGCGCTCGACTCGGAGTTCTGGTCCGCCGGTGCGGTGGAGTGCGGCGGCACCGGGTCCGGCCCGGCGGTCGGGGCGTTCGTGTCGGTCCGGGTGACGCCCGGCGTGATCGGGTCACCTTGGGCATCGAGCGTGATGGACCAGACGTTGTCGACGCCGGCGTTGTAGATCGGGCCGGTGTCGGAGACCGTTCGCGCCTGGACGTCGACCCACACGATCGTCCCGTTGTGGTTCACCGCGTTCCAGGTGTGCGCCCGGCCGCTGGCGTCCGTGGAGGTGGTGATGATGAGGGCAGCCGAGCCGTGGCCGGCGTCCCGAAGAGCGGCGGCGACCTTGGCCAGTCCGGACGTGCCGGTGCCGCGGTGGCTGAAGGTGGTGCGCAACGCCTGTTCCTGCCGGGCAGTGCTGTCGCGCTCGACGGTCGTCGCGTCCGCCGTGGCCGCTGCCACCTCGGGCCGGCCGAACCAGGTGGACAGGAAGGAGAGACCGGCGTCGGCACAGTTCCGGTCCCGGCCGGGGACCGTCGGGCCTCCGTCGTTGACCAGGCCCGCCCAGTTGCCCACGCGGGGGTCCGGGTGCACCTCCGGCCGGCCGGTGTCCGGGTCGCGCGGCACGGCATCGTCCAGTGCCTGCTGGTCGGCCTGGTCCGGCGGCACCAGGCCCTGCGGATCCCCGTACGGACGGGCGTCGCTCAGCGGTCGCCCGTTGCCCACCACCCCGGGCACCGGCGGCTGGTAGTTCGCCGGCAAACGCTCCGTATCCACGATCGGATCGACGTTGAACTGTGGCAGGAAGTGCGTGCAGGAACGGCACGGGGCCCGGTAGTGGCCCAGGTCGTACCGAACCCCATTCTCATCGAAGCCGGTGGCGACCTGGTGTGTGACGATCTTCGACCCTTGGAAGGCGTCCAGGGCGTACTGCTCGAAGGTCCCTGGCTCGCCAGCCGCCCGCCACTGCTGCTCAAGCCGGTAGAGCTGATCCGATACCAGCGCGACCTCGGCGCACTGGCCGTGGCCGGCGCCAGTTCTGTTGCCCAAGGCGGCTGCGGTCCGGCCGAGGGCAGCCTGAGCGAGCGGGTGCACCGCCGGCTGGGTCGGCGGCGTGGTGCCCTTGTCGGGCCTCATGCTGGTGTGGGTGGTGATGTCGCCGTTCGGCATCATCAGCGCGCCCGCCATGCCCGGCATCTTGCCCTTGGAAATCGTCTTGGCCTTGACCGCCGTCCGGACGGTCTCGGCCAGCGTCCGGGACGCCTCGATGAGCATCCGCTCGGCGTCCGGGCCGCTCGGGTCGCCGGGGACGGTGGTCGGGTCGAGGTGCCAGCTGTAGGTGCCACGACCGGTCGGGCTGGTGGAGCGGGTCAGCGTGGTCGGGTCGACCGTCCCGTTGTTGGCGTTCGGCGCGGTCGGAGTGCCGCTGTTCGGGCCGTTGCTGGTCGACACCGGGACGACCACCAGGCCGTCGGCGGAGTTCCGCTGGGCCGGAACGGCATCCGCCGGGTCCGTCGTCGCGTCGGTGTCGGCGTCCGGGCCTGCCGAGGGGTCAGGCGTGTTCGACGGGTTGCTCCCGGTCGCGTCGGGGACGGCCGGCGTGACGTCCGGGCGGGTCGAGCCGTCCGGCGCCGCGGCGACGTCCGTGGGCCCGACACCGACCAGCGGGGTACGCCCCTCGGGCCGTCCGGACGGGCTGGCCTGGTCGGTGCCGGGCTGACTCGTCGTGCCCTGCTGAGCCGGCGTGCCCTGCTGGTTCGGGGTGCCCTGGTTGGTGTCGCTGGCCGGCGCGGTGCTCGTCGTCGGGGCGCTGGTCGACGGCGTGGTGGCGGGCCCCAGCGAGATGGAGCCGGCCGAGTTCGCCGTGGTCGGGTTGACGGTGGGTGTCGGGCGACCGGTGGTCGGCTGCGTGTTCGTACCGGTGTTGGTCGCCGGCGCGGTCTGGGTGCCCGTCCCGGTCTGGCTGCTCGTGCCCGTGCCTGGCGCGTTCGTGGTGGGCGCGTTTGCGGTGGGCGCGTTCGTGGTGGGCGCGTTCGTGGCGGCAGTGGGCTGTGCGGTCGTCGTTGCCGTCGACCCGACCACGGCCGGGTTCGTGGTCGTGCCGCCGCTGCTCGGCGCCGCCGGCACGGTGCCGGGAGGTCCACCGGCTACGGAGGTGCCCACCGTCGTGCCAGGTACGACCGCGGGCGCCTGGTCGCCGGCGAGCGGATCAGCCGCGGAGTTCGACGTGGTGTCGCTCGTCCCGGAGTGGTCGCTCGTCCCGGAGTGGTCGGTGGTTTGCGACGGCGGACCATCCACGGTGGACTCGGAGGACGGCCGCACGGAGTTGCCGTCGTTGGTCGTGGACGACCCGTCCTGGGTGCCGCCGGTGGTCGAGGAGGCCGAGTCGGAGCCCGTGCCCGTGCCGGCGTCGGCGGAGCCCTGGTCGGTGACCAGGCCAGTGCCCGGCGCATCGGCGGTGACCGGGGTACCGGCGGCCGGCGTACCGCCGCTCGTGCCCGGATCGGTGCCCTGGCTGGTGCTCGTGGCCGACGTGTCGGACGTGTCCACGGCCGGCGGGGCGCCGGCGTCGGCCGTCGGTGGGGCGAGCGAGATCGATCCGGACCCGGTGGTCGGCGCGTTGCTCGGGCCGGCGTCGGCGCTCCCGTCGCCCTGGCCGCTGCCGCTCGAACCGCTGCCGGAACCCGAGCCGGACCCAGTGCCCGACCCCGAACCCGAACCGGAGCCCGACCCCGAACCGGAGCCCGACCCCGAGCCACTGCCCGACCCCGAGCTGCTCCCCGAACCGGAGCCTGAGCTGCTACCGGAACCCGAACCCGAGCCGGACCCACTGCCCGAACCGGAACCGGAGCCCGACCCCGAGCCGCTACCCGACCCTGAGCCTGAGCTGCTGCCCGAACCCGAACCCGAACCGCTGCCCGAACCGGAACCCGAGGTCGAGCCCGCGCCGCCGCTGCCGGCCCCGCTGCCCGTTCCCGTGCCGGTCCCCGCGCCGTTGCCGTTGCCGAGGTTACCGAGGTTCGCCCCGCCGACCGTCGGGTTCCCGGTACCGGTACCGATGCCGTTGCCAGTGCCGGTGCCCGTCGGGGTGCCGGGATCGAAGCCGGCGAGCCGGTTGTGCAGGTTCGCCAAGCCGCTACCGGCGCTGCTGGCCGCCATCGTGGCCCCGCCGCGACCGGCGCCGCTGGCGAAGCCGCCGAGGAACGCGTCAGCCCCGGGCATGTTCCACTGCCCGGTCATGGTGGCGTTGGCCAGAACGCTGGCGGCTGGCGAGATGACCGCGTTCTGCAGGCCGGCGGCGAGCGTGTTGCCGCCCCAGCGGACGACCCCGGCGCCCCGGAAGTTCATCGCGGGGGGGCTGAACGATACCGGCATCCGGGGCGCCACGTTGTTGCGGGCGAAGCGGGTGCCGGCGTTCAGGCCGGTGCCGAGGAGCGCGCCGTAGGCGCCGCCGATGCCCGCGGTGACGGTGCGCTTGACGTCCCACTCCGTCCGCGTGCCGGCGTTCATCTGGTACGCCTGGGCACCGATGTCGATGATGAGTTCCTCGCCGACCTCCTCGGCGAGTTCGAGGGCGAACCGCCGCCCGGCGTTGCGCAGCGCCTCGCTGGTGACCCGTCGACTGATCTGGGTGCCGACAGTGCGCAGGGCCGCCTGCAGCCCGGCGCGGGTGAGGAGTTGCCGGCCCATCTGCGCGACCAGCCGCCGGAACGCGACCGTCACGGCCTGCCGGCCGGCGGCGAGGATGCCCGGGATCGCTCCGGCCGACACCCCACCCAGCCAGGCCATCAGCAGCGCCACGAAGACCGCGATGACGGTGATTATCACGGCGATGAGGACGGTCAGCTTCGCGTACTCGATCTCCATGGCCGCGTTGTCGCAGCCGCTGGCGAAGGCGGACGCTGCCTCCTGGATCAGCGGCAGGCCGGTGCCCGGATCGACACCGATCTGGTTCCAGAGCTGGCCGAACGCCTCGCCGGCGCCGCCGCCCCAGTTCTGGAGGATCTTCATGGCGGCCGGGTCGGCGTCGGCGAGGGCGTCGTTGATCGTCTCGGCGAGGCCGTTCCACGCGTCGGCGAGCTCGCGCATCCGGTCCTCGTCGCCGGTGGGCCACGCCTCACCGGCGCTGACCCAGCAGACGGCGTCCCAGACCCACGCGTACTCACCGAGCGAGTTCCTAGGATTCGGTACCGCCACCTGTTGTGCCTCTCCGCCCTGACCTGACCGCCCGAAAGTGGGAGGTTACTTGTCCTCGCCGCCGAACCACGTGTCGACCATGTCGTCGACCTCGACGGTGCCGTCGACGGCGCTGGTCACGTCGGGACCCAGCACCTTGACCAGGTCGACGATGGTCTTGCCGCCGGTGAGGACGTTGGTGGCGGGAGCGTCGTCGCCACCCTCCAGGTAGTGCTTGTTGAACCCCTTGCCCGGCTCGTCGGTGCCCCAGGGGGCCGAGGCGTTGAGCGAGGAGATGGTGGCCGCGTGCTGCGCCCAGCGGCTGGCCAGCGTCGCGCCGGCGGCGCCGAGCCGACGGGCGCCGTCCCGCGCGCCGTCGGGGTTGACGAAGGTCTCGTTCGGGTTGGTCATCGTTCGTCCTCCCGCGGAAGTTCGCTGTCCAGCTGACGGAAGATGCCGTCCAGGTCGTGGTCCATGTACGCCTGGAACTGGCTGTCCGGCACGAAGGGCCGCATCAGCTCCTCGACGTCGGCCATCGCCTTCTCGGTTGCCCGCCGGATCGTGTCGGTGACGGTGGCGGAGAGTTCCTTCGAGTTCGGCCGCCGGTAGATGCGTGGGTCGAACTCCACCTTGACCACCTGGCCCCGGGGGCCAACGGTGACGGTGACGAACCCGTCGTCGGAGGTGACGGTGGCGTTCACGGCCTTGAGCCGTTGCTGGAGATCACCCACGCCCGAACGCATCCGCTCGAACTGGGCCATCAGCTCGTCGGCCCGGGCGCGCATCGCCTGCATGTCCATGGCGTCCTCCCCCTGCACGTCCATGTGCCGCCGCGACCCGACCGACGGCGTGACAGGTCGACCATACTGAACCGGCGCGACATCGGGGTATCCGGTCCAGGTCCGAGGATCGCTACGATGCACCGACGCCGTGAGACGGGAGGTGAGCGCGGAATGGCCCTCGGCCGTCGTACGTCCGCTGTTGCCCTGGTGGTGGCGCTGACGGGCACGACCATCCTCGGCTCGCCGGCGCGGGCCGTGGCGGCCCCGGCGGTCTGTGACAACCCGAGCGATCCGGGTCAGGTCATCAGCGAAACCCCGTGGCACCAGCAGTGGCTCTCGCCGCAACGGGTGTGGCCGTTCAGCACGGGCGCGAGGGTGCGGGTGGCGGTCATCGACTCCGGCTCCGACGGCGACCACGCCCAGTTGAGCGGCCGGGTGGCCACAGGCTTCGACGCGCTGCGCGGCACCGCCGGCGGCGACGTCGACTGCGTCTCGCACGGCACGGCGGTCGCCAGCCTCATCGCCGCCCGTCCGCAGGACGGCGTCGGCTTCCACGGCCTGGCCCCGGACGCCACGATCGTCCCGATCCGGGTCAGCGAACGGGCCGGCAACGAGGGCGGGGAGGACCAGGGCGGAAGCGTCTCCACAGCGGTCTTCGCGCAGGCCATCCGCCGGGCGGTTGACGACGGCGCGGACGTGGTGAACATGTCCGTGACGCTCTACCGCCCCGACGCCGCCGTCGAGAGCGCGATCCGCTACGCGCGGGAGAAGGACGTGGTGCTGGTCGCCGCCGCCGGCAACCTGCACCAGGACGGCGAGCGTCCCGACCCGGTGCCCTATCCCGCCGCCTACGAGGGTGTGATCGGGGTCGGCGCGATCGACCAGCAGGGCGCGCGGGTGAAGCAGTCGCAGGTCGGGCCGTACGTCGATCTCGTGGCGCCCGGCGGCGCGGTGGTGGCGGCGACCCGTCTTTCCGGCCATGCGGTCTGGAGCGGCACCAGCTTCGCGGCCCCGCTGGTGAGCGCGACGGCCGCCCTGATCCGTTCCGCCGAGCCGGGCCTGTCGGCGGAGGAGGTCACCCGCCGGCTGGTTGCGACGGTGGACCCGGCGCGCGGGAATCCGGAGCAGGGCTACGGGCAGGGCGTGCTGAACCCGTACCGGGCGGTCACCGAGCGGCTGACCAAGGGGGCTCCGGTGGCCCAGCCCCCGCTGCCCGACCCGTCGTACGACCCGGTGGCGCAGGAGCGCGCGCAGCGGTGGAGCGTCTTCGGTCGGGTGGCGCTCTGGGTCGGGCTGGTGGTGGCGGCGATCGCGCTCGCCATCGGCGCGGCGGCCTCGTTGCTGCCGCGCGGACGTCGCCTGCGGTGGCGGCCGACCCGGCCGGCGGCGCCGCCACCCCCGGTCCGGGAGGTCGACGAGCCCGAGGAGGCGTTCTTCCGGGTGCCCACCTCGCTGCCGCGAGGCTGAACAGGCACCCGAAGGCCGGGCCTGCGTCGTCGAAGCACGCCCGAAGCCGAGCCCGCGTAGTCAGGGCGCGCCCGAGGCCGGGCCCGCGTCGTCAGACGATGGCGGGAACGACGATGGCCCGGCACGGGGCCGGGCCATCGACGCGTAACGGTTGGGCTCAGTCGCCGAACTTCGCCCGGTTCGCGGCCTCGCGGGCCTGCATCTTGACCGCCGACTCGCGCAGCGCCTTCTCGATCCGGCCGAGCAGGTCACGCAGGTCGTTGGCGGCCGCCTCCCAGTCGCTCTGCCGACGGAAGTACGCCTCGCGGGCGTCACCGTCCCAGGTAGCGAGCAGCGGCGCGATGCCGGACTTGAGCCCGTCGAGCTCGCCGGTCAGGTTTCTCACGGCACCGCCGCAGCTGTCCGCCGCGGCGTTCAACGCACCGAAGTTGTAGCGAATCTCCATCTCGGAACCCCTCCCCGTCAGAGCTTGAGCGCCGCGGTGATCTGGCCGGCGGTGGCACCGGCAGAGTCCATGTCGGACCGGATCTCCTCGTCGCTGACGTCGTAGTCCTTACCGGCGGACCCGACGGCCTCGGCGATGGCCCGCAGCGCCACGTTCAACCGGGCCATGTCCTGGTCGAACCGCTCCCGAACCTGCTGGAACGAGCCCGCACCAGCACCCTTCCACTGGTCGTACAGCGGCGTGAGCTGGTCCATCAGCCCGTTCAGGTTGCTGGTGAGCCGGTCGGCGACGGCATCTACGTCACCCTCGGTCTTCACCATCAAGCCGGTGTCGGTACGCATCGTCATGGTGGAGTCACCCCCGTCCTCGTCGATCGCCCCGCGTCGCCGGGGGCAGCCATTGTTACGGCGCTCATGCACCATTTCTCGTACGAACCGTAACGGGTGGCGTCCAGCCGACGCTAGGCCGGTCGGCATTCGCACCCGCAACGTGCGCCACTGTGGCAGGTGCGGTCACTCCGGGTCCAGCGCCCGTTTCGCGTTCGCCGGGTCGAGCGCGGGGCCGGCCGGTAGCCGGACGACCAGGCTCGCCGGCAGTTCGACGGGCCGCACACCCTGGTAGCCGAGCATCGCCGGCACATCCTCGGAGGCCAACGGATACCGGTAACCGAGGTCGGTGACCAGATTCAGGGTGCCGGTCGGGGCGTCCGGCGACGGCATGGCGGCGACCAGCACGCCGTACCCGGGCTCGATGACCACCCGGTCGGCGAGCGGGATGCCGTCGCCGGTCTGCTCGCCGGTGCGTACCGGCTCCTTCACCGGCTGCACCTGGGCGTCCAACAGCAGGGTCGGCTCGTCCTGCCCCGGTTGGTAGCCGGCGCAGACGGCCGGCTGGTCGCCGGTCAGCCGGGCGACCTCGGGGCGTTGTTCGGGCGCGCGGTGACGCCCCGGCGCAGGGACCGGCGCCTTGGGAGCGGCTGCGGCGGTGCCGGCCGCGAGCGGTATCGGCCGGGGCGTCGACCCGTCCGAATACGACCGGTCGGCCATCAACACCTCGGCCTGCAGCGGAGTCAGCGGAACCAGCCGCTTCCGCTCGGCGAGGTAGTACTGGCGGCTGCCGTTCTGACTCTCCACGACGAAGATCTGGCCGACTCGGGCATCCCGCAGCGCGTCCGACGGCTCACCCCGGCCGGCCACCGTCCGGGTGTCGATCGGCTCGCCGGCGGGCAGCGCGTTGAGCCACGCCCCGCCCACCTCGACCACCGGCTCCGCGGTCATGATGAGCCCTTCGAGGACGATCTTCTCGTTGCGGATCTCGTACCGGTGGTCGTGCCAGATCAGGTGCAACCGGCTCGTCTTGGTGTCCCGGACCAACAGTGCGGTGTCGCCCATCTCACGTCCGCCGCTGGGCGCCCTGCCGACGGTGAGCACGGTGGTGGCCACGGTCCCACCGGCCTGGTTCCGGGCCGGTTGGGTGCAGAGCGTCCACGGTCCGGAGAGGATCCGCTTCGGGTCGGGCAGGGCGTCCGGTGCGTCCGGAATGCCGATCCGGGGGCCGCGCGGCGTGCCGACCAGCGAGTTCCGGGAGACGGAGACGGTGGGCACCGCCGACCCCATCGCCAGCAGCGCGGACGAGTAGTTGACCACCGGGTGCAGTCGGCCCTCCCGGTAGACGTACCGGGTGCCGGTCTCCTTCTCGAGGACGACCGCCCCGCCCGCCTTCCACTTGGTGGCGCCGCCGGGGCGCAGCAGGCCGTAGACGCCCACCGCGGCGAGGCAGAGCACCGCGACCATGACGCCCGCGAAGCCGGCGCCACCGAGCCGCCGGAACGGCGCGGCCTCCGGATCAGGTTCGCGCGCCACGAGCGCGGACGTCATCCGTTGGATGAAGAACTGGTACGACTGGACCTGGTCCCGCCGCGACGGCATGGCATCCTCCCCTGGCGTACGGTCGGCACGGACAGAAGCGCCGGACCGCGGTGCCTACCATAGGCACCGCGCCGAACACGGTGGTGCCGGCACCCGGTCGCAGCCGGCGACCAGGACGACCACGGCCCGAGGGAGTTCCGATGATCAGTCGTGACGAGGCGCTGGCCCGCGCCCGGGAGTGGGCCGCCGCCAACCACCCCGGCCCGACGCCGGAGGTCGACCTTTACGAGTTCGATCTGGGCTTCATCGCCTCTCGCCGTGAACCCGAGCCGGAGGCGGCGAACGGGCCGCCCCGGCCGCCGGCGGCGACCGGGCAACCCACAGCGGTCATCGACCGGGAGACCGGGGAACTGTCCCAGTGGCCGTCGCTGCCCGCCCCGGCGATCGCGGAACGGTACGCGAAGCACCGCGCCGCCGAGGGTCGCTTCCCGCCGGACGTCCGCGAGGTGCTGGAGAAGGCCGGTTGGTTCCCCGGCCGCGACATGACCGCCGCCGTCGACCTGTGGCTGACCCGCTTCGCCGACGAACTGGCCGGGCTGGAGTTCTTCCCGGCGGCCCGGGCCGCCCTGGTCGAATTCGGCGGCCTACAGTTGCCCCAGTTCGGCGGGCACGGCGAGCCGGGAGGCGGCTTCGGGAGCGCCCTCCACCCCACCCGGGGCGGTGTGTTGGCGGAGGGCTCCGAGACCTTCGCCGAGGAGTACGGCAACCGGGTCTTCCCGCTCGGCAACAACGCCGACGGGCCCTCCGAACTCGTCATCGACGCCCAGGGGCGGGTCTTCCAGCTGCACTGGGCCGACGACTTCCTCATCGGCCCCGACATCGACACCGCGATCATCGCGCTCGTCCGCGGCGGCAAGGCGCCGGCCGTGAGCGACGTCACATTGTGATCTTTCGGCGGCCCGGACACCTCGACGGACGAGGGCTGGCGTCCGGCGTCAGCCGTTCAGCGCGCGCATGAACGCGTACAGGCCCAGGACGCTGCAGGCCACCGGCACCACGGCCAGTTGCAGCAGGATGTCGAGAACGTCCCCGAGGCGGGCCAGCCGGGGCGACGGGGCACGCCGGCTGTAGGCGAGCCCGGCGCTGACCGAGAACCCGGCCGCGACCACCGCCACCGGCAGCACGGTCAGCACCCGCAGCACCGTTCCGGCGTCCGCCGCGCCGACCAGGGGCAGCAGGGCCAGCCCGACCAGGCCCACGGCGAGCAGCGGCACGCGGTGCCGGACGGTCGGCACCAGCCGGGCCCGCAGCAGGTGACCGAGTGCGACCACTCCGGTCAGCAGCAGGGCGGCGACCGAGCCGTGTGCGGTGAGCACGATCAGGCAGCCGACGGTGACCACGAACGAGCCGAAGATCATGCCGGTGAGCACCTCGTCGGCCCGGGCAGTGGCCTGGTAGACCACCTCGCGCCGGGGCTGGGGCTCGTCGCGCAGCAGGTCCTCGGCGGTGCGGGGCAGCGCCGGCATCGGCATCTTGCCGAGCCGCACGGCGAGCAGCGGCATCGCCGGCAGCAGCAGGGTCACCGCGCTGACCACGATCGCCGCGCCCTGCGCCGCGTCCATCGAGCCGAGGGCGAAGAGGCCGCCGAGCATGCCCCAGAACCCGGCGAAGACCGCCGCCACGAAGACCCGGGTCGCGTCGCCCACACCGAGGAAGCCGAGCAGGCCGGTGAGGAGCAGGACGGCGGAACCGAGCAGCACGTGTGGCGCGCCGAGCGCCCAGACGGACTCTCCGGTGCCGATCACCAGGGTGCCGCCGACGAAGGCGTACGGCAGACCGGCGGCGGCGACCACGGCCCCGGCGAGGGAGTCGGCCATCGCCCGGGACAGCACGATCCCGACCAGCAGCAGCACCCCGGCGGTGCCGAGGGCGATCACGCCACCGAGCCAGCCGGGCTCGTCGGACGCGACGATGACGGCCAGGCCGAGCAGCAGCAGCGCACCGGCGACGATCAGACCGGTCAGCCGGGTCGCGAGCGGGTTCCATGCCACACCACGCCGGCGGGCACCGTCCGCGACAGCCTCCATCAGATCGTCGTACGCCAGCTCGGGCCACTCGGTGCGGCGCGGCACCAGGTGCAGCGTCTCGCCGTCCCGGACCTTCTGCGCGGCGAGCGTACGGTTCAGGTCGACGGCGGTGCCGTCGGTGCGGCGCAGCATCCAGCCACCGTGTGACGTCCCGTCCGACGGGTGTTCTTCCGCCTGCCGCAGCACGGCGGGGAGCAGCCCGACGAGCGGCAGATGCTCGGGCAGGGCGAGATCGAGCCGTCGGTTCGGGGCGACGACGGCGATGCGCACGAGTCCGGTTCCGGCCTGGGTGACCACTGATGACCCCTCGGGACGAGGAGCGGACCGGATAGGGCCCGCGGCTGTCATGACGAAGAGAGGCTACCTACCATGTGCCGGTGGCGTGGGCGCCGGTTCGGTCCGATCGCATCCGGGCGCGCCAGCGGGGAGGTCTGATAGGTGAGCACGGTCGTCGTGAAACGTCCGGCCCGGCAGCCGGAGCCGGAGTACCCGTCCGGTGAGGTCCTGCTGGAGGCGCCACCCGAGGTGCCCGCGCCCAGTGGACGCGCCTGGGGCCAGATGCTGATGCTGCTGCCGATGCTGGCCGGCTCGTTCGCCATGGCGCTGATGTTCGCCGGCCGGGGCGGCAGCACCCTCGGTTACGTCACCGGCGGCCTCTTCGGCCTTTCCGCGATCGGCATGCTCGCGTCCCAGCTCACCAACAACTCCGGCGGCCCGAGCAAGCAGGAGATGCTGCAGAAGCGGCGCGAGTACATGACGCACCTGTCGCGGCAGCGCCGCCGGGTGCTCAAGACGATCCGCAAGCAGCAGGAAGCGGCGTTCTACCGGCACCCGGATCCGGACGCGCTCTGGTCCGTCCCGCTCGGGCCGCGGCTGTGGGAGCGCCGGCGCGGCGACGTGGACTTCGCGACCGTACGCATCGGTCTCGGCCCGCAGGAGCTGGCCACGCCGTTGGTCCCGCCGCCCGCGACGTCGCTGGAGAAGCTGGAGCCGATGTGCGCGCTGGCGCTGCGTCGCTTCCTGACCACCTACGGCGAGGTGCCGGACCTGCCGGTGACGATGGCGCTCAACGGCTTCGCCCGGGTTCACCTGCGTGGCGACGACGATGCGGTGCGGGGGCTGGTCACGTCGGTGCTCGCCCAGGCCACCGCGTTCCACGCGCCGGACGACATGCTCGTCGCGGTCTGCGTGGCCGCCGACCGGCGGGCCGCGTGGGAGTGGACGAAGTGGCTGCCGCACGCGCTGCACCCGACCCGCACCGACGCGCTCGGTCAGCTCCGGCTGGTCGCACCGTCGGTCACCGGGCTCGAGGCGATGCTCGACGACGTGCTGGCGAGCCGACCGCGGTTCAACTCCTCCGGTGGGGCTCAGGTGGGCGGGCCGCACGTCCTGGTCATCATCGACGGCGGCGACACCGCCGGATCGGACCACCTGATGACCGAGGGTGGTGTGGAGGGGGTCACGCTGCTTGACCTCTCCCACCCGGCGCCGCGGGTGCTGGACCGGGCCCGGCTGGTGCTCGACGTGTCCGCCGACCGGCGGCTGCAGAGCACCACCGTGGACGGTTCGGCGGAGATCGGGCGGGCCGACCACTGCCGGATCGCGGAGATCGAGACGCTGGCCATGCAGCTGGCCCCGCTGCGCCTCTCGGCCGCGTCCCGAGGGGGCGATGCCCCGCTCACCACCGAGCTGGGCCTGGCCGAACTGCTCAACCTCGGCGACCCGTACGACTTCGAGGTGGATCGGGCCTGGCAGCCCCGGCCGAACCGGGACCGGCTGCGGGTGCCGATCGGTGTGGGCACCGACGGCGCTCCGGTCGAGCTGGACCTCAAGGAGTCCGCGCAGGACGGCATGGGCCCGCACGGCCTGCTGATCGGCGCCACCGGCTCCGGCAAGTCCGAGCTGCTGCGCACGCTGGTGCTGGCGCTCGCCGCCACGCACAGCTCGGAGAGCCTGAACTTCGTCCTGGTCGACTTCAAGGGTGGCGCGACCTTCACCCGGCTCGACGCCCTGCCGCACACCAGCGCGGTGATCACCAACCTGTCCGACGAGCTGCCGCTGGTCGACCGGATGACCGACGCGATCAACGGTGAGCTGGTGCGCCGGCAGGAGTTGCTGCGCTCGGCCGGCAACTACGCCTCGCAACGCGACTACGAGAAGGCCCGGGCGGCGGGCGCCCCGTTGGCGCCGCTGCCGAGCCTGCTCATCATCTGCGACGAGTTCTCCGAGCTGCTCACCGCCAAGCCGGACTTCATCGACATGTTCGTGCAGATCGGCCGGGTCGGCCGGTCGCTCGGCGTGCATCTGCTGCTCGCCTCGCAGCGGCTGGAGGAGGGCCGGCTGCGCGGCCTGGACACCCACCTGTCGTACCGGATCGGTCTGCGGACGTTCTCGGCGATGGAGAGCCGGGTGGTGCTCGGCGCCACCGACGCGTACGAGCTGCCCCGTTCGCCGGGCCACGGCTACCTGCGCTTCGGCACCGAACCACTGGTCCGCTTCAAGGCCGCGTACGTCTCCGGCACCTATCGCAGCAAGACGGCCGAGGCGGTCGCCGCCGGTGACGGCGAGGAGCGCGTGCGGGAGTACAGCACCGCCTACGTCGCGCCGCCGGTGACCCGTACGGTCCAGGAGACGGCACCGGAGCCGGCCGACACGGGCGGCGAAAGCGTGCTGGACATCCTGGTCGGCCGGCTCGCCGGCCGGGGCGCGCCGGCCCACCAGGTATGGCTGCCCCCGCTGGCGGAGCCGCCGACGCTGGACCAGTTGCTGCCGCCGCTGACCGCGGACCCGGCCCGGGGCGTGACGGTGGCGCACGCCGGCCTGGTGGGCGAGCTGCAGGTGGCCGTCGGCGTCGTCGACAAGCCGTTCGACCAGCGCCGGGACGTGCTCTGGTTCGACCTGGCCGGCGCCGCCGGCCACACGGTGATCGTCGGCGGCCCGCAGAGCGGCAAGAGCACCCTGCTGCGTACGATGGTCGCCTCGCTGGCGCTGACCCACACTCCCCGGGAGGCTCAGGTCTACTGCCTCGACCTGGGTAGCAGCGCGCTCTCCTCGCTGCGCGACCTGCCGCACGTCGGCGCGGTCGCCACCCGGCTCGACGGCGGTCTGGTCCGCCGGACCGTCGCCGAGATGCAACTGCTGATGGGCGAGCGGGAGCGGCGGTTCGCCGAGCGCGGGATCGACTCGATGACCGAGTACCGGCGGGCCCGCCGGCACGGCCAGCACACCGACGATCCGTTCGGCGACGTCTTCCTGGTCATCGACGGCTGGTCCACCATCCGCGCCGAGTTCGAGGACCTCGAGCCGACCATCAACGACATCGCCAACCGGGGTCTCTCCTTCGGCATCCACCTGGTCGTCACCGCCGGCCGCTGGATGGACCTGCGCCCTGCCGTGCGGGACGTCTTCGGTACGCGGCTGGAGCTCTGGCTGGCCGACGCGGGGGACTCCCTCCTGGACCGTCGGGCCGCGATGAACGTGCCGGAGAAGTCACCCGGCCGGGGCATCACCGCCGACGGGCAGCAGTTTCTCGCCGCCCTGCCCCGCACCGACGGCGCGCAGGAGACGGACACCCTGCCCGAGGGGGCCCGCAAGCTGGTCAACGACCTGGCCGGCGCCTGGCAGGGGCCGGGCGCTCCGCCGATCCGGCTGCTTCCGCCGGTGGTCCCGTACAACAGCCTGCCGGCCACCGGGCGGCCCGGGGTGCCGATCGGCATCGCCGAGGTGGACCTCCAGCCGGTGCACCTGGACTTCTCCGCCGACCCGCACTTCCTGCTCTTCGGCGACGGTGAGTCGGGCAAGAGCACGTTCCTGCGGGCGCTGGCGCAGACGATCGTCGACCGCAACGAGTTGACCGAGGCCCGGCTGGTCATCGTCGACTACCGCCGCAGCATGCTCGGCGACATCACCACCCCGCACCTGATCGGGTACGGCTCGTCGGCCCAGCTCACCGAGGGCATCATCGCCGAGGTCGCCGGGGTGATGCGGGACCGGCTGCCACCCAACGACGTGACGCCCGACCAACTGCGCGCCCGCAGTTGGTGGAAGGGGCCGGACCTGTACGTCCTGGTCGACGACTACGACCTGGTGGCGGGCGCGGGCAGCAACCCGCTGACCCCGCTGCTGGAGTTCCTGCCGCAGGCCCGGGACATCGGTCTGCACCTGGTCATCGCCCGCCGCACCGGCGGCGCGAGCCGGGCGCTGTACGAGCCGGTGCTGATGCGGCTGCGGGAGATCAGCACGCCGGGCATCGTGATGTCCGGCAACCGCGACGAGGGTGTGCTGCTCGGCACCGTCCGCCCCGGGCCGCTGCCGCCCGGCCGGGGCTGGCTGGTCACGCGGCGGGAGGGCACCCGCCTCGTGCAGTTGGTGAACCTGCCGCCACGGACGTGAGCACCATGCGGGGTTGCCCGATGAGGCTATCGTCCACCAGAGTGGAAGTATGGGGTCGCGGCTGGGGGCACAGCCGCGCCGCTGGCGTGTGAGCGAACGGGGAGGCAGATGGGCGACGAGTGGCTCGTCGACGAGAACATCGACGTCGACATCCAGCAGCTGAAGGACTTTGCGAAGGCCATCCAGGACGAGCTGGAGACCAATTTCCGGCCCAGCTTCGAGAACGGCGTACGCCCCATGCTCACCGTGCAGGCGCCGTTCGGCGGAGGTGGGCTCAAGGAGGGCAAGTTCTTCCGGGGCCGGCACGACGACAGCCGCGCGGCGGTGTCGCACATGCTCGGCGACGCGATGAAGGGCCTGGTCTCGCTCAGCACGGCCGCGGCGTCGATCTCCGCCGAGTACCTCACCGGGGACGCGCTGGCCCAGGCCACCAACGACGACGTCTACAACGCCTTCATGGGTGTCGACGGGCAGAAGACGCTCAACGACTACTGGCAGCAGGGCGGGGACGAGCACAAGGATCCGTCCAGCACGGTCCCGCAGGAAGCCATGGACCCGGCGACCTACTACGGCCCGGACGTCTGCACCGCGGACGACGACTCGGAGGAGACGCCGGAGGTGGACAAGTCGGAGACCATCGGCGAGGGCTCCGGCTCCTACCAGGTCCAGGGCGACAACGAGCGGATGTACGGCGACGAGGTGGCACGCCCGGACGTGCGGTCCTGACGGTGGGCAGGGGACGGGAACCTGAGGAGCGGGGATGAGCGACAACTACTACGGATGGACGAAGCCGTACGACCCGGGTTTCTCCGGCAACTATGACGACTACGCCGCCGAACGGTCTGCCCAGGCCGCACCCTACGAGCCCACACAGTGGGACGGGGTCACCATCGAGGAGATGTGGGAGTACGCCCGCAAGGAGAGCGACGAGCGCACCGTCGCTCTCGCCGAAACCTGGCGGCGGACCAGCAGCCTGCTGCAGACCACGCGGGAGAACCTCAAGCGGCACGCCGACGCGCTGGACGCCAAGTGGCGGTCGCCGGCGGGCCGGGTCTTCATGAGCAAGGTGGGCGCGGCCCTCTACTCGCTGGACGAGTGGAAGGAGGTCGCCGACAAGACGGCCAGCGGTCTGGAGCAGCTCGCCGGCAAGATCGAGCAGACCCAGCGGGACATGCGTGAGCTCTGGCTGGAGTACAAGGCCGAGCAGGAGCACCAGGCCCAGAAGCGCAAGGAGGACGACGAGGGCGGCCTCCAGTGGGGCGACATCTGGTTCCAGAGCAACGACGGCAAGACGTTCGAGGAGGTGCAGAAGGAATTCCACGAGCGGGCGAAGAACATCGTCAAGCCGCTCGCGGACCTCTACATCGACGTCTACATCTCGAACATCACGCGCGGCGGCATGTACAAGGGACCGACGAACGCGGTCGTGCACACCCCCTCGCTGGCCCCGCGGCCCACCCGACCCGGCGCACCGGCCGGGCCGAGGCCGGTAGCCCCGACCATGTCCGGTGACCGGCCGACCCGGCCGGACATGCCCAGCCGCCCCGACACGACCACCACGCCCACCGCCCCGCCGCCGCCCGGCCTGCCCGACGACGTCAGGCTCGCCGGCATCGTGACCACGCCTCCCGCGCCGCCCGGGCCCCCGCCCGCCGCGCCGCCGGTCACCGGCACGCCGGCAACCCCGCCCCCGCCCACCCCGGTGCTGCCGTTGGCCGGCAGCCAGGGCAACCCGCGTCCGACCGCGCCGAACACCAGCCGGCCGGGCACCCCGCGCACCAACCTGCCGGGCGCCGGGGCACCCAACCCGGGCACCCGCGGCCCGGCGCCGAACCGGCCCACCCTGCCGGGTGCCGGGGCACCCAACCCGGGCACCCGCAGCGCGGCGCCGAACCGGCCCACCCTGCCGGGCACCGGCAACCCCGGCCCCGGCGGGAACCCGGCGAATCGCGGCGCCGCGCCGAACCGACCCACCCTGCCCGGCAACACCGGCACCGGCCGGCCGGGTGGCCCCCGCTCCGGCGCGCCGGGCCTCGGCACTCGGCCGACCGGTCCGGCGACCCCGCCGTCCAGCCCGCGCCTGCCGGGCAGCACCGCCGGCCCCAGGCACGCGGGGGGCACTCCGGCCCGGCCGGCGTCGCCGCCGCCGAGCCTCGGCGGCCAGCGCGGCACCGGCCCGGCCACGCCCGGCCCGCGCGCCGGCTCCCCGACCACCGGCCGTCCCGGCACACCGCCGAGTACCGCTCGCCCGGCCACGCCGAGCACCGGCGGCACCCGTGCGGGTGGCCCGCTCACCCCTGGCGCGGGCGCCCGTCCGGATCTCACGGGCCGTGGCGCGGCGCGTCCGGCCCCTGCCACCGGGCCGGCGCCGTCGCTGGGTGGTAGCCGGGGAGGCCCGGCCGTCCCAGGCGCCCGCAGCGCCGCCCACCGGGCTGAGGACGAGCTGGAGACCTGGGAGTACGGCGAGGGCGACGACGAGCTCTGGACCACCGAGCCGGCCGCGGCCGGCTCCATCGAGGCGCCGGCGGAGCACCGACCGCAGCAGCAGGGCAAGGCGCTCGGTCAGGGCTGACACACGAGCGGGCCGGTCACCCCACCATGGGTGGCCGGCCCGTACCATGCGGTGACCGTGCATCCGGCCGATCGACGGCCCAAAAAGGAAGGTACGAGCAGATGCGTCTCGTCCCCCGCCCGGCGGCCACGGCCACGGCCGCGCTGAGCGCCCTGGCGGCCCTGGCCCTGGTCCTGGCGGGCACGCCGGCCCAGGCCGCCGACGGCCGCAAGGACGCCTGGCACCTCGACGCCCTCGAACTGACCGAGCTGCACAAGGTCAGCCAGGGTGAGGGCATCACGGTCGCGGTCGTCGACACCGGAGTGGACGCCCGGCACCCGGACCTGAAGAACAACGTGCTCCCCGGCGTGGATCTCTACGACGACCGGAGCAAGGGGCACCAGGACCGGCAGGGGCACGGCACCGCGATGGCGTCCCTGATCGCCGGGCACGGGCACGGCGCGGGCGGCCGCGAGGGCGTGCTCGGTGTCGCCCCGAAGGCCAAGATCCTGCCCGTGACCGTGCAGGGCGCCGAGGGCAAGGCGATCATCGCGCCGGACGCGCTCGCGGCCGGGATCGACTGGGCGGTGGACCACGGCGCCGACGTCGTCAACGTCTCCCTGGGCAGCTCGACCGACGTCGATCTGGACCGGGCGGTGAAACGGGCCTACCAGAAGAACGTGATCGTCGTCGCCGCTGTCGGCAACAAGCAGGACGCGATCATCGGTAGCCCGGCCCGGCACCCCGGCGCGCTCGCGGTGACCGGCACCGACCGCAACGGTCGCCCCAGCCAGATCGCCGCCATCCCCGCCGAGGAGACCGACCTCGCCGCACCCGGCGACGACCTGTTCGCCGCGCTGCCTAACGGGCAGTACACGATGAGCACCGGGAGCAGCGGCTCCGCCGCGCTCGTCTCCGGCGCGGTCGCCCTGGTGAAGTCGAAGCACCCGAACCTCAACTCGTACGACCTGTTCAAGCGGATGCTGGAGACCACGCGGGACGCCGGCAAACCGGGTAAGGACCTCGACTACGGCTACGGCCAGCTCGATCTGCGCCGGGCGTTGACCGGGGAGCCGGACGGCCGAGGCAACCGGAGCCAGGCGGCTCAGGAGCCCGAGGTCGACCCGACCCTCGCCCGTGCACGCGCGGTCGAGGGACCGGGCGCCGGCGAGACCGTCCTGGTGACGCTGATCTGGGTGGCGTTCCTGCTCGTCGTCGTCACCGGTGTCGTATTGGCGGTGGTGCTGCTCCGGCGCCGCCGTCGACGTCGGGCCGGGGCGCCCGCGACGGAAGCACTCATCGCGGTCGGGGCACCCGCCGCCTCCCCGCCGCCGTACCCGCCGGCACCGGGCGAGCCGTACCCGCCGGTGACGGGAGCGCATCCGGGCGTGCCGCCGTCGGGCCCGGCGGGCGGGCCGCCGGCGCACCCCACCGACCCGACGGGCGACGCCGGCTGGCGCCGGCCGGGCGCCTGACGGACAGGAGGCGAGATGTCGACCCAGTTCCCCGGCGCCGTACCCCCGTCACCGCCCGGCGCCGTACCCCCGCATGCCGGACCGTCCGGTGCGCCGGTGCCGCCCACGGCCGCCCGGCGGCCGGTCACGGTGGTCGCGGCGATCCTCCTGATGGTGCCCACGGCCCTCACCTGGCTCGTCGCGGGCGTCGCCTTCTTCGTGGCGATGGCGAGGAGCGACGGAGACGGCAAGATCTTCCTGATCGTCCTCGCCGTGCTGATCCTCGCGCTCTGCCTGCTGGTGGTGGCCCTGACGGTGGGTGGGATGGTCCTCGCCTGGCGTCGGGCGGGGGGCACCGCGGGGCTGCGGACACCGGCCACGTTCACCTTCGGGCTCTTCGTCGTCGCCCTGGTCGGCCTGCTCGTGCAGGGCAAGCTCAGCTTCCAACCGACGATGGTCACGCCGCTGGCCGTGGGCGGGCTCGCCGGGGTGGCACTCGCCCTGCTCAAGAGCCGGTCGGCCAGGGACTGGTCCGGCGGCGACCGACGCTGACGCGCGCTGCCGGCGCAGCCCCGGCCGTCCCGGGCCGCGGCGGCGCCAGGGCCACGAGCCGGCCGACGGTCAGGCCGGCACCCAGCGCCCGCTGGCCGCGTCGAAGCGGGCCAGCAGCTCGTCGCGGCCGTCGTGGTGCAGGCAGTGCAGGCCCGTCCCGTCGGGTACTACCAACGACTCCATCCGCGGCTGGCCGCGCCCCCAGTCTTCGGGCGTGTCCTCGTCGGGTTCCCACCGCAGCACGGCCACCCACTCGTCGGACTCCGCGAACGGCGAGCCCTCGCCGAGCAGGCCGAGGCGCCGGTAGAGCCGGGTGGGCGTGTCCCGGCCCGGCCCGGCCCAGGCGTGCACCAGCCCGGCGGCCCGCTGATAGCCGTCCTCCAGATACGACGGCAGGTACCGGTGCGGGATCACCAGCTGCAGCCGCACCGGCAGGTCCGGGTCCGGCTCGTACTCGTCGTCGTCCTCGTCCGGCGCCGTCCGTTGCGCCGGTACGCCCACGGTGGCCGGCTCGGCGTACGCGGCCGTCTGCAGGCGCTGACGCTCCTCGTCGGTGGCGTCGGTGACCGCCTGCCGTAGCTGACCGAGCCAGTCGCGCAGGGTCCGCACGGCCTCGCCGGGCAGCGCCGCCGCCAGCGGAGTGCCGGGGTTCAGCAGGAGCTGCCACGACGGGTCCGGCCACTGCTCGGCCAACTGGAGGCTGCTGACCGCGACCAGGTCGTGGTCGCCGAGGGCCTGTCGCAGGCGGGCCTCGGTGGTGAAGACCGGCAGGCAGGGCTGCCCCTGCTCATCCGGGAGGCACCACCACGGAAAGTCCGGATCGGACAGGTCCCGCGACTCGGACCCGCCCGGCCGCAGCGGCAGCAGCAGCTCCGCCCGGAGCAGGGCCGCCATCAGGGCGTCCGGCTCCTGCCGGCCGATCGCGTCGCGTAGCTCCCGCTCAGCCTCGAGGGCGGGCGCGGCGATCGCACGCACCTCCCCGGCGGTGAGCCGGACGCCGATCGGTAGCCCGGCGTCGATCGCGAGCAGCCAGTCGTCGTCCGGCCAGTCGGCGGCCAGGTCCGCAAGGGCGAGCACGCGGTAGCTGACCGACTGCCCGGGCAGGCAGGCGGCTATCGCCTCGGGTGAGGTGAACGCGATGACGTGGGTCCGCCCGTCGTGCCCGGCCGTGGGCCACGCCGCCGGCGCGCGGCCGGCTGCCGCCTCGGGGGACACCGGCAGCAGCAGCGGTCCGGTGGCCAGCGTCGCCAGGAGCGTGTCCCGGTCCCCGGCCTCGGCGGCGGCCAGCAGCGCCTCCTCGGTCGGGGTCGCGGGCCCCCAGTCGGTCACCACCTGCCGTCCTGGAGTACCCGGCGGGGCTGCCGGCCGAGCACCAACGCGGTGATCGCCTCGTCGAGGTGCTCGCCGAGATACCAGTCGCCGCCGTGGTCCAGCACGAACACGCGCCCCGGCTCGTCGACCGCGAGGATGCCGGTGCCGTCGCCCTCCTCGCCGAGCGGCGTGAGCGGCGCGCCGATGGCCCCGGCCAACGCGGCGAGGGTGGCCGCCGAGTGGCTCACCAGGAACGGGTCCAGGTGGAAGGTGCTGGGCGCGATCTGTTCTCCGTCGCCCTGCGGGCGGACCAGCAGGCCGCCGAATTCGGCGTACGCCTCGACGGCGGCGCGGACGACGGTGTGCTGCCGGCCGTCCGGCGCGGCGTCGGCGGCCAGCCGCAGCGCCCACTGCCGGGCCCGGTCGTCGTCGCGGTGGCCCGGAACCCAGCCGGCGACCTGGAGCGTCTCGGCCACCAGGGGTGGGAAGCGGTCGGTCATGCCAGCGCCTCCACGCCGAACCAGTCGAGCAGGGCCGCGCACGAGCGGCAGGGCGGCTGCACCTCACCGTGGCGGGGGTCGCCCTCTTCCCGGACCCGGGTCACCCGCACCTTCGCGCCCCACAGCAGCGACCGGGCCCGGGCCGGGCTGAGCGACTCCCCGTCGGCCTCGGCCGCGTACAGGCGGTCGGAGAGCAGCACCGTCTCGGCGCACCAGCCGGCGAAGCGCTCCCGCTGGCCGCTCGGCAGCTCGTGCAGGAAGCGCCGGATAACCGGGTGCAGGTCGGGCGCGAGGTCGCCGCGGATCGAGGTGTGCGTGTGGACGGTCCCGTCGACCAGCAGCGCGCCCGCGGCGAGCGGCAACATCCGGAGTTCCGCCATCCGTCCTCCCGCTCTCGCGTACCAGCCATCGGTCCGGCCTGAGCCTAGCGGCCCGTCGCCGTGCCGCTCGGGCCGGCACCGGGCTGCCCGACCCGTCGTCGACCTGACCCGGCCGCCGCCAACCTTCCCCGGCACCGCCGATCGGCTCCGCCAGCAGCCGACGCGCCCGGTCCCGCCGTCCGCCGGACGGGTCCCGGGTGGCACGGTTCGGCTCGCGGCGACGGGGCTCCCGCCGTGTCGACCGCCTGGGATATCGTCGGCGTGCCCCTTCCGCCGTATGAAGACCGGAGCCATGACGCGCACCCTTCTCGTCTCCCCGGACCAGCCTGGCGCCTATCCGTCCATCGGTGACGCGCTCGCGGTGGCGGACGACGACACCGTCGTCTCGGTCAGCCCCGGCACCTACTACGAGGCGTTGTTCGTCAACGACCGTGGGGTCACCATCGTCGCCGCGCAGGGGGCCGGCACGGTCACCATCGACGCCTCGTCCGGGGCGTACCCGACGGTGTCCTGCAACTCGGGCCGGCTGGAGCTGCGCGACCTGGTCCTCAAGGCCGGGGACGCGCCGGTCGTGGCGGCCGACCGGGCGGCGCTCACCATGACCGGGTGCGAGCTGAGCGCCGGTTTCGGCCCGGCCATCTCGGTGGCCAGCCGGTCGGAGTTCACCCTGACCCGCTGCCGCGTCACCGGCGCCCGTTACGGGCTGGTGATCGAGGACTCCGACGGCACCGTCGAGGGCTGCGAGTTCAGCGACCTGAGCGAGGACGGCATCATCGTCCGGATCGGCGCCGCCCCGACGATCCGGACCAGCACGGTCACCCGCTGCGGCAACCGCGGCATCTACGTCTACCAGTACGGCCGCCCAACCATCGAGGCCTGCGACATCTCCCAGACCGGTCACGCCGGAGTCGCCGTGGTGCACCAGAGCGCGCCCGTACTGCGCCGCTGCCGGATCCGCGACACCCGCGGCCCGGCCGTCTCCTTCGCCCGCGGGTGTCAGGGCACGGTCGAGGAGTGCACCACCGAGAACACCGCACTGCCGGCGATCGAGGTCGCCGAGGGTGCCACACCGACCGTCGTGGAGGGCACGGCCAGCCGGCGGGCCACCTTCGGGGCCGAGGCGGCGCAGGCCGCGAAGCAGCAGGACACCGCACGCACCGACAAGCTGCTCGCCGAACTCGAGGCGATGGTCGGCCTGGAGTCGGTGAAGGAGGAGGTCCGCGCGCTCATCGACGAGATTCAGGTCAACGAGTGGCGGCGCAGTGCCGGCCTGCCGGTCGGCACGGTCAGCCACCACCTGATCTTCGCGGGCGCGCCCGGCACCGGTAAGACCACCGTGGCCCGCATCTACGGCGAGCTGCTGGCGGCGCTCGGCGCGCTGCCCGGCGGCGCGTTCCGGGAGGTGTCCCGGCGGGACCTCGTGGGCCAGTACCTCGGCCACACGGCCGAGAAGACGGCCGCGGCCTTCGACCTGGCCCGGGGCGGGGTGCTCTTCATCGACGAGGCGTACACCCTCTCCCGATCCTTCGGTAGCGGTGGCGACTTCGGGCAGGAGGCCATCGACACGCTGGTCAAGCTGATGGAGGACCATCGCGACGAGGTGGCCGTCATCGCCGCCGGCTACACCGGGGAGATGCTCCAGTTCCTCGACGCCAACCCGGGTCTGGCGTCCCGCTTCGCAAAGACCATCGAGTTCGGCAACTACAGCCCCGAGCAACTGGTCGTCATCGTGGAGCGGATGGCCGTCGGCGACGAGTACCTGCTCGCCGACGGGGTCTCCGATCTGCTCCAGGCGCACTTCGCCACCATCGAGCGGGACCAGAACTTCGGCAACGCCCGCGAGGCCCGCAAGCTCTTCGAGGGCGTCCGCAAGGCCCAGGCGCAACGGCTGCGCCAGTCCGGTCAGCGGCCCAGCCTCGACGAACTGCGTACCGTGACGGTGGCCGACATCCGCGCCGCGATCGGTCGCTGAGCGGGCCGGCCCAGGTGAGGAGGGACGCGAGGTGACGCATCCGGGTGCGGCACGGCCGGGTGAACCGGGTTGGCAGCACCATCCGGGTGCAGCCGCCCAACCGGCTCGGCAGGTGCCGCCCGCGCCACGGGTGGCACCACCGCAGCAGGCCAGCGTGCCGGCGCCCGCGCCGACGGTGAGCCGGGCCGGCGCCGGCCCGTGGCAGGACGGGGTGGCGCAGCGCGGGCAGGGCCGGGCGGCCGTTGGCACCGCGTACATCAGCCAGGCGGCCAGTGCGGCACGGGCCGCGACGGCCGCGCAGGCCACCGCCACGGCGCAGGCCGCGACGGCCGCACAGGCCACCGCCACGGCGCAGGCCGCGCCGCCCCCGCAGGCCGCCGCCCCCCAGCCCGCCGCGGCCGCCGCCGACGTGGCGGTCGCGGCCGCAGCCACCAAAGCGGTACGACCACACCAGGCCGCCCTCGGGATCGGCGGCGTCAACGTCGCCCAACTGGTGGCATGGCAGGCCGGCGCAGCGGCGGTGCTCGCCGCCTCCCCGCACGGCGTGCCGCTCACCGCCACGGTGGCCACCGGGGCGATGCTGCTGCTCACCCCGACGATGATCCGGTTCCGCAACCGGTGGCTGTACCAGTGGATTTCGGTCTGGTGGGGCTTTCGGGGCCGCCGCCGGCAGCTCACCGCCACCGGTGGGGACGCGGCCGCGCAGCTGCTGGCGCAACTTGAGCGCGGCGTCGAGCTGGAAACCGTCGAGGTCGACGACCAGCCGGCCGTCCTGCTGACCCATCGGGGCGGACTGAGCGCCGTCTTCGAGGTCGACCCGACCGAGGGTGCCCTGCTGATGAGCGCGCCCCAGGCCCTGCCGTCCCCGGCCTCGCTGTTGCCGGCGGCCGACGAGAAGGCGCCCCCGGTGGTGGTGCAGCTGCTGATCCAGGTGACGCCGGCACCGCGCGCCCGCTCCGGCGCGGCGGCGGTGGACCGGGCGTACCGGGAGCTGACCAACGGGGACGTGCCGGCCAGCCGGCAAGCCTGGGTGGTGCTCCAGGTCGCGCGGACCCCCGACTTCCACGCCGACCGTGACCTGCGCCCGACGCTCACCGCGGCGATTCGGCGGATGCGGCGGCAGCTGCGGCAGGAGCGGGTGACCGCCCGGATGCTCAACCGGGACGAGGTGCTCGCCGCCGTCACCGCCCTCACCCACCTGACCGGCGGGGCGCCCGGCGCTGCGGGGGAGCGGCCGCTGGCCCGGGAGACCTGGCGGGGCTGGTCGACCCAGGGTGCCCCGCAGAGCTGTCACCGGATGCTGGCCTGGCCCCGCCGGCCGTGGGAGGTCGACCCGTTGCTGCGGGGGCTGCCCGCCGCCGCCAGCGTGGTGTCGATCGCGGCCAGCCGCACCGCCGGCGACGACGTCGCCGTGGAGGTGGCGTTCCGCCTGATGGGCACCGACCCGACCGCACTCGCCGCCGCCGACCAGGCCCTGCACGAGGCGATCCGCGGCCACGGCGGTCGGCTGCAACGACTCGACGGCGAGCACGCGCACGGCGTGGCCGCCACGCTTCCGCTCGGAGGTTTTCTGCGGTGAAGAGCGTCGCCTTCCCCGGCAGCCGGATGGGGTTGCACGTCGCCGACACCGCCACGGTCGGCGGTCTGCACCTGGTCGCCGGGGGCGGCGGCCTGGTCGTCGGGCGCAGCCGGCAGCAGGAGCCGGTGGGGCTGCGCCTGTTCCGGGCCGAACCGACGCGGCTGCTGCTGACCGGCGGCGTACGCTGCGCCGAGCTGCTCGCCTTCCGGGCCCTCGCGCTCGGTACCCGGCTGTTCATCCAGACCGCCCGCGAGCAGGAGTGGGACTCCTTCCTGCGGCGTTGCGTCATCGGCCGGGAGGTCGCCTCGTTCCTGCCGCCGGGCGTCGCGCCACCGACCGCGGCCACCCCGACCGAGCCGCAGCTCGTCGTGATCGACACCGGCCCGGTCACCGGCCCCGACTCGGGCCTCAGCGCGCCCTGGCGGGCCACCCTGGTGGTCCGCGACGACCTGGCCGGCTGGGACGTCGACGCGCTGGTACGCAGCGACATCGTGCTGCTCCAGCGGTTGGCGGAGACGGAGGCGGCGACGGCGGCGAGCGCGCTGGGCCTGATGAGCGTGCAGAGCTGGTTCACCCAGCTGCACCCCGAGATGGTCGGTCTGATCACCAAGGGCAAGGTGCAGTGGGTGATGCTCAGCATGACCCCCACCGAACGTCAGCTGATCGGCGCCGTCGCCCGCGCCGGCTGATCGTCCGGCCCGTCGGCCGCCCCGGCGGCATGCCGGGCATCATCGGCAGTACCGGCTGTGCCCAGTCCAGGGCTCGGACCTGACTCTTCTCGTCCACGCAGAGAACCACCGCCCGCTCGGGCGGGTGGCGGTGCAGCCCACCACGTCGACGACCTTGTCCACGCCGAGCCGGCCGGCACCCATCTGGCGCCGGCCGGTCCCGACGTGACCCCCGCCCACCCGGGCGGCGCGAGGTCAAGATGGCCCGCGGTGGCCCACCCCACCATCCGGTGGGGAGTCGCTCGCAGCGTCCTCGATCATCTGTGCCGGGGCTCCCAGCGGAAGTACCGGCGGGCCACCAGAAGCGACACCACCAGCCAGGCCAGCAGAACACCGAGGGAGGGCAGCACCGCCACGAACGTTCCGGCGAGAGTCAGTACCTGGCCCTCGTCGGTGCGGGCGAGCCAGCCGACCCGCAGCATCTCGGTGAGCGGCCCGGTGGGCAGGAACCAGAGCACCCGCTCCAGCGACTCCGGCAGCGCGCCGAGCGGCAGCATCGCACCTGGCGTGGCCAGGAAGATCACCACGGTCGGCAGGGTGGTCAGCATGGCCGCTTCGGAGCTGCGGGTGACCGCAGAAAGCGCGGCCGAGAACGCCGCCATGATCGCGGACCCCAGCAGCAGTGCCATCGCCATGACCAGCGGGTTCGCCGGCGCCGGCAGACCGAGCGCGCCGACGGCGTAGCAGGCCAGCACGACGAACTGGGCGAGGAACATCAGCACGGTGCTGCTGGCCGTGCCGAGCAGGATGGTGCGGTCCGAGGCAAGCCCGGCGCGCAGGCGTTTGAGCACCAGTTCCTGGCGGCGGGAGGCGTACACGGTGGTCAGGTGATGGTGCACCAGGAAGACCATGATCAGGGTGGTGACGCTGACGACCCTGCGGACGCCGGGCACTGTCTGACCCGCGTAGCTGCTGACGAGCAGGACGGCGATTATCAGGGGGGAAACCACAGACATGGCGGTGGCCGTCCAGTTGCGGCGCAGCGCCAACAGCTCCATCTTCAGCAGCGCGGCGATCTGCCAGAACGGCCGCGTGGCCCGGTCGCCGGGCGCGGTGGCCGGGGTCTGCGTCGTCATCGTCTCGCTCATCGGGCAGCCTCCGGTTCCGCGTGCTGGTTGGTGAGATCGTGGTCGGCGGCGATGTCCAGGAAGACATCCTCCAGAGTGGCCGGTCGTGCTGACAGCGCGGCCAGCTGGACGTCGCTCGTGTTGGCCCAGTCGAGCAGTCGGGTGAGATCCGTCTGGAGCTGACGCGACTCGTACGTGACCCGGTCGCCCTCGACCGAGCGGGTGGCGTGCGGCAGGCCGGGGAGCACGTCCGTCTTCGGCAGCCGGAAGGTGATCCGGGCAGGCAGGGTGCGGACGATGTCCTGCGGGGCTCCGGTCGCTACGATGTGCCCACTCCGCATGATCGCCACCTGGTCGGCGAGCACCTCCGCCTCCTCCAGATAGTGCGTGGTGAGCAGTACCGTCGTGCCGTTCTGTTGGAGTTCCCGCACGACGTCCCAGGTGCGTCGCCGGGAGGCCGGGTCCATGCCGGTGGTCGGCTCGTCGAGGAAGAGCACCTCCGGCCGGCCGAGCACGGCCAGGGCCAGCTCCAGCCGCCGCCCCTCGCCCCCGGAAAGCTGCTCGACCGCCACGTCCATCCGGTGGGTCAGCTCGACCAGTTCCAGCACCTCGTGAGAGGTGTACGGCCGGACGGTGAGTGACCGCCAGATCTCCACCGTTTCCCGAACCGTCAGCGAGCCGGTGAATCCACCGTGTTGGAGCATCACCCCCGTCCGGGGGCGCAGCGCTGCCCGGTCCCGCACCGGGTCCAGCCCGAGCACCCGGACCCGGCCATGGGTGGCCGGCTGCAACCCTTCCAGCACCTCGATCGTGGTGGTCTTGCCGGCACCGTTGGTGCCGAGCAGGGCGAACAGCTCACCACGGTGGATCCGCAGCGACACCCCTCGGACCGCCTCGAACTCCCCGTAGTTGCGACGTAGGCTGTCCACTTCAATCACGACGTCATCCATGCTTCCGAGGCTGCCGGTGACCGGCGACAGAGCCGATCCCCGCCGTGTCATGTTCCGACCGTGCGGTATGCACGCCTCACCCGTGCGATCCCACACCGAGCCCGCGATGGCGCACCCGCCGTTGGTGGCCAAACCCCGGCCTGGACTATCTCAACCAGCGGTGTTTCCGTCGATCTTGGTCAGTAGGTCTCAGCAGCTGTGGGTCACCGATGCCGACATCCACGCCGTCGAACGCGACGAGAACGACGGTCGACAACGCCCCTCCCACGAGAAGCAAGGTCACCGGCGGGCTTGCCGCCCTCGCCTGCGCCGCGTGCTGACCGTGACCGGGCTGGAGACCGCCGGATCGGAGCGGCTCAGGTGCGGCACGGCGGGCCGGTGTACGCCCCGCAGGCCGGTCAGCGGCGGGTGATCCAGGGCCGCTGCTGGTCGACCGGTGCGGCTGCTGCCGCGACGCGGATCGCGTAGACCGTGCCGGACTCGGATGGTTGGCGGCCGAGCCAGGTGTGGCCGGTCAGGTGGCACCAGGCGGGTAGGTCGATGGGTGCGACGGGGTCGGTGGCGATGACGTGCACGATGGTGCCCGGCGGGACGCCGTCGATTTCCTTCCGCAGCCGGAGCAGGAGGGTGACACAGAGCAGACCGGTGCCGTCGACGGTGCGGACGGCGGGGTCGGTGGGCGGGTTCATCGGCTCCTCGCGGTGGCGGCGATGGCGGGCAGGGTGGCGATGGACACGATGCCACCGATGAGCGCCAGGACCGGATAGCCGGCGGCGGAGACGACCAGGCCGTAGGTCAGGCCGCCGGTGGCGCGCGGAACGTGAGGCTCACGCGAGAGGATTGAGGACGAGATATCCGTCCAGGCGGGAGACCTGGCCGGTGTCCGGATCAGGCGGAAGGGCGTGACCGAGGTCGTTGGCGCGGACTTCGCCGATCCACTGGTCGTGCTGGTACTCGTGGTTGATGAGGGCAACCAGGAGATGGGTGGCGACGACGGTGAGCTGGGCCGGGGCGGCGACGCGGCCGGCGGCGATGTCGTTCATCCGGCCGTGCACGCGTTCGGCGACGGTGTCGCGGAATTCGGTGAGCCGCTTCACGGTGGGCAGCGCGCCGCGGAACCGCTCGGGCTGCGCGGAGTCCATGAGCGCGTCCAACTCGGGGTCGGGGCTGGGCTCGGCCGCGGTGAGGTTGCGGATCATGAAGTGGGCGACGTGGGCCTGGTGGCCGAGGTGCCAGCCGATGGCGCTGGAGTTCTCACTGGGCCGCCAGGTCACCTCGTCCGGGCTGAGGTCCTTCCACAGTTCGTCGGTGTAGGCGCGGGCGCGGTCGTACTCGTGCAGCAGTGCTCTTACCTCGTGCATGGGGTCACCTGTGTCATCGGAGCGGGGTCCGCCCGCGGCCGGGGATGCTCCCGGCAGGGGCGGAGCGGGCGGTCAGGATGGTGCGGGCCGCGCGTTGGCCGGCGGCCAGCGCGCCTTCGACGTGTCCGGCGTAGCCGGTGCTGGTTTCCGTCGACGCCCAGTGGAGTCGCCCGTCCAGGGCCGGCTGCTGATACAGCGGGTGTCCGAAGAGGCTGTAGTCACGCAGACGGTGCACGCCGGGCGGCGAGGTCCAGTGTTCGGCGCTCCAGTCCTGGACGTGCAGAGCGTCGGGGCGGGCTGCTGCCGGACCGAACAGCTCGGTGAGTTGGTCGGTGACGGCCTGCCGGAAGCCGGGCCCCGCGGCGGTGGCGGGGGCGAACCCGAACAGCGCCGCCGGGTGGCCCTGAGGACCGGACATGTCGTGGAGTTCCTGGAGGGGGCCGGTGCGGCTGAAGGCCGCGCCGGCCAGGCCGTCCCTGCGCCAGAACGCGTCGGGGTAGACGGCGACGGCCTTGACGACGGCGCCCATCCACACCGGGGTGGCGCCAGCCACGCTGACGAGGTCGGCGGGTAGTGCGTCGCCGAAGTCGATGCGCGCCAGGGCCAGGGCGGGCGGCACGGCGAGAACGACGTGGCCGGTCCGGTGGACCGCGTCGGGGGTGTGGACGGCCAGGCCGCCGCCGGTGGCGCGAACCGCCGTCACGGGGGTGTTCAGGCGCAGCGTGCCGGCGGGCAGGGCGGCAGCCAGCCGGTCGCTCAGGGCGTCGGCGCCAGCCGGGTAGCGGTGAGCGGGGACGTCGACGGGGTTGCCCGGCAGCCGGTGGGTGCCGGTGACGTCCTGGAAGAGGACATCGCCCGCGGTGTGCTGCGCGAAGGTGTCGAGACCGAGCCGGGCGACGAGGGCCTGCACCCGCTGCTCCCCGTCCCAGAACCAGGTGGCCCCCAGATCGAGGGCGCGCTCCCGGTCCACGGGGGTGCTGAGGAGGCGGCCTCCGGGGCGGTTGCGGGCCTCCAGACACAGGGTGTCGCACCCGGCGTCGGTCAGGGCGGTGGCCGCGGCCAGTCCCGCAGCTCCCGCGCCGATCACGACGACGGGCTGGCCGTCAGGATGCGGCATGCGCGGTCTCCTCCATCTCTCGTGCCGAGCTGTCCCGGCGTACGGCAGCAGTCGTGCCCGCCCTGCTTCCGGCGGCGGCAGCCAGGGCGGGGCGGCCCAGCGCGGCAGGGGCGGTCGCCCGTCGGTGTGGTGCGTGACGAGGTGTGCGTCAGGCGGCGGGGGTGAGGACCATGCGGAAGCGGGCCTGTCCGGCCCGCTGGGCCTTCAGGGCCTCGCCCACCTGTTCCAGCGGCGCGGTCTGCACGTGGGGCCGGACACCGCTGGCCAGGGCGAAGCGCATCGCCTGTTCGGTGTCGGTCGGGTTACCGGTCACGTGGCCGGCGACGCTGCGGGAAGACATGACCAGCTTGCCCAGCGGCAGTTGCAGGGGGGTGCCGTCGAAACCGACGACGGTGAGACGGCCGTGCGGCACCAGGCCGTCGATGAGTCCCGCCAGCGGCGCGCTGCTGGCGGCCGTGGACAGGATCAGCCGGCATCCGCCCAGCTCGCGCAGCGCTCGTCCGGCCTCCTCTCGGGAGGCGTCGATGTAGTGATGTGCGCCGAGCTCTATGGCCGTCTGCCGCTTGTCCTCGCCGCGTGCGATGCCTACGGTTTCAAAACCCATGGCCGCGGCGAACTGCACTGCCAGGTGTCCCAGGCCGCCGATCCCCAGCACGGCGACACGGTCACCCGGCTCGGCTCCGCTGTGCCGCAGCGCGTTGAAGGTGGTCACCCCCGCGCACCCGAAGGGCGCGGCCTCCGCCATGGAGAGCCCCTCCGGGATACGGACCAGAGCGTTTGCGGGGACGGTGATGCTCGACGCCCATCCGCCGGGGTAGGACAGGCCGGGAATCTGGCGCCGTGGGCAGTGGACGACGTCGCCCGACCGGCATGCCGTGCACGTGCCGCAGCTGCCGCCGAACCAACCCACTCCCACCCGCTCGCCAATCTCCCAGCCGTGCACGCCCTGGCCCAGCTCCGCGATCACGCCGGCCACCTCGTGGCCGGGGGTGATGGGAAATCCGTGCGCCGGGGAGGGGTCTGCGGCCATGCCGGCATCGGCTCCGCAGATGCCCGACGCAAGGACGTCCACGCGCACCTCGCCCGCTCCAGGCTTGCGTGCCTGCACCGGCGTCACGAGCACGGGCCCGCCGGGCTCCGTCACCTGAGCGGCCTGGTGAACTCGGCGTAAGTCCTGGGGCACAGTCACTCCTGACGAAAAGGAACGTCCGGTTTCCGGAGGTGGTATTCCCCGACCCTTCCGGAACGCCGGAGGAATATGTCGGCTGCTTTCGCGTATTCAGCGGAGCAGGTTTCCTACCGTAGGGCGGCCGGAAGGTGGGCGGTAGGGGGCGACACCGAATACGGGCATAACCTGAGGCTATGAATGGGAGGGGCTCAGGGTGAAAGTCGAGGGACTGCGCTACTCGCAGGCCGGCGGTCCCACGTCCGAGCGGTCATTAGCTTCGGTTATGGCCAGATCACGGATGATGCTCTACCGGACGGATTCCCGCGAATCTACGGTGGACTCGCCTGCGGGGTTTCTCGTGGGTGACGATTCGTAAGGGATGTGCACGTGACGGCTTACCTGGAAATCACTCTCACCGTCGAGGAATCGCGTCGCGCCGAGGCTGCCGGCGTCTACCAGCAGTACAAGCAGCCGTTCCTCGACACGGTCCCCGGTGCCAACTCCAAGGAACTGCTCGTGCGCGACGAGGACGTCCAGGTCCTGCACGGCTTCTCCACCGCCGCGCAGGCCCGGGCCTACCTCGACAGCGACCTGTTCACCAAGGACGTCGTCGGTGGTCTGACCCCGCTACTGTCCGCCGACCCCGAGGTCAGGATCTACGAAACCGCCTGACCCCGCACGGCATCCGGGTCAACGCGGTCGCGCCCGCCGTCGTCCGCACCCCCATCTACGAGGAGTTCATCCCCAAGGCGGACGTCGCCACCGCGCTCGACGGGTTCAACTCCTTCCACCCCCTCGGGCGTACTGGAGATCCCGACGATGTCGCCGCCACGGTGGCGTTCCTGCTGTCGGACCAGACCGGCTGGGTCACCGCGCGGTCTGGGACGTCGACGGCGGCGTCATGGCCGGGCGCAACTAACCCTCGGCCCCACAAACCATGCCACGCGCCTGGCGTACCAATGTCGGGCCGTGGCGGGCTGCCGCAGCGGCACAAGCAGCACAGCGGGCGTCCTGCGGTGGTGCCCCGCCGCCCCACTCGGGGCACTGCGCGAACCCGCAGCGCCTTCGACGAGCATCAGGCAGGCTGGGAGGTGGGGCGAATGGTCACATGCGCAGCTGTCGCAGGTCAGAACCGTACGTGTCGCCGACGTGCGCGCGGAGGGCCTCGGCGAAGCCCTGGGCGTCGTCGGCGCGCAGACGGGCGACGAGATTCTCGTGCTCGGCGATGATGGCTTCGCAGCGGGCCAGCAGGGTCTCGCCGTAGCTGAAGAGCAGGAAGCGCTGACGGTCGGCGAGCCGGTCGTTGAGTTCGAGCATCACCAGATTGCCGCCGACCTCGACGAAGGAGCGATGGAAGGCGATCGTGAGTTCGATGAAGCCGTTCAGGTCGCGGTCGGCGAGTGCTTCCTTCTGCTGGTCGATGTCCTGCTCAAGGCGCGCGGCGAGGGCCATCCGGCGCTCCGGTGTGGCGCGCTGCACCGCCGTGGCCTCGATGATGAGCCGGGCGTCGACGAGATCCTCCGCGGCCTTTTCGCTCATCCTGCGTACCAGAGCGCCGCGCTTGGGGTACACGGTGATCCACCCCTCGTCCTGGAGCCGGGCCAGGGCGGCCCGCACAGGGGTGCGGCTGACGCCGAGCTCGGCGGCGAGACTGGCCTCGCCGAGCATGGTGTCGGGTTTGTGTGCTCCGTTGAGGATGCCTGCGCGGATGGCCGCGTAGGCGCGCTCGGAGGCGCTTTCTGTCGTCGACATGGGAACCATCTTCTCCGGACCGGAGTGGGTGCCGGTAACCGCCGCGGCTACTCGCGTTGGTCGCCCCCGTGCTGGTCGGGGGACGCTTGCTGTTCGCAGACCGCTGACCGGCGGCGGTGGACGAGCCACGCGGCCGCAAGGACGAGGAGGGCGGCCAGGACGACGGCCAGGTCGGGAACGTGCGAGGCGCCGTCCAGGGCGCGGGCCTCGACGGTGAACTGCTGGGACGTGCCGAGGAGCCCGCTGAGCGAGGCGGTGCCGTCGGTGACGACGAGCAGGACGCCCAGGCCGATGCCCAGGGCCCCGCTCACGATCTGCGTCCAGGTGTTGGTCCACCGGCCGATACGGAGCTGACGGGGACGCACCAGACGCCGCACCCACGGCATTCTCGACCAGGTGATCGCCAGAACGAACAGCGGGACGGCCATGCCGAAGGCGAACACGGCCAGGACGATCCCACCGTAGAGCGGGTCGCCGCCGAGCGCGGCCAGGGCCAGTACGGAGCCCAGAACAGGGCCCGCGCACACGCCGGCCATCCCGTAGACGGTGCCGAGGAGGAACACCGACGCGGTCGAAGTGCTCTCCCCGGCGGAGGTGTGGCCGAAGGCCGGCAGGGAGACGCCTGCGAGCTGCACCAGCCCCAGCACGATCACGACGCCGGCGGCGACGGTCACCAGAAGGGTGCGGTGCTCGTTGATGACCGCACCCAGACTCCCGGCGAGGACGCCGATGGGTACGAGGGTCGTCAGCAGGCCCAGGTAGAACACCGCGGTGCGGGCAACCAGCCGGGTGGGGTTGGTGAAGGCGTAGGCGAAGAAGGCCGGCAGCAGCATCACCGAGCACGGGCTCAGCAGGGTGAGGACGCCTCCGATGAGGGCTCCGGCCAGGCCGATGCTCACCGCGGGCCAGCCTTCGCGAGCTGAGCGTCGAGAAGCTGCCGGAACGCCGCGAGGGGCTGGGCGCCGGACAGTGCCTGGTCGCCGGCGACGAAGAACGGGACACTGGTGATCCCCAGCTGATGGGCTTCGCTGGTGGCGGCGTTCACCGCGTCGCGCAGATCCTTGCGGTCGAGGTCGCTCTCGAATGCCGCCATGTCGGGGACACCGGCAGATCGGGCGAACGCGATCAGCTTCTTGCGGGACAGGTCAGGATGCTTGTTCTCCGGGGCGGCGCCGTAGACCGCGGTCAGGTACTGCATGAAGCGGCCCTGCTCGGCCGCGGCGCGCAGCGCGACGGCGGCGTCGACCGACTGGTCGCCGAAGAAGGCCACGTCACGGAACTCGTAGCGAACCTTCCCGGTGTCGACGTAGTCCTTGAGCAGCGTGGGCAGGGTCTGCTGGGCGAACAGGGCGCAGTAGGGGCAGCGCAGGTCCGCGAACTCGACCAGGACCACCGGCGCGTCGACATCGCCGACGGCGAGGGGGTCCTTCGGATCGCGTAACGCGATGGGGTCTGTCGCGTCCGCGCCGTCGGACGGGGTTCCGGCGGCGCCGTTCGGCACCGGCCGTTCGGCACCCGTCCTGCTGTTGCCGGCCCCGGCGATGGCCACGACGAGGAGGAACACGGCGGCGACGGCGAGCACCACGTTGAGCCTGCGCGCGGTGCGCAGCTGCCGCTTCAAGACCTGCATCGACGCCGAGGAAGAGGACGAGGAAGACCGGGTAGCAGACACACATCTAGAATACATGCTGTGCACATGCGGAATACTTCATGGGCGGGCGGCGTTGGCGAACGTCAGAAGGCCAACCCAGGCGGCTCTCCGCCTAGCAGAAGGGATCTCCCGTGCGGCAGATCATCGTCATCGGATCCGGCCCCGCCGGCTACACCGCGGCCATCTACGCCGCACGCGCCGGCCTGCGGCCGCTGGTGATCGCCTCCTCCGTCCAGGCGGGCGGCGAGCTGATGAACACCACCGAGGTCGAGAACTTCCCCGGCTTCCCAGAGGGGGTCATGGGCCCCGCGCTGATGGACAAGATGCAGCAGCAGGCCGAGAGGTTCGGCACCGAAATCGTCTTCGAGGACGTGGCTGCCGTCGATCTGACCGGCGACGTCAAGACCGTCACCCTCGGTTCGGGCGAGCAGCACCAGGCCCTCGCCGTGGTCTTCGCGACGGGGTCCGCCTACCGCAAGCTCGGCCTCAAGGACGAGGGCCGGCTGTCCGGGCGAGGCGTCTCCTGGTGCGCGACCTGCGACGGGTTCTTCTTCCGGCAGCGCACCATCGCCGTCGTCGGCGGCGGTGACTCGGCGATGGAAGAGGCGAACTTCCTCACCCGCTTCGCGGACAAGGTCTACGTCATCCACCGCCGCGACAGCCTGCGCGCCTCAAAGATCATGCGGGACCGCGCGTTCGCCAACAACAAGATCGAGTTCGTCTGGAACGCCGAGGTCGTCTCCATCAACGGCGAGGACGACGTCACCGGCGTCACGCTGGCCGACACCCTCACCGGCGAGCGACGTGACCTGGAGCTCCAGGGCTTGTTCATCGCGATCGGCAACGACCCGCGCGTCCACCTCGTACACGGGCAGCTCGATCTCACCGAGGACGGGACGATCGCCGTGGACGGCCGCAGCTCCAAGACGAACCTCGCCGGCGTCTTCGCCGCGGGTGACGTGGTCGACCCCACCTACCGCCAGGCGGTCACTGCCGCCGCATCGGGCACGGTCGCCGCACTCGACGCCGAGCACTACCTGACCACCCTCCCCCAGAACCTGCTGGACCGCGCCGTGGTGGCCGCGTCCAGCGATCTCTCCACCACCGCCGCCTGACCCAGGGAAGAGGGCCAAGAGCAATGTCAGCAGTACGCAGCACGACGGACACCACCTTCGCCGACGACGTCCTCATGAGCGACAAGCCCGTCCTCGTCGACTTCTGGGCGGCCTGGTGCCCGCCGTGCCGCGCCGTCGCCCCGATCCTCGACCAGCTCGCGACCGAACACGCGGACAAGATCGAGGTCGTCAAGCTGGACATCGACGCCAATCCGGAGACGGCCGCGCGGTACGGGGTCACCTCCATCCCGACGATGAAGGTCTTCCAGGGCGGCAGGGCCGTCAAGACCGTGATCGGCGCGCTGCCCAAGGCCGTCCTTGAGACCGAGCTGGCGCCCTACCTCACCTGACCGCACCTCCGCCTCCCCGTGTCCGCCCTGCCCTCACCGGCCGTGCAGCCAGACCAGAGGCACGCAGGGCAGGGCGGCACGGGGGCATCTCCAATGCGGGCAGCTTGGTCTGCCCGAGTTTCGCTGAGGCGGCTGGTGGCATCTCGCGCCACTCGCTCCTGCCTCACACCGATGAGGGCCAGGCGCTGCGAAAGGTGCGACGGTAGGCGTCCGGCGGCACGCCCACGGTGCGGTTGAAGTGTCGGCGCAGCGTCGTGGCGGTCCCCATCCCGGCCGCCTGCGCGATGGCGTCGATGCTGTCGTCGGTGTTCTCCAGCAGCTCCTGGGCCCGGCGGATCCGCTGCGTCGACAGCCACTGCAGCGGGGTGGTGCCGGTCACCGACTTGAAGTGGCGGGCCAGGTTGCGCGAGCTCATGTTCGCCTGGCGAGCCAGGTCCTCCACGGTCAGCGGACGGTTCAGCCGTTCCATCGCCCAGGGGAGCAGGTTGGCCAGGGGATGGTCGTCGCGGGCGGGCACCGGGGTGGTGACGAACTGGGCCTGGCCGCCGGCGCGGTGCGGCGGCACGACCAGCCGGCGGGCGACGGCGTTGGCGACCGTCGAGCCGTGGTCGCGGCGGATCAGGTGCAGGCACAGGTCGACCGCGGCGGCCTTGCCGGCAGAGGCGAGCACGTTGCCGTTGTCGACGTAGAGCACGTCCGGGTCGACCTTCACCCGGGGGTAGCGGGCGGCCAGCGCATCGGTGTGGGCCCAGTGCGTGGTGGCGTGCAGCCCGTCCAGCACCCCGGCGGCGGCCAGCACGAACGCGCCGGTGCACAGCGAGACCATCCGAGCGCCCGCCTCGTGGGCCGCCCGGACGGCGTCGAGCAGGTCGGGTGGCACGTCCGCGTCGATGTCTTCCACGGCAGGGATGATCACGGTGTCGGCGCGGGCGAGCCGGTCCAGCCCGCCGTCGGGTTCCATCCGGAACCTGCCGATCTGGACCGGGCCCGGGCCGCAGACCACCAGGTCATACCACGGGTCCGCCAGGCCGGAGGGGTCGCGGACGAAGACCTCGCAGACCATGGCGAGCTCGAAGTGCAGCATCCCGTCGGTGGCGGCGAGCGCGACGATGGTCATGTCCGAAACTGTACGGGGCATGGCATTCCAGACACTGGTACGGGTCGGCCGCTGCTGAGAAGGTCTCCTTGGTCGATCTTTCGAGGAGCAGGGAGGAACTGCAGATGGGTTCGGGTCAGACCGTGGCGGTGTTCGGCGCGTACGGACACACCGGGCGGTTCGTGGTGACGGAGTTGCGCGATCGCGGGTTCGTCCCGCTTCTCCTCGGTCGCGACGCGGACAGGCTCCAGGCGCTGGCGGCGTCGCATCCGGCGCTCGAACACCGGGTGGCGTCGGTCGACGATCCGGCCTCGCTCGACCGGGCATTGAGTGGCGCGGCCGCGGTCGTCAACTGCGCCGGCCCGTTCGCCTCGACCGCGGCCCCCGTGATCGAGGCCGCCCTGCGCGCCGGGGTCCCGTACGTGGATGTGGCGGCCGAGATCGAGGCCAACCTCGACACGTTCACGCACTTCACCGACCGTGCTCAGGCCGCAGGCGTCGCGGTGGTCCCGGCGATGGCCTTCTTCGGCGGACTCGGCGATCTTCTGGTCACGACGGCGATGGGCGACTGGACGGCGGCCGACGAGGCGCACGTCGCGTACGGACTGAGCAGCTGGCACCCCACGGCCGGGACCCTCGCCTCCGGCACCGTCTCCCGCGAACGGCGCGATGGCCAACGTGTCCGCTACACCGGTGGCCGGCTGGAGTATTACGTCGACGAGCGCGACCTGCCGACCCTGCACTGGGACTTTCCCGCTCCGGTGGGCCCCCGGACCGTCCTCGGCGGGTTCACGATGGCCGACGTCGTCACCGTCCCCAGCCACCTGTCGATTCCCGAGGTGCGCACGTACATGACCACCGACGCGGCCAGGGACCTGGCCGCTCCAGGCGCACCCGCGCCGACTGCGGTCGACGAGCGCGGGCGCTCCGCGCAGACGTTCTGCGTCGACGTCGTCGTGCGCTCCGGCGACACGCAACGACGCGTCGTCGCCAGCGGCCAGGACATCTACGCCATCAGCGCACCGCTGGCCGTCGAAGCGGTCGATCGCGTTCTCGGCGGTCGGACGAGGACGAGCGGCGTCGCCTCCGCCGGCGAGATCTTCGACGCGCCCGACTTCCTGCGCGCGCTGTCCGCGCACATCTCGGTCGAACCGCGCCACGAGTCTCGCGCGCCGGAGTTCGTCTGATCGCCCAGCCGCAGGGCGACCATGGCCGGTCCTGGCGCATCCGATGGGCGCCCGGCGGTCGCGGTAGGTTGCACAGTCATGGCCACGGTCGCGGACGTCCGTCACGGACTCGCCAGCCCCGCGGACCCGCGCCGGGCCGGGCCGGGCCGGGGGAGTGGGCCGGTTCCCGCAGCTGATCCCAGGCGGGTACGGCGAGGGGGACCGGGCCATCGGCGTCACCGTGCCCGAACAGCGCAGCGTGGCCGCCCGGTACTGGCGTGACCTCTTTCTGGCGGAGCCGGCGAAGCGGAGGCATGACATGCACGAGTGTGACGGGTCGGTCGGACTGCGGGAGTTCCGCGATCCTCGGCTGCGCCGGTGGCTGTGGACGCTGCTGATTCCCGTGGGCATCGTGGCGGCCTTCTGGGCGGGGACCCTGTGGGCCTTCTCGAAACGGCTCGACTCGTCGGAGATGTTCCGGCTCACCCTCGGCCTCGTCGCCATCTGCGTGGCTCCTGTCGCCCTGGCCGTGATCACCGGCGCCGTACGTGGTCGGCTCGCCCAGGGATCGCTGCGGCTGCTACCGGCCCAGGGCCGCGCCGTGCGCCGACCGACCGGTTACGCCGCGCAGTTGTGTCCGCATGGCGTCGCTCTACAGCACGCGGACGAGGTGGGTCGGCTGCTGCCGTGGTCCGACGTCGCCGACCTTCGAGTCTTTCGGACAGCCAACGGCGGCGGGGTGGTCGCTGCGCGGCTGCGCGCGTTCGTCAAGCCGACCGGGCTGCCCGCCGTCGCGCGGCTCGTGGAGGACGGCTCCGTGCCGGACGACCCGGCCTGGCTCTGGCTGGGTGGCGTCAGGACCGCGGCCGAGGCCCGCCGAATCGAGGCCCTGGTCGACCAGTGGCGGCACACCGCATCCCGGTAGCCGAGACGGGCCGCTGTTGTGGCGCGTCCCCGTGTCTTCGTTTCCGCCAGCACGGCCCCGCCAGGGCCGGTCGTACCGGCCCTGGCGGCGGCACCCGGGGGCCGAGTGGGAACTCCGGCCCCCGGGTGGTGATCGCCACCTGGCAACTCAGCCGCGCGCCTCGCCGTCCCGGCGGCGGTGGAGAACGACCAGCGTGGCCCCGAGCAGGAGCAGGCCGCTGCCGAACGCGACCGGCAGCATGACTGACGGGTCGTTGAGCGAGGGGCCGGTCTTCGGCAGTTCCGTCTTCGGCGGTTTCGTGGGTGGCGTGGTCGGCTGCCGCTCGAAGCCACACACGAACCAGTGGCTGATCTGGGGTTGCTGCTCGCCCGGGTTCGTTGGCGCCTCCATGTCCTCCACCAGGATCGGTCCGACGAACGGCCCGGTGTACACGTTCGCGTTCGGGCCGCCCTTGACCGCGATGCCGGTGGCGGTGAAACCGGCGTTGATCGTGACGTCCAGGGTCAGACCGTCGGCGGAAACGGTCCCGGTGCCCGCCGCGTTACTCGCCGATTGGCCGGTTGTGCTCTGGAGAATGATCTCGCCGTCAAGCCCGGCCTCTTCGCAGGTCGTGATGTTGCCTCCGACGAGCCGCGGCGGTGGTGCCGGGATGGCACTCGCCGCGGCGGCGCTCGCCACGCCGCTGGCCAGCAGCGTGAACCCGAGGGCGCCCGCCGCGGCGAGCGCGGTGGCGCCCGCGCGCGGCCGGTTGCCGGTACGCCGCCGGGGATGAGTGTCTGAGCTTGCGCCCGCCGAAGCGAAACGGGCTGATGCACGCGTGCGCATAAGACCATCCTGATCTGAACTTGATGTCATGAATAGGGCAAAGCGGTGCAATCCGCCCATACTGCCTATCACGACGTCTGAGCAGGGAGCGGGGAACTTCTGCATCCGCCCCGGAACGTGCGACCGACGCGCTGGCGGCGGGTGGGAAGGCCAACCCGGACTACGCTCGTGGGCGTGGCCTGAGGCGCGCGTGAACCGGCGCTGACACTCGTTCCCGCTGTGACGGGGGCAGCGGGCCGACGGCTCCGCTTCGGCGTCCGACGATGACGGGAGCGCCAGTAGGACTAGGAGCCGCGTGGGGCGTACATGATGACGGCGACGCCGACGAGGCAGATGGCTGCGCCCACGATGTCGTAGCGGTCGGGGCGGAACTTGTCGACGAGCATGCCCCAGGCGAGGGACCCGGCGACGAAGACGCCGCCGTAGGCAGCGAGGATGCGGCCGAAGTTGGGGTCGGGTTGGAAGGTGGCGACGAAGCCGTAGAACCCGAGCGCGACGACTCCGGCCGCGATCCAGAGCAGTCCTCGGTTTTCCCGCCAGCCCTGCCACACCAGCCAGGCGCCGCCGATCTCGGCGAGAGCGGCGAGGAGGAACAGCAGGATCGAGCGGGCAACCGTCACGAGTTGGACCGTACGTGACCACCTGGCGATCCCTCTGGTCACCCTTCCGGCAGGAGCAGGTGCCGTCGGCGCAACCGGCGGTGTCCGGTGGCCCACCGTCAGCCCCCTTGGCCCCCTGCCCGAGGCCGGTGTCGGATCGGCCGCGGTGCTGGTGTCGACCGGCGCGAGCGGGCCCGGCCGGCCCGGAGGGCGGACCGGCCGGGCGGGTGGCGCTGTCAGTAGGCGTAGGTGACGGAGATGGTGACGTTGGGGCAGTTGTTGGCCCAGTTGGTCAGGGCGCTCTTCTCGGCGCTGTCGACGGTGAGCCGCCAGCGGATCTTCACCGCGACCCACTCGTTGAGGTAACGGCAGCGGGCGGCGGGGTAGGGCGGCATCCAGGTGGCGGGATCCTGGTCCCCCTTGGCCTGGTTGACGTTGTCGGTGACGGCGACCAGGGCCCGGCTGTCGCCCAGGTCGTTGGCGAAGGCCTTGCGGCGGCTGATGGTCCAGTTGCGGGCGCCGGAGTCCCAGGCTTCGGCGAGGGCGACCATGTGGTCGATGTCGAGGTCGCTGGTGAGGGTCCAGTAGGCGTTGTCGTAGTAGGAGTACCAGCGGCCACCGGACAGGGTGCAGGTGCCGCTGATACTCGGCCTGGTGGTGGCTTCGGCGATGAGGACCTCGTTGCGGGTGTGGCAGCCGTCCCCGTCGGCGTCGATCCAGTGGGGGAACAGGTCGCGGCTGTAGCCGGTGCGTACCTCGGTGGCGACGGGAAGGCTGGCGACGGCGGTGTCGAGGGAGGCGGAGTAGCCGGCGGCCCAGGCGGGCTGGGCGAGGCCGAGGGTGGCGGCCAGGATCGCGGCGAGACTGGCGGCCGTTGCGCGCAGGGTGCGGGTCATGGTGCTCCGTCCGGGTGAGAGCAGGTGGTTGCTGCACTCATATAGACAGAGTTAAAAGTGATCGTCTAGATCGATCTCCGTGAACAGCCGGTGACCGTTGCTCGATCCGGGCGACGGACGCCTGTAGGCATCCGCACCTGCCACCAGCGCACACCGCCCGCGGGGCGCGCGGCGGCCTGGTCCGAGTCTTGCCGGCGGCCACTCCGGTGCCGTCACCGCCCAGTAGACGACGCTGCACCAGTGCGCGCTCTCGCCGGGGATCGGCGCCAACCGCACCTCGGTGCCACCCGCGCCGTCCGGTGGTGGACGACTTGCCGGCGTCTGCCATGCTCTGGACGGTGACCACCGGCCACCCGACCAGTGCCCGCAACCGCAAGGGCAGCCGCCGCCGCGCCCGGAGCCGTACCGCCCGCAGGGCCATCCTGCTCGGCGCGGTCGCCGCCGTCGTCGCCGGCGCGGTCGTCGTCCTCGCCGTGGTCGTCGTGCCGCTGCTGCGGCCGCCCGGTCCCCGCCCGCTCTTCCAACTCCCCGTCGCCTGCGGCGAGACCTGGCAGCTCGGCACCTACCCCGGCCACGACGACTACGACGTCGACCTGTTCCCCACCGAGGGCGAGGCGTGGGGGCGACCGGTGCTCGCGTCCTACGCCGGCACGGTCACCGTGGCGGGGATCAACGGGTCGCTGGGCGGCCGCACCCCCGACAACCCGAACGGCCCGCGCGGCCGCGGCGGCGGTTACTGGGTGAAGATCGACCACGGCGGCAGGTGGGAGACGCAGTACCTGCACCTGCTCGAACCGCCCCTGGTGCGGGAGGGGCAGCGGGTCGCCCAGGGCGAGCAGATCGGGCGGATCGGCAGCACCGGCAACTCGGGCGCGCCGCACCTGCACTACGAGCAGCGCCGGGGCTGGGAGAAGGTCGAGAGCCACTTCGACGGCGTGCCGTCCGGCATCACCCACGACGACACCGAATACACCGTCAGGCGTACGAGCAGCAACTGCGCTTCGGGGCAGCAGCAGTAGCCGCTGTGCGGGGGCGGTAATTCGCTGCCTGAGCGTCGTACGCGGCTGGCATGCTGGCCGGCGTGACCCCGTTGCGGATCATCAAGGGAGATGCGACCAGCCCCCAGGCCAAGGGCCCGAAGGTGATCGCGCACATCTGCAACGACCTCGGCGGTTGGGGCAGGGGCTTCGTGGTGGCGATCTCCCGTCGCTGGCCCCAGCCCGAACGCGACTACCGCGACTGGCACCGGCACCGCGCGAGCAACGACTTCGCCCTCGGCGCGACCCGCCTGGTGCGGGTCGCGCCGGACGTGTGGGTGGCGAACATGGTCGGCCAGCGCGGGATCAGGACCGGCAGCGGCGGGCCACCCATCCGCTACGACGCCGTCGAACGCTGCCTGACGTCGCTCGCCGACCAGGCGCAGGCGTTGGGGGCGTCGGTGCACATGCCGCGGATCGGTTGCGGGCTCGCCGGCGGCACCTGGACCCGGATCGAGCCCCTCATCGAGCACAGCCTCTGCGCGCGCGACATCGCCGTGACGGTGTACGACCACGGGTGACGGCCTCACGCCGGGGACGGCCGCCGGAGGGCGGGTGGCTTGCGTCTCCCGTAGGGGGAGGCGCGAGGGTGGGCGGTATGAACGGTGACACGCTCTACTCGATCGGGGAACTGGCCCGGCGGACCGGGTTGACGGTGAAGGCCATCCGGTTCTACTCCGACCGTGGGATCGTGCCGCCGACCGGCCGCGGCCCGACCGGGCCCGCGGCGGCGCCGGGGGCGTGCGCCGTGACGCCGTCGCGCTGGTCGGCGACGAGGTCGAGCCGGCGCGACGGGCGGGCGTCGACCCGGTCTCACCCCCGCGCGGACACGGTCGTGGCGACGGTCATGACACGGTACGGGGATCTGTGCGGCCGTCCTGACGACGTCGACCTCCGGCGCCGGATGTTGGCTCGGCTGGAGTCCGCGAGCGACCCGCGCAGGGAGCGTTACCTGCGGCTTCTCTCCGTGGTCAACGGCTGGCCGGCGGCCGACAGCCTGGCGTCGGTGCTCGACTGGTCCGTCCGGGCCCTGCGTGCCCGGCTGCCGGGCCCGGCGGTTCGTTGACGCATCCCGGGGAGAGTTGGCCGGGACAACGGGCGGTCCCGGCCGGGACCGCTTCGTAGACTCCGGTCATGCCGCGGATCGTGCAGCTGCTGGCCTCGCCGGTGCACCGCTACGTGGGCCGGCCCGCGGACGGCCCGGCGCCTGCGCCGCCCGGGGAGCTGGTCGAGGAGGTCCGGGTCCGGGCGGGGCTGGGCATCGTCGGCGACCGGTACTTCGGCAAGCCGGCGCACCGGGAGGCGAGCGTCACCGTGATCGCGCAGGAGTCGCTGCCGCCCGGTGTCGACCTGGTGCAGGTCCGGCGGAACGTCCTCACCGCCGGCATCGCCGTGGACGAGCTGGTCGGGTCGGTGTTGACCCTGGACTCGGGGGAGGGGCCGGTCAGCCTTCGGGTCAACCGGCCGGCGCATCCCTGCGCCTGGATGGACGTCACCGTCGGTCCCGGCGCGTGGAAGGCGCTGCGAGGCCGGGGCGGCGTACGCTGCACCCCCCTGGACGACGGCATCCTGCGCGTCGGCCCCGTCGACGTCGTGACCGGCGGCCTCGACCGGCCCTGACGGCCCGCACGCCGCGCCACCGTCACGGCGCCTCGGCGACGGGCCGACACGCCGGTGTGGCGGCTCGCCGGGGCGCGCGGATCGCGAGGATGGCTCTAGGATTCGGCGCATGGCGCTGCTGCACCGGGCGGAACTGCACCCGTCGAAACTGGAACTCCTGGCGGCGTGGCTGCCCGGCCGGCCCTGGTACCAGGGGCCCGACGACGCCGACGTCGTCCGCGTGGCGGCCTACCGGTTCGACGACCCGGCCGGCGAGGTCGGCATCGAGACGATGCTCGTCCGGGCCGGCGACGGGCCGGTCCACCAGGTCCCGCTCACGTACCGGGGCGCTCCGCTCGAGGGCGGCGACGAGTGGCTGGTCGGCACCACGGAGCACTCGGTGCTCGGCCGGCGCTGGGTGTACGACGGCTGCGGCGACCCCGTCTACGTCGCGGCGCTCGCGGGCGCCGTGCTCGCCGGCGCCGGTCAGGCGGAGGAGTTCATCGAGATCGACGGCCGGCTGGAACGCCGCGAGCCGAGCATGACCATCACCGGCGGCGGCGCCCCCGGTGCCGACGCCCCCGCCGTGGGCGCGCTGCGTCAGGTGGTGCCGGACGACCCGACGCTCATCGTCACGGATGCCGTCGACCTGGCCGTCGTGCGTCGCCTCGACGGCGGGAGCCGGCCGGAGGGCGCCACGCTGACCGGCGCCTGGGAGGGCCAGCCGACGCCGCTGCCGCTGGCGTACGCCCGGCCGCGCTGAGGCCCGTCGGCACAGCTCCGGCCGGCCCCGGCCCGAGCGCCTGAACGCGGCGGACAACCGCGTCCGTGGCGCGCCTTAGGCTGTCCGCATGCCTGTCCCGCGCCTGCCCGACGACCTGTTAGCCGCCCGCAGCGGCACGGGGGTGTGGGGGCGGTGAGCCGCCCGTCCCTGCCCACCCAGCGGGGCGGCGGCTCGGCGGCGGCGCCCGAGGGCCCGCCGGGCGTGGCGGAACGGTGCGCCCGGATCGCCCGGTCGCGGCCGTTCGAGGTGCTCATCGTCGTGATCATCATGGCGAACGGGGTGGTGCTCGGCGTCGAGACGTACCCGGACCTCGGCACGGCGGGACGGGCCCTGCACTGGTGCGAGTGGCTGTTCCGGCTGGTCTTCGTCGTCGAGATCGCCATCCGGGTGCTGGCGTACGGCCGCCGGCCGCAGGACTTCTTCCGGCACGGCTGGAACGTCTTCGACTTCCTGGTGACAGCGGCGATCTTCATCCCCGGCCTGCACGGCGACTCGGCGCTGCTGCGCTTCGTACGGGTCGCCCGGGTGCTGCGGCTGGTGCGGTTCTCGCCGGGGCTGCGCACGATCGTGGCGGCGCTGTGGCGCAGCATCCCCGGCGTGGCCGGTTTCCTCGCGCTGGCCGCCGTGACCCTCTACGTCTACGGCATGGCCGGCTGGCTGATCTTCGGCGAGCGCTACCCGGAGCAGTACGGCGACATCGGTCGTTCCCTGCTGACGCTGTTCGTGTTGTTGTCGCTGGAGACGCTGCCGGACCTCATCGCGCAGGGCATGGCGGTGTCGCCGTGGACGCTGCTCTACTACGTCAGCTACGTGATGATCACGGTGAACCTGCTGCTTAACATCCTGATCGCCGTCATCGTGAACTCGATGGAGGAGGCCCGCCGGCTGGAGATGACCGAGCGGTTGTCGCCCGACTACGACGAGGACGGCGACGGCGTGCCGGACGAGGTGGACCGGATCGCGCTCACCCAGCGGCTGGACGACCTGCGGGCGGTCATCGCGGAACTCGAACGGGAGCTGCGCATCGACCGGGAGGACGGGCACGGCCCGGCACGCCACCACCACGGCGAACGCACGGGCGGCCGGCCCCCCGGGTAGGGGGACCGGCCGCGGCGGCGGTGCGGCGGTCAGCCCCAGATGGCCGTCGCCCACTCCGGGTGGTCGACGAACGGGTTGCGGTTGCCCTGCCAGCGCTCGTAGATCCGCTGGTTGCGGCGCTTCTCGAAGGCGTCCGGCGGGTCGAGCTGGTTCCACTGCAGCAGCACCGACATCCGGCCGTGGTACGGCGCGGTGCCGTTGTTGACCGACTGGTTCATCTCCAGGTTGGGCCAGCCGTCGGTGCCCTCGTACCGGATCGCCATGTACATGATCATGCGGGCCACGTCGCCCTTCACCGCGTTGCGCGGCTCCCACGAGTCGGCGTCGGTGTAGCAGCCGGGCGCCTCGGCGACGGGGCTGCCGCCGTTGTCGAAGTCCTTGTTGCCCCGCGTCGAGTTGACCGTGACGTCGGTCGGCCGCAGGTGGTGGACGTCGGTTCCCGGGCCGGTCGCGGTGCCGAAGTCGCCGTGCGACTTGGCCCAGACGTGCTCGCGGTTCCAGTCGTCGACGCCGCCGCCGTTGCTGGTCTTGCTCTGCGACCGGCCGCTGTAGAGCAGGATCACGTTGCTGGTGTTCGCCGGGTCCTGGTCGGTGTCCCGTAGCGCCTCCCACACCTGGTCGTAGGAGAGCTTGGTGTGCACCTTGATGATCGAGTGCAGCGAGCTGCGCAGCGCCGGGCCGGTCTTGCCGATCGCGCTGGCGTAGTAGGTGGAGTCGTACCCGCCGCCGGGCGCGGTGGTGGTCGGGCTCGGCGTCGGCGACTGGGTCGGCGAGGGCGTGCCACCGCCGCCGAGGGTCATCGCCGTCGGGTTCTTCAGGCCACCGTGGCTGAAGTAGGCGGTCAGGGTGCCGGTGGCGGTGACGCGCTGGCCCCGCAGGCCCGGGTTGGTGAGCAGCCCGAAGGTGCTCCGGTACGCGGTGGTGACCTGGACGTAGAGCATCCTGCTCGGGCTGGTCTCGGCCGCCGTGTCGGCGATCGCGATCGCGGTGTCGGACGTGAAACCCGACCTGAGCACGGTCGTGTTGCTGGTCGGCTGGCCGATCACGTAGCCGGTCACGGTCGCCGTCCGGCCGTCCTGCGTGGCGAGCGCCTGGGCCACGGTCAGGGTGGTGGCGGCCGACGCCACCGCCGTCGTCACCACCACGGGCGCCACGAGCACGGCGGCCAGCGCGAAGGCGGTCGCGAGCCTTCGGGGCCGCGAGCGGGCACTGCTCTTCGTATTCATGAGCAGCGATGCTAGCGGTATGGGCGTGAACGCCGGGAGAGCGGGAGGGCAACATTCGGGCGCGCGGATCGCCGGCGCGGCCTTTCTCGGCCCGGCCGGCCGCTACCGTCGGGGCATGGTCACCGTAGCCGACGTCCGCGCACTGGCACTGACCCTGCCACGGACCACCGAACACCTCGTCCGGGACCGCGTGAAGTTCCGCGTCGGCGCCATCGTCTACGTCGCGTTCTCCCGGGACGAGACGACGATGGGGTTCGGCTACCCGAAGGAGGAGCGCGCCGGGCTCGTCGCCAGCGATCCGGACCTGTTCTTCCTGCCCGGCACGGCCGATCTGCGCTTCCACTGGGCGTGCTGCCGTCTCGACCGGCTCGACCGGGACCACATGACGGAGCTGGTGACGGATGCCTGGCGGATGGTCGTGCCCAAGTTCCTCGCGCGGCAGCGACTGTGTGCCTGAGGGAGGCGCCCGGCTGTGACTGGTGCCTGAGGGAGGTGCCCGCCTGCCGTCATGCCGCCGGCTCGCGTCCCCGCACGGCCGCGCGCCGGCCGGCAACGCCTCAACGACGCCGGGCAGCGCGCCGCCGCCCATCGCGGCGGGACGCCGACCCGGCCGTGCCCCCGGGGCATGCCCCGCACCACCGGCGGACCGCCGCGGGCGGCCCGTCCAGCAGGAGATTCGCGGCGGCGCGGTCCGCCACGTCGCCGACCGTCCGCCGGCCGGCGGCGTAGGGTGGTTCGCGTGGATCAAGAGGACCGCATCGCCCTGTTCCTCGACTACGAGAACCTCGCGCTGGGGGCGCGCGACCACCTCGGCGGCGCGGCCTTCGACCTTCGCCCCATCGCCGACGCCCTCGCCGAGCGCGGGCGGGTGGTGGTGCGCCGGGCGTACGCCGACTGGTCGTACTTCGACGAGGACCGCCGGATGCTCACCCGGTCCCACGTCGAACTCATCGAGATACCCCAGCGCATGGGCGCCTCCCGCAAGAACGCCGCCGACATCAAGATGGCCGTCGACGCGGTGGAGCTGGCCTTCGAGCGCGGGTACATCTCGACGTTCGTGATCTGCACCGGCGACAGCGACTTCACGCCCCTCGTGCACAAGCTCCGCGAGCTGAACAAGCGCGTCATCGGGGTCGGCGTGGAGAAGTCGACGTCGGCGCTGCTGCCGCCCGCGTGCGACGAGTTCCTCTACTACGACCGTCTGGAGGGCGTCGACATCCCCCCGACGCGGGGCCGGCGCGGCCGCCCGGCGCGGCTGCCCAGCCCGGAGGTGCAGCAGCCGGAGCAGGAGCAGGAGCCCGAGCCGCAGCCGGCGGCGGAGGAGGCCGCCCGGGACGTCGACACGCTCGCCGTGCTGGTGGCGCAGACCGTGGCCGGCCTGCAGGGCAGCTCCAGCGGTGCCGTGACCGCCTCGACGCTGAAGCGCACCCTGCTCAGGAAGGACCCGACGTTCAGCGAGTCCGACTACGGGTTCCGCACCTTCGGCGAACTGCTGCGGCACCTCGCCCGGCACACCGTCGTCGAGCTGGGGGAGGGCCCCGCCAAGGGCGACCCCGAGGTGTCCCTGCCCGAGCACGGCGACCGGGAGGTGGCGTTCGGGCTGCTCCGCTCGGTGGTCTCGGACCTGGCCGGCGATGAGGGGGCGGTGGCGCTGTCCGGCCTCAAGAACCAGCTCCGCAGGGCGCGGCCCGACTTCAGCGAGAAGAAGCTCGGCTACCGCAGCTTCCTCCAGTTCTGTAAGGCGGCCGCCACCAGCGGGATCGTCGACCTGCGGTGGAGCCCGGAGGCCGACGACTACCTGCTCACCCCGCAGTCCTCCTGACCACACCGGCGGCCGGGCGGGGAACGGGCCGGCCGCCGGCGGCGGGAACATCCCGGCGGCGTGGGTCGCATCCCCCGGACGCCAATTCCTCCGACGACGTTTGAGGATCCCGAGGACCGGAGAAGGTGCGCTGGCGCGGGCACTGCCGCCCGCCGGCTCTCGGGAGGAACGGTCATGACACGGATGATGCGGGCGGCTGCGCTCGTCGGGGTGTTCGCCCTGGCGCTCAGTGGCTGCGGAGGCGTCGGTGGTGGTGGCGACGACGGGGGCGGTGGCACGGCCACCAAGGGCACCCTGAGCACGATGGGCTTCGGCCTGTCCGACGAGATCGCCAAGACGCGCGTCGACGCGTTCACGAGCGAGCACCCCGACGTCGATCTGAAGATCACCGAGGGGAGCTTCGACGAGCAGCAGTTCCTCTCCGCGGTCGCCTCCGGTAACCCGCCCGACCTCGTCTACATGGACCGCAAGCTGATCGGCACCTACGCCAAGCGCGGCTCCATCCAGCCGCTGACGGACTGCGTCGACAAGCAGGGCATCGACATGGGGCAGTACCGGCCCGCCGCCAAGGAGCAGGTCACCCTCGACGGCACCGTCTACGGCATCCCCGAGTTCTCCAGCGTCCGGGTGGTCTACCTCAACGAGGCGCTGCTCCGGCAGGCCGGCCTGACTCCCGACGACGTCGATCTCGCGAACTGGGCGGGGCTGCCGGCGCTCAACGCCAAGCTGGCCAGCGTCACCGGGGGCCGGCTCTCCCGCATCGGCATCGACCCGAAGATCCCCGAGTTCCTGCCCATGTGGGCCAAGGCCAACGGGGTCGACCTCCTCTCCGCCGACGGGACGAAGGCGAACCTCGACGACCCGAAGGTGGTCGAGGCGCTCGCCACCGGCCTGAAGCTGATCCAGGACCAGGGCGGCTGGGGCAAGTTCAAGTCCTTCCGGGACACCTTCGACTTCTTCGGCGCGCAGAACCCGCTCGCGAAGAACCAGATCGTCGCCTGGCCGATGGAGGAGTGGTTCCTCAACCAGGCCGCCAAGAACAGCCCGAAGGCCGAGCTGGTCGTCAAGCCCTTCGTCGACCGGCAGGGCCAGCCGGTCACCCTCTCCTCCGGGCAGGCATGGGTGGTCCCCAAGGGCGCCAAGAACCCGGACGCGGCGTGCGCCTTCGCCAAGACGGTGACCGCCACCGACACCTGGGTCGCCGCGGCCAAGGCCCGCGCCGACGCGCGCAAGGCCGCGGGCCAGCCGTTCACCGGCGTCTACACGGGCAACGTCGCGGCCGACAAGCGGATCTTCGACGAGCTCTACCAGCCCACCGGCAACAAGCGGTTCGACGACGCGGTGGCCACCATCCGCTCGGTGCAGGACGCCGCGTTCGCCATGCCCGCCTCGCCCGCCGGCGCCGAGTTCGACAAGGCCTGGACGGACGCCGTCAACCGGGTGCTCTCCGGCCAGGCGCAGCCGGCGGAGGCGCTGGCCCGTGCCCAGCAGGAGGCGACCGCCGCGCTGGACAAGGCGACGAAGTAGGCCCGGGGGATGGCCACCACCACCGTCCCCGCCCCCGCCGGCCGGCGGCGTCGTACGCCGCTGGCCCGGCGGGAGGCGCGTTGGGCGTACGTCTTCCTGGCGCCCTGGATCGTCGGGTTCCTGGTCTTCAACGCCGGCCCGATGATCGCCAGCGCCTGGCTCAGCTTCACCGAGTACGACGTGATCAACGCGCCCCGGTACACCGGCCTGGACAACTACCGGGAGCTGATGGCCGACCCGATGGTGGCCCGCAGCCTGGGCAACACCGTCTACTACACCGTCCTGCACGTGCCGCTGGTGATGGCCATCTCGCTGGGGCTGGCGCTGCTGCTCAAGCGGGTGGGGCGGTTGCAGGGCTTCTTCCGTACCGTCTTCTACCTGCCGGTGATGACCCCGGCGGTGGCGGTCGGCATCCTGTTCCTGCTCCTGCTCAACACCCAGGACGGCCTGATCAACCGTGGCCTCGCCCTGGTCGGGATCGAGGGTCCGAGCTGGACCACCGATCCCGACTGGGTGATGCCCGGCATCGTCCTGATGAGCCTGTGGAGCCTCGGCTCCACCGTGATCATCTACCTGGCCGCCCTGCAGAACGTGCCACGCGACCTGTACGAGGCGGCGAGCATCGACGGCGCCGGCGGCTGGGCCCGGTTCCGGCACGTGACGCTGCCGATGATCTCCGGTGCGCTCTTCTTCACCCTGATCGTCAACACCATCGCGTCCCTGCAGATGTTCACCGAGGTCTACACCATGTACTTCGGCAACCGGCAGACGCAGGGCTCGTTCAGCAGCGACGCCGCGTCGTTCTACGTCATCCACCTGTTCCAGGAGGCGTTCCAGTTCCTGCACATGGGCTTCGCCTCCGCGATGGCCTGGCTGCTCTTCGTGATCATCCTGATCATCACGCTCGTGCAGGTGAAGCTCAGCAACCGCTTCGTGTACTACGAGGGAGACCGGCCGTGACGGAGAACCGGGGGCGGCGCGTGGCCCGCGCGCGCCGGGCCGAGGGAGGCCGGCCGTGACGGCCGCGGTCGAGCGGACGGTCGCCGCCCCGGTGGCCGCCGCCGCGCCGTCGGCCGCCGACCGCCAGCCGGCGGCCGGGGAGGCCGGGCGGCCGCTCTGGCAGCGGGTGCTGTTCGTGCTCGCGCTCGTCGGCGCCGCCGTGGTGTTCATGGTGCCGTTCGTCTGGCTGGTCAGCGCCTCGCTGCGGCCCCATGAGTACGTCTTCGCCACGGGGTTCCTGCCCACCCCGTTCGCGCCGGGGAACTACGCCGAGGCGTGGCAGGCCGTGCCGCTGGTCACCTGGCTGCTCAACAGCCTGGTGGTCGGCGTCGCGGCGGCGGCCGCGGTGACGCTGTCCAGCGCGTGGGTGGCGTTCGGGTTCGCGTACTTCCGGTTCCCCGGGCGGAACTTCCTGTTCGGGTTGGTGCTCGCGACGATGATGCTGCCGTTCGCGGTCACCATGATCCCGACGTACCTGATCTGGTCGGAGCTGCGGCTGACCGACACCCAGGTGCCGCTGTGGGCGGGCAACCTGTTCGGCTCGGCGTTCTACGTCTTCCTGCTGCGGCAGTTCCTGCTCTCGCTGCCCCGCGAGTACTTCGAGGCGGCCCGGGTCGACGGGGCGAGCTACCCGCAGTTGTTCTGGAAGCTGGCCTTCCCGCTGATCCGTCCCGCCCTGCTGGTGGCCTTCGTCTTCGAGTTCAAGGCGAGCTGGACGGACCTGATGAAGCCGCTGATCTACCTGCGCAACGAGGAGCTGTACACCCTGCCGCGCGGGCTGAAGGTGGTGCTGGACCGCTTCGGCTACGGCGGCGAGCAGCAGTGGGAGATCGTGCTCGCGGGCAGCGTCCTCGCGACCGTGCCGATGCTGGTGCTGTTCTTCCTCGCCCAGCGCCACTTCGTGGAGGGCATCGCCACCACCGGCCGCAAGGGCTGACGCCCGGACCGGTCCCGCGCGGAAACGGGGCCGGTCCGCCACCCGCCGCCGCGCCCGGCGGAGGCCGGGGGAGGCGTCAGCGACGCGCCGCGGCGGCGTGCCGGAGCGCGTCGAGCAGCGCGTGCAGGGCGGGCTGGTCCGGCGCGGTGTCCCGGACGGCCGCGTGGATCGCCCGAACCGGCCGGGGGCTGCGTAGGGGGCGGACCACCACGTCGGGGTGCGGGCTGTCCAGCGCGGTGCGCGGGACCACCCCGACCCCGAGCCCGGCCGCCACGAACGCCTGCGTGGTCGGGTAGTCCTCGCTCTCGACGGCGACGGCCGGGCTGAAGCCGGCGGCGCCGCAGGCGTCCAGCACGGCCTCTCGGCACGGGCCGGCGGGCTCGCTGCCCACCCAGGGTTCGTCGGCGAGGTCGGTCAGGTCGAGCACCCGCGTGCCGGCGAGCCGGTGCCCCCGCGGCAGGACGGCCAGGTAGGGGTCGTCGAGCAGGTGGACGAGCCGCACGCCGTCGCGGGCCTGCCCCCGGCGGTGGACCACGATGGCCAGGTCGGCCTCGCCGCGCTCCACCTCTGGCAGCGGATCGTCCGGGTCGACCAGCCGGAGGTCGACGCGGACGTCGGGGTGCTCGCGGCGGAAATGGGCCAACGCCGGCGGCACCAGGGCGGCTCCGGCGGTGGCGAAGTAGCGGACCGCCAGCCGACCGGTGCGCCCGGCCCGCAACTCGGCGAGGGCGGTCTCCGCCTCGGCGAGGTGCCGGCTGATGACGGCGGCGTGCTCGGTGAGCAGCCGCCCTGCGGCCGTCGGGCGCACGCCCCGGCCGGACCGCTCCAGCAGCGCCGTGCCGGCCTGCTTCTCCAGTGCGGCGATCTGCTGGCTGACGGCGGACGGCGTGTAGCCCAGGTGCGCCGCGGCGGCCGTCACCGATCCGCTGGTCACCACCGCCCGCAGGACCTGCATCCGCCGTACGTCGAGCATGTAGCAGACCTTAACAGTGCGGCAGAAACCTTCACTTGTGCTGTCGGGTCGACCCGGGCACGGTGGACCGGGACGGCGGAGCGGGCGCGACGGAGGTGGCGATGGGCGGGGGACCGTGGGCGGTGCCGCGGTTGGGCGTACTGGCCCTGCTGTGGGGCTCGACCTTCCTGTGGATCAAGGTGGCCCTGGAGGGGCTGTCCCCCGCCCAGGTCACCGTCGCCCGGTGCGCCCTCGGCGCCGCCGCGCTGGTGGTCGCCTGCCGTTGGGCGGGGCACCGCCTGCCCCGCGACCGGGCGACCTGGGGCCGCCTGGTGGTGGCGGCCTTCTTCTGCAACGCACTGCCGTTCGCGCTGTTCAGCGTGGGGCAGCGGACCGTCGACTCCGGAGTGGCCGGCGTGCTGAACGCCACGACGCCCCTCTGGTCGGTGCTGCTCGGGGTGGCCCTCGGCACGGAGCGGGCGCCCCGCCCGGTCCGGCTGACCGGGCTGCTGCTCGGCTTCGTCGGCGTACTGACGATCTTCGCGCCGTGGGGCCGGGCGGGGCTCGTCAGCGTGGACTCGCTCGCCATCCTCGGCGCCGCCGCGAGTTACGCGGTCGGCTTCGCCTGGATGGGCCGCGAGCTGGCCGGCCGGGGCGGCCCCACCATCGCGCTGTCCGCCGCCCAGCTCGTGGCCGCCACCGGGTGGAGCGTCCTCGCCCTGCCCGCCGGCGGCCTGGCCGTGCCCCGGCCCACCCCGGCGACCGCCGTGGCCGTCGTCGCCCTCGGCGTGCTCTGCACGGCGGTCACCTTCCACCTCACCTTCCGGGTCATCGCGGAGGAGGGCGCCACGAACGCCGCCGCCGTCGGGTACCTGCTGCCGGTGGTGTCGGTGGCGCTGGGGGCCGTGTTCCTCGGCGAGGACCTGACGCCGCGTACGGTCGTCGGGATGGTCGTCGTGCTCGCCGGCGTGGCGCTGACCCGGCGCCGCGTGGCGGCCCGGGACGCCCCGCCCGCCGGGGAGCCGCCGCACCCCGTCGCCGCACCCGGCACCGTGCGGTCATGACGGGCACCCGACGGGCCGCGGCGTGGCGGCACTCCGGCGGGGGCCTCGGGCGTGGTAGCGCGCTGGCGGGCTCCACGCGGCGCGTCCGGTCACCCGGTCCGAGCCGCTAGGGCAGCGGGACCGAGATGCCCCGGGCGTGGTCGGTGAGGGCCGCGCCGACCACGGTCGCCTCCAGCGGCAGCACCTCCAGGCAGCGGCGCACGGCGGCGGCCATCAGCGCGTTCGGCACCCGCATCGACAGCGTGCAGTGCGGCACCCAGCGCCCCGGCTGGTAGTGCTCGACCAGCCCGATGCCGGCTTCGGCCAGCCGGCCGTGCACCTCGGCGTGGTGCGCGAGCAGTTCGGCGGTGGGGGTCGGGCCCAGCCAGAGCACCCGCCCGACGAACTGACCGGCGTGCTGGAAGTTCAGCCGCAGCGGCGCGGCCACCACCGTGCCGCGCAGCGCCGCCGCGACCCGCTCCGGGTCGAAGCGGGGCGCGACGGCGAGCGAGACGTGCGGCCGGTGGCGCTGCTCCAGCAGCGATCGCATGCTCTGCACACCCTCGGCCTCCAGCGCGTCCCAGAGCACGCGGATCCGTCGGGTGGCGGCGGTGTCCAGGTAGAGCTCCAGCGCCGCGACCACATGATCACTTTAGCCGCGGGGGTCAGGGCACGACGACGGCCCGGCCCTCCAGCGTGCCGTCCCGCATCTTCCGGTACGCCAGCACCGCCTCGTCGAGCCGGAAGGTACTGGCCTTCGGCTTCACCATGCCCCGGGCGCCCAGTTCGAGCACCTCGATGAGCTCCGGCCGGCTGCCCCAGTACGTGGTCTGGATGCTCACCTCGTACGGCACGCCGAAGTAGCTGACCGGCAGCGTGCCGCCGCCGATGCCGACGATGGTGAGGTCGCCGACGGTGCGGGCGGCGGCGGCGCCGAGCGCGAGGGTGGGGTCCGCGCCGACGAAGTCCAGCACCACGTCGGCGCCCCGGCCGCCGGTGGCCCGGCGGATCTCCTGGGCGGTGTCCGCGCCGGAGAGCATGGTGAGGTCCGCGCCGCACTCCGCGCCGAGCTTCAGCGCCTCCTCGCGGGTGTCCACGGCGATCACCCGGGCCGCGGTGGTGGCCTTGAGGATCTGCACGCCGACGTGGCCGAGCCCGCCGACGCCGATCACCACGGCGGTGCTGGTCGGCCCGAGCTTCGGCCAGGAGCGGCGGATCGCGTGGTACGGCGTGAGTCCCGCGTCGGTCAGGGGCGCCGCCAGCACCGGGTCGAGCCCCTCGGGCAGCGGCACCACGTGCCGGGAGTGCGGCACCAGCATGTACTCGGCCATGCCGCCGTCCAGGCCCAGGCCGCCGCCCCCGCCCGGCACCGGCGCCTCGGCGACGTTCTCGCAGTACGGGTCGATGCCCACCCGGCAGCGGGCGCAGGTGCCGCAGCCCCACGGGCCGTAGACGGCCACCGGCTGGCCCTCCGTCAGCCCGGTCACCCCGTCGCCGAGGGCGTGCACCCAGCCGGCGTTCTCGTGGCCGAGGGTGAACGGCGGGTTCCAGGGCACGACGCCGGGCTCGAATTCGTGCATGACATGCAGGTCGGAGTGGCATGCGCCGGCGCCGCCGATCCTCACCACCACCTGCCCCGGCCCCGGGGTCGGCTGGTCGACCTCGACCAGCTCGGGTTCGGACTTCCAGTTCGGCAACCGCAGCGCGCGCATGAAACGTCTCCTGTCCTCCGGTCTCCGGCTCCGTCCGCCGCCTGCCCGCTCAACACACGGCCAAACGACCCGCCTCCCGGTGGCCGCAGCCCTGCGGCGTCGAAGCGGGCCACCCTGCCCGCCGGCTCCGGTGTCTCACCCCGTCCGGGTGAGTCGGGCTCACCCCGAGGGTGCTCGTCACCGCACGGCCGGCGCGTCGGGCCGGCCGTCCCGGGTGGCGCCCGACGCCGGGGCGGAATCGACGGCCGCCGACCGCTGCGCCGGGGCGGCCACCGCGGACGGGGCCGTGGCGCGGGCGGCCGGTGCCCCGGCACGGCGGGCCAGGCCCCGGTCGACGCCCACGAAGAGCAGGCCGAGAAGCCAGAACGCGACGGCGAAGCCGACCGCGGTGACGCCCACCCCGTCGTAGCCCAGCTCCCCGGCGTCGAGGAACGGGTACGGGTACCGCTCGACCACCAGCCCTCGCACCAGCGCGAAGCCGAGGTAGCCCAGGGGGAACGCCAGCCACCACGCCGCGTACCGCGGGCGGAGCCGGCCCCGCCGGTCGAACAGCGCCCAGTCCGCCACCGCGAGCAGCGGAACGACGGTGTGCAGGAACTGGTTGCCCAGCGCCTCGCCGAGCGCCCGGTCGGGCTGCGGCATCGCGAACGGGCTGGCGGGGTTGGCGAGCACCAGGTGGTAGACCACGCCGGTGATGGTGATGTAGAGGGTGACCGCGCCCTTGAGCGGCGACGGCGGCTCGGGACGGTCCCGCCAGGCCAGCCAGGCGGCGTATCCGGCGAGGAGCCCGACGGCGACGTTGCTCTGAATGGTGAAGTACGGCAGCAGGCCGGTGACGGTGGCGGGACCCAGCGCGGTGAGCACGATCCCGGCCAGCACGCTGATCACGATCGCCAGGCGGAAGACCACCGCCACGCGTCGACGCCGCAGACTCATCGGGGCAAGCTACCAGCCGGGGCGATCGAGGTCACCGGTCGAGCACCGGCCGGTGCCTGTCGCCTCCCACCGACCGACCGATCGAGCCGCCCGCGCGCGGCGTTCGCCGCCCACCCGGCACCCCTCCCTGACCGCGCGCCGGGGCCCGTCACGCGGACAGAGGCCGTGCCCCGCGGAGGGATGGGGCGATGAGTCAGCGCCCGTCGCCGCTGCCCGGTGTGGGGCGACCGTCGCCGGGCGAGACCTGGACGTCGCCGGGCGAGACCTGGGCGTCGCCGGGCGGGTCCTGGAGGGAGCCGGGCGCCGAGGGTCGGCCGGCCGGGACGGAGGGCGATGTCGTCGGTCGCCCGGACTGCTGGAGGGTCGGGGTGCCGCCGGGCCGGTCGGCCGGTGTGCCCGGTGACCCGGGGCGCGCCGACTCGCCGGGCAGCAGGCGGTCGCAGTAGGCGGCCACCTTGCCGCGCCCGCCGGCCGCCCGGACGAGGTCGTCGAAGGCCGGCTTGTCCAGGGTGCGGTCGGGGCCGTCGCCGTCCGTCCGGTACGCCCGGCACAGCCTCGCCAGCGACGCGCTCGGGTCGGGCCGACCCTCCGCCGTGGTGGGCGGCGCGGATGGCCGGCCGGAGCCCGGAGTGGGGGAGACGACCGGGGGCGGTGCGGGCGGCGCGGGTGCGGCGGTGGTGGGGGCGGGGCCACGCAGCGGGCCGGGCAGGGTGCCCCCGGCCGCGGCGAAGGCCACCCCGCCGGTGACGGCGAGAGCGACACCGGCCAGCGCGGCGCGGACGCCGAAGCCGGCGAGGGCACGGCCGCGACTCCGCTCGGACCCGCCGACGGGGGTGCCGGCCCGCGCCAGCCGGTACGCGCGTACCGCGGCGTCCTCCCCGGCGAGCTCAGCGGCGCGGGGTGCGGCACGGACCGCCGTCAGGAGCGACGCGACAGGTTGCGGAGCGTCCTGCGGGTCGACGACGGGACCGCCGAGCAGCCGCTCGACGGTCTCCTGGTCCATCCGGTGTGCTTTCATCTCGTGTCCCTCAGCGCCGCCGGGTGCCGGGACGTCACACGGGCGGGAGTGTGACCTCCGACAACCACCGGGCCGGGGAGCGGGGCGCGACCGCGCCCGGCGGCGTCAACCCATGGTCTTGGCGCCGTCGATGGCCTCGCGGAGGATGTCGGCGTGCCCCGCGTGCTGGGCGGTCTCGGCGATCAGGTGCAGCAGGACGCGGCGGACCGTCCAGCTCGCGCCGGGCTCGAACCAGGGAGCCTGCGGCAGCGGGTGGGCGGCGTCGAGGTCCTGCGTGGCGATCAGCTCGTCCGTCGCGGCGGCCACCCGGTCGTAGTCGGCGAGCAGCCCGGCGAGCGTCTCGCCGTCGTGCATGCGGAACTGGCCGGCCCAGTCGAGGGGCTCGCTGTTCATCGCCTCGGCGCCACCCACGGCGAACCACATCCACCGCTGCTCGACCTGCGTCACGTGCTTGATCAGACCCCCCGGGCACAGCTCGCTGACCGTGCTGCGGGTCGCGGCCTGCTCGTCGGTGAGCCCCGCGACGGTCTGCCGGAGGAAGCCGCGGTGCCGGCGCAGCGTCTCCACCAGATCGGCCCGCTCCCCGGTCAGCTGCTCTGTCGTGGTCATACCGCCACCCCTCTTCACGGACGTCAGAACGGGGCTCAGGATAGGGCCGGCCACCGACAGAAACCGCGTCCTGTCGTGGCCGGTTTCCGCCAGCGGTTGCCGATTCGTCCGATCCGCGATCCACTGAACTACATGGGTGTCATCAAGGTGGGCACGTCGTCCTGGGCGGACCAGATGCTGCTGCGCTCCGGGTGGTACCCGCGCGCGGCGAACACCCCGGCCGGCCGGCTCGGCTTCTACGCCGGGCGGTTCCCCCTGGTCGAGGTCGACACCTCCTACTACGCCGTGCCCGTGCCCGAGACGACGCAGGGCTGGGTCGACGCCACGCCGGAGGGCTTCACCTTCGACGTCAAGGCGTTCAGCCTCTTCACCGGCCACCCGACCCCGGTGGCGGCGCTGCCCCGCGACCTGCGTCCGGCCGGCGGCCCGAGCCGGATCCGCCGCCGGGACCTGCCGGCGGCCGCGTACGACGAGTTGTGGGACCGGTTCCGCGCGGCGCTCGACCCGATCGCGGCGGCCGACCGGCTCGGCGCGGTCCTGCTCCAGTTCCCGCCATGGCTGGCCCGCGGCGCCGCCGCCGAGCGGCGCATCGCCGAGCTGGCCGAGCGCTGCCGGCCGTGGCGGGTCGCCGTCGAGCTGCGCCACGGGTCCTGGTTCGACGGCACGGCGGCGCTGGACACGCTCGGTTTCCTGCGCGAGCGCGACCTGTCGTTCGTCTGCGTGGACATGCCACAGGGGCATCCCTCGTCGGTGCCGCCCATCCTGTTCGCCACGGCGGAGCTGGCGGTCGTCCGCTTCCACGGGCACAGCAGCGCCTGGGGGACGGGGGACAAGCAGGAGAAGTTCCGCTACGCGTACGGCGACGAGGAACTGCGCCGCTGGGCGGAGCTGCTGACCGAGCTGGCCGGGCAGGCCGGCGAGCTGCACGCGCTGTTCAACAACTGTTGCGGCGACCAGGCCCAGCGCGACGCGGAACGGCTGGCCGAACTGCTGGGCGTGGAGCCGGTGGGGCGGGGCCGTCCGGCGCGGGCGGGGGCGGCGTCGCCGTCCTGACGGCGGGCGCGCGGCCGTGCCGGCAGGCCCGCGGAACTAATTCCATCGACCGGGCCGGGTGGGCTCCGACATGATCGCCGTGTGGCGGCACCCTCTCGCGCGCTCCTGCGCTGGCAGTTCGACCTGACGTGGTCGTTGTTCGCATACCACCTCGATCGCCTCGACCCGGTGGACTTCCTGTGGGAGCCGGCCGGGCACTGCTGGGCGGTGCGTCGCGCCCCCGACGGCGGCTGGACGCCCGACTGGGCCGACACCGAACCCGACCCGGTTCCGGTCCCGACGATCGGCTGGCTGACCTGGCACATCGGCTGGTGGTGGACGGTCGCCACGGACCACCTCCAGGGGCGGCCGCCACGACAGCGCGGCGACGTGGCATGGCCGGGCGTCGGCGAGCCGACCGTCGCCTGGCTGCGCGGCCTGCGTACCGAGTGGCTCGGTGTCCTCGACCGCCTCACCGACGCCGACCTCGACCGCACGGCGCCGTTCCCGTGGCAGGACGACGCCGGGCACACGGTGACGCACATGCTGGGTTGGGTCAACGCCGAGTTGATGAAGAACGCCGCCGAGATCGGTCAGCTCCGGCTGCTGCATGCGGCGGGACCCGGGGCCTGACCGGGCCGCGCCCCGAGGTCGGGGCTCGACCGGGCCGCGCCCCCGAGGTCGGGGGCGGCCGGGACGTGCCGCGCCGCCGCCCACGCCGCTCAGGAGCGCCGGCCCCTGGTCCGCAGCGCGTCCTCCGTACGCTCCTCGACGTCGGCGGCGTCGGGGAAGGTCCGCCGGGACGGCGCCGGGTCCGGGGGCGCGCCGGGTCCGGCCGGCAGCGTACGGGTCGGCTCGACCGGCCCGAATCCGTGCCGGCCCCCCTTCCCGGACGGCCCCGCCGGCTCGCCGGCGCGGCGGTCCCCGCGCCGGCCCTCCGGCACGGCGGTCTCCTCGCTGCCCTCGTCCATCGGGTCGTGCTCGCCGGTGCCCCAGGGTGGTTCCGCGTCGAAGCCGTCCCTGGTCACCCACGGGGTGACCGACTCCGGTGTGCGCCTGCCCCCGCTGCGTCCGTCTCCTGCCGCCATGGTCACCTCGCTGGTCGGGTCCGCCGCTACGGGCCCCGATTGCCCGTCCCGGGGCCGGTCATGCCTGCGCCGGCGCCCCCGGCGGTGGCTGGCGAGGCGGACACGCCCCGCCCGACCGGGGACGCCGAACGGCGTCCCGCCGCCGAGCGGTCGGCGGGACGCCGGTGGGCACGTCGCGGTCAGCGACCGGACATCGCCATCCGCCGATTCTTGGCCGCGCCCATCGTCTTCAGCGCACCCATCCCCTTCGGCAGCCCGCCCGCGCGCCCGAGCATCCCCCGGAACACCTCGCCGGGCTTCTGCTGCTCGCCCATGTACGCGGTCACCACGATGAGCGCCCCCGTCAGCGCGGGCACCGCCCACTGGAGCATCCGCATCTGGCGTTGGCAGGACGCCACGTTCGACGGCGTCTGCGAGTTCGGTTCGGTGACCCCCTCGACCGACGGGCCGCCGGACTTCTCCAGCCTCATGCCGAGCATCCGGCTGTAGCCGGTGACCGCCAGCGCGCCGACCGTCAGCGCGGTCTTCAGGGTGCTGGCCCGGGCGACTCCCGACTGCGCCGCCACCCGGGGGCTCTCCGTCACCAGTTCGCCGACCGCGCCCGCGAGGTGGGCCCCGATGGCGGCCGCATTCACCGGCGTCCACCGGGCCCAGCTGGCCGAGGCCATCGGCAACCGCTGGGTCGAGTCGTTCATCTGTGCCGCCGCGCCGTTGACGCCGAACGCTCCCATCAGGGAGCCCCCGAACCAGGCCGCCAGGCCCAGATCGTGCATCGAGCGCAGTGCGGTGTGCCGTTCGGACATCTGATCCCCTTCCACCGTGTCGGGCGCTGCGGCATACCCGCCGCCCGGTCGGCTAATCGCGTCCGTCGTCTGCCGATAGGGCGCGGTCACGCGGATACCGGGGAAGACCGGGAACCGGCGGCGTCACCACCCCGCGCCGAGGCGCGGACCCGTCCGGGCGGCGGCGGTCGCCGGTGACGGGGAGCGGCCGGGAGGAGTCGGCGGGGCCGGTGCGGGTAGATCGCGGGACGGACGATCCGAGCGAGAGGGGAAGAGGATGTCGCAGCCCGACGAGAGCCGGGAGAAGACCGCCTCCACCGACGCGGTGCTGATGCACCCGGGCAACGATCCGCGCAAGACGACGTCCCAGGTGCCACCGCCGCCCGAGCGCGGCGAGACCCGCGTCGAGCGGAACGGCGAGATGGTGCCCGTCGAGACCGACGAGTGACCGGGCCCCGGGCGGCGGGGTACGCCGCCCGGGGGAGTGTAGGGGCGACGGCGTGGCGTCAGCGGGACGACCGTGAGCTGAAGGTGCCTCAGCGGGGCCGGCAGGCCGTGGCGAAGCGGGCCACCGGGCTGCCAGCGGTGCGCGCTGGCGCGTACCCAGGTGAAGTGCTCTGGGCGCGGTGAGGTGACCGCCGCTCCGCGGCGGCGGTGGCTCGGCTCAAGAGCCGACTGGACCGGGTGGTGCGCTGCGCCACCCGGTCTCGTCGCTTGCGAGAAGCGGGACTTGCGCTACACGCGCTGACTCTCGGGGTCCTGCTCGCCCCCGACCGTCCCTGGAGTGTCGGCCGGACCGTCGATCGCCGCCGGTCGTGGCGCCGGCTTGCGGCCGGGCCGCCACCAGGCCGCGTTGCCGAGCAGGCTCATGACCGCAGGCACCAGCACCATCCGGATGACGGTGGCGTCCATGATGACCGCCGTGGCAAGGCCGATGCCGATCATCTGGATGAGCGTCTCCGGCACCGAGACGAAGCTCAGGAAGACGCACGCCATGATGATCGCGGCTGCGGAGATGACACGTGCGGTGGTGCCGATGCCGACAACGACGGCGCGGTGCGGGTCGCGATCCTTGTCATAGGACTCGCGGACTGCGGACAGCAGGAAGACTTCGTAGTCCATCGACAGGCCGAACAGCACCGCAAAAAGGATCATGGGGACTGCCGACATGACCGGCACGGACTTGTCGATGCCGAGCAAATCCAGACCCCAGCCCCACTGGAACATCGCGATGATCACGCCGAAGGAGACGCCGATGGACAGCAGCGTCATCACCGCCGCCTTGAGTGCGACCACCGGTGCCCGGAACATGAAGAGCAGCAGGACCATGCCGGCGCCGACCACGGCCAGGATCACCCACGGCAGCCGCTTGCCGACGACGTCGGCCATGTCGATGACGACGGCTGTCGCGCCGCCGACGAGTGCGGTGCCACCAGTGGACGCCAGGGAATCCGGCCCGATCGTGTCGCGGATTCGATGGACGAGGTCGGAGACTTCCTGGTCCTGCGGCGCGTACCGGGGGATGGCAGTGATCAGCGTGATCTCGCCGTCCTCGCTCGTCGTCGGCGGGGTGACCAGTTCGACGTCCGGGTCGGTGGCGAGGGCGCCCGCAAAGGCGTTGACGCCCATCTCGCTCGTGTCGGTAACGGTGATGACGAGTGGCGCGTTCCAGCCCGGGCCGTAGTGCTCGGCGATCATGTCGTAGGCCTGGCGCTGCGTGTTCCTCGTGGGCTGGATTCCGTCGTCGGGCGTGCCGAGCCGCAGCGAGAGCACCGGTGCCGTCAGTGCGAGCAGGAGCGCCGTCGAGAGCAGGGCATAGAGCACGCGGTGGCGTTGGACGTGCCGGCCCCAGCGGTAGGTCGGGCCGCTCTCGTCGTCGGGCTTTCCGGCGGAGGCACGCGCCCTCTTGGTCAGCTTGGGAACGGGCAGCGCGTTCACCCGGTGCCCGAGCAGGCCGAGCAGTGCGGGCAACAGGGTTATCGCGGCGACGACCATCACCGCCACCGTCACCGCGCCGGCGACTCCCATCGCCCCCACGAACGGAATGCCCGCGAAGCTGAGGCCGAGGATGGCGACGACGACCGTGCCGCCCGCGAAGACCACCGCATGCCCAGCGGCCGCCGTGGCGTGCCCGGCGGCGCGCACCTTGTCCTCACCGTGCGCGAGAATCGATCTGAATCGACTCAGGACGAACAGCGCATAGTCGATGCCGGCGCCCAGGCCGAGCATGACCGCGATGATCGGCGCCGACGTCGGAATGTCCACGATCAGGCCGATGAGTAGGACGATCGCGGTGCCGACCACGATGCCGACGCCGGCCACGAGCAGCGGCAGGCCCGCGGCCGCCAGTGAACCGAAGGCGATGATCAGCACCAGTAGCGCGGCGCCGACCCCGACGAGTTCCGCTGCGGACGTGGTGGGCTCTGTGCCCAGGTCGACGACGGCACCGCGGAACTCCACCCGCAGGCCGGCGTCCTGAGCGGGCTCGGCCGCCTCACGCAGCCGTTCGTAGTGGGTGCCGTCGAGTTCGCCCAACTCCTTCTCGTAGTCGACGTTGACCATCGCCGCCCGACCGTCCGGGCTTGGGAACGGATCGTCGACCGCCGCGACGTCGGGTTGCCCGCGCATCGCCTCGATCATCTGCCGGACGGCGGCCTGCCGCGCCGGATCCTGGAGGCTCCCCTCTTCGGCGCTCCAGACGACTGTCGCGCTGACCACGCCGAACGTGGGGAAGTGGTCACGGGCCACATCCGTGGCCTCTTGGGATTCGGTGCCGGGCACCCGGAAGTCGTTGACGAATGTGCTCCCGGCCGCCTGCCCGACGCCGAGGAGCACGCCGGCGGCGAGCAACCAGAGGACGAGAGTGCGCCAAGGCCGTCGTGCGCAGAGACGGCCAAGTCGGTCCAGGGGACGTTCCATCGCCGCAGTAAACCGCATGCAGTGCAACTATGCAATGAGTACATGAATGCAGTGTGTGCGCAAGCGGTAGCATCACCTGCATGACACATCCGATTGGTCTGCGCGAGCGCAAGAAGCAACGCACCCGCGCGGCGCTGATCACCGCTGCGATCGAACTCATCACCACCAAGGGCTACGACGAGACGACGATCGCCGAGATCGCTGCGGCCGCCGATATCGCACCACGCACCTTCTTCGCCTACTTCCCCGGCAAGGAGGACGTTCTCTTCGCCGACTCGCAGGCGCGGGTCGACGAGATCGTCGCGATGGTCGCCACGCGTCACCCGGGGGAGACCGTCGCCGACGTCTTGCTCCGTGCGGTGCGGTCGGCGGTGACATCCGGCGCGGCGGCCCGCGACCTGACCAGCGACTTGGCGACCCGGCGCGTGCGCGTGGTGCTGTCCACGCCTGCTCTGCAGGCCGGCGCGCTGCGCCGGATCGTCTCCGCCCAGCAACAACTCACGGCTGCGTTGCTCGACGCGTTCCCCGGCGAGTTGGAGGAGGGCGACGCGGCGGCGGCGGTCGGCGCACTCGTCGGGTCGATGGTGACCGTCGCCTTTGCCACGCTGCCCCACGACCCCGCACCCGAGGAACTGCTGCGAGCGCTGCTCCGCGCCACCCACGTGGCACTTGCCGGCATCCGCTCGCTCGGCCCCGCGCAGGAGTAAGCGAGGGGACGGGGCCCGCGAGACCTGAGGCTCGTCACCCCGATGGCGATGGCCATCCGCCGGTGGCGAAGAGGCTGACCGGATCGGCGGAAGGAGGCAGCGGCTCGGGCAGCCAAGGCACCACGTACTCCTCTCTGGCACTTCGCCTCCGACGCAGCCGGGCCAGGGCCTGCCGCACGGCGATGCGCACCAGATGGGCCCGAGGGTGTTCCAGGTGCTCAGCGTCCACACCGGCCCAGGCCAGCCAGGTCTCCTCCATGAAATGCAGTTCGACTCCCGGATGTGACGTGCGTCGCGTCACACCGTGGCCGCGTCACAGGGCGGCCTGGTTGCTCCTTCTATGGGCGAACACCGTTGGAAGGAGTGACGAGAATGCCGAAGGGTGTGTTCGCCAAAGCCTCGGTCGTGCTGGCGGCGGCGTCGATGTTGGGCACGGGCTCGTGGGCCCGGCTGGATCCGGAAAGCTTCGCCCGATACGCCAACTGGCCCAACCATGTGCACTTCCTGCATGACGCGGGTGTCTTCCAGATCGGCATCGGGATGATGATGCTGTGCGCCCTGAGGTGGCGCGACGCGCTGGCGGTCGTCCTGGCCGGATTCACGTTCACCAGCGGCCTCCACGCTGTCAACCATGCCGTCGATCTGGACCTGGGCGGCAATACCTCCGACCCGTGGCTCCTGCTGGCGATGTCGGTGGTGGGACTGGCCGCGTGGGCGGCGCGGGTCCGGCAACTCCGGCGGTGCGCCGACGACCGGCTGGAGGTTCCGGCATGAGGATCCTGCTCGCCGGGGCGACCGGCACCCTCGGCACCGCTTTGCTGCCCATGCTGGTGGCCGCTGGACACGAACTGCTCGGTGTCACCAGGACGGCCGCAGGCGCCGTCCGGCTGACGTCGATGGGCGTGCTGCCGGTGCAAGCCGACGTCATGGACGTCGAGGATCTGCTCACCGCGCTCGATGGCCGGCAAGTCGACGCCGTGATCCATCAGGCGACCGCGATCACCGGGGTGCCGCTCTTCCACCGCAGTCTGTACGCCACGGACGCGCTACGCGATCATGGCACGGCCAACCTCCTCCGCGCGGCAGCCGCAGTCGGCGCACGTCGATTCGTCACCCAGTCGTTCTTCCTCGGGTACGGCTACCGCGACCACGGTGCGGAGCCACTCGGCGAGGATCATCCCTTCGCCGAACTCACCGGGCATCCTGGAATCGACCGACACATGCGCGCGATGCGGTCGAACGAGGATCAGGTTCTCCATGCGCCCGGCATCGAAGGCATCGCCCTGCGCTACGGCATGTTCTACGGCCCGGAACCGGCCACCAGACGGTTGATGCACCTGGCGAAGCGGCGGCTCTTGCCCGCTCTCCGTCCCAGCGGCACCACCTCGGTCATCCACATCCACGACGCCGCCGCGGCCACCATGGCCGCGCTCGATTCCGGCCGGCCCGGTCAGCCGTACAACATCGTCGACGACCAGCCGGTCACCTTCACCGACTACTTCCGGGCGATCGCGGACGTCGTCGGCGCGTCCCCGCCCCGAACGGTCCCCGGTCACCTGCTGGCCGTCCTGCCGTACCTTCACGCCCTCATGGTCCGAACACACATCCGCCTGTCCAATCAACGAGCAAAACGAGAACTCGGCTGGACGCCCGACTTCCCTACTCATCGAGCAGGCCTGGCGGCAGTCGCCAACGGCTGACACCTCGAACCGTGGCGATGCGGTGGAGCGGCATCGAGCTGCCGGTTGCCGGTGCGGGGCTGCCGGTGCCGCCGGCCGTCAGGCCAGGGCCGGGGCGGTTCGGGCGGCCGTGCTGACCGAGGCGTAGACGGCGCCCAACTGCTCGGCGCAGCGCTTCCACGAGTACCGGCTGCGGATCCGGTCCAGCGCCGCCGTGGCGTACGCGAAGCGGCGGACCTTGTCGGCGAGCAGCCGGCGGATCGCGGTGCCCAGCGCCCGGGGGTCCCGGGGCGGCACGAGGTCGCCGGTGAGGCCGTGGACGACCGTGTCGGCGATGCCGCCGACGTTCGAGCCGACCACGGGCACGCCGCAGGCCATGCCCTCGAGCGGGGCGAGCCCGAACGGCTCGTACCAGGGGGCGGCCACCAGGAGGTCCGCCGAGCGGTACCACCTGGCCAACTCCTCGCGGGGCACCGCGCCGACCAGCTTCACCCGGTCGGCCACCCCGCAGGACTCGGCGAGCGCCCGGAGCCGGCGGGCGAAGCCGTCCGCGGGGAGCAACCGCGCCGGTGGACCGCCGACCACCACGCACTCCGTGTCGGGCACGGCCGGCAGGGCCCGGACGACGTCCTGGAAGCCCTTGCGCTCCACCAACCGGCCGACCGTGATGATCCGCTGGCGGGCCGGGTCGCGCGGGACGGCGGGCCCGTCGGGGCGGAAGACCTCCTGGTCGACGCCGCAGGGGACCAGCGCCATCCGGGACCGGGGCACGCCGAGGCGGACCAGTTCGCCGATCTCGTCCTGGCACTGCACGACGATCCGGTCGGCGGCCCGACCCAGGGCCCGCTCGTAGCCGATCCGGCCTGGTGGACTCGTGTCCCGGGCGCCCTGGTGCCGGCGCTCGACGGTGCCGAGCGAGTGGTACGTCAGCACCACCGGGACCCCGGTGCGCCGGCCGGCGTGCAGGGTGGCCAGGCCGCTCATCCAGTGATGGGCGTGCGCCACGTCCGGCACCCAGTCGCCGTCGCGCCACTGACCGGCCAGCCAGCGCCCGAACTCACCCAGGTGCGGCAGCAGCTCACTACCGGGCATCCGCAGCGCCGGTCCGGCCGGCACGTGGCACACCTGGTAGCCGTCCGGAGTGGACACCGTGTCGGGCTGGGCGGTGGACTCCCGGCGGGTGTAGACGCGGACGTCGTGCCCCTCGCGCACCAGCGCGGCGGCCTGCTCCGCCACCCGCGTGTGCCGCCCGCCGGCCTCCCCGAGGACGGCGAGCGGGCTGGCGTGCTCCGAGATCATCGCGATGCGCATGTCTTCCTCCATCGGCCGGCCCGGTCGTCGGGGAACGGGTCGCGCCGCGGACGGTGCCGTCCCGCGAGCCCCGTCGCACCCGCATGCGGAGTCCCTACCCCCGACCTCCGCGCCTAACCGCCGGCCCACCGAGTTCTCGGCGGGTCGGCCGGCCGGTGGTGCGGACCCGGCCGGCGGCGGGGCAGGCGCCCACCGCCGGTGGCCGATCCGTCGCGGAGGGTCAGTGCCGGTCGTCGTGGAGCATGCCCGGGCCGAACACCTCGTAGGCGATCCGCTCCGCCGGCACCCCCCGCCGCAGCAGGCCGCCCCGGACGGTGTTCATGAACGGCAGCGGCCCGCAGAGGTGCACGTGGGCGTCCGGGGAGAGCGGGATCAACGCGGGGTCCACCCGGCCGCCGGCGACCTTGCCGGTCACCCCGGCCAGTTCGGCGTCGGTGACGTCCTCGTACCACAGGGCGGTGCGCAGGTTGGGCAGCGCGGCGTGCAGGCGCGGCAGTTCGCCGCGGAAGGCGTGCGCCGCGCCGCCCCGGTCGGCGTGCACCAGCACCACCGGGCGCTGCGGCTCGGTGGCCGCCAGGTGCTCCAGCGCGGCCATCGCCGGGGTCAGCCCGATGCCCGCGCTGACCAGCAGCAGCGGGCCCTCCCCGGCCACCGCGCTGACCTCGCCGAAGGGCGGGCTGAGCCGGAGGGTGTCGCCCTCGGCCACGTGCTCGTGCAGGAAGGTGGAGACCATGCCCTCGGGGGCGTCGCCGGTGGCGCGTACCCGCTTGACGGTGATCCGCCAGTGGTCGGCCCCCGGCCGGCCCGACAGGCTGTACTGGCGGATCTGCTGCCCGCGGCCGCCGTCGAGGTCGACGGCGACCGAGGCGTACTGGCCCGGGACGAAGGCGGGCACCGGGCCGCCGTCGGCCGGGACCAGGGTGAACGAGACGACGTCCACGGCCTCCGTGACCCGGCCGGTGACCCGCCAGTCCCGCCAGACCGACGCGCCCTCGGCGAGCCCCGCCCCGGCGTAGAGGCGGGCCTCCCGGGCGATCAGCTCGCAGGCCAGCAGCCAGTACACCTCGTCCCAGGCCGCCGCGACCTCCGGGGTGACCGCGTCGCCGAGCACCTCGCCGACGGCGGCGAGCAGGTGCCGGCCGACGATCGTGTACTGGCCGGGGGTGATGCCGAGGGAGACGTGCTTGTGCGCGATCCGGTCCAGGATCGGGCCCCACGGCACGTCGCTGCCGCCGGTCAGGTGTTCCGCGTACGCGACCACGGCGGCGGCGAGCGCGGCCTTCTGCGCCCCGGTCGCCTGGTTGCCGCGGTTGAAGATGTCGAGCAGCTCCGGGTGGGCGTCGAACATCCGCTGGTAGAACCGGCCGGTGATCGCCTCGCCGTGCGCCTGCACGGCGGGCAGGGTCGCCGTCACCACTGCTGCTGAGGACTCCGAGAGCACGACTTGTCTCCTTCTGCGCTGAACCGCTCGGGCCCTGCCAGCAAAACAGGTATTTCAGTTACCTCTTCAGGGCCGAAGGTCCCGGGTCGGGGGTCGGGTGGATCACAGATCGGTCCGTCGGCCCGTGGTGGGGCGGGTCCGCGCTGGCTAGGGTCGGGACGTGAAGCTCAACCGGTCCACCGACATGGCGCTGCGGATCGCCATGCTCACCGCCGCGAACCCGCGGCGGATGACCGTGGACGAGTTGGCCGACCAGCTGTCGCTGCCCCGCAACCACGTGGCGAAGGTGGTGCAGCGGTTGCAGCGGCTCGGGGTGCTGGTCACGATCCGGGGCCGCTCCGGCGGGGTCGCCTTCGCCGAGGGCGGCCACGAGATCACGGTCGGGCGGGTGGTCCGGGCGTTCGAGGGCGACGACGAGGTGGTGTCCTGCGACGAGCCGGCCTGCTCGCTGCGCGCGGCCTGCCGGCTGCGGGGCGAGCTGCGCCGGGCCCGCGACGCCTTCCTCGCCGTGCTGGACGGGGTGACCGTCGGCGGCCTCGTCGACGGGCCGACCGGTCCGGTGCTGCTCGCCCTCGGGCTGCCCCGCGCCCGCCCCGCCCCCGGGACCTGACCGATCCGGGTGCGGACGCGGCGGAACCCCGCGCCGGGCGGCACGGGGTTCCGGGACGCGATCGGGGTCAGGACACGGTGACGGAGCCGTCGGCGGCGCGTACGCAGGCCACGGAGCGGGCGCCGGTGGCCGCCGCACCCGTCAGGCACTGCCCGAGCACCTGGTGGCCGGCGGCGTTCGGGTGCCACGACTCCTGGCAGGTCTGGAAGTAGCTCACGCAGGTGTTCGCGATCCGCTGGATGGCGATCTTGTCCATGCCGGCGAGGCTGGTGACGAAGACGCCGTTCGGTGGGCTGTCCTGGAGCCGGATCGGCGTGGCCAGCGCCCCGGTCGGGCTGGCCCCCGACTCGCAGAGCCGGGCGCCGTCGAAGGCCCGCTGCACGTTGAGGTAGACCAGGTCCGCGCCGGGGAACTCGGCGGCGAGGGTGTCCCGGGTCGACCTCACCAGGGTGCCCAGGCCCTGCGAGAAGCGGTGCCCCGGCGGCAGGCTGGCCCGGTGGATCGGGCAGCCGGCCGCGTACCGCTCGGCGCCCAGCGCGCGGAACTTGTCCCGGGTGTCGTCCCGGCTGTCCTCGCTGTGGAACCTCGGCTCCAGGTCGAACGGCAGCGGGTTGGTGTAGTCCTGGAAGACGATCCGGTGCTGGCCGTCGGCGTCGATCTCGCGCAGCGTGGTGAGAAGCTGGCGTACGGCCGAGGTGGTCTCCACCGTCGCGGCGCTCCACTCGGCGGCGGTGGCCAGGTCGGCGTCCGTGCAGGGCTCCTGCTCGACCGGCCCGCCCAGGTAGGCCCAGAACTCCCACCAGCCCGTCCAGGCGTCGGCGATGAACCGGTTGGCGCACTTCTCGGCGACGTCGCCGAAGGTGAACGAGCTGTTGTTGGAGCCGAGGCCGAGCAGCACCAGGTCGATGTCGTGGCTCTGGCCGACCGCGCGGAGCTGGTCGAGCTGGGCGGCCACCTGCCGGCCGCTGGCCCGGGCCGACGAGGCGGTGGCGATGTCGTGCGGCTGGCCACCGGAGCAGGCGAGGTTGAACCGGTCCTGGATGCCCGGCAGGCTCGCCCGGTGCAGCGAGGCGTTCGCCGAGCGGTGGCAGAAGAAGGCGTTGCTGTTCGGTGCGGTCCAGCCCGGGAAGCCCTGGGCGACCCCGTTGACGTCGACGACGGGGGTGTACGCCCCGGCGCCCTCGCCGCTGATGAAGCTGTCGCCCAGCGCCACGGCGGCGGTGGGCGGCGCCGCGGCGGCGGGGGCGGGCAGCCCGACGGCGGTCGACAGTGCGGCGGCGGCGACGGCGAGCACCGCCGCGAGAGTCGTACGACGGAACCTGGACATGACGTCCTCCATCTGTCCATCGAAATGTGAAAGATCCTCTCAGGCGCGATCACATCACCTCGGCATGATGGACGTCAATGGCTTGGCGCAGAACGACCCCATGCGGGACGCGTGTCTTCGCGTTCCGCCCCGACCTGGACGACCTGGGGGAGTACCGGAGCCCCGGCAAGACCGTGTCCGTGACGCTGACCACCCCGGCGTACGGCACGAACACCCTGTCCGTCGCGGCCGTCGACGGTGCCGGGAACGTCGGGTACGGGTCGCTTGTTGTGCAGGTGGACCCGCCCGCGGCCGGCTGGCCCGCGAACCGGTCACGGCGCGCAGAGGCGCCCGATCCGGACAGACCGTGCGACGCCGCCGCCGAGGCCCGCAGCCACGACGTGGTGCGGGCCTTGCTGCGGGGCGCCGTCGTCCTGTCGCATCTGCCGGTTAGGCTCGCTGCGGCGCGCCGGCCGACCGCCGATTGTCGGACGCGGCACCACACCGCCGAGACCTGGGAGTACGACCAGTTGACCGCAGAGCCTGAGACCCTGTACGGGGCCGACGACCTCACGCACCTCGAGGGGCTGGACGCCGTCCGCAAGCGGCCCGGCATGTACATCGGCTCCACCGACAGCCGTGGCGTGGGTCACCTCGTCAACGAGATCCTCGACAACTCCACGGACGAGGGCGTCGCCGGCCACGCCTCGAAGGTCGAGGTGACGCTGCACGCCGACGGCTCCGTCCAGGTCGACGACGACGGGCGGGGCATCCCCACCGACGTGCACGCGAAGTCCGGCATCTCCGGCGTCGAGCTGGTGCTGACCCGGCTGCACGCCGGCGGCAAGTTCGGCGGCTCCGGCTACAAGACCTCGGGCGGCCTGCACGGCGTGGGCGCCTCCGCGGTCAATGCCCTCTCCCGCCGGTTCGACGTCACGGTCCGCCGGGGTGGCAAGATCCACGCGATGTCGTTCCGGCACGGCGTGCCGGGGATCTTCGACGGCGACGGCCCCGAGGCCGCCTTCACCCCGGGCCCCGGGCTCCAGATCGTCGGCGCGATGAAGCGTGGCCAGCGCACCGGCACCTCGATCCGCTGGTGGCACGACCCGCGCTACTTCGAGACCGGCGCCGCGCTGGACGCGAACGCCGTCCGGATGAAGCTGCGCAACACGGCGTTCCTGGTCCCCGGCGTGAGCTACACGCTGCGCGACCACACCGGCGAGGAGGCGACGGAGGAGCACTTCCACTACCCCAACGGCCTGACCGACATGGTGGAGTTCCTCGCCCCGGCCGGCGACCGGCCGGTCTCCGGCACGCTGCTGGTCACCGGCGAGGGCACCTACCGGGAGAACGCCGCCGACGCCAACGGGGTCATGCAGTCCAACGTGCAGCGGCGGGCCGAGGTCGAGGTGGCGTTCCGCTGGGGCACCGGCTACGAGCGCACCGTCGAGTGCTTCACCAACACCATCCGCAACGCCCACGGCGGCACCCACCGCAAGGGCTTCGAGCGGGCCCTGGCGCGCACCCTCGCCGACGCGGTCCGCAACACCCGTGGCCTGCTGAAGGCCAAGGAGGATCCGCCCACCCTGGACGACGTCCTGGAGGGCATGACGGCGGTCGTCCACGTCCGGATCCCGGAGCCGCAGTTCACCTCGCAGACCAAGGACGAGCTCTCCACGGCCGGCATCACCAAGGTGATGCAGTCGCTGGTCGAGCAGCACCTGAAGTCCTGGCTGGAGGACCGCAAGACCAAGGCCGAGGCGCGCACGGTCCTGCAGAAGATCGTCGACGCGGCCCGGGTGCGGCTGACCCAGAAGCAGCAGAAGGACGCCGCCCGACGCAAGACCGCCCTGGAGGGCGCGTCGATGCCGGCCAAGCTGGTGGACTGCCGCGCGGCGGGGATCGAGCGCAGCGAGCTGTTCATCGTGGAGGGCGACAGCGCGCTGGGCACCGGCCGGCTCGCCCGCTCCGCCGAATACCAGGCCCTGCTGCCGATCCGGGGAAAGATCCTCAACGTGCAGAAGGCCAACCTCCAGCAGGTGCTCGACAACGCCGAGTGCGCCGCCATCGTGCAGGTGCTGGGGGCCGGCTCCGGGCGTACGTTCGACCTGTCGGCGATGCGGTACGGCCGGGTGCTGATCATGGCGGACGCCGACGTGGACGGCGCGCACATCCGCACCCTGCTGATCACGCTCTTCGCCCGCTACATGCGGCCGCTGATCGAGGCCGGCCGGCTCTACGCGGCCATGCCGCCCCTGCACAAGATCACGACCAAGGGGCGCAACCCGCAGACGATCTACACCTACACACAGGCGGAGATGGAGGCGACGGTCCGCAAGCTGGAGAAGGCCGGCAAGCAGATCGTCACCCCGATCCCGCGGTTCAAGGGTCTCGGCGAGATGGACGCCGACGAGCTGTGGGAGACCACGATGAACCCGGCCACCCGGGCCGTCCGCCGGATCACCCTCGACGATGTCGACGCCGCCGAGCGGATCCTCGAACTGCTGATGGGGGAGAAGGTCGAGCCGCGCCGCAACTGGCTGATCGACTCCGCCGACCGGGTCGACCGCGAGGCGATCGACGCATGACCAGGCCCGCCACCACCCGTCCGGAAGAGAGCTGACCGATGGCACGCCGCAAGGACGACCGCGCCAAGGTGGACCTGTCCGCCTTCGACCAGGCCGGCGCGCGGGTCTTCGACAACCCGCTGGTCACCGAGGTGTCCGACTCCTACCTGGAGTACGCCTTCTCGGTGATCCACTCGCGGGCGCTGCCCGACGCCCGCGACGGCCTCAAGCCGGTGCACCGGCGCATCCTCTGGTCCATGTACGAGCAGGGGCACCGCCCCGACCGGGGGCACGTGAAGTCCGCCCGCATCGTCGGCGACGTGATGGGTAAGTACCACCCGCACGGCGACACCGCGATCTACGACGCCATGGTCCGGCTCGCCCAGGACTTCTCGCTCAACGCGCCGCTCATCGACGGGCACGGCAACTTCGGCAGCCCGGACGACGGGCCGGCGGCGGCGCGCTACACCGAGGCCCGGATGTCGCGGGAGGCGATGCTGCTCGTCGGCGAGCTGGGCGAGGACACGGTCGACGTGGAGCCCAACTACGACGGCTCCCTGACCCAGCCCACCGTGCTGCCGGCGGCCTTCCCCAACCTGCTGGTCAACGGCGCGTCCGGGATCGCGGTCGGCATGGCGACGAACATGATCCCGCACAACCTCGGCGAGGTCGTCTCCGCCGCCCGCTGGCTCATCAACCACCCGGACGCCACGCTGGACAGGCTCATGGAGTTCGTCCCCGGGCCCGACCTGCCCACCGGCGGCCTGCTGCTCGGGCTCGACGAGGTGCGCCGGGCCTACGAGACCGGGCGCGGCGTGGTCCGCATGCGGGGCCGGGTGGAGATCGGCCCGCTGGAGGGCAGCCGGGGCCGGCAGGCGATCACGGTCGTCGAGCTGCCCTACGGCGTCGGCGCGGAGAAGGTCATCGCCGCGATCACCAACGAGGTGAACAAGACCAAGCGGCTCACCGGCATCGCCGATGTCAAGGACCTCACCGACCGCGAGAGCGGCACCCGTCTGGTCATCGAGTGCAAGGTCGGGGTCAACCCGCAGGCACTGCTCGCCGACCTCTACCGGCTCACCCCGCTGGAGCAGTCGTTCGGCGTCAACAACCTGGTGCTGGTCGACGGGCAGCCGCAGACCCTCGGGCTGAAGGCGCTGCTGGAGGTCTTCCTGGCCCACCGCTACGAGGTGGTGACCCGGCGCAGCTCCTACCGCCGCCGCAAGCGCGAGGAGCGGCTGCACCTGGTCGACGGTCTGCTGATCGCCCTGCTCGACATCGACAAGGTGGTCAAGCTGATCCGGGCCAGCGAGGACGCCCAGGCCGCCAAGGACGGCCTGATGCAGAAGTTCAAGCTCTCCGAGATCCAGGCCACCTACATCCTGGACACTCCGCTGCGCCGGCTGACCAAGTACGACCGGATCGAGCTGGAGGCCGAGCAGGAGAAGCTCCGCGCGGAGATCGCCGAGCTCTCCAAGATCCTCGACGACCCGAAGGTGCTGAAGAAGGTCGTCTCGGACGAGCTGGCGGCGGTGGTGAAGCAGTTCGGCGCCCCGCGCCGCACCACGCTCGTCGACGGCGACCTCAAGGAGGTGCTGGCCGCGTCCGCGCCGGCCGGCCCGCTGGAGGTCGCCGACGACCCGTGCCAGGTGATCCTGTCCGCGACCGGGCTGGTCGCCCGGACGGCGGCGGAGTCGGAGGAGGCGTCCGAGGGGCGCCGGCGGCACGGCCGCGTCAAGCACGACGCCGTACGCGCCATCGTCCACTCCACCGCCCGGGGCCGGGTGCTGCTGGTGACCAGCGCCGGCCGCGCGTTCAAGGTCGACGTGCTGCCGCTGCCGGTGCTGCCCGAGCAGGCCGGGACGGTGTCGCTGCGCGGCGGGATGGCGGCCGCCGAGTTGGTGCCGCTGGAGTCGGGGGAGACGGTGGTCGGGCTGGCGCCGCTGGGGCCGACGGCCGAGGGCTCCCCGGGGCTGGCGCTGGGCACCCGGCAGGGCGTGGTCAAGGTCTGCGCGCCGGAGTGGCCCGTCCGCTCCGACGAGTTCGAGGTGATCGGCCTGCGCGAGGGCGACGAGGTGGCCGGGGCGACCTGGCTCACCGACGGGGCGGAGACGCTCACCTTCGTCACCTCGGAGGCGTCGCTGCTGCGCTTCTCCGCCGGGCTGGTCCGTCCGCAGGGCCTCAAGGGCGGCGGCATGGCGGGCATCAACCTGCCGGCCGGCGCCCGGGTGGTCTTCTTCGGCGCGGTCCGCACCGACGATCCGGGTCACGGCGAGCCGATGGTGGTCACCTCCACGGGCGCCACGGTGAAGGTGACGCCGTTCCAGGCGTACCCGGCGAAGGGGCGGGCGACCGGCGGGGTGCGCGCCCATCGCTTCCTCAAGGGTGAGACCGACGTGGTGGTCGCCTGGGTCGGGTCGCGCCCGGTGGGTGCGACCGCCACGGGCGAGCCGGTGGAGCTGCCGGCGGCGGACCCGCGCCGCGACGGCTCCGGCTTCGCCGTCATGCTCGGCCCGACCGTCGTCGGCCACCAGGTCGAACGCGACTGACCCACCGGTACCGAACGAGGGCCGGCTGCCACGCAGCCGGCCCTCGTCCGTCCGTCCGACCCACCCACCAGGCGCGTTGATCATGAAGTTGTTGCCGCGACACGCCGGTGTCGAGGACAACAACCTCATGATCAACGGGGTTCCGCCCGGGATCAGAGTTCGGGTTCGAGGGCCTGGCGGGACTCGGGGGTGGTGCCGCGCAGGCGCGCCACCAGGCGCATGCCGTGGTAGACGACCAGGGCGGCGGCGGTGCCCAGGGCGATTCCGTTGAAGGAGAGGTCGCCGGCGGTGAGGGTGTAGTTGGCCGCACCGACGATCACCGCGACCGCCGCCGTCATGAGGTTCACCGGGTCGTGGAAGTCCACCCGGTTCTCGATCCAGATCCGGGCGCCCAGGATCGCGATCAGGCCGTAGAGGGCGGTGGTGGCGCCGCCGAGCACCCCGGCGGGCACGGTGAGGATCAGCGCGCCGAACTTCGGGCTGAGCCCGAGCAGCACCGCCGCCACCCCGGCCACCCAGTACGCGGCGGTGGAGTAGACCCGGGTCGCGGCCATCACGCCGATGTTCTCCGCGTACGTGGTGGTGCCGGAGCCGCCGCCGGAGCCGGCGAGCACCGTGGCCAGCCCGTCGCCCAGGAACGCCCGGCCCATGTCCCGGTCCAGGTTGCGGCCGGTCATCGCGGCGACCGCCTTCACGTGCCCGGCGTTCTCGGCGATCAGCACCAGGATCACCGGGATCACCAGCACCACCGCGCGCAGGCTGAAGCTCGGCGCGTGGAACTCCGGCAGGCCGACCCAGGCGGCGTTCCGCAGCCCGTCGACCGCCTTCGGGTCCAGGTCGCCGAGCGCGGCGGCGAGCAGCCAGCCGACCATCACACCCAGCAGGATGGACAGCCGGGCCAGGAAGCCCCGGAAGGCGACCGTGGCGAGCAGGATCGCGGCCAGGGTCACCACCGCGATCAGCGGCTGCGCCTTCACCCCGGTGCCGCTGCCGCCGCCGTCCCACGCGACCGGGGCGAGGTTCAGGCCGATCAGCGCGACGATCGCCCCGGTGACGACCGGCGGCATCAGCGCGTCGATCCAGCGCGACCCGGCGAGCTGCACGACCAGCCCGACGACGGCCAGCGCGACGCCGGCCACGACGATGCCGCCCAGCGCCGGGCCGATGTCCCCGCCGGCCTTCGCGGCCAGCACCGGCGCGATGAAGGCGAACGACGAGCCGAGGTACGAGGGCAGCCGGTTGCCGGTGATCAGCAGGAACAGCAGCGTGCCGACCCCGGAGAAGAAGAGCGTGGTCGCCGGCGGGAAACCGGTGATCAGCGGCACCGTGAAGGTGGCGCCGAACATGGCGACGACGTGCTGCACGCCGACGCCGAGTGTGCGCGGCCAGGACAGCCGTTCGTGGGGATGGACCACGTCGCCAGGGCGGACGGAGCGGCCGTCGCCGTGGACCGCCCAGGCGGACCAGCGGGAGCGCGGCTCGGTGGAGGACTTGGTCATGGGTCGCCCTTCGCGTCGTCAAGAGGTGACGGGGGCGCTGACGAAACCCAGGAGTCGTTTCTAGCAGAGCGCCGCCCCGCCCCGCCCGCCACCCCGACCACCAGGCACGGTCGGGCTCGCACGTATGCCCCTGTCATGCACACGATGCCCTCTTTGTCGGGCGGGGAGTGCGGGATCGCCGGACCGGACCGGCCCGGAAGGGCCGGCCGGACCGGTGCCGGAGCAGCCGGCGGTCGATCGGAGCGGGCGGGCGGGGGTGGACGCGGCGGGGTTAACCGCCGGTGAGGATCCGGTCGTGTTCGGGGCCGGACTGGCGGACGATCGTCGGTGCCGGATGCGTCGGGCGGAGCGTGAGCAGGCTGCCCACCAGGCCGGAGAAGAGCACGACCACGCCGAGCGCGATCGCGGTCGCCGAGGGGAGCACCACCCGCAGCGTGTCGTGCGGGTTCAGGTCGCCGAACCCGTCCAGCCCCCAGTAGCCGACCGCCCCGACGGTGCCGGCGACGCCGGCGACGAGCAGCAGCAGGCCGACGGTGACGCTGGTTTCCAGCCGCAGGAGGCGGATCCAGCGGTCCGACGCGCGTTTCGGGACGAGCGCCTCCTGCCGGCCGTAGATCTCGGCGAGGCCGCCGAAGAGCACGAGCTGCACCCCGACGAGCACCATCAGGCAGGCGTACACCAGCGTGCTGACGTCGAGCCGGACCGGGCCGAGGGCCAGCGGGCCCGGGGTGAGCGCCCCCACCCCGGCCAGACCGAGCGCGGCCAGCGCGGCGCCCGGCCGGACGAGGGTCTTGCGCGGCGCGAACACCAGCAGGAACCGCAGGTGCCGCCAGCCGTCCCGCCAGGTCCGCAGGTGCGGCGGGCGGGACCGGCCGTCGGGCGACAGGGTGGTGGGCACCTCGACGATGTCGTACCCGGCCAGCGCGGCGCGCACCACCAGCTCGGAGGCGAACTCCATGCCCGGCATGCACAGCCCGAGCGCGCGGATCCGCTCGGCGTTGAAGCCGCGCATGCCGCAGTGGAAGTCCCGGACCTCGCGCAGCCCGAACAGCCGCCGGCCGAGCCAGCTCAGGACCGGGTTGCCCAGGTAGCGGTGCAGGGGCGGCATGGCGCCCGGTGCGATGCCGCCCCGGAACCGGTTGCCCATCACCACGTCGTGCCCGGCGCGCAGCGCCTCGACGAACGGGCCCAGGTCGGCCAGCGCGTACGAGTCGTCGGCGTCGGCCATGATGACGTACCGGCCGCGCGCCTGGTCGATCCCGTTGAGCAGAGCGCCGCCGTAGCCGCGGATCGGGGCGTGCACCACCCGGGCGCCGGCCCGCTCGGCGATCTCCTGCGAGCCGTCGGTGGACCCGTTGTCGGAGACCAGCACCTCCCCGACGACCCCGCACTCTTGCAGCGAGCGCAGCGCCTTGCGGACGCAGACCTCCAGCGTCTCAGCCTCGTTGAGGCACGGCAGCAGCACCGTGACCTCGATCTCCCGTTCCTTCGTCATGCTCCCCGTTGCTTTCTGTCATGGTGGGCGCGGGCCGGTCCGGCTCGCCGTCGGCCGGCGTGGGCCGGTCCGTCGAGTGTGGTGCCGACGGGCTGCCGTCGGCCGGCGTGAGCCCGGCCGACTCGCCGCCGGCCGGCGTGGGCCGGTCCGTCGGATGTGGTGCTGCCGACCGCAGCCGCTGCCAGCCGACCGCGGCGGCGATCGGGAGGAAGGCCAGCGCCGGCAGGCCGTAGCGGTGCTCGAACATCGACGTGGCGACCGAGAAGACCATGATTCCGAGGCCGATGCCGGCGTACAGCAGCGCGACCAGGCTCAGCCGCAGCCGGCCCCGGCGCGGCCACACCGCCCCGACCAGCGCGAGCAGCACCATGGCGGCCAGGACCGGCGGCGGGGTGACCGCGTACCGGCCGTAGCCGTGCAGGAACCGGCTGGCGGCGTTCGGCTCGACGTCCTGCGACGGCGCCGGTTTCCAGTGGTAGCCGGGGCTGGCGGTGCGCGGCACGCAGTCGTAGTTCGCGGCCCAGTCGGTCGGGGCGGGCTGCGGTCGCCACCACTGGGCCAGGCACGACTCGGTCGGGGCGAGCGGGGTCGGCCAGAAGTAGCGTGCGGTGTCCGACGCCACGGCGGCCAGGTAGTCGCCGGGCTGCTGGCGCAGCACCTCCCGGGCGAACTCGTCGAGGTCCTCGGGGCGGTCGGCGTTGTGGATGGGGCTGTCCCGGTTCCAGAGGAACCAGTCGGGCCGGGCGGGGCGCTGGTCCAGCGGCTGCGTCGGGCAGAGCTTGCGCAGCCCCGGCCGCAGCTCCAGCCGGTCGCAGTCGGCGATCTGCGCCGTCCGTCCGTAGAGGAACTTCCCGCCCTCCATCCCGAGCGCGCCCTTGACGGTGCCGATGCCGGCGAAGGCGGCGCCGAAGAACACGACGATGCCGAGCAGGTACGCGGCCGGCGCCCGCCAGCCGCGCCACGGCACGAGGAGAAACAGCAGCAGGGCGCCGAGAGCGACGACGCCGGTGGGTCGGGTCGCCATGCCCAGCGCGACGGCGACGCCCGCGCCCAGGGCGGCGAGCGTCCCGGGCCGTTCCCGGCGGACCAGCAGCAGCGCGGCGACGGCCAGCGCGGTGGTGAACAGTGTCTCGGTGAGCAGGTACTGCTCCAGCGTGAGCTGGGTGGCGTCGAGCAGGATCGGCGTCGCGGCGAGCGTGGCCGGCCACGGGCCGACGCCCAGGCGACGCAGCAGCAGGTAGGTCGCGACGCCCAGGGCGAGCCCGGCGAGGTGTTGCAGGGCCACCACCGACGCGACGGTGCCGGTCCACTCGAAGCCCTTTAGCAGCCACGGGTACGTCCACCGGGCCGGCATCGCCGGCCACGCCTCGGACAGCCGCAAATACGCTCCGGAGTCGCCCTGGAACCACAGCGCGGGCGGGTATGCCGCCATCATCGTGATCCGCAGCGCGAGGCCGGCGGCGAGCACGACGACGAGCCCGATGTGGCGACGCAGCAGGGCGGGGAGGGAACGAATGCCGGCCCGCCGTGCGGTCGGGCGTCCAACAAGCACGGAAGCTCCAGGAAACAGCGGAGAGTGATGGCGCGGTCAAGCTAGCACGGCGATCGGCGACCGTGGGTGCACCGACCCGGCCCGAAAGGCCACATTGGATGTCGATCGCGCACCATTCACACGCCATTCACGCGCCCGAAACGATGTCGCCCGACCCGGCCTGCGAGTCTTCGCCCGAACGGCTGCGCCGCGGGCACCGACCGGTCCGCGCGGCCACGGGGTGGACCGCCCCGCTACCCGACCGAAATTCCGATCAGTTCGGCCGTCCGTCCGCTCGGCCGCTTTCGCTCCGTCGCGGCCGAGGGCGGCTCAGGCGACGCCAGCGGGGCGGAACTGTACGCTGACCCGGGGCCCGACGGGGCGGGCGGTCTTGGGCACCGCGTGCTCCCAGGTGCGCTGGCAGGAGCCCCCCATCACGACGAGGTCGCCGTGCCCGAGCGGGAAGCGCAGGCTGTCGCCGCCGCCCCGGGGCCGCAGCAGCAGCGTGCGCGGCGAGCCGAACGAGACGATGGCGACCATCGTGTCGGTGTGCGCGGAGCGGCCCTGGGTGTCGCCGTGCCAGGCGACGCTGTCCCGGCCGGAGCGGTAGAGGCACATGCCGGCGGTGACGAAGGGCTCGCCCAACTCGGGCGCGTAGTGCCGGGTGAGCGCGACGCGCGCCTGCGTGAGCAGCGGGTGCGGCAGCGGGCGGTTCCCGGCGTACCAGCACAGCAGCCGCGGCACGTCGACCTCGGCGTCGTACATCGTGCGGCGCTCGGCCCGCCACGGCACGTCCCGCAGCAGCGTGTCGAAGACCTGGTCGGAGCCGGCGACCCAGCCGGGGAGGTGGTCGACCCACGCGCCCCGGGTGAGCGGGTGCCGGCGCAGCCGGCCGGCCAGCGGCCCCAGCGACGGCCCCGCGTCGGTGAGGTCCAGCATCGACGGCTGGTAGGCGGCCCCGGTCATCCGCCCAGCCTACCGGTCCGGTTGGCACAGGTGTACGACGCGGGGGAATCTCGTCGCCCGCCCGTCACCTGGCGCACACGTCGACGTCGCCCGGCGTCGGCGGGCCGCCCCTACCGTGAGGCGGCTCCGTCCGGGCCCGGGCGGAGCCGCGCGCCGAGGAGACGACCAGTGCAGAGCAGTTCCACCCGCGTGCCGGTGGCGCCCCGCCCGGCGACCCCGCCGCAGGCGACCCCGGTCCGTCCGGCCCGCCGAGCCGCAGTCGCCGTCGGTTGGCTCGCCGCCGCCTGGGTGGTCCCAGTGCTGGCGTACGCGCTGGGCGTGGCCGCCGTGCTCCCGCCGCTCGTGCTCGTGCTGACGGCCGCGCTGCTGCGGGTCGGGCGCACCCTGCTGGACCGGCTGGTGCTGGCGACGGCGCTGCTGCTCGGGGCGCTCTGCGCCGCCGCCCTCCTCTTCTCGGTCTGGCCCTGGGGCCTGCACCCGGTCCCGGTGGCCGGCACGGCGCTGACCGCACTGCTCGGCCTCGCCCTGGTCACCGGGGTCCGGCCGCGGCTGCCCCGCCCGGCGTTGGCCGACGCGGCCCCGGTTGTCGCGGCGGCGCTGGCGACCCTGGCCCTGGCCTGGCCCTACCTGCGCGCCGACGGCCTGGCCGGCCCGGTCAGCTACCAGGAGTTCCAGTTCTTCCCGGGAAAGGCGTCGGTACGGCTGTGCCCAGCTCACGGGGAGTGGCTCCGAGAGCTGGGCGAACGATTCGAGATGGTGTGGGCCACCGGGTGGGGCGCGGAAGCGAACCGGCTCCTCGCGCCGGTACTGCGTCTTCCGCAACTGCCGGTCATCAGTCTTCCGTCGGGCCCGTTCGAACCGCGCGAGAAGGTGCCCGCCGTGGCCGCGTACGTCAACTCACGTCCGGTGGCCTGGATTGATGACGCGCTGACGACGGAGGCGCGGGCATGGGCAGAAGGCCGCCATGCACCCACCCTCCTTGTCGACATCGACCCTGCCGAGGGGCTGAGCCTGGCTGTCGTCCGCCGGCTGCTCGCCTGGTCACAGCGCTTGCCGAGTTCCCCGAGTCGACGACGGCAGCACTGACAGTAAGAACTCCTAACGAAATGATGTTGGACGTGTCCTCAGGATGTGAGGATCGTTCTGTCTGAACGTGAGGAGGGGTGAGCAGCCGCCGTGGATCGTCTCGGACGAGCGGTCGAATGTGGAATTAACCGCGTCAAGCGGCACAGGGCCATGGCGACCCGGTACGACAAGCTCGCAGTCCGCTACGAAGCCACCGTCCAGATCGCCGCCATCAATGACTGGCTCTGAGCCCGTGAGTCACGGCCCCTGGGCCGGATCAGTATCCGATGGCCTCTCGGAGAAGCAGCACGGTGCCGCGCCCTGGGCGGGGTTCCGCGTTGAGGATGAGCAGGCGGTTGACGGCGCTGGGCATCCCGTACACGGCCTGGGCGCGGGCGTTCTCCAGCGGAAGGGCGTGCTCCTCGACGCGGCGCAGCGCTGTGCTCAGGTCGGGCACCACCTTCTGCGCGCCGACGATCCAGACCGCGTGAGCGGCGCCGCCCGCGTTGGCAGGGAGTTGGCTGCCGCTGCCCGAGGCGAGGACGAGCGAGCCGGTCTCGGTGACCGCGGCGACGCTGTTGACGACGAAGTCGGGGCTGGCGACCAGCCTTCGGATTTCGTGGGCGCCGGTGGCGCGGTCAATGGCCAGGATGCGCGGCCTGATGGCGTCGTACTGGCCGCTGGCGTTGATGTCCTCGTCGATGCCGGACAGTCGGAGCGTCTCGCTGGCTCCGGTGAGCACGCCGGCGCCCTCGGGGACCAGGTCCTTGATGCGGGTGCGCGCTTCTGCGGCGTCATCGAGGATCTCGACGGCAAAGCCGTTGGCACGCAGGGCGGCAGCCACCCGCTCCAGTTGTTCGGCCGATGCCGGTTCGGCGAAGGACGCGGCCGGAGCCGGGGTGGCCGTGGCGTGTGCCGGGTCGGTCCCGGAGCCCTGCGCCGCGTGGGGCACCGTGCCCGCCAGCGGGGAGGTGTCGAGGTACCTGACCTCGTACACCCGCTCGGCGAACTTCCAGCCCTCCGCGGTGCGCTGGTAACGGTCGTGGTAAACGGCGTAGTTCAGACCCTGGCGCCCGTCGAGGGTGCGCGCGAGTTCTTGGATGTAGGCGCGGCCGGTCGCGGTGTCGCCGTCGATCAGGATCGTGCCGGGGTGCGTGTTCTGTACGAAGAAGTCCCACTGGCTCTGCAGCCGCTCGCCCCCGGCACGGATCTCCTCTCGGCCGATCTGCTCGGCGGGGATGTTGGGCATGCGCAGGGCACCGTCCGGTGTGAACAGCGACGCCAGGCGGGGTCGGTCGCGCATCATCACCGCGTCGGTGAACTCGCCGCGCAGTGCCTCGATCGCGACGCGGTCCGCAATGGCCTGGAAGTCGTTCATCAAAGTCCCCTCTCCGTCCTGTCGCCCCCACCGGTACGACACCGCTACGACAACGCAGCGCTTCGGAATGTGAGGCGGCACGTCGGCCTCACATTCCGGTGCGCTGTCTTGTCGTAACGGGTAGCGGCACAGAAGCGAGCGAGGGAGACGGCCAGAGCATGACCACCAGAGCCGAGCCCGGAGACGATCAGAGCGATCCGGGCCTCAGCGCGATCATGAGTGAGCGGCACCAGCTGATCAACCTCAGCTATCGACTCCTCGGATCCCTTGCCGACGCCGAGGACGTCGTGCAGGAGACCTACGCCCGCTGGTACGCCATGTCCGTACGGGAGCAGCAGGCCATCCAGTCGCCCGGCGCCTGGCTGATGACGGTCGCCAGCCGCATCTGCCTGAACCTGCTCGGCTCGGCGCGGGCCAGGCGGGAGAAGTACGTGGGCGACTGGATCCCGGAACCGCTGCCCGAACCCACGGAGTGGATCACCGGGCGCTCCGGCGCCGGTGGGACCGACCCGGCCGATCGGGTCACCCTCGACGAGTCGGTGACGATGGCCTTCCTGGTCGTCCTCGATACGATGACCCCGGCCGAGCGCGTCGCGTTCGTTTTGCACGACGTCTTCCGCTACCCCTTCGGCGAGGTCGCCGAGATCGTCGGCCGCACTCCGGCGGCGTGCCGCCAACTGGCTTCGTCCGCCCGCCGGCGCATCCGCACCGCGCAGAGCCCGGCGGGCCCGAGTGCCGGGCAGGCCGGCATCGTCAGGCAGTTCAGAACGGCGTGGGAGGCCAAGGACATCGACGCCCTGATCAGCCTGCTCGACCCCGACGCCGTCGCGACCGCCGACGGCGGCGGGCTGGCCGTCACCCACCTGCACCCGATCGTGGGCAGTGAGCGGATCGCACGCGCCTACGCCGAGATCGCCCGTGTGTCGGGCGACCGCACCACGTTCCTGGAGTGCACGGTCAACGGCCTGCCCGGCTTGGTGGCGCAGCAGGACGGCAATCTCTCGACCGTGTTCGCGTTCGAGATCGCGGGCGACCGGATCAGGCATATCTGGGCTGTGAGAAACCCCGAGAAGCTCCGTCCCTGGCGGATCAGCTGAGGAGCGAGCCGAGACACCGCAGCGACCGGATCGTGGCCAGTACCAACCCGCACCGAGCCCATATCTCAAAGATGCCCTAGCTGTACTGCCCAGGGAGGTTGGTTGAGGTCGTGTGACGACGCGGCTTGAATCTTCTGGATGACGAAGGCCTCCAGTTGTGGAGTGGAGCTGTCTAGGAACCGCTCCGGCGACCAGGAGGCCTTCGTGTCCCGCGCTAACGCTGCTTTGACTCGTCGTGCACGGCTTCGCTTGGCGCGTCTAACAACTCCTAACTCTTTGAGTGTTGGAGTCGGCGCCAGCAGATGATGGCGCAGGCAAGGGTGAGGAAGGCTTCGTGGATGTCGTTGCGGATCTCCCACCGCACTCGCAGGCGGCGGAACCAGTGCAGCAGGGCGATGGTCTGCTCGACGACCCAGCGTCGGGTGCCGAGGCCGGAGCCGTGGCCGACTCCGCGTCGGGCGATGACGGGTGTGATGCCGCGCGTCCGTAGCTCGCGGCGGTACTTGTCGAAGTCGTAGCCACGGTCGGCGTAGATCCGGTCGGGTCGCTGCCGGAGCCTGCCGCGGATGCCCCTTGATCCGTGGGATCTTGTCGACCAGGGGCAGCAGTTGGGTGACGTCGTGGCGGTTGCCGCCGGTCAGGGTCGCGGCGAGGGGGATGCCGCCCGCGTCGGTGATGACGTGGTGTTTCGAGCCTGGCTTGCGGCGGTCGACCGGGCTCGGACCGGTTTTGGACCGCCCTTGAGCGCCCGGACGTGGGAGCCGTCGATCACCGCCCGGGACATGTCCAGCTGCCCCGCGGCCCGCAGTCTGCCGAGCAGGACCTCGTGGAGTCGTTGCCAGACGCCGGCGTCGTTCCAGTCTCGCAGCTGCCGCCAGCAGGTCATGCCTGACCCGAAGCCCAGCTCTTGGGGCAGGTACTCCCACGGGATCGCGGTGTAGAGCACGAACAGGATCCCGCACAACACCCTGCGATCGTCGAGGGGCTTGCGGCCCGGGAACCGATGCCGCCGGGGCGGACGGGGTGGCAGCAGCGGTGCGATCTCGGCCCACAGTTCGTCCGAGACGATCCACGGCGACTGCTCACCCCTCCTTACGTTCAGACAGAACGATCCTCACGTCCCGAGGACACGCCCAACATCATTTAGTTAGGAGTTCTAAGTGGTGGTCAGGGGTTCAAATCCCCTCAGCCCGTCCAGCTCAAAGGCCGTTCTCGCCGTGGAAGACGATCTTTGCAGATCTATCCCGCCAGCGGCGCTGGTGGCGGTCTGTGAAGCGCCATCAGTCAGGGGTACCGTCGGTGGCGGCGCGGTAGCCGGTTGTCGTGCTCGGCTGCCCGCCGCACTGACCGCTGTCCGAGGAGATGGCTGTGCCCCGCCGAGCCATACCCGCTGATCCGTCCGTGGGTGACCGCATCCGGGCCCGTCGCGAGTTGCGTGGCTGGAGCATCCGGTACGCCGCGAGTCGCGCGGGGATCTCGCACACGACGTGGTCGCGTATCGAGCGCGGTGTCCAGCGCACGGATCGGTACATGGTGGTCGACCTGGCGGCTGCCCTGGAGTGCTCGGTGTTCGACCTGACAGGGCAGTCGTACACACCTGCTGATCGGCAGCTTGATGGCGCGCGTATCGACGCCGAACGGGTGTGGCGGATGATGATGGCCTATCCGTTCGCCGCGCCGCCGGTCGTCGGGGCCGCCACTGTGGAGCAGGTGGCTCGGGAGTCGGCGCTGGTGCGCGATCTCTACGGCCGGTGCGACTACGCCGGAGCCCTGCGTCGGCTGGTGGACCTGCTGCCCGCCCTGCACGGTGTGACCGACCAGCGGGCGGCGTACCGGTTGATGGTGCCGGTCTACGGCGTGGCGATGGGTTCGTTGCTGAACATCGGCTACGCGGCCCACGCCTGGTTGGCCGCCGAGCGGTGTGCCGAGGCAGCGCACCTGCTCGACGACCCGGTTGCGGTGGGGGTGGCGGCGGCGAACCGCGCCCGGGTTTCGGCATACACCGGCGCGTACGGTCCGGCCCGGGCGTACTGCGACCGAGCCGGGGCGGACCTGGCTGGCAGCGGCGCGGCCACGGCGTTGGACGTGCTCGGGTTCCTGCACCTGGCCCGCGCGCACCACCTGGCTGGCATGAAGGACCAGGCCGCGGCCGAGGACCACCTCGGCGAGGCGGCCCGGATCGCTGCGCACACCGGCGAGACGACGAGTTGGGATCTGGCGTGGGGGCCGCGCAACGTGGCGTTGTGGCGGATGGCGTACCAGCTCGACACGGGGCGCCCGCAGGAGGCGTTGCGGACAGCCGCCGGAGTGGTCGTGGCCGAGCTGCCGGCGGTACGTCAGGTGTACTTCTGGCTGGACATGTCCCGCGCGGTGGTGGCGGCTGGGCGGGAGCGAGACGCGGTGCGGATGCTGCTGGCCGCCGAACGGGTCGGCCCGCAGCACGCTCGGTCGTCGACGGCTGCGCGGGAGATCGCGCGTGGACTGCTGCGTCGAGGGCTCGTATCCACCGAGCTGCGGGGTCTGTGCGAGCGCATGGGGGTCTCCAGCCAATAGTGGTGCGTAGGTGTTCCATCACGCACCGTGCCGTCCATAACGTCCCGATCAGGATGCGGCGGCAGGAAGCACGTGCTTTGCCGGTCGCGTCCGCCGGGTGGCGGCGGTGCCAGCTCTGGCGCGACGCCTGACGTCTGCGCTGCCGTCGCCACCCTTCTCCCTGGACAGAGGAAGGCGGAACCGGTGGCGATGTGGTCCGAGCTGCGTGACGTCGTGCGATGGCTACTGCGACGGCCTGACTCGCCCCCATCGTCCGGCGCCGGCCAGCGCCACCAGGCCGCCGAACAGGCAGCCGCGCGGCGGCGTTTGCTCGACCAGGCGGAGCGGCTGCGGGCCAACCGAGGCGACCAGCCGGCAGGCTCGGGCGATCATGGCCTGTTTCCTGGAGGTTGAAGCGTGACCACCCACGGCCCGGTGCTGCCGATCTGGAGCTGCGGCGGGTGCGGGGCACCCTGGCCCTGCCGGACCCGTCGCCAGGAGTTGCGGGCGGAGTTCGCGGACGCACCGGTGTCACTGGCGCTGTACATGGGAGCGCAGTTCGTCCGCGCCGCCGAGGACCTGACCTGGGCTCCGGCCGGCACCCTGCACCGACGCTTCCTCGGCTGGGTCCGGTGAGCATCCTGCGGCCCGGCGACGAGAAGTTCCACTACAGCGACGGCTCCCACCGGTGGATTCCGCCGGACCCGGACTACGACCAGGAGGTCTGGGACGAGCAGGTCCGCCAGCACAAGCTGGGCCACCTGCGGAACGAGCAGCCCAGGGTGCGCATCCGACGCCTCGTCTGACACCAGCGGTGCCGGCGGTTCCCTCCCGGGTCAGGCCGGGGTGGCGGCGAGGGCGGCCAGCACCGCGTCGGCCACCCGGCCCCGGCCCAGGCCGTCCACGGTGGACCAGGCGCGGGCGGAGAGGGCGGCGCGGCGCTCCGGGGAGGCGAGCAGCCCGGTGAGGGTCCGGGCGGCGGCGGCCCGCGCCGCCCGCCCCGGCACCCCGGCGGCGGCCAGCTCGGGCAGCTCGCCGAGGCCGGCGACGAGGCCGTGCGCGACCACCCGCTGGTACGACTCGCGCTGGTTGTCCACGACGCAGACCAGCGCGGACGGCGCGCCGAGGCAGCACAGCTCCCAGGTCGACGTGCCGGCCGCGCTGACCACCAGGTCCGCCGCGCCGATCAGCGCGGGCAGCTCGTCGGTGGGCGGCACCGGGCGCAGCGACTGCCCCCGTCCCGGCGACACCGCCTCCAGCTCCGCCTCCACCTCGGGGCGGCCGACCACGACGGTGAGGTCCATCGGGTGCCCGGTGGCCAGCAGCACCCGGGTCAGCACCGGGGCCGCGCCGACCGCGTCGGTGCCGCCGAAGAACGCCAGCACCCGGGGCCGGCCCACCGCCGTGGCGGGCCGGGGCGCCGCCGGCCGGGCGGCCACCACCGAGTCCCGCAGCAGGGCGTACGCGGTGCCGGCGAGCAGCCGGCCGGCCGGCGCGACGGTCGCCGCGCCGAAGTTCTGGTCCAGGTAGAGGTCGGCGTCCTGCCCCCGGGTGTCGCCGTCGACCACGGCCAGGGTCAGCACGCCCGCCGCGCGCAGCGCGCCCGCCCCCGCCGGGTCCAGCTCGTAGGAGTCGAGCACCATGACGTCCAGCTCGTGCCGGCGCGCGGTCTCCACCAGCTCCTGCGGGGTCTCCGGGCCGGGGTGCAGCGGGATGCCGCGGGCGGCCAGTTGCGCGCCCGCCCAGCCGACCCGCTCGACCGATCCGAACACCTCGACCCGGGCGCCCCGGGCGAGGAACTCCTCGCCGAGGGCGAGGCAGCGGACCAGGTGCCCGACACCGCGCCGGGGCCCGGCGTCGCAGCGCAGTCCGACGCGTACGGTGCTCAGGACTCCTCCAACCGCTTCTGTCGTACGTCGGCGTTGACGGCGCGCAGCGCCGGTTGCCCGTCGAGCCAGTCGGCGAGCTTGGCCAGCGGCACGCTGACGTCCCCGAAATGGTCGGTCACCGCCCGCACCAGGGTCCAGTCGGCCTCGGTGTCGAGGGTCAGCCGCAGGTCCGACCGGTCCGGGGTGAGCGTCACCCCGAGCACCCGGAACAGCTCCGGGCGGGAGTACGCGTACGAGGTCACGTGCACCCGGTGGTGGTCGGTGGCGATCCGGTCCAGCGTCCGCAGCGTGTCCGCCCGGATGATCTCGACGTCCAGGCCACGGGGGAGGGTGCGGGCGATGGACGTGCTGGCGTAGTCGAGCCCGGGCACCGCCCGCCAGACCGCCGCGACCAGCGTGATGATCTCGGGGTCGAGCAGCGGGCAGTCGGCGGTGAAGCGCATCACCGCGTCGCCGGGGTGGGCGTCCAGCGCGCCGACGAAGCGGGTGAGCACGTCGTCCACGGGACCCCGGTGCCACGCCACGCCCAGCCGCTCGCACTCGGCCACCACCGCGTCGTCGGCGGGCTCGGTGCTGGTGGCGACCACCAGGTCGGCGAGGACGTCGCTTTCCCGCGCCGCCCGCACCACCCGGCCGAGGACGCTGCGCCCGGCGAGCGGCCGCAGCACCTTGCCGGGCAGCCGGGACGAGCCCATCCGGGCCTGCACGACACCGACGATCCGGGGGCCCGCCCCGGTCTCGCCCGCCGTCGACGGGGAAGCGGTTCCGGTCGGGCCGGATGCCGCCGGGGTGCCGGCGGCCGGTGTGTTCGTCACTGCTTCTCCTCCGGCTTCGGAGCGAGGGCCTGTCGGGCCCGGCGCTTGGCCGCCCGGGCACCCCGCTTCGCGATCCGCGCCGGGGCGATGGCCAGCCGGCCCACCCGGTAGCTGAGCGAGCCGCTGAGCAGGTTGATCGTCGCGTCGGCGCGGCGCAGCGCCCGCTCCCGCGAGGTGAGCAGCTCCTCGGTCCACTTGAGCAGCGCGGCCAGCCGGGTCAGCTCCTCGCGCTGGCGCAGCCACGCCTCCCGTAGCTGCTGGTAGCTGCGACTGCCCACCGGCGGGTCGGTCGGCTCGACGGCCCGCAGCTCGGTGGCGAGGGCGACCCGCCCGTCGGCCTCCAGGCCGTGCAGGGCGGCGGCGATCGCCGCCTCGGCCTCCACGGCCGCCTCGACGGTCGGCCGGTCCAGATCCTGGCCGGCGACGCCGCCCAGCACCACGGTCAGGCCCGCCACGTCCAGGGTGGAGGTCCACGGGTGGGCGTACCCGCCGGTGAGCAGCTCGGCGGCGAAGCGCCACAGGCCCCGGGCGAGCACCACGTCGACCGCCAGCGGCTCGGCGGCCCGCCAGCTCGGGTCGAGCACCGCGTAGGTGTCCCCGGCCACGACGACGTTGTCCACACTGGCCAGCCCGATCGGGCCGGCCAGCCGGCCGTCGGCGTCGACCTGCCCGGCGAGCCAGCGCGCGTACCCGCGCAGGAGCCGGCGCAGCGCGTCCGTGTCCCGCCGCAGGCAGCCGTCGAGCAGCAGGGTGCGCAGCAGGCGCCCGTCCGGCACCGGCCCGGTGAGCGCCCCCGGGTCCCGGTACGCGGCCAGCCGGCTGGCGAACGGCGCCGCCGCCGGCCCGCCCCGGGTCTCCGCCTCGGCGGCCCGCCACCGCCAGCCGTCCGGGCCGTCGACCACCTCGACCACGCCGGCCCCGGGCGGCCCGGTCTGCACCAGCGCCACGGGCAGGTCGGCGCGCCCCTGGGCGGCCGGACCCGCGGCGGCCGGACCCGCGGCGGCCGGGGCCGCGGGGTCCGGGGCGGCCGGGTCGTCGGACTTGCGGGCGAGCACCAGCCAGGCCGGCGCCAGCTCGCCGGCCCGGCCGGCGTGCAGCGCGTCGACCGCGAGCCGGGCCGGGTCCTGGAGCACGGTGCCCCGGGCGACGGCGCGGGAACACGCACCGTGCAGCGCCGCGTCGAGGAACCCGGACGTGGTCCGCCGCGCCAGCGCGCCCGTGTCGACCAGCGCGGTCGGCGCCGCCGGGTGCGGGTACGCGGCGAAGCAGGCGTCCGGGCGCATCCCCCGGGCCCCCAGGAGCCCGCGCAGCTGCTCCAGGTTGGCCGGGCGGTCCGCGTCGAGCACCCCGCCGATCACCCAGTCGGAGTCGTCGCGCCCGGCGTACCAGGGGGAGGTGGCGACGAGCCGGTGCAGGCCGAGCGGGTTGTCCAGGCGCAGCAGCAGCGCGCCGCCGGGGCGCAGCGCCGCCGTCAGCCGGTCGAGCACGCCGGCCCAGCCGAGCCGCGTCCCCTCCACCGACTCGACCGCGTCCAGCCCGGCGCCGGCGATCACCACGTCGAACCGCTCGCCCGCCGGCAGCCCGGCCGGGCCCGCCACCACGACGTGCGCGGACCGCTCGGCGAGGGCGACCCCGTCGGGATGGCTGCGCAGCAGACAGGTCACCTCGGCGTGCGCCAGCCGGTCGAGCAGCGCGGGGTCGTGCGGCCCGGCCAGCAGCACCCGCGCGCCGGCGGGCACCACGCGGGCGGCCAGCGCCGCCAGCGGCCCGCCCTCGGCCAGGCGCTCCTCCGGCAGGTCGGACCAGGCCAGCATCTCCCCGCCGGGCAGCGCGATGCGGGGCGCCGTCTCAGTCGTCACTCTTCTCCTCCTGGAGGTTCGCCCACCCGAGCAGTTCGCGCAGCTCGGCGGGCGTGCAGCGGTGGTCGGTGCCCAGCTCGGCGCGGGCGATCGAGACGGCGGTGGGCAGGTCCACCTGTTCGCCGTGCAGCTCCGGCCACTGGCGGCGGATCCGGGCGGTCCCGCCGAAGGTGGGGTCCTCGTCCGCGAGCACCATCGGGTCGCCGTACACGGCCGGCTCGCAGCCGGCGGCGATGCCGTAGAAGATGGCGCTGGTCAGCCGGTTCGACGCCACCCGGCGGTGTCGGCGCAGCTCGGTGAGCTGCTTGTCGAGGAAGAGCGGGTCGGTGTCCTTCCACCAGTGGCCGCGGTAGCCGTGGCAGATCACCCGGAAGCCGGCGTTCTCGTAGAGCCGGCGCACCCGGCGCATGCCGTACTCGTGCCAGTAGAGGCAGACGGTCACCGGGCCGGGCTCGGTGTCCCGGATGCGGGCGATCAGCTCCCGGTGGTCGCCCCGCACGTGCTGACCCTCCCAGCCGTGGAACGGGTACCAGATGGTCCCCTCCCGTTCCGACTCCGGCGGGTCCTCCGGCCGCATGGCCAGCAGGTACGCGAAGGGCGCCCCGATGACGGTGACGTTGCGCCGCCCCACCGACCAGGCCCGCCGCCGGGTCTGCTCCGACCAGAGCAGGCTCGGGGTCCGCTCGGCGTACGGGTGACCGGGGGCGAGGCCGTCGCCGATGTTCCAGCCGTGCTGGACGTACCCGTTGATGCGGGGCGGATGGCCGTCGCCCAGTCCGGCGTAGCGGGCCAGCACGTGGGCGTGGCCGTAGAAGTGGTTCGCGTGGTGCATCGGGTCCCCTCAGGCGGCGGAACGCGCCGTGGCGGTGCGCAGCGCCGTGCCGAGGGCGTCGATGACGCGGTCCTGGTCGGCGTCGGTGAGGTCCGGGAACAGCGGCAGGGACAGCTGCTGCTCGTAGAACGACTCGGCCACCGGGCAGGACCCGCGCCGGTAGCCCAGGTCGGCGAAGGCCGGGTGCCAGTGCACGGGGATGTAGTTGACCTGCACCCCGATGCCGGCGGCGCGCATCCGGTCGTACACCTCGCGGCGGCGCCCGTCGAGCACGCGGATCGGGTAGAGGTGCCAGGCCGGGCTCGCCCAGGACCGCCGGCCGGGGGTCAGCACGCCGGGCAGGTCGGCCAGCGCCTCGTCGTAGCGGGCGACCAGGCGGGCCCGGCGGGCCAGGAAGTCGCCGAGCCGGCGCAGTTGGCTGCGGCCCAGCGCGCACAGCACGTCGGGCAGCCGGTAGTTCAGCCCGAACTCGTGCACCTCCTGGTGCCAGCCGCCCTCGTCCGGCCAGCGCTGCTCGTCGCGCTCGCGGACCAGGCCGATGTTGCGGAACCGGCGGGCCCGCTTCAGCAGGTGCGGGTCCGTGGTGGCGACCGCGCCGCCCTCGGCGGTGGTGAGGTTCTTCGTCGGGAAGAACGAGAACGTCGTCAGGTCGGCCAGCGAGCCGACCGGCCGCCCCCGGTAGGTGGCGCCGATCGAGTGCGCGGCGTCGGCGAGCAGCAGGGCGTCCGTGCCGGCCGTCGCGGCGCGCAGCGCGTCGTAGTCGGCCGGGTGGCCGGCGTAGTCGACGGCGGACACCACCCGGGTCCGGCTGGTCGTCGCCGCGGCGACCGCCGCCGGGTCGAGGGTGAACGTCTCGTCCTCGACGTCGGCGAAGACGATCTTCGCGCCGAGGGCGGCCGCGCTGCTGGCGGTCGCCACGAACGTCATGGGCGGGACGATCACCTCGTCGCCGGGGCCGACCCCGGCCGCCGCGTACGCCACGTGCAGCGCCGCGGTGCCGTTGGAGACCGCCGCGCAGCCGGCGCCGCCGGTCCAGCCCGCCAGGTCGGCCTCGAAGCCGTCGACCTGCGGGCCGGTGGTGAGCCAGTCGCTGCGCAGGGCGGCGACGACGGCGGCGACGTCGTCCTCGGTCACCGACTGCCGGCCGTACGGGAGCAGCCCCGTCATGCGGCGACGCCGAGCATGTCGCGCAGCCGCTCCACGCTGAGCCACTCGTCGTTGCTGTCGGACTGGTACGCGAACCCGTCCGGCACCGGCTCGCAGCCGACCGGCGGCTGGTAGCCCCAGGTGGCGATCGTCGGCTGCACGATGTACCGGTCCTTCGCGCGCAGGGTCCGGCGGCTGTCGTCCGGCGCGATCATCTCCTCGTGCAGCTTCTCGCCGGGGCGGATGCCGACCTCGTGCGTGGTGGCGTCCGGGGCGACCGCCTCGACCAGGTCGAGGATGCGCATGCTGGGAATCCGGGGGACGAACAGCTCGCCGCCCTGCATCTGGTCGAACGAGTCCATGACGAACTGGACCGCCTGGTCGAGGGTGATCCAGAACCGGGTCATCCGCTTGTCGGTGACCGGCAGGCTCTTGCCCTCGGCGGCCAGCCGGCGGAACAGCGGGACGACCGAGCCCCGGCTACCGACCACGTTGCCGTAGCGGACGACCGCGAACCGGGTCGGGTGCTGCGCGGCGTAGTGGTTGGCCGAGACGAACAGCTTGTCGCCGACCAGCTTCGTCGCCCCGTACAGGTTGATCGGGCTGGACGCCTTGTCGGTGGAGAGCGCGATGACCTTCTTCACGCCGGCCTCGATCGCCGCGTCCACGACGTGCTGGGAGCCGGTGATGTTGGTGGCGATGAACTCCGACGGGTTGTACTCGGCGGTGTCCACCTGCTTGAGCGCGGCGGCGTGCACCACGTGGTCCACGCCGTGCATCGCGCGGGTCAGCCGGTGCCGGTCCCGGATGTCACCGATGAACCAGCGCAGCCGCGGGTCGTCGCCGAGCTGCTGGCGCAGCTCGTACTGCTTGAGTTCGTCGCGGGAGAACACCACCACCCGGGCCGGGTCGGCCTCGGTGAGGACGTGCCGGAGGAAGGTCTTCCCGAAGGAGCCGGTTCCACCGGTGATCAGAATGGAGGACCCATTCAACTCGCTCAATTGGTGCTCCCGTGGTCGTGGTTGTTTCCGCGGCGACCTTGCCCGGTCGACCGGATCGAGACGCTAGACCCGGCGGGTTAACACCTCGACGCCCCTCGGTGAACGGTCGCCACGCCTGGAGTGAATGCGAAACACCTTGCAGGCAAACACTTTTCACAGCTCAGGGCCAGGTTGAGGGGCCTTCGGCCTCGGCTACACTCGGCCCGCACGTCGAGGCGTGCGGACCAGTTACGGAGGAAATCGCGGTGGAACTTCAGCGGCTGAGGGTCGTCTTCCGAGCGGCGTTGGAGCTTTCCGACGACGCCGTTGTGGACAGTCTCGAATATCGCGGAATCGAGAAGTGGGATTCGCTCGCGCACATGTCGTTGGTGGCCGCCATCGAGGACGAGTTCGGCGTCATGCTGGACACCGACGAAGTGATCGACCTCAGCTCCTTCGACCGCGCGCGGCAGATCCTGGAGAAGCACGGTGTCGTCCTCACCGACTGACACCCGCGCGCCCGCCGCGTCCGAGCCGGGCGCCGGCCGGGACGCGCCCGCCCGCCGGGTCCTCGTCACCGGGTCGACCCGGGGCATCGGCCGCGCCATCGCCTGGCGGCTCGCCGCGCAGGGCTGCGCGGTCGCGGTGCACGGCCGGCTGCCCGGCTCCGCCGACGAGGTGGCCGCCGAGCTGCCCGGCGGGCCGCATCTCGCGGTGCACGCCGACGTGGCGGAGCCCGAGCAGGTCCGGGCGGCGATGCGTACCGTCTTCGCGCGGTGGCGGGGGCTGGACGCGCTGGTCGTCAACGCCGGGGTGCACGAGGCGGGGCTGCTGGGCTCGGTGTCGGACGAGACGGTGAGCCGGCTGTTCGCGGTCAACGCGGCCGGCGCCGCGCACACCCTGCAACAGGGGTCCCGCCTGCTGCGCCGGGGCGACCGGCCGGCGGTGGTGCTCACCGCCTCGCTGGTCGGCTCGGCGGGAGCCGCCGGCCAAGCCGTCTACGCGGCCAGCAAGGCCGCCGTCGAGGGGCTCACCCGGGCCGCCGCGAAGGAGCTCGGCCCGGCCGGGATCCGGGTGAACGCGGTCGCGCCGGGCTTCATCCGCACCGACCTGCTGGCCGACCTCGACGAGCCGGGCCGGCGGGCCCGCGCGGACGCCACCCCGCTGCGCCGGCTCGGCGAGCCGGAGGAGGTCGCCGAGGTGGTCGCGTTCCTGCTCTCCCCGGCCGCCGCCTTCGTCACGGGCCAGGTGGTCGGCGTGGACGGCGGGCTGACCCTGTGACCGGCCTGCCGCACCCCGACACGGCCGGTCTGCCGCACCCCGACGCGCGGCTGGTGGACGCGGCGACCGGCCGGCAGGTCGGAGGCGCCGAACTCGCCGCCCGGGTCGCCGACCTCGCCGCGCTGCTCGACCGGGAACCGCCGGGCGTGGTGTTCGCCGCCGCCCCCGCCGAGATCGACGCGGTGCTGCGGATCCTCGCGGCCTGGCAGGCCGGCCGCGCGGTCGCGCTGCTCGACCCGCAGGTCGCGCCGGGCGCGCTGCGCGAGCTGGTCGACCGGTTCCGCCCCGCCGTGCTGCTCACCGGCCCCGAGCCGGTCGACGGCTACGAGCCGGCCCCGGTCGGCCTCGGCCCGGCCTGGCGGCGCATTGGCCCCGCCGGACCCGCGCCCCACCCCGACCTGGCGCTGCTGCTGACCACCTCCGGCTCGACCGGCAACCCGAAGCTCGTGCGGCTCTCCCGCGCGGCGGTGCGGGCCAACGCGGCGGCCATCGCCACCGCCCTGGGCATCGACGGCGACGAGGTGGCACCCACCACCCTGCCGCTGCACTACACGTACGGGCTGTCGGTGCTCACCAGCCACCTGCACGCCGGCGCCACCGTGCTGCTGGAGCGCTCCGGCCTCACGTCCCGCGAGTTCTGGACGGCCGTCGACCGGCACCGGGTCACCTCCCTGGCCGCCGTGCCCTACCAGTACGAGATGCTGCGCCGGCTGCGCTTCGCGCCCGCGCGGCACGAGCGGCTGCGGACGCTCACCCAGGCCGGCGGTCGGCTGCACCCCGAGCTGGTGGCGGACTTCCACGGCCGGATGGCCGAGGTCGCCGGCCGCCTCTTCGTCATGTACGGGCAGACCGAGGCGACCGCCCGGATGACGGTGCTGCCGCCCGACCGGCTGCCGGAGAAGCTCGGCTCGGTGGGGCTGCCGGTGCCCGGCGGGGCGCTGTCGGTCCGCGCCGACGACGGCACGGAGACGACCGCGCCCGACCGGACCGGCGAGATCGTCTACCGGGGGCCCAACGTGATGATGGGCTACGCCGAGACGGCGGCCGATCTGGCCCGCCCCGACGAGCTGGGCGGCGTGCTCGCCACCGGCGACCTGGGCCGGCTCGACGCCGACGGGTTCCTGCACGTCACCGGCCGGATCAAGCGGATCGCCAAGGTGTTCGGGGTCCGGGTCAACCTCGACGACGTGGAACGGTCCCTCGGCCACCACGGGCCGGTCGCCGCCATCGCGGGCGCGGACCGGCTGGTGGTGGTGGCCGAGGGCGCCGACGCCGACCGGCTCGCCCGGATCCGCGCCGAGGTGGCGGAGGCGCTGGGCACCCACTCGTCCGGCGTCCAGGTGCGCGGCGTGGACGCCCTCCCGCTGACCCCGACGGGCAAGCCCGACTACCGCGCGCTGGAGGCACAGTGCTGACCGACGTGTTCACGCTCACCCAGCCGGAGAAGGAGGAACGGCTCCGCGACGAACTGGTCGGGCTGCTGGCCCACCACCGGCGGCACTGCCCGCCGTACGCCCGGATCCTGGACGCCCTGGGCGGCGCGGACGGCGACGTCGCGACGCTGGCCGACCTGCCCTGGCTGCCGGTGCGGCTGTTCAAGACCCGCAAGCTGGCCAGCGTGCCGGACGAGCAGGTGATCCGGGTACTCACCTCCAGCGGCACCACCGGCGAGGTCAGCCGGATCCACCTGGACCGGGAGTCGGCGGCCACCCAGTCCCGGATGCTGGCCCGCACGCTGGGCGCCGTGCTCGGCCCGCGCCGGCTGCCGATGGTGGTGGTGGACCGGGCCGGCGTCGTCGGCGACCGGCGCTCCTACTCGGCGCGCGGCGCCGGGGCGCTCGGCATGGTCAACTTCGGTCGCGACCACCTGTGGCTGCTCGACGCCGACGACCGGCCCGACGTGGCCGCGCTCAAGGACTTCCTGGCCCGGCACGGGGACGCGCCGTTCCTGGTCTTCGGCTTCACCTTCATGGTCTGGCGCTACCTGTACGAGGTGGCCCGCGACCACGGCCTGGACCTGTCGAACGGAATCCTGGTGCACTCCGGCGGCTGGAAGAAGCTCGCCGACCAGGCGGTGGACAACGCCGAGTTCCGCCGCCGGCTCGGCGCGGACACCGGCCTGGAGCGGATCCACAACTTCTACGGGATGGTCGAGCAGATCGGCACGGTCTTCCTGGAGGGGCCCGACGGCGGCTCCCTCTACTGCCCGGACTTCGCCGACGTCATCGTCCGCGATCCGGTCACCTGGCGGGAGGCGCCGGTCGGCACGCCCGGCGTGATCGAGGTGCTCAGCACCCTGCCCACCTCCTACCCGGGCAACGTGCTGCTCACCGAGGACCTCGGGGTGGTGCACGGGGTCGACGACGGGCACTGGCCGGGCAAGCGGTTCAGCGTGCTGGGCCGGCTGCCGCGCGCCGAGGCCCGGGGTTGCAGCGACACCTACGTCGGAGGTCAGGCATGACGGTACGGATGCGCTTCCCCGCCGGGCCCGAGGTGCCGGTGGACGACCTGCTGCCCCCGGCCGCCGACCCGCCGTTGACCGTCGGCGACGAGCGGATCGTGGACTTCCTGACCTCGGTCTCCCGGCGGCTGCTGGCCCCGGCGCTGGCCCGCCGCCATCCGGAGCTGGGCTCGCTCGGCTTCTTCCTGCGCCGCCGGGAGCTGCTGCGCGGCGTGGAGCGGCTGCACGCCGGGCTCGACGACGGGGTGCTCGCCTTCCCCCGCGGCGTGGTGTTCCACATTCCGCCCGCCAACGTGGACACCATCTTCGTCTACTCCTGGGCGCTGTCCGCGCTGGCCGGCAACACCAACGTCGTCCGGATCTCGCCCCGCTCGGCGGCGGCCGCCGACGCGATCCTCGAGGTGCTCAACGACAGCCTGGACGCCGCCGACCCGATCGTGGGCCGCACCCAGCGCATGGTCACGTACGGCCACGACGACGCGGTGACCGGCCAACTCAGCGCCGGCTGCGACGTCCGGGTCATCTGGGGCGGCGACCGGGCGGTGACCGCCGTGCGCCGGCACCCGCTGGCCCCCGCGGCGCGGGACCTCACCTTCCCCGACCGCTCGTCGTTCGCGGTGCTCTCGGTGGCCGGCTGGGAGGCCGCCCCGCCCACCGCCCGGCGGGACGCCGTGGCGCGGTTCGCCAACGACGCCTACTGGTTCGACCAGGCGGCCTGCGCGTCGCCCCGGGCGGTGTTCCTGGTCGGCGACGCCCGCCGCGCCGACGCCGTCCGGGCCGAGTTCGTCGCCCTGCTCGGCGTGGCCGTGCGGGAGCGGGGCTGGGACGTGGACGCGGCGATGGCCGTGGAGAAGCGGGTCGGCGCGTACGGGCTGGCGGCCGACGGGGGAGTGGCCCGGATGGTGTTCCACGACAACCTCGTCACCACGCTGGAGCTGGACGGGCCGTCGGCGGCGCCCCGGGAGTGGCTCGGCGCGGGGACGTTCGGCTTCGTCACCCTCGGGGAGCTGGCGGAGCTGGCGCCGTTCGTGCGCCGACGGGACCAGACGCTGACCCACTTCGGGTTCACCCGGGCCGAGCTGGTCGACTTCGCCCGGCGGCTCGGCGGCCGGGGCATCGACCGGATCGTGCCGTTCGGCTCGGCGCTGACCTTCGCGCCGGTCTGGGACGGCCACGACCTGCTCCGCGAGTTCGTCCGGCTGGTCACGGTCGCTGACTGATCCGCCCCGGGGCGGCCGCACGAGAGAGGCGCGCCCGCCCCGGGTGGCCGCACGAGGAAGGGCCCGGTCCGCGCGGACCGGGCCCTTCCTCGTGCGGGTGGCCTCAGACGAGGTCCCAGCTCAGCGGCGTCCCCTTCGGCACGTCCCGGGTGAAGGTGCGGCCGAGCACCCGGTCGAGGTCGGCCGGGGGAAGTCCGCCGGCCGGCCGGATCGAGCGCACGACCGCCGCGGTGACCGGGTCGCCGGCCCGGACGTCCTCGACCACCCAGAGGGACCGGCGGAACCGCAGTCCCTCCCGCTCGGTCGGGGTGGGGCCGATCGCGGTGCCGCCCAGCGCCGCCCACGCCCGCTCCGACTCGACGGTCAGTGCGGTCAGCTCCTCCGGCTCCAGCGAGAAGTCCGAGTCGACGCCCCCGTCGGCGCGGCGCAGCGTCACGTGCTTCTCGATCAGGCAGGCGCCGAACGCCACCGAGGCGACCGGGACGCCGATGCCCGGCGTGTGGTCGGACAGGCCCACCGGCAGGCCGAACGTGTCGGCCAGCACGGGCAGCCGGCGCAGGTTGCTGTCCTGCGGCGGCGCCGGGTAGGACGCCGTGCAGGCGAGCAGCACGATGCCGGCGGCGCCGCCCTCCCGGGCGGTGCGGACAGCCGCGTCGATCTCACCGACGGTGGCCATCCCGGTGGAGATGACCATCGGCTTGCCGGTGGCCGCGACGAGTCGGATCAGCGGCAGGTCCACCAGCTCCGACGACGCGATCTTGTACGCGGGCGCGTCCAGCTCCTCCAGCAGCTCCACCGCTGTGGCGTCGAACGGCGAGGAGAACACCGTCAGACCGTGCCGGCGGGCCCGCTCGAAGATCGGCGCGTGCCACTCGTACGGGGTGTGGGCGCGCTCGAAGAGCTGCCAGAGGCGCTCGCCGCCCCACAGGTCGTGCCCGTCGGAGAGGCGGAACGCGGGGGCGTCCACGTCGATGGTGATCGTGTCCGGCCGGTACGTCTGGAGCTTGAGCGCGTGCGCCCCGCTGGCCGCGACCGCGTCGACGAGGGTGAGCGCCCGGTCCAGGCTGCCGTTGTGGTTGCCGGACATCTCCGCGACCACGAGGGGCCGCTCGCCGGGGCCGACCGCGTGCGGCCCGATCTTGACTGTCGCCGTCATGTTCCTCTACTTTTTTCCGTCCACACCACCTGGTGCGGCGTGCCGTCGATGTCCCGCTCGTAGCGCCGGACCTCGCGAAATCCGAAGCGCCGGTGCAGGGCCAGCACCGGCTTGTTGGTGGCCAGCGTCTCGCCGCCCAGCGTCTCCGCCCCGAGGGTGTCGAAGGCGTACGCGATGGCGGCCCGCTCCAGCGACAGCCACGCCGGCAGCAGTTGCCCGCGGGCGTCCAGGCCGTCGATGTCGAGGTAGAAGCCCCAGGTGAGGGCCCGGTCCGGGGAGTTGACGCCGGAGAACGTGACGATGCCGGACGGCACCTCGTCGTGCAGGTGCACCAGCACCCGCCGGTCCGGGTCGACCCGGACCCTCGACCACCAGGCGGTGTGCTCGACCAGGCCGATCTCGTGGCTGGTCAGGCTCACCGCGCGCACCTGCGGGTGGTTGCGCCAGAGCAGCATCCGGTGCAGGTCGCCGTCGTCTGCCGGCCGCAGCGGCTCGGTCATCGGAGGCTCGGTCATCGGAAGCGCGGTCATCGGCGGCTCGCCATCGCCGTGGTCTGGTCCGTCGCCGTCCCGGTGACGGGCCGCCCGGCCTCCGTGACCTGCCCGGCCTCCGCGACCTGCCCGGCCTCCGTGACCTGTCCGGTCTCCGTGACCTGCCTCGCCTGTTCGGCGTGCCCGGCCTCCGTCGAGGGGAGGGCCGGCGGAACGGACCGGCCGCCCCGCACCCGGCCCGCCGCCCGGTGGGCCTGGCGCAGCGCCGCGTACGCGAGGTAGCTGTTCCGCCCGACCAGACGGTGCTTGAGCCCCGCGACTCCCGCCGGGCGGGCGTAGCCCGCGGCGGGCAGGTAGCGGCGGTAGTGCTCGGCGACCCGGCGGAAGAACGCGCGGCGCAGCCGCGGGTGCAGCCGGCCCTCGTTGCCCGCCACCACCAGGTAGTGGCTGATCATCAGGGTGAACAGCTCGGCCCGCAGCCGGTCGTCCGGGGCGTGCCGGTCCAGCCAGTCGAAGAGCCGCTCGTACTGGTCGAAGGCGTCGAAGTGCCGCCCGCTGCGGGTGGAGGTGATCGCGCCGAGCCGGCCCTGCCGGTAGAGGTAGCAGACCCGGTCCAGCACGGAGATCCGCTCCGCGCCGATGAGCAGCGGGTGGCTGAACGGGATGTCCTCGTACCAGCCGGGGAAGAAGCGCAGCTCCAGCTCGGCCATGAACCCGCGGCGGACCACCTTGTTCCAGGCGGTGTGCTGCACCCGTAGCAACTGCGGGCAGTCGGCGAGGCGGACGACGCCCGGCACCCCGCGCAGCAGGTGGCTGCTCGCGTCGACCTCGCGCCGGCCGCCCTCGTGCACCCGCAGGTGGTCCAGCATCAGCACGTCCGGCCGGTCCCGGCGCAACCGCTCCAGCACCGCCGGGACCGTGCCCGGCGGCAGCCAGTCGTCGCTGTCGACGAACCAGACGTACACGCCGGTGGCCACGTCGAGACCGGCGTTGCGGGCCAGGCCCAGGCCGACGTTGTCGGTCAGGTGGACGGTGCGGATCCCGGCCCGCCCGGCCGCGTACGACCGCAGCATCTCCCCGCAGCGGTCCGGGGAGGCGTCGTCCACCGCGATCAACTCCACCTCGCCCGCCTCGCCGGCCGGGATGTCGGCGCGGATCGACTCGAGGCACTGGTAGAGATACGGCTCGACGCCGTACACGGGCACGACGATGCTCAGCAGCGGTGCTTGCGTCGGCTCAATGACCACGCCGACACCATCGACCGCCCGGATGGACGGCCCCGGAACCTCACGTTGCCGGCGGAGGTGGAGTCCCTGAACAGCCGCCCAGCGCAGGGTTAACGGTTCAGGATCCGCTTCACCGGACCGCCCACCACCCGCTTGACCCGGCTGCGCAGGCGCTGCTCCCGCAGCGTCTCCGCGTCCTGGTGCAGCTCCGCGTTGCGGTCCCGCAGCCACTGGATCCGCTCCAGCAGCACGTCCGGCGCGGTCGCGGCGGCCGGCCGCACGGCCGGCGGGAACGTGGTGGCCCGCACCCGCGCGTCGAAGCGAGTGGCGCTGTCGCCGTCGGCGAAGGCGTTGCCCAGGTCGTGCTTGGCGAGGAAGGCGAGCATGGTCGCGTAGCGCGCCTTGTGGCCGTCGTTGAGCGCCGTGTAGTCCGCCTCGTCGTAGAGCTGGGCGGCGTCGACGTCGGCCGGCACCTCCTTCATCACCCGGTGCGGGATGTCGAAGTACCGGGCCAGCTCCAGGGTGCGCGAGTCGTGCGCGAACAGGTAGCCGGGCGTGCCGGCGACCAGCGCGGTGATGGTGCCGTGGATCCGGGTGCCGAAGGCGAACTCGAACCCGGAGAGGTAGTCCATCCAGGTCCACGGGTCGACGAACATCCGCACCTTGTCCTCGGTGAACAGCGGATGCGAGGTGTGGATCGGGATCGCGCTGGACTTGCCCCGGTCCTCCGGGGCGTCCCCGTAGAGCAGGGTGCCGAGCGTCTTGAGGTCCTGCGGCAGGTAGCGCAGGTTCGGGTACCGCTCGTGATGCCGGGCGATGATCTTCGCCATCGACTTCACGTACGGCGAGACGGTGAGCGCGAGCCGGTCGTCCGGCGCCAGCGCCGCCTTCCGCTTCTCCACCCGCAGGCTGTCGCCGTGCAGGAACATCGACGGGCAGCCGATCACGTCCACGGCGGAGAAGCCCAGCGTGCGCAGGTAGCCCTCGGTGATCTCCCCCCGTACGCCGATGCTGTGCGAGCGGTCGAGCACGGCCCGGACGAAGCGGGTCACGACGTCGTCGATCGGGCGCAGGTACTCCCGGTCGCCCTTGACGTCGGTCTGCACGCCCACCCCGAGCACCACCACCGGGATCTTCAGCCGCTCGACGAGTTTCGTCATGAGTTCGATGCGGTGGGCGTAGCTGCGCCGGAAGGCGTTGGCGAGCGGTACGACGTAGACGTCGTACCGCTCGTTGATCATGTCGGCGTCGCGCGGGTTGACCTTGAACTCGGTCGGGGTGATCTCGGCGGTGCTGGTCTGCAGCAGCTTGTGCGCGGCGTGGCTGAAGACGAGGTTGCCGTTGTTCTCGCCGATCCAGTTCCCCTCGAAGGCGTCCTCGGGGGAGTGGACGTCGAACGGGCCCTTCTTCGCCCGCATCAGGATCCGCTGGTGCATCCGTCCCCGCCTCTCGTCACCTCCGGGTCACGGAATATTAGGCCACCGGCCGACCCCGGCACAGACACGCGTCACACCGCCACGCGGAGGGACGGAACCGTCACGCGGTGGGTGGGGACCCGGGGCGGCGGGTAGGGTGCCCGGCGGGCGGTGCCGACCGGAGGCCGCCGCGGGCCGTCCTGCGCCGCCCGCCGACGGCCGAGGAGGAGACGTACGTGCTGGGTGACCCTGCGGACCGCCGGGCCCCCGGCACGACGGGGGCCGCGACCGTCGCGCCGGACGCCCGACCCGCGCCCCCGGCCGGTCGGCTGCCGTCGCTGACCGGGCTGCGCTGGGTCGCGGCCCTGCTCGTCTTCGGCTTCCACGCCGGCACGATGGGGATCATCGCCGAGCCCGACCACCGGGCCGTGGTGAACTGGATCTTCACCCTGGGCCTGTCCGGCGTGCAGTTCTTCTTCATCCTCAGCGGTTTCGTGCTCGTCTGGTCGGCCCGGCCGAGCGACTCCCGCCGGGCGTTCTGGCGCCGCCGGATCGCCAAGATCTGGCCCAGCCACGTGGCGCTGTGGGCGCTCGCCCTGCTGGTCGCGGCCTGGTTCGCCGACCCGGTGGACCGCGTCGTCGCGGTGGAGAACCTCTTCCTGCTCCAGGCGTGGGATCCCCGGCCGGGCGCGTTCTACAGCATCAACACGGTCAGTTGGTCGCTGTCCTGCGAGTTCTTCTTCTACCTCTGCCTGCCGCTGGTGCTGCCGCTGCTTCGCCGGGCCCGGCCGTGGGCACTGTGGACCGTGGTCGTCGCGGTGCCGCTGCTGATCCTGGCGCTCTGGCCGGCCCAGGCACTGGTGCCGGAGGACAGCCGCTGGTGGTTCACCCAGATCTTCCCGCCCGTCCGGTCCCTTGAGTTCTGGATGGGCGTGGCCGCCGCCGAGCTGATGCGGCGCGGCCGGTGGCGGGGACCGGGCCTGCCACTGGCGAGCCTGGTCTTCGTGGCCACCTGGGTGGTCGCCGCCCAGTGGGTGCGCGCCGAGCTGTGGGCGGCGCTGCTCTCGGTGGCGTACATCCTGGTCATCACCGCGGCGGCGGACGCGGACGTGCGCGGGCGGCGCTCGCCGTGGCGGTCCCGGCCGATGGTCTGGCTCGGCGAGGTCTCCTTCGCCTTCTACCTGGTGCACGTGCTGGTGATGGTGACCGTCCTCCGGCTCACCGGCGACTGGGGCGTCGGGTTCCGCGGTTGGTGGGGGCTGGCCGCGGTGCTCGGTTTCCTGCTGGTCAACCTCGCCCTCGCCGCGGCGTTGCACCGCTTCGTCGAGACGCCGATGATGCGGCTGCTCGGCCCGCGCCGCCCGGCCCGGTCGACGCCGCCGGTCGAAGGTGCGGCCGCCGCGCCGCAGCGACCGGGTGAGCGCCCGCCGGCCGCGCCGGGGGAGCGGGGGCGCGTCGCGCCGCGCCCCCGGCACGCCGAGCCGGAGGCGGACCACCGACCGGCGTACGTCGAGTCCCCCGCGGCGGCCGGCCGGTCGCGCCCACGGGCGTAGGACGACCGCCGGCCATCGACGCAGGTTGACCCGCGTGGGCGACGGTAGAAGTCGTCCACCCTGGTCGGTGCGGTCCGGGGTGGACGGCCGGGCGCGCGGCGCGGCGACCGGACGGCCGCCAGGACCGCTGCGCACGGGACACGCCCGGTGGCGATGCGGACCGGCGGCGTCGGCGGTAGCGTGGTCGGGTGCCTGCCGTCGCGCTCACCTGTCCCTTGTGGTGGGTGGCGCGGTGGGCCGCGCGGCTGCTTGCCGGCCTCGCCGTAGCGGTCGCGTTCGCCGTCGGCGCCGGGGCCCTCCCCGCCGCCTCCCCGACCCAGGTCGGAGCGCCCTCGATCGACACCTGGGTGCCCCCGGCTGACGCCTTGGCGCCCCCGGCGCCGGCGCTCCCGGCGCCGGCGCTCCCCGTCACGCTGGCGCCCGTCGACCCGCGCGGCACGGTGGCCACGGTGGCCGTCGTCGACCACCGCGCCGTCGCCGACCCCTGTGTCGTCGTCGGTCGGCCTCCCGTCGACCGGGCTGCCGGCGCCGTCGACCGGGCTGCCGGCGCCGTCGACCGGGCGGCCACCGGTCCCGGCCACCCCGCCGCTCCGGCCGACCCGGCCGGGGCCGTCGCCCCCGGCCCGGCCCCCGCGCCGGCCGGGCGCACCCCGGGCGCCGCCGGCCCCCGGGGCCCGCCGCGCGGCTGATCCGCCACCCGCGGGGCCCGCGCCCCGCGACCGCGCCCGCTGCACGCGTCAGGCAGGGTCCCTACCGCTACCGGCGTCGCGCGATGCGCCCTTCCTTCGCCGTCCACCACACGCACCCGTCCGCCGGCGGGACGTGGCGCTGCCGCGCCCCGCCACCCGGGCGCCGCGTGCGCCCCGCTGCCGCACTCGCTTCCCCGTGAGGTGCCGACCATGGAGACCGTCGTCTACCAGTTCCTGATCGAGGTGCCGCGGGCCGCCGCCATCTGGTCCGCCCTGCTCCTGCTGGCCCTGACCGTGCTCGCCGTGCTGGTCGCCCGTCCCGAGCGGGTCGCGCCCGCCGACGAGCCGGCCGCCCCGCCCGCGGTCGACCCGGCGGCGGAGGCGGCCGACCTGCGCCGCTACGCCGAGGAGGTGGCCGTCGCGGCGGACCGGGCCGCCCGGACCGCCCGGCGGCGGCGGGCCGACTGGCTCGCCGCGCAGGAGGAGGCCGACCGGGCCTGGCGGGCGTACGACGAGGCGGAGACCGCCGCCCGCCGCTTCACCTGGGCCGCCGCCCTGCCCGCCCCGCGCACCCCGCGCACGCCCGCCGAGTACGCCGCCCGCGAGCGCTGGCTGCACCAGGCGGCGGTGGCGGCCCACTGGCGCGGTGATCTCTCCGCCCGCCAACTCCGCGAGGTGTTCGGCCACCGGGCGGGCTGGGATCCCCGCCGGCACCCGGTCGAGCAGGAGATCGCGCTGGCCCGGGCGGTACGCGACGCGAGGCGGGCCGACCACCGGGCCGCCGCCGAGCGGGAACGGTCGGCGTGGCGGGACGCCGACCTGGCCGCCGAGGCGGCGCGGGCCCTGGCCGCCGAGGCGTACGCCGCGGCGGTCCGGCTCCGGCCGGGCCGGCTCCCGGCGGCCCGACCGGAGCCCGCCGGGCTTCGGCCCACGCTCGCCGCGCGCTGGCGTCCCGCCCGGGCGGGCTGAGCCGCGGGCATTTCGGTGACGCCGCTCACAGCGCCGCCGAACCGGTCATCCGGCGCGGCCCGGGCGATTCCCGCCGACGATTCCGCGTCGATGTCCACCACTCGTCCGGTTATCGACGAAAGGTGCGCCGGGAAACGGTCATCCCATTGAGTCACGTCAGTGCCAAACTGCCCGCAAAAAAAGTCTCGCGATCAAGGTTTAAGCAGGTGGGAGCGGGTTGGCAGGGCGTGGCTGGGCCAGTAATGTCGGCCCGTCCGGTGCGGTACCCGATCGCAAGAGGCGACGCCGCGCCGACCCGCCTAATCGTGCACAGGCGAGCCGGGGACCCAGTGCAACATCGGGGTGAATCCGCGGGCCACGGCCCGCGGTAGGGCGTTCTTCCCGCCCGAATCCGTCAGCTAACCCGGTCGGCGGCGTCGGAAGGAGTTCCATCCTCGTGCAGCACCCACCCGCCCCCCGGTCGTTCCGGCGCCTCCACGGCGCCACGGTGCCCCGGCTAGCCCGGCCGCACGCCGCGAGCTGACCCACCGGTCACCGCCCGTCGCCCGGCATTTCCGGGCGCATCCCTGAGTGGTCCACCACCGCCGGACGCCGTCCGCGCGGTCGGTCCCCCCTGCCCGGACCGGCGGCCGCTCACCCCCCGAGCCCGTGGAGGAAACCGTGAAGCACCACCTCAGGCGACAGCTCCGTCGCCTCACGTCCGAGCGTCCGTACCAGGTGGCCGCCGCGTCGGCCGCGGCGCTCGTGCTCGCGTCGGGCACCGGCGCGCTGCTGGCCGGCACCGACGAGGCACCCGCCGCCGCACAGGCCCCGGTGGCCGTGAGCGAGATGCGGGACGGCACCGTCGCCTCGCGCGGCGACGCCCGCGTCGCGGACACCCCGTCGGCCAGCGCCCCGGCCGCGTCCAGCGCCGCCCCCTCGGCCAGCGCCACCAGCGCCGCCCCGAACCCGGACCTGACCCGCAAGCCGGAGCCGCCGAAGCCGCCGAAGGCGAAGTCCCTGGACTACGACTACCAGGCCCAGACCACCTTCTACAACTGCGGTCCGGCCGCCGTCCGGCACGCCCTCAGCGCCGCCGGCATCGACCGTAGCCAGGACCAGCTCGCCGGCCCGCTGGGCACCGACGAGATGGGCACCGACTCCGCCGAGGACACCACCCGGGTGCTGAACGCGACGGTGAAGGGCGACCCGTACCGGACCCGGATGATCCCGGGCGGCGCCGCGACCCCGGCCCAGATGGACCGGCTCCAGGCCGACGTGGTCGCCGCCATCACGGCCGGGCGGGGCGTCGTGGTCAACGTCGCCGGCAGCGCCACGGACACCGACGGCGGCTGGCACTCGTTCCCCGGCGGCCACTACATCGCCGTCGTGGGCTACCAGGACGAGGGCCGGCTGGTGAAGATCGCCGACTCGGCGAACCCGGCGACCGCGTCCTACTGGATGTCCACCATCGACCTGGCGAACTGGGCCGCCACCCGCGGCTACTCCGCCTGAGAAGACACCCGTCGGGCGTCGGCTCCCCCACCGGGAGCCGGCGCCCGATGTCGTCTCCGGGTCACGGCCCTCGCCGGGGCGTACGGCGGGTGGCACACTGCGGCCTATGGTCGACGAATCGGGTGACCGGGACGGCCGGCGCGTCCTGCTGCTGCTGCACGGCATGGGCGCGACCGGGGACGTGTGGCTGCCCTGGGCGCCGCTGCTGGAGCGCCGGTGGGCGGGGCGGTGGCTGGCGCCGGACCTCGCCGGCCACGGCTGGTCGCCGCCGCTGCCGGCGTACTCGTTCGCCGGGCTGGCCGACCGGATCGCCGCGGGGCTCGCGGCGGGGGACCGGCTCGTCGTGCTGGGGCACTCCCTCGGCGGCGTGGTCGGGCTGGCGCTGGCCGCCCGCGGCGCCGGGCTGCCGGTCGACGCGGTGGTCGGGCTCGGCATCAAGGCCGTCTGGTCCCCGGCCGAGCTGGCGAAGGCCGAGGAGTTGGCCGCCCGCCCGGTGACGTGGTTCGCCAGCCGGGACGAGGCGGCCCGCCGGTACCTGCGGGTGGCCGGCCTGACCGGGCTCTTCGCGCCGGACCACCCCGTGGTCGAGGCCGGGCTGCGGCAGGTCGACGGCCGCTGGCGGCTGGCGATGGACCCCGCCGCGTTCGGGGTGGGGGAGCCGGACCTGCCGGCCCTGCTGGCGGCGACGGACGCGCCGGTGCTGCTGGCCCGTGGCGAGCACGACCCCATGGTCACCGACGCCCAGCTCAAGGAGCTGGGCGTGCCGGTCGTCACCCTGCCCGGCCTGGGCCACAACGCCCACGTCGAGGCCCCCGAGGCCGTCCTGGAGCTGGTCGACCCGTACCGCTGACCCGCGCGAGGCGCCGGGCCGGTCAGGTGGCGGCGGAGAGGGACGCCTCGTCCGGCTCGACCGGCAGGCCGGCCCCGGCGGCGTCGCGCGGCGTCGGCGGGTTCCAGCCCGCGTCGAGCTGCCGCCGCGCGGCGTCCAGGAACGCCTCGGCGTACGACTCGGCCGGGAAGTCGCCCAGGTAGCGGCTCCGGGTGGCCCAGCGGGCGGAGGCGAGCGGGTCGGTGTCGAGCAGGGCGGTCAGCACCTCGTCCACGTTGGACATGTCGCGGCGCAGCACGTAGCCCGAGCCGGCCAGGGGGAACCGCTCGGCGAACCGGTCGCCCTCGCCGCCCATGTCGGTGACCGCGTACGGCTTGCCGGAGTAGAGGTAGTCGGAGATCACCCCGGACACGTCGGAGATGAGCGCGTCCGAGCGGTTCACGCACTCCGTCAGGGTCAGCTCGCGGGCGGCGGCGCCGAAGACGTGCGGCCGGCCGGTGCGGGCCCGGTCCGCGGCCAGCAGTTCCGTGAGCCGGCCCAACTGCCGGGCCGAGGCCGGGTTCTGCGAGGTGTACGGGTGGGCCCGCAGGATCACCGTCGCGCCCCGCGCCAGCAGCCCGCGCAGCAGCGCCTCGGCCACCGGCAGCGAGCAGTAGTTGGCGTCCGCGTGGTGGCCCGTCCAGGTCGGCGTGTAGAGCACCGTGGGGTTCGGCAGGCCGCGCACCGGCTCCGGGCGGACCTCGATCGACTCGACCTGCGGTCGACCCACCACCACGAACTTCTCCGCCGGGATGTCCACGCCCGCGCGGGCGTACCGGTCGATGGCGGCCTGACCGGCGACGAAGATCCGGTCGAAGATGGCGGAGACCGGGTTGGCGCTGGGCGCCTTGTCGCTGTCGCCGTGGTGCAGCTGGACGTGGGTGAGCTGGGTGAAACGGATGCAGTGGCTGTTCTTCGCGCCGTGGTTGACGTAGAACGCCACCCGCAGGCTCGGCACGAGCGCCTCGTCCATCGCCTTCAGCGTCGGGCAGTAGACCACCGGCGCCGTGGTGGCCGCGGCGACGATGGGCAGGAACTCCGGCTCCCGCACCATGACCAGGAACGGCCGGCCGATCCGCTCCAGGTACGGCAGCCACATGGTGACCTGGTACTCGGAGCCGGGCGGGGCGGAGAAGTGGAGCAGGAACTCGGGCTGGTGCCGGCGCAGCGCGCGGGAGACCGCCGACCCGCCGGCCCCCGGCCGGAACCGCCGCCGGGCCAGGTCCAGCCCGACCGCGCCGGCGCCGGCGGCGACCAGCGCGACGGCAGCCAGCGCCACCCCGGCGGGCAGGGTCGCCGCGGCGGCCGCCGCCACCACGGCGAGCAGCCCCAGCAGGGCGTCGCCGAGACGCGCGGCGACCAGGGGCGTCCAGGAGCGCACCGGCAGGTTCGCGGCGCGCACCTCCAGGCCGCCGGCATCCCGCAGCGGCCCGACGAGCAGCACCAGCCCCAGTAGGACCAGCGCCGTCGCGGCCAGCGCGGGGTCGAAGCCGGCGTCGAGGCGCCGGGCGTACCCGACCAGGACCGCCGCCGCGACCAGGGCGGTCTCGGCGACGCTGTCGGCACCCGGGCGGACCCGCCGTTCCCAGGCGACCGCCGCGAGGGCGGCCACCGCCAGCCCCAGCCCCCAGCCGGTCGCTCCGGTCAGCGCGACGACGAGGAACGCCAGCACCGCCAGGCCGGTGGCCAGGGCGCGGGCGATCAGCTTGCGGACCAGGTCACCACGCATGTCGGCTCCGTTCCCCGCCGTGGCCCGAGACCCGCGTCAGCCGGCGCTCGCCGGGCTGGCGGCCCGCTCGGCCTGCCCCGGCACCGGCTGGGCCGGCACCTCGCCCGGCGCGCGGCGCACGTCGATGACCTGACCGGTCAGGTCCGAGATCAGCACGTCCAGCGATGCCTGGGCGACGGTCTCGGCGGCGAGCAGGGTGTGCTCCGGCTCCTCGCCGAACGCCTTCGTGCGCATCGGGGTCGCGGTGCGCTCGGGGTTGATGCAGTTGACCCGTACGCCGAACTCGGCCCACTCGTCGGAGAGCGCCTGGGTCAAATTGACCAGGGCCGCCTTGGTGGAGGAGTAGAGGGCGTACTGGGCGCGGCCCCGGGTGTAGGAGCTGGACGTGTAGAGCAGCAGCTGGCCCTTGGTCTGCTGGAGGTAGGGCAGCGACTGGCGGGCGGCGATGACCGGCCCGACGAAGTTGACCTGGAGCACCCGGTCCATGGTCTCCTCGTCCATCTCGGCGAGGGCGCCCTTCTCCAGGATGCCGGCGGTGACCACCACGTGGTCGATCCGGCCGGTGGCCTCGAAGGCGGTCTTCAGCGCCGCCTCGACGTCCGCGGCGCGCTCCACGTGCGTGCCGGTGCTGGAGCGGCTGAACGGGAAGACCTGCGCGCCGTAGCGGCGGGCCAGCTCGGCCAGGTCGTGGCCGATGCCGTAGCTGCCGCCGAAGATGACGATGGTCCGGCCGGTCAGCTCCTCGGTGTAGCTGCGGTCGTCGGTGACCCGGGGGGCCTGCGCGGCGGCGAGCTGGAACAGCTTGTCCGCGAGGTGCACGTCGACCGGGTGGGTGACCTTGATGTTCTCGTCGGAGCCGTCGATGACCTTGATCGGCGTGCCCGGCAGGTAACGCAGCACCACGCCGCAGTCGTCGGTGGCGGCGAAGTGGGGGTCACCCTCGGCGATCCGGTACGCCTCGCGGATCGTGCCCGAGCGGAACGCCTGCGGGGTCTGGCCGCGGCGCAGCGACGAGCGCACCGGGATGTCGGTGATGCAGTCGTCCTCGTCGACCTGGATGATCGTGTCGGCCGAAGGGATGGCCACGTCGACCGCGGAGTACGTCCAGAGCGCGTTCACGCACTCCCGGACGATCCGGCCGCTGACCAGGGGCCGCACCGCGTCGTGGAAGAGGATGTTGCAGTCACCCTCGCCGACCGCGTCCAGCGCGATCCGGGTGGTGGCGTTGCGGGTGTCGCCGCCCTCGATGACCTTGGTGACCTTGCGGAAGCCGGCCTTGTCGACGATCTGCTGGGCCTCGGCGACGTGGCCGGCGGCCATCAGCACGATGATCTCGTCGATCTCGGGGGCGGCCTCGAAGACCGCCAGGGTGTGCTCGATGATCGGCTTACCGGCGATCTTCAGCAGCTGCTTCGGGATGCCGAGGCCCAGCCGGGTCCCGGTGCCGCCGGCCAGCACCACCGCCACCGTCCGCGAGGGCCGCCACGGCGCCGGGGTCTCCGGTGTGGCGTCCGGGGTGGTGGTGTGGTCCTGCGTCATTGCCGAATCCTCACTCTCAGGGGTGCGTGAACAGAAGGTTCCGCCCGCGCGGCGACCGGATGAACCTTAACGCGCCGACCGCGCCGCCCCAACGGGACGACGCGGTCCGACGGCATCGTCGTCGATGCCCTCCGGCGCGCTACTTGCCGTTGGCGAACGCCTCGTACGCCCGCAGGACCTCGTCGGTCGGGCCGTCCATGCGCAGGACGCCCGATTCCAGCCAGATCGTCCGCTCGCAGGTGTCCCGGATCGAGGAGAGCTGGTGGCTGACGAGGAACACCGTGCCGGCGCTCTCCCGCAGCTCCCGCACCCGCTGCTCGCTGCGCTTGCGGAAGCCCTTGTCGCCGGTGGCGAGCGCCTCGTCGATGAGCAGCACGTCGTGCTTCTTGGCCGCCGCGATGGAGAAGCGCAGCCGGGCCGCCATGCCGGAGGAGTAGGTGCGCATCGGCAGCGAGGCGAAGTCGCCCCGCTGGTTGATCCCGGAGAACTCGATGATCTCCGGGGTCTGCCGCTGCACCTCCGCCGGCGACATCCCCATGGCCAGGCAGCCCAGCACCACGTTGCGCTCGCCGGAGAGGTCGTTGAGCAGGGCCGCGTTCACGCCGAGCAGCGAGGGCTGCCCCTGGGTGTAGACCGCGCCGCGGTTGACCGGCAGCAGGCCGGCGATCGCCCGCAGCATGGTCGACTTGCCCGAGCCGTTGCTGCCGATCAGCCCGATCGCCTCGCCCCGGTACGCGGTGAAGCTGACCCCCTTGACCGCGTGCACCTCCCGGATGTTCGGCGCCGAGGTGCGGGTGACCATCCGCTTGAGCGCGCCGACCGGGCCGCCGCCCCCGCCGCCGCCCTTGTGCACCCGGTAGATCACGTGCGCGTCGTCGACCACCACGGTCGGCACCCGGTCCTCGATCCGGGGCAGCGTCACCGTCACGTCGTTGGACGACTCGAACTGCTCAGCCACGGCCGTACTCCTGTTCGCCCCGCCAGAAGTAGATGAAACCCCCGACGCCCATCACGATCGCCCAGCCCGCCGCGGCCAGCCAGAGCTGGAGCACGGAGGAGCTGAGCAGCGGCGCCTGCTCCAGCAGCGCGACGCGGGCCAGCTCGATGTAGACCAGCGCCGGGTTGAACTCGACCAGCCGGGAGGCCCAGCCGGGCAGCTCGTTCTCGAAGAGCGTGACGCTGTAGAGCACGCCGGAGCCGTACATCCAGGTGCGCAGGACGAAGGGCATGACCTGCTTGAGGTCGGCCAGCTTCGCGCCCATCCGGGCCACGGCCATGGTGAGGCCGGCGTTGAAGACCGACTGGAGCATGATCGCCGGGACCAGCAGGAGCCAGGCGAGGGTGATCGGCTCGCCGGTCACCAGCACGATGGCGACGAGCACCACCATCGAGCCGAGGAGCTGCTGGAACTGGGTGACCGTGACGGCCAGCGGCAGGCAGGCCCGGGGGAAGTGCAGCGCCCGGATCAGGCCCAGGTTGCCGGTGATCGACTGGGTGCCGTTCTGCACGGCGGTCTGGGTGAAGTTGAAGATGAACAGACCGGTGCAGAGGTACGCGATGAAGTTCGGGATGCTGTCCTGCTTCAGCACCACGCCGAAGATCAGGTAGTAGACCGCCGCGTTGGTCAGCGGGGTGAGCACCTGCCACAGCTGCCCGAGCCGGGCGTTGCTGAACGACGCGACGAGCTTCGCGTTGGCGTACGAGGCGATGAAGTGCCGGTAGCGCCAGAGCCGCCGGGCGTACTCGCCCAGGGGCGGCCGCTCGCCTGCGACCCGGAGCCCGTGGCGGGCGGCCAGCTGCGCCTGGGTGAGGCCGGAGTCGGGGTCGGCCAGCGCGGTGTTGGCCATGGGTTGGGCGCTCCGATCTTTCGTGACGACGGATGAGGCGCGACGATGGAGCCAAGCGGGGAGCGCCGCCTCGCCGCTGCGTGGACAGTAGTCCGAAACACGTCGGGACGCAACCGTACCGTCGTTGCGCTACATTGTTCCTCGTGACAGCCGAGACGAGCTCCAGGTGACGACCGAGAAGAGGCGGGCGCCGGCCGGCGCCGCCGTGCTGCGGGACGACATCACCACGGCGATCCGCCGCGCGCTGATGCAGGAGCTGGCCGCCGTCGGCTACGGCCGGCTCTCCATCGAGGCGGTGGCCCGCCGGGCCGGGGTGAGCAAGACCGCGATCTACCGGCGCTGGAGCTCGAAGCTGGAACTGGTGCTCGAGATCGTCGCCGCGGCGGCCACCGGCAAGCTGCCGGCGCTGGACACCGGCACCCTGCGCGGCGACCTCCAGTTGCTCTTCCAGGTCGTGGCCCACGCGCTGCGGCACCCGCTGGCCTCGCAGATCATCCCCGATCTGCTCGCCGAGGCGGCTCGCAACCCGACCATCGACCAGACCCTCCAGCAGGTGCTGCGGGCGCGGCAGCAGGAGATCGGGGGCAGGCTGATCGGCCGCGCCGTGCAGCGCGGCGAGCTGCCGCCCGACACCGACCCGGAGGCGGCCGTCGACCTCATCGTCGGCCCGCTCTACTGGCGGCTGGCGATCGCCCGGACCCCGCTCACCGACGCGTACCTGGACACGCTGGTCGAGGCGGTGGCCACCGGGCTCGGCGCCGGCGCCGGCGTGCCCCGGCCCCGCGCGGCGGCCACGGACGCCACGCCCGCCTGACCGCCCGCCCGGCGGATCAGCGCGGCGCGTCGACCGGCAGCCGGGAGACGATGTGCCGGGCGATCTCCAGCGAGCTGGTCGCGGCGGGGGAGGGCGCGTTGAGCACGTGCACCTGCCGGTCCGCCTCGACGATCAGGAAGTCGTCCACCAGCCCGCCGTCGGGCCGGATCGCCTGGGCGCGGACGCCGGCGCCGGCCCGGACGATGTCCGCCGGGGTCAGCTCCGGCACGAGCCGGGCCAGGCTCGCCGCGAACCGCTTCTTCGACAGCGACCGGGCCACCTCGGTCAGCCCGTAGCGGTAGTGCCGGCGGCCCAGCGCCCACAGGCCCCGGTAGGTCAGCTCGTCCCAGATGTCGCGCGGGCTGATCCGGCCCCAGGAGTAGCCCTCCCGGGCGGTCGCCAGCACGGCGTTCGGGCCGGCGTGCACGCTGCCGTCGATCATCTTGGTCAGGTGCACCCCGAGGAACGGGAACTGCGGGTCCGGCACCGGGTAGATCAGCCCCCGCACCAGGCCCTGCCGCTGCGGCACCAGCTCGTAGTACTCGCCCCGGAACGGCACGATCCGCACCGGCGTGGGCACCCCGGCCAGCCGGGAGATGCGGTCCGCGTGCAGGCCGGCGCAGTTGACCAGGACGTCCCCGACGACCTCGCCCCGGGTGGTGCTCACGACCACGCCCTCGGGTCGGGTGGCCACGCCGGTGACCTCGGTCTCGGTGCGCAGCTCCGCCCCGCCCGCCGCGAGCAGCTCGGCGAGCTTGCGGCAGACCGCCCCGAAGTCGACGATGCCGGTCGAGGCGACGTGCAGCGCGGCGACGGCCGCGACGTGCGGCTCGTACTCGGCGGCCTCGGCGGCCTCGATCAGCCGCACCGGCAGGCCGTTGGCGAGGGCGCGCTGGTGCAGGTCGTGCAGCCGCGGCAGCTCCGCGGCGTCGGTGGCGACGATCAGCTTCCCGCAGATGTCGTACGCGAGGCCGTGCTGCTCGCAGAACTCGACCATCGACGCGCTGCCGGCCTTGCACATGGTGGCCTTCAGGCTGCCCGGCTTGTAGTAGACGCCGGCGTGGATGACGCCCGAGTTGTGCCCCGTCTGGTGGGCCGCCCAGCCGGCCTCCTTCTCCAGCACGGTGACCGTGTCCCCGGGCCGGTCGGTCATCAGCCGGTGTGCCACGGCGAGCCCGACGATGCCGCCACCCACCACCACGAACCTGGTCATCTCATCTCCCCTGCCGGCGCCGCGACCGATGGTAGCCAAGTCCTCCCGCGCGCCCGACTCGCGGACGACCCGCCCGGTTGGCCTAGACTGCTCCGGGTCCATCACTCTGGGGGTCACATGTCTGAGGTCATCGCGCTCGGCCAGCCCACGGTCGGCGAGGCGGAACTCGCGGCCATCGCCGAGGTCTTCGCCTCCGGCTGGCTCGCCGGCTCCGGGCCCACCTGCCGCCGATTCGAGGAGCGCTTCGCCACCACCGTCGGCACCCGGCACGCCCTCGCCACCAGCAACTGCGGCTCGGCGCTGCACCTGGCGCTGCTCACTCTCGGTGTCAAGCCGGGCGACGAGGTGATCGTCGGCGACTACACCTTCCCGGCCACCGGGCACTCGGTGATGTGGACCGGCGCCACGCCGATCTTCGCCGACGTGCGGCCGGACACCTGGACGGTCGACCCGGCCGCCGTCGAGGCCGCGATCACCCCGCGCACCGTCGGCATCATCGCCGTCGACGCGTTCGGGCAGCCCGCCGACTACGACGAGCTGCGCGCCATCGCCGACAAGCACGGCCTGTTCCTGGTCGAGGACGCCGCCTGCTCCGCCGGCGCCACCTACAAGGGCCGGCCGGCCGGCAGCCTGGCCGACGTCGCCACCTTCAGCTTCCACGGCCGCAAGGGCATCACCGCCGGCGAGGGCGGGGCCTTCGTCACCGACCGCGAGGACCTCGCCGCGCACGCCCGGAAGCTGCACACGTACGGGGTGGAGGGGGCGCTCACCCGCGCCGAGCTGTCGCACCTGCCGATCCCGACCTTCACCGAGCTGGGCTACAACTACCGGCTCTCCGACATCCAGGCGGCGATCATGCTCGCCCAGCTCGACCGGCTGCCGGACCTGCTGGCCGCGAAGCGCCGCACCGCGGCCCGCTACGGCGAGCTGCTCAAGGACCACGAGCTGATCACCACCCCGTACGAGGCGCCCGACCGCGAGCACCCCTGGCAGTCGTACGTCGTCACGCTGGCGCCCTCGGTCGACCGGGGCGCGGTGGCGCTCGCGTTGCGGCAGCGCGGCGTGCAGTGCACCTTCGGCACGTACGCCTCGCACGTCCAGCCGCTCTACGGCCAGACCACACCCTGCCCGGTCTCGGCGGACCTGTTCGCCCGGCACCTGGCCATCCCGATGCACGCCAACCTCACCGACGCCCAGGTCGAGACCGTCGCGGCCACGCTGGTAGACGTCGTCAACACCGCGGCCACCAGCCGCTGACCCCAGGAAGGACACGCTCCGCCATGTCGAAGCAGACCGTCTTCATCACCGGAGGCGCGGGTTTCATCGGCCTGCACGTGGTGCCGATGCTGTTGGAGAAGGGCTACAAGGTCCGCATCTTCGACAACATGTTCCGTGGTGACCGGGACCGCGTCGCGGAGCTGGTGGCCACCGGCGACGTCGAGCTGATCGACCAGGACGTCCGCTACGGCGGCGCCGTGCACGCGGCCATGAAGGGCTGCGACTACGTGATCCACCTGGCCGCGGTCTCGATCAACAAGAGCCAGGCCGACCCGTACGAGTCGATCGACATCAACATGGTCGGCAACCACAACGTGTTCGCCGCCGCCGCCGACCACGGCGTCAAGCGGCTGGTCTTCGCGTCGTCGGCCTCGGTCTATGGCGACCCGAAGAAGCTGCCGATGCACGAGGACGACCGGCTCGACCCGCTCACCCCGTACTGCATCTCCAAGCGGGCCGGCGAGGACCTGCTCGGCTTCTACCAGCGCAGCAAGGGCCTGAACTGGATCGCCCTGCGGTTCTTCAACGTCTACGGCCCGGGCCAGAAGCCGACCGCCTACTACACCTCGGTGATCAACCACTTCGTGAAGCGGCTCAAGAACGGTGAGCCGCCGGTCATCGACGGCAAGGGCGAGCAGTCGATGGACTTCATCCACGTCCACGACATCGCCCGCTCCGTGGTCGCCGCGATGGAGGCCGAGCAGGGCAACGTGCCGGTCAACATCGGCACCGGCATCGACACCTCGATCGCCACCCTGGCCGAGATCCTGATCAAGGCCGTCGGCGTCGACGTGCAGCCGCAGTTCAACCCGCGCGAGGTGCTGGTCAGCCGGCGCGCCGCCGACATCACCCGGGCCCGCGAGGTGCTCGGCTGGGAGCCGACCATCGCTGTCGAGGACGGGATGACCGACCTCATCAAGACCGAGGTCGCGTGACCCAGGAGTCGTCCGCCGGGGGCCCGTCGTCGCACGGGCTCCCGGCGAATCCGTACAACCCGCACGCCTGGGTGATCGGCGAGCCGGTGATCGGCGCGGGCACGTGGATCGGCGCGTTCACCGTCATCGACGGCTCCGGCGGGCTGACCATCGGCGCCGGCTGCGACATCAGTTGCGGCGCGCAGATCTACACCCACTCCACCGCCCGGCGTTGCGTATCGGGCCGTGCCTATGCTTCGGTGGATCGGGCGCCGGTGGTGATCGGCGACCGGGTGTTCATCGGGGCGAACGCGACCGTGATGATGGGCGTCACCATCGGTGACGGCGCGGTCGTCGGCGCGGGGGCCGTGGTCACCAGAGACGTGCCACCGGGGGCGGTCGTGACGGGGGTCCCCGCCCGGGTGGTCTCCACAGTCGAGTTGGACGGCGGCGATGTCCGGTTCGTCCCTGTAGCGGAGAGCTAGGAGCACCCCTCCCGTGCGTATCGCAGTGGTCAACAACTTCTTCCCGCCGCGCGCGGGCGGAAGCTCGCACCTGTCCGAGTCGCTCGCCAAGGGCTACGCCGCCCAGGGGCACGACGTGCTGGTGCTCACGGCCGCCTACCAGGACGCCCCGGCGGTCGAGGAGCGCGACGGGCTGCGGATCGTCCGGCTGCCGGCGTGGATGCTGCCGCAGACCCGGCTGGCCGTGAGCTTCGACATCTCGTTCACCACCCGGCCCAGCCTGCTGCGCCAGGTCCGCAAGCTGCTCGACGAGTTCCGGCCGGACGTCATCCACCAGCACGGTCAGTTCTTCGACCTGACCTGGGCGACCGCGCTCTACGCGCGCAAGCGCGGGGTGCCGGCGCTGCTGTCCATCCACACCCGGCTGGAGAACCCGCAGGCCCGCTACGCGAAGGTGTTCCGCGGGCTCGACGCGACCATGGTCAAGCCGTTCATGCGGCGGTCCAAGCCGCGGCTCGTGGTGATGGACGTGCTCATGCAGGAGTACATCGAGGCCCGCTACCGGGGCGCGCACTCGGGCCTGGTGCCGATCCCGGTCGGGGTGGACCCGGACTGGGTGGTCGGCGGCAACGCCCAGCGGGTCCGCGAGCGGCACGACCTGGGCACCTCACCGGTGATCCTGTCGGTGGGGCACGTGATCCCGCTGCGCGACCGCGTCGCGCTGGTCGAGGCGCTGCCCGAGGTGCTGGCCAAGGTGCCGGACGCGAAGCTGCTCATCTGCGGCCAGGTCTACTACGGGGTGTTCGAGGAGCGGGCCCGCGCGCTCGGCGTCGAGCACGCCGTCATCGCGGCCGGCAAGGTGCCCAAGAGCGAGATCCCCGACTACCTGGCCGCCGCGACGGTGGAGTCGCACGAGCAGGGGCTCGGCCTCGGCACGGCGACCCTGGAGGCGATGGCGGCGGGCGTGCCCGTGGTCGCGCCGGCGCGGGCGGACAACTTCCCCGGCATCTCGCTGCGGGACGGCGAGAACGTCCTGCTCTGCCGGCCCGGCGACGTCCCGGGCCTGGCCGAGCGGCTGGTCGCCGCGCTGACCGACCCGGCCCTGGCCAAGCAGATCGGGGTCAACGGCCAGTCGCTGATCCGGGAGCGCTTCAGCCTCGACCGGGTGCTGCACCGGCACCTGGAGGTGCTCGGCGAGATGGCGGCGTCCCGCCGCCGCTGACCGTACGACGAGCAGGTGCCCCCGACCACGAGCGTGGTCGGGGGCACCTGGCGTTTCGCGGGACGGCGTCCGCCGGGCACGGGCCGGCGGGCGGGCGTCAGCGGGTGGTGACCGGATCGGCGGCCTGGTCGGCGGCGGAGCGGGGCGCCGGAACCTGCTCGACGGCGACCGCCTCGTCGGCGGCCACCCCGTCGGGCGTCCCCCGCCGGAGCTGCCGCACCCCGGACAGGGCGGCGATGCCGGCGGCGAGGAGGTCCGCCACCGTGAAGATCAGCCGGGAGGCGAGCGCGATGCCCGTCGCCGCCCCGATCCCCCCGGCGCCGGAGAGGAAGGGCGCCATGGTGGCGACCAGCACGGCCTCCCGGACGCCGAGCCCGGAGGGGGAGAGGAAGGCGAACATCCCGACGGTCATCGCGATGGCGAACGAGCCGATGCTGCGCAGCAGGCCGCCGACGCCGGGAGCGGCCTGGGCGTTGGCCAGCAGCCACAGGTGCACGCCGAACAGGGTGTAGCCGAGGGCGCTCCAGCCGACCACCCGCAGCACGCCGGGCAGCGTCAGCCGGTGCTGCAGCGGCGGCCGGCGCAGCACCTTGAGGACGATCTGGATCAGCCGGGTGAGCACCGCCGGGATCGCGCAGATCAGGGCGATCGGGAACAGCACGGCGACGATGTAGAGCGCCACCCGGACGGGCTCGGCGTACTCGGCCCCGGTCTCGGCGGTCGCGTCCAGCAGCGAGGGCAGGCTCAGCAGGCCGACGCCGAGCGCGGCGACCACGCCGAGCCCCAGCGCGACCAGCGTGGCCAGGAAGGCCCGCGCGCGCGGCAGCCCGGCCCGCCGGCCCAGCTCCATCTGCAGGACGTACGCCCACACGCTGCCCGGGATGTACTTGCCGAGCTGCCCGACCATGCAGATCCGCAGGGCGGCGGGAACGGACACCCGGTGCTCCAGGTCCTCCGCGGCGGCCCGCCACGCCATCGAGTTGGCGAACATCCCGGCGAGCACCGCCAGCACGGCGAGCACCACCGAGGGCCACGCCAGGTCGAGCCAGGTCTGCCGGACGTCCGGCCACTGGCTGACGACGCTCCAGGTCATGCCCGCCGCGATCGCCGCGATCACCACGATCCGTACGCCCAGCGAAAGCCAGCGGGACGGACCCTTCGCCCCACCGGCCCCGTCGGCCGGTGCGGTCACCGTTTCGACCTGCGTCGCGGTCTCTGCCACGGCCGTCCTGCCTCCGCGTCGCCCTGACCCGTGGGGGTCGCCTGCACAATTCGCCGAGACTAGCGCAGCGCGGGGCGTACCACGAACCCAGGCCGACGGCGAGTCCGGGGCCTCGCCGGGCGGTGCGCGGATTCTCCCCGAGCCGGTCCAGATGTGCCAGGGGTCTCCCACGCTGCTACCGTCTGCACGCTGCCCCATACCCCAAGGAGAGCTCCTGTGATCCCGATTTCCGTCGTCAAGCTGGACGAGGCGGCCGAACGGTTGGCGGTCGAGGTGATCCGTTCGGGCGTCATCGCGCAGGGACCGATGGTGGCCCGTCTGGAGCGCGAGTTCGCCGACCTCGTCGGCGTCGAGCACGCGGTGGCCGTCAACAACGGCACCACCGCGCTCGTGGCCGCGCTCCAGGTGCTCGACCTCCAGCCGGGCGACGAGGTCGTCACCAGCCCCTTCACCTTCGTCGCGACCCTCAACGCGATCCTCGAGGCGGGCGCCACCGCCCGGTTCGCCGACATCCGCGAGGACGACTTCTGCGTCGACCCGGACGCCCTCGCCGCGGCCATCGGCCCGCGTACGAAGGTGCTCATGCCGGTCCACCTGTACGGCCAGCCCGCCGACATGGACGCGATCGCCCCGCTGGCGCGGCAGCACGGCCTCGGCCTCGTCGAGGACACCGCCCAGTCGCTGGGCGCGACGATCTCCGGGCGCGGCGCCGGCAGCTTCGGGCTCGGCACCTTCTCGCTGTACGCCACCAAGAACCTCACCACGGGTGAGGGCGGCATGATCACCACCGACGACGCGGGCCTCGCCGACCGGCTGCGGGTGCTGCGCAACCAGGGCATGCGGCAGCGCTACCAGTACGAGGTGGCCGGGCACAACTACCGCCTCACCGACCTGCAGGCGGCGCTGGGCATCCCGCAGATCGCCGCGTACGGCGAGAACGTCAAGCGCCGCAAGGACAACGCCGCCCGGCTCTCGGCCGGCCTGGCCGACGTGCCCGGGCTGCGTCTGCCGACCGAGCTGCCCGGCCGCTCGCACGTCTGGCACCAGTACACGGTGCTGGTCACCGACGAGGCCCCGGTGAGCCGCGACGAGGTGATCACCCGGCTGACCGAGCGCGGCGTGGGCTGCGGCATCTACTACCCGAAGACGGTCTACGACTACGACTGCTACCGGGACCACCCCCGGGTCGTCGCCGACCCGGCGCCGGTGACCGACCGGGTCGTGCGCCAGTGCGTCTCCCTGCCGGTGCACCACCACCTCTCCGACAGCGACGTCGACCAGGTGGTCGAGGCCGTCCGGGCGGCGGTGGGCGCATGACCGCCAAGGTGCGTTTCGCCCTGGTCGGCACCGGGATGATGGGCTCGCTGCACGCCCGGGTGATCGCCCAGTCCGACCGGGCCGAGCTGGCCCGGGTGATCGAGCCCCGGCGCTCCGTCGGCCAGCAGATCGCCGAGCGGTACGGGGCCGGCTGGGCCCCGAACGCCGACGACCTCTCCGACGTCGACGCCGTGGTGATCGCCGCGCCGACCGAGTTCCACCACGCCCTCGCCGGGCAGGTGCTCGCCGCGGACAAGCCGCTGCTGATCGAGAAGCCGGTCTGCGGCAACCTCGCCGAGACCGAGGAGATCGTCGCCATCGCCGGCAAGCGCGGCGTGCCGCTGCTGTGCGGCCTGCTCGAGCGGTTCAACCCGGCGGTGCTGACCGCCCTCGCCCTGGTCGACCGCCCGGTGCACCTGACCGCCACCCGGCACTCGCCGTACGCGCCGCGGATCCGCACCGGGGTGGCCTGGGACCTGCTCGTGCACGACGTCGACCTGGCCATCCAGGCGTTCGGTGGGCAGGAGCCCACCTCGGTGCGGGGCACGATGGGCTACTTCCACCCGGATTCGGTGCCGGGGGCGGAGGACGTGACCGAGGCCGTGCTGGCCTTCGGCAGCGGCGCGCTGGCCAACGTCTCGGCCAGCCGGATCGGGCAGCGCAAGGTCCGGACGCTGGTGATCAGCGAGGTCGACCGGCTGATCGAGGCGGACCTGATCCGCAAGGACGTGACCATCTACCGGCACGTCTCCTCCGACGCGGCGACGCCGGACGGGCGCGGCTACCGGCAGCAGAGCATCATCGAGGTGCCGGAGCTGCTCACCAACCGGGAGCCGCTCGCCGCCCAGCTGGACCACTTCCTGGACATCCTCGCCGGGCGGACCGACATGGACGTGGAGCGGGAGCGGATCCTGCCCGCTCACCGGGCGGTCGGCGCCGTCATCGAGGACAAGCAGCTCTGAGGCCTCGACGGAGCATTCCCGCCGGGTGGGGGCTGGATCGCCCAGCCTCCGCCCGGCGGTCTGCCCCCGACGCTGGCGCCCGGGTACGCTCCCGTCGTCTGCGGCGGGCGGGCGCGCACCCGCCGGTCGCGAGGACCACCTGCCCTGATGAGACAAGAGCAAGGATGTTCCGTGTCGAAGGTCGGAAGTTCCGCGGTGGCAGAGACTGAGCCGGACGTGACGCGGTCGGACCCGCCGCGGCGCGACGGCCCCGCCGGTCGGCTGGGCGCGCTCGTGGCGGCGTCGCCCCGGCTCTTCACCGACGCGGCGGTGATCGCCTTCGCGCTCTTCACGGTGATCTACCACGTCGCGTTCCTGTTCCGCCTCGCCCCGTCGGTGATCTTCCTGATCTGGCTGGTCGGCTGCGTGCTGCTCGCGGGCGTCGCCGTGGTGCGGGCGGTCCGCCGCCGGCCCGCGACGGCGCCGGCCGCCACCGACGCCCCGGCGGACCCCGCCACCGACCGCTCGCGGCGCTGGCCGCTGGTCGCGGTCGCCACCGGGGTCGGCGCGGCGGTCACGGCCGCTGTCGCCGGCGACATGCCCTGGTGGGTGCCCGCCGTGCTGGGCCTGGTCGCCTCCGTCGTGGTCGCGTTGCTGGCCCGGCGGCGCTGGCTGACGGGCGCCGGCGCGGACGCCCCCGCCACCAGCCCCTGGCAGGCCGGCTACGCGCTGGTCGTCTCGGTGCTGGTCGCCATCTCGTCGTTCTTCATGGCCCGCAACTCCAAGGACGACGTCTTCTACGTCGGCAAGTCCGTCTGGGTCGCCGAGCGTGACGAGGTCCCCCTGCGCGACTTCCTCTTCACCGAGGGCGTCGCCCCGGCCCTGACGACCCAGCCGCCCATCTCGTCGATCGAGGTCTTCGCCGGCGCGCTCGGGCGGTTCCTCGGCATGCACGCCGCCTCCGCCACCTGGTACGTGCTGCTGCCCGTGCTGGCCGTGCTCGCGGTGCTCGCCCTCTGGCGGCTGGTGCACCGCTGGGCGCCGCGCCGGCCGGTGCTCGCGTTCGCCGTCGGCATCGCCTACCTCTACCTGGTGGCCGGCTCGGACGCGGCGCTCGGCACCTTCCACCTGCCCCGGCTCTACGAGGGCAAGGGCATGTTCGTCTCCGCGGTGGTCCCGCTGATGTGGGTCTACCTCACCGACTGGTTCGAGTCGCGGTCGCGGTGGCGACTCTTCCTCGTCTTCGCGCTCTCGATCGTGGCCACCGGGCTCTCCTCCACCTCGGCGATCATCCTGCCGATCCTGGTCGGTGCGGCCGCCGCGGCGATGCTGCTGGTCGGTCGCTGGCGGGAGGCGGTCGTCGCGTTCGTCGCCGCGGTCGCGTACCCGGTCGGTTCGGTGGTGGTGTCGCGGATCGTGCTCGGGCCGGTCACCGAGGCCGGTGGGGAGACGCAGTTCTTCGACGCCGAGGGCACCTACCGGCGGACCCTGCTCATCGGGGTGCTCGGTGTGATCGGTGGCCTCGCCCTCTGGTGCGCGCCGATGCTGGTCCGGCGGCGCACCCCGCAACTGCTCGCGGCGGGCGCCGCGGTGACGATGAGCGTGCTGTTCGTGCCCGGCGTGCTCGAGCTGCTCGGCGACCTGAGCGGGGTCTCCGCGGTGCTCTGGCGGGTGCCCTGGATCCTCGCCCTGCCCGGGCTCGTCGGCATCCTGTGCACCGTGCGGCTGCCCGGGGCCCGGCGGGTCGTCGACGGCCTGGTCGGTGCGGCGACCGCCACCGCGCTGGTCGCGTCGTTCGCCGTCTGGGGCGCGCCCATGTGGTCGACCGAGAGCTTCGTCGAGGTGCGTCCGCACCCGATCTGGAAGCTGCCCCAGCAGCGCCAGAAGATCGTCTTCTGGATGCAGGGCCTGGACCGTCCGCCGGGGCTGCTGCTCGCCCCCTCGACGCTGATGCGGATCTCGCCGATCATCAGCAGCCGGCTGCGGGTCGTCATGCCCCGGGACGGCTACCTGATCGAGTACGACCAGAGCTCCGACTTCGTCCAGGACCGGCTCAAGCTGGCCGCGCTCGCCGACGGCCGGCCGGACCTGGCACCGCTGCCGGAGCTCCAGGCGGCGGTGGACCGGCTCGACGTGTCCACCATCTGCGTCTACTCCGGCAACCGGGCCGCCCGGGAGATCGCCGTGGAGCTCGGGTTCCAGGAGTTCGCGAAGCGGTCCGCCCCCGGGGCGATGCGCTGCTTCCGCCAGCCCGGCTGACCGGGGCCGGGAGCCGGCCGGCGCGGCCGGCACCCGGCCCGCGACGTGCGGCGGCGGGGCGGGTCCGGGCGGGCGGACGATAGCGTCCGCTCGATTCTTCCTCCGGTCGATCGTTCGATACCCGAGCGATGCGTCCCGGCCCGTTCGCGTTAAGGTCGTGGGCGAGTTGGACCGATATGACGAACGACGCGGCCTCCGTTCGCGTCTCCGGGAGACACGACGCCCACCGGGTGCGGCTCGTCGTCGACTTCGATAGGGAGCGTCCTTGTTCGGCAAGTTGATGGGGCCGTCGGGAGTCGCGGCCCGCGGCGCGCTGGTGCTGCTGGCCTATCTGGTGATGCTCGCCGCCGGCGCGCTCGGTTGGGTCGGCGTCTTCGCCGTCGCCGGGCTGGCCGCGGTCACCGGCGAGTACGCGCTCGCCCGCTGGTCGCCCGCCACACACACGCTGCTCGAGAAGGTCGGCCTGCGGGGTGACTACCGGCAGCTCGCGCGCGACCTCGCGGTCGTCCTGCTGGTGGTGGCCGAGATCCGGTCGAGCGCGTGGGAACTCAGCCTGGTCCTGGTGCTGCCGTCGACCGTCTGGCTGATCTCGGTCTTCGCCGGCGCGCTCGCCACGATGATCGACCGGCGCAACCCCACGTCGGCGTTGGTGCGCAACATCGACCTCGGCCCGATGCGGGCCGCGCCCCGCCCGCCGCACTGGGCGGCCTGGCTCGCCGGCGACCGGCTGGCCCTGGTCAACGTGGTGCTGGCGCCGGCCGCCGTGTTCGCGGCGGTGCTCGACAACGCCGCCCCGGTGATCGGTGCGGGAGTGGTGGCCGTGCTCGCCGCCGCGCTGGTGGGCGGGATCGTCGCGCTGACCTGGCTGCGCGGGCGCGGGATGGGCCAGAGCCCGCTGCTGCCCGCCGTCCAGCGCTGGCTGGACAGCTACCGGCCGGAGGTGGCCCTCTACTTCGCCGGGCCGGCGAAGGACGTCTACCAGGCCAACATGTGGCTCGCCCCGACCGAGGCGCTCGACCAGCGCGGTGTGGTGCTGATGCGCAGCAAGGAGGCGTTCCTCGAACTGGCCGACACCCGGCTGCCGGTGATCTGCGTGCCGGCCGGCGTGGACTTCATGAACCTCGAACTGGGCAGCGTGCGCGCCGCGCTCTACGCCGCGAACGTCGGCGCGAACATCCACATGCTCCGCGAGCCCGGCATGAAGCACGTCTTCGTCGGGCACGGCGACAGCGACAAGCAGGCCAGCGTCAACCCGTACAGCAAGGTGTACGACGAGGTGTGGGTCGCCGGCCTCGCCGGGCGCGAGCGGTACGCCCGGGCCGGGGTGGGCGTGCTCGACTCCGACATCGTCGAGATCGGACGGCCGCAGCTCGCCGGGGTGCACACGTTCGGTGCGGAGTCGGTCGACCGGCCGTTCACGGTGCTCTACGCCCCGACCTGGGAGGGGTGGCTGGACGACGACCCGTACCACACCTCGCTGGTGCTGATGGGGGAGCGGATCGTCCAGGGGCTGCTCGCCACCGCGCCGGCGGTCCGGCTCATCTACAAGCCGCACCCGCTGACCGGCTCCCGGTCCAAGGAGGCCAAGGCGGTGCACGAGCGGATCGTGGAGCGGATCCGCGCGGCGGGCGGCGACGCGGACGCGACCTCGCTGGACGGCACGCGGCACCTCGTGGTCACCGGCCGGACGCCGGCGCTGTTCGACTGCTTCAACCAGACCGACCTGCTGATCAGCGACGTGTCCAGTGTGGTCTCGGACTTCGTACAGAGCCAGCGGCCGTACGTGGTGGCGAACCCGGGCGGCCTGCCGGAGGACGAGTTCCGCCGGGAATACCCGACGTCGCGGGCGGCGTACCTGCTCTCCCGGGACTGCGGCGAGCTGGAAAAGATCGTGTCCGTCACCCGGGCCGGCGACGACCCGATGACCGACGCCCGGCGGGACCTGAAGACCTACCTGCTCGGCCCGGCCGAGGCGAACCCCATGGAGCGGTTCCAGGAGGAGATCGCGCGGCTCTGCCGCTGAACACCCGCGCGACGGCGGTGGACGGGAGCGCCCGTCCACCGCCGTTTCGTCGCCGGGTCAGCCCTGCCGCTGCGGCGGGGTGTCCACGTCCCGGGAGACGACCTCGCCCCGCTCGTCGACCCAGCCCTTCGGCCGCGCCGGGTTGCCCGCCACGAGCTGGTACGGCGCCACGTCCTTCGTCACCACGGAACCCGCCGCGATCATCGCGTACTCGCCGACCTCGATGCCGCAGACCAGGGTCGCGTTCGCGCCGATCGAGGCGCCCCGGCGGACCAGCGTCGGGGTGATCTTCCAGTCCGGGTTCTGCGCGCGGGGCCGGAAGTCGTTGGTGAAGACCGCGCACGGCCCGACGAACACCTCGTCCTCCAGGGTCACGCCCTGGTAGACGGAGACGTTGTTCTGGATCTTGACCAGGTCGCCGACCGTGACGCCGGCGTCGACGTACACGTTGCGGCCGATGACGCAGCCGGCGCCCACCTGGGCGGAGGACCGGATGTGGGCCAGGTGCCAGACCTTGGTGCCGTCGCCGACCCGGGCACCCTCCTCGACGTCGGCCGTCGGGTGGACGAAGACCGAGGGGGACGGGGAACTGCTGTCAGTCATCCTTCAACTCGCATGGGTCGCAGGGCGCGCCGGGCGCCGTCGGTGACCCGCGTTCGGCGTACGCCGGGAGCGGCGGCCACCCGCGCGGGTCCGGGCTGCCGCGCCGGCCCCGGGCACGGAGAGTGAGGCCGGGGCGCGCGGACTCGGCGTAGCATATCGACCCGCTCAACGCAGCAGCGTCGCCACCGCGTCGGCGACCGGCACGTCCGCCGGCAGGGCGTCGGCGGCCATCACCGCCGGCACCGGCAGCGGCCCGTAGAGGTGGGGGAAGAGCGCGCCGCCGCGCGACGGCTCCCAGCGCAGCGCGTCGCCGAGCCGGGCCGGGTCCACGGTGAGCATGGTCAGCCCGGTGGCGCCGGTGAAGTGCCGGCGGGCCGTCTCGACCACCTGGTCGGGCCCGGAGAGGTGGATGAACCCGGACTGCGCGTCCGTGGCGGTGCCGGCGAAGTGGCCCGCGGCCAGCGCGTCGTCCCACTCGACGGTGGTCAGCAGCTTGTAGATCACCCCGGCAGCCTACGCAGGGGCCGGCCCGGTTTTCCGCGCTACCGCCCGCGCCGCCGACATGCTCCCGGGTGGGGGCCTCCGGGCTCCCACCCGGGCCCGTCGCCCGCTTCCGGTGCGCCGGAGCGGGCCGGGCCGCCGTCCGCACGGCGGGCGACGAGGGGCCTACCCTCCCGTTTGCGGCCGGCTTCTGTCACCATTCGGGGTCGACAGACCGACGAATGGGGGCTCCGGGTGCGCATCCTGCTGGTCGAGGACGACCGTCGGGTGGCCGCCGCGCTCTCCTCCGCCCTCACCCGCCGGGGGTACGAGGTGGAGCACGCGGCGACCGTCGCCGCCGCCCTCTCCGCCGCCCCCTGCGACCTGGTGCTGCTCGACCTGACCCTGCCGGACGGGGACGGCACCGACCTGTGCCGCGAGCTGCGCCGGCGCAGCAGCCAGCTCGGCATCATCGCGGTGACCGCCCGGGGCGAGGAGCGGGACCGGGTGCTCGGCCTGCGGCTGGGCGCGGACGACTACGTGGTCAAGCCCTTCTCCATGACCGAGCTCCAGGCGCGCATCGAGGCGGTGCTGCGCCGGGCGGCGCACACGGTGCCCGAGCGCAACCTGATCGAGGCCGGGACGGTCCGCATCGACGTGGCCGCGCGGACGGTCGCCGTGGCCGGCCGGCCGGTGGCGCTGACCCGCAAGGAGTTCGACGTCCTGCTCTCCCTGGCCCGGCAGCCCGGGGTGGCGGTGCCCCGCGAGCGGATCCTGCTCGACGCCTGGGGCACCACGTGGGGCGACGGGCACACGGTCGAGGTGCACGTCGGTTCGCTGCGCGGCAAGCTGGGCGACCCCCGCCTCGTGGAGACCGTCCGCGGGGTCGGCTACCGGCTGCGCGGCGAGTGAGGCGGCGCCGTGCGACGTCGGCTGGTGATCAGCTACCTGCTGCTGATGGTGCTGGTGCTGATCGCGCTGGAGACCCCGCTGGCGGCCACCCTGGCCAGCCGGGAGACCGACCGGGTACGCGCCGACCGGCTCGCCGACGCCACCCGGTTCGCCTCGCTGGCGGGCCCGGCGCTGCGCGGCGGGACGCCCGGCCCGCTCGACAACGAGCTGCGCAGCTACGACGCCCTGTACGGGATCGGCGCGGCGGTGGTCGACCGGGACCGCCGGACCGTGGCGTCCTCCGAGAGCTGGCGGCCGGCTGCGGGGACCCGCGAGGCGCTGGACACCGCGCTCTCCGGCCAGCAGGCCAGCGGGCCGGAGTCGGTCTGGCCGTGGGTCGACCGGCCGATCGTGGTGGCGGTGCCGATCAACGACGGCGGCGAGGTGCTCGGGGCGGTGGTCACCGCCACCCCGGCCGACCCGGTCCGGCGCGCGGTCGCCGTCTGGTGGCTGGTGCTGGCCGGGACGGGGCTGCTCGCCGTGCTGGCCTGCGTGCTCACCGCGTTCGGGCTGGCCGGCTGGGTGCTGCGCCCGGTCACCGAGCTGGACGCGGTCACCCACGAGATCGCCGAGGGGGACCGCGGCGCCCGCGTGCAGCATCGGCTCGGCCCGCCGGAGCTGCGCCGGCTGGCGGCCAGCTTCAACCACATGGCCGACGCCGTCTCCGACGTCATGGACCGGCAGCGCGCCTTCGTCGCGCACGCCAGCCACCAACTGCGCAACCCGCTGACCGCGCTGCGCCTGCGGGTGGAGGAGCTGGGGCTGAGCCTGACCGACCCGGCCGGGCAGGCCGAGCACCGGCTGGCCCTGGAGGAGACCGACCGGCTCGCCCTGGTGCTGGACGCGCTGCTCACCCTGGCCCGCGCCGAGCGGCGGGAGAACCAGCGGGTCACCGTCGACGCGGCGGCCGTGGCCGCGTCCCGGGTCGCCGCGTGGGAGCCGCTCGCCCGGCACCGGTCGGTCGCCCTCCGGCTCGCGGCGGTGGACTCCCCGGCGTACGCGCGGACCGTGCCGACCGCCATCGACCAGGCCCTGGACGCGCTGATCGACAACGCGGTGAAGTTCAGCGGCGCCGGCGGGGCGGTGACGGTGACCGTGCGGCACCACGAGGGCGGGACCGCGCTGGAGGTCCGGGACACCGGCCCGGGCATGACGGAGAGCCAGCTCGGCCAGGCGACCGAGCGGTTCTGGCGGGCGCCGGAGGTGCAGAACATCGACGGCGCCGGGCTGGGCCTCACCATCGTCGCCGTGCTGGTCGACGCCTCGGACGGGCGGCTCACCATGCGCCGGGGCGAGCCGCGCGGCCTGGTCGCCGGCCTCTGGTTCCCCGCCCCGACCCGCTCGACGGACCCGACCGACCCGACGGACCCGACCGACCCGGCCGAGCCGGTTCCCGCCGGTGCTCCCGCACCGCCCGTCGACGGGCCCGCCGCCCCGGTCCCCGCCGGACCGGGCACGCCGTGACCGGGTGACGCCCGGCCGGGGCGACGGGTTCGCAGTCCGACCGAGGGTCCTCCCGGTCGCCGTGCGGCCGGGCGCCCCGTCACCGTCACCGGCCGCCGGGCTCAGGGCTTGGCGGCGCGGTACCAGTTGGCGGCGCCGGGGTGCAGCGGCAGCGGGGAGGTGGCGATGGCCGAGCGGGGGCTCATCCGGCCGGCGGCCGGATGAGCGGCGGCCAACTCCTGCCGGCGCTCCATCAGCAGCCGGGTCACCTCCCGGACCAGCGCTTCCGGCAGGTCGGCCCGGACGATCAGAAAGTTCGGGTTGGCCACGGTGGTGACCGGGTCGGTGCCGTACACCGAGCGGGGGATGTCCCGGGAGACGTAGACCTGGGGGTTGCTGCCGCGCAGCGGCTCGGTCCACTCGCCCAGGTCGACGATCCGGGTCGCGCTGTCGTCGGCGAGCTGCTTCACCGCGCTGACCGGAAGCCCGCCGGAGAAGAAGAACGCGTCGATCTTGCCGGCCCGCAGCGCCGCCACCGAGTCGTCGAGGCCGAGCCGCTCCCGGTGCACCCGGTCGCCGCCCAGGCGCGCCACCTCCAGCAGCCGGGAGGCGGTGATCTCGGTGCCGGACCCGGGGGCGCCCACGGAGACCCGCCGCCCACCCAGGTCGGCCAGCGTGCGGACCGGCCCGCCGGCGGTGGTGACCAGGTGCAGCAGGTCGTCGTAGACCCGGGCGACCGCGACGACCGACGGGTGCGTCGCCGGCGCGGCCGGCAGCACGTCGGCCTGGGTGAACCCCAGTTCGGCCTCGCCCGAGCCGACGAGCCGGACGTTCTCCGCCGAGGCGGCGGTGACCACCACACTGGCCCGGACGTTCGGCATCTCCCGGTTGAGGATGTCGGCCAGCGACCGGCCGAAGGCGTGGTAGACCGCCGTCGGGCTGCCGGTCGCGATCCGGATGGGCACCGGCGGCTCGGGGGAGTCCCGGCAGCCGGCGAGGCCGGGCAGCGTCACCACCAGCAGCAGCGACAACAGCGCCGCCGGGCGGCCGGGGCGCCGGCGGGCGCGGCGGGACCGGGTTCGACTCACGGTCTGCACTCTGCGCCGCGCGGGCCGGCACCGCAACCCGCCGCCCACCCGTCGGGCTGGACTAGGGCTCCGGCGCCGGGTGGACGGTGGGGGTCAGTTCGGTCATCCGGCCGTCATGCCGGCTCGGCCGCCCTGGCGGGTTCCAGCGCGGCGCTGTGCAGGATCCGCTCGCGGTCCGGGCCGTCGGCGACGCAGACCAGGAAGCACCCGGTGCCGGGGCGCAGCAGCGCCGGCACGTCCAGCAGGGCGGCCCCGCGCACCAGGACGGCGGCCAGCTCCCGGTCGGTGAGCCGGACGCCGAGGATGTGCCGGCGCACGTGCCGCCCCCCGGCGAGCAGGGCGGCCCGCCAGGCCGCCGCGGCCAGCCGGGGCCGCCACACCCGCCGCGTCGTCGACGCGCCGGGGACCGGGCCACCCAGCAGCTCGCGCCGGCCCTGCCGCCAGCCGGCCTCCAGCGTCCGCGCGTACGCCGGCCGGTCCGCCAGGGGAACCGAGAGGCGGTGCAGCTCGTACCGGCGGCGCAGCCCGCCGACGGTCACCTCGTGCTCGATCGGGACGTCCAGCCGGCCGAGCAGCTGCCGGAACCGCAGGGCGGCCTCCTCCCGGTTGAACTCGACGGTCGCCGGGCGGTGGTGCGGCACCGGGCGGCGGGCGCCGGCGACCGCCGGCGGGGGCATGCAGCGCAGCAGGCAGGCGGCCTCGAACGCGTCGGCCAGCGTCAGCCAGTCCAGCGGCGGCGGGGTCGACGGGAGGCTCGGCCGGTCGAGCAGGATCGGTTCGGGAGCCAACTCAGGCACTCCTTGTCGGCGTCGGGGTCCCCCTACCGTGACCCGAAGACGCCGACGGGGAAACCGATCCGCCCCAGCCTTGAGGAAATCTTGCGGCAGCCCTACAACTCGGTGACGACAACGTCGACCTGGCGTGGCCGGTGGGATGGTCCGGGCTGCTCCAGCACCGTGTACTTCAGGTCGCGCAGCGCCGCCACCAGCCCGTCGGCCGAGCGCGGCCGGGCGCCCGCGGTCAGCAGGTCCCGCACCAGCCGACCCTTGGTCGCCTTGTTGAAGTGGCTCACCACCGACCGGACGGGCACGCCGTCGACCTCCCGCTCGTGCAGCACCCGGACCGTCACGGTGCGGGCGGCCACCTCGCCGCGGGGCGCCCAGGTGGCCGCGTACGCGCCGGAGCGCAGGTCGAGCACCGGCCCGGCGCCGGCCGCGGCGTCCATCGCCGGCGCGAGGGCCCGCCGCCAGTACGCCGACAGCGCGCCGACCCCCGGCAGCCGCACCCCGATCGGGCAGCGGTAGGGCGGAATGCGGTCGGTGAGGCGTACCGCGCCCCAGAGGCCGGAGCTGATCAGCACCGACCGGCGGGCCGCCCGCTGCGCGGCCGGCGGGAGCGAGGCGAGGTCGAGCGCCTCGTAGAGCACGCCGGTGTAGAGCCCGCCGGCGGGGGCGGTGGCCGCCACCCGCAGCCGGGCGTTGCGCCGCAGCTCGCCGCGCTGGCCCTCGCTGAGCCCCAGCGCCGTCCGGGCCGCCTCCTCGTCGCCGTCACTGAGCGCCACCAGCGCGGCCAGCACCTCCTCCCGGGCGCCGGTCAGCTCCGGCAGGGAGAGCCGGGCGAGGTCCAGCCGCCGGCCGGTGCCGGCGTCGGCCTTCCCCTCGGAGGGCGGCAGCAGGATGAGCATCGGTGACTCCTCGCCTCGGCGCGGCGCCCGCGCGCCGGCCCGGCCAGCGTACGGCCCGTCCCTACCGCCACGGCCGCACCGGCGTCTCCGGGTGGTACACGCGATACCCACCCACCTCGGCGAGCAGCGCCGCGTCGGCCCGGTCGCCGAGCAGCCGGCGCAGCCGCCGCTCCGCCGCCGAGCCGGCCGCCAGCACGTACCCGGGCCGGTCGGCCCGCTCCACCTGCCGCCAGTACGCGGGGTAGCGGTTCTGCCCGGGGGTGAGTCCGCCGTCGAGCACCGCGCACACCACCGACTCGTCGGTGTTGAAGATCAGCCGGTTGCAGGTCCAGTAGTCGCCGTACACCTCGTGGGGGCCGCCCGCGCGGAGCCGGTCGGCCAGCTCGCGGGCCTGCCGCTCCTCGACCCGGGACGCCTCGGTGCCGGTGGCGGCGAACAGCACGGTGACCACCAGCGTGGTCGCGGTCAGCGCGGCGAGCACGGCGGTGGCGAGCGCCCCGGCCAGCCGGCCGAGCGCCCCGACCGTGCCCCGCCAGCAGGCGACCGCCGCCAGCCAGAGCGGCCACAGCACCGCCGGCAGGGAGAGCTGGAGGACGGAGAGGTACCGGGCGTTGTCCAGCGGGCTGGTGGCGGCCAGCGGGCTGCGCACGTACGACAGCAGGGTCAGCGCCGCGCCCACGACCAGCGCGAGGTGCACCACCGGGCCGACCCGGCGGCCGGTCGGGGCGCCCGCGGCCCGGCGGTACGCGACCACGGCGAGCGCGGCGGCGACCACCAGCAGCAGCGGGTAGAGCAGGCCGAACCATCCCTGCCAGCGGGAGCAGCCGTCCACCGGGCAGAGTCCGGCGGCGAGCGGCACCCCCTCCAGCAGCCCGCCGTCGAGCCGCCGGGTCCACGGCGGTGGCGGCCCGGCCCGGGTGCTGACCTCGCGCAGCACCGACAGCGAGTCCTCGCCGGGCGGGGCGACGAGGTTGTCCCGGATCATCGGCGCGATCCCGACGGCGAAACCGGCCAGCAGGAGCACCCCGGCCCAGCCGAGCAGCTCCCGGCGGGCCACCCAGAGCAGTGCCAGCGCGGCCGCCCCCAGGTAGGGCAGGATCAGCCAGTCCGACCAGGCGGCCACCCCGGCGAGCAGGCCGAAGAGCCCGACGGCCAGCCGGCGGTGCCGCACGGTGCCCCGGGCGAGTCCCACCACGACCAGCAGCATCAGCAGCACGGCCACCTTGACCTCCGGCCGGCCGCCGACCACGGTCAGTTGGTCCCGGACCACCCGCTCCCCGCCGAGGGCGAGCAGCCCGACGACGAAGGCGGCGAACCAGGGCGAGCAGATCCGCCGGGTCAGCCGGTGGATCAGCCAGAGGAAGACGGCGTAGAGCACCAGCAGCGGCAGGCGCAGCAGCGGCCAGCTCGGCCCGGCGACCGCGATCAGCGGCGCGGCCAGGTACGACTCCAGCACCCCCATGTAGCGCTGGCCGTAGAGGAAGACGGGCAGCTCGCGGCCCTGCGCGATGTGCAGCGCGGCCAGCCCGAAGGTCGCCTCGTCGCTGTTGGAGACGGGCACCGTGTGCAGGGTCAGCACCAGCCGGTAGCCGACCCCGGCGAGCCCGAACAGCAGCGCGACGAGCGCCGGCCGGTCGAGCTGCGGGCGCCACCGCCCACGCTTGTGCACTGGTTGCGACACGACCAACGCCCCCGTCGTCGTCCCGACCGGAGTGTTTCACGCCGGCGGGACCGGGCGGGGTGGATCGGCGCAGCTGGCGGCCACGGAGATCGCCTCGCGTGGCCGAGGTCGCCGGGTTGTGGCAGGGTTGCTCACGTGCCACCCACTCCCGCAGGCCAGTTGGCCGTACCGAACCTGCACCGGGCCGCGCGGATCGAGGACGCCGTGCACGCGATGGTCGAGCGTCGGCTGCGGCGCACCGGCTGGCGGACCAACATCATCGCGTACGCCGGCTACGGCGCGCCCGGTTGGGTGCGGGTGATGTGCCGGGTGCTGCTGGGGCGGCTGGACACCCGCCAGCGGGGCCGGCTGGAGAAGGTCCGCGGCTGGCGCAGCTTCACCACCCTGCCGGCCAAGCACGTGACGGTGACCGTCGAGGCCGGCGGGGTGCGGCACGAGGCGCAGGCCGACCGCAGCGGCTTCGTCGACACCGTGCTCGAGGCGGACCTGCCGCCGGGCTGGGGAGCGGTGCGGATCAGCCTGCCGGACGCCGAGCCGGTCGAGGCGCCGGTGCGCATCCTCGACCCGGAGGTGCGCTTCGGCATCCTCTCCGACATCGACGACACGGTCATGGTGACCGCGCTGCCCCGCCCGCTGCTCGCGGCCTGGAACACCTTCGTCCTCGACGAGCACGCCCGGGCGGCGGTGCCCGGCATGGCGGTGCTCTACGAGCGGCTGGCCACCGCCCACCCCGGCGCGCCGGTCTTCTACCTGTCCACCGGCGCCTGGAACGTCGCGCCGACGCTGACCCGGTTCCTGTCCCGGCACCTCTACCCGGCCGGGCCGCTGCTGCTGACCGACTGGGGGCCGACCGCGGACCGCTGGTTCCGAAGCGGGCGGGAGCACAAGCGGGTCACCCTGGCCCGGCTGGCCAAGGAGTTCCCGGACGTGAAGTGGCTGCTGGTCGGCGACGACGGGCAGCACGACCCGGAGATCTACCGCGAGTTCGCGGCCGCCCACCCGCAGAACGTGGCGGGGGTGGCGATCCGCCGGCTCTCGCCCACCCAGGCGGTGCTGGCCGGTAGCCTGCCCGCCCCGGCCGGCAGTTCCTCGGCCGGGCCGGTGGGGCAGAAGTGGCTCTCCGCGCCCGACGGCGCCGGCCTGTGGAAGCTGCTGCGCGACGCCGGCCTGGTCTGACCGGTCCGCGCCGGGGTGTCGGCGCGACCCCGGGTGCTGACCGGTCCGCGCCGGGGTGCCGGCGCGACCCCGGGCGCTGACCGGGTCAGCCCCGGCGGAGCCAGAGCACGCCGAGCGGCGGCACCCGCAGCGCCGCCGAGGCGGGCATCCCGTGCCAGGGCACGTCCTGTGCGTGCACGGCGCCCAGGTTGCCCACCCCGGAACCGCCGTAGTGGTGGGCGTCGGTGTTGAGCACCTCCGCCCACGTCCCGGCGGCCGGCAGCCCGACGCGGTAGTCCTCCAGGGGCCGGGCGGAGAAGTTCGCCACGCAGACCAGGGTCGCGCCGTCGGGGGCGATCCGGACGAACGAGACGGTGTTGTTGGCGACGTCGTCGCCCGCGATCCAGCGGAAGCCGGCCGGCTCCGTGTCCTGCGCCCACAGCGCCGGCGTGTCCCGGTAGACGCGGTTCAGGTCGCCGACGAGGCGCTGCACGCCGGCCCGGGCCGGGTCGTGCAGCAGGTGCCAGTCGAGCCCCCGCTCCTCGCTCCACTCCCGGTCGTCGGCCAGCTCGCAGCCCATGAAGAGCAGTTGCTTGCCCGGGTGCGCCCACATGTACGCCAGCAGGGCGCGGACGGTGGCCAGCCGCTGCCAGGTGTCGCCGGGCATCTTGCCCGCGAGGGAACCCTTGCCGTGCACCACCTCGTCGTGGCTGATCGGCAGCACGTAGTTCTCGCTCCAGGCGTACGCCAGGGAGAACGTGAGCTGGTGGTGGTGGTGCTGCCGGTAGATCGGGTCCTTCGAGGTGTAGAGCAGGGTGTCGTGCATCCAGCCCATGTTCCACTTGAAGCCGAAGCCGAGCCCGCCGGCGTCGGTGGGGCGGGTGACCCCCGGCCAGGCGGTGGACTCCTCGGCGATCATCACCACCCCGGCGTGGTGCTTGTAGACCGTCGCGTTCACCTCCTGCATGAACGCGATCGCCTCCAGGTTCTCCCGCCCGCCGTACCGGTTCGGGACCCACTGCCCCTCCTGCCGGGAGTAGTCCAGGTAGAGCATCGAGGCCACCGCGTCGACCCGGAGCCCGTCGACGTGGAACTGCTCGCACCAGTAGAGCGCGTTGGCGACCAGGAAGTTGCGCACCTCGCGACGGCCGAAGTCGAAGACGTACGTGCCCCAGTCGGGGTGCTCGCCCCGGCGCGGGTCGGGATGCTCGTAGAGGGGGGTGCCGTCGAAGCGGGCCAGGGCCCACTCGTCCTTGGGGAAGTGCGCCGGCACCCAGTCCAGGAGCACGCCGATGCCGGCGGCGTGCAGCCGGTCCACCAGGTGACGGAAGTCGTCCGGGTCGCCGAACCGGGACGTCGGCGCGAAGTAGCCGGTCACCTGGTAGCCCCAGGAGCCGCCGAACGGGTGCTCCATCACGGGCAGGAACTCCACGTGCGTGAAGCCCAGCCCGGTGACGTACGCAGTCAGCTCCTCGGCCAGCTCCCGGTAGCCCAGCCCGGGCCGCCAGGAGCCCAGGTGCACCTCGTAGACGCTCATCGGCTCCTGGTGGGGCTGCCGCCGGGCCCGCCGCTCCAGCCAGGCGGCGTCACCCCACTCGTACGTGGAGTGGTGCACCACCGACGCGGTGGCCGGCGGCACCTCGGCGTACGCCGCCATGGGGTCGGCCTTGTCCCGCCAGTACCCGTCGGCGCCCAGGATCCGGTACTTGTAGCGGGCGCCGGCCGAGGCACCCGGGACGAAGACCTCCCACACCCCACTGGCGCCGAGCGAGCGCATCGGCCAGCCGTCGTCCGGGGCCCAGCCGGTGAAGTCGCCGACGACCCGGACGCCGCGCGCGTTCGGCGCCCACACGGCGAACGCGACGCCCTCGTCGAAGACCCGGGCGCCGAGCGCCTCCCAGAGCCGCTCGTGCCGGCCCTCGCCGATCAGGTGCAGGTCCAGCTCGCCCACCGTGGGCGGATAGCGGTACGGGTCGTCGTGCACCCGGCCGTCGACCTCGACCCGGTAGTCGAGCACCTCGCCGGGCACGGTCGCCTCGAAGACCCCGACGCCGTGCACCCGCCGCATCGGGTGCCGCTCGCCGTCGACCAGAACCGCGACGTCGGCGGCACCCCGGCGCAGCGTACGGATCACCGTCCGACCGTCGGCCGGGTGCGCGCCGAGGACGGCGTGCGGATCGTGCGTCGCGCCGGAGATCAGCTCGTCCATCGGGGGTCGTCCTCCTGCGCTGCAGCGGTGGGGGCGGTGCCGCCCGAGAGGGCGTCGGGAACGTTCTCGACGGTCAGGTCCGGCGCCGCCGGCCCCTGCGCCGCCGGGCCGGCCGGGGCGGCGGGCCGCCGCACGACCAGCACGTGCGCGGGTTGCAGGTACGGGTCGAGGCGCACCGCGTTGTGCTGCCCCCAGTCGTAGCTGGCGCCGGTCAGCTCGTCGTGCACCGTGAACCGGTCGTGCCAGTCGAAGCCGAGCGCCGGCATGTCCAGCGTGGTGTTGCCCCACTGCACGCCCTGCGCGTCGAACGAGCAGACCACGATGACCGTGTTGCCGGTGTCCGGGTCGTGTTTGGACCAGCAGAGCAGGGCCGGGTTGTCGATCTCGTGGAAGCGCAGGTTGCGCAGCCGGTGCAGGGCCGGGTTCTCCCGGCGTACCCGGTTGAGGGTGGCGATGAACGGCGCCAGGGAGCGGCCCTGCGCCTGCGCGCCGGCCCAGTCCCGGGGGCGCAGCTCGTACTTCTCGTTGTCGAGGTACTCCTCGGCGCCGGGGCGGGCCACGTGCTCGAACAGCTCGTAGCCGGCGTACACGCCCCAGGAGGGGGAGAGCAGCGCCGCCAGCACGGCCCGGATCTTGAACATCGGCGGGCCGCCGTGCTGCAACGACTCGTGCAGGATGTCCGGCGTGTTCGGCCAGAAGTTCGGCCGCATGTGGTCGGCCGCCGCGACCAGCTCCTCGCAGTACGCCCGCATCTCGGCCGCCGAGGTGCGCCACGTGAAGTACGTGTACGACTGGGTGAAACCGATCTTGCCCAGCCCGTGCATGATCGCCGGCCGGGTGAACGCCTCGGCGAGGAAGAGCACGTCCGGGTCGACCTTCTTCACCTCGGCGATCAGCCAGTGCCAGAAGTCGAACGGCTTCGTGTGCGGGTTGTCCACCCGGAAGATCCGGATGCCCTCGCCCACCCAGTGCAGCACCACCCGCAGGATCTCCGCCCGGATGCCCTCCGGGTCGTTGTCGAAGTTCAGCGGGTAGATGTCCTGGTACTTCTTCGGCGGGTTCTCCGCGTACGCGATGCTGCCGTCGGCCCGGGTGGTGAACCACTCCGGGTGCGCGGTCACCCACGGGTGGTCCGGCGCGCACTGCAACGCCAGGTCCATCGCCACCTCCAGGCCCTGCTCGGCGGCGGCGGCGACGAAGTCCCGGAAGTCCTCCGGCGTACCCAGGTCGGGGTGGATGGCGTCGTGGCCGCCCTCGGCGGCGCCGATCGCCCACGGCGAGCCGACGTCGTCCGGCCCCGCGGTCAGCGAGTTGTTGCGGCCCTTGCGGTTGACCCGGCCGATCGGGTGGATCGGCGGCAGGTAGAGCACGTCGAAACCCATCGCGGCGACGCCCGGCAGACGCTCGGTGGCGGTGGCGAACGTGCCGGAGCGGGCCGGCGCGTCGACGGTGGCCGGGACGGCCCCCTCCGAGCGGGGGAAGAACTCGTACCAGGCGGAGAAGAGCGCGCGGGGGCGGTCCACCCAGAGCCGGCGCTCCTCGCCGGTGGTGACCAGCTCCCGGACCGGGTGCTCCCAGAGCAGGCCGGCCAGCTCCAGCGCCGGGGCGGCCCGCCGGGGCAGCGGCAGCCGGTCGTCGCGCAGCGCCGCCACCGCCGCCGACACCCGGTCGACGTCGCCCGCCGGCACCAGCGCGGCGGCGGCCGTCAGCACCCGGGCGCCCTCGGCGAGGTCGTTGGCCAGATCCTCCGGCCCCTGGCCGGCGGCCAGCTTCTTCGTGACCGCGTTCTGCCAGGTCAGGTAGGGATCGTGGAACGCCTCGACGGTGAACACCCACTCGCCGACCGCGTCCGGGCGGATGACCGCGTGCCAGCGGTCCTGGCCGGGCTCGCCGGGGCGCATCCGGGTGAACGGCCGGGCCCGCCCGTCGGGGCCCAGCCACACCACGTTGCAGCCCAACGCGTCGTGCCCCTCGCGGTAGGCGCGGGCCGACACCGGCACGGGCTCGCCCACCACCGCCTTGGCCGGGTAGCGACCGCAGGAGACGACGGGGGAGACGTCTTCGATCGGAAACCGTCCAGTCACCCCGCCAACCTACTGCGCGAGATCAGTTCGCGCGCGGCTCAGCCGGCCGCGCCCACCGACCGGTACACCTCCAGCGTCCGCCGCGCCACGGCGTCCCAGGAGAACTGCTCGACGGCCCGGCGCCGGCCGGCCAGCCCGAACTCGGTGGCGCGCTCCGGGGCGGCCAGCACCTCGTTGATCCGCGCCGCGAGGTCGGCCACGAACCGGCCCGGGTCCAGCGGCCGGCCCGAGCCGTCGGCGGCCTGCTCGATCGGCACCAGCAGCCCGGTCTCGCCGTCGGCGACCACCTCGGGGATGCCGCCGGTCGCGGTGGCCACCACCGCCGTCTCGCAGGCCATCGCCTCCAGGTTCACGATGCCCATCGGCTCGTAGACCGAGGGGCAGACGAAGACCGTGGCGTGCGTGAGCACCTGGATCACCTCGTGCTTGGGCAGCATCTCGGCCACCCAGACCACGCCCGATCGGCCCGCCCGCAGCTCGGCCACCAGGCCCTCCACCTCGGCGGCGATCTCCGGGGTGTCCGGCGCGCCGGCCAGCAGCACCAGCTGGGTGTCCGCCGGCAGGTCGCGCGCCGCCCGCAGCAGGTAGGGCAGCCCCTTCTGCCGGGTGATCCGCCCGACGTACACCACGCTCGGGCGGGCCGGGTCGATGCCGAGCCGCTCCACCACGTCGGTGCCGTGGTCCGGGGAGTACTCGTCGGTGTCGATGCCGTTGTAGACCACCCGGACCCGGTCCGGGTGCACCGCCGGGTAGGCGGTGAGCACGTCGCGCCGCATCCCCTCGCTGACCGCGATCACCGCGTCGGCGGCCTCGAACGCCGTGCGCTCGCACCAGGACGAGAGGGCGTAGCCGCCGCCGAGCTGCTCGGCCTTCCACGGCCGCAGCGGCTCCAGGCTGTGCGCGGTCACCACGTGCGGCACGCCGTGCAGCAGCTTCGCGGTGTGCCCGGCCAGGTTGGCGTACCAGGTGTGGCTGTGCACCACGTCGGTGCCGGCGCACGCCGCCGCCATCTCCAGGTCCACGCCCATCGTCCGCAGCGCGGCGTTCGCGCCGCCCAGGCCCGCCGGTTCGGCGTACGCGGTGACGCCCGGCTCGGTGCGCGGCGCGCCGAAGCAGTGCACCCGTACGTCGGCGAGCCGGCGCAACTCACGGGCCAGGTACTCCACGTGCACCCCGGCGCCGCCGTACACCTCCGGGGGGTACTCCCGGGTCAACAGGTCGACGCGAAGGTGTGCGGAGTCCGTCATCCCCCGCACCCTAGTGCAGAAGTGTGCCCGTACGAGTGGTGAAGTCTCCGGCGGATGGTTAGCGTCGGACCATGGCTGCCAAGGTGCTCGCGATCGTCCTGGCCGGCGGAGAGGGCAAGCGCCTGATGCCGCTCACCACGGACCGTGCCAAGCCGGCCGTCCCGTTCGGCGGGATGTACCGCATGGTCGACTTCGTCCTCTCCAACCTGGCGAACGCCGGCTTTCTGAAGATCGTCGTGCTGACCCAGTACAAGTCGCACTCGCTGGACCGGCACATCACCAAGACGTGGCGGATGTCGACGCTGCTCGGCAACTACGTCACCCCCGTGCCGGCGCAGCAGCGGCGGGGGCCGTGGTGGTTCGCCGGCTCCGCCGACGCGATCTACCAGAGCTTCAACCTGATCAACGACGAGCAGCCGGACTACGTGATCGTCTTCGGCGCCGACCACATCTACCGGATGGACCCGCGGCAGATGGTCGAGGACCACATCGCCTCCGGCGCCGGGGTAACCGTGGCCGGCATCCGGCAGCCGCTGTCAATGGCCGACCAGTTCGGCGTGATCGAGGTCGGCGAGGACGGCCGGCGGATCCGGGCGTTCCGCGAGAAGCCCACGGACGCGGTCGGCCTGCCCGACGCCCCCGACCAGATCTACGCCTCGATGGGCAACTACGTGTTCAGCACGAAGGCGCTGTGCGAGGCGGTCGAGCGCGACGCGGAGGACAAGACCAGCAAGCACGACATGGGCGGCAGCATCATCCCGATGCTGGTCGAGCGGGGCGAGGCCAACGTCTACGACTTCCGCGACAACGAGGTGCCGGGCAGCACCGACCGGGACCGCGGCTACTGGCGCGACGTGGGAACGCTCGACTCCTTCTACGACGCCCACATGGATCTGATCAACGTGCACCCCGTGTTCAACCTCTACAACTTCGAGTGGCCGATCTACACCGAGCAGCCGCCGTACCCGCCGGCGAAGTTCGTGCACCAGTGGGGCGAGCGGGTCGGCCGGGCGGTGGGCTCGATGGTCTCGCCCGGTGCGGTGATCTCCGGCTCGCTCGTGGAGAACTCGGTCGTGTCGCCGAAGGTGAAGGTGCACTCCTGGGCGCACGTGGACGGCGCGGTGCTGATGGAGGGGGTGGACATCGGCCGGCACGCCGTGGTCCGCCGGGCCATCCTCGACAAGAACGTGGTCGTGCCCGAGGGGGCCGAGATCGGGGTCGACCTGGAGAAGGACCGGCAGCGCTACACCGTCTCCGACAACGGCATCGTGGTGATCGGCAAGGGACAGAAGGTGGAACCGTGAGCAGTCATCCCCGGGCCGGCAAGCCCGCCCAGCCCGCCGACCTGGTCGACGTGCCGCGGCTGGTGACCGCCTACTACGCCGAGCACCCCGATCCGCAGGACCCGGCGCAGCAGGTCTCCTTCGGCACGTCCGGGCACCGCGGGTCGAGCCTGCGCAACGCGTTCAACTCCGACCACATCCTCGCCGTCACCCAGGCGCTCTGCGACTACCGCCGCGAGCGGGGCCTGGACGGCCCGCTGTTCGTCGGCCGAGACACCCACGCGCTCTCCACCCCGGCGGCGGTGGACGCGCTGGAGGTGCTCGCCGCCAACGAGGTCACGGTGCTGCTGGACAGCCGGGACGGCTACACGCCCACCCCGGCGGTGTCGCACGCCATTCTCACCCACAACCGGGGGCGCACCAGCGGGCTGGCCGACGGCATCGTGATCACCCCGTCGCACAACCCGCCCGACGACGGCGGCTTCAAGTACAACCCCACCCACGGCGGGCCGGCGGACACCGACGTCACGAAGTGGATCCAGGACCGGGCCAACGCCATCCTGGCCGACGGGCTGAAGGAGGTCCGCCGGATTCCCTACGCGCGGGCCCGCGCCGCCGACACCACCGGGTCGTACGACTTCCTCGCCGGCTACGTCGACGACCTGCCGGCGGCGATCGACGTCGACGCGATCCGCGACGCCGGGGTGCGCATCGGCGCCGACCCGCTCGGCGGGGCGAGCGTCGCCTACTGGGGCGAGATCGCCGAGCGGCACCGGCTGGACCTGACCGTGGTCAACCCGACCGTCGACCCCACCTGGCGGTTCATGACCCTGGACGGCGACGGCAAGATCCGGATGGACTGCTCGTCGCCGAACGCGATGGCCTCGCTGATCGCGGCCCGGGCCGACTACCAGGTCTCCACCGGCAACGACGCCGACGCCGACCGGCACGGCATCGTCACCCCCGACGGCGGCCTGATGAACCCCAACCACTACCTCACGGTGGCGATCGCCCACCTGTTCCGCACCCGGACGAACTGGGGCCCGGCCGCCGCCGTCGGCAAGACCCTGGTCTCCTCCTCGATGATCGACCGGGTCGCCGCCGACCTGGGCCGCCCGCTGCTGGAGGTGCCGGTCGGCTTCAAGTGGTTCGTCCCCGGGCTGCTCGACGGCGCGGTCGGCTTCGGCGGCGAGGAGAGCGCCGGTGCGTCGTTCCTGCGCCGCGACGGGGGCACCTGGACCACCGACAAGGACGGCATCCTGCTCTGCCTGCTCGCCGCCGAGATCATCGCCACCACCGGCCGCACGCCGAGCCAGCACTGGGCGGAGCTGGCTGAGCGCTTCGGCGCGCCCGCGTACGCCCGGATCGACGCGCCGGCGAACCGGGAGCAGAAGGCCGTGCTCGGCAAGCTCTCGCCCGAGCAGGTGACCGCCACCGAACTGGCCGGCGAGCCGATCACCGCGACCCTCACCGCGGCCCCGGGCAACGGCGCGCCGATCGGCGGGCTCAAGGTGACCACCGACTCCGGCTGGTTCGCCGCCCGGCCGTCCGGCACCGAGGACGTCTACAAGATCTACGCCGAGTCGTTCCAGGGGCCCGAGCACCTGGCCCGGATCCAGCAGGAGGCGAAGGACCTGGTCTCCGAGGTGCTCAAGCGCGCCTGAGCCCCTGGTCGCATCCGCCCGCCTCGCCCGGGGGCTGTCTCGCCGTCTGCCGCCTGCCGTCTGCCGCCTGCCGTCTGCTGTTCGCCGTATGCCGATCCCCGTCGGCGGGCTTGCCCTCTCGGCCCTTTCGAGCTGAGTCGTTTGTGACATCAGGCCACGGTTCAGGGCAGAGAAGCCTCCCGGGCGCCTGTAGGACGGCCGTCCGGGCTCCTGCAGGGAGGGCCTCCCGGGCTCCTGTCAGGAACCCCGGGCCGTGTCGATCGGCCAGGACGGGGGCATGAATCGCTGACGACATCAGCTCGACAGGCCGCCGAAGACGAGTGGGGCGAGCCGGGCAGACGAGCGGGATGTGCGGGGACGTGCGGCAGCCGGAGGGGCGGGCCGGACAGGCAGGTGACGCCGGTCAGCGCGGCGGGGGCAACTCGCGGCGGTTGAGCCTCTCGCGGAGGCCCTCCGGCAGCAGCTCGCGGAGCTGGTCGGGGAGCAGCGGCAGGTCCAGCAGGCTCAGCTTGAGCTGGTTGCGCTCCTGGTAGCGCTGCGGATCCAGGCGGACGACCAGGCCCGCGTCGCGCCGGTAGCGCACCTGCACGACGCCCTCCGTCGCGGCATCCCGGATCACCAGGCCGTCCACCTCCACCGCCACCGGCCCGGAGCAGTCGCGCAGTTCCAGGTGGATCGTCTCGTCGGGGGAGAGCACCACCGCGCGGGAGATGCCGGCCATCGGGGCGGACGGGGTCACCACCACCGCGTCGGTCGCCGGCGAGACCAGCGGGCCGCCGGCGGCGTAGCTGTAGGCGGTCGAGCCGGTGGGGGTGCTGACCACCAGCGCGTCGCAGCGGTAGTACCCGTACTGCTGCCCGTCGACCGCGAGGGAGGCTTCGACGAAGCCGGAGCCGGGCTGGCGGATCAGCGCCACGTCGTTGAACGCGACGAGGTCGTCGCCGCACACGTCGCAGGCCAGGCAGCTGTGACTCTCCACCGTGAAGTCGTGCGCCACCAGCCGGTCCAGCGCGGTCGGCAGCTCCGGCGGCTCCACCTCGACCAGGAAACCGAGCTTGCCGACGTGCACGCCGAGCACCGGCCTCGGGTCGTGGACGGCCGAGCGCAACGCGCCGAGCATGGTCCCGTCCCCGCCGATCGCGATCAGCGCGTCCGACCGGGCGGCCACCTCGCCCACCGGGAGCGGCTCGACCGTGGCCGGCACCCGGTGCCGGTCCTCGGCGCGTACGGCCAGGGACATCCGATGTCGGGCGGCCCAGTTCACGATCGTGTCGACCACCGCCGAGACGTCCCGGTTGGGGTGCAGCACCAGCCCGAGCCGGCTCCGGTCCATGCCTACAGCTCACCACATCTCACGGCGTCCGGACGGGCGTACCGGAAGGTGCGCCGGGCTGTCTCGGCCGCTGTCAACGGTTCGATGGATCTGCCATCACCGCCGGTGGTGGGTCGGTTCCCGGCCGCGTCGGTCTTGGCTGCCCTCAGCGGGCTCACCGACCGATCTTCCGGACCCCACGCCCGCGCGCCGGCCCCGCGCCGTCAGCTCGTCGACGAACCGGCCGAGCGGAGCCGCCCACGCACGGTAGTCGAAACGAGTGTCAGCCAATGTCCGGGCGTTGCGGCTCATCCGGACCAGGTCGCCGGGGGATAGGGAGATCACCCGACGTAAGGCCGTGGCGAACGCCTCGGCGGAGCACGCCTCAACGACCACGGCGTTCTCCCCGTCGGTGAGGTACTCGCCGAGATCGCTGGTCAGGTTGACGATAGGGCAGGCGCCAGCCGCCAGGCTCTCCGGAACCTTGGACGGGAAGCCGGCCGCCGAGTATGTCGTGACCGGGCGGAGCAGCACGGTGAAGTGGGACTCGGCCAGCCGGTCCAGCACGTCGGCGCGCGAGATCCTGCCAAGGCAACGGACGGCCCCGCCGAGGCGCCGCATTTCGTCTTCGCCGCCAGCGATCGCGGTGACCTCCGTCGGTGAAGGGCCGGCGACGGTCAGCCGCACCCGGGACAGCTCGTCCGCTTGGAGCAGGCCCAGACCTCTTAGCACCGTCCCCAGATCGTCCTTGCCCTGGGGGGTGCCGGCGTAGAACACCTCGATCCGGGATGCGGTCGCTGGCGCCCGATGCGGGGGGAACGCCCGGACGTCGACCTGCGGTGGTATCCGGATGACGCGGCAGTGGCGCCGGGCCATTTCCATGGCGACCAGGCGGGTCACCGTGACCATGTCGCCTCGACGACAGAGCAGGTGGAACTTGTACACGAATTGCAGATACCGCGGGGAGAGCCGGCCCCAGCGGAACTGGGAGGGCTCGTGCCACTCCATGCAGTCGACGATCAGCGGCCGACGCCAGACGAACCGGCACATCAGCACGAGGCTGAGCGTCAGCGTTCCCTGCGTGGTGTAGAACAGTTCAACCCGATCCACGCCGTGCCGGCGGACGGCGCGGGCCAGCGTCAGGCCTTGGAACAACCGGGCCAGGATCCGGGCCGCCGGGCGTCCCGCGCGGTCGCGCACCGACGTGAACGGCAGGCCGTCGACCTCGTGACGGCCCCTGGGGGTGAGGAACCGTGGGTCGTAGACACCGTTGCCAATCACGAAGGGTGCGAATCCGGCCTCCCTGAACGTCTTGGCGAGGGAGAGGATCCGGTTCGCCGGCGCGTCGCCGTGGGGGAAGCGGTACATCCCCAGGAGTAGAACCTGACGCATGCTTGACCCTCGCTCAACTCGTCAGGTGCTCGTGGATCGCTTCGGAGAAGACCAGTTCGAGGTCGCACGGCTCGACCCGCTCCTCCCACCGGCCGCCGCGGTCCATCCAGTGCCGGGTGGACCGCTCTGCCGTGAGGGTGCCGAAGTGCAGGCACTGGAACTCTATGAGGTGGAAGTCGCGGCCGTCGTACCCGATGTCGAGGGAGAGGCACGGTGTGCCAATGATCTCCGCCGCCCCACGGGCATAGTCCAGCAGCTGGTCGGTTTCGATTTCGTCGGGGATCAGGCCGGTGAACCTTCCGCTCCCGCTGGCGCGGAAGTCCGCCGGTCTGTTCCGGCGGTAGAGGACGTAGTAGCGCCGGCCGTAACGCAGGACCTTGAAGTCTCCGTCCAGCCCGTCGACGAGCTGCTGCACCACGAACTTTCCCCGGTGCAGCGAAGATCGGGGGTAGTCCCGCCACAACACGCGCCTGCGCAACTCTCTGAGCACGTCCCCGGGATCCCACGTCCGGCTCAGTCGGCGCGCCGTACTCAGCAGTGTCCGCCGGTCGTCCGCCCTGGCCACCTGGCGTGAGCCGGCCCCGTACGCGGACTTCACGACCTTCGGCCAGCCGCCCTCGGGCTCCTGTGCCACCAGTTCCTCGTAGGTCCCGTACACGCGGGTGCCGAACGCCTCCGCATCCTTTGGAAAGAGCCGGTAACGGAGCATCTCCATCATCGACTTGTTATGGTGCGCCCGGAGGTACGGGAAGTGAGGGATCGGCTCTGCGCCGGACAGTTGCAGCGCGAGGATGACGTCCTCGAGGTAACTGCGGTAAGCCAGGCCGATGTCCTCGGACGACGTGTAGAGCAGGTGGACGTTCCGGTAGTCGCGCCGAAAGTCGACCTCGGAGAATTGGCGGGTCTCCACTTCGTGACCGAAATCGCGGAGAAGCCCACTTATCCGGGAAATGTTCATCGTGCACAGAGTCCGCTGAGTCGCCACGGTGGAGTGGAAGGCCCCTCGATAGTCCGTGAGAATCAGAATTTCGCTCATGATCAGCTTCCTGCTCATCGGCGGTCAGGTGGTCTGACCGTACCTGGCCAGATGCGGTAATTCGCGCATTCTCCAGCGCATCTGAGAACCTGCACGGCCTGGCGACGTGCGTGCTGTGCGGGAGCGTTCTCCATCCGGTCCTGCTCGACCAACCTCTGCCCGCCAACACCCCAGAAGCGGGGCCCTCGACGATGCCGGTCGGCGTGGCATTTCATGGGCGGAGCATCTGCATTCGCGCATCTCGGTGCGCCGTTCGTCGTTGATTCGGTCATAGGCCCGGCGGACCCGTCGGCCGTCACCAGCATCGCGCGTGAACAGGAGTGACCGTGAAAATCGTGGTGACCGGTGGAGCTGGCTTCATCGGTTCGAACCTGGCCCGGGCGCTCGCGGAGGTTCCGGAGGTCAGCGACATCGTCGCCGTCGACGACCTCTCGACCGGATCGCTGGACAACCTCCTCGACCTGCCCGTCCGCCTGGCACAGGGCAGCGTCCTCGATCCAGACCTGCTCGACGAGGCTGTCGCGGGGGCGTCCGCCGTCGTGCACCTTGGCGCGCTGGGATCGGTCCCCCGGTCGATCGACAACCCGCTGGGCAGCCACCACGCCAACGCCACTGGCACCCTGACAGTGCTCGAGGCGGTGCGGCGCCACCAAGTGCCGCAGGTGATCCTCGCTTCGTCGTCCTCGGTGTACGGGGCCAACCCGCTGCTACCCCGGGCCGAGACGCTGCGGCCGATGCCGGTCAGCCCGTACGCGGTCTCCAAGCTGGCTACCGAGGCGTACGCCCTTGCCTACGCCTCCTGCTACGGCACCGCCGTGCTGCCGTTCCGGTTCTTCAACGTCTTCGGACCGCGCCAGGCCGCCAACCACTCGTACGCCGCGGTGGTGCCGAGGTTCGTCTCGGCGGCGCTGGAGGGCCGGCCGCTTCAGGTGCACGGCGACGGCAACCAGACCCGCGACTTCACCTACGTCGGCAGCGTCACGGACGTGATCGTCGACGCGATCCTGCGTCGCGTCTGCGCCCCGGACGTGGTGAACCTCGCCTTCGGCGCGCGGATCTCGCTGCTGGAGCTGATCGCGGAGCTGGAAGAGGTGCTCGGTCGGCGGCTCGAGGTGGTGCACGGCCCACCACGCGCTGGCGACGTGCGCGATTCGCAGGCCGACTGCTCACGACTGCTGGAGCTGTTTCCCGCGGTGCGTCGGTATCCGCTCCGCGCTGGTTTGGCGGAGACCGTCGGCTGGATGTCGGGTCGTGTGCCCGTCGAACTGTGAAGCCCTCCTCGTCGGCCCCTGCATCCGCGGGCTGGCCGGTCCGACGGGATGGGGGCGACGATGACAGGTGCGGGAACATGGATCGCCTACGTGGCCCGTTTCGGTTCCCCTGGGGCGAGCCTGGCTCGCGATGCGTCTTCGGCCCGGCGCGGTCGATGGCCATGACCCGCTCGGACACGTTTGTGACCAGCGGTGAGAGCGGCCCGACGACGCCGGTCGCGGTCAGCGAGACTTCGGGGTCGGGCGTTGTGTGGCATATCGGCGCGGGGGAGGGTTTCTACCCCCGCCGCCAAGGCGTCATCGCGATCAGTTCCTTCTTAAAGCGCCGCTACCCGCGACGCGGCTGCCATTTCCTGCTAGTGGTGTTGCGGCGGGCGGTCATGCGTCCCCACCGTTCAGCGAGAGGAGATGCGCCTGGCGGAGCGCGTTACCGCCGAGTCCTCCTTCGACTGCCGACGGTTCGCTGATCCGCTCGCCGCGTTTCTCGATTCCTTTACCGGCGGCGGTAGGCGCTGGAGCGCCGGCTGCGTCAACTGTACGGACATGTCGATCGCAGGGAGACGACACATCATATGACGACCATCGTGCGCTCGGCGGCACGCCGAACCGGATCTGCACGACAGCAGGAGGGCAACTGCTTCGATCTGCTCCGACTGCTGGCGGCACTCGCGGTCGTCGTCCAGCACATCGTGGAGCACACGGGCAGTCGTTTCCTCTGGTATGAACCGGGCAGCGGCAGGTGGTTCGGCGACGGCGTTGCCGTGTTCTTCATCATCAGCGGCGGGCTGGTCTTCTCCTCAGCACTGAGGTGCCAGCAGAGTGGCCTTGGTTGGGCGGACTACTTCCGCAACCGGTTTCTGCGGGTCGCTCCGGCCATTTACGTCTATTTGCTGGTGATGACGGGGGTCCTCCTGCTCGTCGGCGTCATAGGCGTTCGGTCACTGGCCGACATCCAGTTCGCAGGCTGGTTCGGAAGCACCTTGTTGCTGGCGCCGGTCTACCATCCGTCGCTCTTCAGCGGCTTTGGTACGGGTGTGATCAACGGCAGCCTCTGGACGATCCCCGCCGAGATCGGCTTCTACTTGATCGTGCCGGTACTGGTGCTGCTGGCCGTTCGTCGCTCGTTCCGTGCGATGATGGGCAGCGCGGCACTTGTCGCCGTCGCAGGGTGCGGCCTGTACGCCTGGTCGTCGAGCCTGACAGGCGAGAACCGAATTCAGCAGCTACTCGGCGTCTCGGTCCTACCCTGGCTCGGCTACTTCATGCTCGGTGTCATGTGGTCGCGGCTGTGGCGTCAAGCGCCCCGGTCGGGTCTGGTCGCGCTCGTCGCGCTCTGCGGATACCTGACACTCAACTGGGCACAGCATCTGACCGGCTCCTCGGGACGGGTCGTGCTCGGTGTACTGGCAGGCGTTCCCCTGTCCTATCTGGTGTTCTGGCTGGGATATCGAGGGCCGGCCGCACTCCACGGGCTGACGGCCCGCATCGGCGATCTGAGCTTTGGGGCTTACATCTGGCACATGCCCCTCGTCAACCTCCTCATCTGGGTCGGCCGCGATCATTGGCCGGTGCGAGGCACCGCCCTGGTCGCCCTGATGATCGCCCTGACTCTCGGCTGCGCGGCTGCCTCCTGGCACCTGGTGGAGAAGCCAGCACTGCGACTCAAGCGCTACTCCGTCAGGGCAGCATGAGCGGGCGGCCTTGACCGGCGCATTGGGACTCACGCCGCGGACCGGTGGGTGAACCGTGTCCCTGTCTCGCGAGGAGGTGGGTGTACCCACGGTGCGGCCTGCACCGCCGACGATTGCGGACGCGGACGTCCTGCCCGCCCGTGACCGCCAACGGCGTCTCCTCACCGGCATGGCGGCCACAGTGGTTTGCCGAGCCATCGGCGTGGTGACTCCACTCGTGCTGATTCCGGTGATGCTGACGGAGCTCGGGCCGGAACTCTATGGACTGTGGGCGGCGATCGGCGCCCTGACCGCGATGGCGGCCTTCGCGGACCTCGGCCTCGGCAACGGCCTGATGACCAAACTCGCGCCCTGCTACGCAACGGGGGACGTGGCCCGGGCCCGTCGCTACGTGTCGAGCGCCTACGTCCTGCTCGCCGGGATCGCAGTCCTGATCCTGCTGTGCCTGTGGTCGAGCTCGTCGCTGGTGCCGTGGGCGGGGCTGTTCGGCGCGGACGGTGACCCGGCCGGGTCCGAGGCCGAGCCCTTCGTGCTCGCCTGCCTCACGGCCTTCGTCGTCAACGTGCCGCTCTCCCTGGTCGTCCGGGTGCAGTTCGCGTACCAGCAGGTGGCGCAGAGCAACCTGTGGCAGGCGCTCGGCGGCCTGTGCGCCCTGCCGCTCGTGTTGCTCGCCGTGCACCTCGACCTGCCGCCGGTGGGTGTCGTGACGGCCAGCGTCGCGGGACCGGTCCTGACGAACCTGCTCACCAGCTGTTGGGTGTACGGGCGAGCCCTGCCGCAACTGCGTCCTCGGCTACGTGCGGCCGATCGCGGCGAGGCGCGGGAGTTGCTGGCTCTCGGCGGGTTGTTCCTCCTGCTGACGATCGTCATGTCGGTGGCGAGCAACGCGGATGCGCTGGTGATCGCGCACGTGTTGCGGATGCGGGACGTCACCGACTTCGCTGTCTCCGCGCGGCTCTTCGCCCAGTTGGGAATCCTGGTCTCGCTGGTGAACGTCCCGCTCTGGGCGGCGAACGGTGAGGCACTCGCACGGGGCGAGATCGACTGGGTACGGCGGACCAGCCGCCGGATGACGATCCTGTCGTCCAGCATGGCGGTCGGTCTCGGGGGTGGACTGGTGCTCGTCGGCGGCCCGTTGATCGAGGCATGGGCCGGCGTCCGCCTCGACGAGGGCGGGTTGCTGCTTGCCGGACTGGCCGGCTGGTGGGTGCTGCTGGCCGCGATGTCGCCGTGCTTCATGGTGCAGAACGCCGCCGGCGTCGTCCGCCCGCAGCTGTTGGGGTGGACGCTCTACCTGGTCGTCTCGATTCCCCTCAAGTGGTACGCGGCCGGCAGGTACGGCGTGGCCGCCGTACCGATTGCCGGCACCCTGGTCTATCTGCTGACGGTGGTTCCAGGGGCTCTGTACGGATACCGCGCGGTGTTCAAGACCCACGCGGCACGAGCAAAGGAACCCAATTGATGACGGACGTGTCACCGCACCCGCGCGTACTCGTGGTGGGCGCCGAGCCCTTCGGGCACACGACCGGGACCGGGATAACTCTCTCCAACCTCTTCGGCGGCTGGCCAGCAGACCGGCTGGCGCAGGTCCACATCACCGCGACGACGCCCTCGACCGACGTGTGCCGGCGCTACTTCGCGCTCGACCCGCGCAGCGCGCCGGTCGACTACTGGACGCGCCGGTTGATGACGAGAAGTTCCCCCGGCGGCCCCCAGGGGCCGGTTGCCGGCACTGCCACCCCGTTGCGGGGGCGGACATGGCAGCACATGCGGGCGGTCGCGGATCTGAGCCCGCTCTTCCTTCCGCGAGAGCTGCGTAGCTGGGCCCGCCGGTACCGTCCGGACGTCGTCTACTCCGTGCTGGGCAGCGTCCGGGTCATGCGGTTGGCCTGCGGCATCGCTCGGCACTGCGGCGTGCCGTTGGTGCCCCACTTCATGGACGACTGGCCGACCACGCTGTACGCGAACGGCGAACTGCTCGGCCTCGGCCGGTGGGCGGTGGAGGCGCACCTCCGTGAAGCGGTGCGACTTTCCCGCTCCGGGCTGTGCATCAGCACCCCCATGGCCGACGAGTACCGCCGGCGCTACCGCATCCCCTTCGCCGCCTTCATGAACTGCGTGGACGGGACCGCCTTCGACGGGTACCGAGCAGGCGACGGACCGCCCGGCACGAGGTCGGCCGAGGGCACGGTGGAGTTCGTCTACGCCGGAGGCCTGCATCTGGGACGCTGGGCTGCACTGGCACGGATCGGATCTGCGCTGGAGCGCATCGCGCCGTCGGTCCCGCCGGCAAGGCTGACGGTGTACGCGCCCAAGCACGACCTGGAGCGGTACGCCCCGGCCTTCGCCGACCTGTCGGCAGTCCACCTCGCCCGATCCGTCGGCAGCACGGAGGTGGTTTCGATCCTGCGGAGCGCGGACGTCCTCGTCCACGTCGAGTCGTTCGCGCCCGATCTCGTGCGGTACACGCGCTTGTCGCTGTCGACGAAACTGCCGCAGTACCTGGCCGCGGGTCGGCCCGTCCTTGGGCACGGCCCGGCCGAGCTGGCATCGATGCGGCACATCCTGGCGGCTGACGCCGGACTGGTGGTGGGCGAGGAGAAGGTGGAGCCGCTGGTGGGGCGGATCGCGCAACTGTGCGGCGACCCTCTGCTCCGCCAGCGGCTCGGGGACAACGGCTACTCATACGCGAAGGTGCACCACTCACGACAGGAGGTGGCCTCGGAGTTCGCGGCCCATCTCGCCCGGGTGGCGGGCACGGCGGGGGAGGCCCGGCGGTGAAGCGTCCACTTCGGCTGGCCCTGGTCTCGCCGTTGCCGCCGCCGCTGGGAGGTATCGCGCGCTGGACCGCGATGATCGCGGGAGCCGTGCGGCACGCCGACGCCGATGTCGTCGTCGTGGACATCGCGCTCCGGGGCAGGTCGATCCATCAGACGTCGCTGGCGCGCCGGATCGCAGCGGGAGCCGTCCAGTTGACCCGAAGTTCGTGCGCGCTCGGCTGGGAAATGGTGCGACGGCGGCCCGACGTCGTGCACGCCAACACGTCTGGGCACCTCGGTGTGCTTCGCGACCTCGTACTGGTCCGGATCTGCCAGGCGTTCCGGGTGCCGTTCGTCTACCACATCCGGTTCGGCAGGGTGCCGGAGATCGCCGCCAGCGGTCGACGGGAGTGGCGATTGATGCGGCGGGTCATCGAACGGGCGTCAGCGGTGGTGGTCCTGGACGAGGAGACCGAGCAGGCGATACACGCCCACGCCGACCACCAGGTGCTCACTCGCATTCCCAATTGCATAGACCTGTCGGCGCTGCCGTCGCGCGCGCCCGAGGAATCCCGGCGCAAGCAGGTGCTCTTCGCGGGCTGGGTCATCCCCGCGAAAGGTGTCGAGGACCTGTTGGCCGCCTGGCACGACATCGAGACGACCGGCTGGGAACTGGTGATCGCCGGCCCTTGCGAGAGCGGTTACCTGCAGCGGATCCGGCCGTCCGCCCCCGAGCACGGCGTGACCTTCCTCGGTGAGTTGGCCGGGCAGGACCTGTTGGAACTCATGGCCGGCTGCGAGGTCTTCGTGCTGCCCAGCCATTCGGAGGGCTTCCCCAACGCGATTCTCGAGGCGATGGCGCTCGGGTGTGCGGTGGTGGCCACGGATGTGGGGGCGGTGGCTGAGATGCTGGGCGAAGGATGTGGCGTGGTGGTTCCGCCACACCAGCCGGATCGGCTCGCTGCCGCGTTGATGGCGGTGATGAGCGACCCGATCCACCGTGGCGAACTCGGCGGACGGGCCAGGGCGAAGGTGGCCCGGGAGTACGCGCTTCCCGCTGTCCTCGACCGGTACATGGCGCTGTGGCGCCGGGTCTCTGGGCGGCGCGAGGAGGGTCAGGCGGTCGTCCTGCCGGCCACCGAGACGGCGGCGGTCCGCCACCGCTGACCGTCCCGGCGCCGCCGGTGGCGGCCAGCCCCCGTCGATGTCGCGCTGCGGCCGGTCGGTAGTGCGGTCAGCAGCCCCAGGGTCAGCCAGGCGCCCAGGGCGACCTCCCAGTGCCCTGTCAGCCAGATCGGAGAGAGCGTCACGACGAACAGGCCCGCCCGCCGACGGGCGGGTGGGAAGCCCCTCGCATATGCCCCGAGTGCGAGCGCGAACACCGCCACGTATCCGAGCAGGCCCACCAGTCCGAGGTCGTTGCCGACAGTCAGCAGCAGGCTGTGCGCGCCCACCCCGAGGGGATTGACGAGCGGGTACGCGCCGACGCCGATGCCCAGCAACAGTGAATCCGACCAGCTCGCCGCCGCGTCGGGCCAGATGAGCAACCGACCGGACAGGTCACCTGTCGTCCGCTGTCCGAATCCGCTGTCGAACCCGAGCAGTATGTCCTGGCCCAGACCGAGTGGTACGAGCACGAGAAGCGCCGGAACGCCGACGGCCGCGACGGCCAGAGCGACCCGGGGCAGCACCTTGCTGACGGCCAGGTAGACGGGCACCAGGAGGAGAGCGACGAGGGCACCCTTGGTGCCGTTGAGTAGCACGCCCCAGGCCAGAACCGGCAGAGGGGCGAGCGTCAGGAGCTTGGTGAGACGAGCCTGCCCACCCACGGTGAGCAGCAGCGACGCCATCAGCGCGCCGGTCACCAGGGTGTACGCGGTGAAATTGAAGTTGATCCCTTCCACCCCGAATCGAACAGTCAGGTCCAAGGCGTCGGTGCGCTGAGGAAGGTCGCCCGTGCTCGCCTGTGTGATGACGTCCCGCGCGCGGACGAGGCAGCCGGTCAGGTAGCAGGCGGCCACCGTGAGCACCGACGACATACGCACGACCACATGCCGGGTGGCGACGAAGAGGAGAGCCGCCGAGGCGTAGTTGAGCGTCGCCCGAGCGGATGCCCCGTGGTCCAGACTCCAGATGGTGGTGGCGCCGGCCCACGCGGCGACGACCAGGGCCATGGCATCGGGGGCGCGCAGGTGTGGGAGACGTCCGCTGAACACGATCACGCCCACTATCAACGCGGCGCAGACGAGCGGGTGGTCCTGCGACCAGGCTGCCATGAACGCGGCTGCGCACAGCAGCGCGATCGCCGGCAGATCGGTGCCTCTGCCGGTCGTAGGCACGGGACGGAGCGGGTTAGGTTTCCATGTGTTGCGTGACTCCGCTGTCGTGGCTGCGAGGGGACTGGCCACACGCTCTCCTCTGCCCTGAGCAGGCCGGCTTGCTGCCGTCCCGTCACTCGCGGGTCGCGCATCCGGCGGACCGGATGCTGGCGCACCAGTTCTACCAGCGCGATCGGTGCAAGGTGGGCAATTCCGGAAGATGACCTGATGGATCGCCTCCGTGGTGTCCGCGCAACCTGCCGGGCGTCACCCGCCGACAGCGACCAGGCGATGTGGCGGCGCCTCCTCCGCCCGGCTGGCGACCGGCGTTCCGTCCCTCACCCGCGGCCCTCCAGAGGATGCGGTGAGCGCCGCCCATCGCCGGAGGCGGTCCGACACGGACAGCGCGCACAGGGACACGAAGGCGATCAGAGCCGGCCGGGTCTGGCCGAGCTGGTTGTTGGCCGGTACGAAGGCGATCAGCAGCGCCAGTTGGCAGAACAGCGCCATGGACAGCAGGCGTCGTTGCCGGATCGCCTCCCACCAGAACTTGGCCAGGAACCATCCGACGAGCGCCATGAACGCGATGGACCCCGGATAGGTGAGGTCCGATGCAAGCCACGGGAAGATGGTCGACCAGTACATGCCGTCCGGCCAGCCGGTTGCCGCCTCCGTACGGGCGGTGTACCGATCGCTGTGCCGCGGGTTGATGCCGGTGTACTGCTCCAGGTAGCTGCCGAGCGCCGGTGACGCGCCGAGGCCTCGGGTCCATTCGAAGGGCACGCTGAGGTTGTGGCTCAGCCCGAGGTAGCCGTGGGTCGGATAGGACAGGGTCACCGCCAGCCCCGCGGCGAGGTCATCGCCGACCAGCTGGGCGACCACGGGATTGCCCGCGATCGCGGGCCCCTGCCCCGAGGTCCTGGCGCGGTCGATCTGGTTGAACGACATGTAGCCGACAAAGGCCAACAGCACGGCCGTGCAGGCCACCACGTGTCGCCATCCGCTCGTCCGGCCGGCGGGTCGCGACCGGATCGGTCGTAGGGAGCGGTAGCCGAGCAGCAGGAGATAGCTCGCCCCCCACCAGATCAGCATGTCGCCCAGGCCCTTCAGGATCCCGATCGCCATGAAGTACAGCGTGTACGTGGCGATGCTCGCCAGCACGTACAGCTGGAGTGGCCTGCCGAGGCTGGCCCAGAACCAGACCGCGAGGGGAATGAGCAGGGGATACAGCACCGCGAGCAGGGTCAGCACCTGCACCGGCCGGGAGAACTGTCCTTCCTGCTGCAGCTGGTGGAAGTACCGTTCGCCGGGGTGGGTCACGGCGTGCGCCAACTCGATCGGGCTGGACACGCCGATCAAGCCGAGCTGGGCGATCCCCAGCAGGAGGACGTAGGTGGCGCAGACGGCCACCAACGGACGGGGAGCCTGCTGGGCTGCGAGGTCTTGAACTGGGGCTGCCCGCATGCCGCCCTGCCGCAGGACGCAGGCGGCGTAGCCGAGGCAGAGCGCGGCGACGGCAGCGAGGACGAAGAGCGTCAACCGCACCAGGTCCGGACTCTCCGCAGCTCGCCCGATGGTGAGAAAGAGGGCGAAGGTTCCCAGCAGATATGCGGAGGCGAGCTTGAGAGGCGCCCAGGCGCTGGTCGCCCGGCGAGGGGCGGTTGCGTCCGGGCTGGCTCCGCCGTCGATGGCGCGCCACCGACCGATGACCGGCTTCGTTGGCAATTGCACCAGGATGTTATAGCAAATCCCAAATGTCCTGTTTGAGCTTTGGGTCATTCGGCGGCCAGAGCTGCCACGCAACGAGGCGGAGCTGCGCGGTCGGTGCCTGTTCGTCCCGTTTGGCCGTTTCCCGGTCCCGGGCCGGCTCGTTGCGGGGGATGTGACTGCCGCCGCCCCGTGACCTGCGGCGCGGCCGTCGCGATCCGCCAGCAGCGAGACGGGGAGCAACCAGTGACGTATTCGACCACCGGCCGCCGGGTCCTCATCACCGGCGGCACGGGTTCCTTCGGCAAGACGATGGTGCGGAGGCTCCTCGACCGCGGCGTCGGTGAGGTCCGGGTGTTCAGCCGTGACGAGGCCAAACAGGACGACATGCGCCGCATGCTCGGCGACGACCGGGTCCGCTACCACGTCGGGGACGTGCGCGACTACGACTCGGTGCTGCGGGCCAGCCGTGGCATCGACTACATCTTCCACGCGGCGGCCCTGAAGCAGGTGCCCTCGTGCGAGTTCTTCCCGCTGGAGGCGGTGCGGACCAACATCCTGGGCAGCGCCAACGTCGTCGAGGCGGCGGAGCGCAACGGGGTGGGCTCGGTGGTGGTGCTGAGCACCGACAAGGCCGTCTACCCGGTGAACGCGATGGGCATGAGCAAGGCCCTGATGGAGAAGGTGGCCCAGGCGCACGCCCGGAACAACCCGCACAGCGCGACCACGATCTCCTGCGTCCGGTACGGCAACGTCATGTACTCGCGCGGCTCGGTGATCCCGCTCTTCATCGAGCAGATCAAGGCGGGCCGGGCGCCCACGGTGACGGACCCGGGAATGACTCGCTTCCTGATGTCGCTGGCCGACTCGGTGGAGCTGGTCGAGCACGCCTTCCAGCACGCCCGGCCCGGCGACATCTTCATCCGCAAGGCCGCCGCCTGCACCATCGGCGACCTGGCCGAGGCGGTCTGCGAGCTCTTCGACGTGCCCGCCAAGCTCGACGTGATCGGCGTACGGCACGGCGAGAAGCAGGACGAGACGCTGGCGAGCCGGGAGGAACTCGCCCAGGCCGAGGACTTCGGCGACTTCCTCCGGGTGCCGCTGGACGCGCGCGACCTGAACTACGCGCTCTACGTGGACGAGGGCGAGCTGGGTGCGGGGCCGGCGGAGGACTTCAACTCCGCCAACGCGCCGCGGATGGGCGTACCGGAGATCATCGAGCTGTTGAAGACGCTGCCGGAGGTCCGCGCGGAACTGGCCCTGCGGGACCCGGTGCTGGCATGCTGAGGCTCGCGGTCACCGGAGCCGGCGGCTTCCTGGGCTGGCACGTACGGGTACTGGCGCGCGTCCTCGGCTGGCCGGAGCCGGTCGTCGTCACCCGGGCAGACCTGGCCGACCCCCAGCGGGTCGCGGCGAAGGTCGGCGGGGTCGACCGGGTGCTGCACCTGGCCGGGGTCAACCGGGGCGAGCCGGCGGACGTGTCCGCCGGCAACGTGCAGCTCGCCGCCCAGCTCGCGCAGGGTCTCAAGCACTGCCCGACACCGCCCGGGACGGTGGTCTTCGCCAACTCGGTGCAGGCCGGCAACGGCACGCCCTACGGCGACGCCAAGGCCGCCGCCGCCGGCATCCTGGCGGACACGGGACTGCCCGTCGACGACGTCCTGCTGCCGAACCTGTACGGGGAACACGGACGGCCGTTCTACAACTCCGCGGTGGCCACGTTCTGCCGGCTGCTCGCCGAGGGCGGGCAGCCGGAGGTGCACGGCGACCGCGAGCTGAGCCTCGTGCACGTGACGGACGCGGCGGCCCGGCTCGTGGGCGCCCCGGCCGGCGGGTCGTGGGATCCGGCCATGCCGGCGCTGCGGATCGGCGTGCGGGCCCTCGCCGACCGGCTCGCCGACGCCGCCGCCACCTACCGGACGGGGGAGATCCCGGCGCTGCTGGACCGGCACGACGTGCGGCTGTTCAACACGTACCGGTCGCACTGCTTCCCCGCGCACTATCCGCTGGCGCTGCCGCGCCGGGCCGACGCCCGGGGCGAGCTGGTCGAGACGGTCAAGGCGCACGGAGGAGGCGGGCAGACCTTCTGCTCCACGACCCGTCCCGGCGTCACCCGGGGCGAGCACTTCCACCTGGCCAAGATGGAGCGCTTCGTCGTGCTGCACGGGACGGCCGAGATCAGTCTGCGCAGGGTCGGCGACACCGAGGTGGTGCGGTTCCCCGTCTCCGGCGACGAGCCGGTGCTGGTGGACATGCCCACCATGTGGGTGCACAAGCTGGTCAACACCGGATCGGACGAACTGGTCACCCTGTTCTGGACGAACGAGGTGTTCGACCCGGGCCGGCCGGACACCTGGCCCGAGCCGGTGGAGGGTCCCCGGCCGGAGCAGCCGGTGGTCGCCGCGTGAGGATCGGTCTGGTCAGCCAGTGGTATCCGCCGGAAGGAGTGTTCATCCCCGGCAACCTGGCGCGCCAGCTGGCGGAGCGGGGCCACGAGGTGCGGGTGCTCACCACCTTCCCGAGCTATCCGTACGGCCGGATCTTCCCGGGCTGGCGGCAACGCTGGCGGCACACCGAGGCCGACGGCCCCGTGGCCGTCCGGCGCGTGCCCACCTACCCCAGCCACGACACGTCCGCCGCCCGGCGTGCGCTGAGCCACCTCTCCTTCGGGGCCAGCAGCGCGCTGGGCGGCACCCGTTGGTTGGCCGACGCCGACGTGACCTACGTGTACCATCCGCCACCCACGTCGTTCGCCGCGGCGGCGATCGCCCGTGCGGCCCGGCGTACGCCGATCGTGCTCCACGTGCAGGACCTGTGGCCGGAGTCCGTGCTCGGGTCCGGCATGGCGCCCACCGGTCGGACCGGCCGCGCGTTGCAGCGGGGCATCGCCGCGCTGATGCGCGCGACGTACCGCCTGGCCAGTGCCGTCGTGGTGATCTCACCTGCGATGGCCGACCTGGTGGTGGCCCGCGGCGCGGATCCCGCCCGGGTCCGGGTGGTGTGGAACTGGACCGACGACGCGCTGTTCCGGCCGGTGCCGGCGACGGACGAGGCCCGCGCGGTGCTCGGGCACCGGGGGCGCTGCACCGTCATGTTCGCCGGCAACATCGGACTGTTGCAGGGGATCGAGACCGCGATCCGGGCCGCGGCCGCCGCCCGCGACCGGGTCGACCTCGTGCTGGTCGGCTCCGGCGCCGGCGAGGACGCCGCCCGGCGGCTCGCCGCCGACCTCGGCGCCGACAACGTCCGCTTCGTCGGCCGGCGACCCGCCGCGCAGATGGCCGAGCTGTACGCGGCCGCCGACTGGCAGCTCGTCTGCCTGCGTGACCTGCCCGCACTGCGCGGCAGCATCCCGTCGAAGCTGCAGGCCGCCCTGGCGTGTGGCGCCCCCGTGATCGCCTCCGTGGGTGGTGACGCGGCCGCGCTGGTCCGCTCGGCCGGCGTCGGCCTGGTCGCCCCGCCCGGGGACTGGCGGGCGCTCGCCGCGCGGTTCTCCGTCGCGGCGGCCGAGTCCCCGGTGGCCCTTGCGGAGCTGGGTCTGCGGGCCCGGCGCGTCTATCAGGAGCGCATGTCGCTGCGGGTGGGTGTGGACCAGTTCGAGGACATCATGAGCAAGCTGGCAGCAGAGAGAGGACGGGCATGACCCGGATCATGACGGTGGTCGGCACCCGACCCGAGATCATCCGGTTGTCCCGGGTGATCGCCCGGCTCGACGACACGGTGGATCACCTGCTGGTGCACACCGGGCAGAACTGGGACAGCACGCTCTCCGACATCTTCTTCAAGGAGTTGCGGCTGCGCGAGCCGGACCGGTTCCTGCGGGTGGACACCTCGTCGCTCGGTCGCGTGCTGGGCGGCGTGCTGGTCGGCATGGAGGCGGCGATCGCCGAGACACGACCGGACGCGCTGCTCGTGCTCGGCGACACCAACAGCTGCATCGCCGCGCTGATGGCCCGGCGGATGCGGGTGCCGGTCTACCACATGGAAGCCGGCAACCGCTGCTTCGACCTGAACGTGCCGGAGGAGACGAACCGGCGGCTGGTCGACCATGTCGCCGACTTCAACCTGGTCTACACGGAGCACGCCCGGCGCAACCTGCTGGCCGAGGGCCTGCACCCGCGCCGGATCCTGCACACCGGCTCCCCGATGCGGGAGGTGCTGGAGCACTACCGGTCGGACATCGCCGCGTCGGCGATCCTCCGGCAGTTGGACCTCGTGCCCGGCCGGTACTTCATGGTCAGCGCGCATCGCGAGGAGAACGTGGACCAGCCGTCTCGTCTCCGGCGCCTGCTCGACTGCCTCCGGGCGGTCCGTGACCGGTGGGGGCATCCGGTGCTGGTCTCGACGCACCCCCGCACGCGCAAGCGGTTGGAGGCGCTGGCGCCGGACGCCACCGCCCTCGAGGGGATCGCGTTCCACGAGCCGTTCGGCCTCTTCGACTACGTGCACCTGCAGACCAGGGCCCACTGCACGCTCTCGGACAGCGGCACGATCAGCGAGGAGGCGGCGATCCTCGGCTTTCCCGCCGTGACGCTGCGCGAGTCGATCGAGCGGCCCGAGGCGTTGGACGCCGGCGGGATCATCATGACGGGGCTGGACCCGCAGGGCGTGGTCGAGGCGGTCGAGGTGACCGTGGACCAGGTCGCCGCCCAGGGGGTGCCGTGCCCGGTCGACTACCAGGTCCCGGACACCTCCCGTCGGGTGGTCGACTTCATCCTCTCCACCGTTCGACGGCACCACGACTGGGCGGGCATCCGCCGCTGAAGTACGACATGGCCGGCGACCGGAGCTCCGGTCGCCGGCCTTCTCGTGCCCGGTGCCGAAAGACACCAGACGTGCGGACGCCGCCGACCCGGCGGGTCGGCGGCGTCCACGGGGGAGAGTTCAGCGGGACGACGGAACCTGCACCGAGGCGGCGTGGACAGGTCCGACCGGGTGGGTGCAGAGCTGGGCGAGCTGGGCGATGACCTTCTCGGGGTCGTCGTACGGATCGAGGCTGCTGACCTCCATCGGGTCCAGCGCCGGCACCGTCACGTGCGAGACCAGCGGGTGCAGCGGCCGGGTGTCGGCCTCCCCGGTACCAAAGAGATCCTCGTGCAGCTTCTCGCCGGGCCGCAGCCCCGTGTAGACGATCGGCACGTTGCTGTCCGCCTGCTCGGCCAACTGCCGGGCCAGGTCGGCGATGCGGACCGGCTCGCCCATGTCCAGCACCAGCGCCTCCCCGTCGCGGCCGATCTCGGCGGCCTGCAACACCAGGTGCACCGCCTCCTGCACCGTCATCAGGTAGCGGGTCACCTCCGGGTGGGTGACGGTGAGCGGGCGGCCCAGCTCGATCTGCCGTTGGAACGCCGTCACCACCGAACCGCGGCTGCTCAGCACGTTGCCGAAGCGGACGCTGAGGAAGGTGCCGGGGAAGCGGGAGGCGGCGTGCGCGGTCAGCCGTTCGGTGATCCGCTTCGAGTAGCCGAGGACGCTGATCGGGTCGGCCGCCTTGTCGGTGGAGATGTTGACGAACCGGGCCACGTCGCGGCAGGCGTCGAGCACGGAGAGCGTGCCCCAGACGTTCGTCTTGACCGCCTCGCCGGGGTGGCGCTGGAGTAGCGTGAGGTGCTTCAGCGCGGCCGCGTGGAAGATGACCTCCGGCCGGCGCTCGCGGATGATCCGGCGGATGGCCTCGTCGTCGCGGAGGTCGGCGAGGATCAGCTCGGGACCGTCCAGCAGGGCCCGGCCGGCCAGCGACATCTGGAGGGCGTGCAGGGCCGACTCGTCGCGGTCGAGCATCATCAGCTCGCCCGGGTCCGCCTTCATCACCTGCCGGCACAGCTCCGAACCGATGGAGCCGCCGGCGCCGGTGACGAGGATCCGCCGACCGGTGAGACCGTTGGTGCTCAGCGGCATGTCGGCCACCACCTGCCGGCGCCCGAGCAGGTCGCCGATCTGCACGTCGCGGACATCGGTGACGGTGATCCGGTGGTCGACGAGGTCCCGGACCGGGGGCAGCACCTTGAACGCCGCCCCGGTCTGCAACGTGGCCTCCCGGATCTGCCGGATCAGCGCGGCGTCGGCGTTGGCGACGGAGAAGATCACCGTCGTCGCGCCGGTACGCCGGACGGCCTCCGCGACGTCCCGGCGGCCGCCGAGCACGCGTACCCCGCCGATGCGCAGGTCCCGCTTGTCGGGGTCGTCGTCGAGGGCGCCCACGGGCCGGTACCGTCCGCGCGGGTCGCTGAGCATGGCCCGCAGCAACCCCTGCCCGGCGTCGCCGAGCCCGAACAGCAGCACCGGGTTCGAGGACCGGGCGTCCGGCCGCATGGCGAGGTCGCGGCGGTGCCGGTAGGTGAACCGGGCGGCGAGCATGAACAGCAGCGCCAGGGCGCCCCCGACCAGCGGCGCGCTCGCCGGCACCGGACGTACGCCGGCCGGGAGCAGCCCGACCAGCAGGATCGCGGCGGTGGTGGCCGCAGTGCCGGCGACCCCCTGCACCTCTTGGAGGCTGCCCAGCGGGTGGCGTCCGGAGTAGATCCGGCGTACCGCCGCGACGGCCACGTGCACGACGGCGGCGAGGGCGCCGCAGGCGGCGGCGCGCGCTAGCTGCTCGGGCGTCAGGTCGAACTCGTAACGGAACCAGACCGCGGCGACGAACCCGCCGACCCAGGCGGTGCTGTCGGTGGCGAGAAATCCGATGGTGCGGTGGCGCGCCCTGGCCCGGTATGCCCCCTGCTCGCTGAGTCGGGTGGTCTCTGTCTCCGGCGGCATCTGTGCTCCTGTCCGTCTCCGACCGCTTCCGCCACTGGGCGGAAGGAGCTTTGGGCTCTCCTAGTTGATACATGCCCGGATGCGATGTTTGGGAGTTTTCGGGTTTAGTGACCGAATTTTGCCCGAGGGTCGAGGCCGTGTCGGTTCAACGGGCGGGTACGCCCTTGACGACGACACCGTCCGGCACGTCCCGGACGACGCAGGCGCCAGCTCCGACGGTGCTGTCCCGGCCCACCCGCAGGCCCTGCAGCACGGCTGCGGTCGTGCCGACGAGCACCCCCTCCGCCAGGTGGCAGTCGCCGGAGACGGCGGCGAGCGGGTTGACCGACACGAAGTCGGCGAGGGTGCAGTCGTGGCCGACGGTGGCGTTCTGGTTGAGGTGCACGTGCCGGCCGACGGTGACGTTCGTGGTGACGCGGGCCCCGGCGAAGGCGACGAAGCCGGGACCGTGCACGGTGTCCGGCCCGATCGTCGCCGCCGGGTGCACGAGGCTCGCCGCTGGCACGCCGTACGCGTCGACGCGCCCCGCGACGGCCCGCCGGACGCGCGGGTCGCCGATGCCGATGACGTGGTGCGTGTCCGGGGGCGCGTCGCGCAGCCAGGCGACTCCGCCGAGGTAGGGGACGTCGAGCCGCTGCACCCGCTTCAGGTTCTCCTCCGACGGGCGGTCGTCGACGAACCCGAGGAGGCGCCAGCGCGGCCGGCCGGCTGCGGCGTCCGTGGCCCGGGCGATCGTCAGGACCTCCCGGCCGTGGCCGCCGCAGCCGACGACCACCAGGGGAGTCGTCACGCCGTCGACGCCCCCGCCCGCTCCGTCAGGAACTCGTCCACGGCGGCGAGGATGTGGCCGATCTGCGCCTCGTTGAGGACGCTGCCGCTGGGCAGGGCCAGCCCGTCGGCGAACAACCGCTCCGCCACGCCGGTGACGAGACGCTCGGCGTCGGCGTACGCCGGTTGCAGGTGCATCGGTTTCCAGACCGGTCGGGTCTCGATGTCCCGCCGGGCCAGGTGGGCGGCCAGGTCGGCGGCCCGCCACCCGGACCGCTCCGGATCGACCACGATGGTCGTCAGCCAGCAGTTGGAGCCCGCGTCCTCCATGCCGAGCAGGCGTACGCCGGGGACCGGGGCGAAAAGCTTGGCGTACCGGTCGCGCAGCTGCCGGCGCCGGGCGATCATCCCGTCCAGCCTGACGAGCTGGGCGCGGCCGAGCGCCGCGAGCAGGTTGCTGAGCCGGTAGTTGTAACCCGTCTCGCGGTGCTCGTAGTGCGGCGTCGGTTCGCGGGCCTGGGTCGCGAGGTGACGGGCCCGGGCCAGCAGGGCCATGTCGTCGGAGACGAGCATGCCGCCGCCCGACGTGGTCATGATCTTGTTGCCGTTGAAGGAGAGGATGCCCGCCTGGCCGAAGGAACCGGCGGGCCGGCCGCGATGGGTGGCGCCGAGGGCCTCGGCGGCGTCTTCGACGATCGGGACGCCCGCCGCGTCGCAGACCGGCAGCAGCGCGGTGTAGTCGACGCAGCTGCCGAAGAGGTCCACCGGGACGACCGCTCCCACGCGCTCCTTCCGGGAGGCCAGGCGGTGGACCAGGTCCGCCACGAGGGCGACATCGATGTTGCCTGTCTGCGGATCGCAGTCGACGAAGATCGGCCGGGCGCCGGTGTAGCGCACCGCGTTCGCGGTGGCCACGAAGGTCAGCGTCGGCACGATGACGACGTCGCCGGGCCTGACTCCCACCCCCAGCAGCGCCAGGTGGAGCCCAGCGGTGCCGGAACTGACCGCTACGGCCCCCCTGGTGGCCACCTGTGCCGCGACCTCGCGCTCGAACGCGTCCAGGTCCGGCCCGACGGGCGCAACCCATCCCGAGCGCAGGGCCGCGAGCACGTACGCCTCCTCCAGCGGCCCGACGTCGGGCGAGGAGAGGTGGATGGTCCGGCTCATCGGCCACCCCCCGTCGGGACCGCCGCGCCCGCGTCCGGCCGCAGCCCGGCGGCGGGGACCAGCGACGGTGTACCGAGGAACTCCGGTGCGGTGGCGGAGCCCGTCGCGGAGATCCCCTCGCGGCGCAGCACGGTACGCACGGTCGCAACGAGGATGGACAGGTCCAGGCGCAGGCTGCGGTTGTCCACGTACCAGACGTCGAGGTCGAGCTTCTCCTCCCAGCTCAGGCTGTTGCGTCCCCGCACCTGGGCCAGCCCGGTGACGCCCGGCCTGACCTCGTGTCGCCGGGCCTGCGTCGGTGAGTAGCGCGGCAGGTACGCGGTGAGCAGGGGACGGGGGCCGACGAGGCTCATGTCGCCGCGCAGGACGTTCCAGAGCGTCGGCAGCTCGTCCAGGCTGGTGGAGCGCAGGAAGCGCCCCAGCGGCGTCAGTCGGTCCGCGTCCCGCACCAGCCCCCGCCCCGGGTCGGGCGGCAGCATGGTGCGGAACTTGACCAGCTCGAACACCTGGCCGTGCCGGCCGGCGCGGGGCTGCCGGAACAACACCGGCCGGCCGAGCCCCACCGCCACCAGGGCCGCTACCAGGAGGATCAGGGGCGTGATCAGCACCAGCAGCACCAGGGCCGCCGCCAGGTCGATTCCTCGCTTGAGGCCGTCCGGTCGGGCCCGCCTCGCCAAACTTCCGCGAGCGTTCATGGAACCAGGCACGGCGTCAACCTCCAGGGAAACCGGTCACGATATGACAAACAGGTTGTATCAGTCAGGAACATATCGCCAGGGCGGAATCGGGACGAGGAGCGCTGATCCCGACAGGTCAACCGCGGAACAACCCGTCAGGACGTGGCCGACTACCAAGACGTGACCTTGCACCCGGCCCGACCGGCAGTAGAGTGCTCGACCGTCGACGCAGCGAGGGGGAGGGCCGTGCTGCACCTGAGGGTGATCGCTCCGCCGGACCAGTCCGCCGCGGTGGCCGACCTGCTCGCCGCTGACCCCGGGGTGACCCACCTGGCCGTGCTCGCCGGCGCCGCCCGCCAGCCCGAGGGCGACCTCATCCTCTGCGACGTGGTCCGGGAGAGCGCCGACAGCGTGCTGCGCGGCCTGCGTCAGCTCGGCGTGGAGGCACGCGGAGCTGTCGCGGCCGACGACGTGGAGCTGGCCATGTCCTCGGCGGCGGACCGGGCGGCCCGGACGGCGCCCGGCAGCGGCGCGGACGCGGTGGTCTGGGACGAGATCGCCGCCAAGACCGGCGAGCAGACGGAACTGTCCGCCACCTATCTCGTGCTGATCACCGTCGCCACCATGCTCGCCGGCATCGGCGTCCTGCTCGACCAGCCGATCCTCATCGTCGGCGCGATGGTCGTCGGCCCCGAGTTCGGTCCTCTGGCCGCGCTCTGCGTGGCGCTGCTGCGCCGCAGACTGCCGGTCATCGCCCGGTCGGTGCAGGCGCTGGTGGTCGGCTTCCTCGTCGCCATGGTGGTCACCGTGCTCAGCACCTGGGCGCTGACCGCCGCCGGTCTGGTCGATCGGGGGATGCTGGTGGCCGATCGCCCGCTCACCGACTTCATCTGGCGGCCGGACGCGCTCTCCTGGGTGGTGGGCCTGCTCGCCGGCGTGGCCGGCATGCTCTCGCTGACCTCCAAGAAGTCCGGCAGCCTGGTCGGGGTGCTGATCTCGGTGACCACGGTGCCGGCCGCCGCGAACGTGGCCGTCGCCGCCGCGTACGGCGTCTGGCACGAGGCAGCCGGCTCGGCCCTCCAGTTGGTGATCAACCTCTGCGCGATCGTGCTCGCCGGCCTGGTCACGCTGGTGGTGCAGCAGTCGTGGTGGTGGCACGTGGCCCGGCGCGGGCCTGGGCGCCGGCCCGGCCGCGCCCCCCGCTGACCCCCGTCAGCGCCCCTCGTCACCGCCGTCCAGCCGGCGGGCGAGCAACGTTCGCAGCGGGATGGACTCGCCGTCCCGGCCGCCCGCGCCGACAACCAGCGGTGGCGGGCTGGGCTGCGGCTCGGCCCCGAGCAGCCGGGCGCGCATGCCGCCCGACACGGTCAGCAGGTGGAACCGCCCGTCCACGTCGACCGCCCGGGTCCGGGCCCGGTCGACGTACCAGCCGCGCAGCCGCGTCCGGTAACGGCCGCGACCGTCGTACGCCCGGGCCGTGAGGCGTTCCGTGGGCAGCCCGCGCCGGGTCGCCTCGGCGACGAACCAGGCCACGAGCTCCGCCGCCTCGGCCTGCTCGGCCGCCCGGCGGCGCTCGTCGGCCGCCGCGTGCGCCCGCACCGCCCGTCGCTGCCGCTCCCGCCACTCCAGGCCGTCGCCCTCGTCCACGACCGCGACGGTACGCCCCGACGCCCGCCCCGGAAAGCGCCCGTCCCGGACCGCCACCGAGCGGCACCGACCGACAGCAGGCCCGGTTAGTCCCTCGGTCGGGCTGGTTTGCTGGCGTGGCGGCTTGGTCGGTCGGGCTGGTTTGCTGCCGTGGTGGGTCCGTCGGTCGGGCTGCTCTCCCGGGCTGCTCTCCCGGGCACCGGCCGCCCCGCAGACGCTGTCGAGCTGAATCGTTTGCGACATCAGGCTGATGCCTGAGTCGTTTGCGACATCAGCTCGACAGCGTTCGGGTACGTGTCCTGCCGCGCTGCCGCGCTGCCGCGCTGCCGCGCTGCCGCGCTGCCGCCCTTCCGTGCTGCCGCCCTGCCGCCCTGCCGCCCTGCGCGTTTCCGCGAGCCCGGCCAGCCGCCGGCGCCGGCCCGGCCGGCGGCTCGCCCAACTCCCCGTCGACCCGGCCCAGGGCTGACCAGGGCCGGACTCCCGAGATGGGCCGGTCCGCCCCGCTGGTCCGGTCGTTTCTGCCGTGCCGCCCGCCGGCCCGGTCGGTTCTGCCGCGCGGCCGGCTGGCATCAGCCGTTGCGCTCGCGCCCTCGACGACCATCCGGGCTGACGGGCTCGTCAGGCTCGGGGGTCCGGCCCTGGTCAGCCCTGGGCCGGGCTCGTCAGGCCGAGACAGCCGGGTTCGTCAGGCCAGTCCGGCCCGGCGTAGCGCGTCGGCCATCGCGCTGTTGGCCGCTGCCGGCGCGGCGCCGCCCCGGCCGCCCTGCCGCTGCGGCGATCCACCGCGCCCGCCGTGACCGCCCTGCCCGCCGCCGCCGCGCCCGCCCTGCCCGCCGCCGTGACCGCCGTCCCGGCCGCCCTGGCCGCCCCGGGAGGCGCCCCGGTCGCCACGCGACCCACCCTGCCCGGACTGTCCACCGCGGCGCCCGCCCTCCGGCCCGCCGCGCCCGGCGCCGGCCTCGGCGTCGTCCTCAAGCCGGAGGGTGAGCGAGATCCGCTTGCGGGGCACGTCGACGTCGAGCACCTTGACCCGCACCACGTCGCCGGACTTGACCACCTCGCGCGGGTCCTTCACGAACGTCCGGGACATGGCCGAGACGTGCACGAGGCCGTCCTGGTGCACCCCGACGTCCACGAACGCGCCGAACGCGGCCACGTTGGTGACCACGCCCTCCAGCACCATCCCCGGCGTCAGGTCGCTGATCTTCTCCACGCCCTCGACGAAGGTGGCGGTGCGGAACTCCGGCCGGGGGTCGCGGCCCGGCTTCTCCAGCTCGGCCAGGATGTCGGTGACGGTGGGCAGGCCGAAGGTGTCGTCGACGAAGTCGGTGGCCCGCAACCCGCGCAGGATGCTGCTGCTGCCGATCAGGGAGCGCACGTCCCGCCCGGTGCTGGCCAGGATCCGGCGCACCACCGGGTACGCCTCCGGGTGCACGCTGGACGAGTCCAGCGGGTCGTCGCCGCCCGGGATGCGCAGGAAGCCCGCGCACTGCTCGAACGCCTTCGGCCCGAGCCGGGGGACCTTCTTCAGCTCGGCCCGGGTGCGGAACGGCCCGTTGGCGTCGCGGTGCAGCACGATGTTCTCCGCCAGCCCGGCGCCGATGCCCGACACCCGGGTCAGCAGCGGCGCGGAGGCGGTGTTCACGTCGACCCCGACCGCGTTGACGCAGTCCTCGACCACCGCGTCCAGCGACCGGGAGAGCTTCACCTCGGACAGGTCGTGCTGGTACTGGCCGACGCCGATCGAACGCGGGTCGATCTTGACCAGCTCGGCCAGCGGGTCCTGCAGGCGGCGCGCGATGGAGACCGCGCCGCGCAGCGAGACGTCCAGTCCGGGCAGTTCCTGGGCGGCGTACGCGGAGGCGGAGTAGACCGAGGCCCCGGCCTCGGAGACCACCACCTTGGTGAGGTTGAGCTGCGGGTGCCGCTTGATCAGCTCCCCGGCCAGCTTGTCGGTCTCCCGGCTGGCGGTGCCGTTGCCGATGGCGACCAGCTCGACGCCGTGCGCGCCGGCGAGCCGGGCCAGGGTCTCGATCGAGGCGTCCCACTGCCGGCGCGGCTCGTGCGGGTAGATCGTGTCGGTGGCGACCACCTTGCCGGTGGCGTCCACGACGGCGACCTTCACGCCGGTGCGCAGGCCCGGGTCCAGCCCCATCGTGGGCCGGGTGCCGGCGGGCGCGGCGAGCAGCAGGTCACGCAGGTTGGTGGCGAAGACCCGCACCGCCTCCTCCTCGGCCGCCTGCCACAACCGCATCCGCAGGTCGGCGCCGAGGTGGATGAGGATCCGGGTGCGCCAGGCCCAGCGCACCGTGTCGGCCAGCCACCGGTCGGCCGGCCGGCCCTTGTCGGTGATGCCGAACCGGCCGGCGATCGCCGCCTCGTAGCGGCTCGGTCCGGTGGGCACCGCGTCGGCCTCGCCGGCCTCCTCGGGCTCCATGGTCAGGTCGAGCACGCCCTCCTTCTCGCCCCGGAACATGGCGAGGATCCGGTGCGAGGGCAGCTTCGGGTACGGCTCGGCGAAGTCGAAGTAGTCGGCGAACTTCGCGCCGGCCGACTCCTGCCCGTCGCGTACGCGGGAGACGAGCCGGCCCCGCGACCACATCTGCTCGCGCAGCGTGCCGATCAGGTCGGCGTCCTCGGCGAAGCGTTCGATGAGGATGGCCCGGGCGCCCTCCAGGGCGGCGGCGGGATCGGCCACGCCCTTGTCCGCGTCGACGTAGCCCCCGGCGGCCTCGCGGGGGTCCCGGGACGGGTCGGCCAGCAGCGACTCGGCCAGCGGCTCCAGCCCGGCCTCGCGGGCGATCTGTGCCCGGGTCCGCCGCTTGGGCTTGTAGGGCAGGTAGATGTCCTCCAGGCGGGACTTCGAGTCGGCCGCCATGATCTGCGCTTCCAGGGCCTCGTCGAGCTTGCCCTGGCCCCGGATCGACTCCAGCACCGCCGCGCGCCGCTCGTCCAGCTCGCGCAGGTAGCGCAGCCGCTCCTCCAGGGTGCGCAGCTGGGTGTCGTCGAGCAGGCCGGTGGCCTCCTTGCGGTAGCGGGCGATGAACGGCACGGTGGCGCCGCCGTCGAGCAGCTCCACGGCCGCCCGTACCTGACGCTCGGCGACGCCGAGCTCCTCGGCGATCCGCTGATGAACAGAGAGGGTCACGATCTCGATCCGCCTTCGGTGTGGGTTCCGCTGAGCATTCTGCCGGCCCCCACCGACTACCGTCGCCGCCCCCGCCCCGGCGCGCCGCCGGCTACCGAACCGGCGGGCGTGCGCCGTCCCGGCCCCCGCTGCGCTAGCGTGGCGATCATGGAACCTCCCGCGGACCCGCGGGCCCGGCGGCTCTTCGGCGGCAGCGCCCGGGCCCTGGGCGACCTCGCCGCCAGCCCCTTCCGGGCCGACCGGGACCGGATCGTGGCCTCGCCGTTCTTCGCCCGGCTGAACGGGGTGACGCAGGTGGTCAGCCCCGGCGGCTCCGGCCTGCTGGTGCACAACCGGCTGACCCACAGCCTCAAGGTCGCCCAGGTGGCACGCGCGATCGCCGAGCGGCTCACGGCCGACGGCGAGCACCGCGAGCTGCTGGAGAAGCTGGGCGGCTGCGACCCGGACGTGGTGGAGGCCGCCGCCCTCGCGCACGACCTCGGTCACCCGCCGTTCGGCCACCTGGGGGAGCGGGTGCTGGACCGCCTGGCCCGGCAGCGGCTCGGGCTCACCGACGGCTTCGAGGGCAACGCCCAGTCGTACCGGATCGTCACCAGCACCGAGATCCGCGGCGCGGCGACCACCGGCCTGGACCTCACGGCGGCGGTACGGGCAGCCATGCTGAAGTACCCGTGGACCCGCCTGGACCACCCGGACCCGCACCCCCGGCTGCTGGACCCGCCGCCGCGCGGCGCCACCCCGCCGCCCGACGACCCCGGCAGCGGCTCCTCCAAGTTCGGCGCCTACCGGACCGAGGTCGACGACCTGCGGCAGGCACGGGAGCCGTTCGTCGGCCGGATCCCGGACTGGCAGCAGACCGTCGAGGCGTCGGTGATGGACACGGCGGACGACATCGCGTACGCGATCCACGACGTGGAGGACTTCTACCGCGTCGGGGTGCTCCAGCAGGGCGCGGTGTCCGCCGAGCTGATGGCCTGGCAGCGCGAGAGCGGGCACTTCCGGGCCATCACCGACGCGGCCCTGGCCGCCGCGGCCCGCCGGCCCGGCTCGGCGATCGAGCGGCTGCGCCGGCAACTGCACCGCAAGGACGCCTGGATCGCCGACGACGAGGCGTTCGCCGCCGCCGTCGAGCACGTCCGCGAGGAACTGGTGGAGGGGCTGCTGGCGATGCCCTTCGACGGCTCCATCGAGGCGGAGCAGTACGTGGCCCGCTTCTCCGCCCGCTGGATCACCCGCTTCGTCGACGCGATCACGGTGGTCGAGCAGCCCTCGGTCCGCTCCGGACACGTGCTGCTCGCCCCGGCCCAGTGGCACGAGGTGCAGGTGCTCAAGTTCGTCCACCACCGGTTCGTGCTGGCCCGGCCCGACCTGGCCCTGCACCAGCGCGGCCAGGCCCGGCTGCTGGGCACGCTGGTCGAGGCGCTGCTGGACTGGCTGCTCGACCCCGAGGAGGAGTCCCGGCTGCCGCGCCGCCTGCACGACCTGGTGGAGCTGGCCGAGGCGGAGCTGCACCCGCGTACGCCGGACCGGCTCGGCAAGGCCCGCGGTCGGGCGATCGTCGACTTCGTCGCCCAGCTCACCGACGGCCAGGCGGTCGCCATGCTGGACTCCCTGTCGGGCCGCTCCGGCGCGCTCTGGACCGACGCGTTCGTCCTCTGAGGACGGGCTCCTCGCCGACCGGAGCCGCCGAGCGCGGCGACCGCGCCCGCCCCGCAGGCGCGACGCGTCTCGGTCAGGCGACGGCCTGCCACCAGCCGTCGACGGCCGGCGGGTCGTCCACCACCACCCGCTCGCCGGGGCGGGGCACGGCGAGCCGCACGTCCCGGGCCTTGGCCTCGGCCCAGATCCGGTCCACCGGCTCCGACCAGTCGTGCAGGGCGAGGTTGAACGTCGCCCAGTGCACGGGGACGAGCAGCCCGCCGCGCAGGTCGAGGTGGGCGGCGACGGCCTCCTCGGGGAACATGTGGATGCTCGGCCAGGCCCGGTCGTACGCGCCGATCTGCATCAGCGTGACGTCGAACGGCCCGTGCTCCGCGCCGATCGCCGCGTAGCCGTCGAAGTAGCCGGAGTCGCCGGTGTAGAAGACCTTCCGGTGCGCGCCGGCCACCACCCAGGAGCCCCACAGCGTGCCGTCGCGGCGCAGCCCCCGCCCGGAGAAGTGCTGGGCGGCGGTGGCGATGATCTCCAGCCCGGCCACCCGGTGGCTCTCGGACCAGTCCAGCTCGACGATCCGCGCCGCCGGTATGCCCCAGCGGTCCAGGTGCGCGCCCACCCCGAGCGGCACCAGGAACGGCGCCGACTGGAGGTCGGTCAGCGCCCGGACGGTCGCCATGTCCAGGTGGTCGTAGTGGTCGTGCGAGATCAGGATCGCGTCGACCGGGGGCAGCTCGTCGAGGCGGACCGGCGGCTCGTGCAGGCGGCGGGGGCCGACCAGGGTCGACGGCGAGCACCGCTCGCTCCACACCGGGTCGAGCAGCACCTTGCGGCCCTCGATCTCGATCAGCGCGGAGGCGTGGCCGTACCAGACGAGGTTCAGCTCGCGCGCGACGTCGGTGGCCGGTGCGGCGCCCGGGCGCAGCAGCGGCACGGGGGCGCTCGGGCGGCGCTTCTGCTTGCCGAAGATCAACTCACGGATCAGGTCCCGGTCGGGCGCGCCGGCCATCGAGCGGGTGCCGCCCGGGTTGTGGAACGTGCCGTCGCGGAACTGCGGCGAGCGCGCCGCCCGTTCCGCCCGCGCGCCGGTGAGCCGGCCGCCGAGCGCCGCCGGCACGTCCCGGGCCACCCACGCCAGCCCGGCCAGCGCGGCCAGGCCGGCCGCCCCGCGCAGCCCGCGCCCCAGCGCCCGATCGAGTCCCGTGCGTTCCGCTGGTGCGCCCATCGCCGTCCCTCCGCCGTGTCCCGTCGTACACGGTAGCCGGGTCTGCGGGCGGTCAGGGTGGCCCCCGGCCGCACGGCCGCCGGGGGCCCGCCCGCGCCGCGGCGGCTCAGCCGCCGTTGCTCGGCCGCTGCACGGCCGGGCGGTGGGTGACGCCGGTGCCGGTGAGGCGGTCGACCGCGGCGAGGAAGCGCCGGCCCATCCGGGCCCGGGCCTCGACGGCGGGGTGGGTGGCGCCGTAGTCGTCGGCGCCGGCCTGCCCGTCGGCGAAGAGGGCGTACGTCAGCAGGGGCGCGCCGGCCGCGTCGAAGATCACCCCGGCCTCGTGCCGGGCGTCGGCGAACCAGCCGGCCTTGGTGGCGATCCGAGCCCGCTCGGCCGAGGACATGACGCGCCGGATCCCGTCGGTGTACGCGACGGGGGCGCGCAGCAGCCGCAGCACGAACGCCGTGGCGGCCGGCGAGAGCAGGGTGCCGCCCACCAGGGCGCGCAGCAGGTCGTGGGTCTCCCGGGGGGTGCTGGTGCCGAGGAAGAACCGGTTCGGGTTTGCCACCGGCTGCACCTGCGTGTTCGGGAAGCCCTTGTCCCGCAGGATCTGGTTGAGTTCGGCGGCGGGGCAGACCAGGCCGCACAGCCGCACCGCCGTGTCGTCGGAGACGGTCAGCAGGTTGGCCAGCGCGTGGCCGAGCGTCACCGAGCTGGGGTAGGCGCCGTCCAGGCTGAACATGCCGTCGCCGCCGGGCACCACGATCGCGGCGGTGACCTCGACCCGCTGGTCGAGCGTCAGCAGCCCCCGGTCGACCTTGTCCAGCACCGCCGCCGCCACCGCGATCTTGTTGACGCTGTACGCCTCGATCCGCCGGTCCGGCTCCGCCGCCACCGCGACCACCGGCTCTCCGGCCGGGTCGGCGACGCTGACGTACGCCTGCCAGTTGCCGCCGGCGGCCTCGGTCTCCCGCGCGTAGCTCGCGGCGACCCGACGGGCGGCCTGCCGGGGTGTGGCCGGAGCCGGTTCGGTGACCTCGGGGGCGGCGGACGCCGGCGCGGCGGCGCCGAGCACCGTCCCGGCGGTGGCCACCGAGCCGAGTCCCAGCGCGGTCCTGCGGTTCACCCGGATGGTCAATCGTCTCTCCCGTCGTGGTGGTGGGGCGTGCTCTCCGGCCCACCACCCTAGGCGAAACGATCGACGCCGGTGATCCCACGAGGTGCTCACCGCAGGTGTTTCATCACCGGCCCGACCAGGGCGTCGTAGACGCCCGGCAGCACGGTGAATCCGACGCGCATGACGACGTTGGCCCGCCCCACCGACACCTCCCGGCGGGGCCGGTCGGCGCAGTCCACGACGGCGCGCGCCACCCGCTCCGGCGTGGTGACCGGCAGCGGCGGCCGGCCGAGCCGCCCCAGGTAGTTCGCGGCCCGCTGGTAGACGGGGGTGTCCACGCTGCCCGGGCTGACGATGCAGGCACGTCCAGCACCTGCGCCCCCGCGCGCGGCGAACGCCCGGGCCGCCGCCCGGCCGATCCCGCTGGTCGCGCCGCTGACGACCACCGTCCGGCTCACGGCGCGAGCACGACCTTGACGCAGCCGTCCTGCTTCTTCTGGAACATCTCGTACGCCTGCGGCGCCCGCGCCAGCGGCACCCGGTGGGTGCGCAGGTCCTCCACGTCCAGCGGGTCGTCGTCGCCGGAGAGCAGCGGGATGATCTCGTCGGTCCACCGACGTACGTGGCACTGGCCCATCCGCAACTGGACGCCCCGGTCGAACATCTCCATCAGCGGCATCGGATCGACCTCGCCGCCGTACACCCCCGAGACGGAGACGGTGCCACCGCGCCGGACGGCCTTGAGCGCCGCCTTGAGCACGACGAGCCGGTCGACGCCGACCCTGTCGATCAAGGGGTCGGCGAGCTTGTCGGGCAGCAGCCCGGCGGCGGCCTGGGCGAGCCTGCCGACGGGGGCGCCGTGCGCCTCCATGCCGACGGCGTCGATCACCGCGTCGGGGCCGCGCCCGTCCACCAGGTCGATCAGCGCGCCCGACACGTCGTCCAGCTCGCTGACGTCGAGCACCTCGATGCCGTGCCGACGCGCCATCGCCAGCCGCTCCGGGACCAGGTCCAGCCCGATCACCCGGTCGGCGCCGAGGTGCCGGCCGACGCGGGCGCAGAACTGGCCGACCGGGCCGAGTCCGAAGACGGCGAGGGTCCCGCCGCGCGGGGTGTCGGCGTACTTCACCGCCTGCCACGCCGTCGGCAGGATGTCGGACAGGTAGAGCCACCGCTCGTCGGGCCCGGTCTCCGGCACCTTGATCGGGCCGAACTGGGCGTGCGGCACCCGCAGGTACTCCGCCTGCCCGCCGGGCACCGAGCCGTAGAGCGAGGTGTAGCCGAACAGCGCGGCGCCCTTGCCCTCGGACGTCACCTGGGTGGTCTCGCACTGGGCGTAGAGCTGCCGCTGGCACATCCAGCAGGTGCCGCAGGCGATGTTGAACGGCACCACCACCCGGTCGCCCGGCTTGAGCCGGGTCACCCCCGGGCCGACCTCCTCGACGATGCCCATCGGCTCGTGACCGAGGACGTCGCCGGGCTTGAGGTACGGCCCGAGCACCTCGTAGAGGTGCAGGTCGGAGCCGCAGATGGCGGTCGAGGTGATCCGGACGATCGCGTCGGTCGGCTCCTCGATCCGCGGATCCGGCACCTCCTGGACCCGTACGTCCCGCTTGCCCTGCCAGGTCAGTGCCTTCATGTCCCGTCGTCCCTCCTCGTGCCGTCCCTGGGAGGGCTACCCGCCTCTGCCCAGTTGAACCGGTTCCGGCCGCACAGGGAGGGCGCGGGCGGAAGGACCGGAGCGGCCGGACCGGTCGCGCCGGCCGTGTCGTTGTCCGCGAGGTCGCCCTTCACGGTCAGCTCGCTCGCGCCCTGTCGAGCTGATGTCGCAGACGATTCAGCCGATGTCGCAAACGACTCAGCTCGACAGGGCGCGACCAGGCGGTTGTTACGCCCGGCGTGGTCCGCGGGTCCGACCGGCCAGACCGACGCGGAGGGAGCAGGGAGGGAGCAGAGACCGCCGGGCCGCGACTGGCGGGGTGGCACGGGCCCCGACCGGCGGGGCGATACGGCAAGGGCCGCCGTATCCGGAGGATACGGCGGCCCTTCACCGGCGTCGCCGGCGTGCGGAGGCTCAGGCGCCGGGGGTGTTGTCGCCCCGCTTCGAGGTGGCCATCAGGTAGTCGCGGTTGAGCCGGCCGATGGTGTTCAGCGGGATGCCCTTCGGGCAGACCACCGTGCACTCACCGGCGTTGGTGCAGCCGCCGAAGCCGGCCTCGTCGTGCGCGTCGACCATGCCGATCACCCGGGTGTAGCGCTCCGGCTGGCCCTGCGGCAGCAGGGAGAGCTGGGTGATCTTGGCGGCGGTGAAGAGCATGCCGGAGCCGTTGGGGCAGGCGGCCACGCAGGCACCGCAGCCGATGCACTCCGCCGCCTCGAAGGCGGCGTCGGCGTTGGCCTTGGCGACCGGGGTGGAGTGCGCCTCGGGGGCGCTGCCGGTCGGCGCGGTGATGTAGCCGCCGGCCGCGATGATCTTGTCGAACGCGCTCCGGTTCACCACCAGGTCCTTGATGACCGGGAACGCCCGGGCCCGCCACGGCTCGATGTCGATCGTGTCGCCGTCGGAGAACTGCCGCATGTGCAGCTGGCAGGCCGTGGTGCCGCGCTGCGGCCCGTGCGCGTTACCGTTGATCATCAGGCCGCACATGCCGCAGATGCCCTCGCGGCAGTCGTGGTCGAACGCCACCGGCTCCTCGCCGGCGAGGATCAGCCGCTCGTTGAGCACGTCGAGCATCTCCAGGAACGACATGTCCGGGGAGACGTCGTCGACCTTGTAGGTCACCATCCGACCCTTGTCCTCGGGGCCGGACTGGCGCCAGATGCGCAGGGTCAGGTTCACTTGTAGCTCCGCTGCGTGGGGTGGACGTATTCGAACTTCAGGTCTTCCTTGTGCAGCACCGAGGGCTCGCCGGTGGCGGTGAACTCCCAGGCCGCGACGTACGCGAACCGCTCGTCGTCGCGCTCCGCCTCGCCGTCGGGCGTCTGGTGCTCGGCCCGGAAGTGGCCGCCGCAGGACTCCTCGCGGTGCAGGGCGTCGATGCACATCAGCTCCGCCAGCTCGAAGAAGTCGGCCACCCGGCCGGCCTTCTCCAGCGACTGGTTGAGCCCCTCGCCGTTGCCCGGCACCCGGACCCGCTGCCAGAACTGGTCGCGCAGGGCGCGGATCTCGTCGATCGCCTTGCGCAGCCCGGTCGCGCTGCGCTCCATGCCGCAGTGCTCCCACATGATCTGGCCCAGCTCGCGGTGGAACGAGTCGACGGTCCGGTCGCCGTTGACCGCCAGCAGCCGCTGGATGCGGTCCTCGACGTCGGCGCGCGCCTGCACGGCCGCCGGGTGGCTGGCGTCGACCTTCTCGAACGGCCCACCCGCCAGGTAGTTGGCGATGGTGTTCGGCAGCACGAAGTAGCCGTCGGCCAGGCCCTGCATCAGCGCCGAGGCGCCGAGCCGGTTCGCGCCGTGGTCGGAGAAGTTCGCCTCGCCGACCACGAACAGGCCCGGGATGGTCGACTGGAGGTCGTAGTCGACCCAGAGGCCGCCCATCGTGTAGTGCACGGCGGGGTAGATCCGCATCGGGACCTCGTACGGGTCCTCGCCGGTGATCCGCTCGTACATCTGGAAGAGGTTGCCGTACTTGGCCTCGATGGCCTTGCGGCCGAGCCGGTTGATCGCGTCGGCGAAGTCCAGGTAGACGCCCAGCCCGCCCGGGCCGACGCCCCGCCCCTCGTCGCAGACGTTCTTCGCGGCGCGGGAGGCGATGTCCCGGGGGACCAGGTTGCCGAAGGAGGGGTAGATCCGCTCCAGGTAGTAGTCCCGCTCGTCCTCGGGGATGTCCCTCGGGCTGCGGTCGTCGCCCTTGGCCTTGGGCACCCAGACCCGGCCGTCGTTGCGCAGCGACTCGCTCATCAGGGTCAGCTTCGACTGGTGGTCGCCGGAGACCGGGATGCAGGTCGGGTGGATCTGCGTGTAGCAGGGGTTGGCGAAGTACGCGCCCTTGCGGTGCGCCCGCCAGGTCGCGGTGACGTTGCAGCCCTTGGCGTTGGTGGAGAGGTAGAAGACGTTGCCGTAGCCGCCGGAGGCGAGCACGACCGCGTCCGCGAACTCCGTGGTGATCTCGCCGGTGACCATGTCCCGGACGACGATGCCCCGGGCCTTGCCGTCGACGACGATCAGCTCCAGCATCTCGTGCCGGGCGTTCATCTCCACGTTGCCGAGGCCGATCTGCCGCTCCAGCGCCTGGTACGCGCCGAGCAGCAGCTGCTGGCCCGTCTGGCCCCGCGCGTAGAAGGTGCGCTGCACCTGGGCGCCGCCGAAGGAGCGGGTGTCCAGCAGGCCGCCGTACTCGCGGGCGAACGGCACGCCCTGGGCGACGCACTGGTCGATGATGTTGACCGAGACCTCGGCCAGCCGGTGCACGTTCGACTCCCGGGAGCGGAAGTCGCCGCCCTTGACGGTGTCGTAGAAGAGCCGGTGCACCGAGTCGCCGTCGTTGCGGTAGTTCTTGGCGGCGTTGATGCCGCCCTGCGCGGCGATGGAGTGCGCCCGGCGCGGGCTGTCCTGGTAGCAGTAGGACTTGACCCGGTAGCCCTGCTCGGCGAGCGTGGCGGCGGCCGAGCCGCCGGCCAGGCCGGTGCCGACCACGATCACGGTCATCTTCCGGCGGTTGGCCGGGTTGACCAGCTTGGCCTCGAAGCGGCGGCGTTCCCAGCGGGTCTCGATCGGGCCCTCGGGAGCCTTGGTGTCGGCGATCGGGTCGCCCTCGGTGTAGAGATCCATGTCAGGACACCAATCCGGTGAGTACGGCGAACGGGACCACCAGGTAGCCCACGCAGAGCGCGACGGCGAGGACCAGCGCCACGGCCCGGGCCCGCCGCTCGCCGCGCGGGGTCTGCTGGCCGAGGCTGCGCAGCGCGCTGAACAGGCCGTGCCGCAGGTGGAAGCCGAGGGTGACGACCGCGAGGGTGTAGAAGAGCGTGACGTACCAGCGCTCCGGCGCGAAGTCGGCGACCACGTTGGCGTACGGGCGGCCGGGGTCGCCGACCGGGTTCAGCGTGCCGGTGGTGAGGTCCAGGATGTGGTAGATCACGAAGAGCAGGATGATCACACCACCCCAGCGCATCGTGCGGGCCGCGTAGCTGCCCTGGACCTTCTTGCGGTGCGCGTACTGCACCGGGCGGGCGGCGCGGGCGCGCAGGGCGAGGGTGGTGGCGGCCCAGATGTGGCCGAGCACCGACACCAGCAGGGCGGTCCGCAGGATCCACAGGAACCACACGTTCGGCAGCAGCGGGGCGCCGATCTCGCGCAGCCAGTGCGCGTAGTGGTCGAACGAGGTCGCCCCCGTGAAGATCTTCAGGTTGCCGAGCATGTGCGCGACGAGGAACAGCACCAGGATGATGCCCGTCACCGCCATGACGGCCTTGAGGCCGACGCTGGAGCGGATGGGCGACCGAGTTCGCGTGACTACCACGGGATCGACGCTAGGAGCACTTGGATCAGTCGTCCAATGCATCGACCTCGCAGTCTTGATAGCTATAGGCTATGTAGATGCAGCTGCATCAGCTGAAGTACTTCGTCGCGGTCGCTGAAGTCCGACATTTCACTCAAGCCGCCGATCTCGTGGGCATCACGCAGCCCTCCTTGAGTAAGCAAATTCACGCCCTGGAGGACGCCCTCGGTGCCCCCCTCTTCGAACGGGTAAGGGGCAACATCGCGCTGACCGCGGCGGGGGAGGTGCTGCTTCCGCTGGCCAAGCGGATCCTCGCCGACGTGGACACCGCGACCCGCGAGGTGCAGGAACTGGTCGGCCTGCGGCGCGGCCGGGTCCGGCTCGGTGCCACCCCCAGCCTGGCCACCTCGCTCGCCCCGCCGGTGCTGCGCCGGTTCCGCGACGCCCACCCCACCGTCGACCTGCGGGTGGAGGAGAGCGGCTCGCAGGACCTGGTCCGCGACCTGCTCCGCGGCGACCTCGACCTGGCGCTGATCATCATGCCGGCGCAGGGCATCGATCCCGGGCTGCGCGTGGACCCGATCCTGCGGGAGAGCCTGGTGGTCGCCTCGGTGGAGGAGCTGCCGATCGCCCCCGGCACCGGCCAGTTGCGCGTCGGCGACCTGCGCGACCAGCCGATGGTGATGTTCCGGGAGGGCTACGACCTGCGCGACGCCACCATCCAGGCCTGCCGGGAGGCGGGCTTCGAGCCCACCATCGCGGTCGACGGCGGCGAGATGGACGCCGTGCTGAGCTTCGTCGAGGCCGGGCTGGGCGTCGCGCTGGTGCCCGGCATCGTGGTGGCCCGCCGCGCGGGCGTCCGGGTCACCCGGCTGGCGCCGCCCGGCGTCCGGCGGACCATCGCGGTCGCCCGGCGCCGCGACGTCGTGCCCACCCACGCCGGCCGGGAGCTGCGCCGGATACTGCTGGAGTACGTCCGCGACGCCACCACCGACGGCGACCTGCCGCCCGGCGTCGAGCCGCTCTGACCGATTCCGGGTGCGCAAGGCGGAAGGCGGGTTCCGGCCGGCGGTCGACCTACGCTGCCCGCATGGCAACCGGCAGCGCCGTGGTGATCGGCGCCAGCGTGGGCGGCCTGCTGGTCGCCCGCGCGCTCACCGAGGCGTACGAGCGGGTCACCCTCGTCGATCGCGACGTGCTGCCCGAGCGGGCGGACAGCCGCCGGGGCGTACCCCAGGGGCGGCAGTTGCACGTCCTGCTGGACCGGGGCCGGCAGGCGTTCGAGGAGCTGCTGCCCGGCATCACCGCCGAGCTGACCGCGAACGGCGTGCCCACGATCGACCTGCACGAGCAGGTCCACTGGTACAACGACGGCCACCGGATGCGGCGCGCGCCGTCGCCGCTGCTCGGCTTCGGGGTGAGCCGGCCGCTGCTGGAACAGGTGGTCCGGCAGCGGGTCGCCGCCCTGCCCGGGGTGCGGATCCTGCCCGGCTGCGAGGCGGAGGGGCTCACCACCACCGGCGACCGGCGCCGGGTCACGGGCGTGCGGCTGCGCCCCCGCGACGGGAAGCCGCACACCGTCGAGGCCGACCTGGTGGTGGACGCCGGCGGCCGGGGCACCCGCAGCCCGGTCTGGCTGGCCGAGCTGGGCTACCGGCCGGCGCCCGAGGAGCGGGTCCGGATCGGGGTCACCTACGTCACCCGCACCTACCGGCGGGAGCCGCACCACCTGGAGGGTCTGCTCGGCGCGCTCACCAACGCTGTGCCCGGCCAGCCGTGGGGCGGCATCGTCACCGCGCAGGAACAGGACCGGTTCGCGGTGGCGCTCTGCGGCATGTTCGGCGAGGAGCCGCCGGCCGACGACGAGGGGATGGCCGCCTTCGCCGACCGCCTCGCCGCCCCGCAGATCGCCGAGCTGCTGCGCACGGCGCGACCCACGGACCCGCCGGTGACGATGAGGTTCCCGGGCAGTGTGCGGCGCCGCTACGAGCGGCTGCGCCGCTTCCCGGCCGGCTATCTGGTGGTGGCCGACGCGCTGTGCAGCTTCAACCCGGTCTACGGGCAGGGTATGACGGTGGCCGCGCTGGAGGCGCTGTTGCTGCGCCGGCTGCTCCGGCGGGGGCTGGACCGGCTCGCCCGGAACTTCTTCCGGGGCGCGGGTCGCCTGATCGACGGGCCGTGGTCCATCGCGGTCGGCACCGACCTGCGCTTCCCCGAGGTGCCCGGCCGCCGCTCGCCGCGGGTACGCCTCGTCAACGCGTACGTCGGCCGGCTGCACGTCGCGGCGACCCGGGACGCGACCCTGGGCGCGGCGTTCCTGCGGGTGCTCAACCTCGTCGACCCGCCGGCGCGGCTGCTCTTCCCACCGGTGCTGCTGCGGGTGCTGCGCGGCGCCGCCGCACCGGCCCGCTGACCCGCCGGGCTCACCCGGCGGCCGGCGCGGAGACGAACACCGCGTCGGCCGGCCGCACCTCGACTACCTGCTCTCGGCGTCGTCCATCGCGCGGTAGATCCGCTGCTCCGACACGGGGTACGGGGTGCCCAGCGCTTGGGCGAAGACGTTCACCCGCAGCTCCTCCACCATCCAGCGGATCTGCCGGACCGCCGCCGACTGGCGGCGGCTCGGCGGCAGCGCGGCGAGCATGTCCTGGTACTCCTTCTGCACCACCGTGATCCGGTCCTGCTGCTGCTTGTCGCGCTGCGGGTTGCCGGGCAGCCGGTCCAGCCGCCGCTCGATCGCGGTGAGGTAGCGCAGCAGGTCGGGCAGGCGCGCGTACCCGGTCTCGGTGACGAAGCCGGCGTGCACCAGACCGGTGAGCTGGGCCCGGATGTCGGCCAGCGCCGCCACCACGGCCAGGTTCTGGGTCTTGCCGAGCCGCTGCTCCACCGCGTGCGCGGCGGCGAGCACCCGGCGTACCCGGTCCATCACCTCGACCACGGTGTCCACCAGGTCGGCGCGGACCTTCTCGCGCAGGGCGGCGAAGCCCTCGGCGTCCCAGGCCGGCCCGCCGGCGTCGCCGATCAGCTTGTCGATCGCCGCCCCGGCGGCGTCCTCGATGAGCTGCTGCACGCCCCCGTGCGGGTTGCGGCTCAGCGCCAGCTTCGCCTCGTTCGACAGCCGTCCCTGGAGGAACCTCGCCGGCGACGGCACGGTCAGCCGGAGCAGCCGCCGGGTGCCCGCCCAGTGCGCGGCCTCCTGCTCGGCCGGCGAGTCGAACACCTTCACCCCGACCGTGGCGCCCTCGTCCACCAGCGCCGGGTACGCGGTCACCGCGTACCCGGCCCGGACCTGCTCGATCGTGCGCGGCAGCGTGCCGATGCCCCAGTCGGTCAGCCCGGTGCGGGCCACGTCCGGCGCGGCGGCGGCCACCACCTGGCGTACCTCCGCCTTGAGCTGGCGTTGCAGGGCCGGCAGGTCCTTGCCCTCGGCGACCGGTTTGTCCTCCTCGTCGAGCACCCGGAAGGTCACCCGCAGGTGCGCGGGCAGCCGGTCGAGGTCCCAGGCGTCGCGGGGCACGGTGACGCCGGTCATGCGGCGCAACTGCCGGGTCAGCGCGTCCAGCAGTGGCTCCTCGCCGGCCGGCATCGCGGCGAGCGCCGCGCGGGCGTAGTCCGGCACGGGGACGAAGTTGCGGCGCACCGCCTTGGGCAGCGAGCGGATCAGCGCGACCACGAGTTCCTCGCGCAGTCCGGGGACCTGCCAGTCGAAGCTCTCCGCCGGCACCTGGTTGAGCAGCGGCAGCGGGATGTCGACGGTCACGCCGTCGGTCGCGGTGCCCGGCTCGAACCGGTAGGTCAGCGGGAGCGTCACCCCGTCGGCGGACCACTCGTCGGGGTAGTCGGCCTCGTCCACTCCGCCGCGACCGGCGTTGACCAGCAGCTCCCGGGTGAAGGTGAGCAGGTCCGGCTGCTCGCGACGGGTCTTCTTCCACCAGGCGTCGAAGTGCCGCCCGGAGACGACGTCGGCGGGGACGCGGGCGTCGTAGAAGTCGAAGACGGTCTGGTCGTCGACGAGGATGTCGCGGCGGCGGGCCCGGTTCTCCAACTCCTCGATCTCCGCCAGCAGCCGCTGGTTGTCCCGCCAGAAGTGGTGGTGGGTCTGCCAGTCGCCCTCGACCAGCGCGTGCCGGATGAACAGCTCCCGGGACAGCGCCGGGTCGATCCGGCCGAAGTTGACCTTGCGCGAGGTGACCAGCGGGATCCCGTAGAGCGTCACCTTCTCGTACGCCATCACGGCCGCCTGCTTCTTCTCCCAGTGCGGCTCGCTGTAGCTGCGCTTGACCAGGTGCTGGGCGAGGGGCTCGACCCACTCCGGCTCGATGCGGCCGTTCACCCGGCCCCAGAGCCGGGAGGTCTCCACCAGCTCGGCGGCCATCACCCAGCGCGGCGGCTTCTTGAACAGCGCCGAGCCGGGGAAGAGCGCGAACTTCGCGCCCCGGGCGCCCAGGTATTCGTGCTTCTGCGCGTCCTTGAGCCCGACGTGGGAGAGCAGGCCGGGCAGCAGCGACTGGTGCACCTTCGGGGTGTCGATCTCCTCCGGCAGGTCCGCGCCGCCCCGGCGCCGGCCGCCGTCGCCGGCCTCCCGCGCCGGCCGCCCGCCACCCTGTTCGGGCGTACGCAGCACCTGGCGCAACTGGCTGACGATGTCCTGCCACTCGCGTACCCGCAGGTAGTTGAGGAACTCCGCCTTGCACATCCGGCGGAACGCGCTGGAGGACAGCTCGCGCTGCTGCTCACGCAGGTGTCGCCACAGGTTGAGCAGCGTCACGAAGTCCGACTCGCGGTCGGTGAACCGGGCGTGCGCCTGGTCGGCCTGGGCCTGCCGGTCGGCGGGCCGCTCGCGGGGATCCTGGATCGACAGCGCGGCGGCGATCACCATCACCTCGGTGGCGCAGCCGTTGCGCTCACCCTCGACGACCATCCGGGCCAGCCGCGGGTCGACGGGGAGTTGCGCGAGCCGCCGGCCGAGCGGGGTGAGCCGCTTCGCCGGGTCGGTCTCGGCCGGGTCCAGCGCCCCCAGCTCGTGCAGCAGGTTGACGCCGTCGGCGATGTTGCGCCGGTCCGGCGGGTCGATGAACGGGAACGCCGCGATGTCGCCGAGCCCGATCGAGGTCATCTGGAGGATGACCGAGGCGAGGTTGGTGCGCAGGATCTCGGGGTCGGTGAACTCCGGGCGGGACAGGAAGTCCTGCTCGTCGTAGAGCCGGATGCAGATGCCGTCCGAGGTGCGTCCACAGCGCCCCTTGCGCTGGTTGGCCGACGCCTGCGAGACCGGCTCGATCGGCAGCCGCTGCACCTTGAGCCGGTTGCTGTAGCGGGAGATGCGGGCCGTGCCCGGGTCCACCACGTACTTGATGCCGGGCACGGTGAGGGAGGTCTCCGCGACGTTGGTCGCGAGCACCACCCGACGGCCGGGATGCGGGGCGAAGACCCGGTGCTGCTCGGCGGTGGAGAGCCGGGCGTAGAGCGGCAGGATCTCGGTGCCGCGCAGCGCCGGCTTCTTCTCCACCAGCTTGCCCAGCGCGTCGGCGGTGTCCCGGATCTCCCGCTCACCGCTGAGGAAGACCAGGACGTCCCCGGGCCCCTCGGCGGCGAGTTCCTCGACGGCGTCGCCGATGGCCTGGATCTGGTCCCGGACGTTCTCCTCGTCCTCCCCGTCGTCCTCGCCCTCCGCCATCTCGACCAGCGGCCGGTAGCGCACCTCGACCGGGTACGTCCGCCCGGACACCTCGACCACCGGCGCGGGGACGCCGTCCGGCGCGTCGTCGGTGGGCGGCCCGGCGAAGTGCCGGGCGAACCGCTCGGTCTCGATGGTCGCCGAGGTGATGATCACCTTCAGGTCGGGCCGGCGGGGGAGGAGCTGCTTGAGGTAGCCGAGGATGAAGTCGATGTTGAGGCTGCGCTCGTGCGCCTCGTCGATGATCAGGGTGTCGTACTGGCGCAGCATCCGGTCGGTCTGCAACTCGGCGAGCAGGATGCCGTCGGTCATCAGCTTGACCAGGCTCCGGTCGCTCACCTGGTCGGTGAAGCGCACCTTGTAGCCGACCACGTCGCCCAGCTCGGTGCCGAGCTCCTCGGCGATCCGGTCCGCCACCGTACGCGCGGCCAGCCGGCGGGGCTGGGTGTGCCCGATCAGCCCGTTGATCCCGCGCCCCAACTCCAGGCAGATCTTGGGTAGCTGGGTGGTCTTGCCGGAGCCGGTCTCGCCGGCCACGATCACCACCTGGTGGTCGCGGATCGCGGCGGCGATGTCGTCCTTGCGCTCGCTCACCGGCAGCTGGGCCGGGTAGGTGACCACCGGCACGGCGGCGCGCCGGCTCTCCAGCCGTGCCTCGGCCCGCGCGACGTCGGCGGCGATCTCGGCGAGCGCCTCGTCGCGCCGCTGCGGGTCCCGGAGCCTGCGCACCCCGTCCAGCCGCCGTTGCAGGCGACGCTGGTCGCGGAACATCAGGGGACGGAGGCGGCGGTGCAGCTCGCGGGCGGGATCGGTCGCGGCGGGTGCGGCTGGATTCTGCATGTCGTCGCCAAGGATAGGCAGCCGGCGGCCGGAACGCCCCCGGGTTACCGGTCCGCCCGCCCGCGGGCGGGCGCCGACGGGTCTAGAGTTGACCGCCGACCGACGTCGAACCCACGGGGATGCGCGATGACGATGCGGGACACCGACCGGGCCCTGGTGCAGGCCGCCACGGCGGTCGCCAAGCTGCGCTGCCGCAGCGAGAACCACACGGTCGCCGCCGCCGCGCGGACCACCGACGGTCGGGTCTTCACCGGGGTGAACGTCTACCACTTCACCGGCGGACCCTGCGCGGAGGTGGTCGCGGTCGGCGCCGCCGCCACCCAGGGCGTCACCGAGCTGGAGACGATCGTCGCGGTGGGCGACCGGGGGCGCGGGGTGATCGCGCCCTGCGGGCGCTGCCGGCAGGTGCTGCGCGACTACTTCCCCACCATCCGGGTCATCGTCGGGCCGATGGACGCGCTGCGCGTGGTGCCGGTCGCCGAGCTGCTGCCCGAGACGTACGTCTGGGCCGACCATCAGCTCGACGGCCCGTCGCTGCCGGCGGCCCGCGGCGGCGGCGAGGGCTGACCGTGAGCGTGGCGGGTTCGGCTCAGTCGCCGGCCGCCGCCTCCAGCATGGACCGGGGGACCGGCACGCTCTCGAACCGCAGATTGCCCTCCGGCACCATCCAGCTCATCACCTGCACGGCCAGCCGCCCGGCCCGCACGGCCGGGTCGTTGCGGTAGAGCTCGCGGGCCTCCTCAGGGCTGATCGAGAGCACGACGAACCCGCGCAGTCGGTCGTCGTCGGCCCCCACGAAGGGCCCCGCCGCCAGGACGAGACCCTGGTCCACCAGCCCCGCCTGGTGGGCCAGATGGGCGTCCTGCAACCGGTCGGCCGCCTCCATCGGCAACTCCGGGGCGTCCGGCGGGCGCACCAGGAGCACCACCGTGTGCTGGTCGAATCGCATCCCTCCAGCGTAGGGCCGGAACCCGCCGCCGGGCGGCGGCGCGGCGGATCGACCCCCGCTGGTTAGGCGGCCCTAACCGGGTGGTCTAAGGTAAGGCGAACCTAAGCACAGCTTGCGGGAGACTCGTGACCACCCTCGCCACCCCACCGGCCCCGGCCGGCACCCGGCGCCGCGCGCACGGCGGCCGCCGGGCGGCGGTCGCCGTCGCCGCCGCGCTGGCGCTGCTGCTGGCCGTGCTGGCGAGCTTCGCGCTCGGCAGCCGGTCGCTCGCCGTCGACGAGGTGTGGCGCGCCCTGGTCGCCCCGGACGGCGGCGAGGCCACCACCATCGTCCGGGAACTGCGGATGCCGCGCACCGCCCTCGGCCTCGCCGTCGGGCTGGCGCTCGCCGTCGCCGGGGTGCTCTTCCAGGCGCTGACGCGCAACCCGCTCGCGGAGCCGCGCATCCTCGGGATCAGCGCCGGCGCCTCGTTCGGCGTGGTGCTCGCCATCTCCGTCTTCGGCGTCGGCACCCTCGCCGGCTACGTCTGGTTCGGCATCGGCGGCGCGCTCCTCGCCGGCCTGCTGGTCTTCGCCGTCGCCACCCGCGCCCGCGAGGGCGCCAGCCCGGTCACCCTCGCGCTGGTCGGCGCGGCCCTCGACGCCAGTCTCGCCTCCGTGGTGTACGCGCTGCTCAGCATCGACGCCCGCACCTTCGAGGACTACCGGTTCTGGGTGGTCGGCGGGCTCACCGGCCGGGACCTCTCGGTGGCCGCCCAGGTGCTGCCGTTCGTGCTCGCCGGGCTGGTGCTGGCCGCCCTCGTCGCCCGCGGCCTGGACGCCCTCGCCCTCGGCGACGACGTGGCCCGGGGCCTCGGCCACCGGATCGGGCTGGTCCGCCTCGGCGGCGGCGCCGCCGCCGTGCTCCTCACCGGGGCGGCCGTCGCCGCCGCCGGCCCGATCGCCTTCGTCGGGCTCGCCGTCCCGCACCTGGCCCGCGCCCTGGTCGGCGCCGACCACCGCTGGACCCTGGCGATCTCCGCGCTGCTCGGGCCTGCGCTGCTGCTCGGCGCCGACGTCGTCGGCCGGCTGGTCTCCCCGCCCGGGGAGGTGCCGGCGGGCATCGTCACCGCCCTCGTCGGCGCCCCGCTGCTGGCCTGGTTGGTCCGCCGCGCGAAGGTGGTGACGGCGTGACCGGCCCCGCCCTGGTCGGCGCCCTGCCGCCCGCCCTGCCCGTTCCCCGCGCGAAGGTGGTGACGGCGTGACCGCCCCCGCCCGCCCCGCCGCCCGGAAGCCGGCCGACCGGCCGACGGGCCGCCCCCGCGCCGGAGTCGTCGCGCTGCCCGGGCGCTCGCTGGTGCGCGTCGGCCCGGTCAGCGTGCAGATCCGCCGCCGCTCGGTGCTGGTCGCCGCCACGCTGGTCGTGCTGCTGCTGGGCGCCGGGGTGCTCAGCCTCTCCCTCGGCACCCCGTACGTCGCCCCGATCGACGTGCTGCGCGCCCTCTCCGGCTCCGGCACCCCGTACGACCTGGTGGTCTTCGACCTGCGGCTGCCCCGCCTGGTGCTGGCCGCGGTGGCCGGCGCGGCCTTCGGGGTCGCCGGCACCCTGATCCAGAGCGTGGCCCGCAACCCGCTCGCCAGCCCGGACGTCGTCGGCATCACCCAGGGCGCGGGCCTCGCCGCCACCGTGGCCCTGACCAGCGGGGCCGCGGCGGTGATCGTGGCGCCGGCGGCGCTGGCCGGCGGCCTGCTCGCCGCCGGGCTGCTGTTCGCCCTCGGCGCCCGGCACGGGCTGGCCGCCCAGCGGTTCGTGCTCGCCGGCGTGGCGGTCGCCTTCGCGCTGCGGGCCCTGACCGAGGTGGTCATGCTGACCGCCGACCCGATCGACGGGCTGCGCGCGCAGATCTGGCTGATCGGCACGCTCGCCGGCAAGGGCTGGACCGAGACCCTCTGGATCGCCGCCACCCTGGTCGCGCTGCTGCCCGTGCTGGCGTGGGCCGGCTGGGCGCTGAACAGCACCGCGCTGGACGACGACACGGCCCGGGGGATCGGCCTGCGCCCGACGGCCCGCCGGATCGGCCTCGCCGGCACCGGGGTGCTGGCCGCCGCGATGGTCACCGCCCAGGTGGGCGCGGTCGACTTCGTCGCCCTGGTCGCCCCGCAACTGGCCCGACGGCTGGTCCGCGCGGAGCGCCCGCCGCTGGTCTGCGCCGCCCTGCTCGGGGCGCTGCTGCTGGTGCTGGCCGACCTGGCCGGCCGGCGGCTCTTCGCCCCCACCCAACTGCCCGCCGGGGTGCTGACCGCCGCCATCGGCGGCCCGTACCTGATCTTCCTGCTGGTCCGCGGCCGTCGGCGGTCCTCGTGATGTCCCACCCTGGCAAGGAGGCATGATGCTCTCCACCCGCGACCTGGTCGCCGGCTACGACGAACGGACCGTGCTGGACGGGCTCGACCTGGACCTGCCCGCCGACGCGTTCACCGTGATCGTCGGGCCCAACGCCTGCGGCAAGTCCACCCTGCTGCGCACCATGGCCCGCCTGCTCACGCCCCGGCGGGGCGCGGTGCTGCTCGACGGCGCCGCCATCCGGGACCTGCCGACCCGCGACGTCGCCCGCCGGCTCGGCGTGCTGCCGCAGAGCCCGCTGGTGCCGGAGGGGGTCACCGTCGCCGACCTGGTCGGCCGGGGCCGGCAGCCGTACCAGCGGTGGTGGCGGCAGTGGTCGGAGGAGGACAGCGCCGCCGTCGACCGGGCCATGGCGCTCGCCGACGTGGCCGGGCTGGCGGGCCGGGCCGTGGACACCCTCTCCGGTGGTCAGCGGCAGCGCGTCTGGATCGCCATGACCCTCGCCCAGGACACCGAGGCGCTGCTGCTCGACGAGCCGACCACCTTCCTCGACCTGGCCCACCAGGTGGAGGTGCTGGACCTGCTGCACCGGCTGCGCGCCGAGCGGGGCCGCACCGTCGTCGCCGTGCTGCACGACCTCAACCAGGCCGCCCGGTACGCCGACCACCTGATCGCGATGCGGTCCGGCGCCGTGGTGGCCGCCGGGCCGCCCCGGGAGATCCTCACCGCCGACCTGGTCCGGGAGGTCTTCGGGCTCGACTGCGTGGTCGTGCCCTGCCCGGTGACCGGGGCGCCCCTCGTGGTGCCCGCGCTCACCAGCCCCTCGCTGACCCGGCCGTCCGACACGGCCGACCTGGTCAGCTCAGCTCCGGAGGGGTTGCCGGCCCCGGCAGCCCGCCCCCCGGCCGAGGACGCGCTCACCCCGCGCACCGGCTCGTACCTTTCGAAAGGAATCTGATGCGTCGTCTCGCCGCCGCCCTCACCGCGGCGCTGGCCCTCGGCGTCGGCCTCACCGCCTGCGGTGAGAGCGACCCGGTCGCCGGCACCACCACCGGGGAGACCCGGGAGATCACCCACGCCATGGGCACCACCAAGGTGCCGGTCGACCCGAAGCGGGTCGTCGTGCTCGACACCGACAAGATCGACACCGCGCTGTCCCTCGGCGTCACGCCGGTCGGCGCCGCCACCGCCGGCGAGGCGAAGAGCTGGCCGACCTACTTCGGCGAGGAGAAGCTCGCCGGCATCAAGGAGGTCGGGGTGCTCACCGAGCCCGACCTGGAGGCCATCAACGCCCTCAAGCCGGACCTGATCCTGGGCAGCAAGTTCCGCCAGGAGAAGTTCTACGACGAGCTGAAGGCCATCGCGCCGACCGTCTTCACCGAGAAGGTCGGCGTCACCTGGAAGGAGAACTTCCTCCTCGACGGCAAGGCGCTCGGCAAGGAGCAGCAGGCCAAGGACCTGCTCACCGCGTACGAGACCCGGGCCAAGGAGTTCGGCGCCAAGCTCGGCAACGCCGCCGACCGCAAGGTGTCCATCGTCCGCTTCATGCCGACCGAGATCCGGGTGTACGGGCCGGACTCGTTCTCCGGCATCGTGATCGGCGACACCGGGCTGGGCCGCCCCGAGCGGCAGCTGCTGACCGGCAAGGAGGACCGGCGGATGGACCGGGTGAGCCCGGAGCGCATTGCCGAGGTCGACGGTGACGTCATCTTCGTGACCGCGTACGGCGAGAAGGCCGCCGCCGAGCAGGCCAAGGTCACCGGCGGAACGCTGTGGAAGGCGCTGCCGGCGGTCAAGGCGGGCAAGTCGCACGTCGTCTCCGACGAGATCTGGATGACCGGCATCGGCGTCGGCGCCGCCAACCGGATCCTCGACGACCTGGAGAAGTACCTCACCGCCTGATCCACGTCCGCCCGGCCCGCCGGGCAACCACCAGTGGTGGGGGGCCCCCCCCCCCGGCGGGCCCCCCCCCCCCCGGCGGGGCGGCCCCCCCCCCGCGGGGGCCGCCGGGGGGGGGGCCCGGGGGGCGGGGGGGGGGCGGGGGCGCCCCCGGCGCCCCCCCCCCCCCGCCCCCACCCCCCCCCCCCCCCCCCCCCGCCCCCCCCCCCCGCCGGCCACCCCCGGGGGGGCCCCCCCCCGCCCCGGGGCCCCCCACCACTGCGTCTCGCGGCGCGGCCCCGGCGAGCGGGATCCGGCTGCGGGTCAGGCGCGGCCGGCGGGGGCCGGTTCGGCGGCCCGGCGGCGGCCGGTCAGCAGGTGGTCGACGCTGAGCCGGCCGGCCCCGACGGCCGCCAGCAGCAGGCTCGCCGCGCCGAGGGCGAGGACCAGCTCGTAGCCGCCCTTGTCCACGAACAGGCCCTTGCCGGCGTGCACGAAGATGAACGCGCCGAGCATGTCCAGCGCGAGCAGGACGCCGGCGATCGGGACGACCGCGCCGAGGATCAGCGCCGCGCCGCCGAGCAGCTCGACGCCCGTGGCGAACCACGCGGACACGGTCGGCAGGGGCACGCCGGCCTGGTCGAAGAAGGCGGCGGTGCCGTCGACGCCGTTGGTGACCAGCTTCTGCCAGCCGTGGGCGAAGAAGACGATGCCGACGCCGATCCGGGCGAGCAGCATCGCGACGTCACGGACGGTAGTGGGCAGGGTCATGGTTCTGCTCCTCATGCTGGGTGGACTGCCGAACGGCCGGTCGGGGTCGACGCGCGCCGTGTCGCGGACGGCCGGCCGCGACGCGACCGGCGGGCGGAACACCTCGCGGCCCGGATCTCGCTCCGCCGGGCCTGTCGGATGCCGCCGGGGACCACCGTACCGGCAGATGGTTGAAGGCTCAATGGTTGACGGTGAAAGTGATTGTCGCCGCGCTGCCGTTCCGCCCCCGACCTGGGCGAATCGCGCCCGAAGAAATGATGTCCGGGGTCGTCGCCGGACGCGGTGGATTTGCCGGAACGGCGAACGCGCCACCTTCCGGGCGCGGTGTCGGCCGGCTCCGGAAGGTGGCGCGCGTCGTGGCCCCGGAGGACCCGTCGGGAGGGCGGGTGATGGTGGACGGGTCAGGCGGCGGTGGCCCAGATCGCCTGGAAGGCGGCCGCCTCGCCGGCCAGCCAGCGCTCGATCTGCTCGGGTCGGGCGTCGGCGGGCATGCGGCGGGCCTCGCCCCGACGGACGTCCACCAGGACCGGCTCGGCGTGCGGGAGCACCGCGTCCATGTGTCGGGCCATCAGGTGCAGGGTGGCCAGCGCCGCCTCCGGGCTGGGCGGGGTCTCGTCGAAGTGCAGGCGGACGGCCTCGGCGCGGCCGTCGGCGTGGCGTACGCCGAAGTGGGGGTTGATCTTGACGGGCAGGTCGCCGAGCATGGCGAGCGCGTCGCGGGTCTGGGTGAGGTCGACGGCCCTCGGCTCGCCGAGGGAGTGCAGCCAGGCCTTCGCGCCGGGCACGAGGGCCTCGTAGAGCGGGCGCCAGCGGGGCTTGACCACGTCGACCACCTGGTCGAGGTGCGTGCCGCCGGTGTGGAAGGCGATGTCGGCCTTGAGTGCCTTGACGAACTGGCCGTGCGGGTTGAACCCGGAGCGGCTGGCCCGCTGCTTGCGCAGGCCCCCGACGAAGGTGGCCTTGGTCGGGCCGGTGCGGTCGACGTAGCGGGTGAAGCCGAGCAGGGTGGCGTAGGGGGTGAGTGGGGCGGAGGCGGGCGTGGTCACGGGCGTCCTCCCAGGTCAGGACCTCGATTAGTACATACATTCTAATCGACGGGTGTGACATCTCCCAGTGCGAAAGGGGTCGCCCCGGTGGCCGGGGTAATCGCGCCGAGGCGTCGTTCAGGGCCGGCGCTGGCGCTCGACGTCGCCGATGACGGTGGTCACGACCTTGTGGACGGCTCCGGTGCTCGGCGGGGTGCCCTCCCGGTCGGCGAGCAGCAGGTGGCCCGTGCCGACGAGCATGGGTGCGAGGGTGTCGATGTCGGCGTCGACGGCGACCCGGCCCAGCTCGCGCTCGGTGGCGAGGTAGGACGTGATCATGGCCGTGGCCTCCGACAGGATCGGCATGCGGGCAGGTCTGGCCTGGCGCAGCCGGGTGAGCAGCTCGTCCCGGGCGAGGATGAGGCGAATGATCGCCAGGGTGACCGCCCCGAACAGCTCCGTCAGTATCCCGGTGAGGTTGTCGACGACGGTGCCCGTGCCGACGGCCTCCTGCAGGGCGGCGGCCTGGGCGTCTATCCGGGCCATCCGATCCAGCACGAACTCGACGAGGAAGGCGTCGAAGTCGGCGAAGTGGCGATGCAGGACCCCCTTGGCGACCCCCGCCTCCGTGGTGACCGCGCGGCTGGTCAGCCCGCTGGGTCCGTGCTGGAGCAGGACGCGTTCGGCGGCGTCGAACAACTGCTCGCGGGCGTCGCGGATGGCCACCCCGGTCGGCACTGTGCGTTCCTCCATCGATGGTTCGTCATGCGGTTGACGAAGTGGGCCGTTGACAAAGTGGGCATGCGCCCACTTAAGGTGGGCGCATGCCCACTCTACCTCCAGAGCATTCCCGGGCCTCCCGGCGCGAGGCCCATCAGGCCCGAGAGATCGCGGAGTCGTTCGGCGTCGACGCGGCACGCTACGACCGGGCCCGGCCCCGCTACCCCAGCGCGATGGTGCGGCGGATCGTCGCCGTCAGTCCCGGACCGGAAGTTGTGAACGTCGGCTGCGGCACCGGCATCGAGGCCCGGCAGTTCCAGGCGGCCGGTTGCGCGGTGCTCGGGGTCGAACCCGACGCGCGGATGGCCGACTTCGCCCGACGCAGCGGGGTCGAGGTCGAGGTGGCGACGTTCGAAGCCTGGGACGCCGCCGGTCGGACGTTCGACGCGGCCATCGCCGGGACGGCCTGGCACTGGGTCGACCCGATCGCCGGCGCGGCCAAGGCCGCCCGGGTGCTGCGGCCCGGTGGCCTTCTCGCGCCGTTCTGGCACGTGTTCCAGCTCCCACCCGATGTGGCGCAGGCCCTCGCCGCGGTCTACCAGCGGGTGGTGCCCGACTCGCCGTTCACCTTCGCACCGGACAAGCAGGGCTTGGACGCGTACCAGCCGCTGGTGACCAGGGCCGCCGACGGGATCCGCGCGGTGGGCGGGTTCGGCGAACCCGAGCAGTGGCGATTCGACTGGGAACAGTCCTACACCCGCGACGAGTTGCTCGACCTGATACCCACCCAGGGTCTTCTCACCCGGCTCCCGCCGAAGGAACTGGCGGAGGTGCTGGACGGGGTCGGGGCCGCTGTCGACGCGTCGGGGGGCAGCGTCACCGTGTCGTACACCACGGTGGCTGTCACGGCGGCACGAACCAGCGGCACCTGACCGGGCCGGGCCCGTTCGTCCACGGCGGGCCCGCGCGCCCGGAAGGGACTGCCCAGCATCGTGGACGGTCTTTCCCGAGCAAGAAACTAGAGCTGCCCCACGGAAGTGACCCGGACGACGGCGGCGCCCGCCTCGTCGGAGGCGGCGAGGTCGACCTCGGCGCTGATGCCCCAGTCGTGGTCGCCCTCCGGGTCGTCCAGGATCTGCCGGACCGTCCACTTCTCCCGGCCCTGCTCGATCATGAGCAGGGCCGGCCCGCGCGCGTCCGGCCCCACCCCGATCGAGTCGTACGCCTCGAAGTACGGCTCCAGCGCGTCGGCCCAGGCGTCCGCGTCCCAGCCCGACGCGCCGTCCAGCTCGCCGAGGTCGTACCAGCGGCGCAGCGCGGCCAGCTCGACCCGGCGGAACAGGGCGTTGCGCACCAGCACCCGGAAGGCGCGGGCGTTGCGGGTGACCGCCGGGACCCGGTCGTCCAGCGCCTCGGCCGCCTCTGCGGCGTCGGTGGGGTTGCGCAGCCGCTCCCACTCGTCGATCAGGCTGGAGTCGACCTGGCGGACCAGCTCGCCGAGCCACTCGATGAGGTCGACCAGCTCCTCGGTCTTCGCGTCCTCGGGCACGGTCTGCCGCAGCGTCTTGTACGCGTCCGCGAGGTAGCGCAGGACGAGGCCCTCGGAACGGGACAGGCCGTAGAACTGGACGTACTCCGTGAAGGTCATCGCCCGCTCGTACATGTCCCGCACGACGGACTTGGGGGAGAGCTGGTGGTCGGCCACCCACGGGTGCCCCTGCCGGTACATCTCGTACGCCGACTCCAGCAGCTCCGCGAGGGGCTTGGGCCAGGTCACCTCGTCGAGCAGTTCGAGCCGGGCCTCGTACTCGATGCCCTCGGCCTTCATCGCGGCGACCGCCTCGCCGCGGGCCTTGAACTGCTGCGCGGAGAGCACCTGGCGCGGGTCGTCGAGGATCGACTCGATCACCGAGAGCACGTCGAGGGCGTACGAGGGGGACTCGACGTCGAGCAGCTCGATCGCCGCGAGGGCCAGCGGCGACAGCGGCTGGTTGAGGGCGAAGTCGAGCTGGAGGTCGACGGTGAGGCGCACCCGCCGGCCGGTCTCGTCCGGCTCGTCGAGCTGCTCGACCACCCCGCCGGCGCGCAGCGCCCGGTAGATCGCGATGGCGCGCCGGATGTGCCGGCGCTGGGCGGCCCGGTCCTCGTGGTTGTCGGTGAGCAGGTGCCGCATCGCCGCGAACGCGTCGCCGGGGCGGCCGATCACGTTGAGCAGCATCGAGTGGCTGACCTGGAAGCTGGACGTCAGTGGCTCGGGCTCGGCCTCGACCAGGCGCTCGAAGGTGGGCTTGCCCCAGCCGATCGACCCCTCCGGCGGCTTCTTGCGCACCACCTTGCGCCGCTTCTTCGGGTCGTCGCCGGCCTTGGCCAGGGCCTTCTCGTTGTCGATGACGTGCTCCGGGGCCTGCACCACCACCCGGCCGATGGTGTCGAAGCCGGCCCGGCCGGCCCGCCCGGCGATCTGGTGGAACTCGCGGGCCTTGAGCAGCCGCGTACGCACGCCGTCGTACTTCGACAGGCCGGTGAACAGCACGGTGCGGATCGGCACGTTGATCCCGACGCCGAGGGTGTCGGTGCCGCAGATGACCTTGAGCAGGCCGGCCTGGGCGAGGGTCTCCACGAGGCGGCGGTACTTGGGCAGCATGCCGGCGTGGTGCACGCCGATGCCGTGCCGGACCAGCCGGGACAGGGTCTTTCCGAAGCCGGAGGTGAACCGGAAGTTCCCGATGGCCTGGGCGATCATGTCCTTCTCGGCCCGGGTGCAGACGTTCACGCTCATCAGGGCCTGGGCGCGTTCCAGGGCGGCGGCCTGGGTGAAGTGCACGACGTAGACCGGTGCCTGCTTGGTCTCCAGCAGCTCCTCCAGGGTCTCGTGCAGCGGCGTCATCGCGTACGAGAAGAGGAGCGGGACCGGCCGCTCGGCCGAGCGGACGACGGCGGTGGGCCGGCCGGTGCGCCGGGTCAGGTCGTCGACGAAGCGGGTGGTGTCGCCGAGCGTGGCCGACATGAGGACGAACTGGGCCTGCGGCAGCTCGATCAGCGGCACCTGCCACGCCCAGCCGCGGTCCGGCTCGGCGTAGAAGTGGAACTCGTCCATGATCACCTGGCCGACGTCGGCCCGGTCGCCCTCGCGCAGCGCGAGGTTGGCCAGGATCTCGGCGGTGCAGCAGATGATCGGGGCGTCCGCGTTGACGCTGGCGTCGCCGGTCAGCATGCCCACGTTGTCGGCGCCGAAGACCTCGCAGAGGGCGAAGAACTTCTCCGACACCAGGGCCTTGATCGGGGCGGTGTAGAAGGTGGTCCGGTCGTCGGCCAGGGCCGCGAAGTGCGCCGCGATCGCGACCAGGCTCTTGCCGGAGCCGGTCGGCGTATTCATGATCACGTTGGCGCCGGAGACGATCTCGATGACCGCCTCCTCCTGGTGGGGGTAGAGGTCGAGACCGCGCTCCTTCGCCCAGCCGGCGAACGCGTCGTAGAGGGTGTCGGGGTCGGCGCTTGTCGGCAGCGCGGCGGTGAGCGTCATAGCGGGTCCCATGGTGCCTGGATCATGCCCCTGCGCGCCAACCGCCGGGCGGGCCGGGGGTGAGGACGGGCGCCTCGCGTGCGGCGAGGTGCCTCCCGTTCACCTCCGGCGGTAGATCAGGTCGAAGATCGGGCGGCCGGCCGTCAGGGCCCGGCGCTCGAACTTGGTGACCGGGCGGTGCGGCGGGCGGGGCGCGAAGCCGTCGTGCGCGTTGACCAGGCCCGGGTCGGCGTCGAGGGTCTCCCGCATCGCCTCGGCGTACTCGGCCCAGTCGGTGGCGCAGTGCAGGGTGCCGCCGGGCGCGAGCCGGGAGCGCAGCAGCGCGACGTGGGCCGGCTGGATGATCCGCCGCTTGTGGTGCCGCGACTTCGGCCACGGGTCGGGGAAGAAGACGTGCACCGCGTCCAGCGCCCCCGCCGGCAGGCCCGCCACCAGGTCCAGCGCGTCGCCCTGCGCCACCCGTACGTTGCGCAGGCCGTGCCGGTCCACGAGGTCCAGTAGGTTGGCGATTCCGGGCGTGTGCACCTCGACCGCCAGATAGTCTCGATCCGGGTCGGCGGCGGCCATCGCGGCGGTGGTGTCGCCCATCCCGGACCCGATCTCCACCACCACCGGGGCCCGACGGCCGAACAGGCCGGCCAGGTCCACCGGCGTGCCGGGCTCGTCCGGGACGAGCAGGCCGTGGACCGGCCAGAGCCGGTCCAACGCCTCCGTCTGGCGGCTGCTCATCCGGCCGCGGCGCGGATGGAAGGTGCGGATCGTCCGGGCGGCGGGCGGCGCGGGCGCGGCGGCGGGAGAGTCGATGGAGGTCACAACGACCCGAGCGTACGCGACGACCGCGCCGTATCGGATGTGATGTTCGCCCGGGGATGAGAGGATCCATCCCGTACGGCAGACCGGGCTCCTGGTGTTGCCCGGCACTGCCTCAACGCGCCGGGAGGTGGCGTCGTGTCAGTGCACCGCGGCGGTCTGGCGCTGGCGATCGCGCTCGCCGGCCCGCTGCTCGCGGCCGCGCCGGCCGGGGCCGCGCCGCCGACCACCGCTTTCCCCGGCTCCGGCCTCCCCGTTGCCGTGGGCGTCCCCGCCGTCGGGTGGCGGGCGGAGCCCGCGCCGGTGGGCCCGCCGCAGCCGAAGCCGCCGGAGCCCACCGTCTTCGTCGAGGTCAGCCCGAGCACCGTGCAGCCGGGCTTCCTCGTCGGCATCCGGGCCAGTTGCCGGGACAACTCGATCCCCGCGACGGTGGTCTCGGACGCCTTCGGGCGGGTGCAGGTGCAGCCGCAGTTCGGGCTGCTGACCGCCGCGCCGATGGTGCGCGAGCGCACCCGGCCCGGCAACTACCGGATCAAGCTGGAGTGCCCCGACGGGGAGACCGCCTCGACCATGCTCCAGGTGGTCAAGGCGGTGAAGCCCAGTCGCGGCCCGGCGACCGGCTTCGGCGGGGGCGATGGCGGGTTCACCGGCGGGCTGCTGCTCCCCGGTGGCCTCGCGCTGACCGTCACCGGCATCGTCCTCGCGGTGGTCGCGGCGCGCCGCCCGCGCTCCGTCCGCGGCACCCGACGCTGAGCCCGCTCATGGCCACCTCGCCCGCCCCGCAGCCGCCCGCAGCGGCCCGCCGGCGTCCGCCACCCGGGCGCCGTCCCTGGTCGGTGCCGCTGGCCGTGGTGCTGGTGCTGGCCGGGGTCTTCGCCACGGGGGCGGGGCTGGGCCGGACCGTCGGGCCGTTCGACTGGGCCGCCGGCGCCGGGGATGCGCGTCCGGCCCGCGGCGAGAGCGGCGCCCTGTCGGCCAGCCGGCCCGTGAGCCTGTCGATTCCCTCGATCGAGGTGTCCGCGCCGGTGGCCCCCGTGGGTCAGGCCCGGGACGGCTCGATCGCCGTTCCGCCGCTGGACCGGGCCGACGAGACCGGCTGGTACGACCGGGGCCCGACCCCGGGCGAGCCGGGCCCGGCGGTCATCGTGGGGCACGTGGACACCAAGAGCGGCCCGTCGGTCTTCTACGACCTGCACAAGCTGCGCCCGGGCGACACGGTCGAGGTGACCCGGGCGGACCGCTCGGTCGTGGTGTTCCGGGTCGACTCGGTGGAGCACTTCCCGAAGGAGCGGCTGCCGGCGGAGCGGGTCTACGGCGACGAGGGCCCGCCGGGGCTGCGCCTCATCACCTGCGGCGGCGACTGGCTCGGCGGCCGGACGGGCTACGCCGACAACATCATCGCCTTCGCCACCCTGCTCTCCTCCCGCCCCGCCTGACCCCGGCCACATCCCCTCGCCCCGGGACCTCCGCCCCGTCGACCACGAGACCGGCGGCAGCGTCGATCTCCTCGGCTGCCGCCAACCCCGTGATCGGCGGGGAAAGCGACGGGAGGGAGGATGGGTCAGGGGCGGGGCGGGACCTGCTGGACGACCTCGAACTCCAGGAGGCTGGCGCCCGAGGCGACCGGGGGACGCCGCTCGCCGGTGCCGGCGTGGGCGGCGCGGGCGGGGCCGGCGGCCCACGCCTGGTAGGCCTCCTCGCTCTCCCACCGGGTGTACACGAAGTAGCGGTTCTCCCCGGCGACCGGGCGGAGCAGCTCGAAGCCGAGGAACCCGGGGGAGTTCTCCACGGCGCCGGCGCGGGCGGCGAACCGCTTCTCCAGCTCCTCGCCCGCGCCGGGTGGGACGTCGATCGCGTTGATCTTCACGACTGCCATGGCTCCACCCTAGTCACGCCGCCGGGGCTCAGAACGACTCGACCGCCGGAACCAGGTCGGCGTCGACCACGATCGGGGCGTGGTCGGACGGGCCCTTGCCCTTGCGGGCCTCCCGGTCCACGTACGCCGAGCGGACCGCCCGGGCGAACGGCGCCGAGGCGTACACCAGGTCGATCCGCATGCCCTTGTTCTGGTGGAACATGCCCGCGCGGTAGTCCCAGTAGGTGAACGGGTGCGGCCCCTTCATCGGGGTGGGCACCACGTCGGAGAGACCGAGGTCGCGCAGCTCGGCGAGGGCCGCCCGCTCCGCCGGGGTGACGTGGGTGGAGTGGGTGAACACCGCCGGGTCCCAGACGTCGGCGTCGGTCGGGGCGACGTTGAAGTCACCGCAGACGGCCAGCGGCACCCCGCTCGCCAGCTCCGTCTCCAGGGCGTCCCGCAGCGCCGCGAACCAGGCCAGCTTGTACGCGTAGTGCGGGTCGTCCGGCGTGCGGCCGTTCGGCACGTACACCGACCAGACCCGCACCCCGTCGCAGGTCGCGGAGATGGCCCGGGCCTCCGGCTCGGGGAACCCGGGCTCGCCCGGGAACCCCACCACCACGTCGGCCAGGCCGACCCGGGACAGGATGGCCACCCCGTTCCACCGGCCGTCGCTGTGGCTGGCCACGTGGTAGCCCAGCTCGCCGACCTCGGCCACCGGGAAGGCCCCGTCCGGGCACTTCGTCTCCTGCAGGCAGACGACGTCCGGCCCGGTGCCGGCCAGCCAATCCAGCAGCCGGGGCAGGCGGGCCTTCACCGAGTTCACGTTCCAGGTCGCCAGGCGCATGGGTCCAGCCTGCCCCATCCGCGCCCGTGCCGCCGCGTCAGCTCCCGGGGTGTCGCGCCGACGGCCCGGTCAGGTGTTCGGGGTGTCGCCCGGGCGGGTCTGCTCGGCCAGGAACCGCTCCAGCTCGGCGCCCAGCTCGTCGGCGGTGGGCAGCGGCCCCGTCTCCCTGGCGAGCAGGCTCCGCTCGCCCCGGCCGCGCGCGAACGCGTCGTACTGCTCCTCGAGGGCCTGCACCAGTTGGGCGGCCTCGTCGGTCTGCGCGACCTGCCGGTCGATCTCCTGCCGGACCACCTCGGCGGCCGAGCGCAGCCCGTCGCGCGGCAGCAGCAACCCGGTGCTGCGGGACACGGAGGCGAGCAGCACCTCGGCGGCGGCCGGGTACTCGGTCTGCGCCACGTAGTGCGGCACGTGGGCGGCGAAGCCCAGGGCGTCGCGGCCCAGCTCGCCGAGGCGGAACTCCAACAGGTGCCCGACGCTGCCCGGCACCTGCACCCGCTGCAACCACGGCTCGTAGCCGGCGATCAGCTCGCGCCGGGTCGCGTGCGCGGTCACCCCGGCGGGGCGGGTGTGCGGCACGGCCATCGGGATCGCGTTCAGCCCCACGGTGAGCCGGACGTCCAGCCGCGCGGCGAGCGCGCCGACGGCGGCCACGAAGCGCTCCCACTGCAGGTCCGGCTCGGGGCCGGTGAGCAGCAGGAAGGGCGTCTCGTCGTCGTCGCGCAGCACGTGCAGCTCCAGCGCCGGGGCGTCGTACGCCTCCCAGTGGTCCTCGACGAAGGTCATCACCGGCCGGCGCGAGCGGTAGTCGAAGAGCTGGTCGACGTCGAACCGGGCGATCGGGCGGGAGTCCAGCGAGGTGAGCAGCTGCTCCCTGGCCAGTCGGGTGGCGCTGCCGGCGTCGACGAACCCGGTGAGGGCCTGGATCAGGACGGGCTGACCGAGGTCGGGCAGCTCGTCGATGAGTTCGTAGAGCTCGTGTGGGTCGAGCACCGGTGCGGACCTCCCTGGTCGTGCGTACGGGTCGCCGCGCGGGCGGCACCCGTTCGGGGAACGTACCCGCCATCCTCGTGCATTCCTGCCGGCGGCTCCCCAGGGGCCGCCGGGTGATCAGCAATCGGGGCGTATCCCCGCAACTCCACCGTCGGACGCCCAGCGATGGCCGAGAGGTGGACAGCCCTGTCGGCCGAAAGGGTGAACTCGGGGATCATGCGCTCGTCGCCCCCGCTTCGTCCCCCTTCGGTGCGCCCGAGGGGTGCCCGGGCGTCGTCGCGAGGTCTGCCCGGTCTGCGAGGTGCGGCCCCGGTTCGCCCCAGAACCGCCGCGGCGTCCCGTCGGTGGGGGCGGTTTCGTGAAAAATGCCACGAGATCACCTCAGGTGATCGGTGTTTGCGTCTGCCTAGCCTCGGCTGATGCGTGACGACCGCACCCTCGACCACCAGATCACCCCCGGTGACCCGATCGACCGTTCGGACGATACCCCCTCGCACGATCGGCCGGCGGGCCTCCGCTCCGCCGGGACGTACGCCCGGATGCTGCTGCCCGCGCCGGCCCGTGCCCGGGTCGCCCTCGCCGTCGGCGTGCTGTGCTGCCTCGGCCTGACCGCCGTCGCCCAGGGCGCCCGGGACGACTCCGTCGACGCCGCCCCCGTTGCCGCCCCCTCCGCGCTCGCGGAGCGCGCCGAGGGTGACCCCGCCTCGCGCGGCATGGAGCGTGCCCCCTCCGCCACTCCCGCCAGCCCGACCCCCGCCGCCGACCCGGACACCGCCACCCCCGCCCCGAAGAAGACCAAGCGCAAGCCCGTCGACCCCGCTCCCGTGGCCGGTCTCGACAACGCCCAGATGGAGAACGCCGAGGTGATCGTGCGGACGGGGCAGAAGATGGACATGCCCCGGCGCGCGTTCGTCATCGCGGTCGCCACCGCGATGCAGGAGAGCAACCTGTACAACGTCGCCAGCGGGGTGCTGCCCGAGTCCCAGAACTACCCACACCAGGGCATCGGCTGGGACCACGACTCGGTCGGGCTGTTCCAGCAGCGTTCCAGCAGCGGGTGGGGCGAGGTGGGGCAGCTCATGGACCCGGAGTTCGCCACCCGGCAGTTCCTCTCCGCGCTGGCGCAGGTGCCCGGCTGGCAGCGCATGCGGCTGACCGACGCCGCCCAGGCGGTGCAGATCTCGGCCTACCCCGAGCACTACGCCAAGCACGAGTGGCGGGCCGCAGAGGTCGTCGAGGCGATCCTGGAGGCCGGGCAGTAGTCTTCCCGCGACCACAGTGGACGGTTGCGGTTCGGGCGTCCCGGGTACAGATGTTGTCGCTCCGAGGTACACATGGAAGAGGCACCACGACAGGAGGACGACGACATGTCTCTGATGCAGCGGATCAGCACCTTCCTGCGCTCGCCCAAGGGCCAGCAACTGATCAACCGCGGCCGGCGCGAGCTGGCCAAGCCCGGCACCCAGCAGAAGCTGAGGGGCCTCGCGGCCAAGCTCCAGAACCGCCGCTGACCGACGACTCGCCGACCCCTCGGGAGAACCTGTGACCGATTCCGCGCCCGCCGACGGCCAGCCCACCCAGCCCGCCGCGGGAGCGCCCCAGCCGCCGACGGTGGTGCCGACGCCTCCGCAGGACGTCCCGGAGGCGCCGCCGCTCAAGCTCTGGGACCGGATGCGGGAGGATCCGCAGTACGCCCCGGAACACCTCGCCCTGGAGGCCGTGCGCCGGCTGGGGCCGGAGGCGGCGCAGTGGGCCGCGCGGGCCCGGGCCGAGCAGCCCGGGGCCTCCGTCGAGGCCCTGGCGGAGCAGGCCGTACGCAAGTTCGTCAACCACGCCCGGCTCTCCGGCGCCGTGTCCGGGGCGGCCGGGCTGCCCGGCGCCGTGATCGACGTGGGCGTGCTGGCCTGGACCCAGGCCCGGATGGTGCTGCACATCGCCGCCGCGTACGGCGTCGACCCGCTGCACTCCGACCGGGCCACCGACCTGCTGGTGTTGCAGAAGGTGCACAAGGTGGCCGAGACCGCGCGGCTCGCGCTCGGGGTGGCCGCCGGGCGGGAGCGCGCCGGTGCCCTGTTCGGCAGCGGCGGGCAGAACCCGCTCGGCAGGGTGATGCTGCGCCTGGGCGTACGGCTGGCCCAGATGGCCGGGGTGCGCGCGGCGAAGCGGCTCTTCGCCAAGGTGGTGCCCGGGGCGGCGATCATCCTCGGCACCTGGGCGAACTCGTCGGCCACCAAGGACCTGGCCGAGCGTTCCCGCGCCCTCTACCGCCACCACGGCGCGCCCGCCATCCCCGGGCCCCGCCGACCCTGATCCCTCGGGTCGGCCCGCCGTCCGTGACGGTTTCGGCCGGTCCGTGCCGGCCACTACCGGTCCGGCCGGTCCGCGCCGTCGTTTGACCGGTTCGACCGGCCCATGCGCGGGTTCGGCCGGTTCAGGCGGTCCGTGCCGGGGTTGACCGGTCTGCGCCGGTTCAGGAGGCGAGGCCCAAGGCGCGCCAGGCCACCTCGGCCAGGCGGTCCTGGCCGGCGGCGTTGGGGTGGAACCAGTCCAGCGGGTTGACGAGGTCCAGGTCGAACCGCACCCGGTGCACCGCCCCGCCGTCGTATCGGCAGCGTGAGCCGTACGCCTTGCAGGCGGCGGCGAGCTGGGCGTTGTAGTCGTCGATCCGCTCCCGGACGGCCGCCCGGCGGGCCCTGTCCAGCGGGTCCGTCGAGGCCGGGTTGGCCAGCAACGCCGGGCAGACGCCCCGCTTCCAGGCCCGGACCGCCCGGCTGTCGGTGTGCCCGACCTCCCAGAGCCGGTACAGGTCCGGGACGCTGACCACCAGCACCCGTGCCTTCGGCCGGCCCTGCCGCAGCACCCGCAGCCCCCGGTCCACCTCGGCGCGGAACCGCGTCACGGGCGTCATGGCCTCGATGCCGCCCCGGCACACGTCGTTGGCGCCGATCAGCACGGTCACGTGGTCGACGCGGTCGCGTACCGCCTGCCGGGCCTGTCCCGCCAGCGCCTCGGCGCGCGCCCCCGGGCGGGCGTGGTTGTAGGCCCGGCCGCGGATGGCGGGGGTGCGGTCGAGCAGCCGGCGGTAGATGCTGTCCACGCGCAGCCCGTCCCCGGTGGACCAGGAGTTGCGCTGGCACGAGGTGAGCACCAGGCAGGAGCCGAAGCCGGTGCTGATCGAGTCGCCGAGCGCCGCGATGCCGCCGGACGCGCCCGGCGACGGCGTCTCGCGTGGCGGGCGGGAGCCGGAGCCCCCGCCGCCCTCGCAGGCGAGGGCGACCAGGGCCAGCAGACAGGCGACGGCGGCGACCCAGCGTCGAGGCATCTCTTCCCCAGTCCCGCAGCGGAGAGCAACAGCGCGGTAACTGTAAGCGCTGGCCCGGGTGCGGTCACCTGCTGCTGTCGGCTATGCGGCACAGCCCTGTCCCGCCGCGCCTCGACGTGCTATCGGCCGCCGTCCGTCGGTCGGGCGCCGGGGCCACTCAACGGGCCCGGCGTCGGACCCGGCGAGTGGTCAGCGGGCCGGGCGCCACGGCGGGCGCTGCCCGTGCAACCACCAGTGCAGGGCTCTCGTGATCCGGGGCAGCACCACGTAGGTCATCAGCGGGGTCAGCGTGAGGGTCATCAGCAGCACCCGGGCGGCCGCCGGCACGTCGGCGAGGAACCGGCCGGTCAGCAGCGTCGCGGTGAGGCTGAGCGGGAAGAAGGCCAACCAGATCGTCACGGCCTGCTTCCAGCGCGGCGGGGACGGCGGCGGCACGGTGGGATCGGCGTCGACCGGCACCGTCTCGACGACGTGCTCCCGCGGCGGGTCGAACCAGCCCTCGATCCCGGTGCGCCGCTCCACCCGGGTGTGCTCGACGATGCCCTGCGCCGAGGACAGCCACCAGTGCCGCTGCGGCGACTCCTCCCACCGGCGCAGCGTCTCGTGGTCGGCGAAGCGGTAGATGATGTGCCATTCGCCGGAGCCGGGCGCGCTGCGTACCCAGCCGGACCCGAGGAACCCCGGGAACGCCTCGGCCAGCGCCGTGCCGGCCCGCATCCAGGCCACCATCTCGCTGGTCCGGGCGGGGTCGGTGCGCCGCGCGACGGCGACGGTCACCGGCAGCGCGTGGGTCATCGTCATGCCGACCATCCTCCCCGGCCGGAGCGGGATCCGACGGCTCTCGGCGCACGGGTGTAACGCACCTTACCGGCGGCGTGACGCGGCCCACGCGGCCCGCACCTCGCCTCACGGCCGGCGACGGAATTTTTCGGAGGTCGGTGGTCGGCGCGCCCGTGTGCGCAGCCCTCGCCGGGGGAGGCGGCGGCGCGGGGCGCGCGACGGGGCCGACCGGGGACCGCCGGCCCGGCCCCGCCCGCGCGCAGGCCGCCGGGGCGGGGTTGCCGCGGAGCGGGTTAAGCCGGCCCGTCGGGGGTAGGTCCGTGCAATGACGAGATCGCAGCCCCGGCGCGCCCGTGGCACGGTCGGCCACGCCTACAGCGCGCTCAACATGCGGCTCCTGCTCGCCGGGTTCGGGCTGGTCACCATGGCCGTGTTCGCGGTGCTGGCGTTCCGTGCCGACCTGGTGTGGCTGGGAGTTCTCTGCGTGGTCTTCGCCGTGGTCGCCGTGGTCGACCTGATCATCATCCAGCGCCGCCGTGCCGCCCGCCGCCGGGAGGAGCCGGGCGCCCGCCACTCACTCTTCGAGTGACAGGAGTACGAGATGCCCATCGCGACCATCAACCCCGCCACGGGACAGGTGCTCAAGAGCTACGACCCGATGTCGGCCGAGCAGATCGACGCCGCCATCGAGCGCGCCGACCTGGCGTACCGCCAACTGCGGGGCACCACGATCGTGCAGCGCGAGCGGTGGCTGAGCGCGGCGGCCGACCTGCTGGAGGCGGAACGCGACGAGACCGCCCGGCTGATGACCACCGAGATGGGCAAGACGTACGCGGCGGCCAAGGCCGAGGTCACCAAGTGCGCCACGGCCTGCCGCTTCTACGCGGCGAAGGGCGCCGAGTTCCTCGCCGACGAGCCCGCCGACGCGGCGGCGGTCAAGGCCACCCGGGCGTTCGTCCGTTACCAGCCGATCGGGCCGGTGCTCGCGGTGATGCCGTGGAACTTCCCGCTCTGGCAGGTGATGCGCTTCGCCGCACCGGCGCTGATGGCCGGCAACACCGGCCTGCTCAAGCACGCCTCCAACGTGCCGCAGACCGCGCTGCTGCTGGAGGACCTTTTCCGCCGCGCCGGCTTCCCGGAGGGGGCGTTCACCACGCTGCTGGTCGGCTCGGCCGAGGTCGACCGGGTGCTCAGCGACCCCCGCGTACGCGCGGCGACGCTGACCGGAAGCGAGGGCGCCGGCCGCTCGATCGCCCAGATCGCCGGCCGGGAGCTGAAGAAGACGGTGCTGGAGTTGGGCGGCAGCGACCCGTTCGTGGTGATGCCCTCGGCGGACCTCGATCGGGCCGCCGAGGTGGCGACCACCGCCCGCTGCCAGAACAACGGCCAGTCCTGCATCGCCGCCAAGCGGTTCATCGTGCACGCCGACGTGTTCGACGCCTTCGCCGAGAAGTTCGCCGCGCACATGTCGGCCCTGCGGGTCGGCGACCCGATGGACGCCGACACCGACGTCGGCCCGCTGGCCAGCGAGAGCGGGCGCGACGAGATCCACGCCCAGGTGCGGGACGCGGTCGACAAGGGGGCCACCGTGCTCTGCGGCGGCGAGCCGCCCGCCGGCCCGGGCTGGTTCTACCCGCCGACCGTGGTGACCGACCTGAGCCCGGAGATGCGGATGTGGTCCGAGGAGGTCTTCGGTCCCGTCGCCGGCCTCTACCGGGTGTCGTCGTACGACGAGGCGATCGAGGTGGCCAACGGCACCGCCTTCGGGCTCGGGTCGAACGCCTGGACCCGCGACCCCGAGGAGCAGGAGCGCTTCGCCACCGACCTGGACGCCGGCAACGTCTTCCTCAACGGGATGACCACGTCCCACCCGGAACTGCCCTTCGGCGGGGTGAAGAACTCCGGCTACGGCCGGGAGCTCTCCGCGCTGGGCATGCGCGAGTTCTGCAACACCAAGACCGTCTGGGTTGGCGAGGGGGCCGCCACGGTCGGCGCGGGCGCGCACGCCGAGTAGCGGCGCCCGAGCGCGTCGGGCGGGGACAGCTTTAGTCGGACACCGTCATGGGTACGGAGTGACGCCATGACGGTGTTCGGCTTCCACGCGTCCCACGAGCAGATCCATCCCCGCGCCCTGCTGGACGCGGTGGTCCACGCCGAGCGGGCGGGCTTCGACGCCGCCATGTCCTCGGACCATTTCTCCCCCTGGAGCGAGCGGCAGGGCCAGTCCGGCTTCGCCTGGTCCTGGCTGGGCGCCGCGCTCCAGGCCACCAACCTGCCGTTCGGCGTGGTCAACGCCCCCGGCCAGCGTTACCACCCGGCGATCGTCGCGCAGGCGATCGGCACCCTCGCGGCGATGTACCCGGGCCGGTTCTGGGCCGCGCTGGGCACCGGCGAGGCGAGCAACGAGCACATCACCGGCGACGGCTGGCCGCGCAAGGACGTCCGCAACGCCCGGCTGCGCGAGTGCGTGGACGTGATCCGCGCGCTGCTGGCCGGCGAGGAGGTCAGCCACGACGGCTTGGTCCGCGTCGACCGGGCCAGGCTGTGGACCCGGCCGGAGCAGCCGCCGGCGCTGATCGGCGCGGCGGTCAGCGTGGCCACCGCCCGCTGGTGCGCCGAGTGGGCGGACGGGCTGATCACCGTGAACGCGCCGGCCGCGCACCTGCGGCAGATGATCGAGGCGTACCGGGGCGCCGGCGGGCGCGGGCCGCTGCACCTGCAGGTGCACCTGAGCTGGGCGCCGGAGCAGGCCGAGGCCGAGCGGCTCGCGTACGACCAGTGGCGCGGCAACGTCTTCGCGCCGCCGGTCTGCTGGGACCTGGACACCGCGGAGCACTTCGACGCGGTATCGGAGCAGGTGCCGATGGAGCGGGTCCGCGAGGTCGTCAACGTCTCCGCCGACCTGGGTCGGCACGTCGGCTGGCTCGAGGAGTACCTGGACCTCGGCTTCGACCAGATCGCCCTGCACCACGTCGGGCAGGAGCAGCGGGCCTTCATCGACACGTTCGGAGCGGAGGTGCTGCCGAAGCTGCGCAGCGTCGGGTGAGCGGAGCGGGCCCCTAGGCTCGTACCCCATGGAACCTCTGTTCGACGTCGTCGTCTTCCTCGCGATCGCGACGCTGGGCGCGGCGTTGGCCCGGAGGCTCGGGCTGCTCGCGCCGATCCTGCTCGTGGTGCTCGGCCTCGCCCTCGCCTTCGTGCCGGGCTTCCCGCAGGTGCGGCTCGACCCCGAACTGGTGCTCGTGGGCATCCTGCCGCCCCTGCTCTACGTCGCGGCGCTCGAGACCTCGGTGCCGGCGTTCCGGCTCAACCTGCGGCCGATCCTGCTGCTCGCCGTCGGGCTGGTGCTGTTCACCGCGTTCGCGGTCGGCCTCGTCGTACATCTGATGCTGCCGGCGGTGCCGTTCGCGGTCTGCCTGGCCCTCGGCGCGGTGGTCGCGCCGCCCGACGCCGTCGCCGCCACCGCGGTGGCCCGGCGCATCGGGCTGCCCCGGCGGGTCGTGACGATCCTCGAGGGGGAGAGCCTGCTCAACGACGCGACGGCGCTGGTGCTGCTGCGCGTCGCCACCCTGGCCAGCATCGGTGCCGCCGTCGGCGTCACCGAGGTGGCCGTGGAGGTCGTCACGGCCACCGGCGGCGGCATCGTGGTCGGCGTGCTCGGCGCGGTCGTCTTCGGCTTCCTGCACCGGCACATCACCGACCCGCTGCTGGACAACGCGCTGTCGCTGATCATCCCGTTCGCGGTCGCCTTCGCCGCCGAGGAGATCCACGCCTCCGCCGTGGTCGCGGTGGTGGTCACGGGACTGGCGCTCGGGCACCGGCTGCCCCGGCTGATGTCGGCCGCGTCCCGACTCCAGGTCGGGGCGTTCTGGCGGCTGACCCGGTTCCTGCTGGAGGGCCTGGTCTTCCTGCTGGTCGGCCTCCAACTGCCGGAGGTGCTGCGGGAACTCGACGAGCCGGCCGGATTCCTGGTCGCGATCACCGCGGCGGTGCTGCTCGCCGTCTTCCTGACCCGGTTCGTCTGGCTCTTCCCGGCCACCTACCTGGCCCGGCTGGTGCCCGGGATCCGTCGCCGGGAGCCCCCGCCGTCGCCGCGCTACCCGATCGTGCTCGGCTGGGCCGGTATGCGCGGCGTGGTCACCCTGGCCGCCGCCCTCGCCCTGCCGCTCACCCTCGCCGACGGCGAGTCCTACCCGCGCGCGCTGTTCATCTGGCTGGCCTTCGCGGTGATCGTGGTGACCCTGGTCGGCCAGGGCGCCACCCTGCCGCTGGTGGCCCGCCGGATGCAGTTGCCGCCCGACGACCCGGTGCAGGACGCGCTCTCCGCCGCGGGCGTGCAGCAGCAGGCCAGCCGCGCGGCGCGGGAGCGCCTCGACGCGCTCGCCGACACCGCCCCCGCGCCCGTGGTCGAGCGGCTGCGCCGGGTGCTGGACGAGCGCACCAACCTGGCCTGGGAGCGTCTCGGCGGCACCGCGCGGGAGACGCCCTCCCAGGCGTACGGTCGGCTGCGGCAGGAGATGATCGACGCGGAGCGGGAGGTGTTCCGGGACGCCCGGGACTCCGGCCGCATTCCCGAGGAGGTGCTTGTGCGCGCCTACCGGGAGCTGGACCTGGAAGAGTCGTTGCTGCGGCGGGAGGTCGTGGAGTGAGTTGTCAGCACCTGACCGGGGCGGGCGACGCCGTGCCGGAGACCACCGACGTCTGCCCGGAGTGCGTGGCCATCGGCAACGAGTACTGGGTGCACCTGCGGTCCTGCCTCACCTGCGGGCACGTCGGCTGCTGCGACTCCTCGCCGCACCAGCACGCCTCGGCGCACTTCGCCGAAACCGCACACCCGGTCATGCGGTCGATCCAGCCGGGGGAGAGCTGGCGCTGGTGCTTCGTGGACGAGGAGATCGGCTGAGCCCGCCCCGGAGTCAGGTCGGGTGCGGAATCAGGGCAGGCGGCGGGCGAGGACCTGGCCGGGCCACGGGTCGCGGCCCGGGCGCTCGACCGTGAACGGCTCGGTGGGGGTGAATCCCTGCCGCTCGTACCAGCGGACCAGCGCGCCGTCGCCGCCCGCGTAGCAGTCGACCCGGAGCAGGCCGAGCCCGCGCCCACGGGCCAGCTCGGCGGCATGGGCGAGAAGCCGGCCGCCGATCCCCGAACCGCTGTGCGCCCGATCGGTGACCAGCAGGTTGACGTACAACTCGGGCTCGGTGGCCGGCGGCACGTAGTCCGTCGCCGCGCCCACCACCAGCGCCCCGACCGGCCGGTCGCCGAGCGTCGCCAGCCACAGCCCGCCGCCGGTCGCCCAGGCGTCGGCCTGCGCGATTCGCCGCGGATCGGTCGAGGCCGGCTCGGTGCCCCACTGGCCGGTGCGGCCCCGCGCCACCAGCCAGGCGGTCGCGTCGTCGAGCAGCCGCAGCACGGCGGGCGCGTCGGCGGGGCCGCCGGGACGCAGGGTGAGGCTCCGCTGCTCGGTCACGGTGGGCATCGTGCTACAGCGGTGCGCATCGATCGCCGCCGCGGTCGTGTGCCGACAGTCGCCGGCGGAGTTCTTCGGTCTGCACCAGGAAGGTGCCACGCCCGGCCAGCGCCGTGAGTCGCTCGGTGTTCAGGCAGGAGACGAGGCAGCGCTCCTTGCGGTCGCCGGCCAGCCGGGCGGTCCAGTCCGTGAAGCCGCCGTCGCCGAGCTCGACCTCGTCCGGGCCGTCCCCGACGGCGATCCGCAGCGCGGCGTCGACGTAGTAGCCCCGGCCGCGCCGGCGCGCCGGCTCGTCCACCACCGGCACGGCCGACGTGTCGAGCGCCGGCCGGACGGTGTCCGCGATCCGCTCCGCGACGACCGGGCTGTCGAACACGGTCAGCGACAGCCGTGCGGGCGCCTGCGGCGCCAGGGCGGCGAGCACGCGCTGCCAGTACGCCAGGTGCAGGGTGAGCAGCCGGGCCTGGGTGCTGCCCGAGCCGCCGTCCCGGGCGCTGGAGACCAGCGCGAACAGCCGGAAGTGCGCCGACCACGTCGGGCCGAAGTCCTGCGCCCGCAGCACCCGGTGACAGGCGGCCAGGTGGACAGCTCCGTCGGCCGGCCGTTCCCGGCGGCGTACCGCGGCCTCGACGGCGAGAGCGTTGGTGGGGTCGCTGAGCACCTCGGTGGCGCGGAAGGTGGTGACGATCCGGTTCTGGCTCACCGGGGCGACCGCCGTGCAGGTCCCCAGCGGCACGACGGGGGAGAGGTCGACACCCGCGAACCCGACCGGCAGCAGCTCCCACATGCGGGCCTCGACGCGGGCCAGCGCGCGTGGGTCGGCCGTCGACGCCGGTCGGGTGAACCGGTCCGCCCGCCAGCGGCGGACCAGATCCGCCGGGCGTACCGCCGCCGCCCGGTCCCGGGCCACCGCCAGCAGCAGCGTACGCAGGTCGGCCGGAGGCAGGCCGGCCAGCGCGGCCCGGGCTCCGTCGGGAAGCCGCCCCCAGACCCGCCGCTCCGCGTCGTCCATGCCGGCCACCATGTCGTACGCCCGGAGCCCCGTCCACCGAAATCGGTGCCGACCGTCCCGGCCCCGGCCGCCGCGAAGGGCTCGATCAGTTCGATATGGGCGACGGGTCGTCGGCCCTCCGCGGGGGCGTGCGACAGTGAGATTCGCCGCGCGACGCGCCGAGGTGCTGATCTCCTAGAGACAACTGCGCCCTCGGCCTGGCAGGCTGCCACCCATGACCCTGAAGCTGCGTTCCGTGGGAACGAGCGACCGTGGGCTGATCCGCAGTGGGAACCAGGACGCCCTGCACGCCGGTCCCTGGCTCGTTGCCGTCGCCGACGGCATGGGCGGGATGGCGGCCGGCGACCTGGCCAGCGCGATCGCCATCGAGGCGGTCGCTCCGCTGGACGTGGAGACCCCGGAGGACGCGCTGGTGGCCGCGCTGCAGAGCGGCATCGAGCTGGCCACCGCGCGGATCCGCCAGGCGGTGGTTGAGGACCCGGAGCGGCAGGGCATGGGCACCACCCTGACCGCCCTGCTCTTCGCCCGGACGGGCAGCTGCCTGGCCCTCGCCCACGTCGGCGACTCCCGTGCCTACCTGTTCCGGGAAGGGGTGCTCAAGCAGATCACCCGGGACGACACGTTCGTGCAGATGCTCGTCGACCAGGGGGTGATCACCCCCGACCAGGCCAGCAGCCACCCGCGCCGGGCCGTGGTCACCCAGGCGCTGCAGGGCGACGAGGTCTCCCCGTCGTACGCGACGATGGTGCCCTGGCCCGGCGACCGCTGGCTGCTGTGCAGCGACGGCCTGTCCAACGTCGTCCGCCCGGACACGCTGGCCGAGGTGCTCGCCGAGCACCCGGACCGCGCGGAGTGCGCCCGCAGGCTGATCGACCTGGCGCTGCGCGCCGGCGGGCCGGACAACGTCACCGTCGTCGTCGCCGACGTGGTGGAGGAGTAGGGCCCGGCTCAGCGGCGGCGCGGGGTGGCGTGCCGGGTGGGCGCGGCCGTGGTCGGGTCCTCCGGCCACGGGTGGCGCGGGTAGCGGCCGCGCAGCTCGGCCCGCACCTGCGGGTAGCCGGTGCGCCAGAACGACGCCAGGTCGGCGGTGACCGCCACCGGCCGCCCCGCGGGGGAGAGCAGGTGCAGCAGCACGGGCACCCGGCCGTCGGCGATGCGCGGCGCGTCCCGCCAGCCGAACGTCTCCTGGAGCTTCACCGCGAGCACCGGTGCCGCCGGGTCGGCGTAGTCGAGCCGGATGCGGGAACCGCTCGGCACGGTGATCCGCTCCGGCGCCACGTCGTCGAGCCGGGCCGCCAGCGCCCACGGCAGCAACCGGCGCAGCGCGCCCACCACGTCGACCCGGGCCAGGTCCGCCCGGCGGCGGGCGGCGGCCAGCTCCGGGCCGAGCCAGGCCGGCGCGTCGGCGAGCAGCGCCTCGTCGCCGACGTCGGGCCAGTCGCCGCCCAGCGCGTGCCGGCAGAACGCCAGCCGCTCCCGCAGCGCCCGCGCCGCCGGGGTCCAGGTCAGCAGCCCGAGACCGGTGCGGCGCAGGCCCGTCAGCAGCGCCGTCGCCACCTCCTCCGCGCCGGGCCGGACGGGCCGCTCGGCCAGTTCGATCGCGCCCAGCCGCACCACCTCACGCGCCACCACGTCCTCGCCGGACCAGCCGACCTCCCGCTCGGCGCGCAGCAGCGGCCCGCCCGCCTCCCGGGCGGTCGCCTCGTCGAGCGGGGTCGCCAGCCGCACCCGGGCGGCCGGCGCGCCGGGGGAGCGGTCCGCCACCGCCACCGCCAGCCACCCGGCGCCCGCCAGCCCCGACCCGGGTGCCAGCTCCGCCGCGGTCCCGCCGCTCATCAGGTACGCCGAGCCGCCCGGCCGCCGCGCCCGGGCCAGCCGCTCGGGGTGTGCCAGCCCGACCAGCAGCCCGGCGGCGAGGTCGTCGGTCAGGTGGTCCCGGCCGGGGTTCGCGGCCGGGCCGAGGTCGTCGGTCGGCCGGCCGGTGTCTCCGGGCGTCGCCGCGTCGCGGCCGTGGGTCGGGCGGGCCCGGCCGGTGCCGGCCGCCCGCGTCGGTCCCGACACGACGGTGGGCAGGGCGGCGCGCAGGCGGCGTACCTCCGCTCGCCAGCGGGCCGTGGCGCCAGGGTCCGCGCCCGCGCGCAGCCGGCGCCACGCGGCGGTCAGGTCGTCTCCCGGCCCGGCGACGGTGTCCTCCGCGAGCAGCGCCACGACCTCGGCCGCCCGGTCGGCGCCCACCCGGGCCGCCCCGTCCAGCAGCGCCCGGGCCAGCCGGGGATGCGCCCCGACGGCGGCGATCGCCCGGCCCCGGTCGGTGATCCGGCCCTGCGCGTCGACCGCGCCGAGGGTGGTGAGGGCGTCCCGGGCCACCGTCATCCCCGCGGCCGGGGGCGGGTCCGGCAGGGCCAGCCCGGCGCCGTCGGGCGACCCCCAGGCGGCGAGTTCCAGGGCGAAGCCGGTCAGGTCGGCGGTGGCGATCTCCGGCTCCGGTTGCGCGGCGAGCCGCTCGTGTGTGGCGGCCGACCAGCAGCGGTAGACGTGCCCGGGCGCCTCCCGGCCGGCCCGGCCGGCCCGCTGGGTCGCCGCCGCCCGGGACACCGGCACGGTGACCAGCGCGCCCAGGCCCCGGGCCAGGTCCGTCCGGGCCACCCGGGAGAGCCCGGCGTCCACCACCACCCGGACCCCCGGCACCGTCAGGCTGCTCTCCGCCACCGAAGTCGCCAGCACCACCCGCCGCCGGTCGGCCGGCCGCAGCGCCGCGTCCTGGTCGGCGGCGCGCTGCCGGCCGTGCAAGGGGAGCACGGCGACCGTGTCGCGCAGGTCGGCCAGCCGGCCCGCGACGGCGGCGATCTCGCCGGCCCCGGGCAGGAAGACCAGCACGTCCCCGTCGTGCTCGCGCAGCGCCCGGCGCACGGTCGCCGCGACGTGGTCGAGCAGGCCCCGGTCGACCGGACCGGCGCCGGGCGCGGCCACCGGCCGGGGCGGCGGCGCCCAGATCCGCGTCACCGGGTGCAGGGCCGAGGACGCCCGGACCACCGGCGCGGCACCGCCCGCGCCGCCGAGCAGCGCGGCGAACCGGTCCGCCTCGGGGGTCGCCGACATCGCCAGCAGCCACAGGTCGGGGCGGAGCGCGGCCCGGGCCTCCACCGTGAAGGCGAGCGCCAGGTCGGCGTCGAGCTGCCGCTCGTGGCACTCGTCGAGCAGCACCGCGCCCACCCCGGCCAGCTCGGGGTCGCGGTGCAGGCGGCGGACCAGCAGGCCGGTCGTGACCACCTCGATCCGGGTGCGCGGGCCGGACCGGCGCTCGCCGCGCACGGCGTACCCGACCCGCTCGCCGACGGGCTCACCGAGCAGCGCGGCCATCCGGCGCGCCGCCGCCCGGGCGGCCACCCGGCGCGGCTGGGCGACCAGCACCCGGCCCGCCACCTCGTCGGCCACGGCCAGCGGGGCGAGGGTGGTCTTGCCGGTGCCCGGCGGGGCCACCAGCACCCCGGTGCCGGCCGCGCGCAGCGCCGCGACCAGCTCCGGCAACACCGGCCGTACGGGCAGGTCGAGGGGCACGTCCGAGAGCACGGCCCAGTCTCGCACCCGCTGGACGACGGACGGCCGGGTCACCCGTGAGGTGACCCGGCCGTCGCCCCCCACCCCTAGTACGTGCCGTCGAGCTGCCCCCGCAGCTTGGTCAGCGCGCGGGCCAGCAGCCGGGAGACGTGCATCTGCGACACGCCGATCTGCTCGGCGATCTGCGACTGCGTCAGATTGCCGTAGAACCGCAGCGTGAGGATCTTCTGCTCCCGCTCGTCGAGGGTGGCCAGCGCCGGGCCGAGGGCGACCCGCAGCTCGGCCAGCTCGAACTCGCCGTCCTCGCCGCCGAGCATGTCGCCCAGCTCCGTCGCGCGGTCACCGTCGCCGGTGGGCGTGGAGAGCGAGACCGCGTTGTAGGCCCGCGCACCCTCCAGGCCCTCCAGGACCTCTTCCTCGGTGAGCTTGAGGTGGGCGGCGATGTCGGCGACCGTCGGCGAGCGGCCGAGGGTCTGCAGCAGCGAGCTGTTGGCGTCGGAGATGGCCAGCCGCAGCTCCTGGAGGCGACGCGGCACCCGGATGTCCCAGGTGCGGTCGCGGAAGTGCCGCTTGAGCTCGCCGATGATGGTCGGGATGGCGTAGCCCGCGAAGTCGACGCCCCGCGACGGGTCGAACTTGTCGATCGCCTTGATCAGGCCGACGGCGGCGGTCTGGGCCAGGTCGTCGGTGGGCTCGCCGCGACCGCTGTAGCGGTGGGCGAGGTGGTTGGCTAGCGGCAGCCAGGCCTCGATCGCCTTGTCGCGCAGGGCGGCGCGGGACGGGTGGTTGGCCGGCAGCGCGGCCATCGCGTTGAGCAGCTCGGCGGCGCTGTCGGTGAGCGCCCGCGGGTCGAGCTTCTCGGTGGTGCTCGGGGCCGCTGTGGTCGCCTGCTCGCTGATCGTTGGCGCGGTCATGGGTGGTCCTCCCTGCACCTCGTCCGCGGATAGAAAGACGTGACGCTTTGGTTTAGCTTCAGATGTCCGTTCGGAAGTTACCTTAGCCCGATCGGCCTGACGAAATCTAGCCGAAAGTACGATGTGCTTAAGTGATTTTCCGCGTTCAAGGACGTGAAAGGGGGCAAAAGCCCATCAGGTGTGAGTCGGCTTACACGGTGCGTACGGCCAGCCGGCGTCGGCCGGACATCGACGACTCGGCATCCGTCGGGTCGCGCCGGCCGGCCGTGCGGCCCTGCGGACGCGGATGTCCGGCCGGCAATGTCGGCTTTCCGTCGTTGTCCCGTGTGCGGGACCGGCCGTAACGTGCGGTTACATCCTCCGGAGGTGCCGTGCTCGACCCCGTCGTTCCCCAGCTCGTCGTGAACAGCCGCACGCTGTTCTTCAGCTGGCTGCCGGCGGACCCGCACGCGGTCGCGGCACTGGTGCCCCCAGGGTTGACCCCGTGCCCGGACCGGCAGGTCGTCATCAACCAGCACGTCGTCGACGACGAGAGCCAGACTTCCGGCTTCGGCGCCCACTCGCTGACCTACCTCGGGGTGTGCCTGACCGGGGTCGACGCCCCCGGCGGGGCCGGCCCCGCCGGCTGGTGGACGCACTACGTGACCTCCAGCGAGCGGGTCCGCGACTACGCCGCCGTGCGCGGCGCGCCCGCCGTGATCGGCCGGACGAGCATCGAGCACCGGGGCGAGAGCCTGGTCGCCGAGACGGCGATCGGGGGCACGCCGCTGATCCGCGCGCGCTGCCAGGTCGGGGAGACGGGTCAGACGATCAGGAGCGGCCATCACCGGTACTTCACCGGCCGGGAGGGGCAGTTGCTCAGCGGCGTGTACCCGTTCGTCGCCGAGCCGGTCGACCCGTTCGTGATCGAGTCGGTGGAGTTCCTGGATCCGGGGCACCCGCTCTACGCGCTACGCCCGGAGAACCCGCTCACGATCGGCTTCGGCTTCTACTCCCCGCGCGCGTCGTTCGCCTACCCCGGCGGCCTGACCGTGTACACCCCGGAGCCCGACGGCGCGTCCCGGGCCGCCGGGCCGGTACGCCCCCGGGCCGCCGCCGTCACCGTGCCGGCGTAGCCGCCTCACCAGGTGCCGGACCGGCGCGCCCGCAGCGGCCGGCCGTCGGGGTCGTAGACCAGCCGGTACGCCGGCAGCGCCCACGCGCGGGTGTACCAGGGCAGCCGCTCCGGCCGGTGCGGCAGCAACCGGCCCGGCGGCCGGGGGCCCACCTGCCCGGAGTCGTGCCACCGCCGCAGCGCGTCGGCGGCGGCGGTGATCGCCGCCACGGCGTCGGCCGGGTCGACCAGGCCGGCGTCCTCGCCGCCGTCGGGGTCCCGGTCCAGGTGCTCGCGCCACAGCCGCAGCCGCAGGTCCCGGGCGAATACCCGGGCCCCGTCGCCCAGGCCGGCCGGGTCCGTCGGCGCCCGCCCGTCCCGGGTGTCGTCCAGCACGGCGCAGGACAGCTCGCTGTCATGGGTCCAGGACCGACGGTTGAAATTGTCGCTGCCGACGCTGGCCCAGACGTCGTCGACCACGCACACCTTGGCGTGCACGTACACCGGCGTGCCGGCGTGGTTCTCCACGTCGAAGACGTGCACCCGGTCCGGGGCCGCCCGCTCGCACAGCGACAGCGCCTGCTCTCGGCCGACGGAGTTGGGCGGCAACGCCAGCCGCCCGTCCACGTCCGGATAGCGGGGGACCACCGCGACCAGGTGCAGGTCGGGGTTGTCCCGCAGCGCACGGGCGAACAGGTCGGCCACCTCCGTGGACCACAGGTACTGGTCCTCCAGGTAGATCAGCCGGCGGGCCCGGCGGACCGCCTTGGCGTAGCCGCGGGCCACCGTGCGCTCGCCGTTTGGGGCGAAGGAGTAGCGCGGTCGGACCGCCGGATAGGTGCGCAGCACCTGGACGTGGTGCGGGCCGCAGGGCGGCGGGTCGGCCGGCTGGTCCGGCAGCGGGTCGGGGCGCAGGTCCGAGCCGCGCAGCCGGTCCCGCAGGTACGCCAGGGGGTTCTCCGAGTCCAGCGGCATCGGGTCGGTCCACCGTTCGCGGAAGGTGGTGTCCAGCGCGCCCACCACCGGCCCCCGCACCGCGAGCTGCACGTCGTGCCAGGGCGGGCGCTCCCCGTAGCGGGCGGACATCCGCACGACCTGCCGGTCACCCCGGTGCCCGGCGTCGTCCCGCCGGCTGTGGCACAGGTCGATGCCGCCGGCGAAGGCGACGTCCCGCTCCGGCGCCCGCGGGTGGCGCAGCACCACCAGCTTCTGGTGGTGCGAGCCGCCCCGGCGGACCCGCTGGTCGAGCAGCACCTCGCCGCCGGCGGCGGAGATCGCCTCGCTGAGGTTGCGGTTCTCCGCCTCGCTGTAGGCCAAGGCGTCGAGGTGGGAGCGCCAGATCAGGCCCTTGACCACGACGCCGCGCTGGGCGGCCTGTGCGAAGAGCTGGGCCACGGTCGGCCCGTCGGGGCGCAGCAACTGGTCCGGGTCGCCGCGCCAGTCGGTGAAGAACAGGTGGTCGCCCGCCTCCAGGGCCGACACCTCATCGACCAGCCGGTCGAAGTAAACGGCACCGTGAATTAACGGCTCCGCAAGGTTTCCGCTGATCCAGACGGGTAACTCTGACACCGGGTTGGCGCGTTCCCGTGCGCTGAGGAACCAGTTGTGCGGTCCCACCGTTCCAGCCCCCCCGAGGTCGGCAACGTCCTCACGGTAGGACCCCCGTCGCGGGTCCGCATCCCGGCCGGCGCCCCCGGCGACCGGTCGACCGACCCCCGACGTCACCCGAAACGACGCGAGCAACCGAGGAGGCAACACCATGCCCGGCGAGACGACGAACCCCGTGCCCGAGTACCGCGAGCAGGCGGTGGAGAGCGAGCGGGGTGCGCTGGTGGCGGTGTTGCTGATGGTGATCCTGGGCGTGGCCGGCATCTTCGCCGTCTCCTGACGCCCCGCGCCGCCGTCCGGCGACGGGCGCCGTTCTCGACGCGCCGGTGGCACCTCCGGCTGTCCGCCGGAGGCGCCACCGCCCGCGCTCAGGGCCGGGGCGCCTGGCCGTCGGTGTGCGGCAGCCGCTCGGCCGGGACGACGCCGAGCCGGCCGGCCTGGAAGTCCTCGAATGCCTTGAGCAGCTCGTCGCGGGTGTTCATGACGAACGGGCCGTAGTGCGCCACCGGCTCCCGGATCGGCTCGCCGCCCATGATGTAGAGGTCCAGCGCCGGGGTGTGGCTGTCCTGGCGGGCGTCCGCCGCGAAGGTCAGCGCGTCGCCCGGGCCGTGCACGGCGAGCTGACCCGTGTGCACCGGCCGCCCGTCGGTGCCGACGGTGCCGCGGCCGCCCAGCACGTAGACCAGGGCGTTGAAGTCCGGCCGCCACGGCAGGTCGACGCGCGCGCCGGGCTGCACCGTCACGTGGGTGATGGTGATCGGGGTGTGGGTCGAACCCGGCCCCTGGTGCCCGGCGACGTCGCCGGCGATCACCCGGATCAGCGCGCCGCCGTCCGGCGTGGTGAGCAGCGCCGCCTCCTTGCCGCGGATGTCCTGGTAGCGGGGCGGGTTCATCTTGGCGACCCGGGGCAGGTTGACCCAGAGCTGCGTGCCGTGGAACAGCCCTCCGCTCGTCACGAGGTGCTCCGGCGGCGCCTCGATGTGCAGCAGGCCGCTGCCGGCCGTCATCCACTGGGTGTCGCCGTTGGTGATGGTGCCACCGCCGCCCTGCGAGTCCTGGTGGTCCATGATCCCGTCGATCATGTAGGTCACGGTCTCGAAGCCGCGGTGCGGGTGCCAGGCGGTGCCCTTCGGCTCGCCCGGGGCGTAGTCCACCTCGCCCATCTGGTCGAGGTGGATGAACGGGTCCAGCTCGCTCACCGGCACGCCGGCGAAGGCCCGGCGGACCGGGAAGCCCTCGCCCTCGTAGCCGCTCGGCGCGGTGGTCAGCCGGCGGACCGGCCGGAACGCGGTGGACTCGTCGAGCCGGGGCAGGCGCGGCAGGACGAGCACGTTGTCGACGGTGATGGCGGGCATCTTCAGGCTCCTCAGTTGTCGGGGTGGGGGGTCGACGCGTCGCCGTCCGCGCGCAGGCGCCGGCCGAGCCGCTCGAAGATCCGGGTGAGGCAGGCGACCTCGGCGTCGTCGAGGTCGTCCATCAGGTGGGCCCGCACCGACCTCAGGTGGTGCGGGGCGGCTTCGCGCAGGGTCAGCAGCCCGGCGGCGGTGAGCACCGCCTCGCTGCCGCGGCGGTCCTCGGGGCAGGACTCCCGGGCGACCAGGCCGCGCCGCTGCATGGACGAGATCTGGTACGTCAGGCGGCTCGGCGAGAAGACCAGGCGCCCCGCCAGCTCGCCCATCCGTAGCCGCTGCCCCGGCGCCTCGGAGAGCAGGACGAGCACGTGGTAGTCGGCGAAGCTGAGCGCGCTGTCGGCGCGCAGATCCTCCTCCAGTCGCGTGAACAGCCGCTGGCTGGCCTCGATGTAGGCCCGCCAGGCGGCGAGTCGGGGGGCGTCCAGGCTCTCGGTCACGCCGTCACAGTAGCACTCTTTCAAAATTTAACTAGTGGCATGTGAGCGCGGTTACCCCCGCTGTCCGGACGGGATCGTGCAGCTTTGAAGGACGGCCCGGTGAACACGGGCGCCGGGTGACCGGGTGTGCCAGGCCCCGGCGTCGCGGACGGCGACAGCCGCTGCTACGACGAGCACCTGCACGCCCGCCTCGCCACCGCCCGGGTGGCGGTCACCGGGTCTGCGGCGACGCGGTGAGGTGCATCCGGCCGACCAACTGCCGGGCCTGCTCGGCGAACTGCGTGTCGACGATGACCGCGTACTGGCCGGCGCGCAGCGAACTGGCGGAGGTGAAGTCGCGCTGCCCGCCGGTCATCGCGTGCGTGACCGCGCCGAACACCGCCCCCCAGATCGCCCCGACCACCAGCGCGACCAGGATGACCGCGATCCAGTTGTTGCCCGCCGTGAAGATGCCGAACAGCAGCCCGATGAAGAGCCCGAACCAGGCGCCCGTGCCGGCGCCCAGCAGCGCCGCCCGGCCGGTGGTCAGCCGGCCGAGCACCGTCTCCACCAGGGTGAGGTTCGTCCCGACGATGGCGGTGTGCTCCACCGGGAAACGGTTGTCCGCCAGGTAGTCCACCACCCGCTGGGCGGACGGATAGTCCGGGTACGACCCGATCGTCACGGTGGGCGGTCCCATCTCCGGTCCGCGCCCGTCGCCGGCATGGGCGGCCGGCCGACCGGCGGGACCGGACGGGAGGGTGTCGCCGCCAGGCATGCCGGGCCGCCAGCCCGAGGTCCCACTCGACGGTGTGCTCATGAGCCTCCTCCTTCGTCGACCGCCCGCGTTCCCGCCGCCGTCCCCGGGTAACGCCGCCGGGTGCGTGGACCGGTCCGCGTCCGGCCGGCCGCTCCGGAAGCACCCCGCGTCGGCCGGTCCGTCCCCGGGGCGCCCCGCCGGCGGCCGGGGCGGGGTCAGCGGCCGGCGTCGCGCAGGTACGCCGAGGTGGCCTCGTCGGCCGGGAAGAACGACTCGACGGACAGCTCCTCGACCGTCACGTCGAGGGGGGTGCCGAAGGTCGAGACGGTGCTGAGGAACGAGAGCTCGCCGCCCGGACCGCGCAGCCGCAGGGGCACCACGACGTCGCCCGCGCGGGGCAGCTCGGCGTCCGGATCGGCCGCCCCGCCCGGGTAGCGGCGCAGCTCCTCGTGGAGCGCGGTCAGCTCCGGGTCGGCGGTCAGTCCCACGTGCCGGCGCAGCCGGCCGAGCAGGTGGGCGCGCCACTCGGCGAGGTTGACGATGCGGGGGGCCATGCCCTCGGGGTGCAGCGTCAGCCGCAGCGCGTTGACGGGCGGCCGGAGCAGGTGCGCCGCCACGCCCTCGGTGAGCAGCGGCAGGGCGGCGTTGCCGGCGACCAGGTTCCAGAGGCGGTCCACCGCGACCGCCGGGTACGGCTCGTGCGCGCGCAGGACCCGGCGTACCGCGTCGAGGACCCGGCGCAGGTCGGGGGAGTCCAGCGGCGCGTGGGAGTAGACCGGGGCGTACCCGGCGGCCAGCAGCAGCCGGTTGCGGTCCCGCAGCGGCACGTCGAGGTGCTCGGCCAACCGCAGCACCATCGCGCGGCTCGGCGTCGCGCGGCCGGTTTCCAGAAAGCTGAGGTGCCGGGTGGAGATCTCCGCCTCGACCGAGAGGGCGAGCTGGCTGAGCCCGCGCCGCTCCCGCCACTGCCGCAGCAGCGCCCCCACCGGCGCCGACCGCCCCTCGACCACTGCGGCAGCACCCACGCGGCGATCCTACGGGCGGACGGACGGGCGGTGGACGCCGCCGCCGCGGAGAATGGGGGGATGCGTCTGGTGATCACCGCCGACACCCATGTGCCGGCGCGGGCCAAGGACCTGCCGGCGCCGCTCTGGGCGGCCGTCGACGCCGCCGACGTGGTGCTGCACGCGGGAGACTGGGTGGACGAGGCGCTGCTCGACGCCCTGGCCGCCCGGGCCCGCCGGCTCGTCGGCGTGTACGGCAACAACGACGGGCCGGCGCTGCGCGCCCGGCTGCCGGAGGTCGCCCGGGTGGAACTCGACGGGCTGCGGATCGCGGTCGTGCACGAGACGGGGCCGAAGGCCCGGCGCGAGGAGCGCTGCGCGGCCCGCTTCCCCGACACCGACCTGCTCGTCTTCGGCCACTCGCACATCCCCTGGGACACCGTCGCCCCGGGCGGGCTGCGCCTGCTCAACCCGGGCTCGCCGACCGACCGGCGTGCCCAGCCGTACGCCACCTTCCTGACCGCCCGGGTGGCGGCGGGACGGCTCGACGAGGTCGAGCTGCACCGCCTCCCGCCGCGCCGCCCGCCGGGTCACTGACCGCGGCCGGTCTCCTCCTGGAGTTCGTCGATCCGCTTGGAGGCCTCCGCCTTCGTCAGCCCCTCCGGCAGGTCCTCGCCGGCCTCGCGGGCCAGCGTGGCCAGGTACGACTCCTGCGCCGCCGTCGGCGGCTCCGCTCCGGTGACCCACTCGTCGGGGTCCTTGATCGCGCCCCGCGGGTCGACCGGGGTGCTGTCGCGGTCCGTCATCATCTCCACCTTCCTTCGAACAGACGTGCCAATACCCCGCCCCGGGCGGATCCATGCGGGTTCCGGGGCGGGTCGTACCGTCAACCGGCGGGTCGGCCCGCGGCACCCGCCCGCCGGCCTGCCGGGGCGGCCGTCGCGCCGACATGCCCCGGGCCGATCTCGTCCGCCCGTGCCGACGTCGGGGCGCATACGATCGCCCGGTGGGTGCGGACCGGGCGGGTGTGGTGGTGGTCGGCGCGGGCATCGCCGGGGTGGCGTGCGCGACGGAACTGGTCCGCGCCGGCGTGCCGGTGGAGATCCGGGAGCGCGCCCGGGTGGCCGGTGGCCGGATGGCCAGCCGCCGCTTCGACGGCCGGCCCGCCGACACCGGTGCCGCCTACTTCACCGTCAGCGATCCCGACTTCGCGGAGGTGGTCGAGGGGTGGCGGGCGGCCGGGCTGGCCCGGGAGTGGACCGACACCTTCGTCGCGTACGGCGCCGACGGCCGCCGCGAGGTGCCCGGCCCGATGCGCTGGGCGGCGCCCCGGGGGCTGCGGTCGCTGGTCGAGCACCTGGCCCGGGACCTGCCGGTGACCGTCGACCGGCTCGTGCTGGGCGTCGAGCCGGGGCCGGTGGTGGACGGGCGGCCCTGCGCGGCGGTGGCGCTGGCGATGCCGGGGCCGCAGGCGGCCCTGCTGCTCGACCCGGCCCTGGACGCCGCCACCCGGGCCGTGCAGGCGCAGCGGTGGTCGCCGTCGCTGGCCGGGGTGCTGCGCTTCCCCAGCCGCCGGTGGGCCGCCTTCCGGGGCGCGTTCGTCAACGACCACCCGCTGCTGAGTCTGGTCTGCGACGACGGCGACCGGCGTGGCGACGAGGCGCCGGTGCTGGTCGCGCACACCACGCCCGGGTTCACCGCCGGCCACCTCGCCCAGCCCACCGGCGCCGGACCGGCGATCGAGGAGGCCGTCCGGGACCTGCTGGGGCTGCCCGACCCGGCGGAGCACGTGCACGTGCACCGCTGGACGTACGCGAAGCCGACGGCCGGCGGGGGCGGGACGTACCACCTGGACGCCGACGGCGTCGGGCTGGCCGGCGACGCCTTCGGCCAGCCCCGGGTGCAGAGCGCCTGGCTCTCGGGCCGCGACCTCGGCCGCGCCCTGGCCGCCCGCCTGACCTGACGGGCCGCCCCGGGCCGAGCGCCCGGGTCGAGCGGTCAGCTCGCGGCGGCCACGGGTTCGCCGGCGCGGCCCCGCTCGGACGGGTCGGCGGTGCGCTCGCCCCTGCGGTCCAGCAGTTGCATCACCGGGGTCGCCGCGACCCCGTGCACCACCACCGAGACGATCACCACGAGGCCGACGGTCGCCCAGAGCAGGTCCGCCTGCGGGAAGTCGGTCTTCGCCGTCGCGTACGCGAGGTAGAAGAACGAACCGACGCCGCGGATACCGAACAGCGCGATCACCCAGTGCTCGGCGGGCCGGCCCGGCGCGCCGAGCAGGGACAGGCGGCCGACCAGCGGCCGGACCACGAAGACCAGCGTCAGCCCCACCGCGGCGGCCGGCCACGTCAGCGGGGCCAGGAGCCCGCCCACCACCGCGCCGCCGAAGAGCAGCAGCAGCAGGACGGTCAGCAGCCGCTCGATCTGCTCGGCGAAGGCGTGCAGCACCGAGTGGAACTCGTGGGTCCGCTCGGCGGCCCGGATCGCCCGGGCGGCCACGAAGACCGCCAGGAAGCCGTACCCGCCGACGACCTCCACCAGCCCGTACGCCAGGAAGGTCGCCGCGAGCGCCAGGAAGCCCTCGGCGTGCCGGGCCAGCCGCAGTTCGCTCGGGGCCCGGAAGAAGAGCTTGCCGAGCAGCCAGCCGATCAGCCAGCCGCCCGCGACCCCGGCGGCGACCTTCCAGAGCACGTCCACGGCGAGCCAGCGGCCCAGCCAGTCCGCCGGGGCGAGGCTCGTGGTGGCGATGGCGATGGCCGCGTACACGAAGGGGAAGGCCAACCCGTCGTTCAGGCCGGCCTCCGAGGTCAGGGCGAAGCGGACCTCGTCCTCGGAGTCCTCGACGTCGGTGGGCTCCCCGACCTGCACGTCGGCGGCGAGCACCGGGTCGGTGGGGGCGAGGGCCGCCCCCAGCAGCAGCGCGGCGGCCGGCACGAGCCCCGCCCACCACCAGCCGAGCAGCGCCACCGCGGCGATGCACACCGGCATGGCGACGGCCAGCAGCCGCCACGTCGACGACCAGCGGGCCCAGCTCAACGGGCGGTCGATCTTGAGGCCGGCGCCCATCAGCGCGACGATCACGCCGATCTCGGTGAGGTGGGTGGCGATCCGTGGGTACGCGAGCGGATCGGGGTTCGGCAGCCCGATGGGGAGGACGAAGACCAACATGCCGAGCCCGAGGAAGGCGATCGGCATCGACAGCGGCCGGCGCTCGAGCACCCGGGGCAGGATCCCCGCCAGCAGCGCGCCCAGACCGACCACCGCGAACGCCACGTCTACCGGCTCCACGACACCACCCTTCCGCCTCGCCCACGGCGTGCGGGCAGGCGGGGAGAGTCCTTGCCCCCGGAGGTCTTCTCGTATTCCTGTCCCGATCGACCTCGTGTTCCCGTCCGGTGCGACGCGGCCGTCACGCGGCGGCGATCGGCGAGTCCGGGAGGGCGGCGAGCAGGGCCGCGGGATCGTCGTAGACGGCCACCGCCCCGGCCCCGGCCAGCTCGCCCCGGCTCGTCCCGCCGCAGGTCAGCCCGACGCAGGGGATGTCCAGCTTGCCGGCGGCCGCGACGTCCCAGACCGAGTCGCCGACGAAGACCACCCGCTCGGCGGCCAGCCCGGACTGCTCCAGCGCGGCCACCAGGATGTCGGGTGCGGGCTTGCTCTCCTGCGCGTCCGCCGCGCAGGTCACGGTGTCGATCACGTCGTCGGCGGCCAGGGCCCGGCGCAGCGCGCCGACCTCGTGCTCGGCGGCGGAGGTGGCCAGCACCACCCGCAGCCCGCGCTCAGCGCAGGCGCGCAGCAGGTCGGCCGCGCGGGGCAGCGGGACCAGCCGCTCCCAGTACTCCCCGTAGAGCGCGTCGTGGGCGTCCCGCAGCCTCCCGTCCGCGCCGCGGTCCCGCTCCGGCCCGAGCAGGTGGTCGAGCAGCTTGTCCGAGCCCATCCCGATGGCGCGGTGGATCTCCGCCATCGGGACGTGGCGGTCGGCCTGGCGCAGTGCCTCCCACCAGCTCACGGTGTGCAGGTACGTGGTGTCGACGAGGGTGCCGTCCACGTCGAAGAGGACGCCGGCGGGCTGTTCGATGGGCATGGCGTCCTCACTACCCCGTCCCGGGCCGGCTGACGCCACCGTTCAGCCGGACGGGATCAGCATCTCGAACCAGACCGTCGAGCCGCGTACGGTCGGGTCCGTTCCCCACGTGTCGCTCAGCTCCTCGATCAGCCCGAGCCCCCGGCCCCGGCTGCTGAGCGTGTCGGTCTGCGCCCGGGTGACCGTGCCCCGGGTGCCCGAGTCGGCGACCGACACCAGGAGCCGCTCCGGGCTCAGGTCGATCTCCACGCGGGCGGCGGTGCCCGCGTGCAGCAGCGCGTTGGTGGTCAGCTCGCTGGTGCAGAGCACCGCCGCGCCGACGATCGACTCCGGGACCCGCCACTCCGTGAGCTGCCCGGTCATCCAGTGCCGCACCCGGCTCGGCGCGGTCGGCTCGGCCGGCACCTCCATGCTCGCCGACCGGCTCGGCCGCAGCGCGTGCTCCACCGCCAGCACCGCGACGTCGTCCTCGGTGGCGCCGGGCACCGCCGCGGTCGCCACCGCGCACAGCGCACGGGGGTCGCCGCTGCCCGCCCCGGCCACCGCCTCGGCCAGGGCGTCCAGGCCCGCCGTCAGCCCCTGCCAGCGCCGCTCCACCACGCCGTCGCTGAACAGCAGCAGCGTGTCGCCGGGGGCGAACCGGACCGTCGCGGTGGGCGGCCGGCAGCCCAGGCCCAGCGGGGCGCCGGCGGGTACGTCGACGTACTCGGCGACCGGCTCGCCGTCCGGGGCGCACCGGCGGATCAGCGGGGCAGGGTGACCGGCGCTGGCCAGGGTGAGCTGCTGCCGCTCGGCGTCGACCACCCCGAAGACCACCGTCACGAAGAGTTCGTGTGTGTCGCCCTCGGCACCCAGGCTGGTGACCAGCCGGTCGAGCCCCGCCAGCACGGCGTCCGGGCGGGGGTCGGTCAGCGCCAGCGCGCGCAGCGCGGCCCGGACCTGCCCCATCCGGGCGGCGGCCTGCACGTCGTGGCCGGCGACGTCGCCGAGCACGATGCCCAGGCCGCCCGTCGGCAGCAGGAACGCGTCGTAGAAGTCCCCGCCGGCGGCGTTGCCGTCGACGCCCGGGTCGTAGCGGGCGGCGATCCGCATCCGGGGCAGGTCCGGCAGGTGCTCGGGCAGCATGCTGCGCTGCAGGAGCTGGGCGGTGCCGTGCTGCGTCTCGAACCGGCGGGCCCGCTCGGCCGCCTGGCCGACCAACTCGGCGGACGCGGCCAGCAGGGCCCGCTGGGCGGCCGACCAGGCGCGCGGCACCTGGTAGCCGACGGCCAGCCCGCCGCGGACCACCGACGCCCGCAGCGGCACCGCGGCCAGCGCCCGGATCTTCTGGTCGTGCCGGTCCACCGCGATCTCCCGCAGCGGCTGGCCGTCGTCGACGAAGAGCGGCACGCCGGTGCGGGCGGCCGCCGCGACCGGGCCCTCCCAATCCGGCGGGATGCGCCGCCACAGCGGGGGGAGCCGCTCGTCGGCCTCGTCCATCAGCTCGCCGCGTACGCGCCGGACCATCCGCCAGCCGCCCCCGCCCTCGTCCACGGCGAACGAGACCCGGTCGGCGTCGAACGAGGTGATCGCGTAGCGCAGCGTCACCCGGGCCACGTCGTCCAGGGTGAGCGTGCCGGCGAGCGCGGCGGCGAAGTCGCTCAGGCTCTGCAACTGCTGGGTGACCTGGGCGGTCTCCGCGGCCACGGTCAGCACGCCGACGATCCGACCCGCGCTGTCCCGCACGGGGGAATGGCCCCGGGTGAAGACCCGCTGCTCGACCGGGCCGGGACGCCGGTGCAGGGGAACCGTGGACTCCTTCTCCAGGAACGGCTCGCCCGAGCGGTAGGTGCGCTCGACGGCCTCGCCGATCCCGGGCATCGGCCAGAGCTCCGGGAACACCTCGGCGGCCGGCCGGCCCACCGCCCCCGGGTGCCGGTCGCCGATCAGGTCCGCGTACCCGTCGTTGTAGAGCAGCAGGTGGTCGTCGCCCAGGGTGAGGGCCATCGGCACGGGCGAGGCGAGGACGACCTCGATCGCCGCGCGGACCGCCGGGTCCCACGAGCGCCACGGGCCGAGCGGGGTGCCGGCCCAGTCGTGACCGAGGACGGCGGCCGCCGCGCCCGAGGCGGCGGGCGCCCCCGACACCGGGGCTGGGGGGTTGGGGACCCGTCCGACCGTTCCTGGCATGACCGCAGCCTAACCGGACCACCCGGCACCCGTTCCCGATCATGCCCCGCGCGTCGTCCGCGGCGAAGGCTCGTCCAGGTCAGGGCGGGTCTGCGATGACATGTCGGGAAAAAGTCGGGGACCGGCACGGCGTGCCGCGTCGGTGACCGGGTAAGCGCGCGACGCAGTCCATGCGACAGGAGGGACGTCATGCCGGAAACCCTCGCGGTCAGGCAGGTCGACATCGGCGACGCCGTGGCCGACATGTGGAGGTCGGTGCTGCTGTTCATACCGCGGGCCATCGCGTTCATCGCGATCCTCGTGGTCGGATGGCTCATCGCCAGAGCCGTGCTGAAAATCGTCGACGCGGCGCTGGAACGGGTGAACTTCGACCGGGCGGTCGAACGGGGTGGCATCAAGCGCGCGCTGGAACGCACGAAGTACGACGCCAGCGACATCCTGGCGAAACTCGCGTACTACGCCGTGCTGCTGTTCACCCTGCAGTTCGCCTTCGGGGTCTGGGGACCCAACGCGATCAGTGACCTGATCAGCGGTGTGGTCGCCTGGCTGCCACGCGCCTTCGTGGCGATCATCATCGTCGTCGTGGCCGCCGCGATCGCCAACGCCGTCCGGGATCTGGTCACCGGGGCGCTGGGCGGGCTCGCGTACGGCAAGATCCTGGCCGACGTGACGGCGATCTTCATTCTCGCGCTGGGTGTGATCGCCGCGCTGAACCAGGTGGGCGTCGCCACCACGGTGACCACTCCGGTGCTGATCGCGGTGCTCGCCACGGTGGTCGGCATCCTGGTCGTCGGCGTCGGTGGTGGTCTGGTGCGGCCGATGCAGAGCCGCTGGGACCGCTGGCTGGACCGGATGGCCGAGGAGTCACGGGCGGTGCAGGAGCACCGCCGGGCCCGGGAGGCCGGCCAGACCGACGTCGGCCGGCAGATGGCCGACCGGGCGGCGGCCGAGCGCACCGAGATCATGCCGCGCGGTCAGGAGTCCGCGACGATGGCCGGTGGACGCGGCACCTACCAGTCGGGGAACGTGGGCGAGGAGACCCAGCAGTTCCGCCGCTGACCGGGCCGGTGACGGCGAGGCGGGAGGGGTGTCCGCGAACGTGGCGGGCGCCCCTCCGGCATGCCGGAGGAACGGTCGGCCCGGTCAGACGCGGGGGAGCGGGCCGGGCGCCGGGGTGCCCAGCGTGCGGGCCAGCGCGCAGACCGCGAGCAGCCGGGTGAGCAGCCAGTCCGGCTCGGACCAGTCCACCGGCGCCGCCGCCGGCTGCCAGCCGTGCTCCAGCGCGGCCGCGCGTACGCCCTCCGCGTAGCCGGCGAGCGCGGCGGCGCTCAGCGGCCGCCGGTCGCCGTCGAGGCTCTCCCGCACCGCCGCGGCGTGCTGGTCGACCAGGGCGAGCAGCCCCGGCCGCGCGGCGGCGGCGGCCAGGCCCTCGGCGCCGACCGAGGTGGACAGGAGGGCCAGGGTGGCTCGCGCCGAGCTGGCGGCGGAACGGGCCTCGACCCGGTTGAACGGCACACGCATGGGAAACGAGGCTATCCGGCCGATTCCCGGGTCGACCTCGGCCACTCGGCGGGTTTTTGGTCCTCCACCGATCGGTCAACCCGGCCCACGGGATTGACCCGGCGCGGGCGGGGCAGGAGGAGAACCGCCCGGAGGGGCGCAGCCGACACCGTGGAGGAACGGATGGGACAGCACGTGGACGAACCGGACGAACGGCACCGCCGGCCGGCCGGGGTCAGCGACGAGACGGTGGCCGCGCTCGGCAAGCTCAGCGAGGCGCTGGAGTGCGTCGAGCGGGTGCGCGGCCACCTCTACTCGCTGCACCAGCTGGTCGGGCACGCCGACCTGATGCTCGACGACGCCGTGGAGATGTTCCGTGCCGCCGGGCACGGGCACATCGCCGAGCGCATCGACACCGAGCTGCTGGGTCGCAACGTGATCGCCGGCCGCTGGACGTTCCAGATCGTCGAGGACTTCGACGACGGGTACTACGCCCTCTTCCGCGACCTGGACCGGGCGGCCCGGGAGGAGCTGGTCGACGGCCGTCGGCACCTCTACGAGGCGGAGATGAAGGAGCGGCGGCGGACCCGGGGCCGCTCCGGTCACGAGGCGCGCCCCGGCGGTACGGGCTGACGCCGACGAGCGCTCGCTCGCCAGGCGCAGGCGGGGGACGACCTCCCGGGCCCCCGGCGGCCGCCGCGCTAGTCCGTCGAGCGCGCGTCGGCCGGGCGGCGCCGGGCCGCGTCGTCGGCGATGATCACGGTCGCCACCATCAGCGCCACGCAGAGGCTGAACAACCAGGAGTCGTCCGAGACCAGCTTGGCGGAGACGGGAGCCTGGAGCGCGGCGAGGAGAAAGCCGAGCCAAGCCAGGCGGCGCTGACGCGTCGAGAGGAAGCCGGAGCCCTGTTGCATCCCGAAAGTCTTGCGCGCGTCTCGGGGGTTGCCGTCAGCCGAACGGCCGATTCTGGATGAGCTGTCCGTTTCCCCGCCCGTCCGGATAGCACTTTTTGTCCGTGCGGGGGACGCCCGATCGCGGCGTCGGCGGCACGAGGCAGGATGGTTGTCCGTGTCCACCACCCCGCCCCGCGCCTCGCTGCTCCTGCTGGCCTACCTCGCCTTCGTCAGCCTCGGTCTGCCCGACGGGCTGATCGGGGTCGGCTGGCCCTCGATCCGGGCCGACTTCGGCGTGCCCACCGAGGCCGTCGGCCTGGTGCTCACCGCCGGGACCACCGGCTACCTCACCTCCAGCGTGCTGGCGGGCTTCACGCTGGCCCGGCTCGGGGTCGGCTGGCTGCTCGCCGGCAGCACCCTGCTGGCCAGTCTCGCGCTCACCGGCTACGCGCTGACGCCCGGCCTCGCCCTGATGGTGGGCTGCGCCCTGGTGCTCGGTCTGGGCTCCGGCGCGATCGACTCCGGGCTGAACGCGTACGCCGCCGGCGCCTTCGGTCCGCGCCACATGAACTGGATGCACGCGTTCTTCGGCCTCGGGGTGGCGCTCGGGCCGCTGATCATGACCGGGGCGCTCAGCGCGGGGCTGGCCTGGCGCTGGGGGTACGGCCTCGTGGCGACGGCGCAGCTCGTCCTGGCCGCCGCGTTCGCGCTGACCGTGCGGGCCTGGCGGGACCGGGCGGCGGCCCGCGAGCCCGCGCGGCCCCCGGTCGGCGCGGCGCCCGTCGCCCCGCCGGTACGCGAGACGCTGCGGCTGCCGGCGGTCTGGGTCGGCGGGCTGGCCTTCGCCGTCTACGTGTCGATCGAGGTGGCCGCGGGGCTCTGGGCGTTCCTGCTGCTCACCGAGGGCCGCGGCCTCGGCGCGGCGGTGGCCGGCGTCTGCGTCTCCGGCTACTGGGGGAGCCTGTTCGTCGGGCGGGTGGTGCAGGGCGTGGTGGCCGAGCGGCTGGGCGCGGGGGCGGTGCTGCGGGGCAGCCTGGTCGGGATGGCCGTCGGCGCGGCCCTGATCGCGGTGCCGGCCCCGGCCTGGCTGGCCGTGGCCGGGCTGCTCGTCGTCGGGTTCGCCGCCGCCCCGGTCTTCCCGCTGCTCACCCTCACCACCGTCGACCGGGTGGGTGCCGCGCACGCGGACCGGACCATCGGGCTCCAGATCGGCGCGGCCGGGCTGGGCGGGGCGCTCGTCCCGACGGGGATCGGGGTGCTGCTCGGCAACACCTCGGTCGAGCTGCTCGGGCCGGCGCTGGTCGTGCTCGCGCTGGCGCTGATCGCGCTGCACGCGGCGGGCACCCGCGGGCGGCACGGCCGCCGTCAGGCCGAGGACATCGACGGGCCGGTGCCGGCGGTCGGCTGAGCGGGACCGGCACGGGCGGCCGGGCGCCCGTGCCGGCCGCGGCTCACATCGTGTCGGGGCCGGTCCGCCCGGTCGTCGAGGGGCGGTAGGCGCGCTCCGGGTCGGTCGGCTCGCGGCCCGCCCCGGCGGCCTGCCCGCCGCGGTCCGCCGCCTCCGGCCCGTGCCCGAACGCGGCCTCTCCGCCGGCGTCGTTGCCCGTCGCGTCGTCGGTCTGGCCGTCCAGCGTCGACCGCGCGACGGCCTTGTCCAGTTCCTGCAGCGGAATCCGTTCCTCGTCCCGCCACACCTTGTTCTCGTCCGTCATACCCATCGCGGTACCCGGGCCCACTCCGGGCAAACGGCGACGGCCGCCGGAGGAGCCGGCGGCCGTCGGAGTTCGTTGCCCGGGGGCGGGGGATCAGGGCTGCGGCCGGTCGACCTTGCCGCGCCAGGCGCCGGTCTCCTGACCGCGCCGCTCGATGAACTGCTTGAACCGCTCGAGGTCGCCCTTGGCGCGCCGGTCGACGATGCCCAGCTTGTCGCCGGCCTGCTCGACCACGCCGTGCGGCTCGAACTCGAGCTGCAGGGTGACCCGGGTGGTGTCCGGGTCGAGTCGGTGGAAGGTCACCACTCCGGCCTGCTTCGTGCCGCCGGTCGAGCGCCAGGCGACCCGTTCGTCCGGGAGCTGCTCGGTGATCTCGGCGTCGAACTCGCGCTTCACTCCGGCGATGTCGACGGTCCAGTGGGTCATCGTGTCCGACAGCTGCCGGACCTCCCGCACCCCCTCCATGAAGTGGGGGAACTCCTCGAACTGGGTCCACTGGTCGTACGCGGTGCGCACCGGGACGGAGACGTCCACGTGCTCGGTAACGCCACTCATCAGGCATCCTCCTTCGTCCGCCGGTGTGGGGCCGGATCCTGCGGGGATCCGGTCACCAGCGGGTCGTCTCGTTCTTGTGGCCGAGCGCCGCCCACACCTCGGAGACCGTCTGGTAACGGATGCCTTCGGGCAGCCGCTCCAGTTCGGCGACGATGTCCGCCGGCGCGTCGTTGTCCCGCGCGTTGGCGATCAGCGCCTCCCGGTCGCCCGGCAGGGCGGCCATCGTGATGAACCGTCCGAACCGGCTGCGCCGTTCGACGTCCTGGGAACTCATCCCCTTGGGCGCGCCCGAACGCAACTCGCCGGCCGGGGCCGTCGTCGGCTCCGGCTGGTCCTCACCGGCCGGCTCCGGCACACGGGACTCGTCGACCCGCGAGCCGCCGGTCCCCGGCCCCTGGACGAGGCCGCTGACCTCCCGGCTCATCTGCTCGTCGACCCTCGGTCCGTGCTTGCTGCTGCCACGTTCCATGCCTTCTGCGCTACCCGGTGGCACCGGCGGTAAACCGGCACCCGGGTGGCGCCGGCGGTAAATCGGCACCGCGGTGAACCGGCGGCGGTCACGCGCCGGCGGGCGCCTTCGGGGGCAGGACCGGCTCGTCCGGGTCCGGCTCGCCGGCCTGGAGCACCCGGCCCCGCTGCAACTCGGCGTTGATCTGCACGCCGAGCATCAGCGCCGAGTTGGACAGGTAGAGCCAGACCAGGAACGCGATCACGGCGCCGAGGCTGCCGTAGGTGGCGTCGTACGAGCCGAAGTTGGCCACGTAGAGGCCGAAGCCGAAGGAGGCGACGACCCAGGACACCAGGGCGACCGCCCCGCCCGGGGTGAGCCAGCGGAACCGCGGCTGCCGGACGTTCGGCGCGATCCAGAACAGCAGGCTCAGCAGCACCATCATGATCATGGCCAGCACCGGCCACTTGGCGACGCTCCACACGGTGCGGGCCAGCCCGCCGGCGTGCAGCAGGTCGCCCACGGCGTCGGTGACCGGGCCGCTGACGATCAGGCCGGTGGCGACGACGGCGAGCAGCACCAGCGAGACCGCCGCGAGGCCGATCTGCATGGGCCGCAGCTTCCAGACCGGCCGCCCCTCCTCGACCCCGTAGACCGCGTTGGAGGCCCGGGTGAACGCCCCGATGAAGCCGGACGCCGACCAGAGTGCGCCGAGCAGACCGAAGCTCAGCAGCACGCTGGCCGAGTCCTTCTGGTCGACCACGCCCCGGACCACCGACACGAAGCCCTCGTTGGCCACCACCGAGCCGGCGCCCATGTCCCGGGCCAGGTCGAGCACGGTGTCCACGGTCTGCTCGCCGTTGGACACCAGCCCGACCAGGGCGACCACCACGATGGTGGACGGGAAGAGCGCGAGCACCCCGTAGTAGGTGAGCGCGGCGGCCCAGTCCGCGCAGTTGTCCTTGACGAAGTTCCGCGCGCTGCGCACCAGCACCCCGCGCCAGGTCCGCCAGCTCAACTGCCGCACGGTGCGGGGGATCCGCAGCCGCTGCTCCCCGGCGCGCGTCGTGCCGGGCTCCGTCGTCGTCATGGCCCGCTCCCTGTGCCCCGGCCGCCGGACGCCCGGGCGCCTCCGGCTTCGCCTGGCCCCGCCGGTACCCCCGGCCGGAAAACGACAAACCCGGCCACCCGGTTTGCCGACCGGCGGCGGGGGAACGGTCAAACCAGAACCCATCGACGCGGAGGAGGACGAGATGCCCGGGCGTGAGGTACTGCCCAGCACGCTGCGACGCTCCCCGGAGAAGGCGCAGCGCACCTGGGCGAAGACGCACGACTCGGCCGTGGAGACGTACGGCGAGGGGGAGCGGGCGCACCGCACCGCCTTCGCCGCGGTCAAGCACGAGTTCGAGAAGGTGGGCGACCACTGGGAGCCCAAGGGCCGCAAGGGCCCGAGCGACCGCCAGGCGGCCGGCGGCGGACCGGAGCGCCGGGCGCCCACCGCAGGTGGGGTGGACGCCAACGCCACCAAGGACCACCTGATGAAGGTGGCCCGCAAGCTGGACGTACCCGGCCGGTCGAGCATGACCAAGCCCGAACTGGTCAAGGCCATCGAGAAGGCGAACAACCGGCAGACCGCGAAGGCCCGCGGCCGCTGAGGTCATCATCGCGTACGACGCACGCAGGGGCTGCCCACCGCGGGCAGCCCCTGCGTGCGCGTGCTCACCAGTGGCCGCCGCCGGGCGCCTCGATGTGCACCGCCTTGGTGGCGGTGAACTCGTCCAGCAGTTCCGGGCCGTACCCGAAGCCGTGGCCGCTGCCCCGTCGCGGATGCGCGGCACCACCCGGCGCCCCGCCGAACACCGCGTTGATCTTCACGGTGCCCACCGGCAGTTCCCGCCAGGCGCGCTGGGCGTGGCTCATCGACCCGGTCAGCACCGTGGCGGCCAGCCCGTACGGGGAGTCGGCGGCGCACCGCAGCGCCTCGGAGAACGAGTCGACCACGACGATCGCGGCGACCGGCCCGAATGTCTCCTCGCGCACCAGCGTCATGTCGTGCCGGCAGTCGGCGACCACCGTCGCCGGGTAGAACGCCCCCGGGCCGTCGGGCAACGTCCCGCCGGTGCGGATCCGGGCCCCCTCCGCCACCGCCGCGGTCACCTGCCCGTGCACGTGGTCGCGGTGCCGCCGGTCCACCAGCGGCCCCAGCTCGGTCGCCGGATCGGTGCCCGGACCCACCCGCAGCCGCTCCGCCCGTTCCACGAGGGACTCCGTGAGGTCCTCGGCGACGTCCCGGTGCGCGTAGATCCGTTCCACCGCCACGCAGATCTGCCCCGCGTTGGCGAACGCGCCCGTCGCCGCCTGCCCGGCCGCCCACACCGGGTCGACGTCGCCGTCCACGACCAGCGGGTCGCTGCCGCCGTTCTCCAGCACCACCTTGGCGCCGGTCCGCGCCGCCGCGGCCGCGATGGCGCGCCCGGTGGCGGTGGAGCCGACGTGCGCGACCACGTCGACCTCCTGCGCGGCCAGCGCCGCCCCGACCTCCGGGCCGCCGGTCAGCAGCGACAGCACCCCTGGCGGCAGCGCGGAGTCCAGCGCCTTCGCCAGCAGCCAGCCGGTCGCCGGGGTGCGTTCGCTCGGCTTGTAGAGCACCACGTTGCCGGTGACGAGGGCGGCGCCGAGCAGCCCGCAGGAGACCGCCACCGGGTCGTTCCACGGGGTGATCGCGGCGACCACCCCGCGCGGCTGCGGCATCATGAAGTCGAGGGCGTGCGTGCCGCCGTGCAGGGTCCGCCCGCCGCGCACCGGGGCGAGCTCCGCGTACTGTCGCAGCGTGCCGATGCCCGCCGCCACGCCGCCCCGCGCGTCCTCGAGGGGCTTGCCCATCTCGGCCGTCGTCGCCCGGGCCAGGTCGTCGGCGACCGCCGCCACCGCGTCCGCCGCCCAATGCAGGGCCGCCGCGCGGTCGGCGGGCGAGGTCGCCGCCCACTCCGCCGCGGCGCCGCGCGCCGCCTCCACCGCCTTGCCGACCTCGTCCGCCGTCGCCACCGGCACGGAGCTGACCGGGGAGCCGTCGGCCGGATCGTGTACGACCAGCTCGCCCCCCTCGCCGCCCGCGCCCCACACTCCGCCTATGAGCTGCGCAACCGTGTACATGCGGCGGTGGATCCCCGTGCCCCGACGAGGCAAACGCGTTTCGCCCGGTTGCTGGCTGGGTAGGCGGATCGGATGAGTTCGCCCGGCGCGGAGAGCGCGGACGCCGTCGTCGTCGGAGCCGGCCACAACGGTCTGGTCGCCGCCAACCTGCTGGCGGACGCCGGCTGGGACGTCCTGGTGCTGGAGGCCACCGCCGCGCCCGGCGGGGCGGTGCGCTCCGCGCAGGTGACCGCCCCCGGCTACCTCAGCGACCTCTACAGCTCCTTCTACCCCCTCGGCTACGCCTCGCCGGTGCTGCGCGGGCTGGGGCTCGAGCGGTACGGCCTGCGCTGGCGGCACTCGCCGGACGTGCTGGCGCACCTGCTGCCCGACGGTCGGGCGGCCGTGCTCAACCGCGACCCGGAGGCCACCGCGGCCTCGCTGGAGGCGTTCGCGCCGGGCGACGGCAAGCGCTGGCTGCACGCGTACGACGACTGGCGGCAGGTCGCCGAGCCGATGCTGGACACCATCACCAGGCCGTTCCCGCCGGTGCGCGGCGGCCTGACCCTGCTGCGCCGGCTGCGGGTCTCCGGCGCGCTGCGGCTGGCCCGACGGCTCGTGGTGCCGGTGCGCAAGCTCGGTACCGAGCTCTTCGACGGCGAAGGGGGTCCGGCGCTGCTGGCCGGCTGTGCCCTGCACACCGACCTGTCGCCGGAGGAGGCCGGTTCGGGCGTGTACGGCTGGCTGCTCGCCATGCTCGGCCAGCAGGTCGGCTGGCCGGTGCCCGACGGCGGCGCGCAGAAGATCACCGACGCGCTGGTGGCCCGGCTGACCGAACGCGGCGGCCGGATCGTCTACGGCGCCCGGGTCGACCGGGTGCTGACCGCCCGCGGTCGGGCGATGGGCGTGCGCACCGCCGGCGGCGCCCTGTGGCGGGCCCGCCGGGCCGTGCTGGCCGACGTCCCCGCCCCCGCGCTCTACCTGGACCTGGTCGGCGCGGCGGCGCTGCCGCCCCGGCTGGTGGAGGACCTGGCGCACTTCCGGTGGGACGGCTCGACGCTGAAGGTGGACTGGGCGCTGTCCGCGCCCGTGCCGTGGACCAACCGCGCGGTGGCCACCGCCGGCACCGTGCACCTCGGGGCGGACCTGAACGGGCTGACCAGCTACGCGGCCACGCTGGCCCGCTCGGAGGTCCCGCGCGATCCGTTCCTGCTCGTGGGGCAGATGTCGGTGGCCGACCCCAGCCACTCGCCGCCGGGCACCGAGTCGCTCTGGTCGTACACCCACCTGCCGTTCCGTAGGCGCTGGCGGGCCGAGGAGGTCGCCGACCACGTCGATCGGATGGAGCGGGTGCTGGAGGAGGCCGCGCCCGGCTTCCGCAGCCTGATCGTGGGGCGGCACGTGGCCGGGCCGGCCGACCTGGAGGCCGGCGACCCGAACCTGGTCGGCGGGGCGGTCGGCGGCGGCACCGCCGCCGCGTACCAGCAGCTCTTCCTGCGCCCGATCCCCGGCCTGGGCCGCGCGGACACCCCGGTGGACCGGTTGTTCCTGGCGAGCGCCTCGGCGCATCCGGGCGGCGGGGTGCACGGCGCTCCCGGCGCGAACGCCGCGCGGGCCGCCCTGGCCCGCGACCGCGCCCTCACCGGCCCGCTGTACGCGGCGACGATCGACGCGGCGCACCGCACGATCTACCGCTGACCCGACCCCCACCCACCCGCGCCCGGTGTCGGCCGCACCCAGGATTGCTCCGGCTCCGTTGCCGGCCGGCGGCAACGGGCGCGCTCCGGCGGTGATGGCGCGGCGGCTCGTGCGCTCGAACTCACCGCGCGTGACGGCCTGCCTGCCGACCGGACCACCCCCGATCCGCCTTTGCTCTGCACCCCTATGCGCACCGGTGACCGTCGGTAACGATATTCGACCCGCGGTTCCCGAACCGCTGCCGGATCAGGGCAGGTCAAGGCAGTGGTGCGTGGGTGGGTGCAGAGCAAAGCGTCCAGCCGGCAATCCACTGACTCACGGGCGATCCTCACGGAGCGTGATGTGACGCTCCGTGGCGGCGGTGGGTGAGTGGGGCCGCATTCGGCGGAGCGGATCGGCTGACGCGCCGCATCGAGGTGGCGTCGGCCGCCCAGCGCTCCACGCCGTCGTCGCGGTGCCGTACCCGCGCTCGGCGCCCGCCGTTCCGGTGCCTCAGCGTTCGACGTTGCGGTGCTTGCTGCGCAGCTTGAACGGCATCAGCGCGCTCTCGATCTTGGTGGCGGTGGTCATCTTGGACGCGCCGTCGCGCCGCTCCTCGAAGCGGATCGGCACCTCCAGGATGGTGTGCCCCAGCTTGGTGGCCAGGTAGTGCATCTCCACCTGGAAGCTGTAGCCGTTGGACTGCACGCGCTCCAGGCCGATGTCGCGCAGCGCGTCCGCCCGCCAGATCTTGAAGCCGGCGGTGAGGTCGCGGATCCGGACCCGCAGCAGGGTGTGCACGTAGAGGTTGGCCCAGCCGCTGAGCGCCCGCCGGTAGAGCGGCCAGTTCTCGTCGAGTTCGCCGCCGGGGACGTACCGGGAGCCGATGACCACGCCGGCCTGGGTGGAGAGCAGCGCGCCGAGCATGCCCGGCAGCGCCTCCGGCGGGTGCGACAGGTCGGCGTCCATCTGCGCCACGTACTCCGCGCCGCCGTCCAGCGCGCGCCCGATCCCGTCCACGTACGCCCGGCCGAGGCCCTCCTTGCCGGCGCGGTGCACGACCTCGATCCGGTCGGGGTGCTCGATGGCCAGCTTGTCCGCCACCTCGCCCGTGCCGTCGGGGGAGTTGTCGTCGGCGACGAGGATCTTCAGGCCCGGCAGCGGCAGGGCCACGAGCCGCTCGACCAGCACCGGGAGGTTGCCCGCCTCGTTGTAGGTGGGAACCACGACGGTCAGGCGTGCGTCCCGCCAGGGCGCGGGCAACTGCACGGGTTCGATCATGTCGGACATCCTCGGTCGGCGGACAGGGCTCCATGAGAGCGTAGCCAGTCGCCACATCCGGGTCGAAAAGGCACCCCTTTCCGCCGGGTGACCCGGCCCCTGCGGAGGGCGACGACGGGTCGGACGCGGGCGTCCGCCCGCCCGGGCCGGCGGGAGCGGTTGCCGGTCAGCGGAGACGGCGGGTCAGGGCGGTGAGCGCCAGGGCCAGACCGGCGAGCGCGAGGCCCGAGACGGCCGGCTTGTGCGTACCGACCCAGAGGGCGGCCGAGCGGGTGCGGGCCCGGTAGGTGAAGACGCCCTCCGCGCCCCGGTCCTGCTCGTCGTCGCCGGGCCGGTCCAGGTTGTCCCGCCAGGTGGCCGGGTCGACGGGCGTCTCGGTCTGCTGGCTGTCGTAGCCGTCGCGGGCGAGCTTCCGGTCCAGCAGGCCGGGCGCCAGGATGTCGCCGAGCCGGGCCCGCCAGGTCGGCCCGCCCACGTTCAGCTCGCGCGGCCCGTGGTCGGCCGCCCAGACGATCGCCTTCGCGGCCACCTCGGGCGCGAAGATCGGCGGGACCGGCTGCGGATGCCGGGGCATCCGGGTGCGCACCCAGGAGAACTGCGGGGTGTTGATCGCCGGGAGCTGCACCATCGACAGCTTCACGCCCGGGCAGTCGTGCAGCAGTTCCGCCCGCAGCGAGTCGTTGAAGCCCTGGATGGCGTGCTTGCTCGCGCAGTACGCCGACTGCAGCGGGATCCCCCGGTAGGCCAGCGCGGAGCCGACCTGCACGATCGCGCCCCGCCCGCGCGCCCGCATGTGGCGCAGCGCCGCGAGCGTGCCGTGCACGGTGCCGAGGTAGTTGACCTCGGTGACCCGGCGGAACTCGGGGGCCGGGATCTCCCAGGCCGGGGCGAAGACCGAGACCATCGCGTTGTTCACCCACACGTCGATCCCGCCGGACCGGTGCGCCACGTCGTCGGCGGCCCACTGCACCGCGTCGGCGTCGGCCACGTCGACCCGGTATGCGCACACCTCGGAGGCGCCCCGTTCCCGGCAGTCCCGCTCGGCGGCGGCCAGGCCGGCCTCGCCCCGGGCGAGCAACGCGAGCCGGGCGCCGCGCTCGGCGTACCGGCGGGCGACGGCGCGTCCCACGCCGGCGCTCGCCCCGGTCACCACCACGGTCTGCGTCATCCGTCCGCCTTCTGCCGCTTGGCGATGTCCGCCAGCCGGGTGAGCGTCTCCTTGTTGCGCTGGTGCAGCACGAGATCGTTGATCTTGTTGCGGACCCAGCGCAGCGGGCCGGCGGCGAAGTCCTCGCCGATGCGCACCCGGGTCGTGCCGTCGCCGACCGGCTCGAGGGTGAAGACCACGATCGCCTCACCGGCCGGCCACAGCCCGGCACGGATCACGAGCCGGCGCGGCGGCTCGCAGGCGAGCACCGTCGAGGAGTCCTGGAGGGAGAGCGGCCACGGCCCGGCCTTGTGGTGCAGTTGGGCGCCCACCCGGGGCCAGGCGTCGTCCACGTCGCGGACGTGCACCGTGCCGACGACCCAGTCGCTGTAGGTCCAGCCGTCGGCCAGCACCGCCCAGACCTGCTCCGGGGGAGCTTCGATCACTTTCTCCACAATCGCCACTGCGCTCCCATACCCTGACGCGGCCCGGCCTAACGGCGCCCGCGGGTTAGCTTCTCCGGGGCGACGGGTAACGCCACCCCGGGCCGGCGTGTCGACGCCGCCGGCGTGGGCGACGCGCGTTGAAGATGACGTTTACTCCCCGGGGCGCCGGGAACCCGCCGGCTGTGCGACAGGACCAGGTGGAGCCGGATCAGCGCAGGTCAGCCCGGGTTTTTGCCGGCGCTGGCCGGACCGCGTCCGGTCCCGTCCTGTTCGACGCGGTGCTGCTGGACCGGGACGGCACGTTGGTGGAGGACGTGCCGTACAACGGTGATCCGGAGAAGGTGCGGCCGATGCCGGGGGCGCGGGCGGCGCTGGACCGGTTGCGGGCCGCCGGCCTGAAGCTGGCGGTGGTGACGAACCAGTCGGGTCTGGCGCGGGGCTACTTCGGCGAGGCGCAGATGCGGGCGGTGCACGCCCGGGTCGAGGAACTGCTGGGGCGGTTCGACGCGTGGTTGGTGTGTCCGCACGACGACGGTGACGGGTGTGGGTGCCGCAAGCCGGCGCCGGGGCTGGTGCACGCCGCGGCCCGCGAGTTGGGCACGGTGCCGTCGCGGTGTGTGCTGGTGGGTGACATCGGCCGGGACATGACGGCGGCGCTGGCGGCGGGGGCGGCGGGGATCCTCGTGCCCACGCCGGTGACCCGCCCCCAGGAGGTGGCCGCCGCCCCGCAGGTCGCGGCGGACCTGCCGGCGGCGGTGGCGGAGATCCTGCGCCGCCAGGCGGCCCTCGACCCGGCCACGTACCGTCGACCGGCCCTCGACCCGGCCACCCCCGGCCGGGCCGACACCCGATCTACCCGGCGGGTCGGGACCGTTCCGCCGGCCGGTGGGCGGGCGCGGGGCGGGACGGTGCTGGTGGTGCGCGCGGACTCCGCGGGGGACGTGCTGGTCACCGGCCCCGGCATCCGCGCCGTCGCCGCCACCGCCGACCGGGTGGTGATGCTGTGCGGGCCCCGGGGGCGCGCCGCCGCGGAACTGCTGCCCGGCGTCGACGAGATCGTCGAACACCCGCTGCCCTGGATCGACCCCGCCCCGGAGCCGGTCGACCCGGCCGACATGACGACCCTGACCGACCGGCTGGCCGCCGTCGGCGCCGACGAGGCGGTCATCTTCACCAGCTTCCACCAGTCGGCCCTGCCGCTGGCCCTGCTGCTGCGCCTGGCCGGGGTCGGCCGGATCAGCGCGATCAGCGACGACTACCCCGGGGCCCTGCTCGACGTGCGCCACCGCGTCCCGCCCGGCGTACCCGAACCCGAGCGCGCCCTCTCCCTCGCCGCCGCCGCCGGCTACCCCCTGGCCCGCCACGACGAACCGGCCCTGCGCCTGCGCGCCGCGCCGGAGCCTCCGCCGGAGGCCGGCGAGCCGGGCTACGTGGTGCTGCACCCCGGCTCGGCGGCGCAGGCCCGGGGGTGCCCGCCGGAACTGGCCGCCCGGATCGCCCGCACCCTGACCACCGCCGGTTACCGGGTGGTGGTCACCGGCGGCCCCGGCGAGCGGGAGCTGACCGCCCAGGTGGCCGGCGACGTCGCCGTCGACCTCGGCGGGCGGACCGGGCTCGCCGAGCTGGCCGCCACCGTCGCCGGGGCCGGCGCGGTGGTGGTGGGCAACACCGGCCCCGCCCACCTCGCCGCCGCCCACGGCGTCCCGGTGGTCAGCCTCTTCGCCCCGACCGTCCCGTTCGGACAGTGGGGACCGTGGCGGGTGCCGACGGTGCGGCTCGGCGACGCCGAGGCCCCCTGCCGGGACACCCGGGCCGCCCGGTGCCCCGTGCCCGGGCATCCCTGCCTCAGCGGTGTCGGGGCCGGGGAGGTGCTCGACGCGCTGCGGCTGCTGGGGGTGGCCCCGGCGGGACTGCCGGCGCGCGACGGCGGCGGCGCGGGGGCCCGCGTGCCGGCGGCGGCCAGCACCGGCGGGAGCGGCCGATGAACGTCCTGCTGTGGCACGTGCACGGCTCCTGGACCACCTCGTTCGTGCACGGCAAGCACCGCTACCTCGTGCCGGTCACTCCCGACCGGGGCCCCTACGGACTCGGCCGCGCCCGCACCTACCCCTGGCCGGACACCGCCGTCGAGGTCACCCCCGACGACCTGCGCACCGCCGACGTGGACCTCGTCATCCTCCAACGCCCCGAGGAACTCGACCTCGCCACGGAGTGGCTCGGCCGCCGTCCCGGCCGGGACCTCCCCGCCGTCTACGTCGAACACAACACCCCCAAGGACGGCGACGTCCCCCACAGCCGCCACCCCATGGCCGACCGCGACGACCTGCTCATCGCCCACGTCACCGCGTTCAACGAGCTGTTCTGGGACACCGGCGCCACCCGCACCACCGTGGTCGACCACGGCATCGTCCCGCCCACCGCCGAGTACACCGGCGAGCTGGAGCGGCTGGCGGTGGTGATCAACGAGCCGGTACGCCGCTGGCGGGTCACCGGCACGGACCTGCTGCCCCGGTTCGCCGAGATCGCCCCGCTGGACGTCTTCGGGATGAAGGTCACCGGGCTGGCCGACCACCTGGGCCTGCCGGCCGACCGGCTGGCCAGCCACGACGACGTGCCCCAGCACCGGATGCACGCCGAGCTGGGGCGGCGGCGGGCGTACCTGCACCTGTGCCGGTGGACCTCCCTCGGGCTGAGCCTGATCGAGGCGATGTCGATCGGGATGCCGGTCGTCGCGCTGGCCGTCACCGAGGCGGTGATGGCGGTGCCGCCCGGCGCCGGAGCCCTGTCCACCCGGATCGACACGCTGCTGGACGCCGCCCGCCGGTTCGTGGAGGAGCCGGCGGAGGCGCGCCGGGCGGGGGCCGAGGCCCGCGCCGCCGCCCGGGAGCGCTACGGCCTCGACCGTTTCCTCGCCGACTGGGACCGGCTCCTGGAGGAGGAAGTATGCGCATCGCGATGATCTCGGAGCACGCCAGCCCGCTCGCCATCCTGGGCGGCGAGGACGCCGGCGGTCAGAACACGCATGTCGCCGAGCTCTCCGCCGCGCTCGCGGCCGCCGGACACGACGTGCGGGTCTACACGCGCCGCGACGCCGTGGACCTGCCCGTGACCGTACGCAGCGCCGACGGCTACGACGTCGTGCACGTCCCCGCCGGGCCGGCCGAGCCGGTCGCCAAGGACGCGCTGCTGCCGCACATGAAGGAGTTCAGCCGGTGGCTGGTCGACCGGTGGCGGAGCGGGGAGTGGATGCCCGAGGTGATCCACGCGCACTTCTGGATGAGCGGCCTCGCCGCGCTGGCCGCCAGCCGGCAGACCGGGGTGCCGGTGGTGCAGACGTACCACGCCCTGGGCGTGGTGAAGCGGCGGCACCAGGGCGTGCAGGACACCAGCCCCGCCCGCCGCATCGGCTACGAGCGGGAGCTGGGCCGGTCGGTCGACCGGGTGATCGCGCAGTGCCAGGACGAGGTGGGCGAGCTGGTCCGGATGGGGGTCCCCCGGTCCCGGATGACCGTCGTCCCGTCCGGGGTCAACCTGGGCACGTTCGCCCCGCTCGGCCCGACCGCCGACAGGGAGGACGGCCGGCCACGGATCCTCACCGTCGGCCGGCTGGTCGAGCGGAAGGGCTTCCAGACGGTCGTCCGGGCGATGGCGTACGTCCCCGGGGCCGAGTGCGTGGTGGTCGGCGGGCCGCCCGCCGGCCTGCTGGAGACCGACCCGTACGCCCGCCGGCTGCGCGCCCTCGCCGGCACCTGCGGGGTGGCCGACCGGGTGAAGCTGGTCGGCGCGGTGCCGAGGGAGGAGATGGGGCGCTGGTACCGCTCGGCGGACGTCCTCGTGGCGGCCCCCTGGTACGAGCCGTTCGGGCTCACCCCGCTGGAGGCGATGGCGTGCGGAGTGCCCGTGGTGGGCACCGCCGTGGGCGGCCTCAAGGACACCGTGGTCGAGGGCGTCACCGGCGACCTCGTCCCAGCCCGGGACCCGCGCGCGCTGGGCACCGCGATCCAGCGGCTGCTCGACGACCGGATCCGCCGTTTCGCGTACGCGGCCGCGGCGCGGGAACGGGCCCGGCGGCGGTACTCGTGGGCGGCCACCGCCGAGCGGCTGGTCGAGGTCTACGGCGACGTGGCGGCGGTGCGCCGGCCCACCCGGGTGGTGGCCTGATGGCGGCGGCTCCGACGCCGCTCGACGCGCACCTCGCGAACCTGGCCGCGGCGCTGCTGCCCTTCCGGCAGTACGAGGAGCTACTGGCCGGGTGGGGGGAGGCCCTGGCGCGTCGGCTGGTCGACGGCGGCCGGCTGCTGGTGGCCGGCAACGGCGGCAGCGCCGCCGAGGCCCAACACCTCACCGCCGAACTCGTCGGCAAACTCCGCGACGACCGCCGACCGCTGTCCGCCATCGCCCTGCACGCGGAGACCTCCGCGCTCACCGCCATCGGCAACGACTACGGCTACGACGAGGTCTTCGCCCGCCAGGTGCGCGCCCACGGCCGCGAGGACGACATCCTCCTGCTGCTCTCCACCAGCGGCACCAGCACGAACCTCCTGGCCGCCGCCCAGGCCGGCCGCGACGCCGGGCTGCGCTGCTGGGCCCTCACCGGGCCCGTCCCCAATCCCCTCGCCGACCTCTGCCACGACACCCTCGCCGTTCCCTCACCCGACAGCCAGGTCGTCCAGGAACTCCACCTCGTCACCAGCCACCTGCTCTGCGAGTACGTGGAGCGGGCGCTGCCGGCGGCGCCCGCCGGGCCGGGGGCGCCCGTGCGGACCGGGGTCGAGGTGGTGCTCGACGGTGGGGCAGGTCAGCAGGTCGACGCGTGATGAGGAGGGAAGCGTGACGGGACCCGTGGTGGTGGTCGGCGACACCCTGCTGGACCGCGACGTCGAGGGGGTGGTGAACCGGCTCTGTCCGGACTCGCCGGTGCCGGTGCTGGACGAGACCGCCCACGTCGACCGGCCCGGCGGCGCTGGCCTGGCAGCCGTCTTCGCCGCCGCGCAGGGCGCGGAGGTGGTGCTCGTGACCGCGTTGGCGGACGACGCCGGCGGGGCCCGGCTGAGCTCGCTGCTCGACGCCGCCGGGGTGCAGGTGTACGCCCTCGGCCTGCGCGGCGGCACCCCGGAGAAGATCCGGCTGCGCGCCCGGGGCCGGGTGCTGCTGCGCCACGACCGGGGCGGCGCCGCCGGCACCCCGGGTGAGCCCTCCGAGGCGGTGCTGCGGGTGATCGCCCGGGCCTCCGCCGTACTGGTCAGCGACTACGGCCGGGGGGTGGCCCGGCAGCCCGCGCTGCGGGCGGCCCTTGCCGCGACCCGGGCGCCGGTGGTCTGGGACCCCCACCCGCGGGGACCGGCGGCGGTGCCGGGGGTGCACCTGGCCACCCCGAACGAGTCCGAGGTGCGGGAACTGGTCAAGTCCCCGCCCGGCGCGACCCGGCTGGCGACCGCCTCCCGGGGCGCGCAGGGGTTGCGGCAGAGCTGGCGGGCCGGCGCGGTCGCGGTGACCCTGGGCGGGGACGGCGCGCTGCTCTGCCACGCCGGCTCGACCCCGCTGGTGGTCTCCGCCCCGACCACCGCCGAGGGGGACACCTGCGGCGCCGGCGACCGGTTCGCCGCCACCGCCAGCCTCGCCCTCGCGCGGGGCGCGCTGGTCACCGAGGCGGTGCAGGAGGCGGTCACGGAGGCGTCGGCGTACGTGGCCGCCGGGGGAGTGGCGACGGCGCTGCCGCCGGCGCGTCCGCTGCCGCCGGCGGTGTCCAGCCCCGGCGGGGAACGGGTCGGCGTGGCCGCGGCCGCCGCCGTGGTGTCGGCGGTACGCGCGGCCGGCGGCACGGTGGTCGCCACCGGCGGCTGTTTCGACCTGTTGCACGCCGGGCACGTGGCGACGTTGCAGGCCGCCCGGCAGCTCGGCGACTGCCTGGTCGTCTGCCTCAACTCGGACGCGAGCGTGGCCGGGCTGAAGGGCCCCGACCGGCCGGTGATCCCGCAGGGCGACCGGGCCCGGTTGCTCGCGGCGCTGAGCTGCGTCGACGCGGTGATGATCTTCGACGAGTCGACCCCGCACGCGGCGCTGTCCTGGCTGCGGCCGGACGTCTGGGTCAAGGGCGGCGACTACGCCGGCGACGGCGGCGAGCCCGCCCTGCCGGAGGTGGACGTCCTGCGCCGCTGGGGCGGGCACACCGTGGTGGTGCCGTACCTGGACGGCCGCTCCACCACCGGGCTGATCGCCGCCGCCCGCTCGGCCGGGACCTCCGCCGGTCCGGCCGACGCGCCGCCACTCACCGACACCGTGCCGCCGACCTGTCCACCTCCCGGCCCCGCGTCGGCGCAGCGGCCGAGCGCGGCGGAGGGCACCCGGTGAGCGGCGCGCCGCCCGGGGCCGGGCAGACGGTGCTGGTCACCGGCGGGTCCAGCGGCCTGGGCGCCGCCGTGGTCGCGGCCGTGGCCCGGGCCGGCGGCCGGCCGGTGGTGCTGGACCGGCACGCGCCGGCGGACGGGGTGCCGTGGGTGGAGTGCGACCTGGCCGACACCCGGGCCGCCGAGGCCGCCACCCGGCAGCTCGCCGAGCGGTCCGGCGGGCTGGACGCGGTGGTCACCGCGGCGGGGGTGGACGTGCCCGGCCGGCTGGCGGACGTCCCCGGCGAGACCTGGGACCGCGTCGTGACCGTGGACCTGCTCGCCACGGCGGCCGTCGTCCGGGCCGCCCTGCCGTTCCTGGAGAGCTCCCGGGGCAGCATCGTCACGGTCGCCTCGACGTTGGGGGTCAAGGCGGTCAGCGACGCCACCGCCTACTGCGCCGCCAAGTTCGGCGTCGTCGGCTTCACCCGCGCCCTCGCCGCCGAACTCGCCGGCACCGTCAACGTCACCCTGCTCATTCCCGGCGGCATGCGCACCGCCTTCTTCGACGACCGCGACCCCCAGTACCGGCCCGGCCCCGACGCCAACCTCAACGACCCCGCCGACACCGCCGCCGCCGTCATGTTCGCCCTCACCCAGCCCCCCGGTTGCGCCGTCCGCGAGATGATCGTCTGCGCCGAACAGGAAACCTCCTACCCGTGATCCTCGCCCTGCGCGCCCTCGGCGTCGGCGACCTCGCCACCGCCACGCCCGCCCTGCGCGCCCTGCGCGCCGCCCACCCCGACCGGGAACTCGCCCTCGCCGCGCCCGCCTGGCTGGCCCCGCTGGTCGACCTCGTCGGCGGTGTCGACCGGCTGGTGCCGACCGACGGCCTCGGCCGCCTCGACCCCGCCGTGCGCGGGCCCCACATCGCCGTCAACCTGCACGGCCGCGGCCCCGAGTCCCACCGCATGCTCGCCGACGCCCGACCCGGCCGGCTGCTGGCCTTCGCCAACGCCGCCGCCGGCCACCACGACGGCCCCGACTGGGACGACGACGAGCACGAGGTGCACCGCTGGTGCCGGCTGCTGCGCTGGTACGGGACGGCGGCGGACCCGGCCGACCTCGGGCTGCGCCGGCCGCCGGCGGGGGGCGCCCCGACCGGGGCCACCGTGCTGCACCCCGGCACCAAGGTCATGGCCAAGCGCTGGCCGGCGGAGCGGTTCGCCGCGCTCGCCCGGGAGCTGACCCGCCGGGGGCACCGGGTGGTGCTGACCGGCAGCGCCGACGAGCGGGCGCTCGCCGAGCGGGTCGCGTACGACGCGGGGTTGCCCGGCACGGCGGTGTTGGCCGGCCGGACGGGCCTGGCCGGGCTGGCGGCCCTGGTCGCGTACGCCCGGCTGGTGGTCTGCGGGGACACCGGCGTGGCGCACCTGGCCACCGGCTACGGCACCGCCTCCGTGGTGCTCTTCGGCCCGGTCCCGCCGGCGCGGTGGGGGCCGCCGCCGGACCGCCCCCGGCACCGGGTGCTGTGGGCCGGGGAGCGGGATTGGCCGAGGTGGGACGGGGTAGGAACGCATCCGACGTTGGCGGCCGTGGGTGTCGACGAGGTGGTGGCCGCCGTGGACGAGGCGGAACAGGCGGTGCGGGTCTCCGGTGCGGTTGCGGCGTAGCGATCCGGGCAGGCCGGGGTACCGGCGGCGCCGGCGCGGCAAGGGGTGGCTCTTCCTCGACCCGTCCGGCGAGCCGGTCCGCGACCCCGACGCGCTGGGCCGGCTGCGCGAGCTGGTGATCCCGCCGGCCTGGCGGGACGTGTGGATCTGCCCGTACGCGAACGGGCACATCCAGGCCACCGGCGTGGACGCGGCGGGACGCAAGCAGTACCTCTACCACCCGACGTGGCGGCAGAAGCGCGACGAGGCGAAGTTCGACCACGTGCTGGAGGTGGCCCGCCGGCTGCCGGTGCTGCGCGAACGGGTCGCGCAGGACCTGTCCGGCCGGGGGCTCAACCGTTACCGGGTGCTGGCGACGGTCACCCGGTTGCTGGACATGGGCATGTTCCGGGTGGGCAGCGACCAGTACGCGGCTGGCGACGACCCGACCTTCGGGGTGTCGACGCTGCGCCCGGAGCACGCCCGGTCCCGGGGCGGCTGCGTGGTGTTCGAGTTCCCCGCCAAGGGCGGCATCGAGCAGGTGCGCCGGATCGAGGATCCGGAGCTGTGCCGGGTGCTGACCAACCTGCGGCGCCGGCGGCGGGCGGCCGACCGGCTGTTCGGCTACTGGGACGGCCGGGACTGGCGCGACGTGCGCAGCGACGAGGTCAACGAGTACCTGCGCGACGCCAGCGGCGGGGAGATGACCGCGAAGGACTTCCGGACCTGGCACGCCACCGTGCTGGCCGCCAGCGCGCTGGCGACGGCCGGGTCGCAGCGCTCGGCCACCGCCCGGAAGCGGGCGGTCGCGGGGGTGATGCGGAACGTCGCGGAACTGCTCGGCAACACCCCGACCGTGGCACGCACGTCCTACGTCGACCCGCGCGTGGTCGACCTCTACCACGACGGCGTGGTGGCCCCGGTCGACGAACGGACGCCCCGGGAGAAAGCCGAGCAGATCGTCCTGGAACTGCTGGCGGAGGCCTGACCGGCCCCGCCGTCGGTCCTGGGGGGAGTTGCGACGGAGCCGGGGTCCAGGACTCGTCCGGATGGTCACCGGGCGGCCGCCCGCCGCCTCCTCGGGCGGCGGGCGCCTCGCCACGGCCCCCGTTGGCGCCCGATCCCGCAGTCGCCACCGGCGCGGTGGGATCGGCCGCCTCGGATGTCAGTCTGCCCCGACCGGGTTGACCGTGGACGCCGTCGAGTTGACTTTCCGTGCCGGGTCCGCCTGAGTGGCGCGCCAGGATTGCGGCGTCATGCCATGCGTCGCTCGGAAGACGCGGCTGAAGTGCGCCTTGTCGGGAAACCCCCACCGTGCCGCGATCGCCTGGATCGGGTGGTTGCGCAGGCCCGGGTCGGCCAGGTCGTGCCGGCACCGCGCCAGGCGCAGGTCGCGGATGTACGACGCGACCGTCGACTCCTCGGCCTCGAAGAGCCGGTGCAGGCTGCGCAGCGAGATGTGGTGGGCGTCCGCCACCACCTGGGGGCTCAGCGTCGCGTCGCCCAGGTGCCGCTGGATGTAGCCCTGGACCTGGGTGACCAGCGCGCGCCGGCGCACCTCGGTGGGTACGGCGTCCTCGGCCACCAGGTGCCGACCGAGCATGGTGGACGCCAGGTCCAGCGCGACGGTGCCGAGCCGGGCGGCGTCGGCGGCATGGTACTGCTCGGGATGGGTGGCGACCTGGACGAGGAACTGCGCCAGCAGCGCGCCGATCCCCTCGGTGCCCGACATCCGGCCGCCGAGCAGGGGCGCCAGCCGATTCGGCGGCAGCGGCAGCGCGTCGTGCGGGATGAGCGCCACCACGGATCGGGCCGCCTCCTGACCTCGGTCGTCGCCGAGGTGCCGGACGCCGTGCGGGCGCGAGGCGTGGTAGAAGGTGAACTCGTCGGGCCCCAGCAGGCTGCTCCGGCCGGCCTGGCTGACCACGCCGTCGCCGTTGACGGTCAGCGCCAGCATGTAGACCTCCGGATCCGACTGTCGCACCAGCTTCGGCGTCCGGACGCAGTCCAGCGACGGGTACCGGTAGTTGACCACCTGGATCGGGCCGAGCTCGATGATCTCGGCTCGGGCGGCGAAGTCGTGCGCGTGCTCCGTCCGGATCCGCAGCGGCGTCGCGGTGCGGGCCACCATGTCCAGCCACATCCCGAAGCGGTCGGCCGCCGGAACCTGTTCCGTGTCGATGGTGGTCCGCCGCAGCATCCCCGCTCCCGTCCGTCGCTCCCCGCCCGGCCATTGTCCACGGTGCCCGATCAGGCCCCAGGGTCCTGCGAGGGCAGGGCGTGCAGTTCGCGGTACGCCTGCGGGCCCGTCCCGTACGCGGCGCGGAAGGCCCGACTGAAGTGGGCCCGGTCGGTGAAGCCCCAGCGCCGCGCGATCCGGTGCGCCGGCTGGTGCCGCAGCAGGGGGTTGCCGAGGTCGTGTCGGCACCGGTCGAGCCGCCGCTGCCGGATCAGCCCGGTCACCGTCTCCTCCTCGGCCGCGAAGAGCCGGTGCAGCGTGCGGACGGAGACGTGGTGGGCGTCGGCGATCGTCTGCGGGCCGAGCGTCGTGTCGGCCAGGTGCCGCTCGACGAAGTCCCGGACCCGGCTGACCAGCGCCTGCCGGCGGACCTCGCCGGGGAGTTGGTGCTCCGTGTCGAGACGGGTGGCGAGCGTCATCGAGATCAGGCTGAGCACGATCTCCGCGAGCCTCGGCCCCTGGGTGGCGTGGAACTGCTCCGGGTGCCGGGAGATGTGGTGCAGGTGCTGCGCCAGCAGGGCGCCCGGGCCCTCCGTTCCGGAGATCAGCTCCCCGGCGAGGCGGTCGACCCGGTCGGTGTCGAGCGGGAGCAACGTCCGGGGGATGACCGCGGTCACCGCGGCGGCCGGGAGGTTTCCCTCCTGCTCGCCGGCGTGCGTGAGGGTGTGTGGCCGGCTCCAGTCGATGAGCGTGAGGTCGCCGACGGGGATGGTGGACTCGCGGCGCCGGGCGTTGATCGCGCTGTCTCCGGCCAGCGTCAGGGCGAGCTGGTAGACCTCCGGGTCCTCCTGGCGGATCATCCTCGCCGTCCGGCGACCGATGAGCGACTGGTAGCGGAGCCGGGTCAGCTCGATGCCGCCCAGGCTGACCATCCGGGCGCGCCCCTGGAAGTCGTCGGCGTGGTCGCTGGTGCAGGCGATGGGGGCGGCGACCCGGGCGGCCATGTCGAGCCACAGCGGAAACCGGTCGGCCGGGGGCACCCACGTGGTGTCCATCGCCTCGACCCGAAGCGTCGTCATGTCTTGCCTTCCTCGGCTGTTCCGGGCCATTGTCGACGAGGGACCGGCCGGCCACCAGGGAGGGTTCCCCGTTCGGTACGCCGTCGCGCGGCTCCGGACCAGCCCTCGATGCCGTCAGCCCGTCCCGCGCCGGCCCGCCGCGCGCCCGTCCCGCGCGGCTGGTCCGGCGCCCCCGCCACGCCGGCACGCGCGACGCCGGTCCACGCGAAACGCGCGACGGCGGCGCCGGACCTCGTCCGGGCCGCCGTCGTCGAACGGGTCAGTCGTTGAGCACCTGGGCGAGCCGGTCGCGGAAGCGCCGCTCCGAGTCGCTGACCACGTCCCCACCGAGGCCGAGGATGCCGCCGCTGGACGCCGCGCCCACCACCTGCTCGGCGATGTCCACGAGCCAGTGCTTGTACGCCCCGGCCTCGCCCTCGTCCACCTTGGCGGCCAGCAGCGCCGCCGCCTCCTTGGCCCGGCCCAGCACGTCCTCCAGATAGGCCCGCGGGTCGGACGGCGCGATGACCGGCAGTTCCTCGCCGGCCTCGGGGTCGCCCACCCGGGAGACGACCTCCCCGGCGACGGCGGCGACCAGCGGGCTGGCCGACTCCCGGCCGGCGGAGATGGTCTCCAGCCCGGCCGCGTTCTCCGCCATGGTGCGCTTGGTGCCGTCGGACTCGGCGGCGCTCGCCGCGGTCAGCACCGACTGCGGCAGGCCGACCAGCAGCCCCCATTCCTCGTCCGAGAAACCGAACCCGGTGTACGCCGGCTGCTCGATCACGGCAATGCCCCTTCCCGCACTGAATCGCTCGTCGTCCACGGGCCCCGCCAGCGGTGCCCGGCTCAGGCTAGTCGAGGGTCAGCAGGCCCTGTTCGGACACCACGCTGACGGACAGCGTCTTGTACCCCACCTCGTCGAAGAGAACCGTCATCCGATCCTCCTCGTAGCTCAGCACCAGGCCGGGGCCCCACTCCGGGTGCCGGACCTGGCTGTGCACCGGGAAGGGTCCGACCGCGCCGTCGTCGGCGGTGCTGGTGCCGGCGTGGCAGTTGTCGCAGTGCCCGCAGACCTTGGTCATCTGCTCGCCGAAGTAGGCCAGCAGCGCCTGCCCCCGGCAGTCGGTGGTCTCGGCGAAGGCCCGCATCATGTCGGTGCGCGACCGGGTCACGCTCTGCTGCCGCTCCGCCTCGGCCAGGGCTGCCGCGGCGGCGTCCACGGGCGTGGGCGAGTAACGGGGCGCGCCGACGCGCTGCTTCGCCCGCGGCTCGGCCGCGCCGACCTGCTCCAGCAGGGCGAGGTACTGGCCGAGCTTGCGCGGGCCCAGGCCGGTGACCTCGCGCAGCTCCTTCTTGGTGCGCGCCCGCTTGCGCAGCAGCGCGGACAGGTCGCGAAGCTCCGTCTCGTCCGGCAGCCCGCCGCTGAAGAACCGTTGCAACCCGACGTCCTCGGCCTGCCAGAGCAGCAGCACCCGGGCCGGGGCGCCGTCCCGGCCGGCCCGCCCGATCTCCTGGAAGTAGCTGTCCGGCGAGTCGGGCAGCGCCATGTGGACCACCCAGGCGATGTTGGGCTTGTCGATGCCCATCCCGAACGCCGAGGTGGCCACCATGATCGGCACCTGGTCGGCGAGGAAGGCCTCGTGCAGCTCGGCGCGGGCGCCGGCCGGCATGCCGCCGTGGTAGTACTGCGCCGGGAACCCGGCGTCGGTGAGGCGGGCCGCCAGCTCCTCGGCCGAGCGCCGGGTGGGCACGTAGATGATGCCGGGCCGGGTGTCGTCGCGCAGCAGGGCGACCAGCCGCCGCCACCGGTAGTCCTCCGTAGGGCAGTGGGCGACCTCGAGGAACAGGTTCGGCCGGTCCAGCCCGGAGACCACCACCTCGGGCTCGCGCAGCCGGAGCCGGGCGACGATGTCGTCGCGTACGGGCGGGGAGGCGGTCGCCGTCAGCGCCACCACCGGCGGCCGGCCGATGCCCTCGATGAGATGGCCGAGCGCCAGGTAGTCCGGGCGGAAGTCGTGCCCCCACGCGGAGATGCAGTGCGCCTCGTCGATCGCCACCAGCGCCGGCTTCAGCGACTTCACCTCGGCCGTCCGGTCGGGGTTGGCGAGCTGCTCCGGGGTGATGAAGAGGAACTCGGCCCGCCCGTCGCGGACCTCGGCGATCGCCTCGGCCTGCTGGGCGGCCGACTCGTTCGAGCTGATCCGCACCGCGCGCAGCTCGGGCCGCTGCCGCTCGTTGAGGGCCGCGATCTGGTCCTGCTGGAGGGCGAGCAGCGGGGAGATCACCACGGTCGGGCCGGGGATCAGGCTGGCCGGGATCTGATAGATCGCCGACTTGCCGGCGCCGGTGGGCAGCACCACCAGGGCGTCGCGGCGCTTCATCACCGCCCGCATGGCGGCCAGTTGGTGGGGCCGCAGCGCCGTCCAACCGAAGAGGCTCTTGGCCGCGCGGCGCAGGGTCGTCGAGTGCGTGGACAGTTTCATCGAGGGCCGGAGGTACCCGCCGTGATCAGCGGCGAAACCGCCGCCCCGTGCGGCGGGCGATCCGGCCCCTCGCGGACCACCAGGAAGGCGCCCGGCCTCGACCGAGCTGCCCGCGCGGACCGTCGACGACCTGGTCGTCACCCTGCTGCACGGCATCGCCCCGGCCCCCGACTGAGTCGGGGGCCGGGCCTCCTGAACGCGCGGGCGGGGAACACCGCTCAGCGCAGGCGCGGGAACACCTCGCGCTGGTAGAGGTCGAGCATGCCCTGCCAGTTCGGGCCGGTGTTGGCGACGTAGACCTCGTCGAAGCCGGCCTTGGCGTACTCCTCGATCTTGGCCAGGTGCGCGTCGGCGTCCCGCCCGCAGACGAACGCGTCCTTCATCATCTCCGGCCGGACCAGCTCCGCCGCCTGCTCGAAGTGCCGCGGCGAGGGCAGCACCTGGGACAGCTCGCCCGGCACCCCGGCGTTCGGCCAGCGCTCGTACGCGATCCGCATCCCCTCCTCCTCGGTCTGCGCGTGCGCCGCCTTGAAGCCGGCCTGGCACGGCTTGTCGCCGCCACCGCCCTCGCGGAAGCGCCGGACCAGTTCGGCGTCGGGGGACGTGTTGACGAAGCCGTCACCGATCCGGGCCGCCAGGTCGACGGCCTTCGGGCCGAAGCCCGAGACGTAGATCGGCGGAGGAGTGTCCGGCAGCGTGTAGATCCGGGCGTGCTCGACGGTGTAGTGCCGGCCGTGGTGGTTGACGAAGCCGCCCCGCCAGAGTTCGCGGATCACCGCGACGGCCTCCTCCAGCATCTCCAGCCGGACGTCCGTCTGCGGCCAGACGTCGCCGAGGATGTGCTCGTTGAGCGCCTCGCCGCTGCCGACCCCGAGCACGAACCGGCCGGAGTGCATGACCGCGCTGGTGGCCGCCGCCTGGGCGACGATCGCCGGGTGGACGCGCACCGTGGGGCAGGTGACGGCGGTGGTGACCGGGAGTCGGCAGACCTGGCTGAGCGCGCCGATCACCGACCAGACGAAGGGGCTCTGCCCCTGCGCGTCCGTCCACGGGTGGTAGTGGTCGGAGATCCAGAGCGCCTCGAAGCCGGCCCGCTCCGCGGCGCGCGCCTGTTCGAGCAGTTCCGCCGGCGCGTACTCCTCGGTGGACAGAAAGTAGCCGATCCTCATGCTTCCCCCTCGCCGTGTCATACCGGGTCCAACGAGGCAGGCCGTACCCCGGTGGCCGCCGTCGGAACCGGCCGGGCGGCGCGGGTGGGGATCAGCGCCGGAACATCGCGCGGATCGCGGCGAGTAGCAGCAGGCCGCCGACCACCAGGCCGAGCAGGCGTACGCCGGGGACGTCGGCCGGGCTCGTCGCGTCGGCCAGCAGCAGGGGATCCATCCCCGAACTGTCCCCAGCTCCGCGCCCGACGGCAACTGTAAGGTTTATTGACTATTCCTTCGGGCGATGTGACCATGGCAGCACCGCCGCAGGTGGCGGGCCGCCGGGGCGCGGAGAAGACGGGGGTACGACGACCGCATGAGCGAGCGAACCATCAGCCACCACGCGGGCGGGCCGGCGTGAGCGGGTGCGCCGGCCGGACGGCGGGACACCGGCCGGTGGTGGCGCGGGGCGCCGCCGGGCGGGCCGAGGTGGTGGCGTGAGCGCCGCAAGCCTGGCGGCCCTGGCCGCCGCCGTCCTGCAGCCCGGCTTCGTCGGCACCACCCCGCCGCCCTGGGTCTGCCGCTGGCTCGGCGAGGGGCTCGGCTCGGTGGTGCTCTTCGCCCGCAACGTGGTCGACCCGGAGCAGGTGGCCGCGCTCACCGCCACCCTGCGCGCCGAGCGCCCCGACGTCGTCGTCGCCATCGACGAGGAGGCCGGCGACGTGACCCGGATCGAGTCCGCCCGGGGCAGCTCCCGGCCCGGCAACCTCGCCCTCGGCGCGGTGGACGACCCGGCGCTGACCGAGCAGGTCGCCCAGGACCTCGGCGCCGACCTCGCCGCGCTCGGGATCACCCTGAACTACGCGCCGGACGCCGACGTCAACTCCAACCCGGCCAATCCCGTGATCGGCGTCCGCTCCTTCGGGGCCGAGCCGGCGCTGGTCGCCCGGCACACCGCCGCCTGGGTGCGCGGCCTCCAGACCGGCGGGGTCGCCGCCTGCGCCAAGCACTTCCCCGGGCACGGGGACACGCGGGTCGACTCCCACCACGACCTGCCCCGGATCGCGGCCGACCGGGCCCGCCTCGACGCCGTCGAGCTGGCCCCGTTCCGGGCCGCCGTGGCCGCCGGCGTGCAGGCGGTGATGACCGGCCACCTGCTGGTGCCGGCGCTGGACCCGGAGCTGCCGGCCACCCTCAGCGGCCGGATCCTGGGCGGGCTGCTCCGCGACGAGCTGGGCTTCTCCGGCGTCGTGGTCACCGACGCGATGGAGATGCGGGCCGTCGCCGACCGGTACGGCTTCGCCAGCGCGACGGTGCGCGCCCTCGCGGCCGGGGCCGACGCGATCTGCATCGGCGGCGAACGGGCCGACGAGGAGTCGGCGCGGCTGCTGCGGGACGCGGTCGTGGCCGCCGTCGTCGCCGGCGACCTGCCGGAGGAACGCCTCGCCGAGGCGGCCAAGCGGGTCGGCCAGCTCGCCGCCTGGACGGTGGCCGCGCGCGCCGACCGGCCGCCCCGGCCCCGTCCCTCCGCCGAGGGCTCCGCCGTCGGGCTGGCCGCCGCCCGCCGGGCGCTGCGGGTCACCACCGCGCCCGCCGGCGTCGGCGCGCTCCCGCTGGCCGGCCCCGCGCACGTGGTGGAGTTCGAGCCGCCGCGCAACATCGCGATCGGCCCGGAGACGCCGTGGGGCCTGGCCGCCCCGCTGGCCGACCTGCTCGCCGGCACCACCACCGCCCGGTACGCCGAGGCCGACGTGCCCGCCGACCCGACCGCCGGCGCGGCCGGCCGGCGCGTGGTGCTGGTGGTGCGCGACCTGCACAGGCACGACTGGGTGCGGGCGGCGGTGGGCCGCGCGCTGGCCGCCCGCCCGGACGCGGTCGTGGTCGAGCTGGGCGTGCCCGAGGCGGTCACCGGTGCCGTCCACGTCGCCACCCACGGCGCGACCCGGGCCGCCGCCCACGCCGCCGCCGAGCTGCTGACCGGCCGCTGACCCGCCCGCCCCGCCGGCCCGTCGCCGCCCGCCCCGCGTCGCCCCGCTACGCCTCGGGGACGACCAGGTCGGCGTACTCGGGGTGGCGGTCGATGAAGGCGGCCATGAACGGGCAGCGCGGCACCACCCTCGCACCCCGCTCGCGGAGCTGGTCGAGGGTGTCCCGCACCAACGCCGCGCCGACGCCCATGTTCTGGAACCTCGGGTCCACCTCGGTGTGGGTGAAGACCAGCACCCCGTTGCGCGGCACGTACGCGGTGAACCCGGCCAGCGCGTCGTCGACCAGGATCTCGAACCGGTGCTTGGCGGGGTTGTCCTCGACCAGGGTGCTCACCCGGCCATTCTGCCCCCGCCACCGGCGAGCCGGTCCAGTTCGGCGAGCAACCGGTCCACCTCGTCGGCCGTGTTGTAGTGGTAGATGCTGGCGCGCACCGCCCCGCCGCTGTCCCGCAGCCCCATCGCCTGGAAGTACTCGTAGGCGTAGTAGTCGCCCGCGGAGAGGCAGAACCCGGCCGCGCCCAGCTCCTCCTGGGTGCGCTGCGGGGAGAGCCCGGCCAGCCGGAACGACACCGTCGGGCAGCGCCGGGCGGGGGAGCCGAGCACCCGGACGCCGGGCAGCCCCGCCAGCCCGCCGAGCAGCCGGTCCAGCAGCGACTCCTCGTACGCCTGCGCGGCGGTCAGCCCCGCCCGCAGCCGCTCCCGGCGGCTGCCGGTGGCCGCCGGGTCCAGCCCGGCCAGGTGGTCCACCGCGGCGGCGACCCCGGCCAGCAGCGGGAAGCTCGGCGTGCCGTACTCGAAGCGGTCCGGCACGGCGTCGGAGGAGGGGCGCAGCTTCGCCGGGCGCAGCCGCTCCCAGACGACCGGCGCGGCCACCATCGCGGCCAGGTGCGGCCCCGACCACTTGTAGGCGCTGGTGACCAGGAAGTCGGCGCCCAGCGCGGCGAGGTCGGTGGGGCCGTGCGGCACGGAGTGCACCCCGTCGACGCAGACCAGCGCGCCGGCCGCGTGCGCGGTCTTCGCGATCGCCGCCACGTCGGGGACGGTGCCGATCGCGTTGCTGCCGGCGGTCACCGCGACCAGCCGCGTCCGCTCGCCGACCAGGTCGGCGTACTGCCCGGCCGGCAGCTCCCCGGTGTCCCGGTCGAACTCGGCCCAGCGCACCGTCGCGCCGGCCGCCTCGGCGGCCTGCACCCAGGGGCGGACGTTCGCGTCGTGGTCGAGCCGGGAGACCACCACCTCGTCGCCCGGCCGCCAGCCCGCGCCCAGGGTCCTGGCCAGGGTGTACGTCAGCGCCGTCGCGCTCGGGCCCAGCACCACCCCGTCGGGTTCCGCGCCGAGCAGGTCGGCCACCCCCGCGCGGGCGGCGGCCACCATCTCCAGCGACCGCCGGCCCGGCGGGAACGCGGCGCTGCGGTTGCCCACCGCCGCGCGCATCGCGTCGGCGACCGCGTCGACCACGGGCGCGGCGGTCTGGGTGCCCCCGGCACCGTCGAGGTGGACGAAGCCCTCGGCCAGGGCGGGGTAGGCGGCGCGGGTGAGGGCGATGTCGAACGGCATGCCCGGACCCTAGCCGCGTCGGCCGCCACCGGCACCGCCCACCTGGGCGGATGATCATCACAGTGCCCGGGTCGCGGCCGTCTCGTACCCTTGCGGCGTGACGAACCGACGCGTTGACTTCCCGCTGACCCCCACCCGCCGGGCCGCCGGCCTGCTGGCCGGCCTGGCGCTCGGCGTCGCCCTGCTGGCCGGTTGCAGCTCCGAGGGCGCCTCCACCGACTGCGGCCTGAACGCCTGCACGGTCACCTTCGACCGTGGCGTCGACGCCAGCGCCACCATCCTCGGGGTGGAGGCCAAGCTGGTCGGCGCGCAGGGCGACCAGGTGACCGTCGAGGTCGCCGGCGAGCAGCTGACGCTGACCACCGGCCAGCAGGCCGCCGACGTCGGTGGCTTCTCGGTGACGCTGGACAGCGTCACCGACCAGGAGGTCAAGATCCGGGTGGCGACCGCCGGCAACTGACCTGCCCGGGGCGGCGGTGGCCGACGTTTGGGGATCTTCGCATTCGGAGATTGTGGCGCCATGTCACTCACCCGTAACGCCGAAGCCACCGCCTCCCGCACGGCGAACAGCCGGTGGCTCGAACTGTTGGCCCGGGCCGGTTTCATCGGCTACGGCATCGTGCACCTCCTGTTCGCCTGGCTGGCGCTTCAGATCGCGTTCGGGAAGCCCGCCGCCGACGGCGACCAGTCCGGTGCGCTGCGCACCATCGCCGCCCAGCCGCTGGGCAAGTTCCTCGTCGTCACCATCGCGGTCGGCCTGTTCGCCATGGCGATCTGGCAGGCGCTGGAGGCGGCGGTCGGGCACCGCGCCGAGCGGGGCAAGGAGCGGGTCTGGGAGCGGCTGGCCTCCCTCGGGCGGACTCTCGTCTACCTCTACTTCGCCTGGACGGCCTTCAAGGTCTTCAAGGACGCCGGCTCGAACAGCGCCGACCAGCAGGAGGCGCTGACCGGCCGGGCGATGGAGTCCTCCGGCGGTCGCTGGCTGATCGGCCTGGCCGGCCTCGTACTCGCCGCGATCGGCGTCGGCCTGGTGATCTACGGGCTGGTCAAGCGCTTCGAGAAGCACCTGAAGAGCTTCGAGATGAGCCCCCGGACCCGCCAGATCGCCCGCCGGCTCGGCATCGCCGGCTACGTCGCCAAGGGCGTCGCGTACGGCATCGCCGGACTGCTGATCATCCTGGCCGCCGTCAACTACGACCCGGAGAAGGCCCGGGGCCTGGACGCGGCGCTGCGCACGCTGCGTGACCAGTCGTACGGCCAGGTGCTGCTCACCGTCGTGGCGCTCGGCATCGCCGCCTTCGGCCTGTTCTGCTTCCTCCAGTCCCGGTACCGCAAGGTCTGAGCCTGGCCGATTCGGGGTCCGCCGGGCACTATTGGGCCTTTGCCCCGAAAGCAGGCCGCCCGGTCCGGAGGAGGAGAGAACCTGTGCAGAGCTACCTCGGGACGATCGTCGCCGCGCTCGCCGCGGCGGCGATCGCCCTGTTCGTCGTCGAGGTCGTGCATCGCGTGGTCCGGCGGCTCGGCCGGCGCTCGCTGCTGCTGACCGAGCTCACCGAGCACGCGCACCGGTCGATCCAGGTCGCCGCCACCGTCCTCGCCGTCCAGTTCGCCGTCCGCTTCAGCACCGGCTACGCCGTCGGCGAGCAGTGGCGGCGGGTGCTGCTGCACGCGCTGGTGCTCGGCGTGATCGCCAGCGTCGCCTGGCTGGTCGCCTCGCTGCTCGTGGTGGCGGAGGACACGGCGCTCGCCCGGTTCCGGGTGGACGTGCCGGACAACCGGCACGCGCGGCGGGTGCGGACCCAGGTGGTGATGCTGCGCCGGCTGACCATCGCGGTGATCGTCGTGCTGGCGGTCGGCGTGATGCTGATGACCTTCCCGGCCGTACGCGGCATCGGCGCCGGCGTCCTGACCAGCGCCGGTGTCGTCGGTGTGGTCGCCGCGCTCGCCGCGCAGAGCCTGCTCGGCAACGTCTTCGCCGGCCTCCAGCTCGCCTTCAGTGACGCGGTACGCCTCGACGACGTGGTGGTGGTCGAGGGGGAGTGGGGCCGGATCGAGGAGCTGACCCTCAGCTACGTGGTGGTGCAGATCTGGGACGACCGCCGGCTGATCCTGCCCACCTCGTACTTCACCACCAAGCCGTTCCAGAACTGGACCCGCACGGAGGCGGCCGTGCTGGGCACCGCCGAGTTCGACGTCGACTGGGCGGTCCCGGTGCAGGCCATGCGGGAGGAGCTGCGCCGCCTGGTGGAGAGCAGCGAGCTGTGGGACGGCCGGGTCTGCGTACTCCAGGTGACCGACGCGACCGGCGGCATGATCAAGGTTCGCGCCCTGGTCAGCGCGGCCGACGCCGGCAGCCTGTGGGACCTGCGCTGCCTGGTTCGCGAGCACCTGGTCGCCTGGATCCGGGACCAGCGGCCGATCGCGATGCCCCGGATGCGTACCGAGATCGGCGACGCGGAGAGCAACCTGTCGTGGCAGTGGGTACGACCCCGGCAGCCGGTGCGCCCCGCCGACGGCGAGGTGCCCGACGACGCCCGGGTCTTCGGCGGCAGCGACGACGGCGACGCCCGCAGCGAGGCGTTCGTCGGCCCCGACGAGCCCGCCGAAGCCCGCCGCTGACCCGCCGCGTCTCCCGTCCGTTCCCCGGAGCCCCCGGCCGCCCGCGCGCCGGGGGCTCCGCCGTGTGCGGGAGGGTCGTGACCTGTGGGGGCTGGGGACGGTTGGAGGTGTGGGTGGGGTTGTGCCTCGTGGGGTGACCGGGCGGAGTGCGCTGGCTCGGGAAGTTTGACCGGGCGTTTCGTGGGGACCTGCTGCGCGACGCTTCTGCACCTCCTCCCGCGCGCCGTCACCGGCACGGGGGACGCGGCGGCCCGGGCTCACCGGCCGCCGCGCGAAGGATTGACGGGCGGCGACTCCGGGCATACAGCGCGGTGATGATGAAAGGAGGACAGCATGGCTGACGTGGCGAACGCCCGCACATCCCGCGACGGGAGCGAGCCGTCCACCGCCGAGCTGGTGCAGCGGGCCACGGAGCAGGTCTCCCGCCTGGTCCGCGACGAGCTGGCCCTGGCCCGCGCGGAGCTGGCCCAGAAGGGCAAGCATGCCGGCATCGGCATCGGCCTCTTCGGCGGCGGCGGAGCGCTGGCGCTCTACGGCCTGGGCGCCCTGGTCGCCACCGTGATCCTGCTGCTCGATCTGGTGCTGCCGGCCTGGGCGGCGGCCCTGATCGTCGCGGTGGCGCTCTTCGTGGTGGCCGGCATCCTCGCCCTGGTGGGCAAGAAGCAGGTCAGCCAGGCGGTCCCGCCGGTGCCGGCGGCCACGGTGCGCAGCGTCCGGGCAGACGTGGACACGGTCGCCGCCGCGGTGAAGGACAGGGGACGGGCATGACGACGGGCAACGGCCGGGGCACCGGCGACACCGAGGCGCTCCGGGAGGAGATCCGGCGGACCCGGGTCGAGCTGGGCGAGACCATGGAGGCGCTGGCGGCCAAGGCCGACGTCAAGGCGCGTCTGAGGTCCTCCGCCGACCAGGCGAAGGCGCGGATGCGGGAGCAGGCCGCGCACACCGTGGCCCGGGTGCGCGGGCAGGCGGCGCAGGGGGCCCAGCTCGCGCGCGGGCAGGCGCAGGAGAAGGGCGCGGTCGTCCGGCGCAACCCGACGCCGTTCGTGGCCCTCGCGGCCGGCGCGGTGGCCGCCGCGATCGTGCTGGTGATCGTCCGGGGGAGGCGCAGGTGAGCAGGAACATCGGAAGGGCCGCGTACAAGCCGGTCGGCGTGCTGATGGGCATCGCCGCCGGTACGGTCGCGGGCGTGATCTTCCGGCAGGTCTGGAAGGTGACGGCGGGCGACGGCGAGGCGCCCAGCGCCACCGACGAGGACCGCGGTTGGGGCGAGATCCTGGCGGCGGCGGCGTTGCAGGGCGCCATCTTCGCGGTCGTCCGGGCCGCCGTCGACCGGGGCGGCGCGGTGGGCGTACGCCGGCTGACCGGGCACTGGCCGGACTGACCGGCTTTCGCGAAGGCCCCCTCTCCGTGGCGGTGAGGGGGCCTTTCGCACGGCGGTAAGCGCCCACCCAGCGGATCTTCGGCATCCGTCAGGTCACATGTCGGAGAATTTCGTCGGGTAGGCTGTGCAGAGTTTTTGCGTACGTGGTTTGCTGTTCCACGCTGTTGAGAGATGGCGTGGGTTGAGAGAAGTCTCCTTCAATGGGGGCCGCCTCAGGCACCGCTGCTCGAAAACGGCCAATCGGCCGCACGGCGTGCTCGGCCGCCAGTTTTAGAAGGAGATACACATGGCGCAGGGAACCGTGAAGTGGTTCAACGCTGACAAGGGCTTCGGCTTCATCACCGTCGACGGCGGGGGTGCTGACGTGTTCGTCCACTTCTCGGCCATCCAGACCAGCGGCTACCGCACGCTGGAGGAGAACCAGCGGGTGGAGTTCGAGATCGCCCAGGGTCAGAAGGGTCCGCAGGCCGAGCAGGTCCGCCCCATCTGAGCACCGCCGGTCGGCAGTCGCCGACCAGGGGATGATCCGACGCCCGGATCACCAGTGAAGCCCCGTATCCCGCCCGGGATGCGGGGCTTTCCGCGTATCCGGGGGTGGTCGGCTCGCCGGGGCCGGGGCCGGGGCCGGGGCCGGGGCCGGGGCCGGGAGCGGGGGGCCGCTCAGCGGCGTTGGCGGGCGCGCAGCCCGGACCAGAGCAGGGCGAGTCCGATCAGGACGACGAGCGGCCCGAGGATCGCCCAGATCCGCTGGTCGGTCATCACGCTGCCCTCGACGTAGCCGAGGCCCTGCACCGTCCAGACCGCCCCGCCGACCACGGCGAGCAGGCCGAGGGTGAGTGGCAGCCAGCCCTTCATCGCGATCCCCCTCCGTCGGACCCCGGTCGGCGCCGAGCCGCCAGGCGCCCGACCCGACCACCCCGACGTGCCGCCCCGACCGGGGGGAAGGTCCGTTGCTCCATGCCACCGAGCCTAGTGATCCCGCTTGTGGGGCCGCGCCACGGGCCGTACTCTTAACAAGACGGACGTACGGTTTGGGGGGCCGCGATGTGGGACCCGGCGACATACCTGCGCTACGGCGACGAGCGTTCCCGGCCCTTCCACGACCTGCTCGCAAGGGTCCCGGCCGCGCGGCCGCGCGCGGTGGTCGACCTCGGCTGCGGGCCCGGCAACCTGACCGTGACCCTCGCCGGACGCTGGCCGGGCAGCCGCGTCGTCGGCCTCGACTCCTCCGCGGAGATGATCGCGCGGGCACACGCCACCGCGTCCCCGGTCACCTTCGCGGTGGGCGACGTCCGGGACTGGCGGCCGGAATCCGATGTGGACGTCGTGGTCAGCAACGCGGTGCTGCAGTGGGTGCCCGGTCACCGGGAGCTGCTCGCCCGCTGGGCGCGTGAGCTGCCCGCCGGGGCCTGGCTGGCGGTGCAGGTGCCGGGCAACTTCGACGCGCCCTCGCACCGGGCGCTACGCGAGGTCGCCGGTCGCCCGGTCTGGCGCGCCGACCTCGCTCCGCTGCTGCGCGAGGCCCCGGTCGACGACGCCGCCGGCTACGCCGGGCTGCTGACCGGTGCCGGCTGCGCCGTGGACGCCTGGGAGACTACCTACGTGCACCTGCTGCCGACCCGCGCCGACGCGGACCACCCCGTACTGACCTGGATGGAGGGGACCGCGCTCCGGCCGGTCCGCGCGGCCCTGGACGCCGCCGGCTGGGCCGACTTCCGGGCCGAACTCGGCGTACGCCTCGCGCAGGCGTACCCGGTGCGGCACGGTCAGGTGTACTTCCCGTTCCGACGTGTCTTCTTCGTCGCCCGCACCGGCGCCGGTGCAGAGGAGAACCCGTGACCGACCTGCAAACCTTCATCGCCGGGCTGCCCAAGGTGGAGCTGCACGTGCACCACGTCGGCTCCGCCTCACCCCGGATCGTCGCCGAGCTGGCCGCCCGCCACGAGGGCCGCAGCCCCGTGCCCGCGGACCCGGCCGCGCTCGCCGATTACTTCGCCTTCCGCGACTTCGCGCACTTCATCGAGGTCTACCTGAGCGTCGTGGACCTCATCCGCGACCAGGAGGACGTCTGGATCCTCACCCACGAGGTGGCCCGCGAGCTGGCCCGCCAGCAGGTCCGCTACGCCGAGCTGACCGTCACGCCCTACTCGCACGTGCGCCGGGGGATCCCCGCCCCGGCGTTCTGCGAGGCGATCGAGGACGCCCGCAAGCGGGCCGAGGCGGACTTCGGCATCCAGCTGCGCTGGTGCTTCGACATCCCCGGCGAGGCCGGCCTGCCGGCGGCCGAGGAGACCCTGCGGATCTCGCTGGAGGAGCGTCCGGACGGGCTGATCAGCTTCGGCCTGGGCGGCCCGGAGATCGGCGTGCCCCGGCCGCAGTTCAAGCCGTACTTCGACCAGGCTCGGGCGGCCGGCCTGCGCTCGGTGCCGCACGCCGGCGAGACCACCGGCCCGCAGACGGTCTGGGACGCGCTGCGCGACCTGGGCGCGGAGCGGATCGGGCACGGCATCTCCGCCGCGCAGGACCCGCAACTGCTGGCCCACCTCGCCGAGCACCGGATCGGCCTGGAGGTCTGCCCGACCTCCAACGTGCGGACCCGGGCGGTCGCCACCATCGACGAGCACCCGTTGCGGCAGCTGGTCGACGCCGGCCTGCTGGTCACCATCAACTCCGACGACCCGCCGATGTTCGGCACCACCCTCAACGACGAGTACGCCGTCGCGGCCCGGCTGCTCGACGCGGGGCCGGAGGGGCTGGCCGCGCTGGCCCGCAACGCGGTGACCGCCTCGTTCCTGGACCCGGCGGGCAAGCAGCGCATCGGCGCCGAGATCGACGCCTACGTGGCGGTAGCCACCCGCTGAGCGGGACGGGAGGAGCCGGCGCGCGGCCTGGCGGGAGAGCGTCGTGCGCCGGCGCGCGACGTGGCGGGAGGAAGTGTGGCGCGCGGCGGGAGCAGGTGTGGGGGGACCGTCGCTCCCGCCGCGCGCACGGCTCCACCGGCCGGTGGGTGCACGGGGCAGTGACCGGTGGAACTGATGGGTTCGGAAGAAATCCTGCCAGCCCGCGACGGGTCGGCCGCCGTGGTTAATCCGGATCTAAGGAAGACTTGCGCCGGCCCACAGCTCGACCGACCAGCCCGAACCGGCTGACCTGCCGGGGCGTCGCCTCGGGGTCGGCGAGCAGCATGACCACGCTCGCCCCGCCGAGCCGGGCCCGGTCGATGCTCACCGAGCCGTTGGCCTGCAACGCCACCCGCTTCGCGATGTCCAGCCCCAGCCCGGTGGAGCCCTGGTCGCTGGCGCCCCGGCGCAGCGCCCGGTCGGGGTTGGCGATCCCCGGCCCGGCGTCGTCGATCCGGATGGCCACGTAGCCGTCGCGGCGGGAGACCGCCACCTCGAACGCGGTGCCCTGCGGGGTGTAGCGGAAGACGTTGCCGATCACCGCGTCGAGCGCGGCGGCCAGCTCGGCCCGCGGCACCGGCGCCGGGATGCGCAGTTGGGCGCCGGTCACCCGGTGCGGGCGGTTCTGGTCGCCGGCCAGCGCGGCCCAGAACACCATCCGGTCCCGGACCACCTCGCTGACGTCGCACATCGCCGGCCCCGCCTCGTGCGCCACCGCCTTGCGGGTGGTCTTGATCAGCACGTCGATCTCGCCCTCGAGGGTGACGATCGCCTGCCGGATCCGTCGGATGCCGCGCCGCCGGTCCAGCTCCGCCGCGCTGAACGAGCCCACGCTGGTGTCGTCGGACTCCAGCGCCTCGGCGTCCAGCCGCAGCACGGTCAGCGGGGTGCGCAGCCGGTGCGACAGGTCGGCGACCAGCTCCCGCTCGTCGGTGCGCGCCGCGACCAGCCGGTCGGCCATCCGGTTGAAGGCGTACCCGGCCTCGGCCAGCTCGCGCGGGCCGCTGGGCTCGACGCGTACGGCCAGGTCGCCGTCGCCGACCGCGAGCGCCGCCCTGACCAGCCCCCGGGCCGAGTCGACCGCGCGGGCGGCGACCCGGTCGACCACCAGCACCGCCGCGCCCACCAGGGCGGCGGCCACCCCGAGCAGGAGCAGCCAGCGGCTGCCGGCGCCCTCGTCCAGCGCCGACTCCGGCACGAAGACCTCCACCACGGCGGTGCGGTCGCCGAGCACCACCGGGTCGAGCCGCAGCACGCCGCCGTCGACGTCGACGAGCACGGAGCGCCGCTCGGCCCGCGCCCGCTCCAGGTCCGCGCCGCCGGCCCGGCCCGCGGACTCGTCCGCGCCCAGGCCGTGTACGACGGGCCGGGTGGCCGGGTCGCCGCCGCTGGCCGCCACGGCGCGCCCCACCACGGCGGGATCGGTGCTGACCGCGAGCGCCCCGGTCACCAGCGCGCTGCGGCGGGCGGCGTCCGCGATCGCCTCCTCGCGGGCCCGGTCGCCGAGGACGGTGGCGAGCGGGACGAGGAAGGCGAGCGCGACCAGGGCGCACATGCCGGCCGTGAGGAGGGCCAGCGAGACTCTCAGTCTGGCGCCACCAGCCGGAAGCCGACCCCCCGCACGGTGCGCAGGTAGCGCGGCTTCGCCGCGGACTCGCCCATTTTGCGGCGCAGCCAGTACAGATGAACGTCGATGGTCTGGTCCTCTCCGACCGACGGCTGCCGCCATACCTCCTCCAGAAGCTCCCGGCGGGACACTACCCGGCCCGGACGTGCGGCGAGATACGCCAGCAGGTCGAATTCCTTGCGGGTCAGCGCCAGGGGCTCGCCGTCGAGGTGGGCGCTGCGCTCCCCGACGTCCACCCGCAGCCCGCCGACGCTGTGCACGGCCGGCTGCGCCGTCCGGCTGGCCCGCCCGGCCCGGCGCAGCACGGTGGTGATCCGGGCGTCGAGGTGCGCGCCGGTGAACGGCTTGACCATGTAGTCGTCGGCCCCGGCGCGCAGCAGCCGGACCACCGACTGCTCGTCGTCGCGCGCGGTGGCGATGATGATCGGCACATCGGTGATGCCGCGCAGCATCCGCAGCGCGTCCGAGCCGTCGAGGTCGGGCAGGCCGAGGTCGAGCACCACCAGGTCGGGGGTCTCGGCCGCCACGCGGCGCAGCGCGTCCAGCGCGGTGCCCACGGCGTGCACGGCGTGCCCCCGGTCGGCGAGGGACCGCAGCATCGCGCCGCGTACGACGTGATCGTCTTCGACCAGGAGGACGGTGGCCACGCCAAGACGGTACTCGGCGTGGCAAGTTGATCGCGTTGCGGCGCATCCGCGAACCGGGCAAGCTGGCACAACGATGTCCTTCACGCTCTTTGCCGACACCCGCCTCGCGCTCGCCCGGGACTCGCTCGCCGGCCTGTCGGTCGGCGACGCGCTCGGCTCGCAGTTCTTCGTCCCCGGCCGGCACCCGGCCCACCTGGCCGCCGGCAAGCTTCCCCCGCCGCCGTGGGAATGGACCGACGACACCGAGATGGCCTGCTCGGTCGTCGCCGCCCTCGCCGCGGAGGGTGCCATCGACCGAGACGCCCTCGCCGTCGCCTTCGCCGAGCGATGCGAGCCCTACCGGGGGTACGGGCCGGGCGCCGTGACGATCCTGCGGCTGATCCGCACCGGCACGCCGTGGCCGGTGGCGGCCGCCTCCGCCTTCGACGGGCAGGGCTCGTGCGGCAACGGCGCGGCGATGCGGGTCGGCCCGCTGGGCGCCTGGTTCGCCGACTCGACCGCCCGGGCGGTGGCGCAGGCCCGGGCGTCGGCCGAGGTGACCCACGCACACCCGGAGGGCATCGCCGGGGCCGTCGCGGTGGCGGTGGCCGCCTCGCTGGCCGCCCGCGCCCGGCTGGACGGCCACCGGCCGCCCCCGCGCCGGCTGCTCGCCGGGGTGGCCGCCGCGCTGGACCCGGCCACCGAGGTGCACCGGGGCGTACGCCGGGCGGCCGACCTGCTCGACCGGCCGCTGCGCGAGGCCGTCGACGTGCTCGGCAACGGCTCCCGGGTCACCGCCCAGGACACCGTCGCCTTCACCTGCTGGGTGGCGGCCGTGCACCTGGACGACTACCCGGCGGCGATCCGCGCCTGCGTCGAGGCGGGCGGGGACGTGGACACCACCGCCGCCATCGTCGGTTCGGTGGTGGCCGCGCACACCGGGGTGGGCACCCCCGGCGGGGTGCCCACCGACTGGCTGGCCGCCCGCGAGCCGCTGCCCGACTGGTCCGCCTGACCCTCGACCCCCACCCGATCCCTCGGCGCCGACGCCCCCACCGCCATTGCCCCCGTCGCCCCCGATGCCCCGGTGTCCGTCGGCGGGGAGGCCCGCCGGCCGGGCGGTTGCCGGGGCCGACGTCCCACGGGTCGCGGGGGCGGTGGCGTCGCCGACCGTGCCGGCGGGGGCGACCGATAGCATCGCAGGAGCCGAACGCTCGGCGTCATCCGTACCGTCTGCTGGAGGAGTGACCGTGTCCGCACCCCGTACCCCCGCCGTGGCCGACCCCGTCGTCGTCGCCGCCGGGACCACGGCGGCCGACGCGGTGGCCGCGGCCGGGCTGCCCGCGGCCGGCCCGAAGGCGGTCGTCGTGGTCCGCGACCCGCAGGGCCAGCTGCGCGACCTGGACTGGACGCCGCAGGTCGACACCGAGGTCGAGCCGGTCAGCCTCGACTCCCCGGACGGACTCAACGTGCTGCGGCACTCCACCGCGCACGTGCTCGCCCAGGCCGTGCAGGACGTCTTCCCCGAGGCCAAGCTCGGCATCGGCCCGCCCATCGAGAACGGCTTCTACTACGACTTCGCCGTCGACAAGCCGTTCCAGCCGGACGACCTCGGCAAGCTCGAGAAGCGGATGCAGGAGATCATCAAGTCGGGCCAGCGGTTCCGTCGTCGCCGCTTCGGCAGCCTGGACGAGGCGAAGGCCGAGCTGGCCGCCGAGCCGTTCAAGCTGGAGCTCATCGACGTCAAGGGTGAGGGCCTGGACACCTCCGAGGTGATGGAGGTGGGCGGCGGCGAGCTGACCATCTACGACAACCTCGCCGCGACCGAGGACAAGGTCTGCTGGTCTGACCTGTGCCGCGGCCCGCACCTGCCGAACACCCGGCTGATCGGCGCGTTCAAGCTGATGCGTTCGGCCGCCGCGTACTGGCGGGGGTCGGAGAAGAACCCGCAGCTCCAGCGGGTGTACGGCACCGCCTGGCCGACCCGGGACGAGCTGAAGGCGTACCTGAAGCTGCTGGAGGAGGCCGCCCGGCGCGACCACCGCAAGCTCGGCGCGGACCTGGACCTGTTCAGCTTCCCCGACGAGATCGGCTCCGGCCTGGCGGTCTTCCACCCCAAGGGCGGCATCATCCGCCGCGAGCTGGAGAACTACTCGCGCCGCCGGCACGAGGAGGCCGGGTACGAGTTCGTCAACACCCCGCACATCACCAAGGCGCAGCTGTTCGAGACCTCCGGGCACCTGCAGTGGTACGCCGACGGCATGTACCCGCCCATGGAGATGGAGGGCGCGAACTACTACCTCAAGCCGATGAACTGCCCGTTCCACAACCTGATCTTCCGGTCCCGGGGGCGGTCCTACCGCGAGCTGCCGCTGCGGCTGTTCGAGTTCGGCTCGGTCTACCGGTTCGAGAAGTCCGGTGTGGTGCACGGCCTGACCCGGGTGCGCGGCATGACCCAGGACGACGCGCACATCTACTGCACGCAGGAGCAGATGGCCGGCGAGCTGAAGTCGCTGCTGTCGTTCGTGCTCGACCTGCTGCGCGACTACGGCCTGGACGACTTCTACCTGGAGCTGTCCACCCGCAACCCGGAGAAGTCCGTCGGCACCGACGAGAACTGGGAGCGGGCCACCGAGGCGCTGCGCTCGGCCGCCGAGGAGTCCGGCCTGGACCTGGTGCCGGACCCGGGCGGCGCGGCCTTCTACGGGCCGAAGATCTCGGTGCAGGCGAAGGACGCGATCGGCCGGACCTGGCAGATGTCCACCATCCAGGTCGACTTCAACCTGCCGGAGCGGTTCGGGCTGGAGTTCCAGGCCGCCGACGGCACCCGGCAGCGGCCGGTGATGATCCACCGGGCGCTGTTCGGCTCGATCGAGCGCTTCTTCGGCGTGCTCACCGAGCACTACGCGGGCGCGTTCCCGGCCTGGCTGGCCCCGGTGCAGGTGGTGGGCATCCCGATCCGTGAGGACCACACCGACTACCTGCACGGCTTCGTCGCGGCGTTGCGCGCCGAGGGCATCCGCGCCCAGGTGGACGCGGGCGACGACCGGATGCAGAAGAAGATCCGCACCGCCCAGCAGCAGAAGATCCCGTTCATGGTGATCGCCGGCGACGACGACGTGGCGGCCGGCACGGTCTCGTTCCGCTACCGGGACGGCTCGCAGCGCAACGGGGTGCCGATCGCCGACGCGGTGGCCCACGTGCTCGACGTGGTCACCTCGCGGACCAACGTCGGCCCCTCGGCCGCCTGATCCACCCCGTACCGGGATCACGACGCGCGGAAGGCCCCCCGCCACCGGCGGGGGGCCTTCGTCGACGGGCCGTCGGGCGTCAGATCCCGCAGGTCGGGGCGGACCAGGACCGGCTCGGCGTGTTGCCCAGGTGGGTGTGGTCGTTGTGCCCCGGGTAGCCGGGGCCGAGGATGTTGCTGAAGCCGTGGTAGCGGGCCTGCTGGGCGAGCCGGCACAGCGAGGGTGAGCCGACCAGGTCGACCCCGTCGCCGTAGAGGTGCCGGCTGCCGGCGGCGCCGCCGACCGCGCTGTTGCAGGCGTAGCTGCGGAACCCGCTGCTGATGTAGAGCGGCACGCTGCCGAGTGCGCGCCGCATGGCCTGGAGCTTCCACATCGACACGCGGGCGTTGAAGCGGGCGGTGCTGGCCGGCACCGCGCCGCCGGACCAGTCGCTGTTGCACCTGTTCCATTCCGCGTAGCTGAAGCTGACCGGGGTGCAGTCGTCGTCCTGGAGCGCGTAGATCTGGTTGAAGGTCTGCGGCCCGGCGACGCCGTCGGCGCCCAGCCCGTACGCCTGCTGGAAGCGGATCACGGCGGACCGGGTGCCCGGGCCGTACACCCCGTCGAGGGCGAGCACGGCGCCGTAGCCGGGGTAGCCCGAGACCCGGATCTGGAGTTGCCGGACGTCCTCGCCGGACATCCCCTGGGACAGCGTGCGTCCCCACGTGTAGCAGCCGTCGGCGTGGGCCGCGCCGGCGGTGAAGGTGACGCCGACCACGGTGGTGGCGGCGGTCAGCACGAGCGCCGCGAGGAGTTTGCCGAACCGTCGGATCACGGAGACCTCCATCGGTCTATGGAAGTAAATCGATGAATGGGAGTTTCAATGGTGGGCATCGATTCGTCAACAACTTCCAGCGCCGGTTCCCCACGCCGGGCCTCGCCGGTCGTCGGGTCGGTCCGTAGGATCGGCGTGTGACAGGGGTGGAACGGCACACGGACAGCGGCATGGCCGACGGCCTGGAGCGGCTCTGGACGCCGCACCGGATGACCTACATCTCCGGCGAGGACCGCCCGGAGGGCTACGAGAAGCCGAAGGGCTGCCCGTTCTGTCTCGCCCCCGGCCTGCCGGCGGAGGAGAGCCTCGTCGTCGCGCGGGGCGCGCACGTCTACGTGGTGCTCAACCTCTACCCGTACAACCCGGGTCACCTGCTGGTCTGCCCCTACCGGCACGTCGCCGACTACACCGACCTCGACGGGCCGGAGACCGCCGAGCTGGCGTCGTTCACCCAGACCGCGATGCGGGTGATCCGCAAGGTCAGCAACGCCCACGGGTTCAACCTCGGGATGAACCAGGGCGGGGTGGCCGGTGCCGGGATCGCCGCGCACCTGCACCAGCACGTCGTGCCGCGCTGGGGTGGAGACGCCAACTTCATGCCGGTGATCGGGCGCACCAAGGTGCTGCCGCAGTTGCTCGGGGACACCCGGGAGTTGCTCGCCCGCGCCTGGCCCTCCTGACCCCGGCCGGGCTGACGGCGGCCCGCTCGCGCCGGACCAGGCTGACGGCGGCCCGCTCGTGCCCGGCTGGCCGGGCGGGGCCGGTAGGCCGCCGGGGCCGGGATCCCGCGCGGCGGTGGGGACTTCGCCCCGGGGCGGGCGCCGGAGGTGGCACGATGCGTCGATGGCAGTCACGACACGGACGTTGGGCCGCAGCGGCATCGAGGTCAGCGCGCTCGGCATGGGGTGCTGGGCGATCGGCGGGCCCTGGGCCGAGGGCACCCAGCCGCTGGGCTGGGGCGCCGTCGACGACGAGGAGTCCGTCCGGGCGGTACGCCGCGCGCTCGACCTCGGCGTCACCCTCTTCGACACCGCCGACACCTACGGGGCGGGGCACTCGGAGCGGGTCCTGGGCCGGGCGCTCGCCGGCCGGCGCGACGAGGCCGTGATCGCCACCAAGTGGGGCCACACCTTCGACGAGGCGACCCGCCAGGCCACCGGCGCGGACAGCCTCCCCGGCGTACCTGCGGCGGGCGGTGAAGGGGTCGCTGCGCCGGCTCGGCACCGACCGGATCGACCTCTACCAGCTGCACCTCGCCGACCTGCCGGTGCCCCGGGCCGAGGCGCTCGTCGGCACCCTGGAGGACCTGGTCGCCGACGGGCTGGTCCGCGCGTACGGCTGGAGCACCGACCGCCCCGACCGGGCGGCCGCCTTCGGCCAGGGGGCCCGGCACGCCACCGCCGTGCAGCACACCCTCTCGGTGCTCCGGGACGCCCCCGAGCTGCTCGCCGTCTGCGACAAGTACGACCTGGCCAGCGTCAACCGGGGGCCCCTGGGGATGGGTCTGCTCTCCGGCAAGTACACGACCGGCTCCACGCTGCCCCGCGACGACGTGCGGGGGGTTGCGCCCGGCTGGCTGGAGTGGTTCCGGGGCGGCCGGCCGGCCCCGGAGTGGCTGCGGCGGGCCGCCGCCGTGCGGGCGGCGCTGACCGCCGACGGCCGCACCCCTGCCCAGGGCGCGCTGGGCTGGATCTGGGCGCGCAGCGGTCGCACCGTCCCGATCCCCGGCTGCCGCACCGTCGCGCAGGTCGAGGAGAACGCCGCCGCCCTGCACCGGGGGCCGCTGCCGGCCGACCAGTTCGCCGAGGTGGAACGCCAGTTGGCGGCGCTCCGCTCGGCCGCGCTCCGCGAGGCCGACCGCCCCCACCACCCGAGCCCCATGCTCCCCACCGCCCGCCCCTGACGCGCCCCGCCCGCCGGGGACACGGCCGATCGGCAGTCGTGGCGGGCGTCGTGCCCAGGACCGCCCGTTCCGTCGGGCGCGGTGGGCGGTCCGTTCCTACGACGATCCGGGCGGGCAGGGCTGCGTGATCGACTCCGCGAGGAGCCCGGTCAGGGGTGGGTGCCGTGTTCCTTGCGGACCTGGTCGGCCAGGTGGGCGGGCATGGGGTCGTAGCGGACGAAGTGGCGGCGGAAGGTGCCGGTGCCCGAGGTCATCGAGCGCAGCTCGACCGCGTAGCGGAGCAGTTCCGTGGCGGGCACCTCGGCGCGGACCAGGGTGCGCCCCTCGGCGTCCTCGTCCGGCTCGGTGCCGAGCACCCGGCCGCGCCGCCCGGACAGGTCGCCCATCACCGCGCCGACGGAGGAGTCGGGCACCCGGATCACCACCTCGTCCACCGGCTCCAGCAGCGCCGGCTGGCCCTTCTCCGCGGCGTCCCGCAGCGCCAGCGCGCCGGCGGTCTGGAAGGCCGCGTCGGAGGAGTCCACGCTGTGCGCCTTGCCGTCGAAGAGGGTCACCCGCAGGTCCACCACGGGGTGGCCGGCGACCAGGCCCCGCTCCATCTGGGCGCGTACGCCCTTCTCGACGGAGGGGATGTAGTTGTGCGGCACCGCGCCGCCGACCACCCGGTCGACGAACTCGAAGCCGGCCCCGCGCGGCAGCGGCTCGACCTCGATGTCGCAGACGGCGTACTGGCCGTGGCCGCCGGACTGCTTGACGTGCCGGCCGTGCCCCTTGGCCGGGACGGTCAGCGTCTCGCGCAGCGCGACCCGGACCGGCTCGGTGTCCAGCTCCACCCCACCCGCGCGCAGCCGCTCCAGCACCACGTCGGCGTGCGCCTCGCCCATGCACCAGAGCACCAACTGGTGGGTCTCCGGGTTGCGCTCCAGCCGCATGGTCGGATCGCCGGCGACCAGGCGGGCCAGGTTGCGCGCGAGGGCGTCCTCGTCGGCGCGGCTGTGGGCCACGACGGCGACCGGCAGCAGCGGCTCGGGCATCTCCCAGGGGGCGATCAGCAGCGGGTCGTCCTTGGCGGAGATGGTGTCGCCGGTCTCCGCGCTGCCCGACTTGGTGATCGCGCAGATGTCGCCGGCCACGCACGAGCCGACCTCGCGCAGGCTTGCGCCCAGCGGGGTGTAGATGTGCCCGACCCGCTCGTCGGCGTCGTGGTCGGGGTGGCCGCGCTCGGCCATCCCGTGCCCGGAGACGTGCACGGTCTGCTCCGGGCGCAGCGTGCCGGAGAAGACCCGGACCAGGGAGACCCGGCCGACGTGCCGGTCGACGGTCGTCTTGACCACCTCGGCGACCAGCGGGCCGTCCGGGTCGCAGACCAGCGGCGGGCGGGGCGAGCCGTCGACGCCGGCGACCGCCGGCAACTCGTGCTCCAGCGGCGACGGGAAACCGGCGGTGAGCACCTCCAGCAGCGCGTCCAACCCGACGCCGGTCTCCGCGCAGACCGGCACGACCGGGTAGAAGTGGCCCCGCGCGACCGCCTTCTCCAGGTCCTCGATCAGCACCTCGGTGCCGATCTCCTCGCCGGAGAGGTAGCGGTCCATCAGCGACTCGTCCTCGCTCTCGGCGATGATCCCCTCGATCAGCTCGTTGCGGGACTCGACGATGGCCGGCAGGTGCTCCGGGTCCGGCTCGCGCACGTCGGCCGGCAGGCCGGCGGTGTAGTCGAAGACCCGGCGGGTGATCAGGCCGAGCAGGCCGACGGTGGAGACCCCGTCGTCGCCGAGCATCGGCAGGTAGAGCGGGAGCACGTTGTCGCCGAAGACCCGCTGGCAGAGCGCCACCGCCTCGTCGAAATCGGCGCGCGGGTGGTCGAGCCGGGAGACGGCGACGGCCCGGGGCATGTCGACCGCCGCGCACTCCTCCCACAGGGCGGCGGTGGCGGCGTCCATCCCGTCGACGGCGGAGACCACGAACAGCGCCGCGTCGGCGGCCCGCAGCCCGGCGCGCAGCTCGCCCACGAAGTCGGCGTAGCCGGGGGTGTCGAGCAGGTTGACCTTGATCCCGTCGTGCAGCAGCGGCGCGCAGGCCAGGCTCACCGAGCGCTGCTGGCGTACGGCCGCCGGGTCGTGGTCGCAGACGGTGTTGCCGTCGGCGACGGTGCCGGCCCGGCCGATCGTGCCGGTCGCCGCGAGCAGCGCCTCGACCAGGGTCGTCTTGCCCGCTCCGGAGTGCCCGACGAGCACGACGTTGCGGATCCGGCCCGGCTCGGTCACCACCGGCGCGCCGCCGGCGGCCCCCTTCTCCTGACTTTTCTGCGCCATGGGGCGCACCTCCCTCAGCCGTGGTTGGTGGCGACCGCCGCGCGCGACGGGGAAGCGGCCCGAGCGGGTTCCGCGGCGATATCCTCCGGTGCTCTGCAGGGTTGCGGGTAATCAACGGGCGGGTGGGTGAGCTGGCTCACCTTCCCGACTCGATCTCACACCCGTTGCCGGGCCGGCACAAGCCTCCACCCTGCGCGGGTCGCCGGACCGGCCGTACCGCCGGTGGCGGCGGGACCGTTATCGTGGGACCGCCATGGCGAAGATCTTCCAAGTGACGGCCCGCGCGGGGATGACCCGCGTCGTCGAGCCGGTCGCACGCGGCCTGCTCCGAGCGGGCGTAACCCCCAACGCGGTCACCGTGGCGGGCACCCTCGGGGTGCTCGTCGGTGCGCTCGGCTTCGGTGCCCGCGGTCATCTGGTCGCCGGGGCCCTGATCGTGACCGTTTTCGCGCTCACCGACCTGCTCGACGGGACGATGGCCCGGATGAGCGGCGGCTCCACCAGATTCGGGGCGTTCCTCGATTCGAGCATGGACCGGATCGCCGACAGCGCCGTCTTCGGCGCGGTGGCGTACTGGCTGGCCACCGAGCACAACTACTCCGGGGTCGCCGCCGCGCTGCTCTGCCTGGCCGCGGGCGGCCTCGTCTCCTACGTCAAGGCCCGGGCCGAGGGGCTCGGCATGACCTGCAACGTGGGCATCGCCGAGCGCACCGAGCGGCTGCTCATCGTCGGCGTCGGCGGGCTGCTCACCGGCCTCAACGTGCGGCCCGCGCTGGAGATCGCGCTCTGGCTGCTCGCCGCGGTGTCGATCTTCACCGTCGGCCAGCGGATGGCTCACGTCTACCGCCAGGCCCAGCAGGTGCCCACCCAGGGCGGACAGGGGTGAGCGCGGGCAGCGCCGGCCGGCCGCGGCCGGGGGGCCGGCGCCGGTGAATCTCACCGAGCTCGGCTACGTCGCCGGGTGGCGCGTGATCCGCGTGCTGCCCCGGCCCGTCGTGGCCGCGGCGTTCCGGGCGGGCGCCGACCGCGCCCACCGCCGCGGCGGCGGGGGTACGGACCGACTGCGCGCGAACCTGCGCCGGGTGGTCGGCCCCGACCTGCCCGAGGCCGACCTCGACGAGCTGGTCCGCCGCGGCCTGCGCTCGTACGCCCGCTACTGGATGGAGGCGTTCCGGCTGCCCTCACTCAGCCGGGCGGAGATCCTGGCCGGCTTCCGGCTCGACGGCGAGGAGATGCTCGCGGCCGACGTGGCGGCCGGCCGGGGCGCGGTGGTGGCGCTGCCGCACGCCGGCAACTGGGACGCCGCCGGCGCCTGGGTCGCGGCGACCGGCTGGCCGATCACCACGGTCGCCGAGCGGCTCAAGCCCGAGGGCGTCTACCAGCGGTTCCTCGCCTTCCGGCGGAGCCTGGGCATGGAGATCCTGCCCACCCACGGCGGCGACCGGCCGGCGTTCGACGTGCTGGTCGACCGGGTCCGGACCGGCGCGGTGGTGCCCCTGCTGGCCGACCGGGACCTCTCCGCGCGGGGGGTGGAGGTCGACTTCTTCGGCGCCCGCACCCGCATGCCGCCGGGCCCGGCCCTGCTCGCCCTGCGCACCGGGGCGCCCCTCTACGTCGCCTCGATGTGGTACGAGGCGGACGCGGCGTGCGCGTCGATCGAGGGCCCGCTGCCGCTGCCCGGCCCCGAGGAGGGCCCGCTCGACCGGCGGGTCCGGTCGCTGACCCAGCGGATCGCCGACGGTCTGGCGGCGGGCATCGCCCGGCATCCGCAAGACTGGCACATGTTGCAGCGGATGTGGCTGGACCAGCACGGCACGGGTGGCGGCGCGACCCTGCCCTCCCCGGCCGCCGGACAGGCGTAAGGGAGGCGTTGAGGCGTGCGCATCGGCATCGTGTGCCCGTACTCCTTCGACGTGCCCGGCGGAGTGCAGAACCACGTCATGGACCTGGCCGAGGCGCTGATCGGCCTCGGGCACGAGGTGAGCGTGCTCGCCCCGGCCGACGAGGACTCCCCGCTGCCGCCGTACGTGGTGCCGGCGGGGCGGGCCGTGCCGCTGCCGTACAACGGCTCGGTGGCGCGGATCGCGTTCGGCCCGGTCTCCACGGCGCGGGTGCGGCGCTGGATCACCCGGGGCGACTTCGACGTGCTGCACGTGCACGAGCCGCTGACGCTGAGCCTGTCGCTGCTGGCCGTGCTCTCCGCCCGCGGGCCGGTGGTGGCCACCTTCCACACGGCGATGACCCGGTCGCGGGCGCTCGCCGCCGCGCAGGGGGTGCTCCAGATCGTGCTGGAGCGGATCACCGCCCGGATCGCGGTCAGCGCGCTGGCGCGCAAGGTGCAGGTCGAGCACATGGACGGCGGCGCGGTGGAGATCCCCAACGGGGTGGCCGTCGCGAAGTTCAACCACGCGCAGCCGCTGCCCGGCTGGCCGGGGGAGTGCCCGCCGGGGCGGGGCGGCGCGATCGGCTTCCTCGGCCGGTTCACCGAGGCCCGCAAGGGCTTCCCCATCCTGCGCGACGCCTTCGTCGAGCTGGCCCGGCAGCGTCCCGGGCTGCGGCTGCTGGTGGCCGGCCCCGGTGACCCGGACGACCTGTTCGGGCGTTTTCCGGTCGAGCTGCGCGACCAGGTGACCTTCCTCGGGCTGGTCTCCGAGGAGGACAAGGCGCGGATGCTGCGCAGCGTGCACCTCTACGTGGCGCCGAACACCGGCGGGGAGTCCTTCGGCATGATCCTCACGGAGGCGCTCGCGGCGGGCACCACCGTCGTGGCCAGCGACCTCGACGCGTTTCGCCGCGTGCTCGACGGCGGCCGGGCCGGCCGGCTCTTTCCGACGGGGGACGGGGCCGCGCTGCGTACCGCCCTGGCCGACCTGCTCGACGATCCCGACGGCCGGGCCGCGCTGACCGCCTGCGGCGACCAGGTGGTGGCCACCTTCGACTGGCCGGTGGTCGCCCGCCGCGTCCTGGAGGTGTACGCGGCGGCGATCGAGGCCACCGACGGGCGGGTCATGGACACCGAATGGGTGGGGCTGGACTGACGATGTCGGGCGTGTGGTGGGGGGTGGTCGCGGCCCTGGCCGTCGGGCTGGTCGCCGCGTACCTGGTCTGGACCGCCGGCCGGGTCGACCGGCTGCACGGCCGGGCCGAGCTGGCCGCCCGCGCCCTGGACGCCCACCTGCTGCGCCGCGCGGCGGCCGCCGCGGTCCTGGCCGAGCGGCGTTACGGCGTCGAGCTGTACGCGGCGGCGCGGATCGCGCTGGACGCGCAGCCGGACGAGCGGGAGGCCGCCGAGAACGACCTCACCCGCCAGTTGCGCGCCGTGGAACTGGACCCGACCGATCCGGAATGCGAGGCGGTGATCGCCGCCAGCCGACGGCTCGCCCTGGCCCGTCAGGTGCACACCGACCTGGTCCGCGACGCCCGCGCGGCGCGCGGGCGCCCGCTGGTGCGGCTGTTGCGGATGGGGCGCCGCCGGCCCTGGCCGCGCTACTTCGACATCGACGACCCCACCCTCAGCGTCCCGGCCGACGTCCCCGCCGGCTGACCGGGCACCGAACCCGTCAGAACGCCCCGGACGGGACGCCGGGCGCCCCGGCGAGGGGCGGCGGCGGGGCGGTGACGACGGCCACAGTGCAGGCCACCGTGGGTCTGATTGGCTGTCGGACGGGCGTTGGGCCGGCCGTAGCATTTTCGCAGCCACCCCCCACCCCGAGCAGGTCGAGGAGCGATAACCCGTGCCCGAAACGACTGCCCAGAACGCCAGCGCCAGCCCGGTCACCGGCACCGCCCGCGTCAAGCGCGGCATGGCCGAGATGCTCAAGGGCGGCGTGATCATGGACGTGGTCAACGCCGAGCAGGCCAAGATCGCCGAGGACGCCGGCGCGGTCGCCGTGATGGCGCTCGAGCGGGTGCCCGCCGACATCCGCGCCCAGGGCGGCGTCTCCCGGATGAGCGACCCGGACATGATCGACGGCATCATCAACGCCGTCTCCATCCCGGTGATGGCGAAGGCCCGGATCGGCCACTTCGTGGAGGCACAGATCCTCCAGTCGCTCGGCGTCGACTACGTCGACGAGTCCGAGGTGCTGACCCCGGCCGACTACGCCAACCACATCGACAAGTGGGCCTTCACCGTCCCCTTCGTCTGCGGGGCGACCAACCTCGGCGAGGCCCTGCGCCGGATCACCGAGGGCGCGGCCATGATCCGCTCCAAGGGCGAGGCCGGCACCGGTGACGTCAGCAACGCCACCACCCACATGCGGAAGATCCGCCAGGAGATCCGCCGGCTGGGCTCGCTGCCGGAGGACGAGCTGTACGTGGCCGCCAAGGAACTCCAGGCGCCGTACGAGCTGGTCAAGGAGGTCGCCGAGAGCGGCAAGCTGCCCGTGGTGCTGTTCACCGCCGGTGGCATCGCCACCCCGGCCGACGCCGCGATGATGATGCAGCTCGGCGCCGAGGGCGTGTTCGTCGGCTCCGGCATCTTCAAGTCCGGCAACCCGGCGCAGCGGGCCGCCGCGATCGTCAAGGCCACCACCTTCCACGACGACCCGGACGTGCTGGCCAAGGTCTCCCGGGGCCTGGGCGAGGCGATGGTCGGCATCAACGTCGACGACATCCCGCAGCCGCACCGCCTGGCCGAGCGCGGCTGGTGAGTGGTGTAAGGAAGGGCACCTTCCTGACGCCTGAGGTAGCGGAAGGGGCCCTTCCTAACGAGGAGAGGAGCGGCAGATGGGCGACGCACCCGTGATCGGTGTGCTCGCGCTCCAGGGCGACGTACGCGAGCACGTCGCCGCCCTCGCCGCGGCGGGCGCGGACGCCCGGCCGGTCCGCCGTCCGCAGGAGCTGGACGCGGTCGACGGCCTCGTGATCCCCGGCGGCGAGTCCACCACGATCAGCAAGCTCGCCGACATCTTCGAGATGCGCGAGCCGATCGACAAGCGGATCGCCGGCGGGATGCCGGTCTACGGCTCGTGCGCCGGCATGATCATGCTGGCCACCGAGGTCCTCGACGGCCGGCCAGACCAGCGCGGCTTCGCCGGCATCGAAATGACCGTGCGGCGCAACGCGTTCGGCCGGCAGGTCGACTCGTTCGAGGCGCCGGTGGGGATCACCGGCGTCGAGGGTGGGCCGTTCCACGCGGTGTTCATCCGGGCGCCGTGGGTCGAACGGGTCGGCGACGGCGTGGAGGTGCTCGGCACGGTGACCGAGGGTCCGGCCGCCGGGCGGATCGTGGCGGTCCGGCAGGGCAACCTGCTGGCCACCTCGTTCCACCCCGAGCTGACCGGCGACGCGCGCGTGCACGCGTACTTCGTGGAGCTGGTGCGGGCGGCCCGCTGAGCGGGGCGACGGGTTCCGCCGACCGGAGGAGCCCGTCTCCTCAGCCGGCCACCGACCGCAGGTGCCCGGGCAGCCGGCCCTGCAGCCGGTCCAACCCGGCCGCCGTCGCCGCGTCGGCGGGCAGGTGGACGACGAGGCGCTGGTGGTCGCTGTCGGCGAACTCCAGCGTCTCGTAGGTCAGCCGCAGCAGCCCCACCTCCGGGTGCCGCAGCCCCCGCACGCCGGTGACGGGCGCCGCCACCGGCCGCCGCTGCCACCGCTGCGTGAAGGGCGCGCCGACCGTGCGGGCGAGCCGTTCGGCGAAGTCGTCGGTGGCCCGGTCGCCCTGGCGCAGCCGGTGCAGCTCGGCGACCTGCTGGTCGGCCAGCTGCGCCCAGTCGGGGAAGTGGTCGCGGGCGCGCTCGTCGGTCAGCACGAACCACACCAGGTTGGGGCGGTGGCCGTCGAGCAGGCCCAGGGGGCGGGCCAGCCGGTCGAAGGGATCGTTCCAGGCCAGCACATCGCCGAGCCGGTTGAGCACGTACGCGGGGGAGTCCCGCAGCGCGTCGAGCACCGCGCGGACGGTAGGGCGGACCGTGCGGGACACCGCCGGCCGCTCGCCGGGGCACAGACTGCGACCGTGGTTGACCGCCGCGAGCTGCCGCAGATGCTCGCGATCGGCGTCGCCGAGCAGCAGGGCGTCGGCCAGCGCGGCGAGGATCTCCGGCGACGGGCGGGTGTCACGGCCCTGTTCCAGGCGGGTCAGGTACTCGACGCTGACCTGGGCGAGCGTCGCCAGTTCGGCCCGGCGGAGCCCGGGCGTGCGCCGCCGGGCGCCGGTGGCGAGGCCGACCTGGGCCGGCTGCACGGCCTCCCGGCGGCTGCGCAGGAACGCGCCCAACTCTCCGTCCATCACCGGGCCAGTCTGACAGCGGCCTGTGGACGATGGGTGGCCCCGTCGGGGCCACCCTCGCGGCGGCCTCCCCACGCGGCCGGATCGGCCGCAGGCTCGTCGGCATGGGAAACGCACAGACAGCAGGGCCGGTCCGGATCGGCCTGATCGTGGGAAGCACCCGTCCCGGCCGGCGCGGCGCGGCGGTCGCCGGATGGGCCGGGGAGGTGGCGGCGGGTCACGACGCGGTGCGCTCGGGCGCCGCCGTCGTCGAGGTGCTGGACCTGGCGGAGCGGACCCTGCCGCTGCTCGACGAGCCGGTGCCGGCGATGTTCGGCGACTACCGGAACCCGCACACCCGTCGCTGGTCCGCCGCGGTCGGGGCCTGCGACGCGTTCGTGTTCGTGACGCCGGAGTACAACCACTCCGTTCCGGCCGCGCTGAAGAACGCCGTCGACTACCTGTTCGCCGAGTGGAACGGCAAGCCGGCCGGGGTGCTCAGCTACGGCGTGCAGGGCGGCACCCGGGCCGGCGCGCACCTGCGGCAGATTTTGACCGAGGTGCGGGCGGTGGTCGTGCCCACCGTGGTCGCCCTGACCGTTTTCACCGACTTCGACTTTGCCGGGGCGGATCCGGGCGACCCGACGGCGCCGGGACGGATCGCGCCGGCCGCCGAGCGGGCGGAGGCACTGTCGGCGATGCTGACGGAGATCGTCACCCGGGCGCGCGAGCCGCGCTCCGACGGCGACATGGTGGCGGCGGGCGGCAGCTCAGAGCGGGTGGCATGAACATGGAGACGATCCTGATCACCGTGGCACCCGAGCTGCCGGGGCCGCTGCCGGGGCTGGAGTCGTTCCAGCGCTACCGGCCCGGCTTGGAGGACCGGTGCGAACAGCGGTCCACGTCGGGGTTCACCGTGCTGGGGTCGTACGGCTTCGGGGCCTGACCGCGCCGGCGCCCTCGTTCCGTCTGTCCCGGTCCGGGCGGGCGGGGCGGGCCGGCGACGCGCCGTGCGTGACAGTCGTGGCCCGGGCGTCGGTAGGATTGCCGAGATTCGGCAGGGCCATCTGCCCGTCACGGCTTCCACCAGGGCTGACCGGCACCACCGCGTGCGCCGGCGGGAGCGGGGCGTGTGCGGTGCGGTCGATGCAGACGGCGGGTAGCAACGGAGGTAACAGATGTCCGGCCACTCAAAGTGGGCGACGACCAAGCACAAGAAGGCGGTCATCGACGCCAAGCGCGGCAAGATGTTCGCCAAGCTCATCAAGAACGTCGAGGTCGCCGCGCGGACCGGCGGTGGCGATCCCGCCGGTAACCCCACGCTCTACGACGCCATCCAGAAGGCGAAGAAGAACTCGGTCCCGAACGACAACATCGACCGCGCCGTCAAGCGCGGCTCGGGCCTGGAGGCCGGCGGCGCCGACTACCAGACCATCATGTACGAGGGCTACGGCCCGAACGGGGTGGCGCTGCTCATCGAGTGCCTGACCGACAACCGCAACCGCGCGGCGACCGAGGTGCGCACCGCGCTGACCCGCAACGGCGGTTCGTTCGCCGACGCGGGCTCGGTGTCGTACATGTTCTCCCGCAAGGGCGTGGTGATCGTCCCCAAGGCCGGGACGACCGAGGACGACGTGATGATGGCCGTCCTCGACGCCGGCGCCGAGGAGGTCAACGACCTGGGCGAGGCGTTCGAGGTGGTCTCCGAGCCGACCGACCTGATCGCGGTACGCACCGCGCTCCAGGACGCCGGCATCGAGTACGAGTCGGCCGAGTCGTCGCTGATCCCGAGCGTCAACGTCCCCCTCGACGAGGATGGCGCGCGCAAGATCTTCAAGCTGATCGACGTCCTGGAGGACTGCGACGACGTGCAGAACGTCTACGCGAACTTCGACGTCAGCGACGAGATCATGGCGGCCGTCGGCTGACGCCCCGTTCGCCCGCCGCCGGGCCTCGCCGTGGAGCAACCCGGCGAGGTCCGGGGGGCACGGCTGAGACCGTGCGGTGGGCAGGATCAATCCCGTCTCCGTCGTGATCGTTGTGCCCTTGCCCCGTCCGCCGGGGCGGTAACGACCCGGACGGGCGTGAATCTCCGGAGGATCATCCGGACACCCGCGTTCCCAGAGCTCGCATAGGATCTTCCGCTGTTCGATCTTCTTGAGCAACGGAGACACATGCGAAGGACCCTCGCCGCCGCGGCTGCCGCCCTGGCGATTCCCGTCCTGGCCGGCGCCGTCGCCCCGCCCGGTGCGACAGCGGGCCCGATGCCGACTCCGGGCCGGGGCGTGGCCGTCGGGACGTCGCGCCCGGCGGTGGCGCCCCCGAACATGCCGGCGACGGTGTACGGCGGTGCGTGGCCCTCGGGCCACGTGCAGGGGGTGGCGGTCGACTGGAGCCGCGGTCACGTCTACTGGTCCTTCACGAACCTCCTGGTCAAGACGGATCTCGGCGGTCGGGTCGTCGGCACGGTGACCGGCCTGACCGGCCACCTCGGCGACCTGGACGTCAACCCGGAGGACGGCCGCGTCTACGGCTCGCTGGAGTACAAGGCGCAGCGGGCCTTCTACATCGCCATCTTCGACGTCTCCCGGATCACCCGGATCGGAATGAACGCCGAGACGGACGGGGTGATGACCACCGTCTACCTGAAGGAGGTCGTCGACGACTTCACGGCGGACCTGGACGGCGACGGCGTCTTCGACGGCGACACCGCGCAGACCGCCGACCACCGGTACGGCGCCAGCGGCATCGACGGGGTCTCGTTCGGACCGGCGCTGGGCACCTCCGGCGGGCGGAACGTGCTGATGGTCGCCTACGGCATCTACCCGAACACCACGCGTACCGACAACGACCACCAGGTGCTGCTCGCCTACGACGTGCGGCGGTGGAGCCTCTTCGCCCGCCCACTCAGCCAGAGCGCGCCGCACCGGAGCGGACCCGGGCAGCCGTACACCAAGGTCTTCGTCCGGACCGGGAACACCACCTTCGGCGTGCAGAACCTGGAGTACGACCGGCACACCCGCCGGTGGCTGATGGCGGTCTACCGGGGCAGCAAGCCGGAGTTCCCGAACTGGACGCTCTACGCGATCGACGGCACCGTCGCGCCGCAGACCGGTGCGCTCACCGGCCAGCCGGACGGCGCGACCGGGCGGATCGTCCCGCTGGCCCCGGCCGGGCTGACTGATCCGGCCACCGGGATCCGCGGCTGGGAGGGGCCGGGCAGCTTCGGTCTGGAGGCGCTCGGCGACGGCCGGTTCTACGTGGTCAGCAGCGGGACGACCATGGTGGACGGTGTGCGGCGGCAGACCGGCACGGCGGTCCTCCAGCACTGGACGGGAGCGACGCCGAACCCCTTCGCCGTGGCCGGATCCACGGTCGCCGGGCGCCGGCCCGCAGCCCGTGCGGTGGTCACCCGACCCCGCTGACCCCTGCACCCGCTACGTTGGGGGAGTGGATCGTCCGGGTCGGGTGGAGCGAGACGGTAGGCGGATCGGGGAGGCGCACCGCTTCACTCCGGGCGACGTGGTCGTCCGGCGCGAGGTCCTGCACGGCGAGGTGTGGTTCGCCTGCCCGACCGTCTGTGTCGAGGACTCGCCCGACCTGCTCGTGCTCTACCTGCCCACGGGTGCGGAGTTCGGCTTCCCCGAGGCCGGGCGGTTCCCGTGCGGGCGGCACCCGTGGCAGGTCGCCGGGCACCGGGCGTGGAGCGGCCACGGCAAGCTGATGCTGCACCGTCCGGGCGAGGCGCACTCCGTGGACGTCTTCTGGACCGGCCCGGAGCGCGCCTTCGCGGGGTGGTACTTCAACCTCCAGGAGCCGTTCCGGCGTACCCCGATCGGGGTGGACACCCTCGACCACGAGCTGGATCTCTGGTGGCCGGCCGACGCCGACCGCTACGTCTGGAAGGACGTGGAGATGTTCGCCCAGCGCCTGGCGGAGGGGCGCTATCCGGGGATGGCCGACGCGATCCGCGCCGAGGGCGACCGGATCGCCGCCCTGCTCGACGCCGGGGAACGGTGGTGGGACGAGGCGTGGGCGTCGTGGCGGCCGGACCCGGCCTGGCCGGTGCCGGCCCTGCCGGCCGGCTGGGAGAGCCTCCCCCCGGCCCGCTGACCACCGGCCCGCCCCCGGTTGCGCCGTCACGAGCCGCTGCGGGGCATGACCGGCCGGACCTCCACCGGACTGCCCGGCCCGCCGCCGGCGCGCGACGCGTACTCCGGGACGCCCACGCACGTGAACAGCAGCGCCGCGAGGTCGTCCGGCTCGCCGAGCAGGCCCGGGACCTCCGAGTCGAGGAAGGTCATCCCGGAGGCGCCGGCGCCCAGGGCGTACGCCGCGAGGTGCAGCCGGCCCTCGACGAGCCCGGCGGCGAGCTGGGCGTCGCGGTAGCCGCGGTCGTCGAGCGCCGACAGCGGGGTGGCCCCGACGACGACGTACGCCGCGTCGCCGGCGAGCGACTGGTCCAGGCAGACCCGCAGCACCTCGGCGCGCAGGTCCGCGGCCCGCAGCGGCGTCGCCAGGTCGGGCCACCGGTAGAGGCCGGGCGGCACGTCGTCGACCCCGTGCACGGCCACCCAGTGCGGGACCGGCACGCCGCGCAGCGCGGCGGCCAGGGGCCACTCCAGCAGGGCGCGCGGCAGCGTCCGGGACCGGTCCATGCGGCGCTGCGACCCGCGCCGGAGCACCACCTCGTCGAGCGGGTCGGACGGCGGGTACTCCGGCAGCGGCGGCGCCTCCGGCCAGGGCTCGCCGAGCGCGTTCCGCTCGCCCGCGCGCTGCGCCGCCGTGCACAGCGGCAGCTCGACCGGCGGCAGCTCGCCCGGCACCGCCGTCGCGGCGGGGTCGATCGCGGGCTCGCCGTCGCCGAGGGACAGCAGGGCGAGTGGATATTCGTGCACCCCGTCCGCGCCGACGAGCCGGCGCACCGTGGCGTCCGGGAACAGCGTCCGCAGCCGCGGCGCGAGGCCGGCGCTCGCGGCCGCCGCCGACAGTTGGGACAGCAGCGTCCCGGCGTCCCAGTAGAGGTGCCGCCATCCGCGCTCGGCGTACCGCCACCCCGTCCGCCACGGCACGCCCGTGACGACGAGCGTCGTGGCCGCTCCGGTGGCGGCGGGGGCGACCTGGACGAGCGCGTGCCGTGCCGGGTCGTACCAGTGCACGCCGTCGGGGACGCCCGCGACGCCGCGGGTGCTCGCGTAGACCTCCAGCGGGAACCGTGCGCCGGCGGAACCGGCGGCGCGGTAGAGGAACCGCCGCCCGTGACGCTCGGCGGTGCGGACGACGCCGGCGCCGAGGAAGAGCACCCGGCCGAGCTGCGCCGCGTCGAGGGGCCGCGCCGCGCCCGCAACGCCCGCGAGCACCGCCGTCGCGGCGATCCCCGGGTCGGGCAGGTCGGGCGGCAGGGCGACGACGGGCAGGCCGTCCGGATAGCCCTTGAGCTGTGGCGGCAGGGTCGCGGGGTCGTTCGGTACGAGGTCCTGGCGGACCCGCGGGTCGTCCACGGACACGTCCCAGGCGCGGTTCGGCGCGTACGACGTCAGCCGGTGCAGCAACCCGGCGCCGGAGTCGAGGTCCACAGGGGCCATCCTGCCAGTACGCGGCACCGCCGCGCCGCGACCGGCCGGCGGTCACCTCACCGTGCGGCGGCAGGGGCCCCGGCCGGTCGGCGCCGACACCACGACGATGGCCGAGGAAGCCACCTTGCCCGTCACAGCCCGAAGAACGCGAGGTAGGAGTCGAGCTGGTGGGCGAGCATCGGCTCGCCGGGGTGCGCCCGCAGGCCGCGCGCGCGGGCCTGCGCCAGCAGGGCCGTCTCCGCCGGGGTCATGATGATGTCGGCGACCACGGCGTCCGCCGGCAGTTCGGCGACCGGGAACGGCAGCGGGTCGTCGGGGCGCAGCCCGAGGGGGGTCGCGTTGACCGCGAGGTCGGCGTCGGCCAGTCGCGGTCGCGCCGCCGCGGTGACCCGGTCCGGGTGCGCGGCGGACAGCCGTCGCCGCAGCGTCTCCAGCCGGCCCGGGTCGGTGTCGGCCAGCCGTAGCTCCGCCACGCCGGCGTCGAGCAGCGCGACGGCGATGGCGCTGCCCGCCCCGCCGGCGCCCACCACGCACACCCGGCGGCCCCGGGGGTGGTGCCCGGCCGAGGCCAGCCCGCGGACGAATCCGTCGCCGTCGAAAGTGTCCGCGGTCCAGGTGCCGTCGGGTTCGCGCCGCAGGGCGTTGGCGCTGCCGGCCAGGCGGGCGCGGTCGCTGGCCCGGTCCGCGAGGGCCAGGGCGGCGGCCTTGTGCGGCACGGTGACCAGCATCCCGTGCAGGTTGCCCGTCCGTTGCAGGCCGCGTAGGACCGCGGTGAGGTCGGCCGGTGCGACGTGGACCGGGACGAGCACCGCGTCGGTGCCGCGGCGGGCCAGCACCGGGTTGAGCAGCCCGGGGGCGCGCACCTGCGCGATCGGGTCGCCGAGCAGCGCGTACAGCCGGGTGGTGCCGCCGATCTCCGCCATGCTGCGCCTCCGTGTCGATGGCCGGCGCCCAGGGGCCGCCCGTCCCGCCGGTCGCGGGTGCCGCGCCGCGCCGACGCTATCGCGGGCCCGGACGCGGGGCCCCTCCGGGTTCGCGCCGTCCGCCGCGCCGGCCGCTCCCGCCCGTCGGCCGCCGCCGGTTCCGTAGGGGACGGTGGGTGCGCCGGGGGCGTGCGACCCCGGAGGCGCGGGGTGGGCGGACGCGGCGGTACGGGGTGCCGGACCCGGAAACCGTTGTCGGCACCCCTAAGATCGCCGCAAGGATCTTTCGCCGGGAAATATTTAGTGATATCAATCTCGCACCCGATCCCTCTACCCCCGGAGTGCGACGTGCGGAGAACCCGCTTCCTGACCTTCGCCCTGAGCCTCGCCACGGCTCTCGGCGCCAGCCTCTCCCTGGGCGTCCCCGCCCAGGCCGCCGCCACCGACCGCTACGTCGCCCTCGGCGACTCCTACGCCTCGGGCGTGGGCGCCGGCAGCTACACCAGCGAGAGCGGCTCCTGCCAGCGCAGCACCAACGCCTACCCCGCGCTGTACGCCGCCAACGTCAGGCCCGCCTCGTACCGCTCGGTCGCCTGCTCCGGCGCCACCACGACCAGCGTGATCAACACCCAGCTCTCCGCGCTCAGCTCCACCACCAGCCTGGTCAGCATCACGGTCGGCGGCAACGACGTCGGCTTCTCCAACATCATGACCACCTGCGTGCTCAAGGGCACCACCGAGTGCGTCGCCGCCGTGCAGGCTGCCGAGGACAAGGCCCGCGCCCAGCTCCCCGGCCTGCTGCGCAACGTCTACAACGGCATCAAGACCCGGTCCCCGAACGCCCGGGTCGTGGTCGTCGGGTACCCGGTCTTCTACCAGCTCGGCACCGTCTGCGTCGGGCTGAGCGCCACCTCGCGCGCCAAGATCAACGAGGGCATCAACCTGGTGGACGACATCACCCGCAGCGCGGCCACCGCGGCCGGCTTCACCTTCGCCGACGTGCGTTCGGCCTTCGTCGGGCACCAGCTGTGCAGCTACGGCGAGAAGTGGCTGCACGCCCTCAACTACCTCAACCTCGGCGTCTCCTACCACCCGACCGCGGCCGGCCAGTCCGGCGGCTACTACCCGGTCTTCCGCAACGCCGCCGACTGACCCGTCCGCGCGCCACCGCCGGCTGACCCCGTCGGCCACCGGCGGTGGCGCGCGTCCGTCCCGGCCCCCGGTGGCCCCGCCCGACCCCTTCGGGGCGCGGACCGACGGCCGCGGCGGCCCGGCACGCGGTGGGCGTGCCGGGCCGCTCCGCCGCGTCAGCCCCGGACGTGGTACGCCCGGCCGGCGCCCCGCGACACCGCTCAGCCCACCGTCTCGCGGGACCGCCACGCCGTGCGGACCGAGGTGCGGCCGTTGGTGCGCAGCAGCGAACCCTCGTACACCCGGGCCCCGGCAGCGACGAGCGCGGCGGCCGCGACCAGCAGCAGGGCCAGCGACAGCAGCGGCTCCCAGCCGGCCGCGTCCCCGGTGAACAGCCGCAACGGCATCGCCGTCGGCGCGGAGAACGGCAGGTAGGACAGCACCCGCATGGCGGTCGCGTTGTCGTTCAGGAAGATCACCGCGAAGAACGGCAGCATGACCGCGAGCTGCACCGGCATCGACACGCCGGCGATGTCCTCCTGGCGGTTGACCAGCGCCCCGGCCGCCGCCCACATCGCCGCCACCAGCACGAAGCCGAGCAGGAAGAACGGCACGAACCAGCCGATCGCCGGGGCCAGCAGCGAGAGCAGCCCGCCGCCGTCACCGAACCGCACACCCACCACGGCGACCAGGGCGACGAGGGCGATCTGCCCGAGGGCCAGCAGGGTACCGGCGATCATCTTGCCGGCCAGCAACGCCCGGACCGGCACCGCGGCCACCAGGATCTCCACGATCCGGGTCTGCTTCTCCTCGATGATGCTCTGCGCGATCTGCACGCCGAAGGTCTGCGAGGTGACGAAGAAGACGAACGCGAAGGCGAACGGCACCAGGAAGGCCACCACCGGGTCCACCGCGTCGGGGTCCAGCAACCGCACCGGGGGTTGCGTGCTCAGCGCCGCGACCACGTCGTCGGGAGCCTCGTCCATGGCCAGCACCGCCGGCCCGGAGACCACGGCGGCGTCCACGTCACCGTCGCGGACGGCCTGCTCGGCGGCGCGGTCGTCGGTCACCGCCCGCACCTCCAGCCCCGCCTCGCGCAGCGGGCCGGCCGCCGCCTCGGTCACCGCCACGCTCGACGGGCCGCCGGAGAGCAGCGGCGGCAGGATGGTCGCGGCGGCGGCGATCAGCAGGAAGAACAAGGTGCTGATCAGGAAGGTGCGGTCACGCAGCTTGACCCGGATCTCCCGGGCGGCGACCAGCCGGGTGGCCTGCGTGGTGTTCACTGGGCGACCTCTCGGAAGATCTCGGTGAGGGACGGGCTGACCGGGCGGAACGCGCGCACCGGGCCGCGGGCCAGCGCCGCGCGCAGCACCGGCTGCTCGTCCGCGCCGGGCGCGAGGTCGAAGACGGCGCGGGCGCCGTCCAGGTCGACCAGGGCCACCCCGGGCTGGTCCCGCAGCCAGCCGGCGTCGGTCTCCACCACCAGCTCGAACCGCGGCACCGTGTACGTCGCGCGCAACTGCTCCCGGCTACCGGCGGCACGGATCACGCCGCCCGCGATGATCACCAGGTCGTCGCAGAGCCGCTCCACGACGTCCAACTGGTGGCTGGAGAAGAGCACCGGCACGCCCGCGGCGCCCCGCTCCCGCAGGACCTCCACGACCGTGTCCACGGCCAGCGGGTCGAGGCCGGAGAACGGCTCGTCGAGCACCAGCACCTCCGGGTCGTGCACCAGCGCGGCGGCGATCTGCGCGCGCTGCTGGTTGCCCAGCGACAGCGTCTCCAGCAGGTCGTCGCCGCGCTCGGCGAGCCCGACCCGCTCGAGCAGGTCGTCCGTGCCGCGCCGTGCCGCGGCGGCCGTCATGCCGTGCAGCCGGCCCAGGTAGGTCACCTGTTCCCGGACGCTCATCTTCGGGTAGAGGCCCCGTTCCTCCGGCATGTACCCGAAGCGCCGGCGGACCTCGCGGGTGACCGGGGCGCCCTGCCAGCTCACCTCCCCGGCGTCCGGGGCGAGCACCCCGAGGATGATCCGCATGGCGGTGGTCTTGCCGGCGCCGTTGCCGCCGACGAAGCCGGTCATCCGGCCGGCCGCCACGTCGAAGGACACGTCCTGGAGCGCCCGACGGTCGCCGAAGCTGCGGTCGACGCCGTCGAGACGGAGCACACTGGTCACGGCGGTCACGCTAGATCGTCGACTGCCCGCCGCCGTCCCCCCGGAGGCTGAGCGGACGGGTCCCCCGCGCGACGGAGGCCGGTCAGCCGCCGGGTCGCACCACCCCGTGCTCGTACGCGAAGACCACCGCCTGCACCCGGTCGCGCAGGCCGAGCTTGGCCAGCACCCGGCTGACGTGCGTCTTCACCGTGGCCTCGCCCAGGTGCAGCTCCGCGGCGATCTCGGCGTTACTGGCGCCCCCGGCGACCAGGACCAGGACCTCCCGCTCGCGGGGCGTCAGGTCGCGCAGTGCCGCCTCGGGAGGCGTCCGTACGCCGCCCGGTCCGGCGGGATCGCCGGGGCGGGCGAAGGTGGCGATCACCCGCCGGGTGAGTTCCGGGGCGAGCAGGCCGTCGCCCCGGGCGAGCACCCGGATCGCCTCGACCAGCGCCTCCGGGGTGCCGTTCTTGAGCAGGAAGCCGCTGGCCCCGGCGCGCAGCGCGGCGAACAGGTAGTCGTCCCGGTCGAAGGTGGTGAGGATCAGCACGGCCGGCCCGCCCGGCTCGTCCTGCTCGGCCGTGATCCGCCGGGTGGCCTCCAGCCCGTCCACCCCGGGCATCTCCACGTCCATCAGCACCACGTCCGGGCGTAGCGCCCGGGCCATGCCGACGGCGCGCTCCCCGTCGGCGGCCTCCCCGACGACCTCGATGTCGTCCTCCACCTCGAGGATGACCCGGAAGCCGGTGCGGACCAGGTGCTGGTCGTCGGCGAGCAGCACCCGCACCGGCCGGTCGGCGTCGGGCACGTCGCGGTCGGCGCCCGGGCCGGGCACCTCGTGGTCGGCGGCGCTCACGCCGGACACCGCTCGGGCGACGCTCACGCCGGACACCCCGCCGCGACGGGCAGCGGGAACCGGGCCCGCACCCGCCAGCCGCCGCCGGCCCGCGGGCCGACCTCCAGCGCCCCGCCGTGGGTGGCGACCCGCTCGCGCATCCCGACCAGGCCCAGCCCGTCGGCGTTGGCCGGGCGGGTGGCCCGTCCGTCGTCGGTCACGTCCACCTCCACCTCGTGCGCCAGGTAGCGGATCCGCACGTCGAGTGCGGTCGCCCCGGCGGCGTGCTTGAGCGCGTTCGTCACGGCCTCCTGGACGACCCGGTACACGGCCTGGGAGACCGACTCCGGCAACGGCACCGCGTCCCCGTACACCCCGAGGGTGGCCCGCAGGCCGGCCTCGCGGGCCCGGTCGACCACGGCCGTGACCTGGTCGACCGCGGCGGGCCCCGGCTGGGCCGCGCGGTCCGGGCCCTCGTCGCGGGCGCGGAGCACGCCCAGCATCCGGCGCAGCTCGTCCACCGCCGTGCGGGCCGTCTCCTCGATCGCGCCCAGCGCCGTCCGGGCCTTCGCCGGGTCCTTGTCGAGGACCCGCCGGGCGGCGGACGCCTGCACGCCCATCACCGACACGTGGTGGGCGACCACGTCGTGCAGCTCCCGGGCGATGCGGACCCGCTCGCCCACCACCGCGTGCTCACGGATCTCGGCCTGCGAGCGGCGCAGCTCCTCGGCCCGTGCCTGCACCTCGTGCTGCCGGCGGGCGGCCAGCCACGCGGTCTCCCCGAAGAAGTACGCGAACCCGAAGAAGATGCCGTTGACCAGCACTCCGCCGACCATCACGGCGAGCACCGGAGGAACCGGCCCGACCGCCTGGTCGAACGCGTTCGCGGGAACCTTGCCGATGGTGACCGCGTAGTAGACGCCCAGCCAGGCGAACATGGTGACGATCACGCCGATGCGCAGCCGGCGGGCCAGCCGGCGGTCCGGTCCCCACGCCCCGAGCGAGTAGATGGCCGCGAACAGGGCCCACGAGGCGAGCTGCATCTCCGGCGCGGAGCGCGCCTGCGCGGCGATGAACGCGGCCGAGACGACGAGCAGGGTGGCGGCGGGGAACCGGCGCCGCCAGATCACCGGCAGCGTCACCGCGACGGTCCAGAAGACCTGCTCCGGGCCGGACGGTGGCGGCCCGAGCAGGAACGCCCCGGTGCTGCGGGCCAGGGTGAGGCTGACCAGCGCCAGGACGACCGTCGCCAGCCCGATGTAGACGTCGAGCCGCCGCTGTTCCGGGGTGGGCCCCGGCCGCCGCCAGTCGTCGTCCGCCACGCTGTTCACCCTGGTGAGGATCTCATCCCGCCGGTCGGCGCCGGTCGGGCACCCGGCCGGGGGTGAGCCGGCCCGGCCCCGGCGACGTGCGTTGCCCGCGGGCCCGGTGGCGGCGGTCAGTCCGGTCGAGCAGCCGGCCAGCCGGCCGCCGCGGCCACCACCGACTCCCTCCGGCCCGCTCGTCACGGCTGACGGCCCGGCACGTCGGGGCGTGCCGGGCCGCGTGGCGCGGTCGGTCAGCGGCCGTTGCGCAGCGCCTTGACCACGCTCTCGACGACGTCCCACAGCACGATCAGCACCGTGCCGGCGACCACGATGGTGGCGACGGTGTCCAGGTTCTCGCCCTCGCCGAGCCACCCGAAGCGGGCCACGAGGTCGGGGTTGAGCAGCCGGTCGGTCGACATCAGCCAGACCACCGGCACCGCGAAGGCCAGGTCGAGCGTCGCGTTCGCCGCGACCAGCGGCCAGGTCCAGCGGCCGGCCCGGTACTTGGCGATCTCCAGGCCCACCGTGGCGACCAGTACGGCGATCAGGAACGGCAGCCAGAAGCTCCACAGCGCCGGGTCGAGGACCGGCAGGTTGCCGTCTCCGTCGGCGGGGACGAACGAGCGGAAGTGCTGCATCGGCAGGTAGGCGATGAACAGCGCCAGGAAGCCGATGGAGACGGCGGTGTCGGTCAGAGTGATCTGCCGGTCGACCGGGCCCTCCGGGAGTTGGTCGACGTTCCACTCGGGCAGGTGCAGGGGGACCCTGGTGCGCTCCAGCACCGCGAAGACCAGGGTGACCCAGAAGGCGATCTGGATGGCCACCGTGAGGGCGGTGGCGATGCCCTCTCCGACGGCTCCGCCGGCGTTCACGCCGTCGGTGGCCGCGAGCAGGCCGACGACCACGCCGGCCGTCGCCGGCACGAAGCTGAGCAGCAGCTTCAGCAGCCGCTCCCAGGCCAGGTAGTAGGCCGGCCCGATGAGCTGCAACCGGCGGTCGGAGTAGCGGGCGGCGAGCCGCGCCGGGTCGCCCAGCTCGGTGAGCACCTCCCGTTCGGCGGCGGCGGGGTCCTGCCCGCCGGTCGTGCGGCCCTCGACCATGTCCTCGATCGAGGCCCGCAGCTCGGTGGCGATCTCCTCGCGGCGCGCGACCGGCACCGAGGGCAGGGTCGCGGCGAGGTAGCGGTCGGTCAGGGAAGTCATCGGTCGGCTCCTTCGATCAGCCCGGTCAGGGAGGTCTGCACTGCGGCGAGGTCGGCGAGGAGCCGGCCCAGCACCGACTCGCCCTCCTCGCTGGTCCGGTAGAACTTGCGCGGCCGGCGCTCCTCGGTGTTCCACTCGCTGGTCAGCAGCCCCTGCTCCTCCAGCCGCCGCAGCAGCGGATAGAGCGTGTTGGCGTCGACCGGGAAGCCGTGGTCGGAGAGGCGTTGCAGGAGCGCGTAGCCGTAGTCGGGGCGCCGCAGGGCGACGAGGCTCGCCACCACGACGGTGCCCCGACGCAACTCCTGGAGGTGCGTCCGCAGGATCTCATCGCTCACCATGTGTCACACCATACTGTGTGGCACACACTATCGTCCAGTCCTACATCATCGTGCGCGACGCCATCACTGTGTTCCGAGCCAAATGGACGGCGGCGGGACCCTCGGGGCCCGCCGCCGTTGGTGCCGGCCGTTCAGCAGGGGGAGCCCTCCCGGAACGCGCGCTCGACGAAGGCCGCCGGTCCGACCTGGAGGTAGCCGACGCCGGGCCGGATCGGGTGGCCGGTGAACAGCTCCACGCGGGATCCGACACGCACCAGGTACGCCGACGCGTCACCCGCGTCGTTGCGGATCAGCGAGCCCCGCCGGCCGTAGGTCTCCTCCAGCTCCGCGAAGGACATGCCCACCCCCGCGCCGGCCGGCGTGCGGGGCGGCGCGGTGGCTGTGCCCACCTCCACCAGCCGCCCGTTCCGGAAGGCCAGCAGGATCTTCCCGGCCCAGGCCCCCGTGACGCCGGCGCGGACCACGCCGGCGCAGCCGGGCGCCACCCAGTCGACGAGGCCGGCCGCCGACAGGCGCGCCAGGCTGGCCCCGATCCGGAACGGGCCCGCGCCCCGGACGCTGATGACCCGGACCTCGTCCCGGTCGGCGGCCGGGCGGGCGTCGGGCCGGGCGGCGCCGCCGGAAGCCGCGCCGGGGTCACCGCCGAAGCGGTCGGTCGGCGGTCCGGCGGCGGTGTCCGGCCGGGGCGCGGCGGCGGCCGGGGCCGCCACGGTGATCGGCACGAGCCCGGCCGTGACCAGCAGGGCGGTGACGACGGTGTACGAGAGACGGTGCACGGGGATCTCCTCCTCCGGAGTGCGGATGTCCTTGCCCTGTTGGTCACCCCGCCGGCCGGTTCGGTTCGTCGGGTTCCCGACCCGCGGGCTCCTCGTCCGGCCGGCGCTCCGCCGTTACGCGGATCCGAGGGCTGCCGCCGGCCCGGCACGCCGTCTACTGTCGAGTCGAAGCAGCGACCGGCGGGCCGGTGGCGAAGGTGGTGCGGGTGACCAGTCCGGCGCGGATCGGGCCCTACCGGATCGAGCGGCTGCTCGGCGTGGGGTCGTTCGCCACGGTCTGGCTGGGTCACGACCCGGTGCTCGACTCCCGGGTCGCGATCAAGGTGCTGGCCGAGAACTGGCACCACGACCTGCGGGTGCGGGAGCGGTTCCTCGACGAGGCCCGCCTGCTGCGGCGGCTCGACGACGAGCGGCTGGTCCGGGTCCACGCGGTCGGTGAGCTGGCCGACGGCCGGCCGTACGCGGTCCTGGCCTGGGCCGACGGCGGCAGCCTCCGCGACCGGCTGGCCGCCGGTCCCGTGCCCGCGCCGGCCGCCCTGGATCTGCTGGCCGAGATCGCCGCCGGCGTCGCCGTCCTGCACCGCCACGGCGTGGTGCACCGAGACCTCGCCCCGGGCAACGTCCTGTTCCGGTCGGGCCCGGACGGCGAACGGGTGCTGGTCGCCGATCTCGGGCTGGCCAAGGAGCTCGCCGCCGCCTCCGGTCTCACCGCCCGGGCCGGCACCCCCGGCTACATGGCGCCGGAGCAGAACGACCCCCTCGCCGTCGTCGACGCCCGCGCCGACGTGTACGGGCTGGGCCGGCTCGGTGTGCGGCTCCTCGGCGCGGACGCGGAGCGCGTGGCCGGCGGCCAGCCGCACGCGGGTGGGGCGATCCGGCTGCGGGAGGGCGTGTCGCCGCAGGTGACGGCCGTGCTCCGCCGGGCCACCGCGCCCCGACCCGAGGACCGGTACCCGGACGCCACCGCCTTCCGTGCCGCCCTGCGGCGCGCCGCCACCGCGCCCACCCGGCCGGATTCCCCGGCTGGCCGGTCCGCCGCCGACCCGGCTGGCCGGTCCGCCGCCGGTCCGTCCCCAAGGTCCTTCGCGGGCGGACCGACGCGGGTGGGGAACCGGCGGCCGGGCCGACGGCGGTTCGGGGCCGTGGGTCTGGGCGTCGTGGCGCTGGTCGCGGTCGGGGCCACGGCGGGCGACGCCGCGACCGCCGGACGGAACGCCGGGACCTGGACGAGCGGGCCGGTGACGGTCCAGCTGCCGCCCGGATGGCGGGCCACCGGCACCGGCTGGGCCGGCCAGTACGGCCCCGACGGCCGGCTCGAACCGGCCCTGGTGATGTCGCCCGACCCGCACCGGTGGGCGGTCGACCCGACCGTGCCGGGCGCCTTCGTCGGACTGTCGGCCAGCATCGCCGCGCGTACGACCCCGGCGGGTTTCGTCGCCGAGCGTCCCCACGCGGCGTGTGCCGCCGCCCCGGTACGCCGTACCCGGCAGGCGGGGGTCGACTGGGTGGTGGCCCGGTTCACCTGCGACCAGGGCCGACCCGAGGTCGTCGAGGCCGCCGGGCTCGCGCCCGACCGCGCCGGGCTGGTCTACGTGCAGATCACGCCCCCAACCGGCAGCCGGGCCGACTTCGTCGACACGCTGCTCGCCGGGGTGGCGGTGGGTTAGCCGCCCTGGGGCCCGCCCCGTTCCGCAGGCTTCCCGGCCCGGTCGCCGTGCGGTGCGGACGCCGCCGGGCCGAGGCGGTCCCGCAGGAACTCCTCGAACGTCAGCAGCCCGGGGAACCGGTTCCGCAGGCCGGCGATGTCGGCCTGGTATCCGCTCTCGGCGAACCACGCGTACATGCGCTGCTCGACGGGTTGCGGCTCCAGGCGGGTGGGGGTGCCGGTGAGCGCCTCGAAGATCTCGGCGACCCGGGTGAAGGTGAGTTCGTCACCGGCGATCTCGAGCTGCGTGCCGAGGTGCTCGGCGGGGTGCGCGAAGGCGTGCGCGGCGATGCGGCCGACGTCGTCCGACGCGATCATCTGGAGCGGTCGGTCGGGAACGACCTGCAGCCTCAGGACCCGTTCTCCCTGGGCGTCGGCGTAGTGGAGCAGGTTGTTCATGAAGAACGCCGGGCGCAGGATGGTCGCGGGCAGGTTCAACGCCTGGATGTGCCGCTCGATCTCGGCCTTGGTCTCGAAGTGGTCGATGCCCGTCCGGCGGTCCGCACCGCCCACCGAGCTGTAGACCAGGTGCGCGACGCCGGTGTTCCCGGCCACGTCGGCGACGGTCTTTCCCTGCCGGACCTCGGCCGCGAGGGCTTCCGGCGTCTGCGCCAGGGCCTGGACGCTGAAGACACCGTGCGCACCGCGCATCGCCTCGCGGAGCGAGTCGGCATCGTCCATGTCACCCTCGACCAGGGTGGCACCCTGCTCGTGCAGGAGGCGCGCCGCCGGCTTGGTCCGATCGCGTACGAGCGCCCGCACCTGCCAGCCGTCCCGGAGCAGCCGGCGTGCCGTGGCGCCGCCCTGGTTGCCGGTCGCACCGGTCACGAGAATCGTCTTCCGCTCTGTCATGACGGTCCAGCCTAGGGAAAGGGCTGGTCAGCCGACGTCGAGGGGCCGGCCGTCGACGGGCGCACGCCCGGCCGCCCCTCGCGCCGGTGCTACCGCACCACCACTGTGACCGTGTGCGTCGTGCCGCCCTGCGGGATCAGCACGGCCACGGTGCCGGGGCGGACGAACCGGATGTCCACGACCCCCGCCTCGTAGCTGCGGGAGACGAGGTCCTCCCGGTCCACGGTCACCTCGCCGGGGCCGATGCCGATGATCCGCAGCACCCCACCGGTGGCGAAGCAGAGCGACGTGAGCAGCGCCAGCTCGGTCTCCGCCAGCACCAGGTCGTAGCGCACGGCCCCGAGGCAGGCGCCGGGCAGCCCGCTCGGCGACGGCGTCGCGGTCGGCGTACGCCCGGCGGCGGTCGTCGGTGGCGGGGCCGGCGGGGGCCGTCGGGCCGGCGGGACGACGGCGGACGGGCCGGGGGTGCTCGGCGCGGGCGGGGAGGCGGACGCCGGGGAGGCCGACGCCAGGCCGGCGGACTGGCTCGTCGCCACGGCCGGCGGCTGCACGGGCAACGGCGAGACCGGCGCGCCCCCACGGCCGCACGCCGCGACGGAGAGGGCCACGGTCACGGCGACCACCGCGACCGTGGCGAGACGCGACCTGGGGAACCGGAAGCCGCCGGACCGGCGCGACGCGTCCGTCCCGCCCCCGCGGTGGGCCGCCGTCGTCACCGTCGTCCCGCCCCCGCGGTGGGCCGCCGTCGTCACCGTCGTCCCGCCCCCGCGGTGGGCCGCCGTCGTCACCGTCGCCCCTCGCCGCCGGCGGGCTCCCCGGACAGCCGGTGCCGGAGCTGCCGGCGGGCCTCGTGGATCCGCGACTTGACGGTCCCCTCCGGCACGTCGAGCAGGTCGGCGATCTCCCGGTAGCCCAGCCCGAGCACGTCCCGCAGGGTCACCGCCTCGGCCAGCTCGGGGCGCACCGCGTCGAGCGCGTCGAGCAGGTCCAGCCGGGTGCCGGCGACCACGCTGGTCCGTCGCGGGTCCGGCAGCTCGGGCAGCGGGACGCCGCCGGCCTCCACCAGCCAGCGCCGGCGCAGCGCCCGGTACGTGGAGCGGGCCCGGTTGGCCGTCAGCCGGTAGAGCCAGGTGTGGAACGACGACCGGCCCTCGAACCGCGTGATGCCCCGGGCCAGCGCGAGCAGCGCGTCCTGGCACGCCTCCTCGGCGTCCTCCCGGTGGGGCAGCAGGCGGGCGCACAGCCGCAGCACCTCCGGACGCACCGCGGTCAGCAGCGCGTCGAGCGCTGCCGGATCGCCGCGCGACGCCGACACGGCCAGGTCCTCGACACCGTCCGCGAGGGGCATCAGGTCGTCCAATGCTCGCCGGATACCGTCCGCCCAGGCTACGGCCGCCGCCGCCCCGGCGCCGCCGCCGAGTCCGGCAGCCGACTGTCGGGGCGTCCCCGGGCGGCGGCCGGGGAGATCCACAACACCCCCGCCCGCTCCGCCCAGCGCGGCGTCTGGAACGGCCTCTTCCGGCGGCGATAGGGTAGGCCGACCGACCTCGACCATCCCATGATCCGACCCGGGGGGCGCCACGCATGGGCGATTCGTTCGCGCATCTGCACGTGCACACGGAGTACTCGATGCTCGACGGGGCGGCCCGGCTGAAGGACCTCTTCGCCGAGGTCAAGCGGCAGGGCATGCCGGCGGTGGCGATGACCGACCACGGCAACATGCACGGCGCGAACGACTTCTACAAGCAGGCGATGGCGGCCGGGGTCAAGCCGATCCTCGGCATCGAGGCGTACGTGGCGCCGGAGTCACGCTTCCACAAGCAGCGGGTGCGGTGGGGCCGGCCGGAGCAGAAGAGCGACGACGTCTCCGGCAGTGGCGGCTACACGCACATGACCATCTGGGCGCGGAACAAGACCGGTTTGCACAACCTCTTCAAGCTGACCAGCCGGTCGTACACGGAGGGGTTCTTCGTCAAGTGGCCGCGGATGGACGCGGAGCTGCTCGCCGAGAACGCCGAGGGGTTGATGGCGACCACCGGCTGCCCCTCCGGGGAGGTGCAGACCCGGCTGCGCCTGGGCCAGTACGACGAGGCGCTCAAGGCCGCCGCGAGGTACCAGGAGATCTTCGGCAAGGAGAACTACTTCCTGGAGGTCATGGACCACGGCATCAGCATCGAACGCCGGGTCCGCCAGGAGCTGCACGACATCTCCCGCAAGCTGGACATCCCGCCGGTGGTGACCAACGACTCGCACTACACCCACGAGGCCCAGGCCGAGGCGCACGACGTGCTGCTCTGCGTGCAGACGGCGGCGAACGTCGCCGATCCGAACCGGTTCCGGTTCGACGGCAGCGGCTACTACATCAAGTCCGCCGACGAGATGCGCGCCGTCGACAGCTCCGACCTCTGGTTGGAGGGCTGCCGCAACACCCTGCTGGTGGCCGAGAAGGTCGACCCCGCCGGGATGTTCGAGTTCCACAACCTGATGCCGCGCTTCCCGGTCCCGGAGGGGGAGACCGAGGAGTCCTGGTTCCGCAAGGAGACCTTCGCCGGGCTGGCCCGGCGCTACCCCGGCGGCATCCCCGAGGGCCACGTCACGCAGGCCGAGTACGAGCTGGGCGTCATCATCCAGATGGGCTTCCCGTCGTACTTCCTCGTGGTCGCCGACTTCATCCAGTGGGCCAAGAGCCAGGGCATCGCCGTGGGCCCCGGCCGCGGATCGGCCGCCGGCTCCCTCGTCGCGTACGCGCTGGGCATCACCGACCTCGACCCGATCCCGCACGGCCTGATCTTCGAGCGCTTCCTCAACCCCGAGCGCGTCTCGATGCCGGATGTCGACATCGACTTCGACGAGCGTCGGCGCGGCGAGGTCATCAAGTACGTCACCGACAAGTGGGGCGAGGACAAGGTCGCCCAGATCGCCACCTTCGGCACCATCAAGGCGAAGGCCGCGATCAAGGACTCGGCCCGGGTGCTCGGCTACCCGTACGCGGTCGGCGACCGGATCACCAAGGCGATGCCCCCGGCGGTGATGGGCAAGGACATCCCCCTCGAGGGCATCTTCGACCCCAAGCACCCCCGGTACGCCGAGGCCGGCGAGATCCGGGGCATGTACGAGGCCGAGCCGGACGTCAAGAAGGTCATCGACACCGCCCGGGGCATCGAGGGGCTGATCCGGCAGACCGGCGTGCACGCCGCCGGCGTCATCATGTCCGCCGAGCCGATCATCGACCACATCCCGCTGATGCGCCGGGACTCCGACGGGGTCATCATCACCCAGTTCGACTACCCGACGTGCGAGTCGCTCGGGCTGTTGAAGATGGACTTCCTCGGCCTGCGCAACCTGACCATCATCGACGACGCGGTGAAGAACATCCAGCTCAACCACGGCAAGGAGCTGGATCTGCTCGGGTTGCCGCTGGACGACAAGGCCGCGTACGAGCTGCTGGCCCGGGGCGACACCCTGGGCGTGTTCCAGCTCGACGGCGGGCCGATGCGCTCCCTGCTGCGGATGATGAAGCCGGACAACTTCGAGGACATCTCCGCCGTCCTCGCCCTGTACCGCCCCGGCCCGATGGGCGTGGACTCGCACACCAACTACGCGCTGCGCAAGAACGGCCTCCAGGAGATCACCCCGATCCATCCGGAGCTGGAGGAGCCGCTACGGGAGATCCTCGCGCCCACCTACGGCCTGATCGTGTATCAGGAGCAGGTGCAGCGCGCCGCGCAGATCCTCGCCGGCTACACCCTCGGCCAGGCCGACCTGCTGCGGCGGGCGATGGGCAAGAAGAAGAAGGAGATCCTCGACAAGGAGTTCATCCCGTTCCGGGACGGTTGCCGGGAACGGGGCTACTCGGACGAGGCGATCCAGAAGGTCTGGGACGTGCTGGTCCCGTTCGCCGGCTACGCCTTCAACAAGGCGCACTCGGCGGCGTACGGTCTGGTGTCGTACTGGACCGCGTACCTGAAGGCGCACTACCCGGCCGAGTACATGGCGGCGCTGCTCACCTCCGTCGGCGACGACAAGGACAAGATGGCGCTCTACCTCTCGGAGTGCCGCCGGATGCGCATCCAGGTGCTGCCCCCGGACGTGAACACCTCCGCCGGGCCGTTCACCCCGGTCGGCAAGGAGATCCGCTTCGGTCTCGGCGCGGTACGCAACGTCGGGGCGAACGTGGTCGCCGCGATCATGCGCTGCCGGGAGGAGAAGGGTGACTACACCGACTTCTACGACTTCCTCTCGAAGGTCGACGCGGTGGTCTGCAACAAGAAGACCATCGAATCGCTGATCAAGGCCGGGGCGTTCGACTCGCTCAAGCACTCCCGCAAGGCGCTGCTCGCGGTGCACGCGGAGGCCATCGACGCGTACGCCGACGTCAAGCGCAAGGAGGCCGTCGGCCAGTACGACCTCTTCGGCGCCGGCTTCGGCGACGCGGACACCAGCAGCACCACCGTGATGCCGGTGATCGGCGAGGGGGAGTGGGACAAGCGCGACAAGCTCGCCTTCGAACGCGAGATGCTCGGCCTCTATGTCTCCGACCACCCGCTCTTCGGCCTGGAGCACGTCCTCGGCGCGGCGGCCGACTGCACGATCGCCGCGCTGTCGGAGGAGGGCACCGTCCCGGACGGGGCGGTGGTGACCCTCGCCGGCATCCTCTCCGGGGTGCAGCGCCGGGTCACCAAGCAGGGCCGGGCCTGGGCCTCGGCCACCCTGGAGGACCTGGCCGGTGGCGTGGAGACGCTCTTCTTCCCCAACACCTACGAGGTGATCGGGCAGTACATCGCCGAGGACGCCATCGTGGTGGTCAAGGGGCGGGTGGACCGGCGTGACGACACCCCGCGCATCATGGCGATGGACATGTCCATGCCGGACATCAGCAGCAACCCGGCGAGCAAGCCGATCACCCTGACCATCCCGGTGACCCGGTGCACGCCCCCGCTGGTGGAGCGGCTCAAGGAGACCCTGGTGCTGCACCCGGGCGACACCGAGGTGCACGTCAAGCTGCTCAACGGCAGCAAGGTCACCACGCTGCGGCTCGGCCCGTTCCGGGTGGCGGCCACCACCGCGCTGATGGGCGACCTGAAGAGCGTCCTCGGCCCCGCCAACGTGAGCTGACCCGGGCCGGTCGCCCGGCGGCCGGGGCTGATCCAGGGGCGATGCCGGGCTCTGCCGGCGAGGGCACGACCGAGGTGGCACCTGGTCGGTCCGGAGCCGTCGCCGAGGCCGCGCGGGAGCCGAGGCCGCGCGCGCGGGATTGGCCGTCCCGCGGGCGGGCGCGGGCGGCTAGCGTCGGCGGGGTGGAGATCGCGCAGGCGCAGAAGCTGTGGCAGCCGCAGCCCGGTTGGCTGAACACCGCCAGCTACGGGCTGCCGCCCGAGCCGGTGTGGGACGCGGTGCAGGAGGCGCTGGCGGACTGGCGGGTCGGGCGTACGTCGTGGGAGGGCTGGGGCGAGTCGACGCACCGGTCGCGGGTCGCCTTCGCCCGGCTGGTCGGGGTGCCGGTCGCCGACGTCGCGATCGGGGCCACCGTCTCGCAGCTGCTGGCCCCGGTCGCCGCCGCGCTGCCCGCCGGCGCGACCGTGGTGGTGCCCGAGGTCGAGTTCACGTCCAACCTCTTCCCCTGGCTGGTGCAGGCCGAGCGGGGCGTCGAGGTGCGCACCGTGCCGCTGGCCGGGCTGGTGGACGCGGTCGACACCGGCACCGACCTGGTCGCGTTCAGCCTGGTGCAGTCCGCCGACGGCGCGGTGGCCCCGTACGACGAGGTGGTCGCGGCGGCCCGGGCGCACGGCGCGCTCGTGGCGGTGGACGCCACCCAGGCGTGCGGCTGGCTGCCGTTCGACGCGGGCCTCGCGGACGTGGTCGTGGCCGGGGCGTACAAGTGGCTGATGGCCCCGCGCGGTTCGGCGCTGGCCTACCTGGCCCCGGCGCTGCGGGAGCGGCTGCGCCCCGACGCGGCCGGCTGGTACGCGGGCCAGGACCCCCACGCCTCCTACTACGGCCCGCCGCTGCGGCTCGCCGACGACGCCCGCCGGTTCGACGTCTCGCCCGCCTGGTTCAGCTGGGTCGGCACCGCCCCCGCCCTGGAACTGCTCCTGGAGATCGGCGTGCCCGCCGTGCACGCGCACGACGTCGCGCTGGCCAACCGGTTCCTCGCCGGGCTGGGTCGCCCGCCGGGGGACAGCGCCATCGTCACCGTGGAGGTGCCCGGGGCGCGGGAGCGGCTGGAGCGGGCCGGCGTCCGGGCGGCGGTGCGCGCCGGCCGGGTCAGGGCCTCCTTCCACGTCTACTCCACCGAGGAGGACGTGGACCTCGCGCTGGACGCCCTGACCGGCCGCTAGGCGTGCGCGCCACCCGTGCCGCCCGCGTAGGCCGCCCCGCGCCCGGACCCGGCTGCCGCCCCGCGCCGTGACCCGGCCGTCGCCCGGCACCGGGCGGCGGCCGTGGTGTCGCCACATGCCGGGACCCGACCGAGCATCCCACTGACCAACCTCGATGGCGCGGATCGCGCGTCGCGTGGTTCTCAGGTGGTGTGCGGAGCCGGGTCGACGCCCTTGAATGTGTGGGTCATCGACATGGCTCGACTCGCGCGACCCGCCGTAGGTTTCCAGCACGCGACGGCCATGTGACCGTGGTCACCGACCCGACCGTCGCGACACCTACGGAGGAGTAGGCGATGGCCGGGCAAGCGCTCCTGTCGGCTCGCGGGCTGACCCGCGACTTCCGGGGCTTCCGGGCGGTCGACGGCGTCGACCTCGACATCGCGGCGGACAGCGTGCACGCGCTCGTCGGCCCGAACGGCGCCGGGAAGACCACCCTCTTCAACCTGCTGACCGGGTTCCTGCAGCCCAGCGGCGGCCGGATAGAGCTGGCCGGACGCGACGTCACCGGGCTGCCGCCCGAGCAGGTCGCCCGGCTCGGCGTGGCCCGGTCGTTCCAGATCACCAGCCTCTTCCCGCAGCTGTCCGCGCGGGAGCACGTCGAGCTGGCGTTGCAGAGCCCGAGCGGGCTGGGCTGGCGGTTCTGGCGCTCGGCCAAGCTGATGCGCCGCTACACCGACCGGGCCGGCGAGCTGCTCGACATGGTCGGGTTGGCCGAGCTGTCCGAGGCCCCCGCCGAGGCGTTGGCGTACGGGCGCAAGCGGGCACTCGAGCTGGCCATCGCCCTCGCGCTGGACCCGAAGGTGCTGCTGCTCGACGAGCCGACCGCGGGCATGGGCCTGGAGGACGTCGATCGCACCGTCGACCTGATCGCGCGCGTCCGGCAGGGCCGGACCGTGGTGATGGTCGAGCACAACATGAGCGTGGTCGGGCGGCTCGCCGACACCGTCACCGTCCTGCAGGCCGGCAAGGTCCTGGTCGAGGGCCCGTACGAGCAGGTCCGCGCCGACGAGCGCGTGATCACCGCATACCTGGGAGCCGCTGATGCTGCGCATTGAGAACCTGTCCGCCTGGTACGGCGAGGCGCAGGTGCTGCGGGAGGTCAGCCTGGACGTCTCCGCCGGCGAGGTGGTCACGCTCGTCGGGCGCAACGGGGCCGGCAAGTCCACCCTGCTGCGCTGCGTGATGGGCCTGCACACCGGCCAGCGGGGCACCGTGGAGCTGGACGGTCGGGACGTCGGGAAGCTGCCCGCGTACCGGCGGGCGCGGCTGGGGCTCGGTTGGGTCCCCGACGACCGGGGCAGCTACGCCACGCTGAGCGTCACGGAGAACCTCACCCTGCCACCGGCGGTCGGCCCCGACCCGTGGCCGCTGGAGCGGGTGTACGAGGCGTTCCCCGCCCTCTACCAGCGACGGGACTCGGCCGCCACCATGCTCTCCGGCGGCGAGCAGCAGATGCTCGCCCTCGCCCGCGTGCTGCGGATGGGCGCCCGGCTGCTGCTCTGCGACGAACCGACCGAGGGGCTCTCGCCGCTGCTCGTGCAGCAGGTCGGCGACCTCCTGCGCGAGGCCAAGCGGCACGGGGTGACCGTGCTGCTGGTCGAGCAGAACCTGCACTTCGCCACCGGCGTCGCCGACCGGCACTACCTGCTGGCCGAGGGACGCATCGCGGAGGCGATGGACAACTCCGAGGTGCAGTCGCGGGAACGCGAGCTGCTGTCGTACCTCGGCATCTGATTTCGATTCGACGACCCGCGCGCCGCGCGGGGTGGAGGGATGGGCATGCGTAGGACGGTGGGTGTGGCCGCCGCGTCGGCGGCGGCGATGGTGCTGGTCGCCGGCTGCGGCGGCGGCGGTCCCCAGTCGGGCGGGGACCAGAAGCTGACCGGGGGCAAGATCGTGCTGGGCGTGCTCAACGACCAGTCGGGTGCGTACTCCGAGCTGTCCGGCAAGAACTCGATCAAGGCCGTGGAGTTGGCGATCGCCGACTTCAAGGCCAAGCACGGCGACCAGGCGGTGACGAAGGACATCACCGTGGTCACCGCCGACCACCAGAACAAGCCGGACGTCGCCAACAGCAAGGCCCAGGAGATGTACGACCGCCAGGGCGTCGACCTGATCCTCGACGTGCCCACCTCGTCGGCGGCGCTGCGGGTGGCCGACGTGGCGAAGGCGAAGAAGAAGCTCTACTTCAACATCGGCGCGGCGACCACCGACCTGACCGGCAAGAGCTGCAACAAGTACACGTTCCACTACGCGTACGACACGTACATGCTGGCCAACGGCACGGGCAAGGTCACCACCCAGCAGGTCGGCAAGAACTGGTACATCCTCTACCCGAACTACGCCTTCGGGCAGGACATGGAGAAGAGCTTCTCCGCCGCCATCACCGCCGCCGGCGGGCAGGTCGTCGGCAAGGACGGGGCGCCGTTCCCGAACACCAGCGGCGACTTCTCCACCTTCCTGCTGAAGGCGCCGACGCTCAACCCGAAGCCGCAGGTGCTCGGGACCATGCAGGCCGGCGCGGAGCTGGTCAACGTGGTCAAGCAGTACAACGAGTTCAAGCTGCGGGACAAGGGCGTCGGGCTGGCGGTCGGCCTGATGTTCATCACCGACATCCACTCGCTCACCCCGGCCGCGCTCGCCGGCACCACCTACACCGACGCCTGGTACTGGAACTTCGACCAGCAGAACCGCGAGTTCGCCGACCGGTTCCAGAAGGAGACCGGTACCCGGCCGTCCTTCGCGCACGCGGCCAACTACTCCGCCGCGATGCAGTACCTGGAGGCCGCCCAGGCCGCCGGCACCGACGACGCCGACGCGATCGTCAAGGGACTGGAGGGCAAGGAGGTCAACGACGTCTTCCTGCGCAACGGCAAGTTCCGCGCCGAGGACCACCGGGTGATCCACGACGCGTACCTCGCCCAGGTGAAGCCGCAGTCCGAGGTCACCGAGCCGTGGGACTACGTCAAGGTGCTCGAGACCATCCCCGCCGCCGAGGCGTTCGCCGCGCCGTCGTCGGCGTGCAAGATGTGACGAGCCGATGACCGGCTTCCTGCAGAACACGTTCAACGGGTTGGTGAGCGGGGCGTTCTACGCCCTGCTCGCCCTCGGGCTCGCGGTCATCTTCGGCATGCTGCGAGTGGTCAACTTCGCCCACGGGGCGTTCTACATGCTCGGCGCCTTCGGCGCGTACGTGCTGCTCAGCGAGGCGGGCGTGCCGTTCTGGGCGGCGCTGGTGATCATACCGGTGGGCCTCGCCCTGGTCGGCATGGCGCTGGAGCGGGCGTTCATCCACCGGCTCACCCGGCTCGACCCGCTCTACAACTTCCTGCTCACCTTCGGGTTGACGCTGATCCTGCAGGACCTGGTGAAGCTCCGCTACGGCGTGCAGTCCAGCCCGTACGAGACCCCGTCCGCGCTGAGCGGGTCGGTCGACTTCGGGCTCTTCGACTTCCCCACCTACCGGGTCTTCATCCTCGGCTTCGCGGTCGCCGTCTGCGTCGGCGTCTGGTGGGTCCTGACGCGCACCCGGATCGGCATGGTGGTCCGGGCGTCGACCGAGCGGCCCGAGTTGACCCGTGCGTTCGGCATCAACGTCGGGCGCTGGGTCACCCCGGTCTTCGGCTTCGGCATCGGGCTGGCCGGGCTGGCCGGCGTGCTCGCCGCGCCGATGCGGGCGGTGAACCCGCTGATGGGCGCCGACCTGGTCATCGTGGTCTTCGCGGTCGTGGTGATCGGCGGTCTGGGCTCGATCTTCGGGTCCGTCGCCGCCGGCTTCGGCATCGGCCTGGTCCAGGCGTGGGGTGAGGCGTACCTGTCCGACTTCCCGATCGTGTCGCAGACGATCGTCTTCATCGTGATGGCCGTCGTGCTGCTCTGGCGCCCGGCCGGGCTGTTCGGCCGTGAGGAGGCACCGGCATGACGAGCACCGTCGACACCACGACCGACGCCCGCCGTCCGGCGCCGAAGTCCGGGCTGGTCGCCGTGACCCGGGCGCCCGGCTGGGTCCGGTACGCGCTGCTCGCCGTCGGGCTGCTGGTGGCGTTCTGGCTGCCCAACGGGCTCTATCCGGCGGTGGCGGTGGACATCCTCTGCTGGGCGCTGTTTGCCGTCGCCGTGGACCTGCTGCTCGGCTTCACCGGGCTGATGTCCTTCGGGCACGCGGCCTTCTGGGGCGCCTCCGCGTACGTCACCGGGTTGGTGGCCATCCACGCCGGCCTGCCGTTCCCGGTGGCCGTGCTGGCCGGGGCGCTCGCCGCGGCCGTGCTCGCGGTGCCGATCGGCTACCTGGCGGTCAAGCGGACCGGCATCTACTTCGCCATGGTTACGTTGGCCTTCGCGCAGATGGTCTACTACATCGCCAACGAGTGGCGCTCGGTGACCCAGGGTGAGAACGGCCTGCAGGGCGTGCCCCGCGAGTTGTTCGGGCTGGACCTCACCGACGACTACTACTTCTACTACGCGATCCTGCCGATCGTGCTGCTCGGCCTGGCCGGCGCCTGGCGGATCGTGCACTCGCCCTTCGGCCGGGTGTTGGTCGGCATCCGCGACAACCCGGCACGGGCCCGCGCGCTCGGCTACCCCGTGCACCGCTACAAGCTGACCGCGTTCGTGCTGTCGGGCTTCATCGCCGGGCTCGGTGGCGGGCTGTTCGCCGTCGGGCACCGCTTCGTCTCCCTGGAGGTGCTGCACTGGACCACCTCCGGCAAGGCCGTCATCGTGGTGGTGCTCGGCGGGATCGGCACGCTCTGGGGCGGGGTGCTCGGCGCGGGCATCGTCGTCCGCCTGGAGGACTGGCTGTCGTTCTCCGGGTTCGAGACGATCGGCCTGGTGACCGGCGGCATCTTCGTCCTCGTCGTGCTGCTGTTCCGGCGCGGCATCTGGGGCAGCGCCGCCGCCCTGGCGACGCGCTGGCTGGCGTCCCGCCGCCGGTAGCCCGCAGGAGCGGCAGCCGTCCAGGATTCGTGGCGGGTACGCCGACGGCCGGCACCCGCGCGGGGTGCCGGCCGTCGTCGGTGTTCACGATGTGCCGCTGGCCGGCGCCCGTGTCGGGTGCCGGCCAGCGATCCCCCTTGTGGTGGAAAGTCTG